>NZ_SRSH01000009.1 GCF_006175985.1 Methylotetracoccus oryzae | reverse complement strand
CCAACACACCATGACAGAGCACAGCGTCGGGATGGACCCATTACCCGGACTGACTGCAGACTGAAGAACTCATCTGAGCCGGAGTTCGCCCCCGAAAATTACACCACCTTGACGGACGCTACCGCGTCACTAAAGTCCATTTTCGACGCCTGATTCTCCGCGGGATGCGTCCTTGCGCGTCAACTCGGAATTGTTCAGAGGTTCCTTAAACCTAGCGTCTAACGATGCGAGGAAAGGGCGGTTCGCCGCACACGGATCGCTGCTCCTCCCCACAGAAGTCATCCCGCAAGATGAACATAGACTTGCCCCCCCCAATGGCTTGACGCCGAAAACATAACACATCGCTGAAAAAATGCGATTCTCCTGTGCCACTAGTCGGCAAATGATGTTTCTCTATCCGCAGCACACCCCAACATCACCCCTCCCTCAACCCATCCGCCGGATCGACGCGCGCGACGGCGATGGCGCCGATTATCGACGCGGCCACGGCCAGTAATAGTGTCAGCAGTGCGGCCAAGAACCCATCGCGCAAGGCGAGCCGGCAGACGAATTCGTCGCGGCCGAGGTCGATCTGGAAGGTACGGTTAATCAGCTCGGCCGATACGGCATAGATACCGAAAGCGAGCAGCAGGCCACCACTCGCGATCAGCAGCGACTGCACCGCCGGAAAGACGGTCAGCACCCGCTCGCGGACGCCGATCAGGCGCAGCAGCGCGAGTTCCCGGCGCTTCCGGATCACGTTGGCCCACAGGCTCGCGGCCAGCGACAGCAGGCAGCCGGTCACACCGACTGCGGCGATCAGCCGGAACAGGAAACTCAAGGCATGATCGATCTGCTCGACCAGTTCAATGTCCCGGCTACGGGTCGTGACCTCGAAACCGGCCGCGCTCAGTTCCTGCGCCAGACCCCGCACGTCATCGAGGGTGCGTGCGTATAAGCGCAGCCGCGCATGCGGCGGCCGGGCACGTGGACCCGTGGCGCCATCGATCGCGCCGAGCTCGGGTACCGCGAAACCGTCCCGATACGCTTCGCAGGCTTCGAGCAAACCTAACGGCGCGAGTACCAGCTTGCCGGCGAACACGGATTCCTCCAGCACCGCGACCACGCGCAGCGGAAAGCGCAGCGTCTGGCGCTGCTGGCGGTAGACGCGGGCGATGGCAGCCTGAATCGTGTCACCCGCCTGCACCCCGAGGCGACGGGCCGCTTCATGGCTCAGCGCGGCCTCGCCAAACCCGATCGGCACCGGCTGACCGCTGCCGAGCAGCGGATCGCCGGGCGCGGTCGGCAACAGGTCGATGTCCTGCAGGGCCTCATTGGGGCCCTGCAGGTCCACGGTCGCGGCCAGCGAACGCGTGCTCGGTACCAGAAAGCCGACCTCGGGACGCTGCGCGAGCGCATCGACCCAGGCCGCATCGAGCGGGCCATTGAACTTCCAGACGATCTCGCGGGCGCGCGGGTCCGACTGCAGGCGCTCGGTCAGCGTGCCGACGATGCCCGACTTCAGCCCGAACAGCACCAGCAGCGGCGCCAGCACCGCGGCCACGGCCAGCGCGAGGCACAGCGTGACGCGCCACTCGAACCGGCAATCGTGCCAGGCCCAGGCGGCGGTGCACCGCAGTTGCCGGCCGAGAGTCGGTGAACGTACCAAGGGATCAGCCATTCGGTGGTTCGGAACCGGAACCCGTGGGCGAGGCCGGCGCGTTCGCCGCACCCGATCGCCCCGGCAGCGCGTCCGGAGCGGTCGGCGGCACATAGTCGATGCGACTCCCGCTGTGTTCTGGCGCTTCGTTCGGCTCAACCACGGCTTCCGGAAGCCCCAGCGTGCGCACCAGTCCCCAATCGTGCGAGACGATGACCAGCGCGATGCCGAGCGACGCGGCCAGTTCGACCATGCGTTGGCAGACTCGCAGCGCCTGAGGCGGGTCCAGCGCCGCGGTCGGTTCATCCGCGAGCACCAGGCGCGGCCAATGCGCGAAGGCCCGCGCGATCGCGACGCGCTGGCGCTCCCCGACCGAAAGCTGATGCGGCATCTTCGCGGCCAGCCGTTGGATCGCCAACCAATCCATCAGCTCGGCGGCGAAACCGTCCTCGGCCAGACCCAGCAATTGGCGCGACACCTGGATGTTCTGCGCGACATTCAGGAAGGGCAGCAGTCCGCCGGTTTGCAGCACGTACCCGATTTCGCTGGCGCGCAGGGCCGACAGTTCGCCATCCGCGCCACGCCGCCACCAGTCCGCGAGATCGCAGCGCGTCTCGTCGCGGCCACGGAACTCGAACACCTCCGCGCGATCGGGACGCAGCACCAGGCCCAGCAGATCGAGAAACGTGCTCTTGCCCGATCCGCTAGCTCCGATGACGGCCACGCAGGCGCCCGGACTCAGCGCGAAATGCTCGATGCGCAGCGTGAAGGCGCCGGGACCGCTGCCGCGCTGCCGTTCGACTCCGGCCAGATGCAGCATCAGCCCTTCACCGCCCCGCACGCGTGGCGGCGGGAGAGGAGCGGAAGGACAGGACCGTCCGCGGGCGGGACCACGCGGTCGAGCCTAACCGCCCATGCCGCAAGCGGCACCCCCGAACATGACAACCGGTAGGCCGGATAAGCGTGCCCTGAGCGGAGTCGAAGGGCGCAGCGCATCCGGCGAGCACTGTTGCCGGATGCGGCGCGTTGCGCCTTATCCAGCCTACACGGCGTTTTCGCGGTGAGGGGACGACTTGACGGCGTGTCCTCGCGGCCCGCTCCACTCCGGCAACCGGAAGGCAGCGAACCGTCACGATCCGGGGGCGGCAGCCCGGCAATCACGGCAAGGCGTCGATCGGCACCGGATAGACCGCTTCGCCCGGATCGCTGGAACCGTCCAGCATGATCCAGCGGTCGGTGTCATCGTGGTAGATCTGGTAATGGCGCAGCTTGCGCCGTAACCCGTCGAGAAAGTCCTCCTGCTGGCGCGCGCTGGCGCTCCAGGTTTCCCACTCGTCGGCAGTCAGGTGCATGACCTTGCTTTTGTAGGGCAGATCGTCCAGATATTCGCCGAGCAGCCCCAGATCCGCGAGATTCTTCGCCTTCGGATCGTTCAGCTTCGCCGGATCGCGCACGATGTGCACTGCGGAGGAGCGCAGCAGGTTGAAGAAATCGGCGGTGTCGTTGCGCTGCGACTCCTCGCCCTTGTCGAGGATTAGCTTGATCGCCTCGCTCAGATTGCTGAGTTCGTTCTTGGTCAGCAGCACGCGGACATCGACCGTCGCGAGTTCCGGGTGGGCGAAGTCGCGATCGGACAGCCACGCGGTGAACAGGTCGGGCACCTGGGTGCCCTTCTGCTGGCCCAGATAGGCGAGCTGCATCGCATGGCCGACCGCCAGCGCGTCGGCCTTGATCTGCTCGTCGGCTTCCTTGGGCTTGCCGCTCTGGACCGACTGGGCGCTGCCGGCCACGAGTTCGCCGCGAGAGGCGCCCTGCACCATCTGCACGACGGTGTCGGCCAGCGTGTCGACCTGACGCCCGAATCGGTCGACCGTCCCTGATTCGATCGGGTAGTACAGCGGCCTGCGCGCCTGCGAATGCTGTGTCAGCGTCCGGTACTGCTTCTCCGCGCGGGCATGATTGGCCTTCCCGGCCGGTGTCTTCAGATGCAGGCCTAGGACCGCGACGCCGAGTTGCGCCGCCTCGATCCGGACCTGCTCGGCGCCGAGTTTCGTCTCCGACAACTCGTCCCCGCCATCGATCGCACCGGCATCGGTGATCAGCACCACATAGCGGCCACCGAAGTCGTTCCAGTGGACTTGCCGCAGCGCCTCCATGACACCGGCGTAGGCGTCCTCTTCGAAGCGGGCACTGGAAACCGTGGCCGCGCTGACGCCGGCCACCTTGTCCATGAAATCCTTGCCGGACTTCACCTCGCCGGGATTCGCGTACACCTTGCTGACGTATTCCAGACCGGGGACGGCCTTGGTGCTGGACCGGAACCCGATCAGACCGAACTTGACCTGATCGGCCAGGCCCGCCTTCTCGATCTTCGCGGAAATCCGGCGGACCGCGTCGCGGGTCCGGTCGATATACGGCCCCATCGAAATCGTCGTGTCGATGACGAACACGACCGCGGCGCTGAAGCTGCGGATGACCGCGGGCGTTTCCTGTTGCCGTTTCTGCGCCTCGGCCGGGGAGGCATCGCCGGGCTTCGCGGTCACCGAGGCGACCTGCAGCACCCGGACGTTCGCCGGCGCGCTCAAGGCCTCGGCCTGCAGGATCGGGAGCAGATAGAACTTCTTCGACAGATCGACGTATTCCTTGGGCTCGACCGACACCACGCGCGGATCGGCCTTGCCCGACTCGACCGACTTCAGCAACTCCGCGGCCTTTGCGCCGGCATCCGGCGCCTTCAGCAGTCCCATAACACTGTCATGGCTGTCAAACAGCAAGGCCCGCGAACGGTTGGCCGGATTCGTGAAGGCCAGTGTCAGTTGCTGCTTCCACGGAATGGTCTGCGCCGCATCCAGCCAACCGTCGGTGTTGCCGCGGCTGCTGCCGCCGACTTTCACCCATTGTTTGCCGCCGGCGTCCTGGCGCTCATAGACATAGAAACGCGACAGGGCCACGACCGGCTTGCCGTCCGCGGCGCCGGGACTCGCCACGAGCTTCGCACCAGGCCGGGTCAGCACCCGTTCGTACAAGGTCTTCTTGCCCGGCAGCAGCAAGGGTTCGGCGGCGGCGGCCGGCGGGGCCGTGTAAAGACTTGTGGCCGCAATCAGCACCAGCACCGCGCACGCGAGCCATCGACATTGTGGTTTCACTTGAGCCGTTCCTCGCATTGCTTCAGGGCCTCGGCCAGACCCGCATCGCCCGGCGCGGCGGCGACCGCCTGCCGCAGCAGCTCGGCGCCATGACTCAGGAACGCGGGATCGCTCGCGCTGCCGCAGTACAAACGGCCGGCGCCCAGCTTGCCCTCGGCGTCCCCGGACCGCGCCGCCTCGTCGTACCAGTACGCCGCCGTTTCCCAGTCGGGTTGTGCGACCGGACTCCGCTCGGCCGCCCAGGTCGCGGGATCGTACATTTGCGCGAGCCGGACGTAGGCCTTGACGGCACCGAGACTGCCGGCTTCCTGGAGCAACTGCCGGGCCTGATCCAGCTGTCCGGCATCGGTCGCGCGGATCGCAACGGCCAGGCACGCTTCGCCATCGAGACCGGCGCAATTCCGTGGCGGGGTCTCGACCGGTGGCGTGACGGCCGCCTCGGGCGCCACTTCAGGCGCACACTCCGGACCGGGCAATCCGGGCACGCGGCAATCCCACCACAACCAGCCGCCGACGGCCGCCAGCAGCAACAAAGGGATCGCGGTCCACGCCACGACCCGCCATCGGCTGCGTTCCTGCTCCGGCGGCACCGGCTCGGCCGGCGGCACGACCAAGCTCTCGTCCGGCACCTCGTCAATAAGGTCCTCCGGCTCCGGCCCAAGTGCCGGCGGCGCGACCGGGACGGAAGCGGATACGAAGCCTTGCGCCCTGGAACTGAACAGCGGCCGCTGCAGCTTCAGCGCGCCGGCCTGCGGGCCGCCGCCGCACTCGACCGACAAGCGGCACATCACATGCTGCGGCTGCTCGACCAGTGCATCGACGATCTCCGGTCCGACCGGCAATTCGACCACCGTCTCGCTAGCTGGCGCGGCGCTCGCGACCGGATGCCAGGCCTCCTGCGCCTGCCAGTGACCTTCTCGCCCCAGATAGGGCAGCGCATCCTGATTGCGCTCGAGGCTGAACGCCGCGGGTACGGACCCCACCGGTAGGCCGGCAATCCGGAGCGTGCCGTAGCCTGGACCGCGCACGGCATCGTTCCTCAATTCGCTCCTGATCGCCACGTCTGCCCGCCTCAGCCGCTGCCCGACCCGCCGATCGTCGCGAGGATCTCGCCGAGGCGCAGATTCTGCTCGGGCGTGATCTCACGACCGGCGCGATGTCCGGCATTGCCGATCGCGAGCGAGGTAAAGGCCTCCAGCCAATCCATGATATAGGCCCCGGAATAGCTCAGTTCCTCGTCCGGCAACCCCGGCAGACTGCCCGTCGGGATCGGCGGTGGCGGCTCGAACACCCGCCGGCCGCCAAGCGGTGACTCGGGCCTCTGCCCGACCGGCAGCTCGACGGTACCGAGCCGATCGACGAACTCGCCCAGCAATTGGCGGACGACCATGACCTGCTGGTCGACGATGCCGATCCGGGTCGTCCCGCGCATGTCCTCAAGCGGCTTCAGCGCCGCGACCAGTTTCTGCTCCAGCTGGTGCCGATCCAGCCCGGTGACCAGCTCATCGGTAACGATGCGCGCGGCCTCCGCCGGCAATTCCAGATAATTCATCAGCTCGGCGGCGTCCGGCAGGCCGCGCAACTGGCGTATCCAGACCGACACCGCGGCCTTTGCGAAACGCTCGGCCCGCCCGCCCTGCTCCATCGTCGCGGCCGGCTCGTTCACCTTCCGCAGCGGCAGGTTGATCAGCGTCTTGCGCACCGGGGCGGGCTTCGTATCGGTGGTGTTGGCCTCCTCGCTGACACCGTTCTCGGCCGCGAGGTAAAGCCGACGCAGCAACTCGCCGTCCGGCTGCAGGCGGTACAGCAGTTCGCCGAAGCCGTCGGGCGCGTTCACGACCGCCTGATACAGACGCTCGGCGCTTTGCCGTTTTCGCTCGACCTCGCCGGCACCCTCACTCTGGAAATACGGCAGCAGCCTGTGTTCGCCGATCTCCTTCCGGACGGCGACGACCTGCTCGCCGATGCGGTCCCATTTCGCCTGCAGCTTGCAGACCGCGCGCAGGTAGTCCGCCAGCCGCTGCATGCCGCCGTCGTTGATGCCGAGCATCGCCTCCCAGGCCGCTACGGGATCGCGGACGTGGCGCACGACCGCCTCGCTGCCGACGAAATAGTCGCGTTGCTGCGCCAGCCGTTGCCGCTCCTCTTCGGACAGGAAACCCGTCTCTTGTCCGCTGGCATCGATCGTAAACGCGCTGCGCAGCATGCCGGGCTTGCGGACCAGAAAGACATTGTCGAAGGGCTTGTCTTCCGACCAGGCCTGCAGCCAGTCCGATTGCGCGAAGCGTTCCAGCAGCGTGATGTGGATCATGTTCGCCCATTCCTGCTGTTGCTGGGCGACGGTCTGGCCGGGCTTGGGTTCGAGCCGCCGGTCGAGCTGCGTGATGACCCAGACCAGCCCGGGCGGCCGCGTGCCGCGCAGCGCGGGACTCTCGCCCTGGGTGCTGTGGACCCAGGTCGACAAAGCCGGCGCGAGCGAGGTCACCTCGATCTGGCTGTCGCAACGCGTGCACATCAGCAGCACGTTCATTTCCTGATCTTCGGTGTAACGCTCGAACAGGTAGGCGACCTTCGCGCGCAGGATCAACTGGCCGACCGGGTCCACCTCGTCCCGTTTCAGCTGCTTCCGCACTTCATCGAGATCGCTGATCTCGAGCCGGCCGCGGTAACCGGGAAAATCCAGCAGATCGATTTCCTCGAGCAGGCCGATCACCGGGCTGTCCGCCAGCTCGAAGCGGATTTCGGCCGTCAATGCCGCCAGCACCGGGCGCGCGATACGGGCCTCGGCCACCACCTGACCGTCCGCGGCCGGCCGCACGGCGATCGTCTCGGCGTCGTCCCGTCCGAGCCGGTCCAGCACGTCGACATTCAGGATGCTGTCCGGCCGCCAGGACAGCGCATCGCCGGAACCAGCGACCAGAGCTTCGAGCGGCGCATAGACGACGCCGGCATGCGCGAGCTGCTGCAAGGCATTCCGCAGCGTCAGGTAAGCCCGCGTCAGATCCGGTATCCGGCCCCACAACACCGACAACAGCTCGGCCCGGTGCTCCGGCGCAAGATACGGCGCGAGTTCGAGTACGCGCGGCCAGTAGTCGCTGCGCAGCGGCGCGAACGACTTCCCGTAGCGCCGCTCGAAATAGTCGATCAGGTCGACGACGGCGTCGCCGTCGAGCCCGCCGGTCGGCGCCGGCTGGCGGAAGCGTTCGACCTGGGCCAGCAAGGCCCGCAGCGAGTCCTGATCGGTATCGAAAGCGACCCGCTCCCGATCGAAGTCGTTAAAGAAGCTGTTGCCGAGAATCTTGACGAGGTCCGCCTCGGAGAACAGCGTCAGCGCGACCGGATGCCCCGCCGGCGCACTGCCCGGCCGGCGTGTGAAGCGCGTCACCAGCCCGGTCGCCTCCTTGCCCCCGCCCGGCGGATTCAAGTGCCCGATGAAATCGACGCGCTGCCCATCCAGCAGCGTTTGCAGCCGCCCGTCGGCGGCCCGCGCCAACGACGAGATCAGATAGGACTTGCCGGCCTGCGACATGCCGAACACACCGGCCGAGAACGGCCGCTGCGCGGCAGCACCGAGACGGCGCGCCAGATTGCGCGAGCGCCGCAAGGTCTCGATCAGCCCATCCGCCTCGCGGTCCAGACGCTGCGAGTTGCTGCGCACCGCGGCCACCCAGTCCAGCGCGGACCCGGCGCCGTCGTAAAGGGCCGCGCATTGCGCGGAGAGGCTTCGATCGTCCCAGGTCGTCACTGCGATGCCCTCACCGGAGTATGCTGCCGGTATCCAGCCAGTAGCTGCTTTCGCCGATGCCGACCGTGGTCAGCGTATTCAGCTTCAGCAGCACGTCGCGCGCCGGATTCAGCGCGGTGCCATAGCTGGTCACGGCCGAGGCGACGCTGAAACTCTCCGGCCCGGAGCCGCGCCGCTGATCGAGTTTCAGGCCCACCTCGATGACCGCGGGCGCGCTGCGGTCGACATCCGCCAGCATGCGTTTGGCCTTGTCGCTGAGATCCACGACATACAGCGGCGTCGCCGGCCAGCGCTCCGACGCGAGTTGCCGGAAGCCGAGGATCATGCGTGCGCGAACCTCGAACGGTGTCTCGGGCAACTCGTATTCCTCGTCGTCCAGATTGATGTCGCGGTAATACACGTCGGCATTGCGCAGCACCAGATTCTGGTCGATCAGCCCGAGTTGCCGCACCGTCGAATAGACCTTGAACGCGTGCGCCAGGAAATTGAAGTTCGGG
Source organism: Methylotetracoccus oryzae (assembly GCF_006175985.1). Classification (GTDB taxonomy): domain Bacteria; phylum Pseudomonadota; class Gammaproteobacteria; order Methylococcales; family Methylococcaceae; genus Methylotetracoccus; species Methylotetracoccus oryzae. Next base: position 190,449 of record NZ_SRSH01000009.1, on the reverse strand, counting down.
ATGCGCCGCGCGCCGCCCACCTTGCAGATCATCGCGCCGACGACGGCCGTGGTCTTGGGGTCGCTGATCCGCCCGTCGCGGTGGAACGGGTACCAGACCCCGGCACGGTAGCCGTGCAGCGGCACGATCCGGTCGGGCGGCAGCGGCAGCAACCGCCGGAACAGGGCCAGCACGCCGGGCATGCACGACGGGCGCCCGCTCAGCAGCAGCACGTCGCAGTGGTACAGATGGACGATCTCGCACAGGGCGCGCATGGTCTTGCACAGCTCGAACTGGTCCTCGAGAAACAGCCGGTGCAAGCGGTGCAGATCGAACGCGACCGGTACCGAGAGCAGATCAAAATCGGCCTCGCGCGGCCCGACGGCCCGCCGCACGCCGAGCGCGAAGTGCGCGACGACATGGTCCGAGGGCCGCTCCGCGGCGCTCAAGGCCTCGCCGATCTTCAACACCCGCGGTTCGGTCGGCTGGGTCGGATCAAAACGCTCGTAGGCATGCAGCAGCTTCAGCCCGAGGGGATAGAACACCTCCAGCGCGAGCCGCTGGCGCGAGGTCCGATCCTGTACCGACAGTGTCTCGGCGCCGATCAGTTGCGACAGCAGCGCCGGCGGGTCGCCGACGCCGTAAGCGCGCAATGCAGCCTCGATCGCCGGTACGACCATCTTCTGGATCACTTCCAGCAGCAGATCGTCGCCGGCGATCTTGAAGCCGTCGCGGAAGCGCTGCTCCGGCAGGATGTAGACGTTCGCGCCCTGACCGTGGTCGAGGCGGTAATCCGCGACGACCAGATCGGTAGTGCCGCCGCCGATGTCGATCGACGCGAGCGTGATCGCCTGCCCGGCCCCGGACGAGTCGCGCCGCCGCAGCAGCCGGAAGAAGTCCTCAGGCCGCCCGCCGAAATGCTCGTGGATCTCGCTGAACAGATAAACCGCCTGGGCGCTGGTCGCCTCGTCCCAGTCGGTGTGGATTGCCGGGAACGGCGGCCAGGCGGTCGACGCGCCGGCGGCATCGATCGCGTCGATCGCATCGTCCTCCGGATGCCAGCCCAGCGCCTTCCAGACCAAACCCATGGCCGCCTGCAGCCGCCGCGCGAAAATCCGGCGCTCCGGTTTCGGCATCGACGGCGGCACGGTGATGATGATCGAACGCAGATGCCGCGGCTTTTCCGGGTCGCCCTGCTTGATGCGCTGCGCCGGACTGTTGATCTGGCCGAGCGCGTGCACGAGGATCTCGGACAACAGGAAGGTCATCAGCGAGCTGCGCGAGTATTTCGGCACGAAGACCGGCATGCGCTCCTCTTCGGGCAGCTCGTGCAAGGCCTCGCCGCGCTCGTTGATCAGGTTGCTGTAAGGCGCGCCGGTCGCATGCGGTTCGATGTCTTCCTGATTGAACGCGACATTGAAACGCCAGCCCGGCTCGTAGCGATCGTCGTCCCACAGATAGCGCTTCGGGCTGGACAGCCCGGTCGAGCCTTCGGTGCCGCGCCGATGGTTGGCCAGCCGCGCGGCCTCGCGGCCGACGCGCGCGATCGTCGGCCAGACGAAGGCGTCGTTGCGGCCGCCCTTGCAGGCCAGATGTTCCTTGCCGAGCAGGGCCTGGGCGAACTCGACGCGGCTCTCGAAGGGTTCCTGATAGACCTTGTGCGGCTCGGACAGGTCGCGAATCGTCAGCTCGTAGCGGTTTTTCAGCCCGTCGTGCTGCTGCGGATGCTCTTCGATCAGGATGCCGCAGGTGCGGCTGTTGCCGACGTCCAGCACCAGATCGACCGGTATCGGCGCGTAGACGTCATCCGCCGCATTGCTGCGCACGCGGATCTGCGGCAGGCGGAGCCGGGTCGCGATCAGCGTCAGGAAATTCAGATAGTGTGCATGGTGCGCGAACTGCTCCAGTTCGGTCTCGATGTCCTCGGCCGGAATCCGCAGGCGCCGAGCGGCCTCGTCACGGTAGACCTCCCGCAGCCATTCATCGACCCAGGGCTGTTCCGGGAACCACGGGCACTCATGCGCCCGATAGGCCAGCTGGAAGCTCGCGCCGGTCTGCACGTCCGCCGGGGTCGGCGCCAGATAGGCCGTGTCGTCAGGGCGATCCAGCACGTTGGTATCGAAGGCCAGCGTTAGCCGGTGGGTGTGGCCGCGCAGGTCATCACCGGCCGCGAGCCGGACGATGCGTCCGCGCGCCCAGGTGGTCGGGCCGTCGTCGAAACGGCGCTGCGCACCCGCGCGCAGGAATGGCAACGGCACCCAGCAGCCGTCCAACAGTTTCAGCGAGTCGTCGACGCTGGCGCTGAAGCGCGGCTTGACGACCGCGCCGGGATCGGCCGGATGCACGAAGCGTTCGCGCCGCTCGTCCCATTCCAGGCGCGCCAGCGACTGCTGACTGCTTTGCAGCGCGAATTCACCGGGCGGTTCCTTGCGCAGATCGACCGACAGCCCGAAATCCAGGAACTGGACGCCGCTGCGCATGATCAGCGTCGCGTTGTCGGAGAATTCGACCAGCTCGCTCAACATCCCGGGAAATCCTCGCGCGCTCGCATCACTGCTTGTTGATCCGGACCTGATACGCGGAACCGTCCTGGTTCCTGCCCTGGCATTCGGCGCGTCCCTGCGGGTTCGTCGCACACTCGACCGCGGAGCGCTGGAAGCGCGTCCCGTCGGGGCAGCGGATGTCGTCGGCCTGTTCGATCATCAGCTTCGACCCCTTGAACGAGGAACGCACGGCCGCGCTACATTCCTGTTCCTTGCCGCCCGCGCGATGCCGCAATTTGGCGGTCCCCTGCCCCTTGGCGAACTCATACTCCAGCCGGACCGGGTTGCCTTCAGCGTCCTGCAAGCCGGTGACCGACTGCCAGCGACCGTTCATGAAATCGGTCGAGCCCGTCTTGGCTGCATCTTTGGGGATTGTCAGCGGCGCACCGGCAGCACCGTCCGGGCCGGCCGCGCCGCCTGGGCCAGGCACTTTCGGTGGGGTCTCCCCAGCCGATTTATCGTCGGGTCCAGGGTCCTGCTTGCCGGCGGGATCGCCCGGCGGCTCCCCGGCGGGCTTCTGGTCTTCACCGGGCTGATCGGTGGTCGGCGGTTCGGTGCCTGCCTCGGGCGGTTTGTTCGGCGGTTCGGGTTCATCCACGCCCGGTATCTCGGCCTCCGCTCCGTCAGGCTTAACCTCGCCTTCGGCGCGGTCGGACTCCGTCGTCTCACCGGTTCGGTCGACGACAGTGGACTCGGTCGTGGACCGGTCGAATACGCCGCGGCGATGGATCTCATCGATGACGGTCTCATCGGGGGCGGTGTCGACCGGTGGCTCCACCCCATCGGGCTGCTCGGGCTTCGTGGTCTCATTGGGTGCGACGGTCGGTTTGTCCGCGGCGGGCGCGAGCAACTCGGCGCCGGGGATCCACGCCGGGATGCAACCCCTGAGGCCAAACAGCAGCGCGCCGAGCAGCAGTAGCCCGAGCAACAGCGGCAGCAACCACCACGGCCAGGGCCACCAGCGGAAACGCGAGGTACTGCGCTCCGCTCCCTCACCTAGTGTCTCAGCGGCTACCGTGGCAGTGGCGGCATCGCCGCCGACGTCCAGCATCGCCAGCACGTCCTGGTAGTCCGGCGCATCGCGCGCGACGAAACCCCAGAACGTCATGACGGGGCGGCCGTCGACCAAGTAGACGTGATCCTCGCCCGGAATCCGGGTCGCGAGTTCCAGCAGCCGGCCGAAGACCTGCTGCTCGCTGTTGTCGGCATCCTGCAGGAAGCGGCTCTTCGCGCTCAATTCCTGCTGTGCCGCGAGCAGGCAGGCTTTCGCGTCCTCGCGTTCGGCGGTCGTCGCGGCCGTCCACGGCACGACGCTGCCTTCGCGCGGCGCATACCAGTCGATCGTGTCGCCCTTGTCGTCCTGCTGCGGAATCGCGAAGAAATCGGCGAAATCCGCCCCGAGTTGCCGGCGTATCGCGGCGCGGAGCTGCGAAGCGGCACGGTAGACCGGGTTGCCGGTCGCACCGAGCGGCTTGTACTGCTTGACATTGCCGGATCTGAGCAGCGCGCCAGCCATGTTCGCTTCCTGAAATCCCTCGTCGGCTACGATGGCGCCCGGGTGCACGGCCCTCCGTGTCACGGCGCTGTCCGGATTGTAGCAAAGTCGTATTGGTGCCCGGCTTCGGAGGCTTCAAGCCCTGCGCCGTTCACTCTAAGGGGGGAAGACGACCGGGCGCGCAGAGGATTCGCTGCGAAGCCTGATCGACCAATTGGATCGTAAACAGCACACTGATAGCTGCCTTCGTATCGGCGGGTTCACGGCAACTCCCAGTCCTCCAACTGCAATCCTTCCACCCGTCCGAACTCGTGGGTGTTGTGAGTCACCAGAACGGCAGCGAGTGATCGAGCATGGGCGGCGATCAGTATGTCGTAATGGCCAATCGGCTGACCCTTCCGCGCCAGCGCGCAGCGAATCTCAGCTGCCTCGATGGATTGCTCGTCGCTCCAATCCAGCACCTGCACATACTTGAGGAAGTGCGCCAGATTGGCTCGGTTCCTCTGCTGTTGCCGGGAATTACACACCCCGAATTCGAGTTCATAGCGGACGATCTGCGAAATCGTCACCGTTTCCGGCGGCATTCCTAACAGACGGTTTCGAAGAGTTGGCGGACTCCCATTGATGACGCCGATACACGCATTGGTGTCGAGCATGTAATGGATCATTCCAGGGATTTCCGGGGCGTGTCGGCAGCCAGTTCCTCGGTGATCTCGAAGTCATCGCTGAAGCCGCTTAGGCCTTCGGTAAACCCTTCCCAAGACAGCATCCGCGGCGTCAGTATCAGACTGTCGCCGGAGCGACTAATGAAGACCTCTTTCGCATCCAGGCGAAATTCCTTGGGTAGACGAATCGCCTGACTGTTGCCGCTCGTGAAGACTTTCGCAGTGGAAGTTGCCATAGGTGCTGCTCCCATTTTGTAAACACAAAAATATATACGCTAACCGATCAGAAATGACCAGCCCCGGTCAAATCGGCGCAATTGCCGGCGCCGGTTCGATTACGGCGTCTTACAGCTCTGAATCAGTCGCCCGAGCTGCGCGGCCAATTCGTCCCGCCGCCCTACCAGCAACTCGCGTTCCCGCTGCAACGTGGCGACCTGATCCTGCAGCGCGCAGTGCCCGAGACTCGTGGCTAGCGCACTGTGCCGCTCGATCAGTTCGCGTCGGAGGCGCTCGCCCTCCGCGCGTTCGGCCTTGAGCAACGCGACATAATCGGGCCCCCACGGCGGCCAGCGCAGCAGCGAGAAATGGAACGCTGCCCACCCGGCGACACCGAGCAGCAACAGCACGGCCGCCGCAACAACCGTCCAGCGGGCACGACGGCCGGGCGCAGACACAGCGGCGCCCGCGTCAGGTTCGAATCGCGGCAGCACACCATAAGCCCAGAAAATCACGACGGGCTGACCGCCGACGACATAGATCGCGTCGTCGCCCGGGAATGCGGTAGCCTGCAGCAAGGCCGGCGCGTCGGTGCATTCCGGGTCGAGTTCGGGTAAACGGCGCGCCAGTTCCCGGATCGCTTCCAGCCGGGTGTCGAGCACCCGGCGGACCCGTGGCTGCTCGGGCTCGGGGAGATCCAGCAAGCGCTCGGGCTGACCGCCCAGCGGCGTGAACCAGTCCAGCTGGCTGCCGTCAGCGAACGGAACCGGTTCGGCCAACACATTCGCGACCGCGGGCGACAGATAGCGGCGAATCAACCCGTGCAGCCGCTTGAAGCAGGCCGAGTCCGGAGCCGCGACTCCGGCCGGCAAAGCATAGGCATCGACCGCCGTGCGGGCGATCCGACAGCGCGCCGTCGTCATGGCTGTCCCTCCCGATCAGGAAACACCGACCGACCACCGCGGCATCCCACAGGCACGCGCCGCAAGGTACCGGGCCCGGCCATCGCCGCGCTGCCGACGGCACCCCAGGGCGCCGCTGCCCAAAGGCGTGTTCGATCCGTGTGGGGCGGTCTCATTTGCAGTGCGCCGGCTTCTGCGCGTCACTCGCGGCGCGCTTGACCAGTTGGTCGAGGGGCATGCCGGAGCGAGGCGTCAAGACATTGCCCCCGGTCAGGTTCGCGATGCAGTTCACCGCGCCATCGCCGACGATGTCGACCACATTGATCTTCAACTTAGGCTTGGCGGCCTTCAGCGAGGCCGCGGCCGCACACGAATTGCCGCCGCAACTGTCCTTGCCGTCCGAGACGACCACCATGACGGCCGGCGCCCGGACTCCATCGACCCGGCGGGCCGCCTGCAGCAGTCCGTCGGCGAGGGGGGTACCTTGTTGCGGCGTCAGCCCGTGGACCGTTTGCAACAAGCGGCTGCGTTGAGCGTTCTCGAACAAACCGTAGTCGGTGGCGCGCGGGCAGTCCTCCAGCACCGCGAGCGCCACGTCGACATCCGCCGGCAGCGACTGAACGACGCTGGTAACCGACTGTTGCGCCGACTGCAGCCGGGTCGGCCCGTGCGCGGTTTGCATGACCATCTCATACGCCGCGGCGAACGGAGCACACATCAGCGGCCCCATTACGGCAACGCAAGCCTCGAACGCCGTGACCGCAGCCGCGCTGGCGCTGTCGAGTACCGCCGGTGTCCGCATGCTGCCGGAGGCATCCAGCACAATGGCCACATCGGGCGCATCCTCGGGCGGACGTTCGCCCGGACAGGGCGGCAACGCGCCGTGCTTGGCTTCCGGCGGTGGTGGGGGCGGCTGCACGGGCGCGGCTGGCGCTGCCGGGGTTGGAGGCGCCGCAGGCTCCGGTGACGAAGGCTTGGCCGGGGCAGGCTCAGGTTTGGGCTCGGGCAGCGGCGGCGCGACCGGGGCGGGCTTCGGCGGCGGCTTCAGTGGAGCCGGTTTCGGTGGGGGTGGCGGCCGGTTGCAGGCTTCCCGCTGATCCTTCAGCCGCGCCCGTAAGCTCTTGAGTTTCGCCTGCAGGCGCCGGTGCTCCGCACGGGTTTCGGCCAAGGCCTGATCGCGACACGTCGCGGCCCGCTTGGCCAGGTTCGCGCGCAACTCCTGCAATCTTGCCGCCAGCTCGCGGGCTTCCGTCTGCAATCGCATGGTTTCGGCCTGGGCCGCGCAAAAAACGACTCGGTTCCGGACCTGCTCCCGCAACTCGGCGAGTTGCTTTGACAGCACGGTTCCTTCGCTATGCAAACCTTCGAGCGAGGTCTGCAGCGCACAGGTGCGCAGGGCTTCGGCCAACTGCCGTTCACGCTGCAGCAAATCGCGGCGCAGCTGTTCGCCCTGCCGACGGTCTTCCGCGAGGAGCGCGGCGTAGTCGGTCCTATCGAACAGCGGATCGAGCAAACCGAAATACCAGGCCGCCCCGGCCAATGCGGCCATCACCGCGCTGACCAACAGCGCGATCAGCCAGAGCCGTGTCGGTGCCGGGCGCGGCGCCTCGGACGGTGTCGGCACATCGGGCGGCAGCGCACCATACCCCCAGAATATGACGACCGGCTGTCCGTCGACCACATAGATCGCCTCCTCCGACGGATAGGTCGTGGCCTGACGGAGCTTCCGAGACAGCGCCTCGGACCGGATCACCGCGGGACGCGCCGCCAGCGACCGAATTGCCTCCAACCGGTCGCCGAGCAGTTTGACGGCCTTCGTTCGCGCCGAGCCGGTCAGTGTCCGCAGCGGAACCGGTTGCCCTGCCAGGCTCGTGAACCAGTCGACATAGCCCGCCGCGGCGTTCTCGACCGGTTCGGCCAGCACGCTGACGACCGTGGGCGGCAAATGGCGCCGCAGGACGGCATTGATCTCGCGATAGGTCCCCGCATCGGGCCGCGGCACGCCAGCCACCAGGGGATAGGCGCCGATCGCCGTCCGCGCGAGTCTGAGGCGATCGGCCATTCCGTTCGCAACCGGCAGGGGTCAGCGGAGCCGGGCGCCGGGCCGCTGGCGACAGGCCCCGCCCGGGCGCCGCTGACACCGGCACCGTCTCATGGTTTGAGCCGGCTGGCGTAGTAGTCCAGGGCCCAGCGCGTCTTGCTCTGCTCGTCGGCATCCTGCTGCGCACCGACCTCGGCAATGAACGCCCTGAAACCGCCGATCGCCGCGGCAGCCTGCACGATCGACGCCTTGATGGACAGTTCCATCAATCGGTCACCGTCGTCGCGCTTCCACAATTCGGCGGTGATCTCCCAAGGGCAGCCGGGATCCATGAATTGCCACCGGTGGGCCTTCAGCGGCCCCAACACGCTCAGCGAGTCGTAATCGATCTTGCGGTCTGCCATATCCGTCAGAAAGCGCTCCTGTTCCTTGCTGAACAGCTTGGCGATGGATTTGTCGCCGGTGGCCACCTTCTTGATCAGGCCCTTCTCGACCGGCATCGTGAACGATGCCGACTTGACCACGCCCTTCTCGCTGGCATCGGCCTCGATCTTGAAGCCCCGATGCTTGCACCACTTGGCCGGGATCTCGGCCGGCACGACCGGCCGGAACTTGATCGTACTGTCGTGTTCGTCGCCGACGATCCGCCGGGCGCGGGCAATGATCCCGTCCTTCAACAAAGTCAGGCCCGGCGTGTCGAAGAAATAGATATACCGCTCCTCGTCGTTGTCGACCGTCAGGCGGTAGTGGGCCAGCGCCGCGTCGATCTGGTGTTCGGCCACAGTGGCCTTGATCTCGATCGCCTCGACGCCGGAGACCATGCTCGCGACCTGGCCTGCCGTTGCAGCTGTCTCTTTCATCGTTCACCTCCAGTACCGGGTTGCGGATTCGTCATGCGGACGTGCATTCGGCAGGAACGATGATAACGGGTCCATTCCCAAAGGAAACAGCACGGCGCCATTTCGCTGCGTCTGCCAGCCCCCAAGTCGGCAACGCTGCTGTCGCAGGACTTGGACGGCGCCAGGTCGTTCCGGCACCGGATCGGCGTGGCGACCGAGGGTTCCAGGCGGCGTCGGCCAGCCGGCCTTTGCCTTGAGTTCAGCCGTGTCCGTCGGGTATCGTGACCGTATCGTCCCGCAACCGGTTCACTGAATTCCCGCCATGTCGGATTCCATAGGCATTCTGCTGATCATCATCACCCTCGCCGGCGCCTGGCAGGTTTTCGAGAAAGCCGGCCGCGAAGGCTGGGAAGCCATCATCCCGATCTACAACATCTACGTACTGACGCAGATCACCGGACAACCCTGGTGGCTGCTGGTGTTGTCGCTGACACCGGTGGTAAACGTCTTCGCGACGGGCTTTCTTTATCTGAAGCTCGCCCAGCGCTTCGGGAAGGAGTGGCCTTACCTGCTGGGCCTGCTGCTGTTGCCGTTCGTGTTTTTTCCGCTGCTCGGCTTCGGCGACGCGCGCTATTCCGCGCCGCCGCCCCTCGCCTGATACCGGATTCGGGCCCAACTGCTTCGCCTCCACCAACGACCTCAATCCCCTGCACGCGATCACAAACCATGCCGTCAACTGCCCACCAACACACCACCGTACTCGTCGCCGGCGCGACCGGGGTCGTCGGGCGCGAATGCGTCAGATTGCTGGCCGCCGACGAATCCGTCGCGGAGGTGCGGGCGCTGGTGCGCCGCAGCCGTCCGGATGCCGCGACAGTGCCGCGGGTTCACGACTGCGTCGTCGATTACGAACATCTCGACGCGAGCAGCGCAGCCTTCCGCGTGGATCTCGTCTTCTGCGCACTGGGCACGACCCTGCGCGACGCCGGCTCGCGCGAGTCCTTCAGGCGAGTCGATTTCGACTACACGCTGCGCGTGGCCGAAGCGGCGCGGGCCGCGGGCGCCCGGCACCTGTTGCTGGTCAGCGCCGCCGGGGCCGATGCCGGGTCGCGGTTCTTCTACAACCGGGTCAAGGGCGAGCTGGAAGAAGCCGTCGTTCGACTCGGTTATCCCTCGGTCACGATCGCTCGGCCATCCCTGCTGATCGGGCAGCGCAGCTCGATGCGCTTCGGCGAAGAACTCGGCAAGCGGCTGGCATGGCTGCTGCCGGAACGATGGAAGCCGGTTTACGCCGCCAAGGTTGCCCTGGCGCTGGTACGAGCAGCACATGAGGACGTGCCTGGGGTCCAGTTCCTGGAGAACCCCGCGCTGCGCGCCGCCACCTGACTGCCGCGCAGACCGACCTCCGTTTTCGGGTGGACGACACGGCGCGGTGGAGTATCATCAATCCCTGATACGTCAAAAACACGGAGGCACCATGAAGACTTTCATCATTTCCGGTAGCCACGGCACCGACGACCCGACGATGGCCACGCTACCGTTCATCGCCGCCAAAGCGGCCAAGGAACAGGGGCACGACGTCGTGCTGTGGCTGTGGAACGAAGCCGTCGTGCTGGGCCGCAAGGGCGTGGCCGATCATGTCATCGGCGTGAACCTGACGCCGTTGAAGGACCTGCTGGCCGCGGTACAGGCCGCCGGCATCCCGATCTGGGTCTGCGGCGCCTGCGCCGTGGCCCGGCAGGTCGGCGAGGGGGACCTCGTGGCCGGTTCGACCATCAAGGGCATGCCGGACTACATCGCGGCGGTGCTGGAGCGCGACAAGAGCGTGATGTTCTGAGCCTGCGGCGCTGCCCACCGCCGCTTGCGCCAAGCCTACCTGCCGAGATCGCTGACGGCATCCGCTCGGCGCACAGTTGGACGAGAGAATACGCTGCGATCAACGAGCAGCCAGCGGCCGCTTCCGGGGATAGGCCGTCGCTTCCATGATGGTCCAGTAGGTGGTGCCTACGTAGCCGTAGGCCCACTTCTCAGTCACTTTCACATCGGCGATCGCGTCGTAGCCCGCTTTCTCGAGCAACTCCTGGTATGCGCGCTTGAGACGTGAATTCACGTTAATGGGGAACACCCAATAGAATTGAAAGCCACCCGCCTCGGCACTGATTTTCCGACCCTTGGTCAAGTCGACCTGGCTCACGTCCGAAATGCTGTCGATCTTTACCGGTTCGCCAGTGCAGGCCTCCAAAGCAAATGCCAACGCCAAGCACCCAAGGGCGCGCGTCATAACGTTCATCGCCGGGCCTCCTGGATCGCATCACCGGTCACCGTCATGCAATGACTGGACGCAAGAACCCACCAGTACCAGTCATCCTGCAACTCGACACGTATTAGCCCCGTCGCCCCCGGAACCGACTGCAGTGCCGCGCGATAGGCCTTCTCCACGCGCTCGTTCAACCCAAGCGGCACGACGTACAACGGTGGTGTCAGGATACCGAGCGCGCCACAGGCATGGCCTATTGCTCTGCCCAGAACTCGGTAGTGTGCCGGTGGGAGGGGAGCCAGGTTGACGGGTTGTGAGCTGCAGCCACTGACGATCGCCAGAAACAGGGCCGCAATTCTATGGGGAACCGACGGTATGGTGCGCATGGAACCCTCCCTTAGCATGGTGCCGTAAGCGCCGCGGCGCCCATCACGCGCAGCGCATGGTAAAGGTTCTAATCCCCGGCTAAGAGCCAGTCAATTGGTAGCTCTGCCTATATGGCTTCAGCCGAACAACGCCTGAATCAGGCATCGCCAACTGGCCGTTCCCCAAAGGTTAACGGCGCTGGGCGGGATGCCCCCCGCCGGCTTCGCCAGCCAGGCCGCCAGCACGAAGGCGCTGGCAGCACCGACGCTGACCGTGAGCCCTATTGCCCGCAACACCGGCGTCTGCGACAGCGCCAGCAGCCCGAAGGGCAACAGCGTCGTCATCGTGCAGACCAGCAGCGAGAACTGCGTGCGGCGATGCTCCTCGCGGTCGGCCGGCGGGCGGTTGAAGAATAGGCCGTAGTCCATCGCCAGGCCCATCACCAGCAGCAGCGAGACCAGGTGAAACAGCGACAGCCCGCCGCTAATCACCCTGATGACGGTTCCCGTAAACACCAGCGCCAGACCCATCGGTAGCACAACCCGCAAAGCCGCGCTCCAGGCGCCGAGACCGGCACGCAGCAGCAGCACGATCACGACAGCACCGAGCGACAACAGCGTCAGCGTTTCCTCGCGATAACGGGTGATCAGCCGAGTCGACTCCTCGCGCAGATCGACGAGCCGCCCGCCGACGTCCGCGACGGCCTCGGCCAGCCGGCCCGGCGCCGTAGACTCGCTCAGCGTGACGAGCCCGACCCACTGCGCCTCGAAAGGAAACAACAGCGGTTCCAGCGGCAAACCCAGCGACGTCTCGCGCAGATCGGCCAGCTCCAATGGCGACTGATTGCGCGCTGCGGTGACGGCTGCCACGAAAGGCTCGAAGCTGCCGGGCCTGAACGGCAGGCCGCGAGCGGCTGCGTTCAGGTCGCGCCGTAGCTGGACGGGGTCGGGCAGCACCGCACGGCGTTCCAGCTGCCGCGCGGCACTGGGCAGGTAATGCGCAGCGAGGTCGTACCCCGCAAGCGAACCCGCGCGGACCATTTCATCCAGCGAACCGGACAAGGCTTCGGTCCGCTCCAGCACGTCTTCCGCCGTCGGGCCGATGATCAGCGCGATCCGGTTCAACTCGGGCGCCCGCAGCTCGGCGCGAAGTTCCTGATCGAAACGCTGGCTGCTTTCCGGCAGCGGGCTCAGATGCGCGATGTCGTCGTCCCAGACCGGCGTCGCGAGCCGCGCGTTCACCGCAGCCAGCGCGGCTAGGCCCAGCGGCGACAGCACGCGCAAGCCCACCTGTCGGCCGCGGTCTAGCAGCGCAAATAACGCCGGCCAATGCGGCAGATTGAGCGCGCCGGACAGGAACGCCGGCACCACCCAACGGCAGACGAGACCCGCGGCCAGCAGTCCGGTAATCGAAAACACGCCGAGCTCGACCAACCCCGGAAAGCCCGAGAACAGCATCGCGCCGAAACCGGCCACCGTCGCGAGCACCCCAAGGCGAATGGTCGGCCACACCCGCCGGATCGATACGGCGACCGGCTCCCCGGCGTTCAAGTGGGTGAATAGATGAACCGGGTAATCGTTCGCGAAGCCGATCAGGGCCGAACCGAAACCGAGCACGATCCCGTTGAGGTTGCCCGAGTAGGCCGCGACTGCCGCCATACCGGCCAGCGCCCCGGAGCCCAGCGGCAGCAGCGTCAGCAGCACGAAGCGCAGCGAGCGGTAGACCCGCCACAGGAACAGGCTGACCGCGACCATCGTCAGCGTCGAGATGAACTCGGCGTCGCGGGTGATCGTGTCGTTGATCTCGACCGAGAACGGTCCCGGACCGCTCAGCGCCAGCGTCATGGAGGGCGGATGGCCGAGTTGACCGAATGCCTGGCGGATCCGGTTCACGGCCCCGCGCTGCGCATCCACGTCGAAACCCGCTGCCCGCGTTTGCGCAATCAGCAGCGCGCGTGTGCCATCGCGGGCAAACCACACGCCGTGGCGTCGCTCCGGCTGCGCCTGCCCCTGCAGACGCCGGAAAATCGCGAGACTCTCGCCGGTCGGATCTCCCGCCAACAGATGTTTGGTGGCCAGCCCCAGCGTCGTGCCGAGTTCGGCGAGCCGCGCTTCGAGCGCCGCGCGCAAGGCATCGGGACCGAAATGGCCCGGCGCCACGGCCGGACTCAGCAGGTAGCGGTGCTCCATGATGAAACGCGTATCCGCCTCGGACCATGCCGCTTCGCCATTCAGGATACGTTCGAATTCGGGAGCCTTGCGCAATGCGCGGCCGAGTGCGGCACTGGCCGATGCCAGTTCGGCCGGCGCGGCACCGGCCAGCGCGATCAGCACCAGCCGCGACGGAAAGCCGCTGCGCAACTGATCGACCAGAATCCGCTCCTCGGTGCTCGGGTTGCGCGGCAGGAAGTACAGGAGGTCCTGCCTGACCGGCGGCGCGCGCCACAGCATCCAGCCGGAACCGGCCAACATCGCCAGCCACAGCGCGATGGCAAACCGGCTGCTCATGCGCACCGGCTCCGCTTGAGCGAACCAATATCCGGCCCATCGTGAAGCGCGGCAACTGGAACCGCTTTCGTTACAATGACCACGAGCGGCCTGACCCCGTCAGAAGCCGTCCGGCTATCGTGGCCTGCCTTATTCTGTCCCCCGATGCTGTACACCGGCCTGAAAATCACCATCTTCGCGCTCTTGCTGCTCAACGCCGCATTTTATATGGCGCGCGCGGACGCCAGCAGTGCGCTCGACGAGGCGGCCTGGCTGCTTTTGCTGTTCCTGTTCGAGTGGGAAGCCTCGGGCCGCCGGCAACCGGCTACCGATCGCCTACGCGCTGTGATTCCCGCAGTCCGGCTGACCGCCGCGGCCGCCGTGGTTGTTGCGGCCATCGCCTTCGCGGCCGAGGACTCCTGGCTCGATGTCACCAATTCGGGACTGTGGATCGCGGTGGTTGCCTTGCTCGAAGTCGAAGTCCGCTGGCCGCATCTGGTCGTCATGAACGAACGGCTCTTCGTCACGACCGCCACGGTGTTGTACGGCGGACTCGGCCTGCTGGTGCTGGCCTGGACCTGGCGCGACGAGTGGCTGGATGCCTACGACGCGCTGCTGTGGATACTGGCTTTCGCGTTCATCGAGATGGACATGCTGCGCTTCTCACGGCGAACGGGCGGCGCGTCGGACGAGAACACGCGACCGGCCGGCAACATTCGCTGAGGCCTCGTCCCAGGTTTGACGCTCAGCCGCCTCGCGCAAGTTTCGACGGCACCGGCCCGCGACCGGCCAGCAGCACGATGACCGCCAGCGCGCAGAACACCGCACCCGCCGAAAAGGTGCCGACCGCGCCGATCCGGTCCCAGATCACGCCGGCCAGCACGCTCGCGATCAGCATCGCGCCACCGGCAACCAGATTGAAGAAGCCGTAAGCCGTTCCGCGTAAATCCCCGGGCGCCGTGTCGGCGACCAGCTTCGCGAACAGGCCTTGCGTGACCCCGAGGTGCAGGCCCCACAGCGATATGCCCAGCCACACCCAGCCCCAGGCCGGGCTGTACGCCAGGGCCGCGTCGGCCGCCATCAACAGGACCAGACCGAGCAGCAGCAAGCTCCGATGGCGCATGCGATCCGACAGGCGCCCGAAGGGATAGGCGGACAGCGAATAGACCACGTTCATCGCGACCAGCACCAGCGGGGTATAGGCCAGCGGCAGCCCGCCCTGGGTTGCCCGCAGCACCAGAAAGGCCTCCGAAAACCGGGCCAGTGTGAACAGCGCACCGACCGCGACGACGCCCCAGTAAGCCCGCGGCAAACGCCGGAGGCTGTCCCGGACGATGGGGTTAGTCCGCACGGGGCCAGCCGGATGCGCAGGCTCGGTGATGCCGCCGATCAGCAGCGCGACCGACAGCAAGCCGGGAATGATCGCGACCCAGAACACCGCGCGGATGTCATTCGCCCACAACAGCATCAGCCCCATCGCCAGCAGCGGCCCGAGAAACGCACCGACCGTGTCCAGCGACTGCCGTAGGCCGAACGCGGCGCCGCGCAGCTCCGGCGGCGCGATGTCGGCGACCAGCGCATCTCGGGGAGCACCCCGGATGCCCTTGCCGATACGGTCGCTTAGTCGCGCGAACAGCACCATGTCGGCGCTGGACGCGATCGCGAACAAGGGCTTGGACAAAGCCCCGAGACCGTAGCCGAGCACCGCCAGGCCCTTCCTGCGACCCCAGCGATCCGATAGCACGCCCGAGAACACCTTGACGATCAGCGCTGTCGCCTCGCCCAGCCCTTCGATCACTCCGACCGCGAGCGCACTAGCCCCGAGCGTCGTGACCAGAAACACCGGCAGCAGGCTGTGGATCAACTCCGAAGACACGTCCATCAGCAGGCTGACGAAGCCGAGGATCCAGATCGCGCGGGGCATGTGGGCAGCGGGTGGGTTCGAGGACGGCATAGGCTTGTCCATGGGCATCGGCAGCACTCAGTGACAGACGGCAGGACAGGGTATCACCGCCGGGGATGCGCGACATTGCACCCCAATCGCTTCCTGCGCCGCTGGGGCAGGACTGATCCGCGTCCAATGGCTTGCCAACCCGCGTTCAAAGCTTTGACGCCGGGGATGCGGAGGCTTCGAACGACCCGCGTCGATGCAACGCGTTCTCTCACATCACGCTCGGCGCGCTCCAGGAGCTGCCTGACATCGGCCACCGCCGACCAAACGCGATAGAATCCCGCGATGCCATCAGCCCCGAAGCAAACCCGATGATTGCGGGTGTCGCCATTCGACGCAGTGAAGTTTGCGTTGTCCGACTTGAGGGCGTCCGATGCGATGCGGCGCGTCTGGCAGGCGGCCTCCCGCTTCTCGACGGATCCCTTCTCCCGCTCCACCGACCACGCCCACGAGTCGGAGGCCTTTCGCAACATACCCCTGGACTTACGCCTTGAGTCCCCACCGTGAAATTACCCATCACGAGAGGGTCTGATGGCAAAACTGTGCGCGAGCAGGCTGGGGTGCAGCTTGCCCGACCCGAATGACGATCCCACGCGCAACCGGCCAAAGTCACCGCAAACCCAGTGACCACCTTCCACCACGAACGCCGCATCGGCATCGCTGCCGCCTTGGGCGCCGCGCTATTGTTCGGGGCCGGGACGCCGCTGGCCAAGGTGCTGCTCGGGCGCGTCGATCCGTGGCTGCTCGCGGCGCTGCTGTATCTGGGGTCCGGGATCGGGCTCCTGGTGCTGCGGCTCGCGGCCCGCAGTCCGAGGCCGCATCTCGCCTTGACCGAGTGGCTATGGCTGGCCGCGGCGACCGTTGCGGGCGGTGTCGTCGCACCACTGGCGTTGATGTGGGGGCTGTACGGCATGCCGGCCGCGGGCGCCTCGCTGCTGCTGAACGCCGAGAGCGTGTTCACGGCCCTGCTGGCGTGGTTCGTGTTCAGGGAGAACTTCGATCGCCGCATCGCGCTCGGCATGGTCGCGATCGTCGCCGGCAGCGTGGTGCTGACCTGGCCGGGCGAGGCACGGCTGTCGCTTTCCCTACCGGCGCTCGCCGTGCTAGGCGCCTGCCTGGCCTGGGCGCTGGACAACAATCTGACGCGCAAGGCGGCACTGGCCGATGCCTCGTTCATCGCAATGGCCAAGGGCCTGGCGGCGGGTTCGACCAATCTGGCCCTGGCCCTCGGAACGGGCGCCGCGCCGCCGGTCTGGCCCGACGTCGCGGCCGCTGCGCTGCTCGGACTGCTCAGTTATGGCCTGAGCCTGACGCTGTTCGTTATCGCACTGCGGCACCTGGGCTCGGCGCGGACCGGGGCTTATTTCTCGACCGCGCCCTTCGTCGGCGCCGCGCTGGCCGTCGCGCTGCTGGGGGATCCGATCACGCCGACACTGCTGCTGGCCGGAGGCCTGATGGCGCTCGGCGTGATACTGCACCTGACCGAGCATCACAGCCATCGACACGAACACCACCGGATGGAGCACGGCCATTGGCATACGCATGGCCCCGGCGATCCGCATCACGACCACCAGCACGACGAACCGGTCCGCCCCGGGACCCGGCATACGCACTGGCACCAGCACGAACCCCTGGCGCACTCCCACCCCCACTTCCCCGATGCCCACCATCGGCACGACCACGATTGACACATACCGCTACCGCGCACTCGGTGTCGCGCCACGGACCATCCATGGACGTTACGAGCGCGGCTTTTGCCCGACCCGGTGGGGGATTTGCCACATGACAGCGCCTCGCGGTGAAGGAAGGTCGCGAATCGCGCGGCATTCCGGAATGGCACATGCCTTGCTTAAGATGCTCCGGCGACAGGGATCGCGCAGTACGCACATCGCATTGAGCGGGTTAAAACTGGGGGGCCGCTGAACCGATTGCGCGTCGCATGGACCGGGACGGGACGTCCCGCGGGGCAGGATGCCCTTTCCTCAAAAAGCTTCCTCGGACCACCCCCGGTCGCAGCCGTCGCCCAGTCCCAGCAGGCACGCCAGGGACCGAAACGGGGACGCGGCAAATCAAACCTAGAAAGCAAGGCTTACCCTAATGAAAAGTAAGATCCTGTTGATCGCTGCCGGGCTCGTCCTGACGGCACAGGCGTATGCGAACAACGACGACAGCTGTGGCCCCTGGGCGGCCAGCGGCAAATGGGTCATGTACCAGGCCGCGGTCAGCGACGGCTTCCAGCACACCGGGCGTTGCGAGCTGAAGATCAAGGACGGCACCGCGACGGGACAGTGTGTCATGAGCAACGGCCTCGACGTCGCGGTCACCGGCCCGGTGACGGTCAACAAGAATTGCTCCGCCTCGATCAGCCTCGGCTTCGATGTGCCGAACGGCGGACCGCACATCGACTCGGATTTCAACGTGCAACTGACCCGCGACCGCGAAGCCTTCGCCGGCCAGTTCATCAACACCTTCGGTGTGGTGGGCTTGTCGAACGGCGTTCGACGCTAATCCCACCAGCACAGCGGCGGCTTCCCGAGGCCGCCGCTCGCCGCCTCCCTGCTCGGCTCAGCGCCGCTCGAGGCGCATTCCGAGTCCGCCTTTCGGCCGCAAGGCCAGCACGATTTCAGGCTCCACACTAATCCCCGGCACCGGATCGAGCCGGAACTGCCGCGCAAGTGCGGCCAGCAGCAACGCGCCCTCCGTCATCGCGAAATGATTGCCCAGACAGACACGCGGCCCGGCGCCGAAGGGCATGTATGCCAGTCGGTGACCTGGTGCAGGACTGTCGGCCAGAAAGCGCTCGGGACGGAAATGATCGGGCTGCTCCCAGAAGTCGGGATGCCGATGAATGTTCGCTATGTTCACGAACACCAGCGTGCCGCCGGGAATCCGGTAACCGCCCAGTTGCGTGTCCGCGACGGTCTTACGAACGACACCGATCGCGGGCGGAAACAGACGCATCGTTTCTTCCAGCACCGCTCGAGTCCAGGGCAGCGACGGCAGGTCCTCGAGCGTCGGCGCTCGATCGCCGATCACCGCATCCAGCTCCGCGTGCAGGCGTGCGCGCACCTCGCGATTCGCTCCCAGCAGATGCCAGCACCAGCTCAGCGCCACCGCGGTCGTCTCGTGCCCGGCAATGAAGATCGTCAGGCACTCATCGCGAATCTGGCGGTCGTCCATGGCCTCGCCGGTCTCGGTATCGACGGCGTGCAGCAGCTTGCCGAGCAGATCGTCGCAACGCCGTCCCTCGGCCCGCCGCTCGCGGATCAGCGTCCCGATCAACTCATCCAGCAACGCCAGAGAGTTCCGGAACGCGCGATTGGCGGGGGTCGGTAACCACAGCGGCAACTGAAAGGGATTGCTGAGATGCTCGGAGGAATAACGCAGCACGGTCGCGAGAGCCGGCGACAGCGTGTCGACCCGATCCAGCACGCTGACGCTGAACATCGTGCGGGTGATGATCTCCAGCGTCGCGCGCATCATTTCATGGGCGACATCGATCGTGGAGGCGGGCGCGAGCGACGACCAACGCTCTGCCACACGCCGCGCTGCCGCATTGATTTCCGGGACGAAGGACGGCAGGCGGCTGCGCTGGAACAGCGGCTGCATCAGCCGCCGTTGCCGTTTCCACAGATCGCCGCGACTGGTCGCCAGCCCCTGTCCCAGAACCAGCGCGACCCCGGCCGGGCTGTCGCGCTCGTACATCTTGATGAACTCGTTCTGCCGGGTGATCAACACCTCCTCCGCCAAAGCCGGATGGCTGATCATGTGAAACTGCCGGCGGCCGAGCCGATACGCGATGACGTCGCCGTAACGAACTCGCCAGTCGAGCATGTTCTGGAAGGGGTTGCCGCGAAACTCGAGCAGGCTGCCGATCAGCGGTAGGCTGGGCGGGGACGGTGCGGTGAGCAGCGCGGATGCATGGACGCTGGAAGCCATTCTGACGGAGACCTAAGTGGTTCGAGCCGGTAGTGTACGCAAACCCTCAGCCCGTTGGCTTGGCTGCAGACTCAGCGACGTTCGATTTGCGACACTCAGCATTTCGCGCCGACAACGCCATTGCGACCCAAGTCTCCCTATACTGCGGGCTATCCCACCCCAGCGGCTCCGGATGCCGCGTGCACCCGGGCCGCGACACTCCGCCGGAGTCTGCCATGGCCAGTTCTATCGCATTCGCTGCTCAACACCCACCCGTTCGCATCCTGATCGGCAAGGTCGGCCTCGACGGCCACGACCGCGGCGCCAAATATGTCGCGCATGTCCTCCGTGACGCCGGGTACGAGGTGATCTACACGGGTATCCGGCGGGCGCCGGAGGAAATCGCCGAGGCAGCCGTCCAGGAAGACGTGGCCGTGGTCGGCCTGTCATTTCTGTCGGGCGCCCATATCGCCCTGTTCCGACGGGTGATCGAACAGTTGCGCCGCCGCTGCGCGGGACAGGTGGTGCTGGTCGGGGGCGGCACGATTCCGCCCGACGACGTCAGGACCCTGAAATCCATGGGCGTGGCCGAGGTGTTCACACCCGGCACGTCGGCGCGGACGATCGTCGACCGGATCGGTCAGTTGCTCGATAAACGGCAGGTGGCATGAATGTCGATGTCGAGGCGCTGATTCGCGAGGCCGGGACCGCGGGACCTGGCCGCATTCGCGCCGCGGCGCGGCTGATGACGATCGCGGAAGGCGGCAGCGGCGCGGCCGTCAACGTGCTCGGCAAGCTCGCCGGCGCACCCGAACCGCGCCTGGTGCTCGGCCTGACCGGCAGCCCCGGTTCAGGCAAGAGTTCGCTGGTCGACCGGCTGCTACAGCACTGTCGGGCCGAAAATCCCGACAGCCATATCGGCGTGATCGCCGTGGATCCCTCCTCCCCCTATTCGAACGGCGCCTTTCTCGGCGACCGCGTCCGAATGATGCGACACGCCGGCGATCCGAACATCTTCATCCGTTCGGCCGCGACCCGCGGACACATCGGGGGACTGGCAGCAGGGGTCTTTGGCATGCTGAAGGTGATGGGGCTCGCCGGCTGCGATATCGTATTGATCGAAACCGTCGGCGTCGGTCAGATGGAAATCGAGATCGAGAGCCTGGCCGACCTCGTGCTGATCGTGCTGGCACCGGGCCAGGGCGATGCGATGCAGTTCCAGAAAGCCGGTCTGATGGAAGCGGGCGACGTGTTCGTCGTCAACAAGGGCGATTGTGCCGGGGCTGCCGAGTTTCATGCGCAACTGATGGCCTCCGTGCGGCTGATCGACCATGACCGGAAACAACGGGGGCCCGATTCGGTGCGACTGGTGAGCGCGCGCGAGGATGACGGTATCGCCGAATTGCTCGACTATCTCGACCGGCGACGCGACGCGGAAGCGGATCGTTGGCTGGCCCGGCGGCGGACACGGCTCGGCACGCACCTGCGGGCGGCCGTCTTGGAACTCGCGCAGCGCCGGCTGGAAGCGGAATGGAGCGCGCTCGCCGACAGCGACCCGGTCGGGCGGGTGTTGCGCGGCGAAACGGGACTGGCCGAGCTGTCGGACGCGCTGCTGCGGCACGCAGCGTTGAACAATGTCTGAGGAACCACCGCATGGACGAGAAGGATACTGAACAGGCGTTGACGCCTGAGGAAGCGAAGCGGCAGTGGGAAAATGGCACTGTCGCCAAGACGATCGCTCGATGTCCGGAACGGCAGGCGCAGTTCAAGACCGGATCCGGTCTCGACGTAGACCGCTTGTACGTCCCCGACCCGGCGGCGCTCACGGGCGAAAGCTATCGGAACAAACTCGGCTTCCCGGGACAGTACCCGTTCACGCGCGGCATTCAGCCGACGCTGTACCGCGGGCGTTTCTGGACCATGCGCCAGTATGCCGGCTATGCGACCGCGCAGGAGTCGAACCGGCGCTTTCGCTACCTGCTCGAACAGGGCTCTACCGGCCTGTCGGTCGCCTTCGATCTGCCGACGCAAATCGGCTACGACAGCGACGACCCGCTATCTTGCGGTGAAGTGGGACGCGTCGGCGTCGCGGTGTCCACGGTCGAGGACATGGCGGCGCTGTTCGATGGAATCCCGCTGGATCGCGTGTCGACCAGCATGACGATCAACGCGACAGCTGCGGTAATCCTCGCGATGTACATCGTCGTTGCCGAACGCCAGGGAGCCCCGCTGACGGCGCTCGCCGGCACAATCCAGAACGACATACTGAAAGAGTACTTCGCTCGCGGCACCTACCGCTTCCCGCCCAAACC
The DNA here is from genome assembly GCF_006175985.1 of Methylotetracoccus oryzae. Taxonomy (GTDB): domain Bacteria; phylum Pseudomonadota; class Gammaproteobacteria; order Methylococcales; family Methylococcaceae; genus Methylotetracoccus; species Methylotetracoccus oryzae. The sequence continues at coordinate 168,479 of NZ_SRSH01000009.1, read as the reverse complement.
CAGCCTGCGGCTGATCAGCGACCTGTTTGCGTACTGTGCCAGCACCCTGCCGAAGTGGAACGCGATATCGGTCAGCGGCTACCACATCCGCGAGGCGGGGGCGACCGCCGCGCAGGAAATCGGCTTCACGCTGGCGGACGCCGTCTGCTATATCGAAACGGCCATCGCCGCCGGCCTAGACGTCGACGACTTCGCGCCGCAGATCACGTTTTTCTTCGCAGCACACATGGATTTGCTGGAGGAAGTCGCCAAATTCCGCGCCGCGCGCCGCCTCTATGCCCGGCTGATGAAGGAGCGCTTCGGCGCGAAGAACCCCAAGAGCCTGATGCTGCGCTTTCACACCCAGACCAGCGGCGTCGCGCTGACCGCGCAGCAGCCCGACAACAATGTCGTGCGGGTGGCGATCCAGGCGCTAGCCGCGGTGCTGGGCGGCACCCAGTCCTTGCATACGAACTCGAAGGACGAGGCTTTGGCACTGCCCACTGAAGACAGCGTGCGTCTGGCCCTGCGCACACAACAAATCATCGCGCACGAGACCGGCGTCGCGAATACGATCGACCCGCTGGGCGGCAGTTATTATGTCGAAAGCCTGACCGATCGCCTGGAGGCGGAGGCGGAAGAATGGCTGGCACGGATCGATTCGATCGGTGGCATGGTCGCGGCAGTCGAGCAGGGCTATGTGCAGCGCGCGATCGAACAGGCGGCCTATGAGTACGGCAATTCGATCGAGACCGGCGACCGGACCATCGTCGGCGTCAATAAATTCGTCGAAGACAAGCCGCCGGCGATGGACCTGTTCTCGGTAGCGGCTGCGGTGGAGACGCGCCAGGCCGAGGCCGTTACCGCCGTCAAGCGCAACCGTGACGCCGCGGCCGTGGCCGCCGCGCTGAGCCGAATCGAGCAGGTCGCCCGCGGCAACGAGAATCTGATGCCGGCGATCATCGCCGCGGTCCGGGTGTCCGTCAGCCTCGGCGAGATCTGCAGCTGCCTGCAGAACGTATTCGGTGAACACGTGGATGCGTTCAGTTAGTCTGACCCCCAGGGTCCCCTCGGTATCGCGCCTTCGGCAAGCCACCTTGCCCCCTTCCCGCAAAGGACCACGCCCATGTCTCTGACCCTGAAAGACCAACGCGATACCATCGGCACCATCACGCTGAATCACCAGGAAAAACGCAACGCACTAAGCAGCCAGCTGATCGACGAGGTCATGGCGGCGCTGAAGGACTTCGTCGATGCCGGCGCACGGGTCGTCGTGCTGCGCGCTGCACCGGGCGTCAAGGTATGGTCCGCAGGCCACGATGTCGAGGAATTGCCGCTATCGAACCGCGACCCGCTCGGTTGGGACGACCCGTTGCGCCGGCTGGTGCGCGCGATCGAGGAAACCCCGATGCCGGTCATCGCCATGATCGAGGGCAGCGTGTGGGGCGGCGCCTGCGAAGTCGCGATGGCGTGCGACATCGTCGTCGCCTGCGAGGCGTCAACTTTCGCGATCACGCCGGCGAAGCTGGGGGTGCCCTATAACCTGACCGGTCTGATGACCTTCATGAACGCCGTGCATCTGCACATCGTCAAGGAAATGGCCTTTACCGCCCAGCCCATCGCGGCACGCCGCGCCGAGCAACTCGGTATCGTCAATCGCGTCGTGCCGGCCGAAGAACTCGAGGCGACAAGCTACGGGCTCGCGGCGCAGATCGCGCAGAACGCACCGCTCAGCATCGCCGTGATGAAGGAAGAACTGAACTTGCTGGCCAACGCGCGGGACCTGTCGCCACAAACCTTCGAACGCATTCAGGCCTTGCGGCGCGTCGTCTACAACAGCGCGGATTACCGCGAGGGGATTCAGGCGTTCCTGGAGAAACGCCGGCCGCTGTTTCGGGGCGAATGAGGCCAGTCCAGCCGCGAGGACGAAAACACCGTCGCGGCGAGCACCTCAGCATCGGGCAGGTAAATCAGGAGGCATTCAGGCCGGCTCGACGACGAGGAACGGCTTTACGTCGCAGCACGCCTGTCGGGCCCCGTTCATGACCCACACCCGGCTCATGCACGAAACCATCGTGTCGCCTTACCTGACCGAGGAACAAACCTTGATCGGTTGATCCCGTCAGGTAAGGCAACGTCGCGTGTTGTCTCACCGGCTCTGAACGCTGCCAAGACATTTCTTATTCCGAATTTCCTTGGCGGAGAGACCAGGACCTGCCGTCGGCTACCGGTCGCCCGATCAACGTTTCCCGGTCGTATCCAGGTCTACACCGTGCCACCGCGCTCAGTTTCCACACAGGATATTCTCCGGGCAGCTGGTATTGATTTGCCCACCACGCCGTTTGATCAAGGCTACGGTATCATAAAAGTCGTACGAAACCCCCGGATTCCACTGCTTCTTGAAGAACCACCAGAATAGATGGTTAGCATTGATGCCCGCCGGATCTGCGACCGCGAAATCGAACACATCATCCAGGGTCAGGATGCCCTCGGCGATAGGATCTTCGTAAAGCGTCAGATGGGTCGCGTTCACGGCCATCAGAATGGGAGTCCTACGGGCGTACGCGGAGGACAGGGTCGGCACTACCGAAGTCTTCACGAGGGGACTGGTATCCGGGCCGCCGAAGCCGATTCCGTTGCGGTAGAGATGATCGACCAGCTCGGCCTGATGGGGTTCGATCCGAAAATTAAGTTGCATCGCAGCCAAAGTGCTCGGATAGGCCGTTGACAGGGCTGAACCGAGTCGTTTGAGTTGATCGACATAACTCCGAGCAGTCGCACCATTCGTGAATGCCGTCGATGTGGCACTCTCCTCGGTAACGATACCCTCGACGAATGGTTCCTTGTCGAATTGCGACCCCAAGGCATTATGCAGCGCTATTAACCGATCCATGACAGCCGGAACCCAACGCTTTGCGATGCATCCACGCCGCCCCGTATTCAGCGTAATCGACACCTGACCGCCGAAATATTTCGCGTCGGTTCGCATATCGGGAGGCACACAGGCATTCTCAAGCTCAGAACGATACGTCTTATCTGCAATCTGCAATACTAAACGCTTACCCCTGGCTTGCAGCAAGCCCAGATCGTGACGGATCCTGGAGAAATCATAGCTTCCCTTTTTCTTCTCGAGATTCCCCCATTGATAGGAAATCATGATTCCCTTTATCTCCGGGATCTTGGAAATTTCTTCAATATTGGCATCGTTATAAATGACCGGCAGCTGGGCATAGTGCCCTGGGTTCCATTTCTTGGCGCCACTCCGGGCTACCGGGTCCGCGCGACCCTGCCCCTTCAGCTGAACTACGGCATCACCAAAGGACGCATTCAAAGTCGCAGTGCCGGTGTTGGATACGGCGGCCGCAGGTGCATAGGCAATGTTCATGGAACAACTTCCACCCGGCGGGAGCCACCAGGGGCAATCGCTTGATACCTGTCTGAAATCCGTTTCGCTCATACTGACCCCATAGACTCTCTCATGCCACTGAGAGCTCGCATTCTTAAGCACCAACCGCACGGACTTGCTTTCCTGTCCGACTTCAACGGCCCCGAAATCGACAGCTGTTGGCGAGACACTTACCCCAAACGCGGCATGACTCATTAATACAAGAGAAAACTGTACCAAGAGATAGGCTATGCGAATTTCTATTTTTCTGAATCTTTTCACGATGCTTGCCCTACGGCAATAACCCACGGGAGTACCCTCGAGGAAAAATAACCAGAGCAACCCCACGAGAGACGTTCCAAAAAAGCTGAAGTCATAGGACTTCAGTTCCCCAGCGGACGCCATTGGCAACCGCTTCTCGATATCTGCACAGGCCATGCCATAACGGTTTACCGCCCCCGGCGTACCGCTTTCCGGCGCGAGATATAGGGTCCGACATGTGCCGGCACCCTAGGCGTAAGGCGCTGCTTTATTTGGACTTGGTGTGAGCTTCCGCAGAGGCACCGCAAACCCGCGGCATCACGATAGAGCGACTTAATGCCGGTCGGCTGCAGACCGGATGGTCGCCGTCAAGGGTCTTAACTGATCGCTGGCGTCGTGCGCAGACGACAGTTGCCAGAGGGATTATTGGGATTCAGCCAGGCACCACCGCCTGGGCCGCCGGCCACGATGTCGAAGAATTGCCACTATCGAACCGCGACCCGCTCGGTTGGGACGACCCGTTGCGCCGGCTGGTGCGCGCGATCGAGGAAACCCCGATGCCGGTCATCGCCATGATCGAGGGCAGCGTGTGGGGCGGCGCCTGTGAGGTCGCCATGGCCTGCGACATCGTCGTCGCCTGCGAAGCGTCAACCTTCGCGATCACGCCGGCGAAGCCGGGGGGCCCTATAACCTCACCGATCTGATGACCTTCATGAATGCGGTGCATCCGCACATCGTCAAGGAAATGGCCTTTACCGCCCAGCCCATCGCGGCACGCCGCGCCGAGCAACTCGGTATCGTCAATCGCGTCGTGCCGGCCGAAGAACTCGAGGCGACAAGCTACGGGCTCGCGGCGCAGATCGCGCAGAACGCACCGCTCAGCATCGCCGTGATGAAGGAAGAACTGAACTTGCTGGCCAACGCGCGGGACCTGTCGCCGCAAGAGCGGCACCTCCGTGTCGCCTTAACCTTACGACTCCTCAAAGAACGAGGCCTACCCGTGCTTGGGTTTCTAGGCCGAACTGGCCGCAAATCCAGCCCGCGATATGGCGCCGGCGCAACACAGGGGATTCCTGAGCTTGAAAACAGGCTAGACTACGTGTTAATACGTACGTCTAAAGCACTAGATTAGGCATCACCATTGAAAATCGAACAAGAGACTATCTCTAAAGACACATCCGCGAGGCCCCACCATTCCCACATAACTCACATGGCTTCTCTGCCCATGGCCCGGATGCGCCGGTGTCCGCCGCTCCTGTCGTGAGAGCCAAGCTCGGGGCAAGGCTCCCGGTTCGCGCCACGAGAACCAGCGACCATTCTGTGCGAGGCCCATCCCAGCCATGAACGGTGGCCACGCCTTCCGCCGAATCCCCGGTGAATTATTGATTGAAGGGTGGCGATGAATTCGAAGCAGCGGATACACACGGTGCCGCCGTCGAGCCTCCCGACCATCGCCTACTCGGACTGCAACACCATCTCATCAGCGCTGCGGATCGATCCGCCCTACGCCCCCGCCCTTAGGAAATAATCCCGATGGCGCATCCTCGTAAAAATAGGCATTCATACCCATAGAAATGGCTACAACGGATGGTCAGACTAGATCGGGACACGGGACCAGTACCGCCGAGGGAATCGCGCTGGAACATAAGACTATTGACGGGCGATCCATGTAATTGCCCCAAGAGAATAACCACCACCCGTGGACGACGGGGGACGATATCAGCTCGGGAAGGGCAGCAAAGCGGAGGAGATGAACGGCGCCTTTTCAGCTCGACCAACGGGAAACCGCATCGAGCAAAGCTGCCCCACGATCTATGTGCACAGAGACTACAGTCATGAACTATCCAAATTGCCACCGTAATCTTTTACCCCAAAGCGTCGCACTCAACTTACATTTAATCGCGCCGGCCGATACGGATCACGTCGAATCGCCGCTTTGGTGGCCCGGGAGTATTGATTCATCAAACTCTTGCCTACCTGACCAGAAGCAGCTGGAGCACTCGAGAAGACGGCATCGGCCACTTACCGAACAGCCATCGGGTAACACAGGGGCACATCGGAACCGGCTTCTGTCATCACTGCTGGGGATCGGTTTGTTTTCCGTTCTGCTGCCTCAAACAGGATGGACCACCGAGATGCCGATTTCCCCCGGCACGCCGCCGGCCATCGCCGAGGACGGACTCTGCTCCCTGATGGAGGCGATCATCAACGCCAACAACGACGCCGCCATACAAGCCGATTGTCCCGCCGGACAGGGCGCGGATACGCTCGTTCTGCCGCCGGCGAGTACCCAGGAGTTGACTGCCGTCCACAACCGGACGTATGGGGTCACCGGTCTTCCCATCATCGCATCGGACATCACGATTCAAGGGAACGGCAGCAGTATCGTTCGGAGCAGCAGTGCGCCGTCCTTTCGTTTAATGGCGGTGACCGGCACACTGACTCTCAGAAACATTACGCTTCAAGGCGGTAGGCAACCGGACTGGGAGGGCGATGGAATCCGTAACGGCGGCTGCGCCATACTGATTTATCAGGGCAGTGTGGACATCGAGAACAGCACCCTGGCCGATAATTACTGCTTCTACCGCGGCGGCGCGATCTATAACGTCTATGGACACCTGAAGCTGGCGGATAGCGCCGTCACAGGTAACACGGGAAGCACAGGCGGCGGACTAGCCCAATATCATGGACAGGCAGAGATCCTCAGGACCACTTTCTCAGGGAATACCGCAGCCAAAAACGATGGAGGCGGGATTTATAGCGGCGCCAGCATTTTGACGATATCGGACTCAACCGTCAGAGAAAATACCGCATTTTATGGTGGGGGCATACGTCAGGAGTGGGACAGCCAGGGAACCCTCCGCAATTGCGTCATAAGTAACAATCTTGCAAAAACGTCAGGTGGTGGAGTCGAGAATGGGGCTTTCGCTACCATGACGATTTCTGGCAGTACCATTTCCGGGAATGTTTCCAACGGCCTCGGTGGCGGACTGACGGGAACGACTTCCCACAGCGGACTCGTGGTTGTCAGCACCACCATCAGCGGTAACACATCCCGGTCGAGCGGAGGGGGCGTCTCGGTCTGGGGCGAAGGTCTCACCACACTGACCCGTAGTACGGTCGCCTTCAATCACGCCAACACCCGGGGCGGAGGCGTGTATGTCTCGAACAGCCCTACCGTGCTTTCCAACACGGTCGTCACGGGAAACACGACTGGCGGCAGCGGCCCGGAGATGAGTTGCACCGGGAATCTGTGCGCGCGCTATGCGTTGGTCAATCACTACAACCTGCTCGGGCACAGCGGATCCGCGGGGTTGGCAGGCGTCACAGCCGGCAACCGGGATATCGTGCCGACCCAGGCGCCGGCACAGATTCTGGATGCGAGTCTCGCCAACAATGGCGGTCCGACACCCACGCACGCGCTGCTGCCTGGAAGCGCGGCCGTGGACGCGGGCGACCCGGACTATCAAAAGGTTATCTATGGACGTAACGAGATCTACGACCAGCGGGGTGAAGGCTTCCTGCGTATGGGCGGAACCAATATGGATATCGGGGCTTTCGAGGTTCAACCGTGAGTGACCTCTGGTCGGTGTCGGAGGAATTAGAACCGCGGTAGCGGGACCGTGAGGTTCGGCGCAAAAGACGCTCAAGGCGTCACCGCCGTCACGCTGGCGGCGTAAGTGACCGAATACGCAGTTCAGAGCAAGGCCTGTCGGTAGCCGCCCGTGACGAACTGACGGGCGGCATCCCGGATAGATCAAAGACTGCACTGGCGGGATCGGCCGCATCGAACGCGGTGTGCGATGCAACCGGTCCCCTTTGGCGACCTCATTTGGCTCGGGCCCTTAAGGCTCGTTACTTTCCGCCACTACCGAATTTTCCGGATTCGGCGTCGGATTTACCTCTCGGGCCAACCGCGACCTACTCCGCGCACAGCGTGTTTTCCGGGCAGGTGGTATTGATGTACCCGCCACGCTGCCTGATGACCTCCAGGGTATCGTAGAAATCGTAGGACACACCGGGAGTCCATCGCTTCTCGAAGAACCACCAAAACAGGTGATTGGCATTGATCCCATTGGGATCGGTGACGGCAAAGTCAAAGACCTGATCCAGCGTCAGAAGCCCTTCTCCGATCGGATCGGACGAAAAGGTCAGATGGGTTGCGTTCACTGCCATCAGGATCGGCACTTTGCCTGCATATGCCGCAGTCAGTTCGGGAACGAACTCGGTCACGACCAGAGGACTGGTGTCAGGTCCACCGACGCCGATCCCATTCCGGTAGAGATGCTCCATCAGTTCGTACTCATTCGGCGACGTACGGAAGTTCAGCTGCAGTACGCTCAGGGTGCTCGGGTAGGAGCTCGCGAATGCGGAGGCGAGCCGTTTCAACTGATCGACATAGGTTTGCGGCGTCGCATTATCCGTCAAGGCTACCGTCGTAGCGCTCTCTTCGGTCACGATCGCCTCGATGAACGGCTCACCATCGAATTCAGCCCCCAACGCCGCATGCAACGCGATCAGCCGATCCATGACGGCCGGCACCCAGCGTTTTGCGATACACCCCGGCCGCTGCATATTTTGGGTCGTGAACTTTATCATCCCGCCCAAATATTCGGGATCCGTCTTCATGTACTCCGGCGTGCAGGCGTCTTCCCGTTCGAGGCGGTACGCCTTGTCCGAAATCTGCAATACCAGCCGCTTGCCTCTAATGCGCAAGAATTCCAGGTCGCTCCGGATCCGGGAAAAATCGTATACGCCCTTCGCCGTCTCCAGGTTGCCCCAGTGATAAGAGAGCATGACGCCCTTCATCTCCGGGATGGCCGCGATCCTGTTGAGACTGGTATTGTTGTAGAGCACGCCCAATTGCGCATAGTGCCCGGGATTCCACTTTTTGGGCCCGAACTGCGTGACAGGAGGAGCCACCGCCTGAGCGGAAAGCGAAATGGTCTGATCGGCGATCGAACCGTCCACCAGCGCCGTGTCGGCATGAGTAGCAGCCTCTTCGGGCGCAAACACGATATCCATCGTGCAACTCGCCCCCGCCTTCAACCACCAAGGACAGGTGCTCGCCACCCTCGTGAACGCGGGATGACTGAAGGTGATCCCCCAGACCCGCTCGGACCATTGCGCACTCGAGTTCGTCACCACGATCCTTACGGGTGCGCTCGTTTGATGGATTTGGACTTGGCCGAAGTCCACGGTGGATGGTGACACCGTAACACCCCAAGCCACATTACTCGCCAGTAGCGCGACCAAAACGCGCCCGACGTGACAGTATTTGCTCATAGATCCCCCCAAAGGTCATTGATGCCTGTCTAGGCGAAACCGCCCGAAGCAAGCTCTGCAAATCCTTGGATCGGGCGTTCCTGGATGGCCGAAGCCAATCGCACCAACATCGCTGGATGCGGGCACAGTATATCTTTAGGCATATCCTATGCCACGTATTGCAACCGGTGCGAATACTGCATTTCGCCCCTGCTTACACTTTTGGGTAGCGACAGCGAGGGAAAGGTATAGCTTCCGTGTTATGCCTGGGAACGCTTCTCAGAAATGCACATCGGCCGTTATCCCGCAGGCTTGCCAGCCATCCGGAGCGCGGCGAACAACCCACTCGACGGACCCCTCCTCCCACCACGATGTGCCGCTTTTCCGCCGGTGTGGCCCCTTGGTCCGGTATTTCAATCAACCGAATATGGCATAGGCCTCAGCATCTCGCCGGCCAACAAGGAGCAGCCTGTCGATTGCAGCGGGAAGAAAGGTGTCGAGCCCGCGTGCCACCCAGTAAAGACGTCACGGGATGTTCCACAAGGACGCGCTCATCCGGACAGTGGCAACTTGGGCGATCGCTGAGAGTCCCCCGACGACCTGCCTGAACATGACGGACAACAGGCCGGTCGTTGAAAAGGGCTTAAGATCTGTAACAGGCCATGCAGCCTGGAATGCGAGGCCCCCACGGCGAACCTGCGGTCGTCCGTGTCAGTGCGTTTGAGCTGGGAGACGATGCCGGTACGGCAAAGACAGAGCGGGTTGTGGCGACAGGGAATGGAGTGGGACGCCAACGGGCGGCGCCCGCCGCTGTTCAGCGGCTTGGAAGCGGGAGGATACCGACCATCGATACTCAGATCAGGGGAGCGCCGACCTCACGACCGGCGGCCCGGCAAGCCGGGTCGCGCGAGACCTGAATCTCCTGATCAGTCAGATAACAACCGGGATCCTCCGCCCAAGGATCGCCGGTGGTCTGGTGGGCGCGAACGCGGGTATTGCCATTGCAGATATCGAGGTGGGCGCAAGCACCACAGCGGCCCCTCACCGGCCGAGGATCCTGCTTAAGTCCCGCCATCAGTGGATCGCTCGTGTCAGGCCAGATCGCCGAGAAAGGCCGGTCACGGACATTGCCGAGACCGTAGTGCCACCAGAACGTATCGGGGTGTACGTTGCCAAGATTGTCGATATTGGCGATATTGACACCGGAAGCATTGCCGCCCCAGGCGGTCAACTTTGCGCGCAGCGCTGGCACGCTGCCCGGGAAACGTGCTTCCGCCCAGTGCAGCAGGTAAACCCCGTCGGCATCGTTGTTGCCGGTCACGAACTCGGCCGGGTCACCGGCGCGAAGCCGCTCCAGGCAAGTTTCGAACAACCGGTCCATGACCTGCCGGGTCATCAGGTAGACCGCATCGTCCTTGCGGTTGCGGTTGCCGCGGCCACCGTAATTGAGGTGGGACAGATAGAACTTGTCGACACGCTCCTGCCCCATCAGGTCGAGCATGCCCGGAAAATCGGCGAAGTTATCGCGCGTCAGCGTAAACCGCAGTCCCACTTTCAGGCCGTGGGCCACGCAAAGCCGGACGCCAGCCAGCGATCGGTCGAATGAACCTTTGCTACGCCGGAAGGCGTCATGTGTGTCGCGCAGACCGTCCAGGCTGACGCCGACGTAATCGAAGCCGACCGCGGCGATGCGATCGATGTTCTCGTCGGTGATCAGCGTGCCGTTGCTGGACAGCCCCACGTAGAAGCCGAGCCCTTTCGCCCGAGCGGCGATGTCATAGATGTCGGGCCGCAGCAGCGGCTCGCCGCCCGACAGGATCAGCACCGGCACTCGGAAGGCCTTGAGGTCATCCATGACCGTGAACACCTCCTCGGTGCTCAGTTCACCCGGAAAATCGATGTCGGCCGAGGTGGTATAGCAGTGCTTGCATGTCAGATTGCAGCGCCGCACCAGATTCCAGATAACGACGGGACCCGGCAGGACGCGGCGCCGTGACGTCGCCGGCGGCGCCGAAGGCGTCAGCAGTTCCTGGATATAGGGGGTGATGCGGAACATGAGGTCGCGGCTGGGCTAGGACTGCAACCGCAGCCCGGTCTTCTTCAGGATGCGGGTGCTGTACAGCACGCTGCGGGCGCGGACCGCGGAACCGAGCACCGCGGCAATCCGATCGGCCTCTTGCTCGACATCGGCCCGCGTCCGCCCGTGCACCATGGCGAACAGGTTATACGGCCAGTCCGGCAGATGGCGCGGCCGGTGGTAACAATGGCTAACCGATGGCATTCGGCCAACCTGTTCGCCGAGTTCATCGACGCGCTCATCCGGCACATCCCAGACCGTCATGCCGTTGGCGGTGTAGCCAATGCGGTAATGGTTCGGCACCACCCCGATGCGACGGATCACGCCGCGATCGAGCAGCGTCCGGAGTCGCACCATGACGTCTTGGGGCGACAGGCCGAGTTGCTCGGCCAGCGCATGATAAGGCCTTGGCGTCAGCGGCAAACCAGCCTGAGTGGCCAGGATCAGGCGGCGGTCGGTGTCGTCGAGCACGGGCGTCTCCATAGCTCAGACAACGAAATGCAGGCCGACGAAGTATTCGGTGATCTTGGGCATGTCGTAGACGTTCAGGCCGGTAGCAGCCTCGATCTCGCGCAACACGGCCCGATGTCGCTCCACCGTTTCGGTGGCCAGTACGAACCACATGTTCAACGCGTGGTCGCGGGCGTAGTTGTGCGCGACCTCGGGGAACGCATTGACCCGCTCGGCAATCGCATCGAACTCGGCCTCAGGCACTTTCATCGCGGCAAGGCTCAGTGCCCCGCCGAGCCGCTCGGCGTGGTACAGCGGTCCGAAGCGGCTCAGCAGGCCCTGATCGAGCAGCCCCTCAATGACGCCGATCAACTCCTCCTCGCCCAGGCCCAGTTTCTCCGCGGCCTCGAGAAATGGCCGCTCGCAGATCGGGAATCCGCCCTGCAGACCATTGATGACGACCCGCTCGGTCTCGGTCATGCCGGGCGCATCCGGCCAGACCGTGTGTCGCCGGAGGGCACCTCCGCCAGATAGCGCGCCCCGCGCTGCTTGAAGCAACGGCTGCTGAACAGCACGGCGCGCGGCGTATCGGTCAATCCACAGGCTTCCGCGAGCAATTCGATCTGGGCGTTCACGCTGTGGCGGTCACGTCCGTGGATCATGCAGAACAGGTTGTAGGGCCAGTCCTCGCCCCGACGGGGCCGTCGATAGCACAGGGTCACAAACTCGTGGGCGCTCATCCGGCGCCCGATGTCGCCGACGCGGTCATCGGGGACATCCCAGACCACCATCGCATTGGCTCGGTAGCCCAGCGGGCGGTGGCGCACGACGACACCGAGCCGCTTGATCAGCCCTTCGCGCACCCAGCGCGACACGGTGTCGACGACCTCACCTTCACTCAAGCCGACCCGCTCGCCCAATTCTGCATAAGGGCGAGGCGTCAACGGCAAGCCGGATTGAATGGCTTCCAGCAGGCGCGCCAGCCTGGGATCTTCACGCGGATCGTTCACCGTCGCCACGCGTCAGTCCTCCCAGCGCAGCGGGAAACCGAGATCGATATGGAATTCCTCAAGCAGCGGCAGCGAAAGGACCGGAAGACCGGTCGCCGCCTCGATCTGCGCGAGAACCTCGCTCAGGCGTGCCTCGTCCCTCGCGGTCAATACGAACCACAGGTTATAGCGATGCTCGCGCTCGTAGTTGTGATTGACCTCGGCATAGGTGTTCACCAACGCCGCCACTTCCTCCAACCGTTCCGGAGGCACCGCAACTGCCGCCAGTGTGCTGGCACCAAGGCGGTTGGGCGCGAATACCGGCCCGACGCGGCTGATCACGCCGCCGGTCTGCAGCGACTGCAGGTGGGACAGCACGGCTTCCTCGTCAACTCCCAAGGCGTCCGCCATCTCCCGGTAAGGGGTCGGCGTCAATGGCAGGTCACGCTGGAAATCGTTCAGCAGATGCTGCTGCAAGACAGAAAGCGCGGTGGCCATGTCACAGTCCGAGACGGTGCGCGCGTGCCGTGAAAAAGATGCCGCTGGGCTTGTCTGCCGGCAGCCGCGCCTTCTCTTCCAAGGTCTCGGTGTCGTAAACGACCAGGCGGTCGTCATCGCGCGCGGACACCCAGATTTCCTCGCCCTTGGGCGTGAACTCCATGTGCAGCACCGCCTTGCCCGGTGCCAGCCGCTTGACCACGCTGAGGGTCTGCGTATCGATCACATGCAGCTTGTCGTTGTCGGGCAGCGCGAAATTGACCCAGATCTGCCGGTCGTCCGGCCGCGCGATCACGAACACCGGCTGGCCTTCGAGCGGAATGCGCTTGACGACCTCCCAAGAGCGGCGGTCGACGACCAGCATCTCGTGATGGCCGACCGCCGGCAGGAACCAGTAGTCGCCGACCAGCGCCCGGCCTTCAAGGTGTGGCATCTTGAACACCGGGAGTTTCTCGTCGGTTTTCGCATAGACCGGCAGAATCCGCTTGACCCCGGCGTCGAGATTCCACAGATCGAGCAGCGCCAAACCCTCCTCGCCGAACAGTCCGGCGATATAGTACCGGCCGTCCGGAGAGATGAGCGCATCGTACGGTTCCTTCCCCGCCTTGAACTTCTGGACCTTGGGCGCTTTGGGATCATGCAGATCCGCGACCCAGATTTCGCCCGCTTCGAACAGACTGAACACGAAGCGCTGCCCGGGCGCGTCGACCAGACCGACGACCTTGGACAACTGTCCGTTGCCGTACTCGGCCGGAATGTCGGCGACCCGCTCCAGCGTTTCGGCAGAAAACACCCGCACGCCGCCCGGCGTGTAATTGGAACTTGCGAGCAGGCGCCCATCCTGCGATATCGCGCCGCCGACGCTGTTGTGGGCCTGTTCGGCGCGCTTCGCGACGTTACCCGCCAACAGGTCCAGCTTGGTCAGCGCGCCGTCGCGGCCGAACAGGTAGGCGTAGCGCTCGTCGCGGGAAAAAACGGCCGTCGCGTGGGACAGGTCGCCCAGGCCGGTAATCCGGCCGACGCGGGTCCTGCGGGTCGTGTCGACGATCTGCACGCTGCCCTCGGCACGCTCGACGACGACACCGAGATCGCCGGTACCGCGAAGCTCGGCGCCGACCGCCAAGGACAGAGGGGCCACCAGAGCGAGCAGACGAACCAGGAACTTCATTGGGGGTTACGCAGTTGATTAACCAGCCACGCGGCTTCATCCGCGGTCAGGAAACCCCGCCACGGAGGCATGGCCGTACCGGGGCGACCATTCACAATCGTATCGATCAGGGTCGAGTCGGGTTTGCCACTCAGCGCCTCGGGGAGCAGCGGCGGACCCAGACCGCCTTTGAACTGCAAGCCATGACAGGACCCGCAATCCTGCTTCAACAGGTTGAGCAGTTGCTGCTGGCGCTCCGCCTTCAGCGTCTCGGCGTGGACGACCATCGGCGCCAGCAACAACCCCCAGGCTAACTCCTTGACCACCGGCTATTCGCAGCGCTTCAACGACGACAGGTACGCAGCGACATCCGCAATCTGCTCGTCCTTCAGGCTGGCCGCCATGTTGTTCATGATCGGCGCCTTTCTGGTCCCATCCCGGTAGGCGGTCAGCGCCGAGCGCAGGTAGGCCTCCTTTTGTCCGGCGAGGTTCGGAAAGGCATCGCCGGCACTGATGCCCGTGATACCGTGACAAGCCGCGCAGACCGACTCTACCGTAGCCTTGCCGGCCTCCGGGTTCGCCGCCGCGGCCGGGCCCGAACCCAGCGCGACGATCAGTGCGAACGGGACACGCAATCTGGACATGGCATTTCTCCTGTCTTTTCGAGGATTACTCCGGACACCCGGATCCGTGGGCGTCATAGGTCACCGGGCGCGAGCCCGCGGGTCATGAACTTCGCCCGTGCCCGCGAGAAGATGCCGGCCGGGCTTTCCATTTCGAATGAAGCCACGCGATTCAGAGTTTGCGAATCGAACGCGACGACCTCATCCCCCGAATAGCCCGCGCTGACGAAGAGGAGATTGCCGCGCGCGTTGTATTCGGGGAAGTAGGCATGCCCGCCCACGTCGAGGGTCTTCGCCACCTCGAGCGTATTCTTGTCGATCAGCTGGATGGTACGGGCCCGACGGTCCTTGCTGATGATGTCGACCGCCACGTACGGCGCATTGGGATGCGCGGCCGGCGATTCGGTGCCACCGCTGACCGGCACCTGCTTGACGACTTCCATCGCATCCAGATCCCAGACACTGACGACCTCGTGGTCGCAATCACCGAAATTGGTACCGAAACCGAGCGTCTTGCCGTTCACCTTCACGACCGATCCACCGCCGACATGCGGCACGCAACCGGCCGGCAACTTCTTGATGAGCTTGCGCTCTTCGAGATCGATCGCGGCGACGATGCTGTCGTCGTAGGACGCGACCATCAGCTTGCGGCCGCCGTGCGAAAGGAAGGCATCGTGCAGGTGGCGCCCGACGTCCTTGATCGCCGTGACCGGGAAATCGGGGCTCTTCAGATCGATGACCCAGACCTGTCCGGCGTTCTCCAGCGCGATCGCAAAGACATCCGCATACGGCGTGCCGGTGATCATGCCCGAATCGGAAGTCACGAACTTGCCGTCGGGATCGACACCTTCGAGCGCGAAGAGCTTCAACGGCTCCAGCGTGTTGGCATCGAGAATGACCGCGACATGTGGTACGAACGAGCCCGCCATCAGGTAGCGGCCGTCGCGCGAAATTCCGAGCGCCGGGCCATTCAGGCCGGTCTTGATCTCGCGGACGATCTTCATCGAATACAGGTCGACCTTGTACAGCTCGGCGGCATCGGTCTTGACGTAGGCCCAGCGCGGATTGACGGGGTTGAACTCGATGATGTGCGCCGCGGTCGCGGTCGGCACCTCACCGACCTTGGTGTTGTTGGCACTGTTGATGAACACCGCCTTCGAACCGGCGCCGCGCCCATAGCGGCCACGCGCCGCGACGCCGAGCAGATCGTCCATGTTCTCGATCGCGTAGCCCGGCTTTTCGGGCAGCGTGGACTCATCCTGCACATGGACCTTCAGGGAACGCTTCATGTCGTCCAGCGTCCACTTCGGATCAAGCTTCGGAGTCGTCGAGATGTAGTTGACCAGCAGCTTGATCTGATCGTCACTGAGCTTGCCGTAAAACGGCGGCATCAGGGTGTCGAACACGCCGGTCATGATCATGCTGCGCAGCGTCGTTGGGCTGCGGCCGGCCAACCGGGTCTTATTCAAGGCGGGCGCCAGATAACCGCCCAGGTCCTGACCATGGCAGCTGGCGCAATTGCCGTTGAATAGCGTTTCGGCCTGAGTCCGCTCAGCCGGCGTCAATTCCTTCGCCATGCCGGAACCCGCCGACAGTAGCAGTCCAGCGAGAAAGAAGGTCAGTGAGGCATGCCTGGCACGATGGCGTGTTGTCATTTCAGAACTCCAAGAGGACTGCGAAGAGCGGCTACTCGCCGAGCGACCGGTACCACCCTACCGAAAAGGGGCCCCGGCGGACCCAACTACTGGCCCAAGCAATACAGTTTCGTAACGAAACCTAAGGCTACCGATCGCGGCCGATCCTGTCAAGCGAAGCGCGAGACATGGAACCTGTGCGAGCGAGTTCCCCTGACGAACACCGCCCGAGCTCGAGATCGGAGCCTGATTTAACCGTCTCGCAAGGCGAGGACGTCGGGAAAAAATACCCATAGGGGAAGCCACTCGTTCACGGTGTGCTCGGGACGCGAAGCTTATCGTCTAGACACCCGGAACACCAGTGCAGCGGGCAGCGGCGCAAATCGTGAGGAAGCGACCCGGCACTGCGCGTGATCGGCGGTCCGCTTCAGGCGGAATTTACACACCCCGCTCATGGCTTGCGTAGGCGACTGATTCAACGTTCGGAAAGGCAGCTCGGCATCCGAGCCAGAGCCCGTCAGCGAGACCGGGGCAAGATTAGTGGGCAATTTCTGACCGGGGAAGGAGACAAACGATGAGTATCAAACTCGAAAGCAAAGAGACCGTGGAAACCCTCGTGGCGATGAAGATCGCGGGCAGTTGGCTGGCCGGCTGGAGCGGACTCCTACTGCTGCTGGCGTTCATCTAGCGAGATGAGCACGAAGTCACGCAGGGCCCATGCCCGACGGTTCAACATCGCGCCGCGAAACAGATGCCGGCCGAACCTGGCCGGCAGCGACGAGGCGGTCGGCCAACCGCCAGCGGCTGCCGCGAGCCAATCGGCAGGTCGCGGGCCTCACCGCTGCCGCCGGTCGCACCTCGGAGAGGTGCGACCCTGAGAGGACTCAGACGCGGCTCTTGCGCCCCGCGATCCGAAGCCGTAATGCGTTGAGCTTGATGAAGCCCTCGGCGTCCTTCTGATCATATGCTCCCGCATCGTCCTCGAAGGTTGCGATGTTGGTGTCGAACAGGCTGTCCCGCTCCGACTTGCGACCAACCACGGTCACATTGCCCTTGTAGAGCTTCAGCCGCACGACACCGTTCACCGCGGCCTGGGAAGCATCGATCATCTGCTGCATCATCTGCCGCTCCGGACTCCACCAGTAGCCGTTGTAGATCAAGCTTGCATAGCGGGGCATCAACTCGTCCTTGAGGTGCGCGACTTCGCGATCCAGCGTCAGCGATTCGATCGCCCGATGCGCCCGCAGCATGATCGTGCCGCCCGGCGTTTCGTAGCAGCCGCGAGACTTCATGCCGACGTAGCGATTCTCAACGATATCGAGGCGCCCGATACCGTTGGCTCCACCGACCTGATTCAACAGTTTCAACGCCTGCGCCGGCGAAACGGTGACACCATCGATCGCCACGATGTCGCCGCGCGCGTAGGTCAGTTCCATGTAGGTCGGCCGGTCGGGCGCCTTTTCGGGCGAAACCGTCCAGCGCCACATCGACTCCTCGGGTTCGTCCCAAGGATCTTCGAGCACCCCACCCTCATAAGAGATATGCAGCAGGTTGGCATCCATCGAATAGGGCGAGGCCTTGCCGCGCTTCATCTCGATCGGTATGCCGTGCTTTTCGGCGTAGGCGACCAGAGTTTCGCGCGAGGTCAGATCCCATTCGCGCCATGGTGCGATCACCCGGATGTCGGGCCGGAGGGCGTAGGCACCGAGCTCGAAACGAACCTGATCGTTCCCCTTGCCGGTGGCGCCGTGCGAAATGCTGTCGGCTCCGGTCTCGTTCGCGATCTCGATCAGCCGTTTTGCTATCAGCGGTCGGGCGATCGAGGTGCCGAGAAGGTATTCACCCTCGTAGATCGCATTCGCACGAAACATCGGGAACACGAAATCACGGGCGAATTCCTCGCGCAGGTCGTCGATGTAGATCTCCTTGATGCCCATCGCCTGCGCCTTGGCGCGCGCCGGCTCGAGTTCTTCGCCCTGCCCGATGTCCGCGGTGAAGGTCACGACCTCGCAGTCGTAGACCTCCTGCAGCCACTTCAGGATGACCGAGGTGTCGAGACCACCGGAGTACGCGAGGATGACTTTCTTGATCGTGCTTTTTGCCATGGTGGAAGACGTTGCCTGATTCGATGAAAACGCGGCGATTATAGCGAAAGGCGATTGGCCTCGCCGAAAGCGCCCGGTTTCGGGCGGACCCCGGAACGACGCCGGCCGCGGGCTAAGCCTGCGTCAGACGAACTTCGGCCTCGCGATATTTTGCAGCAGTCTTCGCGATGATCTCGGGGGGGAGATGCGGACCCGGCGCACGCTTGTTCCAATCCAGCGTCTCCAGATAATCGCGCACGAACTGCTTGTCGAAACTCGGCGGACTAATCCCGACGCGGTACTGATCGGCGGGCCAGAAACGGGAGGAATCGGGCGTCAACGCTTCGTCGATCCAGACCAGGTTGCCGTCGCGGTCCAGGCCGAACTCGAACTTGGTGTCGGCGATGATGATGCCGCGTTGCAGCGCATAGGCAGCCGCAGTACGGTACAGCGTCAGGCTGACGTCGCGGACTTGCTCGGCGAGGTCACGGCCGATCAACCGACAGGTTTCGTCGAAATCGATGTTCGCGTCGTGGGACCCCATCTCCGCCTTCGTGGAAGGCGTGAAAATCGCCTCGGGAAGCTGTTGAGCCATTGCCAACCCGGCCGGCAGCGGCATCCCGCAGACCGCGCCGGTCACCAGATAGTCCTTCCAGCCGGATCCGATCAGATACCCCCGCACCACGGCCTCGACCGGCAGCGGTTGCAGTTTTCGGACCACCATCGAACGCCCCGCGACCAGCGCGCGTTCCTCAGGATCCGGCAGAACCGCTGCGAGATCGAGATCCGCGAGATGGTTGCCGATCACCGATGACAGTCGCTCGAACCAGAAGCGCGACACGGCCGTCAGCACGCGCCCCTTTTCCGGGATCGGATCCGGCAGCACGACATCGAAGGCGGAAAGCCGATCGGTCGTCACAATGAGATAATATTCGCCGTCGATATCGTAAATGTCGCGAACCTTGCCACGGCTGCGCAGCGGCAGCGCGGTCAGGGCGCTCTCGAACAAGGTGTCCATGTTAATCGCGTTTCCCGGTGGTCTGGACCTGCTGGTTGGCCCTCAATCATGGTAGTTTGCAGACCTTGAGGCAAGAAAAAATCAGTCATGGCGACATGAGCTGGCTCGGCAAGGTGCTGGGGGGCGCATTCGGATTTCTGATGGGAGGCCCTCTCGGCGCCATCCTGGGCGCCGCAGCCGGACATCAGTACGACCGTGGCCGGCGAGGACCCGAGCGACTGGAGCCCCGGCTCGAAATCGGCGACCAGCGCCGAGTGCAAATGGCGTTTTTCACCGCCACGTTTTCGGTGATGGGACACCTGGCCAAAGCCGACGGCGCTGTCTCCGCAGCCGAGATCAACGCGGCCAAAGCCGTCATGGACCGCTTCGAACTTTCGACCGAGCTGCGGCGGGCCGCGATCCAACTGTTCACCGAAGGCAAGAAACAGGGCTTTCCACTGAACGATGCGCTGGAGCAGTTCCGGAATGAGTGCCACCACCGGTACCCGCTGTTCCGCCTGTTCATGGAAGTTCTGCTGGAAATGGCCTATGCGGATGGCCCCCTGCGCTTCAGCGAGGAGCGCCTGCTACTCCAGATCTGCGACCGCCTGCATCTGTCGCGACTCGATTTCTACGCCTTGAAGGCGCGGGTGGATGCCGCGCAGCGTCTGGCCCATACGGGTTATGAACGAACCCGTCCGCGGTCTCCGCCGCCACCCCCGCGGCGCTCCGCTCTCGACGAGGCCTATATCGTCCTGGGGATCCGCCCGACCGCCAGCGACGCCGAGATCAAATCGGCTTATCGTCGCATGATCGGCCAGCATCATCCGGACAAGCTGGTGGCGTCCGGCGCGCCCGAGGAACGGGTCCGCAGCGCGACCGTGAAGACGCAGCAGATCCGCAAAGCCTACGAACTGATTGTTGAACAGCGCAATTTGAGTTGAGGAGAGTCCTGCCGATGCCGACTTTTGACGTGGTATCCGAAGTCAACCTGCACGAAGTTAACAACGCCGTCGATCAGGCGAACCGCGAGGTCACGACACGCTTCGATTTCAAGGGCAGCGGCGCGCAATTCGCCGTGGAGGACGATACCGTCCAGTTGCAGGCCGAGTCGGAATTCCAGTTGCAACAGATGATGGACATCCTGCAGGCGAAGCTGGCCAAACGCGGTGTCGACATCCAGAGCCTCGACATCCAGAGCCCCGAGGTCAGCGGCCGGCAGGCGCGGCAATCGGTGAAACTCAAGCAGGGCATCGACAGCGTGCTGGCCAAGACCATCGTCAAGATGGTCAAGGACTCTAAGCTCAAGGTCCAGGCCAGCATCCAGGGCGACAAGGTGCGAGTCTCCGGCGCCAAACGGGACGACCTGCAAGCCGTGATCGCGCTGTTGCGCAAGGGCGAACTGTCACAGCCGCTGCAGTACGAAAACTTTCGTGACTGATCGCGCCGGCACAGACCTGCCGAGGTCTTAGCTGCGCAAATCACCCCACAACAACTGGGCGGCGGTCAATGCCGCAATCGCCGCCGTCTCGGCCCGCAAAATCCGGGGCCCGAAGCGCACGCGCATGAAGCCGGCCGCTTCGGCCTGCGCCCGTTCGCTGGGCGAGAACCCACCCTCCGGTCCCGACAACAACACGATACCTTCCGCGGTGGGCGTCACCTCGCCGATGGCATGCGTGCCGGCGGGATCCAGCAGCAAGCGGGTACCTCGAACTTCGTCCAGCCACTGCTGCAGTGGCTGCGGCTCCGCCAAATGCGGAATCCGGTTCCGATGGCACTGTTCGCAGGCACTCTGAGCCACCCGTTGCCAATGCACCCAGCGACTCGCCCGGCGGCCGTCATCGAGCCGAACCACGGTGCGCTCGGCGATCAGCGGGCTGATCGCCGCGACACCCAACTCGACGGCTTTCTGGATCACCAGATCCATCCGGTCGCCACGTGAGATGCCAAGCCCCAGATGCAGCGACAGCGGGGACTCGGCCGACCGGTCCCGCCGGCTACCAAGCCGAAGCCGCGACTCGGCACGACTCAGCAGCTCGACCTCGGCGTCACACTCACCGCCCGAGCCATCGAAAACCACCAGTTCCGCACCCACCCGTAAACGGAGCACCGTTTTCAGGTAGTGCGCCCGCTCTTCCGACAGCACAAGCGTCGCGCCATCCTCTAGCGCAACGGGCAAGAACAGTCGCGGCACGCGCATCGCTCAATCCGCCGTGGCGGAATCGATCGCAACGCGCGCCGCCTCGGTCATCCGCTTGATCTCCTCGGGCGTGATCACGTATGGCGGCATGAAATAGACGACCGGCC
Organism: Methylotetracoccus oryzae; assembly: GCF_006175985.1. Taxonomy (GTDB): domain Bacteria; phylum Pseudomonadota; class Gammaproteobacteria; order Methylococcales; family Methylococcaceae; genus Methylotetracoccus; species Methylotetracoccus oryzae. The sequence continues at coordinate 146,783 of NZ_SRSH01000009.1, read as the reverse complement.
CCAGGGGCCGCAACAGGACACCCTGCTCCAGTGCCGCGCGGTGGACCCGCAATCCGCGGCGTTCCTGCCACGGGTACGGCACCCGTCGCACCTTGTCCTGCACCAGTTCGATCGCGGCAATCATGCCGGTCTGCCGGACCTCTGCGATATGGGGATGGTCCGCGAAGGGTTCGCACTGGCGCGCGATGAGAGCCGCGAGCTCGCGATTGCTACCGATCACATCCGACGCCTCGAACAAGTCCAGCGTCGCCAGCGCCGCCCGGCAGGCCAGCGGATTGCCGGTGTAGCTGTGCGAATGCAGAAAGGCCTTCAGCGTGACATAGTCGTCATAGAACGCGCTGTAGACCGCCTCGCCGGTGAGCACGGCCGCCAACGGCAGGTAGCCACCCGTCAGCCCCTTCGACAGGCACAGGAAGTCGGGCGTGATGCCGGCCTGCTCACACGCGAACAGCGTGCCGGTTCGGCCGAAGCCGACGGCAATCTCGTCGGCGATCAGATGGACGCCGTAACGATCGCAGGCCGCGCGCAGGCGCTCCAGATAGATCGGGTGATACATCCGCATGCCGCCGGCACATTGCACTAGCGGTTCGACGATCACGGCGCAAATCGTATCGGCGGACTCGGCCAGGAGGCGATCGATCTCCGCGAAGCGGCGCTCGGAACACTCAGCCCAGGATTCGCCCGGCTCCCGCGAAAAGCAATCGGGGCTGGGGACGGTCACCACGTCCATTAGCAAGGGGCGGTAGGTATCGCGATACAGGGGGACGTCGCCAACCGCGAGCGCCCCAAGGGTTTCGCCGTGGTAACTGTTCTCCAGCGTGACGAAACGGGTCTTGCGATCGAACCCGAGATTGCGCCAGTAATGGAAGCTCATCTTCAGCGCCACTTCCACGGCTGCCGAACCGTTGTCCGCGTAGAAGCAGCGGGTCAGCCCGGGCGGCGCCAGTCGGGTCAGCCGCTCGGCAAGGACGATGCCCGGCTCGTGTGTGAAGCCGGCAAAAATCACCTGCTCCAGCGTTACGAGCTGTTCGGCCACCGCCGCACCGATCGCCGGATGACAGTGCCCGAACAGGTTCACCCACCACGAACTGATCGCGTCGAGATAGCGGCGCCCCTGATGATCCTCGAGCCAGACACCTGAGCCGCTACGAATCGGGATTGGCGGCGTGGCCTCGTAATCCTTCATCTGCGAACACGGATGCCAGACCGTGCGCAGATCGCGTTCGACTAGACTCGCGGCGTTGAGGTGCATGCTGCGGTACCAGGGGTTCCGGTTGGCGGGTGGCGTAAACGGGGTGAGACCAAGCTCGAACCCACCATCCATCCCATTTCACGGGTGGGATTCGTCCCGACAAGACGTCTTAGCCCGGCGCCGAGACGTGGCAAAAGATGGTCTTCAGATAATCGGTTTCCGGGATCGCGGGATGGACTGGATGGTCCGGCCCCTGACCGCCCTGCCAGAGAAACACGGCATGCCGGTCCAGGTGGCGGGTCAGGCCGCGCAGCATGTCGCTCAATGAGGCGCGCGACAAGTGATAAGAGCACGATGCCGAGACCAGCACTCCCCCCGAATTCAGGGCCTGCAGAGCGAGCTGGTTCAGCCGACGGTAGGCTTCAGTGCCCGCCTTGAGGTCACGCTTGCGCTTGATCAGCGCCGGCGGGTCGAGCAGGATCAGATCGTAACGCCGGCGATCCTCCCGAGCATGTCGCAGGAACTCGAATACATCGGACTCGATGAAGCGCATCCGATCCTCGACGCTGTTCAACGCGGCATTGTCGCGCGCTAGCGCCAGAGCAGGCCCGGAGCTGTCGACGCAATCCACGTGCTCGGCGCCCGACACCGCTGCCTGCACGCCCCAGGCACCGCTGTAGGAGAACAGATCGAGCACGCGCTGGCACTTGGCCAGCTTGGCGGCCATCGCCCGATTGGCACGATGATCGAAAAACCACCCGGTCTTCTGCCCGTTGACCGGATCGATCCAGAACGCGACATCGTTCTCGCGGATCTGGGTCGGACCGTCGACCACTCCCTTGACGACGCGAACATAGCTGTCGAGCCCCTCGAGCGTCCGCAGGCTGGACACGTTCTTCAGCACGATGACCCGCGGCATCAGCAGTTTCTGCAGGATATCGACGATCACATCGAGAAAGCGCTCGGCACCGGCCGTGCTCGTCTGCACGACCAGCACATCCCCAAAACGATCGATGACAACGCCGGGCAGGCCGTCGCTCTCGCCATAGCACAGGCGATAGAACGGCCGATCGAACAGCAGTTCCCGCAGGTGCAAGGCCCGGGTCAGACGCCGGGTCAGGAAAGTGTCGTCAATGACGGCCCTGGCATCGCGGGTCAGCACGCGCGCACAGATCAGGGACTCGGGATTGATATAGGCGACGCCGAGCGGAGCCTCGCGATGGTCCTCGATACGGACCAGATCGCCTGGCGCGAAGTCGCGCAGCGGCGTTCGTTCGACGTCGACTTCATTGCTGAACACCCACAGGTGTCCGGCGCGCAGGCGCCGTTCTTCGTTACGTCGCAACCGCAGGGGCGGTAGGCTGCCCATCACGTCAACCCCTCTTTCGGCCCACGAGACGCACCCAGCCTTCGCGCTGCGCTACCGGGGCAAACTCGAAGCCCGCCGCGTAGGCGTGCGCGACATCGGCACCCTGCTCGGCAAGAATTCCGGACAACACGAGCCAACCGCCGGCACGCACGCGCCGCGACAATTCGCCGGCGAGGTCGATCAGGGGATTGGCGAGGATGTTCGCCATCACGATGTCAGCCGTGACTTCACGACCGAATTGGTCGGGCACGGCGCAACGGACCCGCTCGGCGACACCGTTCTTGGCGGCGTTGTCCTCGGTGGCGAGCAGGGCCTGGGGATCGATGTCGACGGCATGAGCCTCGGCAGCGCCGAGCACCAGCGCTGCCACGGCCAAGATGCCCGATCCACAACCGTAGTCGATAACGGCGCAGCCGGACAGATTCTGTCCATCCAGCCATTCCAGACACAGCGCCGTCGTCGGATGAGAGCCTGTGCCGAAGGCCAGGCCGGGGTCCAGCGTCACGACGACTGCACCCGGTTCATCGACGGCAAATCCGGTCGGAGAGACCCATAGCCGACGCCCAAAGCAGACGGGCCGAAAATGCTCCAGCCATTCGCGTTCCCAGACCCGGTCTTCCAGGGATTCAACGTCACAGGCTGTGACCGCCTGTCCGAAACGACCCATCAGGTTGCGGCGCACCGTATCCAGGTCCGCTTCTTCCGGGAACAGTCCTATCACTCGGGTTCGGGCCCAGATCGGTGTTTCCCCAGGTTTCGGCTCGAACAATGGCACATCGCCCGCATCCTGAAGGCTGACCGACAAGGCGCCGTCGTCCGAGAGCGCATCGGCGATTGCCTCGGCGACGTGCTCGTCCGCTTCCACTGCGAGCTGGCGCCACATGGCTCAGGGCTTCAGGCCGAGTTTCTGTTCCAAATAGTGGATGTTCTGGCCACCGGCCTCGAAGGCCTTGTCGTTGACGATATCGAGCAAGAGGGGAATGTTGCACTTGATGCCACCGACGACCATCTCGTGCAGCGCGGTCCGCATTCGCGCAATCGCGCCGAGACGCGTCTCGCCATGAGCGATCAGTTTACCGATCATCGAATCGTAATAGGGCGGTACGCGGTAACCGTTGTAGATATGGGTCTCGACCCGGATGCCCGGCCCGCCGGGCATGTGGAACTGTTCGATCAGCCCGGGCGACGGCATGAAGGTGACCGGATCCTCGGCGTTGATCCGGCATTCGATTGCATGCCCGCGCATGACGATGTCTTCCTGGCGCAACGAGAGCGGCTCGCCGGCGGCAATCCGCAACTGTTCCTTGACGATGTCGAAGCCCGTCACCATCTCCGTCACCGGATGTTCGACCTGGACCCGGGTGTTCATCTCGATGAAGTAGAACTCACCATCCTGGAACAGGAATTCGAAGGTCCCCGCACCCAGATAGCCGATTTCGCGACAGGCGCGGACGCAGCGTTCGCCCATCTCATGCCGTTGAGTCTCGGTGATACCCGGTGCCGGCGCCTCTTCGATGACCTTCTGATGTCGCCGCTGCGTGGAGCAATCCCGCTCACCGAGATGGATCACGTTGCCGTGCGTGTCGGCAATCACCTGGAACTCGATATGGCGAGGATTCTCGAGAAACTTCTCGATGTACACGCTGTCGTTGCCGAAGGCGGAGGCGGCTTCACTGCGCGTCAGCGTGATGGCGCTGTGCAGATTGGCTTCGCTGTGGACGACCCGCATGCCGCGGCCACCCCCGCCCCCGGCGGCCTTGATGATGATCGGAAAGCCGACGCGGCGCGCGATCTTCAGCGACGCATCGTAGTCCTCCGTCAAGGGGCCGTCCGAGCCGGGCAAGCAGGGAATGCCGGCCTTCTTCATCGTCTCGATGGCGGACACCTTGTCGCCCATCAAGCGGATGGTCTCGGGACGCGGGCCGATGAAGATGAAACCGCTCTGATTGACCTTTTCCGCGAAGTCCGCGTTCTCGGACAAGAACCCGTAGCCGGGGTGAATCGCCACGGCATCGGTCACTTCGGCCGCGCTGATGATCGCCGGGATATTCAGATAACTGTCGCGAGAGGCCGCGGGTCCGATGCAGACCGACTCGTCCGACAGGCGCACGTGTTTAAGGTCGCGGTCGGCCTCGGAATGGACGGCAACGGCCTTGATGCCGAGTTCCCGGCAGGCGCGAAGGATACGAAGAGCGATCTCGCCGCGGTTGGCGATGACGATTTTACCGAGCATGGGGAATTGACCTGGCTGAACGGACGAGGCGGCGCGAGTCGGCTAGTCGATCGCGAACAGCGGCTGGTTGTACTCCACGGGCTGCCCGTTCTCGACGAAAACCTTCGCGACCACCCCGGCCCTGTCCGCCTCGATCTGATTCAGGATTTTCATCGCCTCGATGATGCACAGCGTATCGCCCAGAGCGACGGTCTGTCCCACTTCGACGAAAGCCTTCGCGCCGGGCGTCGGCGCCCGGTAAAAGGTACCGACCATCGGGGACCGGACGACGTGCGCAAACTCAGGCTCTGCCTCGGCCGCAACAGTCTCGGGCGGCAGGCTTGCCGTCGGCGCATAGGCCGCGGCTGCAGGCGACGGTGGCGCGGCAACGACCGGTGGCGGCGCCGTGTAGCGCGTGATGCGGATCGATTCCTCCCCTTCGCGGATCTCGATCTCCGCGATCTTGGACTCCTCGATCATCTCGATCAGCTTTTTTACTTTTCGGATGTCCATTTTTCTCTCAGGAACTCTTGGAAATCTCGCGTGCCGCCGCGGCCAGCGCGAACTCGTAGCCCTGCGCTCCGAACCCGGTGATCACGCCACGCGCGATGTCGGAAAGATACGAGTGGCGCCGGAACGCCTCGCGCGCATGGACATTGGACAGGTGAACTTCGATGAAGGGCAGTCGCGTACCCAACAGCGCATCGCGCAACGCGACGCTGGTGTGGGTAAAGGCTCCGGGGTTGATAACGATAAAGTCCGTCGCGTCCCTGAAGGCCGCGTGTATACGTTCGATCAACTCATGCTCGGCATTCGTCTGAAAGAACGCCACCGACAGTCCATACTCACGGGCCACCTGGCACAACCGACGTTCGATGTCCTCGAGCGTGTCGCTGCCGTAGATCTCAGGTTCCCGCTGACCGAGAAGGTTCAGGTTGGGACCGTTCAGGAACAGCACGCTCGGCATTGCAGTTATAGTAATTCTTGTCGCGCAGTTGAGCTTCGAAGCGGCGCAAATTTTGCCCAAAAAGACGAGAACTGTCCAGAAAATGCGCGATCTTCACTCGCAGCGGTCATTTTCGGTCACAACGGACTCAGTTCGGACCGAGCAGACGCCCGAACAATTCGGTCAGTTCGCTACGCTTGTAAGGCCCGGCCTTGGTTTGCACGACGCGCCCCGCGCCATCGAAGATCACGGTGAATGGCAACACCTGCAGCGTATTCCCCAAGGTTTCGGCCCATTCCGTGCCACCGGCTTCGCCGATCAGGATCGGATACCCGACCGGCTTGTGTTGCAGATAAGCCCGCACGGCATCGCCGTCTTCGAGAGCGACGCCGAGAAACTGGATGCCCCGCGATCCGAACTCCTGCTGAAGCCGATCGAACTCGGGCATTTCCTCCTTGCACGGCGGACACCAGGTTGCCCAGAAGTTCACGATGAGTATCTTGCCGGACCACTCGGAAAGACTTCGCATTTTTCCCGTCACATCGGGAAACGCGATGTCGGACAGTGTCCCGGCGGACGCGGGCGTCGGCACCGTGAGCGTGCCCTGAGAAACGTAACGGAACCCCCAGAGACCGGCACCGAAGGCAGCACCGGCAAAAAGGATCAGGAGTAGCTTAGCGCGCATCGGTGAACGCCTCTCGCACATGCTTCAGGAACTCCTCGGGCCCAAGGTAGCCGATGATTCGGCGGGCGGCATGCTCCCGTCCGTCCGGCCCAAAAAATAGTGTTGCCGGAGGCCCTACCAGGCCGAACCGCTGCAGCAGCGCCTGGTCTGCCGGACCGTTCGCAGTCACATCCGCCTGGAGCGGCAGCAGACCAGCCAAGGCCTCGACGACGCGGGGATTCGCAAACGTGTTGCGCTCCATCTCCTGGCAGGAAATGCACCAGTCGGCGTAGTAGTCGAGCATCACCCATTGCCCGCGCGCACGGGCTTCTGCGAGGCGCGCATCGAGGTCGGCACCATCCCGCACTCGAACGAATGACACACGGGCCGCCGACTCCTGCCGCGCCGACTGCGCCAACAGGCCGCGCAGGGGTTGCAGCGGATCGTGATTGTCCGCGGCGACACCCAGCAACATCAACACGCCGTAGACCAGCATCACGACGCCAACCCCTTTCCAGAGCCGGTGCCAGCCTGACACGGCGGCTGGCAGCGGGTCGAGCGCGCGAAGGTAGATTGCGGGAATGATCAGCAGCATGCTCCACAGGATCATGGCCGCCGGCGCCGGAATCACTCGCTCCAGCAGCCAGACTGCGACCGCAAGCAGCCCCACGCCGAATACCGCTTTGACGCCGTTCATCCAGACACCGGCTCTTGGCAACAGCGTGCCGGCCGAGGCCCCGAGCAACAGCAACGGAACCCCCATCCCGATACCGAGCGAAAACAGCGCCGCGCCGCCGAGCCACGCATCACCGGTCTGACCGATGTAGATCAGGGCACCGGCCAGCGGAGCCGCAACGCAAGGCCCCACGACGAGCGCCGACAGCGCGCCCATGACGGCCGACCCCAGAAGCGTTCCATGTTTTTGCCGGGAACTGAGGGCCGCGATGCGGGACTGGAGGGCAACGGGCAGATGGAGGGTGAAAAACCCGAACATCGAACAGGCCAGCAGCACGAACAGCGCGCTGAACGCGACGATCACCCAGGGCGCCTGGAAAGCCGCCTGGAGATTGCTGCCGAACAGCCCTGCGAGCACGCCGAAGACGGTGTAGGCCGCCGCTGACGCCAGCACATACGCCAGCGACAGCGAGAAGGCGCGACCGGTCGTGATGGTGGCGCCATGTCCGACGATGATGCCCGACAGTATCGGGATCATCGGAAAGATGCAGGGCGTAAAGGCCAGCAACAATCCAAAGCCGAGGAACGACACCATGGTCGCACCCAGTGACCGGTCCTTGAGCGCCTGCGCGATCCGATCATGCTCCGCGACGGCGGGTTCCCCGATGGCCGGGATGGACCCGCCCGCCGTGGGCAACTCCGCACCGGCCGCGGGTGCCGTCCGCTCCGGAAGGTCCAGGTCCAGCGTCTTTTCCATCGGCGGATAGCAAACCCCTCGATCCGCGCAGCCTTGAAAAGCGACCTGCAGTCGTACCCGCACACCTTGCGCATCCGCGCGAACCAGCGGCAGATCGAAGCCGACATCCTGATGAAAAACCTCGACGTCGCCGAACTCGTCATCATGCTTGGGTTCACCGCGAGGCACGCGATACTCGCCGAGGTGGACGGCGGGCGGGGCAACGACCGTTACCTTGAATTTCTCCCGATAGAGGTAGTACCCGTCGGCGATGCGCCACGACAGGTGCACCATGTCCGGCCCAGTGACCTCGGCCAACACGCGGAATGCTTCGTCCGCAGGCAGTAACTCGGCGGGTCCGGACTTCAGCCCCAGGGCTCGAAACGCATCGGTCAGTCGACTGGTGACCGATGCCCCCTGCTCGGGAAGCGACGTGGGCGCGTCGGCCATTGCCAACTCGACGCTGCGGCGCTGTGGCGGATAGCAGATGCCGGCGTCGGCGCAGCCCTGAAAACGGATCTCGAGACGCAGGGGACCCGCAAAGGAGCCGGACGGTGCAACCGGCACGCGAACGTCGAACTGCCCGCGATAGGTCTCGATCAGGCCAAAGAACTCATCCTGTTTCTGCTTGGCGGGCGGCAGGATCGGTGGGCCGAGGACCACGCCGTCGGACTGCGAGGTGAACTTGAATTTGTCGCGATAGAGATAGTAGCCGTCGGCCACGACCCAGGACACGCGAGCCTCCCCGGACACATCGTAGACGGCGCTCAACTTGAACGCCTCGTCGACCGGCAATACGGCCGCCATCCCGAAACCCGGAACGCACGTGGCCAGCAAGAACAGCCAACGGAGGATCATGGCGCCCCCCCCGGTGCGACTGACGCATCGACCCAGGACAGGTAGGCGGGAAGCCCGGCCTCGATCGGCACTGCAACGATTTCGGGCACCTCGTAGGGATGCTTCGCGACGAGATAATCCCGCAATGCGCTGAAGCAGTCGGTGCGGGTCTTGATCAACAGCAGGCTCTCGCGAGTCCGCTCGAGGCGACCTTCCCAGCGATAAATCGAGGTCATTCCGGGTAAAATATTCACGCACGCCGCCAGGCTGTGGCCAATCAGTCCCTCGGCCAGCGTCTTCGCCGTCTCGTCATCCGGGCAACTGGCCAGGACGATGCAGAAATCGCTGCTCACACCCTACTCCCCTGCCACGATCGCCAATGAGGCTTCACGCCATGCTCTCCAGTCGCTACCCGTTATGGATCCTGATCGGACTGCCGCTGCTGGAACTGTATCTGATCGCGAGAGCCGGCCAGATGTTCGGCTTCGCCGCAGTGTTGCTTTGGGTGCTGGCCTCGGGTGCCATCGGTGCCAGAATCCTCCAGTCCCGCAGCTGGACTATCTGGAGCCGGGTGCAGCAGGCCGTTGCAGCCGGCCAGTCACCGGGACGCGAACTGCTGGACAGTGCTTTCGTCATCGCCGGCGGCATTCTACTGGTCGTTCCCGGGCTCCTGACCGACGTCCTGGCCCTGTTCTGTCTGCTGCCGCCGTCGCGATCATGGATGGCGCGGCATCTCCAAACCCGCTTCGCGGGCTTGGCACCGGCGTCCCGAAACGGCGCCGACACGCGCACTATCGATGGCGAGTTCCGCAGGGAGGATTGACCTGAGGGTTGCGCGACCCGGTCGCATTGCCGCCACGGGCAAACCCGGTCCCGCGATACGGCGGAGCGCTTCCGGCCCGCAGCCCTCGTTCAGTGCACAGAGCCCGCCGATTCGGATGGGACTTCCTCGGCCGGATCGACCGTACTGCGGCTCATGCCGGAATAGACCGGACACCACCGGGTGTAACCGGTCGCGATCAGAACGATCCCGAGCAGAAGCAGCAGCACGTTGCCCAGGAACACGGAAATGAATGCCGACGCGGCGCCGGCATAATAACGCAACTGGCGTTCCTTTAGCCCGACATTGAGTTCCCGGTGGAGCATGCGCTTGTAATCGAAGGCCATCTTCGCGATTCCTCGTGCGGTGGTTAAACGCCCGGATTTTCCTTGCTTCATTGAGTTTGCGCAAGCCGCATTCGTAGAATAGCCACATGGATATCACCCCGATCATCGCCCCGTTAAACGATGCCCAACGTGAGGCGGTCACGTCGCCGGAAGCCTCACTGCTGGTGCTGGCCGGCGCAGGCAGTGGCAAGACGCGGGTGCTGGTCCACCGCATCGCCTGGCTGATGCGGGCCGAGGAAATCCCGCCCCACGGCGTCCTCGCGGTCACCTTCACCAACAAGGCCGCGACGGAGATGCGGGGCCGCATCGAAGCGCTGCTGGGCATCAGCGCACGCGACCTGTGGATGGGCACCTTCCATGGCATTGCCCATCGCCTGCTGCGCCGACATGCCCGCGACGCCGGACTCCCCGACGCCTTTCAGATCCTCGACTCGGACGACCAGTACCGCCTGATCCGGCGCATCCTGAAAACGCTGGACCTCGATGAGGCGCGCTGGCCGCCCCGCCAGATCCAATGGTTCATCAACGGCTGCAAGGACGAAGGCCGGCGCGCGCGTCACCTCCCGGAGACCTACGACCCGCACCAGGTCGAACTGCAGCGGATCTATCGGGCCTACGAGGACGCCTGCACCCGCAGCGGGCTGGTCGACTTCGCCGAACTCCTGTTGCGCGTGCACGAATTGCTGCGCGACGACCCTGAGACGCTCGCGCATTACCAGCGGCGGTTCCACTACGTTTTGGTCGACGAGTTCCAGGACACCAACAAGATCCAGTACGCCTGGTTACGGCTGCTGACGCGCGAACGCCAGAACCTGTTCGTCGTCGGCGACGACGACCAGTCTATTTATGGCTGGCGCGGCGCCAAGATCGAGAACCTGTTCAGCTTCCAGAAAGACTACCCCGACCACCGACTGGTGCGACTGGAACAGAACTACCGCTCGACCGACACGATCCTGAAAGCCGCGAATGCGCTGATCGGACACAACGAGGGTCGTCTCGGCAAGACCCTCTGGACCCAGGGGAGTGTCGGCGAACCGATCTCGGTCTACGACGCGTTCAACGAAACCGAAGAGGCCCACTTCGTCGTCGAACGCATCCGCCAGTCGATCGAGAACGGCAACCGGCGCGCCGAGGCCGCCATCCTTTATCGGTCCAACGCACAATCCCGCCAGCTTGAAGAGAAGCTCGTTGCGATGGGCATCCCCTATCGCGTTTACGGTGGACTGCGATTTTTCGAGCGGGCCGAGATCAAGGATGCCCTGGCCTATCTGCGATTGGTGGCCCACCGTGGCAACGATCCGTCGCTGGAACGGATCATCAACACACCGGTGCGCGGCATCGGCGCCAAGACACTGGACCTGATCCGCGATCTGGCGAGGCAGGAAAGCATCTCCTTATGGGAAGCGACCGAGCGGTTGTGCTACGACCCGGGGCTTGCGGCTCGGGCCCGGACGCCGCTGGCCGGCTTCATCGGATTGATCCGGGCCCTGGCCGACGAGATCGCGGAGTTGCCCTTGTGGGAGCAGGTGCAGCGAGTGATCGCGCGGAGCGGGCTACTGGATCACTACCGCAAAGAGCAGGGCGAGCAGGCCGAAGCGCGACTGGAGAATCTGGACGAACTAGTCAACGCCGCGCGGCAATTCGAGACTGAACCCCTCGACGAAGAACTGGGTAGACTGGACCAGTTCCTCGCGCATGCCTCCCTCGAGGCGGGCGAGAACCAGGCGGACGCATTTCAGGACTGTGTCCAGCTGATGACGCTGCATGCCGCGAAGGGCCTGGAATTTGATCTGGTGTTTATGGTCGGCATGGAGGAAGGACTCTTTCCCAGTCTGCAGTCACTGGAAGAGCCGGGCCGACTGGAAGAGGAGCGCCGACTCTGTTACGTCGGCATCACCCGAGCGCGGAAAAAACTGTACCTCACCCACGCGGAATGTCGCCGCCTCTACGGCAAGGAAACCTACCCCAGACCGTCGCGGTTTATTCGGGAAATCCCGGCAGAACAACTAGAGGAAGTGCGGCTGAGGGGCACGATAGCAAGGCCGGCCGTAGGTCTGGGACCGACCAGGGCAAGCCCCGTTCCCGGCGAAACCGGACTCCGGCTTGGCCAGCGGGTGCAGCACGCCAAGTTCGGCGAAGGCGTAATCCTGCAACAGGAGGGGGTAGGCGCCCAGGCTAGAGTCCAGGTGAACTTTGCCGAAGCGGGCGCCAAATGGCTGATGCTGGCCTACGCCAAGCTTCAGCCACTCTGACGGCCGGGAATGGACCCGGCCAAGGGTCGATTACGGCAACTCTTCGAGCTTGCCGGCCGGAACTGCCCCGTCCGAGCGGCCCTTCACGTAGGCATAGAGTCCGTCGATGCCTTCCATGACCTTGGTATTGTCCTTGTATGAAGGCATCGCGCCCTTGCCATTCGTCACTGTGGCGACGAATTGCTCCTTCGTGATGTTCTTCAACGCGGCGACGAGACTTGGGAAAGCTCCGCCACCCTCGGCCGTCTGGCCGTGGCAGGTTTCGCAACGCTCACGCGTGTAGAGCTTGTAGCCCGAGAGCGTGGCCTTGTCGACCTTGTTGCCATCGACCTTGTAAGGCGCTTCCTGGGCCTGCGCCGGAGACTGCATACCAATGGCGAAAACAAGAGCGCTGATGGCGGTCAAACCAGTAATAGGCGCCGTCCTGGTGATCTTACGCATAACATCCCCTCTTTTTCTGTTTGCAAATGCAACGAACAACGATTCATCGGGGCACGCGGATCGCCCGCTTCCCCTTGGGCGCACACATTAACCTGTAAGCCCGCAAAAAAAAAGCGGCTGTCGAGGGAACGAGTTCCCGTTTCCGGGTAACCCGTTTCAGCAACCGCCGCGATGCAAGTTGAGGTTATGCACTGCAAATATATGCAGGCGCCATGCCACCTTCGCAGCACCGCATGGTGAAAGGCGGGCAGAACCCCTTGCGCAACCGGGACGCGACGAGGCTGAGCCCTTTGACGCACGGCATACGATCTTTGACACACCGCGGTCTGCCGGACGCGATCAACGGCCGCGCCGGACACCGGAGACGGCATGTCGAAAGGTGTTGGCGGCCATCGCGGCAAAGCGCGAATTAAGGAAAATTTCCCGCCCCGAAGACGGATGATGCGCCCTTTCGGCAGGAGTCCTTACCGGCGATCGGGCGCGCCGAAGATGTCGCGGTAGGAGGCGTAGAAGGACGTAACCCACACCGGCCCGAGGACGAGGAATCCCAACCCGAACGGAATCAGGGCGATGACGCCGGCGAGGACCAGCAGCAAGGTGTAGACGCTGAGGGGCCAGATGTTGCGCCAACACCCGAGAAAGCTCGCCCTCAGGGCATCGGCGACGCCGATGTTGCGCAGCACCATCACCGCAGGCGCGAACCAGGTCGCCATGGCCACCGGTACGGCGAGCAGCAGCGCTACAGCCAACACCGCGAGGGAGGCCCAGATCATGGACGGGTCGAGATCAACCGGCAGGCTCTCCGGCCACTCCGGCGTCTCCGTCAGGGCCGAACCGAAGTAGCCCATACCCATCATGGCCGCAAAAGGAGCGTACATCACCAAGAGGACAGCGAACCATCCCGTCGCAACGATGATGCCCAGCACGACCAGTGCCTTGCCCTGTGCTCGCCACCCCGAGAGCAGATGGGAAAAGGTCAGCCTGCCGCCGCCCTCGACCTCGCGGCAACCAATCAGCAGGCCGGCAAGCAGCACGGTCTGCAGCGCGGTGGAGGCCAGCGGCCCGACTGCGGGCACCGCCGACACAGTCAATGCCGCGAGCAGATAGACGAGCAGACATCCGATCCAGATCGCCGGATCCCTGCGAAATAACGCGAACCCTTCGATTACCCAGGACCAGCCACGACCGGCTTCGACACGCGCGATAGGCATTCGCACCTCCATCAGGAAAGCGTCCTCACCCCATGAATCAGGCCCCGATCCGGTGCCTCAAAGGCCCCCGGCATACGAGCGTGTATGATGCCCTATGACTTCGAACAAATCTTCCAAGGAGTACCTTTTGTCGGCCGGCGTCGTCGTGGTGAGGCGCTGCGACGACACACCGCGCTACCTGCTGCTGAGGGCCTTCAGCTACTGGGATTTTCCCAAAGGCATGGTTGAACCGGGCGAGGATCCGTTCCAGGCTGCTCAGCGCGAGGTGTGGGAAGAGGCCGGTTTGCGCGACCTGGTGTTTCGGTGGGGCAAGGACTTCCAGGAAACGCCCCCCTACGGGATCGGCAAGATTGCCCGCTATTACCTGGCAGAATCGTTGAACGGGGAGGTCGAACTGCACATCAATCCGCGACTCGGCAGGGCCGAACACGAAGAGTTCCGCTGGGTGGATGTTGCAGGCGCTCGGCGTTTGCTTGTAGCGCGCTTACAACCCATCCTCAGTTGGGCGGATGGGCTGGTGCGGCGCGGCACGGACGGCCGGCCGTGAACCGATGACTGATTTGCCACTCCCCGCCTGAAGACGCCGGCGAGCGGTTTCCGCTTGCCGTGACCGCAGTATCACAAAGGTCATGGCTTTCGCGAGCCCGGGCATGTGCCAGAAGCGCAACTCGTGCGATCAGGCCCGCTCCTACACGGCGTTCGCGAGGACACGAGGATGGCTCCGAGCCATCAGACTCGGAGCCCCCCCGATGGAGAGAAAAGACACAACCGGCGGCGCGGTGCCGCCGGTTGCCTCAGGAAGCAGAACGCAGGACTAGATTCGGTAGCAGTCGGTTACCGGACCTGGATCACGGACGCAGATCTTTCCGCCGTCGATCCAGCCCTGGCTCGTCTCGCCGTCCCTGTCGACCGGCTTGACGCGGAATCGATAGTTATGCGGATGGTCATAGGTCGGGAACACGATGGACCACTCGGTCGAAGTGCCACCCGGATTGCTCAGCGTGGCTTCGATCTGCGCCCATTGCGGTTGCCACAAGGTGCCTGCCGGGAGCCCCGGGCAGCCGGCAGGGCCACAGTAGTACTCGTTGTGATCCGAGTTGCGAACTTCGACGTAAACCCGCTGAACGCCTGGGTTCGCGCCCCGCGTGTCGGTCGCGGTACCCGTTACCGTGATCGGATAGGACTCCCGCCCATTCGGAAAGCGCGAGAGCGGGTTCTGGCCCGCAGCCGGGTACGTGAAGGCAGCGTCAGGCGGATTCCCCAGCGTTGGCACGGTGAACCGGGCCTGTGCGACCTCTGCGTCGTGCTGGGCGTCGGAATCGACCGCCTCCGCCTGCACATAGAATCTGCCCCCGGCCGTCGCGATCGGGAATTTCGTCTGCCAAGTGACGTTTGAACCGCCCGCGGAAGGCGAGGTCGCGACCTCTGTCTGCATGAATACGGGCACCCAGGTCTTGGTGGCTGCATCCCACCATCGGCCGGTCGACGTATCCTGTACCGCGACGAGCACCCGGCTGACCGATCTGTCATCGCTGGCGGAGCCGCTCACCGTGACGTCGGCGCCGACACCTGGATGCGGGACAGTGCCGCCGGACGGCGAGGAGATGACGGTGTCCGGCTTGGCACTCACGCCACCGCCGAGCCCGAATGCATAAAGAAAGCCGTCACCACTACCGACGAAGATCCGATCCTGGATAAGCGCGGCCGAGGCGAAGATCGGGCCACCGGTATCATACGACCACATCTCCTGGCCCCCACCATTGACTGCGTGGAATCTTCCATGGATGTCACCGTAGAAGATGGCGGCATCGCCGATCCGGGATCCGGAAGGGAAGGAAATCGCTGGCGAAGCAAGGACGTCGTGACCTTCCGCCTGGAAGTCGGCCGTCTTCCAGATCTTGGCGCCAGTCGTCGCGTTGAGCGCATAGAGTCCGTAGCCGTAGCCGAAGATGATGCGCCCCGGCAGGTAGGCGGCTGTCGACCGAACATGGTAGTTGCCCGGGGAGTCCGCCAGGACGTCAAATTCCCAGACTTGCTTGCCATCGTTGAGGTCGATCGCCCGCATCACCGAATTCTTCGCCGATACGAATCCGACACCACCCGGCGTAGCGGGCCTGACATGTGCTGCGGTCACACCGGCGCCAACGTCCAGGTCGTTGATGTTCGGGGCGGCCTGGAGTCGCCACAGCGGCACGTTGGTGGCCGCATTGCCGGTAATAGCATTGATTGCGTAGACCGCGTTGTCAGGGCTCGATCCCCCGAACAGGATCAGCGGCGGATGGCCGCCGCCCCAGCCGGGAGCGAACGAGATCGGCGACCAGGTCCCGGCCAGCGGTTGCGGCGCACCCACCGGACCATACCCGCTGAAGCGCCACTTCTCTTTACAGTCGGCCACATCGACCGCAGTGACATGGCCACCGTCGTCCGCTCCGGCCAGACCGGCGTCGCCAAAATAGATCATCGGTGTCGCCGGACCCGCCCCATCCGGATCGGTGATCAGCGGAGACGATGTGATACCGCCGTCGCTGACGTACTGGCACTCGATCGCGCCCGTCATGGCGTTCAGTTTGCGAAGATAGCGGTCCTGGCCGCCGACCCAGACACTGTTGCCCCAGATCACCGGCGTCGAAAACACGGCGGCACCGGTCCTGAGATACCAGACGCGGTCGCCGGTTGCGGCGTCATAAGCCGCAATCATCCGACTGCTGTTCCCAATGAAGACCAGCGTCTTCTGTATCGAAGGGAAGTACTTCGCGACCGGAGACGCCCAAACGGCGCCGCCGGTGTTCGCCTGCCACTGAATCGCCAACCCCCCCACGTTCGATCCCTTGAAGATCGCATCCCGAACGGTCCCGTTGAGCGATCGATCCCCCGCAAACTTGGTCCAGTCGCCCGCCTGTGCGCCCATCGCGCACAGACTCAGCAAGGTGACCGGACCTGCCTTTACCAGCATCCTTCGATACATACTTGAAACTCCGAACATCAATGGAATTACCTTCAGACAAAAATCAAAGCAAAACAAAAAACGCGGGTCACCAGACACCCGCCCGCATCAGGCCGTGGCGGCTCACAGCCGCAGCATTCCCGAGACCAGAAATCGGCCGAGCCCAGGTGATTGGAGACGCTCCGATAGACACTGCACTGTCGGCATTCAGGAGCCGTCCTGGCAGGCAGGCGATTTCTTGACCACCCGTGTAGCCTGCCTCAGTCCGCCAGCCTGCTCGAACCCCGCTTGCAGCCAGTTACAAGCGTTGCACGCCGAAAGGGATTTCAACAACCGTTCAAAGTTCACGCAAATGAACAGCTATGTCAGCGAAAACTGCTGTAAAAAATCATGACACTCGATAGGGGATATCGCGGTCGAAACGCCATGGCACAGTCTTAATCCGCTGTTCAGCGGCATCCTCCGAACGCGGCAGGCCGGATCCGACCTGCGCTCCGGGCAAGCCTCAGGCCGCAGCAATACTGCGCCACTGCCGCGCAGGCCGACGTCCACACGCCACGTCGACGTCGTAAAAAATAGCGCCAAAGGATATAAAGGCAATGGCTGAGCCACGCGCTGTAAGTGACTGTTTATGAATAGCGCGATCCGGAATAACGCGACCAGATCTAACGCACCCCAAAAGGAAGTGTAAAGAAACCTGACACATGGACCCCGTCAAGTCCCTTTCGAGGCTGGCCGAAATCGCCGGAGCCCGCGCTACGCTCGCCCTGCTACCACCAGGTGCCGGTCGCTCGCCACGGACACCCGGAGACGGCTCAATCCGACCTCCTGCAACTGTGCCTCCACCTCGGTGGCACGGTAGGCCGCCCGGAGCGAGTTGCGAAAGTCCCTTCGCAGCAGTTCCGGCGCGTCCGCGGCATACTTCGCGACGAACTGCTCGACTTGCCCGATATCCGCGGGCCGCAACAGATCCATTACGAGCACCGGAGCGCCCGGCATAGCGACTCGCTTGATCGCCGCCCATAAAGCCATCGGATCCTGTAAATGGTGGAGCAGCGAATTTGAGATCACAGCGCCATATTCGCTGCGCGGAGGATCATCGAGCGGAAGATAGGCACGCGAAAGGCGAACGCGATGCCCCAGGGCCCGGCTGGAGATGGCCGCCCGTCCAAACCGCAGCATGCTCTCCGCACCGTCGATGCCGTCGATCTCGACCGCGTCGAAAACGTCGGCAAAGCGCAGGGTCACGTCGGCGGTACCACAGCCGAGATCCAGCACTGGCCCCTGCCAGGAGCCCGCTTCGAAGTACTGGCCAAAAAGCGTCACGAAATGGTTGTGCGGCTCACTGAAATCAGCCAGATGATAGGCTTCCGCCTGATCGTCATCGTCCATCAAGTCCGGTTCCGGAATTCGTTCCATCGCAACCCCTCCTCGTCAGTCGCGCGGAGCTCTCGAGACCTGAGCCCCCTCTATCCGCTGACTTACCCTGACGGAGTCGGGGAAGTGCGGCGGCAGCGCAGTCGCTGACAGGATTTCAGAACCGTGCGTTACTGACAAGCGATCGAACACCGAGAAGCCGTAGCCAACCGCCCGCTCCGTGCGATGCTTCGGATGCCCGCCAGCGATCTGCCGGTGTCGACGCTCTGACGCTTTTGCCGCTCGGAACAGCTAGAATCGAAGGCCATCGCCTGCCACGGAGGCACTCCCATGCGGTTTCCCATGCTTCAAGCCCTGCTTGTACTGGCACTGCCCGGTCAAGGGGGAGCGACCGGCACCACGACGCCCCGTTCCTCCCCGGAAGAAACGCTACGGGTCGAGGCTTTTTCGCCGCAGGGGACAGTCAAGGCGATTCGCCAGGTCACCGCCCGTTTCTCGTCCCCGATGCTGCGCTTCGGCGATGCCCCCGGACCGCAGCCCTTCCGGATCGACTGCCCGGTGGCCGGCCGGGGGCATTGGCTTGACAGCCGCAATTGGATCTACGATTTCACGACCGACCTGCCTGCCGGACTGCGCTGCTCGTTCACCGTCGAGCCCTCGCTCAGTTCACTCGGCGGCCGCCTCCTGAGCGGCAACCGTGCGTTTACTTTTGATACCGGAGGTCCCGGCATCATCGATTCGCTGCCGGGCGAGGGTCACGGCGGCATCGATGCCGACCAAAGCTTCATCCTGGCGCTCGACGCCGCAGCAACCGGCGAGTCGATCGTCGCTCATACGCATTGCGAGGTGGAAGGGCTTGGAGAGCGTATCGGAACCCAGTTGCTGACGGGCACCGCCCGCGACACCCTGCTGACCAGTGAACTTCGACAGGAATACCGCTACTTCTTCGACCGATTTCCCGACGCAAAAGCGCTGCAGGAACGCCTGGTCGCACTGCAGTGCCGTCGCCGCCTGCCGCCGGACACGCCCGTGCGCCTGGTCTGGGGCAAGGGCATCGAGGCCGTCGGCAGCGGACTGGCAACCACCGAAGCGCGAACGCTCGAATTTCGAACCCGCCCGCCCTTCACCGCCCGTTTTGAATGCGAACGCGTCAATGCCCAGGCCCAGTGTGTACCGTTCCTGCCCATGAAGCTGTTCTTTTCGGCGCCGCTGCCGGCCGAACAGGCGGCCGCAATCCGCCTGGTTGCCGTGGCCGACGGGCGGACCTTTTCGCCCGAAGCCTTCGAGACCGGGAAGGCGACGATCGACCATGTGGTGTTCAAGGGGCCTTTCCCCGAAGCTTCCAAATTTGAAATCCGGCTCGGGGCCGACCTGACCGATGATGCCAGACGCCCGCTGGAAAACGCTGCGCGCTTTCCTTTCCCGGTCGCTACCGACGAATATCCGCCGTTGGCCAAGTTCTCCGGGGAATTCGGCATCCTTGAGTCCAGCGAAGGCGGCATCTTGCCGGTCACGCTGCGGAATGTCGAAGACGCCGTCGCAGCGGAAATCCTGGGGCCCGAGGCAACACGGGGCGCTGCGCTGTCCGGGCAGCTACAACGCGTCGATGACGATGATGCACGTATCATCGGCTGGCTCAAGGCCGTCAAGACGGCGGCCGAGCGACGTGGAGAGTGGGTCGGGACCGGTACCGACAAGCCGCCGCACTGGAAGGAGCTGACCGGATCGACATCGGTGTTCGCCGGCACGCCGGGGACCACGCCGCTGTCCATCACCAAGCCGCTGGGCGGCGGGGCTTTCGAAGTCATCGGCATTCCACTGCCGACGCCCGGCTTCTACGTCATCGAACTGGCCAGTCCGCGGCTCGGAGCGGCGTTGCTGCACGCACCGACACCGCGGTACGTGGCGACTTCGGCGCTGGTCACCAATCTGGCCGTACATTTCAAATGGGGACGAGAGTCCTCGCGCGTCTGGGTCACGACCCTGGATCGCGCCACACCCGTGGCGAATGCCGCGATACGGATCAGCGATTACTGCAAAGGCAATGCAATCTGGACCGGCACAACCGACGCCGCGGGCCTGGCCACGATCGGTGGCGCAACCCTTCCTCCCCCTAACGACGATCGTGACTGCGGCGACTGGAACGCTTCCCGCCCCCCCCTGTTCGTCAGCGCCCGCCGCGACGGGCAACTCGGCTTCACGTTCTCCGGCTGGAACCGGGGCATCCAGCCCAGCGACTTCGGCCTGATGACCGGATCGGCCGAGCAGGCCCGCGTCGCCCACGCCGTGCTTGACCGGAGCCTGCTGCGCAGCGGCGAGACCGTGTCGATGAAGCTTTTCCTGCGTGAGCGAGTCATGGATGGCTTTGCGGTTCCGGCGGGTACCCAGCCGAACCAGCTGCGTATGAGCCACTCCGGCAGTAGCCAGGAATATCCGCTGCCGGTGGCATTCGACGCGCGTGGGATCGCCGAGGCCAGCTGGACGATTCCGCGGGAAGCCAAGCTGGGCGCTTACGACCTGCGGCTATACCGTGACGATCAGTGGCTCGCCGACGCCGGACAGTTCCAGGTGCAGCAGTTCCGGGTGCCGACGATGCGCGCCGTGATCCAGTCCGGCGCGGAACCCTTGGTCAACGCATCCAGCGCCACGGTCGACCTGTTCGTCAGCTATCTGAGCGGCGGTGGCGCAGGGAGCCTTCCGGTCGTGCTGCGGACACAAGTACGGCCCCGCGCGCTGACCTTTCCGGCCTATGAGGACTTCAGCTTCGGTGGAACAGAGGTGGCCGAAGGCCTGATTGAGGAGACCGACGAAGCGCCCGACGAGGTCACGGCACCGGCACGCGCTCTGCCGCTCACCCTGGACCGGAACGGCTCGGCGCGGACCACGCTGACCGACCTACCGACCGCACAGACACCCCAGGAACTGCTGGCGGAACTGGAATACCCGGATGCAAACGGCGAACGCCTCACGGTGGCACACCGCATTCCGCTGTGGCCGGCTAAGCTGAATCTGGGCCTGCGGACCGAGAACTGGGCCGTGAGCCGCGATCGTCTGCAGTTCCAGGTCGTCGCACTCGGCCTGGACGGCAAACCGCTTGCAGGTCAGGCCATTCAGGTCGAACTGTTCGCCAAGAAGACCTTTTCCTACCGCAAACGCCTGATCGGTGGCTTCTACGCGTACGAAAACCGCTCCGAGTTGCGGCGTCTCCCGGCACGCTGCGACGTACGCACCGACCGCCTCGGGCTCGCATCCTGCGAGGTCCCACCGGCAAGCTCGGGAGCGGTCGTGTTGCGGGCGAGTGCGCGCGACGACCGCGGCAATACGGCGCTGGCCACCAGGGAAGTGTGGGTCGCCGCCGGCGACGACTGGTGGTTCGAAGGCGGTCCGAGTGACCGTATGGACGTGCTGCCCGAGCGCGCCGCCTACGAGGCCGGCGACACGGCCCGAGTTCAGGTGCGCAGCCCGTTCCGCGAGGCGACTGCGCTCGTCACGATCGAGCGCGAAGGCGTGCTCGATGCCTTCGTCACCGAGTTGTCCGGGAAATCACCGATCATCGAAATCCCCATCAAGCCTCAGTATGCGCCGAATGCATTCGTCTCCGTGCTCGCGGTGCGCGGACGCGCGGCCGAGCCCCTTGGATGGCTACACGAACTGGGTCGCAAACTGCATCTGATCAAAGACAGGGAGAAGCTCACAGCCACCGTCGATCTCGACAAACCGGCCTACCGGCTCGGCACACGCAGCATCGACGTGGGGTGGAAGCCTTACCGGCTGGACGTGCAGGTCATGCCTGAGCAGGAAAGCTACAGGGTCCGCGAACGGGCCCGAATCAAGGTCGCGGTGAACCGCGCCGACGCCGGATCGTTGCCGGAATCGGCTGAGATCGCCTTTGCGGCGGTCGACGAAGGGTTACTCGAACTCAAGCCCAATCGGTCCTGGCAACTGCTCGATGCGATGATGGGACGACGCGGTATCGAGGTGTTTACGTCGACCGCCCAAATGCAGGTCGTCGGCAAGCGTCACTATGGGCGCAAGGCAGTCCCGCACGGCGGCGGGGGTGGCCGTCAGCCGGCACGCGAGTTGTTTGACACGCTACCGCTCTGGCGCGGGCGCGTTCCGCTGGATGCCGGCGGGCAGGCAGAAATCGAGGTGCCGCTGAACGATTCGATCACCGGCTTTCGTCTGACGGCGGTCGCCAACGCCGGCACCGGATATTTCGGAACCGGGAGTGCGACGATACGCGCGACCCAGGATCTGGCCCTACACAGCGGACTGCCGCCGCTGGTCAGGGAAGGCGATGAAATCGTGGCGATCTTCACCGCGCGTAACGCCTCGAGTCGTGCCGTGACGGCCGACGTGTCGGCAAGTGTCACCGCCCAAGCCGGGCAATCGGCACTCCCGACGCTGATGCCGCAATCGATAAGCCTGAAACCGGGAGAGGCGCAGGAGCTACGCTGGCAGATGACGGTGCCGACCGACACGGCACAGCTTACCTGGGACATCACGGCCAGCGAGCGCGACGGTGGCGACGCTCGCGACAACCTGAGACTGACCCAGACGGTCATCCCGGCACTGCCGGTGCGCGTGCAGCAGGCCACACTGGTGCAACTTACCCAACCGGTGCGCATCGAGACGGCTCGGCCACCGGATGCTGTTCCGGGCGCCGGCGGCGTGCGCGTCGACCTGCGAGAATGGCTGGGGGACGGCGGCGACGGCGTGCGCGAGTACATGCACAACTACCCCTACACGTGCCTGGAACAGCGCATCTCGCGGGCGGTCGCCCTCCGCGATCGTGGGCTGTGGGACTCCGTGATGGCCGAACTGCCGAGCTACACCGACGGAGACGGGCTATTCCAATACTTTCCGGGAGACCGGCTCCAGGGGAGCGACACCTTGACCGCGTATCTTCTGGCAATGGCCGACGAAAGCGGCTGGCCCCTGCCCGACGCGAGCCGTCGCCGTGCATTGGCCGCGTTGCAGGGCTTCGTCGAAGGACGGTTGTCGAGGCAGACGGCCCCCTACATGGCCGATCGGGTCGTCCGCAGACTGACCGCGATCGAAGCGCTGGCGCGGCATGGACAGGCGCGACCATCCATGCTGGACGCGCTGACCATCGAACCTGCCCTCTGGCCGACGTCAGCCATCCTGGATTGGCTCGGCATCCTGCAGCGCCTGCCCACCATCGCGGGTCGCGGCGCCCGGCTGCAGGAAGCCGCCCAGACCTTGAGGTCACGCCTGAGCTTTCGCGGCACTACTGCCGGATTCTCCACCGAACGGTCCGACGGACTGCCGTGGCTGATGGCCGGCACCGACGCCAACCTCGCGCGATTGATACTTGCTGTGTCGGGGCGTCTCGACTGGCGCAGCGACCTGCCTCGTCTGGTGACGGGCGCACTGGGACGCCAGAGAAAAGGCCACTGGGACACGACGGTCGCCAACGCCTGGGGCACCCTGGCGCTCGAAAAATTCGCGGCGGCCTTTCGCGGCGGTGCGGTGAGCGGCGTCACGGAAGTGAAGCTGGCGGAACAGCGAGCCTCCTGGCGCTTTGGTCCGGATGCTACCCGCGGCACCGTGGATCTCCGCTGGCCCACGCAACCGGCGGCACTGGAACTGGAACATCAGGGAAGCGGCACGCCCTGGGCGACGATCCAGAGCCGTGCCGCCGTGCCGTTGCGCGCGGACGATTTCAATGGCTATGCGATACACCGGACGCTGCTGCCGGTCGAGCAGCGTCAGGCCGGGAGTTGGAGCCGCGGCGACGTCGCACGCGTCCGTCTGGAACTGGAAGCTCAGGCCGACATGGCCTGGGTGGTCGTCGACGATCCGATTCCGTCCGGAGCCTCGATTCTGGGCGCGGGTCTGGGACGCGATTCATCTCTTCTGACGGCAGACGAGCGCCAGGATGGCGGGGCCTGGCCGCTTTACCAGGAGCGGCGTTTCGATGCTCTCAGGTCCTACTACGATTATGTCCCCAAGGGCCGGTGGACCGTCGAGTACACGGTGCGGTTCAACAATCCTGGCCGGTTTGCCCTGCCACCGACGCGAGTCGAGGCGCTTTACGCGCCTGAGGTATTCGGTGAGAGCCCAAATGGCACGCTGGAAGTCAAAGAGCCATGATCAGCTACATCCGCGCTGCGCGTGAGTGGGAGCGATTCGGCCCGAGCGCCCCGCGTGTGCACCGAGACGAATACAGTGCAAGACATGCCGATCGAGTGAGGGGACAACCGAGCGCCTCTTGTTGGCACGCCCTAGAGCCACCTTTTCCATATGCGTGCTTCGGCCCGCAATTCGCGGGCAAGTACCTGCTCCTCAGCGAGTCTCGTCCGTACCCGGGGCAACGGTGAAGGCAGAGTGCCTCGCGGACTCTGCACACCCGCTGCCTGCTTGCCATCGACCAGGCAGGACAGGCAACCAACAACGAGACAGCGGACGGCGGCGCACAGCACCAGCGCCGCCGCGGGAAAAGCCTGCGTCTAGGGGCTGCCGGGAATCCTCATTGGATTTGGAGGGTCTTGGCCACACTCGGCACACCCCGCGCGTCGAGTGCGAACAGCATCCAGTAACCCGGCAAAGCGGTACCGCTCTCTGCCGGAATGGCGAGCCTGTACCGATTTCTGACCGCGGCACTGGTGTGCCTCAGCAGGACTCGCCGCTGGTCGTTGTTGACGGTGTGGGTGGTGGATGACATGCGTACCATCGCCCACTCACTGACCGGCCGGTCGGTATCGACCGAGATGGTGGCACCCAACGCCGCCACTGCCGGCGCCTGGCTGATCACCGGCCGATCTGCCAGCGAGCCATCCTCGTTCAGCAAGTAGGGGGGAGTCAGGATTTGCACGTCCGGATGATTCCCAGGACAACCGGTTGATTGCATGGCGTTAACACCGCACAGGCCACTGCCGCCCGAAAGTACCCGCCCATCCTGCAACAGCAGGGCTACGCTGTGATAGTTGCGCGCTACCGCAATCGGCGCATTCAGCTTGGTGAACACCTGGGTCTTCGGATCCCAAAGTTCCGTCTCGAACACGGCATCGTCGTCATAGAACAGCCGAACACGACTCTGCCCGCCCACGACGATGACTTGACCATTGGGCAAAACCACGCTGTTGGAGAAGGTACGCGGGTGATTCATCGGAGCCAGTCGCTTGACGGCAACGTTGCGACTCTGGTTGATATCAATCTGATAGGCCCGGTCGAACGCGTCACCGGAATCATAATTGGGAGCGCCGCCAAGCTTCAGGATGCGGCTCGCATCACCGGCCTCGTACAGGACGAAGTTGCCATTAATACTGTAGGTGTCGTCCCCGCGCGGAATCCCGGCCGACACGCTGCCGCCGTTCTTCGTGTCGATCCAGTGCATCTGGGCACTCGGGCCGGCATGGAATACCCAACCATCGCGCTGCGCAAACAACGCGACATGATTGTCACCCCGGTAGGTGCCGCCGAGATCGGGGCCGATGATGTCCGACGTATCCGGCAGCGGCACGCCAGACAGCAAACGCCAGGCGTCGGCAGAGGTCGAGTAAAGTTCGCCCGTCTTGTTGCCGATCCCGCCGCTCCACGATCCGCCCAGCGTGAACACGTCGCCGGTCGACAATACCGTGTTGCCCTGATAAGCGCGGTTGATGTTCATCTGCCGTCCCCGGATCCACGGATCGGCCAGAGACTCGAAGGGATTGAATATGCTGGTGCGCCGGCTCGAACTGCCGCCCGACACGAGGAGCCTGCCATCCGGCAAGTTGCTGGTTCCTGGGCAGAACATGTCGTGGTTGGTGTTCGATACGCGGTATTGGGACCAGTCGCCAGTGCTGGGGTCAATAACCACCGACTGAGTCTGTGCAGGCTCGCCCGCAGCCGGCACTTCGAAATACAGCTCGGCCCCTGCAGACCAGCCAAGAACCCTGCCATCCGGGAGATTCGACACGGCCACAGGCACCAGCGGCAGATTGATCAGGTTGCCCCACGAGGCCCGCGGGTTGGCGATGGCCAGAGTCCAATTCTGCGTCGGCGCCGCGTTGCTGCACGCCGTTTGCACCAGCGCAGCACCTTTGGCGCGACTCGCCTCAGCCACGTCGAGGCAAAGGCCACTCAGATTGGATTCCAGCCGATAGGCCGAGCGAGACACCTGAGCGCGAAGCAGCCACTGTTCGGCTCGCTGACCGGTGCAGGCGACCTGGACGAGTCGCGCGCCGGACTGCATCCCTGCCCCATCCGTCGCGACATCGACCGCCAGGCAGGAACCGCTGTGGCCGGCAACAATCCGATACGCTCCAGCCGCCCCCGCCCCATACGGCTGCAATGTCCACTGTGTGTTGAGGGTCGTGCCGCAGGCTTGCTGAACGACTGCCGTTCCCGCCGCGAATTGCGCACCCTGGACAACCGCACACAGGCCGTTTTCCTGACCGATCAGGTGGACCGAGGTCTCCGGCGCCACGAGTCCTCGACTGATGACGAAGCGCTTGTGCGACACATCGGTGCAGGGCTGAAGTTCCATGGCCGCCCCCCGCGTACGCGACGCACCACGCACCGTCGCACAAAGGCCGCTCTGCCGCGAAACGAGTTGCAAGCGGCTGCCCGAGGGCGAGACGTTCCAGAAGCGACTGGGCACGTTGCAGGCGGCCTCAACCAGAGAGGCGCCAGCATCACTGCTGTCTCCCTCGACTGCGAGGCAACGTCGCGTCTTGGCATTAATGATCACGGAGGCGCCGGACCGGCGCTGTATGGTCCAGCGCTGCCCCGTCTGACCCTGGCAATCCCATTGCGCGACAGCACTGGGCGAGCCGGCTACGCGCCCAAGATCAAGGCATTGGCCGGTGCTATCGGCAATGATGCTGTCGTACGCGGTACGGACCAGCGAGGTTGTGGCGGACGCCGTCGAAGCCGCACCCAACGACATCAGGACAACCGCAAATAACCGCATCGATTGCAAGGGAAATTGAACACTTTCCATCGAATGACTCATGCGTCGCGTAACCTCGATTGACAATATGCGCTCACGTAAATGACCCGAGTCGGTCTTCACCCGGCTGTACTTCACCGCCCGCGCTCGATAGGGGCATCAACTGGGCTTACGCTCCAGTCCAGACGCCATGCCACAAGCGCCGCTCGGCGAGACTTACTGCGAATGGCGATCAAGCCATCCGGGTTGTCGCTCGGAAAACGACTACCCCAAAGAACAAGCATGTGACGTACCAACACTCATAAACCCCTTGCCTGCGACGACAAACAGCCCATTGTCGACGGAGGATTGGTGCACCGGCACCGGGAGTGTAAAAAATACTGACGTCAGCAAAAGCAATACGCTGACGCGGCGATCGACAGCCATGAGGATCGGCCTGGACAGCTGGACAGACCCACTGGCATCACGACTCGCGAAATTCGATGCGACATCGGCGCTCTCCTCATGGCCGGAATGCGGAAGCGGCAGCGCAATCCGACCAGGGACGGCGCCGGCCGACGCCGGCGCAGCGGAACCTGGGCTCGATGGAGTCGCGGAGCAAAACGAGCCTCGGGACAGAAAGGCCTCGCGTCCCTGGACCCGGACGCGAGACAGTTGCGGTCAGGTGATGACGGTCGGCTCGGTCATGCCGGTACGCTTCTTGACCTCGCACAGTCGTTCCGCAAGCTCGATGAGGTCGCGCAGCGCCTCCTGGGTTTCGGTCCCGTGCAGCGCCTCGTCACGCACGTAGCGTTCCACGTAGATACGCAAGGTCGCTCCCTCCGTACCTGTACCGGAGAGCCGGAACACGATCCTCGATCCATCCTCGAAAAGGATCCGGATGCCCTGCTTTTCGCTGGTGCT
This sequence comes from Methylotetracoccus oryzae, assembly GCF_006175985.1. GTDB lineage: Bacteria > Pseudomonadota > Gammaproteobacteria > Methylococcales > Methylococcaceae > Methylotetracoccus > Methylotetracoccus oryzae. The sequence goes on along the minus strand of NZ_SRSH01000009.1, from coordinate 118,958 downwards.
GCCATCGACCGGATCCGTGTAGGAAAAATCGTCCGCCAAGCGAACGACCTGCCCGCCGAGCGTCTGACCCGCCAGACTCGGCAACTGATCGCGCAGCGACTGGAGAATACTGTCTCCGATCACGGAATCGATACCTTCGTAATCGTGGCGCGTGTAGAAATCCCTGCCGAACCGGCGCCAATGATCGCGCACGATTTCAGCCACCGACTGCCGGCGCACCGTCACGAGATTCAGCCAGAACAACACCGCCCATAAACCGTCCTTTTCCCGAACGTGGCCCGATCCCGTCCCGAAGCTCTCCTCCCCGCACAGGGTTATCTTCTTCGCATCCAGCAGGTTGCCGAAGAATTTCCAGCCGGTCGGGGTTTCGAAGCATTCGACCCCAAGAGCCCTCGCGACGCGATCCGCCGCCTGGCTGGTCGGCATTGAACGTGCGATACCGCAGATACCGTTCCGGTACCCCGGAATCAGGTGCGCATTGGCAGCGAGCACGGCCAGACTGTCGCTGGGTGTCACGAAGAACCGTGCCCCCATGATCATGTTGCGATCGCCGTCCCCGTCGGATGCGGCGCCCAGGGTGGGCGCTTTGGCGCCATGCATCAGTTCGGCCAGTTCGTGCGCGTAGGTCAGGTTGGGATCCGGATGACCGCCTCCGAAGTCCTCGAGCGGCACCGCATTCATGACACACCCGGGCGCGGCGCCCAAGCGCTCCTCCAGAATCCGCTTGGCATACGGCCCGGTGACGGCATGCATCGCGTCGAAGCGGAGCGTGATCGTGCCGGTCTTCAGCGCGCCCTTGATCAGTTCGAAGTCGAACAGGCTTTCCATCAACTCGGCGTAATCATCCACGGGATCGATGACCGTGACTGTCATCTCGCCCAGTTGGTACTCGCCGAGCCGGTCGAGATCGATCTCCTGCGACTCGGCGATCCGATACTCCCCAATTTCGAGGGTCCGCGAGTAGACCGCATTGGTGAAGCTCTCCGGGGCGGGCCCTCCGTTAGCGACATTGAATTTGATGCCGAAATCCTCATCCGGTCCACCCGGATTATGGCTGGCCGACAGGACGAAGCCGCCGAGCGCCTTATTCTTGCGGATCACGCAGGAAGCCGCCGGGGTCGACAAAATCGCACCGCGGCCGACCAGAAGACGCCCTACTCCTGCGGCCGCCGACATTCGAATGATGGTCTGCGAGGCTTCGCGATTGAAGTAGCGACCATCCCCCCCCAGCACGAGGGTCTTGCCGATGACGTCACCGAGTGTGTCGAATACCGATTGCACGAAATTCTCGAGATAGCCAGGCTGCTGGAACACCTTGACTTTCTTGCGCAGCCCGGAAGTTCCTGGTTTTTGGTCCCGATAAGGTTGGGTCTTTCTGGTCTCGATGAGCATAGTTATTGTCCGATGAGCTTGGGGAGTCGTACCATTTACTGGCGGAGTAATTCGCTTCGGTAAATGATGGATTTCAGCTTACGCAATTGCAAAAATGAGGTTAATGTCGTTGAGGCGCTATCTTTCCCTGTCATTGTGGGCAACGTCGTTCTGCTGCTCGGCCATTGCCGGACCAGCGAACACGCCCGACACTTGGCTGTTGATCGATACCAAGACACACGAATTGAATGTCATGGCCGGCGAACAGACGGTGGAATCATTTCCCCGCATCGCGATCGGCCGCCGCGGTGCGAGTTTTGACAAGCAACGCGGTGACGACAAGACCCCGCTCGGGGAATATCGGATCGGCTGGATCAACGAGAGCAGCCAGTTTCATCGATTCTTTGGCTTTACCTATCCCAATTTGCAGGTCGCTCGTCGTGCTTTCGACCGAGGCCTGATCGGCGGGGATACTCTGAATCAGATCATGGAAGCCCACTTCGGCCGGAATGTCCCACCGCAAAGTACCCCGCTCGGGGGTCGCATAGGCATTCACGGCGTTGGCCGCGGCAATGCGGATGTCCATGAACTGTTCGACTGGACGCATGGTTGCGTAGCCTTGACCAACCGTCAAGTGGACCGGCTCGCGCACTGGGTCAGGAAAGGTACGCTGGTGAGCATCCGGTGAGGGAGGGCGAAACCAAAATAGTTGTGGAAAATCCGCCGAAATAGCGGCAAACTAACGGGCGGGAGTCGTGAGTTCCCGCGTGGATGAACGACTCAATCAACCTCAGTAAGGAAGAAGGAAAGCTAGCTATGTTGAACGCAACCAAATTGTCCGTAGTGCTGCTGTCGACCGGTTTGTTGGTGGGCTGCGCCTCGAAGTCTGACGTTACCGCCCTGCAGACCCAGATCGATGGTCTGAAGGCCGAACAGGCTTCGATCAAGAGCACCGCCGAGGAAGCGCTGTCGGCTGCACAGTCGGCTGAAGCGAAGGCTTCCAGCGCTGAATCTGCTGCTCGCCGTGCAGCGGCGGCTTCAGAGGAAGTCAATGCGAAGCTCGACCGCATGTTCAAGAAGTCGATGATGAAGTAAGCTCCGGCTTACTCGTCAGACGAGAAACCCCGACCGGCCGTCAAAGCCGATCGGGGTTTTTATTGTGCGGGGCGCCGAGCAAAAAGGGATGCAAACCTCTCGCCGCGAAGTTTTACACTATCCGCACTCGGCACGATAGCCGATCAGCCGGCACCTCACCCACCCTCGACCCGCGGCAGCATTGCCGCTATGCGCGCGAAATCCTCCAGATCCAGGTCCTGAGCGCGCAGGCCCGTATCGATGGCGAGCGCTGCCAGCATTTCGGGCCCCAGCAGCCCACTCAATGAGTTCCTCAGCGTCTTGCGACGCTGTCCGAACGCGGCGAGCACGACCTTTTGCAGTGCCGGAAGAAAAACCTTGACTGGCGGCTGTTGATGCGGCACCAATCGCACGACGGCGGACATCACCTTGGGTTGCGGAAAGAAACTCTCCGGAGAAACCTCGAACAGCGACTCCGAGCGACAAAAGTACTGCGACATGACGGTCAGGCGGCCGTAATCGGCCGAGCCGGGATTTGCTGTGAGCCGCTGAACCACTTCCCGCTGCAACATGAAGTGCATGTCGCCTACGCCAGCTTGCTGCTCGAATAGGTGGAACAGCAGCGGTGTCGAGATGTTGTAAGGCAAATTTCCCACCAGGCGCAGCCTGCACCCGTCGGTGACCAACTCACGAAAGTCGAACTTCAGCGCATCGGCCTGATGGATGACGACACGCGAATCGCCCGTGTAGCGTTGCCGCAACTCCGCGACCAGATCGCGGTCGATCTCGACCAGGTGCAACTCCGCGCACGTGCCCGCGAGACGCTGCGTCAAAGCGCCCCGGCCAGGCCCGATCTCGACGATTCGGTCCTCGGGGCCCGGGGCAATCGCATCCATCAGGGACCGCAGCACCGTTTCATCGCGCAGGAAATTTTGGCCGAAACGCCGCCGGGGCGCGTGTGACATCACCGCTTCTCCAGCAGGCGTCCCCGCCGCACCAGCGTGATCGCCATCTCGATCGCGGCCCTCAAGCTACCGGCATCGACCCGCCCGGTGCCTGCGCGGTCGAGCGCAGTGCCGTGATCGACTGAGGTTCTGATGATCGGCAAGCCAAGTGTGACATTGACCGCGCGACCGAATCCGGCATGCTTCAACACCGGCAAACCCTGGTCGTGATACATCGCCAGCACGACATCGACCTCCGCCAGCATCTCCGACAAGAATGCCGTATCGGCCGGCAGCGGGCCGCGCAGCTGCCAGCCTTCGCCACGCAAACGAAGAAGGACCGGCTCGATGACCTCGATCTCCTCGCGCCCCAGGTAGCCTCCTTCGCCGGCATGTGGATTCAGGCCGCACACCGCAATCCGCGGAGTCACTATGCCGAATCGCAAACGGAGATCCCGATGTACGGTGCGGAGAGTCCGCTCCAGCAGTTCCGGCGTGATGGCACCACTGACCTTCGCGAGCGGCATATGGGTCGTCACCAAAGCGACCCGGAGGCCCGGCACGGCCAGCATCATTACCGGATCGCCTCCAGTCAGCGCGGCAATGTGTTCCGTGTGACCGGTGAAGGCGAACCCCGCGGCGTTGATGACCCCCTTGTGTACCGGGGGCGTCACCAGCGCATCGAATACCCCCCTCAAACAGGCGCGCGTTCCCTCGTCGATCGTTTCGAGCACATAGGCGGAGTGGTCCGGCTCTAACCGGCCGCACTGGGCTCGCACGCTGCGCTGCGTCGGCCACACCGACAAGCAGCCGGCCTCATGCCGGCCCAGCGTCACAGCCGGCGCCGTCCGACGCACCCGGAGCGACGCACCCAGCTCAGCCGCCCGGCTTTCGATCAAGGCCGGATCACCGATAACGGTGAGCTCGCAGTCCCAGGCCTCCCCGGCAATCGCTACCAGCAGATCGGGGCCGATACCGGCTGGCTCGCCCGTCGTCAATAGGATACGGGGGAGCGCCACGTCAGGGCGACGATGGGGACAGTGGATTGGATGGCAACAGCGATTCCGGCGCAGCCTCGGGCAGCCGGATCTCGACATACGCCTCATCCCGGATTCGACGCAACCAGAGCTCCGTCTCCTCCTCGACTTTGCGCTTGAAAAGCGCGTCGCGCGCCTGATTCCTTTGCGCCTCGTTATTGTCCGATGATTCCCGCCGATCGAGCACCTGGATCAAGTGCCAGCCGAACTGCGTCTGCACCGGCTCACTGATTTCGCTGGGCTTCAGTTTGCTCATGGCTTCTTCGAACGGCGGCACCAGCGCGCCCGGCTCAACCTCCCCAAGTTCACCGCCCTTGATCGCCGAGCCCTTGTCGTCCGAGTGCGCGCGCGCGAGGTCGGCGAAATCCTCTCCATTCGCCAGCCGTTCCTTGAGCCCGACCAACTTTTGCTCTGCGTCGCTGTCGGACAAAGCTTCGTTGGGTTTGATCAGGATGTGGCGAACACGGGTTTTAGTGACGGTCTGCTGCTCAGATCCCTTCACATCGATCAATTTGATGATGTGAAATCCGTTCGGACTGCGCATCGGCCCCTGGACTTCACCCTTCTTCATTTTTGGCACGGCTTCCGCGAACAAGGTCGGAATCTGTGCCAGCTTGCGCCACCCCAATTCTCCGCCATTCAGCGCTTGCGGATCACTCGAATTCTCGACCGCTGCCTGTTTGAAGTCGGCCCCTTTTGCCAGTTCGGCAGCCAGCGCGTCGGCTTTCTCCTTCGCTTTCTGAACATCTTCCGGAGACGCCGCCTGCGGCGTGGCGATCAGGATATGACCGAGAAGAAATTCGCTGTCCGCCCCTACTCCCGACTGCGCCTGCGTCTCGAGGTAGTGATCCACTTCGCGGTCGGTAACCTTAATCTGGCTGTTCACCTGACTGGAGCGAAAGCGCCCGAGCGTAATCTCGCTGCGAATCTGGTTCAGAAAATCCGCATAGCCGATGCCTTCCTGCTCTAGGGACGCACGCAGTTCATCGACTGAAATCTGGTTCCGCTGGGCGATCTGCTGCACCGCCGTCCGCAGCGTCTCGTCGTCCACTCCGATGCCCGCCTTTTCTGCCAGTTGCAGCTGAATCTTCTCGAGGATCATCCGGTCCAGAACCTGCCGGCGCAGCACGTCGATCGGGGGCAGCGAAGTATTGCTTTGATCCAGGCTGCGGCGGATCGTGCGGACCTTGTTGTCCAACTCGCTTTCCAGGATCACGCCGTCTTCGACCACCGCGACGATGCGATCGATCGATTCGTCATAGGCTCGCGCCGTCCCCGCAAAAAGTATGCAGCACGCGACTAACAGAAGCTGCGCCGCAGCGGCCGCGCGCGTCACCGTGATCACCCGGATGGTCATCGCCTCGAGGTGCCTGGCCGTCATTGCTCTGGCGTCCGGTAGCCGCGAATGCTCCGCGTCAGGAGCTTTTCGAGCTGGTCGCCCAGTCGGGTCAGACCCTTGAACTCGAACTGCACGAAGACGCCGTTGTTCGCCGTGGACGTGAAACTACTGGTGCCGCTGACCCCGGTCACGCTGTTGATGTAGTGCCGCGCGACCACGCCCAGGCGCCAGCAGCAGGTTTCGCGCTCGATACCGCCGAACGCTTCCAGCGTGATCTGGTCGAGTAGCGAATACTGCCAGCGCCCAATCGCATGCCAACCGTCGCCCAGGAACGGGATCGGGAGACGCATCGAACCGTCGAGCAAGTCAACCTGAAAGCTCTGGTTGCTCGGCTGATTCAGGTAGAGGTAGGTCAGGTTCAGCAGGTCGTTGTTACGGGCGTCGTAACGCAGCGAAACCTGGCGCCGCTCGAACTGATTGTCATAGGGGTTGTACTGCCCGCCGACATCGACCCACCAGCGGTCGGTGATCGCCGCGCTCATATCGCCGATCAGGTTGGAAAACGTCGTCGCCTGATCCGGGTAGTAGATCGTCCCGACATTCGAGATGGGCAAGGTCACGCGACGACCCTGGAAATAAAAGATCTCACCGATCGTCGCTCTGAAGCGGTCCCTGCCGCTGGCCAGATCCGAAAGCCGGGAGGTCATCGCCAACGTAATCTGATTGGTGTCCCCCAGTCGGTCGTTGCCGGTGAAACGGTTCTCGCGGAATAACTGGTAATAGTTGAAGTCGTAGTTGATCGTGTCATAGAGCGGAAACTGATCCTGATTCTGATAGGGGATATACACATAGAACAAGCGCGGTTCGAAGGTGTGCGTGTACCCCGCCTTCCCGATATCCAGATCCCGTTCGAAGAACAGGCCACTATCCAGCGACACGATGGGCAATGCGCGCGTCAGACTGCTGTCGACGACCTGCTGGTTCTGCTTGCCGCTGTCGGCAGGATCGTTCGCGTTGACCAGGTCGCTCATCATGTACTGCGTCAACTGCATGCTGACACTGGGCGTGACGAAACCCGCTGCGCTGCGCAGCGGAAACTGCAGACGGGGCTTCAGGTTGAAGCGCTGACCCGCCGGATTCACGTCGCTGACGAAATTGACGAACTCGGCGTTGGTCGTCACGTTCAAACCGGTGTCTGCGATCGGCAGGTAGTGGAAAACGTTCGTTGCCGGAAGCCGATAGAAGGGGCGTTGCTCTGGCGTGATCAAGGGATTGATCGTCTGGAACGTGTCGGCGGAGGTCGTCACGCCATAGGCGCCGTAACCACCGGTGTCTCCTGTATAGGTTACCGACGCGTTACTGCGCACGAAGTTGAAATCGATCAGCGCGAGTTGGTTACTGAGCTGGTTCAGATACTGTTGATCGGAGACCCAGTTCAGGTCCACGTGCGATCGCAGATTCTCGGTCCAGGTCGCGTTATCGAGCAGCCCGACCTCACCACGCGTCTGGTGCGTCTCCCAATCGTCCGGCAGAACCTCGCCGATCAGTCGCCCCTGGTTGTAGGGAGTCAGATAGCGAAAATCGCCGTGCAACAACACGCCGCGCTCGGTCAGCAGCCTCGGCCAGACCGTCAGATCGTAGTTCGGCGCGAGGTTGAAGTAATAGGGCACCGTCAGATCGAAACCGCGCACCGAAGAGTAGCCGAAGCTGGGAGCCAGCAAGCCCGTTTGCCGCCGGTCGTCGGTCGGAAACGACATGTAGGGTGTATAGAACATCGGGACACCCTTGAATTCCATCCAAGCGTGACTACCGGATCCCTGGCCGGTGGCCTTGTTGATCTTCACCTTGTCGGCGTGCAGGACCCAGTCGCGGTTGCCGGGTGGGCAACTGGTGTAGGCAAACTGCTCGTAGCGCGAGAGATCCTTGTTATCGAAGAAGGTCAGGCGCGAGGTGCCGCGTGCCGGGACGGTGGACAGCACGAACTGTGAATTGCGCAGCACGCCCTTGTCTTTCCCGAGGTCAAGAAAGCCGCTGTCGCTCGAGAAAGCCATGCCCTTCTCCACATAGGTCATGTTCCCGTTCGCATTCATCGTGTTCACAAAGGCATTGCGGCTCATGAAATCCGCCGACAGCTTCTGATCGGCGCGCGTGACCTGAGCCGCGCCGGAGAAATTGGCGACTTCATCACCGTGCAACTCACCATAATCGGAACGGATCTCGATCGGTGCGCGTTCGCGCGCCGACCGATCGGCAGGCGACAGCAGAAAGTCCGTGCCCCGGTACGCTTCCCGCTTCCCGCAATTCAGCAGCCAGGGATCGGATGGAAAGCTGCTCATCAGCGGCCGGAACCGCTTTTCGTCTTCGTCCGTGATGTCGGTCTGCTCGGACCAATTCTCGATTTCCTCCCCCGGCTCGCGCACCACGTGCGTTTCTCCACGGGGATCCGGGCCGGCGAGGGAGCACTTCCATTCCTTTTCTTCGTCACCCTGGCGGCAGGTCCAGCCGGACTTCGCATCCGTGATGCCTGCCGCACGGCCCTGTGGAACTTCGACATGCGCGACTTCCGCGGGCTTGCGAATCACCATCCGGGAGGCAGGCTGCGCATCGACGGATGTCGGAGCAGGTACCGCGACGGCTGCACGCGCACCAAAATACGCGCACAGCCAGATGCCCGCGAGGCCTCTCAGGACCGGGACTAGGGACCTAGGGTGGAGAAAGTCTGGCAGCACTGAGGGGCGCAAGGCGTCCGAAAGCGGTCGAAGGACTGGGCATCTTACACGCAACGGCGGCTGGGCGCGCTGCCTTGGCCGTGAGGCCTGGTTTCTCTTCTAACTCGGGAACTCATACAATGCCCTGATTTTAACCCATCATTCCGCTCGCGAAGCAATTTTCGCCGACCACAAGAGACGCATGACCACTCCCCAGGATACACGCTGCACCGAATTGTCGATCTGGCTCGAACAGGCCTTGCCCGGATGTCAGCGCAGGCTCGTTCCCGCCTCCGGGGATGCCAGCTTCCGCCGCTACTTTCGCACCCGCATCGACGACCTGTCCTGGGTCGTCATGGACGCCCCTCCGGCTACGGAGAATCTCCGGGCCTTCATCGATGTCGCAACCTTGATGCGCGAGACCGGCGTGACGGTGCCCGCCGTGCATGCCGTCGACCTGGAGCGAGGCTTTGCCGTTCTCAGCGACCTCGGCAGCCGCCATTATCTGGAAACGCTCGGGGCAGACAATTCGGATCAGCTCTACCGGGACGCGATCGCCGCGCTGGTTCGCCTGCAGACGGGGATCGACACCGAAGACTGCGGATGCCCCGTCTACGACGCCGCGCTGCTGCGACGCGAACTGGATATCTTCCGCGACTGGTTCCTGGGTCGGCTGCTCGGCAGCCAGTTCGATGGCGATGCCTCGTCCCTGTTTGAACGCGTCAGCGCGACGCTGGTGACCTCGGCCCTGGAGCAACCGCGCGTCTTCGTCCACCGTGACTACCACTCGCGCAACCTGATGGTCTGTGCCTCCGGCAATCCGGGCATCCTGGACTTCCAGGACGCCGTCATCGGTCCGATCAGCTATGACCTGGTGTCCCTCTTGAGGGACTGCTACGTCGCCTGGCCCGAGTCACGGGTCTCACGTTGGCGACAGGAGTACCTAGAGCAGGCCATCGCACACGATCTGCTGGCCGCGTCGGACGCTCCCCGCTTCGAGCGGTGGTTCGACCTGATGGGCATGCAGCGGCACCTGAAGGCCGTCGGCATTTTCGCCCGCCTTCAGCTCCGCGATGGCAAGGGCGGTTACCTCAAAGACATTCCGCGGACGCTGGCCTACGTCGACAGCGTATGCACGAAATATCCGGAATTCGCCGATTTCGGCGAATTTCTCCGGTCCACTGCCGAACCGGCGCACCGGCGCGCCGTCTTCGCATGAAGGCCATGATCCTCGCGGCCGGCCGCGGCGAACGGCTGCGGCCACTGACCGACCACACGCCGAAACCCCTGCTCGAAGCCGGAGAGCGGCCGCTGATCGAGCACCTGATCGTCGCGCTCGCCCAAGCCGGATTTCGCGAACTGGTGGTCAATCTGGCTTACTTGGGCGACCAGATTCGGGAGCACCTCGGCGACGGACACCGCTGGAGTGTCAGCATCGCTTACTCGGATGAGGGTCCGGAGCCACTTGAGACGGCCGGCGGCATCCGCCATGCCCTGCCGCTGCTCGGGGACGACCCTTTTCTGGTCGTAAACGGCGACATCGCAACCGATTTTCCCTTCGAGCGCCTGCACCGTACGCCGCCCGGCGACGCCCATCTGGTCCTGACCGCCAACCCGGAGCACCATCCGGTCGGAGACTTCGCCTTGCACGGCCAGACACTGATGCCGGACGGCGCGGAGCGTCATACCTTTGCCGGGATCGGCCTCTACCGGCCTGCGCTGTTCGCCAACCTGCCCGAGGGCCGTTGTGCCCTGGCGCCACTGTTGCGTGAAGCCATGGCCCACGGGCGCGTCACGGGCGAGTTGTACCCCGGTTTCTGGATGGATATCGGCACGCGCGAACGCCTGCAGGAGTTCGACGCCCGCCTGCGTCAGACCCATACACCGAGCGGAACATCCGATCGCGCCACGCAGTCGAAACTCTCACTCGTATCGGATTGACCCGGAGCTCGACATGAAGACACACCCCACGCAGCGAGGCGTCGCTTCCGTGAGTCACGTGGCAACTGTCCTTGCAGCCTTCGCGCTATCCTCGTTCGGGTCACCGCTCCGGGCGGAGAATCTCGTCGCGGTCGCTCACATCTCGTTGGAACTCGCGCAAAAGGCCGCGGCCGCGAGTTTGCGACAGTGCCAGACGGATGGCCACCGTGTCAGCGTGACCGTGACCGATGCTGCCGGTGTGACCGTGCTGGCCGCACGGGCCGATGGCGCCGGACCGCACACCGTGGAAAGCAGCCGACGCAAGGCCTACACGGCCGCGAGCCTGCGCCAACCCACCCAAGTCCTCGCAGAAATCGCGGCCGGCTCCGCGGAACTGGCGGGACTGCACGACATGAACGACTCGATCCTGCTTCTCGGCGGCGGCTTCCCCATCACCCTGAACGGCACCGTCGTCGGTGCCATCGGAGTTGGCGGTGCACCGGGCGTACGCCTGGACGAGACCTGCGCACGGGCCGGGCTGGCGGCAATCGGCGCTGAGCCATTCGGACCGCTGAAGTAGCGAGTCACCACGCCCCTCCGCAGCGAGAACAAACCGGCACATCGTCATGACAACCAAGCAACTCGCTCAAATTGCTTACCTACTCCAGGCCGGCGCAGTCATTGCCGGCATCACTTACCCGATCAGCGCGATCATCAGCCACACGCAACTGCCCAAAGCGGGCAACTCATGGCTGGCATCACACTTCCGCTGGCAGATCCAGACATTCTGGATCAGCCTCGCGGTGGGCGTCGCCGGAGCACTCACGCTGATGGCGGGCCCGCTCGGCCTGATGATCCTCAGCGGCGATCTGATGTGGATCGTCTACCGCATCGTCCAGGGCTGGGTCCGGCTGAGCCGCGACCAACCCATCGGGCCGTGAACAGGCCTAGCGACCGGAGTCACTCCGTCACGGACGGCAACCGGTAACCGTCGGTCAGGGTCTGCAGGAAGGCCACGATGTCGTCGACTTCCTGATCGGTCAGACCCAGTCGGCCGAGTTCATTCCGATTCACGTTGTCGGTCACCTCGGGCCGGGGCCAACAGCCCCTATGCAAGGCGCTTGCCTCGCTGACGAACCGTGACTTGCACGCCGGCCTGACGTCACGATCGTTGTAGAAGGCAACCACTGCCCGAAGGCTGGCGAAGTAACCGTTGTGCATGTACGGCCCGCTGACGGCGACGTTGCGCAGCGTCGGCACCTTGAACTTTCCGTCTTCCGAGGGCCGCGCGAGAACCGCTCCCAAACCCCTGTCGACGAACTCACGCTGGTCCGGATTGAACTCCGCGTGCAAACCGTAGAAAGGATTCGCCGGATTGCGAGGCACGCCGAGATTGTCATAGGTGTAGTCTGTGAACAGCGGCGGGGTCCGGCCCGGCCCCGGGGCACTGGGATGACATGCGGCGCAGTTGCCCTTGTCCGGATCCTCGAACAGACGCAGCCCGTTCGCTTCGGCTGGGGTCAGCGCGACCTTCCCGGCGAGATATGCGTCGTACTTGGAACTGAAGCGGTTCATCAGGCGAGTGTTCTCGAACGTGGCAATCGCATCTGCTATACGGTCGTAGGCACGATCGACCTCGGCCAACGCCCTGGGCCCGTAAACGGCGCGGAACAGATCGGCGTAGCCAGCTTGGCGCACCTTCCGAACGACGGTCGCCTTGTCCGGATTGGCCATCTCGAGCGGGTTCAAGAACGGCATGGCAGCCTGCTCTTCCAGGGTCGCGGCGCGACCGTCGAGGAATTGTCCGCCGACGAAAAGCGCCTCAGCCGGGTCGTAATGGAATGCCGGAGCGAAGGCCGCGTAGGCGGCTGTCGGAGCATTGCGACTACCGAAGCGGCCTGGGGTCACACCTTTCGAGGTGGGCGTGCGTGGATCGGGATCCGCGAACCCGCTGTTCGGGTCGTGACAACTCGAGCACGACTGACCGGGCGGCGTGGACAGGTCGGAATCGAAAAACAGTTTCTGCCCGAGCCGGGCTTTCAGCGGCAGGAATCGCTGACCGCTGAGAACCGGACCTTCGGCCCAACCCGGCACGGACAGCGAGACCATACATGCCGCAGCAGCGGCAATCGGAACAACAACGGAACGAGCGCGTTTCATGGTCGGCACCTGACCGGCATTCACAGATGAGAAAGATTACCATCTGCACCGCAATTTAATCAATTCCCGAACCCACCATCGCCCCGCGGCAGTAGCGCCCAAGCCGAGTTTGACAAGAATCACCGCGGATCTTATTTTTAGACGTTTTGTCACGACGCATTACCGCGTACGACTACCCTCCCCTAACGATCTCTGCCAGCCGAGCCGCGAATGGAAGAATTTCAGCGCATCAAACGCTTGCCGCCATACGTCTTCAACATCGTCAATGAACTGAAGGCGAAGGAACGAGCGGCCGGCAGCGACATCATCGACTTCGGCATGGGTAATCCGGACCGTCCGACACCCAAGCACATCGTCGACAAACTGGTTGAGGTTTCGCGCAAGGACACCAACCACCGCTATTCGGTGTCGCGTGGCATTCCACGCCTGCGCCGCGCCATCTGCAACTGGTACCGGGACCGCTTCGACGTCGAACTGGATCTGGACACTCAGGCGATCGTAACGATCGGCTCGAAGGAAGGCCTGGCTCATCTGGCGATGGCCACGATGGGACCCGGCGACGCGGTGCTCGTGCCCAACCCCGCCTATCCGATCCATCCGTATGGCTTCGTACTCGCCGGGGCGGATGTGCGCCACGTGCCTTTAGTCGACGGTGTCGACTTCTTCGAGGAACTCGAAAAGGCCATCAAGACATCCTGGCCGAAGCCGAAGATGCTGGTCCTGAACTTTCCGGGCAATCCGACGACGCAGTGCGTCGATTTGGACTTCTTCGAGAAGGTCATCGAAATCGCGCGGGAATACCGGATCTGGGTGGTCCATGACCTCGCTTACGCCGACCTCGTCTTCGACGGGTACGTCGCCCCGTCGATCCTGCAGGTCCCACATGCGACCGAAGTCGCCGTCGAGTTCTTCACGCTATCGAAGAGCTACAACATGCCGGGCTGGCGCGTGGGTTTCATGTGTGGCAACCCCGAACTGGTCGCAGCGCTGGCCCGCATCAAGTCCTATCTGGACTACGGGATGTTCACCCCGATTCAGGTCGCTGCGATCACCGCGCTGGAAGGCCCCCAGGATTGCGTCCACGAGATCTGCGAACTCTATCGATCACGCCGGGATACGCTGTGCAAGGGCCTGAACGACATCGGCTGGCACGTCGAGAAGCCGCGCGGCACCATGTTCGTCTGGGCTCCGATCCCGGAGCAGTACCGCACGATGGGCTCGCTGGAATTTGCGAAAAAGCTGTTGCTCGATGCGCAAGTCGCCGTGTCGCCCGGCATCGGCTTCGGTGAGTTCGGCGACGACCACGTGCGTTTCAGCCTGATCGAGAACGAACACCGGACGCGACAGGCCGTGCGCGGTATCCGTCATATGCTGCGGCGGGACAATGCAGTATGATCGCCGGTCCAGATGCCACGTGAGGACCTGTCAGTGAAGCCGGTAAAGATTGGCCTGCTCGGGCTGGGTACGGTCGGCGGCGGCACCGTCAACGTGCTGCGTCGAAATGCCAGCGAGATCAGCCGGCGCGCCGGCCGCGAGATTCAGATCGCCCGGATTGCGACTCGCAACCTCGCGCGCGCCCGAATTTGCGACACCAGCGGGCTGGAAGTCACCACCGATCCGCATGCAGTCGTCGACGATCCCGACATCCAGATCGTCGTCGAGCTGATCGGCGGCGAAGTACCGGCCAAAGATCTGGTGCTGCGGGCCCTGAACCGGGGCAAGCATGTCGTTACCGCGAACAAGATGCTGATTGCGCTGCACGGCAACGAGATATTCGCCGAGGCGAGCCGACGCGGGTTGATGGTGGCCTTCGAAGCCGCCGTGGCAGGCGGCATCCCGATCATCAAGACCTTGCGTGAGGGCCTGGCCGGCAATCGCGTCGAGTGGGTTGCCGGGATCATCAACGGGACCTGCAACTTCATCCTGACCGAAATGCGCGACAAAGGGCGCGATTTCGACAGCGTGCTGAAGGAGGCCCAGGCGCTGGGTTATGCCGAGGCCGACCCCGCCTTCGACATCGAGGGTACGGACACCGCGCACAAGCTGACGATCCTGGCCTCGATCGCGTTCGGCATCCCGCTGCAGTTCCAGCGCGTCTACGTCGAAGGCATCACCGGCATCACCGCCACGGACGTCGCCTATGCGGAAGCCCTGGGCTATAGGATCAAATTGCTGGGCATCGCGCGGCGGACGGAACGGGGGGTGGAACTGCGGGTGCACCCGACCCTGATTCCCGAGCGCAGGCTGATCGCCAACGTGGCGGGCGTCATGAACGCCATCCTGGTCAAGGGCGACGCGGTAGGGCCCACGCTGTACTATGGCGCCGGCGCCGGCGCCGAGCCGACGGCGTCCTCGGTCGTGGCGGATCTGGTCGATGTCGTGCGCACGCTGACTTCCGATTCCGAGAATCGCGTCCCGCATCTCGCGTTCCAGCCGCAGTCGATCTCCGACATCCCGGTACTCGGTATCGACGAGGTCGAAACGGCCTACTACCTGAGACTGAACGCCGAAGACAAACCGGGCGTGCTGGCGGACATCGCCCGGATCCTCGCCAACCAGGGCATCAGCATCGAGGCCTTGATACAGAAGGAGGCACCCACGGGCGCGAGTCATCTGCCGATCATCATGATCACCCACCGGGTGCTGGAGCGGGAGCTGAATGCGGCGCTGGCGCAGATCGAAGCCCTCGACACGATCCAGGGTCCCGCCGTGCGGATCCGCCTCGAAACCCTGAAGTAAGCCCGAGCCCCAAAGCCGGACTCGCGCGTTACGCCCGACGCCCCAGCCCTTTCGCAACGACTGCCATCATGCCTTCAGCCAACCGCTACATCGGACTCATCCACCGCTACCGCGACCGCCTGCCCTGCACGGACAAGACCTGTCCGATCAGCCTTGGCGAGGGCAACACGCCGTTGATCCAACTCCACAACATCCCGAGGCTGATCGGAAGGGACGTTGCGTTGTATGTCAAGTTCGAGGGGCTGAACCCCACGGGCTCCTTCAAGGACCGCGGCATGACCATGGCCGTGTCGAAAGCCGTCGAGGAGGGCAGCCGGGCGATCATCTGCGCGTCGACCGGCAACACGTCTGCCGCCGCCGCCGCGTATGCCGGACGTGCCGGCATCACGGCCTTCGTATTGATTCCCGACGGCAAAATCGCCATGGGCAAGCTGGCCCAAGCCATGCTGTACGGCGCGGTCGTGCTGCAGATCAAGGGCAATTTCGATGACGGCATGCGGATCGTGAAGGAGATCGCCGACCATGCGCCGGTCACGATCGTCAATTCGATCAACCCGTTCCGTATCGACGGGCAGAAGACAGCGGCGTTCGAGATCGTCGACGAACTGGGCGAGGCCCCCACCTATCATTGCCTCCCGGTCGGCAATGCCGGCAACATCACTGCCTACTGGAAGGGCTACAGCGAATATGCGATCGGCACCGAGCGCCATCCACCGGTGACCGACCGGCGACCGATCATGCTGGGTTATCAGGCCGCGGGCGCCGCACCTTTCCTGACCGGCGAAATGATCGACCATCCCGAGACCATCGCCACCGCAATCCGCATCGGGCACCCGCAATCCTGGGACGGGGCCTGGCGCGCGCAACGTGAATCGGGCGGCTGGTTCGCCGGCTTCACCGATCAGGAGATTCTGGCGGCGCAAAAACTGCTCGCCGAGAAGGAAGGCATCTTTTGCGAGCCTGCCTCGGCGATTTCGGTAGCCGGCGCAATCCATGACATCGAACGGGGCCGCATCCCCGAGGGCAGTACGGTCGTTTGCACCCTGACCGGACACGGCCTCAAGGATCCGGACACGGCCATCGGGCAATGCACGACCAAGCCGCGCACTGTCGAAGCCCAACTCGATGCGGTGAAACGCGCTATCCTCGATACACTCTAAGGGGGTGTGAAGAGGCCGGCCGCTACAGTGCCAGTCCCCTCGCCGCCACAAACACTGAACGACAGCGCCAGGCGCACGACCTCACGATGGACTTCGAACACTTTCTGAACATGGGCGGCTATGCCGCCTACGTGTGGCCGGCCTACGGGCTGGCCGCGCTCGTGCTCGCCGCCAACCTGATCGCGGCGCGCCGCCGCCACACCCGTGTGCAGCGACGATTCTCAGCCTTGTACCAACAGCGCAAGAGTTCCGCATGACACGGCGGCATCAGCGCATGCTGGCGGTGAGCGGCATCCTTATCGGGATCGCGGTCGCTGCATTTTTTGCTCTGTCCGCATTCCAGAAGAACCTGCTGTACTTCTACACTCCATCACAGGTCGCCGCGGGCGAAGCGCCCAAAGGCTATCCATTCCGCGTCGGCGGCCTGGTCGTTCCGGGCAGCGTGAAGCGCGATGCCGGCAGTCTGAAGGTGGGATTCGAGGTCACCGACGGTCCGGCGAGCGTCGCGGTCACCTACAGTGGCATCCTTCCGGACCTTTTCCGGGAAGGCCAGGGGATCATCTCGATCGGGCAGTTGAATCAGGACGGCGTGTTCGAAGCCACCGAGGTCCTCGCCAAGCACGACGAAAACTACATGCCGCCCGAAATCGCCGACACCGTGAAGCACGGCGCCGACGGCAAGCCCGTCCTCGATTACCAGGCCTGGCAACCGAAATGATCGCCGAACTCGGCCATCTGGCCCTGGTCATGGCCTTGATGATGGCACTGCTGCAGGCCGGTTTCCCATTGGCCGGTGCCGCGGGTGGCGTACCGCTGTGGATGGCGGTTGCCCGGGGCGCCGGGCGCGCACAGTGTTTCTTCCTGCTCGCGGCGTTCGGGTGCCTGGCGGCCAGCTTCGCCCTCAACGACTTCTCGGTCGCCTACGTCGCACAGCACTCCAACAGCGCGCTGCCCCTCTACTATCGCCTGTCCGCGGTCTGGGGCGGACACGAGGGCTCGATGCTGCTCTGGGCGACCATCCTGGGGCTGTGGACGCTGGCGGTGACCATTTTCAGCCGCAGCCTGACCGAGGACTTCGTGGCCCGCGTGCTCGGTGTCATGGGGCTGGTCAGCATCGGCATCCTGCTGTTCATCCTGCTGACTTCGAATCCATTCGAGCGCTTGGCGGTACCACCTGCGGACGGCAATGACCTGAACCCGCTGCTGCAGGATTTCGGCATGACGATCCATCCGCCGATGCTCTATATGGGTTACGTCGGCCTCAGCGTCGCGTTCAGCTTCGCCGTCGCCGCACTGCTGAGCGGATCGCTGGATGCAGCCTGGGCCCGCTGGTCGCGCCCATGGACATTGGTCGCGTGGACGTTCCTGACAGCCGGCATCACGCTGGGTTCCTGGTGGGCGTACTACGAACTCGGCTGGGGCGGCTGGTGGTTCTGGGACCCGGTGGAAAACGCCTCATTCATGCCATGGCTGGTCGCGACTGCACTGATCCATTCGCTGGCCGTGACCGAGAAGCGCGGGGCGTTCAAGGCCTGGACGGTGTTGCTGGCCATCTTTGCATTTTCGCTGAGCCTGCTGGGCACCTTCCTGGTCCGCTCGGGCGTGCTGACCTCCGTGCATGCCTTCGCGACCGACCCGGCCCGCGGACTGTTCATCCTGGTGCTGCTCGGCGTCGTGATCGGCGGATCTCTCATGCTGTATGGCTTGCGCGCACCCGCTGTCCGTGACAACGCGCGCTACGAACTCGTCTCGCGCGAAAACCTGCTGTTGCTGAATAACGTCCTGCTGGTCACGGCTGCCGGTAGCATCCTGCTGGGTACGCTGTATCCACTGGTGGTCGACGCGCTCGGCCTCGGCAAGATCTCGGTCGGACCGCCCTATTTCGATGCCGTGTTCGCGCCGGTGATGGCCCCGGTATTCCTGCTGGCCGGCACGGGTCTGCTGTTTCCGTGGCGCAGTGCCAGTCTGACCGCCATTGCACGCCGAACCCGTTGGCTGGCCCTGCTGAGCGTTACCGCTGGGATCGTCACCATGGCGGTGTTCTGGAACCTGCGCGACATCAAGACCTTCGCCACGATCACGCTGGCGATCTGGCTTGTGGCCACGGCCGGCTATACGCTCTGGAGCCGCGTTCGTCTGCGCGAACACTGGCTGGCGGGCCTCCGCTCCCAGTCGCGCGGCGTCTACGGCATGACCCTTGCCCACGCCGGGCTGGCCGTGGTGTTGATCGGCATCGCCCTGTCGGGCTGCTACACGGTCGAGAAGACCGTCCGCCTCGCGCCAAGCGAGACCGTGACAATCGGCGACTACGCGTTCACCTTTCGCGGGACAACCCGCGTGGAAGGCCCGAACTACACGGCCTCTCAAGGCGAATTCGCGGTGCGCTCGGGTACCCGCGAGGTGATACTCAAGCCCGAAAAGCGCGCCTACCGGGTCCAACGCAACACGATGACCGAAGCGGCGATCGACCCGGGCCTCACCCGCGACCTTTACGTCGCGCTGGGTGAACCGATGGACAACGGCGCCTGGAGCGTCCGCCTCTACTATAAGCCGTTCATTCGATGGATCTGGCTGGGCGGCCTGTGTATGGCACTCGGCGGCGTGCTGGCCGCGAGCGACAAGCGTTATCGCGTCGCCGCACGCCAGAAGGCCGCGCTGTCAGCGGCGCCTTCGTCGGCCACTGCCTGAACCCGGGGGAACCCTGCCCTTGCGCCTGACCTTCCTGATCCCGCTGGTCGTTTTCGTGCTGATGGTCGTGCTACTCGGCGTAGGGCTGACACTCAATCCGCGCGAAGTGCCGTCACCCTTCATCGGGAAGCCGGCACCGGCTTTCTCCGTGCCGCAACTGCATGCACCGGACGAGGCGCTGACCAGCGAGGTGTTCCGCGGACAGGTCAGCCTGTTGAACGTCTGGGCCTCGTGGTGCGTTTCGTGCCGACAGGAACATCCGTTGCTCGTGGAACTCGCGAAGACCGACCGCGTGCCCATTTACGGCCTTAATTACAAGGACGAGCGGAATGCCGCCCTGGAATGGCTGGCGCGGCTCGGCAATCCGTATCGCAGCAGCGCGTTCGATGCGGACGGGCGCATCGGCATCGATTGGGGCGTCTACGGCGTCCCCGAGACCTTCGTGATCGACCGCAAGGGCATCATCCGGCACAAGTTCACCGGCCCGCTGACGCGTGAGGCAATCGACGACATTCTGCTGCCACTCGTCCAGCAGCTCAAAGGAGAGCCGGGTTGAAGCGCTCTGTCCGGGCCTGCCTGCTCGTTCTGTGCTGCGGCTGCGTTCCCGTTGCGAGCGCCACCGAAATCCGGACCTTCAAGGACACCACCGAACAGCTGCGTTACGAGCAGCTGGTTGAGGAATTGCGCTGTCTCGTTTGTCAAAACCAGTCCCTGGCCGACTCCGACGCGGACCTGGCGCGCGACCTTCGCGACGAGGTCTACCAGATCATTCGGAGCGGCAAGAGCGACGAAGAAGCGGTCCAGTTTCTGGTGGAGCGATATGGCGACTTCGTGTTGTACCGCCCGCCGGTCAAGCCCATGACCTGGTTGCTATGGCTCGGCCCGTTCTTGGCATTGGCCGGCGGCCTGCTGTTCATCCGATCCCGCACCCGGCAGCACGCCGCTACGCGGTCGCCCGAGCTAAACGCAGCTGAGCGCGAGCGACTGCGCCAACTGGAAGGCGATACCCGGAAATGAACCGATGACCGAGTTCTGGAGTCTGGCAGCGCTGCTGGTGCTGTTCGGGCTAGGCCTTATCCTGCCGGTGTTGCTCAGCCGGGGTCGGCAGGCAAGCCTCGCCCGCCGCGATCTGAATCTACTGATCCATCAGCAGCGGCGCCATGAACTGGAAGCCGAGGATCTCGATGCCGGTCAGGCAGCGGCACTGCAGACAGAACTGGACCGCACACTGCTCGACGATCTGGATGCTGCGCCTGACGCAGCGCCATCGAAATCCGCCGCGGCGGGACGCACAGCCGTCGTCGCCGGCATCCTGGGTGCCGTCGCGGGCGGCCTGTTGTTGTACGGGCAACTCGGACGGCTGGATCTGGTGCGCGCACCGCCCGCCTCCACCGCCGAGGCTCGCGAGTCCCTGCAAGCCACCGTCGAACAACTGGCAGCCAAGCTCGCAAAAGAGCCGAACGATCTGCAGGGATGGCTGTTGCTCGGACGCTCGCTGGAAGCCATGGGCAACTCAGCAAAGGCGCTGACGGCTTACGAGTTCGCACGCAAGCTCGCTCCCGACAACCTCGACATCACCGCGTTGTACGCGCAGGCGCTGGCCGAGAACAACGGTGGCTCGATGGCCGGCGAACCCGCGAAACTGGTTGACGGCATCCTCGCGCGGGATCCAAGGCACCCGACTGGCCTATGGCTGGCCGGTCTGGGCGCGGCAGAGCGCAACGAGATGGCCGCGGCGGCCGGTTACTGGCGCGCGCTGGCAAAGCAACTGCCGCCCGATAGCGAAGAGTATCGAACCGTCGCCGACTACATCGCGCAGGCCGAGGCTGCCGCACCATCCGGCGACGCGCCCGCAGTCGCTCCCCAGCCGGCTTCCGGCGCCCGCATTGCTGTCCATGTGACCCTGTCCCCCGCCCTCAAGTCCAGAGCGGCGCCCGACGACAGCGTGTTCATCTTTGCCCGTGCCAGCGAGGGCCCGCCGATGCCGCTCGCGGTGGTGCGTCGTCAGGTACGTGACCTGCCATTGGAGGTGACGCTGGACGATTCGATGGCCATGATGGCCGGACGCAAGCTCTCGTCCTTCGAGCGGATCGTGATCGGCGCACGCATCTCGAAGAGCGGCAAGCCGACACCGTCACCGGGCGACCTGCAGGGCCTCAGCGCACCGCTGCCCAGCAACACCACGACCGTTCAGTCGATCGAGATCCACGAGATCGTGCCGTAGCCCTTCCGGCGATACGGATCGGGCGCGACCGCGCTACCCCTTCGGCTGATAACCCTCGGCTCCGTTCAGGCACGGCACTGCAACCCGTTGAGACACTCCGTCGAGACGCAGCGCGGTCAGTTCGCCGCCCCAGAGGCATCCGGTATCGAGCGCATGGCATCCGCCCGACACCCTGAACCCCAGCGTCGACCAGTGCCCGAACACGATTGCTGCACCGGCGCTGCGCCGACCCGGGATCTCGAACCACGGCAGGAGCCCGTCACGCTGCGTACCGGGCAGCCCCTTGTCGCGGAAGTCGAGCCGCCAATCCGGCGCGACGTAGCGCATGCGAGTGAAGGCGTTGACGATGTAGCGCAGGCGATCCCAGCCGGTCGCCTGCTCCGACCAGCGATCCGGCTCATTGCCATACATCTGGCGCAGGAATGCGGCGCAGTCGGGCCCCCGCAGCACGGCTTCCACCTCGGCGGCGCGGGCGCGCGCCTCGTCTACCGTCCAGTAAGGCGACAAACCCGCATGCACCAAGGTGTAGCGGCCTTCGCGATGACAGAGTGGTTGCCGCCGGAGCCAGTTCAGCAACTCGTCGCGGTCCGGTGCATCGAGGACATCGTGAAATGTGTCCTTCCGCTTCGTGCGGGAAATCCCGAAGGCCACTGCCAGCAGATGCAGGTCATGATTGCCCAGTACCGTGGTCGCTGCCGCTCCCAGCGATCTGATGAGGCGCAAGGTCTCGAGCGATCGAGGGCCACGATTGACGAGATCCCCGGTCAGCAGCAGCCGATCCCGGGCCGGATCAAAGCGGATTTCGTCGAGCAGACTCAGCAGTTCCGCATGACAGCCCTGCACGTCGCCGACGGCATGCAGCGCCATGCGCGGAGAAACTCAGTGCAGAACGCGAGGGATCGCGAGCACGAACGGCGCGATCTCGGCATCGAAATGCTGCCCGTCGTCCGACACCATCTGATATTCGCCCTGCATCGTGCCCAGCGGCGTCTCGATCATGGCCGCGCTCGTGTAGCGGAAGGATTGCCCCGGGACCAGATGCGGCTGCTCGCCGACGACACCGTCACCGCGCACCTCCTGCACTTTCCCATCACTGTCGGTGATCACCCAGTGACGCGACAGAAGCTTCGCCGGAACGCTGCCATTGTTGACGATCGTAATCGTGTAGGAGAAGACGTAACGTCCGGCTTCCGGCGCCGATTGGGATTCCAGGTACCGGGAAACAGCTTCGATCTGTATGCAGTGCTTCTTGCTCATGTGACTAAAGGTGGCTACGCTACGGCGTCTAGTTTAAGCCAAACCGGGATCGCCACAAATCTTCACGCCGCGGCCGACTCGGCCTGATGCGCGGCAAAGTCCGCTGGCTCTCGTTGAACGACACCCACCGCGCTGCAGCGATTTCGGCGAAGCCCCACGTCGGCACGAACTTCGGTCGTGCCACGGGCGGCGAATTCTCCGCCAGACATCGCTGAATGCCGCTCCTTACGACAGGTATTGCCACTTGCACATACATATCCTCGGCATCTGCGGGACCTTCATGGGAGGGCTCGCGATCATGGCCAAAGAACTGGGCCATCACGTCACCGGCTCGGACCAGAACGTGTATCCCCCGATGAGCACGCAGCTCGAGCGCCACGGGATCGGCCTGATGAGCGGCTTCGCGGCTGACAACCTCGACCCGGCGCCGGAACTCGTCATCATCGGCAATGCCCTGTCGCGGGGCAATCCCGAGGTCGAAGCCGTCCTGAACCGGGGCCTGGCCTACACCTCAGGAGCACAGTGGCTGCATGACTTCGTGCTGACCAAGCGGTGGGTTCTGGCCGTGGCCGGGACCCACGGCAAAACCACGACGACCAGCATGCTGGCCTGGATTCTGGAGCAGGCCGGGCTGGAACCCGGCTTCCTGGTCGGGGGCGTGCCACTCAATTTCGGTTTGTCCGCGCGGCTCGGCGGGAGCCGCTTCTTCGTCATCGAAGCCGACGAGTACGACACGGCGTTTTTCGACAAGCGCTCGAAGTTCGTCCATTACCGTCCGCGAACCGCGATCCTGAACAACCTGGAATACGATCATGCGGACATTTTCCCTGACCTCGCGGCCATCCAGCGACAGTTCCACCATCTGATTCGCAGCATCCCCGGTGAGGGACTGATCATTCGGCCTGCGGACGATGGCAATCTGGATGCGGTCGTGGCGATGGGCTGCTGGACTCCGGTGCAGCACACCGGTCTGACAGGCCTGGATCCATCGGGGTCGGCCGATTGGCAAGCGCGCCTCGCGGCAGCGGATGCCAGCCGCTTTGAAGTGTTCTGGCAGGGCCGTTCCGTGGGCGAAGTCGCTTGGGAACTCAGCGGGCATCACAATGCCCGCAATGCGCTGGCCGCCATTGCCGCAGCTCGCCATGCGGGAGTCGAGCCAGAGCGTGCCACGGCCGCGCTCGGCAGCTTCCGTAACGTGAAGCGCCGACTGGAGATCCACGCGACAGTCGACGGCGTTACCCTGTATGACGACTTCGCCCATCACCCGACAGCCATCGCGACAACGCTGGAGGGCTTGCGGGCGCGGGTCGGTGAGTCCCGGATCATCGCGATCCTGGAACCGCGCTCGAACACGATGAAGATGGGAGTGCACGTCGATGCGCTGGCCGCATCGCTCGCCAGCGCCGACCGGGCGATCATCTACCAGGCGCCGGACCTGGGCTGGGATGCGGCGCGCGTCGCGGCAAGCTCAACGCATATCCGCGTATTACCCACGCTCGACGCCATCATCGATCACCTGCGAACCGAAGCCCGAGCCGGCGATCACATCGTCTTCATGAGCAACGGCGGCTTCGGCGCGGTACACGCGAAAACGGCTGAGGCCTTGCGCACGCGACACTGAAGGCGGGGGGCGGCGACTGGACGCCACCAGCCCGCTACGCCTACCGGCGCTTCAGGGCGCAAACAACTGTCTTACCAGTTCGGTTTCCACTTGGTCGGCCGTCGCCCGGAGTTCGGCGAGGTAATCGTCGCGGATCAACTCGTCGGCGAGCGGCAAGTAGTATCCGGCCAGACGCCGCAACGTGACCGCCGACACGGAGTGGACACCCTGGTTGTTCCAGACGGCCGCGGTCAGCGCCGCCCAATTCGCGACGATCGAGTGAAAGCCCTCTTTTCCGCGCGAAAAGACCAGCGATCCATAGGTTTGGACATGGCGGCGAAAGGCCTTTTCCTGGCGCTCGATCTGCTTGGCAACCTGGGCCGTGTCCGTACCGCAGCTGCCGGCGATCGTCTCCGCATAGGCATCGACCAGCATCGCCGGGAAGCGGTCGGTCCGCCGCCTCGCGGCCTGGGCCAGCACGGCGCCCAAGTGACGGCGCGACTTTGCCAAGCGCTGCTCGATCGCCAGGGTGATGAAGGCCTGGTAAAGCTCGGTCGCCTGAGCGTCCGGGATATTGATCCCGAAATCCGCCAGTGGGAGTTCCTCGGCCAGGATAGCGGCCTTGCCGACCACGTAGCCTTGACCGGTCGTGGACGTCAGACTCTCCGTCATCGCGGTCGAGTTCGTGCCCCAGTCATCGTTTTGCGCAACGAACCCGAACCCAAACCCGAAGCTGGTCGGAGCGGACGTGCGCGCGTTCCAGAACGCCAGATACTGAGTGTGCGTGGCGTCGTAGAGTCCGGTCCGGCACCAGGCACTGCTGGTCGTTGAAAAGACGTTCACGCCGACCGCGCCGTAATAGGCCGCCAGACTGCCCCCATTCCGGCTCGAGCTGATGTCTTCGACCATCAGCGCCTGAGCGAGGAATCCCCAGCCGCCCGCTACGGCGGCGACCGGCGAAAGCGCGACTCCCAGTACTGCGAGCCTCAATGCTTTACATCCGTTCATCTTGAACCTCCTTTGCCGCGAACGGCACGAAATCGGTGACGCCGACAACCCGCCACTGGCACGCGGGCACCGCGACAACCCACAGTGTAGCGAAGGACCTGCTGTCTGATGACCCGTCAGCTTCGAGCCGATGCCTTATCGAATGGAGACTAATCCGCCCCCCGCGGCATGGCAATAGGCGTGAACACGTAGGTCGCGGAAGGGCGCCATTGCACCAGCCGGCTTGCTCCGCGCCCTCAGCTGAGCGATCCTCATGGCCTGACAGCAAGCCCACCACCCTTCCGGTGTCCCGATGTTACCGCATCGACTCGACGTTCAAGTGCCATCGCGTGGCGGACTCGCTGCGACCGCAACTGCGGCACTGTTGAGCAGCTGCCTGTTGCTGACCGGGTGTGCGGCCTACGAAGCGCGGGAAGCGGCCAGCGCGCCGATCCCGGCAATGCCGCACTCGGTCCGGCAAGGGTCCATCTCGCTCGGCGCCGACCCTCACGTCCAACCCGAGCGACAGGAAGCGATCTTCGCCGCCGATTTTGCCTCGATCGCCGTGCTGCCGGTCCAGGTCGTCGTCAGTAATGCTGCGGATCTTCCCCTGCACGTCGCACCCGAACAGTTCTCGCTGGCCTTGCCCGGCGGTGAGACGACGACGCCGCGCCCGGGCCCTGAAGTGGCACTGCTGTTTCCGCCCAAACCAGGCGTAGCCCACTACGCCGTGACCGGCGCTGGCATGGTGGGTGGCTTGGCCGGCCCGATCGGCGCTCTGGCGGGCCGGGTTGCCGGTCTGCTGGGCTCCCTGATGCTGAACCAACGCGACGACGAGGCCGCCGACGGTCGCCGCGAAGACTATACGCGGAAGGAATTGCGGACCGTCGATCTCAGGCGCGGCGAGTCGGCACGCGGTTTCCTGTTCTTCGTACTGCCGCACGGGACGCCGCCCTTCGAGGAGGCGGCATTGACCTATACGCCCAGCGCCGATACCGGCCTGCCGGCACTGCGCATCACCCTAAAGGCGCTTCACGTCGGGGCAGCCCCCGCAGCGCCCGAGAAATCTCCGTTCCGCTGACCTACGGTCGCCCGGCTATCGGGTGGGACTGTCGCTACCTCAGCCTGCAACAGCGCAGCCCGCAAGCAGCGCCGCCGTATAGCAGCCATCCCGATCGCATGCCCGGTCCGTAGACGCAGGGGATCTTGGACTGAACCCAAGCCGTATGTTCGGCTTGGCGGAACACCCCGGAGGCCCTCAAGGCGCGCGCGGCAGTCCCGCGGCGGCCTGAAACCAGGCCAGCTTCTGCCGTAAGCGGACGACCTGACCGACGATCACCAGGGTCGGCGCGCTGGCGCCCACCATCGCGACCTTGCCCGGCAAGGTAGAAACCGTGCCGAGAATGACTTTCTGTCCGGGAGTCGTTCCCTGCTGGACCAGCGCGGCAGGACGGTCGGGCTCGCAGCCGTGTGCGATCAACGCTTCACAGATCTGCTCAAGGCCCTGGAGCCCCATATAGATCACGAGTGTCTGCTGTGGCTGCGCAAGCCGCTCCCAGTCCAGGTCGCCGACCGACCCCTCCTTCAAATGCCCGGTCACGAACGTGACCGACTGCGCGCAGTCGCGGTGGGTCAGTGGAATCCCGGCATAGGCAGCGCAGCCGGAAGCTGCAGTGATGCCGGGCACGACCTGAAACGGGATACCCTCATCCATCAAGGTCTCGATCTCCTCGCCGCCGCGCCCGAAGATGAACGGGTCCCCACCCTTTAGCCGCACGACATGCTGCCCCGCTCGCGCCAGACGCGCGAGCAGACGGTTGATATCTTCCTGCGGCAAGGTATGCCGGCTGCGTTCCTTGCCCGCATAAATCCGTTCGGCATCGTTGCGGACCAAGGCCATGACTGCAGGCGAAACCAGTCGGTCGTAGACGACGACATCGGCTTCCTGTATCAGGCGAAAGGCCCGCAGGGTCAGGAGGTCCGGATCGCCCGGGCCCGCGCCGACGAGGGACACCATTCCGACCGCCGACGATCGACCGGCCGCAACTTCGATCAGCCGCTCCAACTGCGCCGCTGCCTCGTCCTCCCGGCCGGCCAGCGCCAGTTCGGCGACCGGACCGCGCAGGCATTGCTCCCAGAACCGGCGCCGCTGATCGCCATTGGTCAAAGCCTGCTTGACCCGTGTCCGGAACCGCTCGGCCAGCTCGGCCAGCCGTCCGTAGGCCGCCGGCAGCAGGGTCTCCAGTTGCGCGCGCACCAGGCGCGCAAGCACCGGTGATGCGCCACCGGTGGAGACCGCAATGATCACCGGCGAGCGGTCGACTATAGCCGGGAAAATGAACGTGCACAGCTCCGGGCAATCCACCACGTTGCAGGCAATGCCGCGCTCACGCGCCGCTGCGACCACCGCCTCGTTGACAGCCCGCACGCCGGTGGCTGACACGACCAGCGCGACCTCTTCCAGGTCATCGGGCTCGAATGGCTTGGCAACATGCGCGATGAGGCCCCGGGTCACCAACTCGGCCACTACCGGGACGAGCTCCGGGGACACGACCGTCACTCGCGCACCGGCGCGCAGCAGCGTGGCAATCTTGCGTGACGCCACTTCGCCGCCACCGACAACCAAACAGGTCTCGCCGGCCACCTTTGCGAAAATCGGTAAGTACTGCATGGTGTCGCCTACGCCGTCGAATGCTTCACCGCGGGGCCCGCGGCGGAACCCAGGTACCCCAGTAATCCGGATGCAGACGGGTAAACTCGAGTTCGGGACGCTGTAGCCGCCGGCGCACGTATTCCCGGTCGGTGCGCCGCACCAGCAGGTAGACAGGTTTCACGCGCCCGGTCACCCAGCGCTCGACTTCGGGCTCCCGGACGGCTGCATCGGGCCAGTTCGGATCCGCGAGCAGGCGAAACCGGATGTAGTTGCTCTCGAACTCGCGCCCATCCCGGAAGGTGATCACGGTGACCGGACGCCCCAGGTAGTAGGGCAGGCCGTTCGGGAGACACAGGTAGCAGGCCACCTCCACGTCGTCGGCGAGAGGCGGTATCGCGCCCGCCAGCGCCTGAGCGGAACGCTGCGTTGCATACGGCCCGATGTGCTGAACCGTCAGCATCGTCAGCGCGAGCGGAAAGAGGACGAAGGCCGCAAAGCTGTAGGGTGGGTTGCGGCGCAGCGCGCCGAATACTGCGAGCCCCGCGGTGACTGCGAGCACGACCGCCAGCGGACCGAATGCCCCCTGTAGCGGCACGAGATGTTCCGCCACCTTGACCGGCAACCGACCCAGCCGGTCGGGATTCGCCGCAACGCTGCCGGACAGAGCCGCCGTACACGACGAGACGATCGCCAACCACCACGTGCCGCGACGTACGATGCCTGCCACCCGCTGATGTCCTGTCGCGGCCAGCATGAACAAGCGGGCCGTCAGCACTCCCAGCGCCACACTGGCGGTCAGGATATAGCCGGGCAACTTGGAACTGGACAGCGAAAAGAATACGACCACCACAATGGCCCAGACGACGAACAGTCGGTCCACCGCGCCGAGCCTGGACCGTCCGCGCCATACGGCGACCATCGCTTCGGGGAGGAGCGCGCTCCATGGAAAAAAACACAGCGCGATGATCACGCCGTAGAAGTAGAAGGGCGCCGTGCGATGGAACTCGTCGGTCGTGAAACGCTGGACCGACTCCTTGACGATGCCGTAGTACGGAAAATCGGGGTGTTGCAGGCTCACGCCGACGAACCAGGGCAGAAACAGCGCGAAGAACAACGCGACATTCCGCGCCGCGAACGCCTCGCGCCACCAACCCCTTTCGCCGCCGAGTGCATGATGCACCGCTATGACCAGGGTCGGCAGAAGAAACCCCACCGGTCCTTTCACCAGGGTTGCGCAGCCCGCGCAAGCCGCAGCCAGTGTGTACAACCGCGTCCGCCGCCGCACTTCGTCTGCGCTGCCAGCCTCGAAGCACAACAGGATCGCCGCCGAGACGAAGAAGGCCAGCGTCATGTCAAAGATCACGATGCGGGCGAACGCGATGTAAAGCGGGGTCGCAGCGACCACGATCACTGCCACGGCGGCAGTCGCGGCATCGTACTGTCGCCGGCAAAAACGATACAGCAGCAACAGCAGCGCAGCCGCAAAAACCACCGAAGGCAGCCGGGCAGCCGCTTCGCTCTGACCGAACGCGCCTAGCGACAGGGCCACCGCCTTGAAGAAGAAGGCCGGTTTGTCGAGATACGGCAGACCGTCATAGGTCGGTACGAACCAGGCGCCCGACTCCAGCATCTCCCGCGCCACCTCGGCGTTGCGCCCTTCGTCGGGCTGCAACAGGGGATAGGCACCCAGACCAAAGCACAGAGTCACGGCGCTGACCAGCACCGCAAGGAGAGGCAGGGCGTAGCGCGGCATCGTCCAGTAAGTGAAAAGTCGGTTAAGCCGAGCACCGCGATCCGACAGGAGCAGCCGGGCTCGAAAGGCGGTCATGGTGGCACAGTTCCCCCGCGAATCACACCCCGCCCGGAGCGCGCGAGCCTGACTGTAACGCGGACTTTAGTATCCGGTCAGGTTGCGGGTCCCCGGAGCATCGAACCCACAGGGTGGGTGGAGGGCTGGGCGACAGAGGAATCCTGGTTAGCGGTGCCCGCTCCGCAACCTTCGCATGATCGCGCGTCCGAACCGCGCCACAAAGTAAGGCAGGTAAGGCAGGTGCTGCCCCATGCGACGGGCTACCGCCGAATAGTCACCCTCGCTCCAGGCCTGGGTGGTCTCGATATAGGCCCTCGCCCGGGCCAGCGTGGCGGATTGTTCTAGCAACAGTTCGCGAGCACCGGGGAACCGATCCAGGTTCGGGTGCTCAAGGAGAATCCGGTTCCTGAGCGTACGGTTGGTAACGGAGCGCAAACCCCGCGACGTCGCTCCAATCGATCCCGGTCGAGCGACGAAATAAATGTAGCGAGCCTCCGGGCTCAACGCGTAGCGCGCACCCGCCAGCAGACATTCGGCGTGAAACAGGCCGTCGTAGTTGCTCGTCAGATCGGTCCGATAGCGAATGTGGTTCTGATCAAGGAACTCCTTTTTTATGAGCGGCTTGAAGTACCCCACCCCCATCCTCGACCGCCCGTAGGGATCCAGCGCATCAAGTTTCAGGAAATCGGTGAACGAAATGAGTGTCTCTCGGGGCAGTCGGCGCTCGTCCAGACACAAACCAAGCGGATGGGCGGTTTCGACCTCGGTCAAGCACAGGTTATCGGCGCACAGGTCTGCCTTCCACCGTCCGGCAAGCTCAAGCAGATAATGCAGGCGGTCGGGAAAGAAGGCATCGTCCGAGTCCAGTACCGTGATCCAGTCTCCCCTGGCCTCGTCGATGGCCCGGTTGATCGCAGACGCCCCCCCCATGTTCCTGGGCTGTACCAACACCTTCAATCGCGCATCGGCGCCGGCCGCTGCCTGTGCAATCGGGACCGTGCCGTCGGCAGAACCATCGTCAACGACAATCCCCTCGAAATCCTTGAAGCTCTGCGATTGGAGCGACTGCAACGCTTCGCCTATGAAGGCCTCCGCGTTAAATGCAGGAATAATGACGGTGACGCTCGGCATCGTGCTGCTCGAAGTTATTGCGCGCCTCAGGGCGCATCATCTGCTGGCATCGATCCTCATGCGAACGCTGCAAAGTAACGAGAACATCGCCTTTTTCGCGCCCGCGCAACGGTTGTGCCCGCCAGCCTGACCGTCTCGGTCACCGTTTGAATGGTACAGGAAAACCCGCCCCCCTCAAGTTTTGCTCACCATTTCATGTGATATGACTGACGCTGCAGGAGCGTTACTGCGATGACCCGAGCGGAGCCTCATCACCGCGAGCTGGAGAATGGCCAACTGATCGGCTTGAGAATGCCAGCAGCTTTTGCACGCATACCGCTTGCACCCGAGGGCACCAAACGACCGCGCGCTTGTAGCCAACATAACTGAAGCCATCTTGAGGAAACACAGCGTCACCAAGGAAATACCTCGATGGGTCTAAGCGCTTCGTACAAGCCAAGGGTTGAGCCAGCGTACCAAGCGAGGCATCATACCTAAGGACTATGCGAACAATTACCACACCAAATAGAAGGGCGCTGGCGAGCCGCGGTCGCGGACGTTCCGAGTGTCTGCCCGAAAGCCCACTCTACTGACATGGTTGATCATCAATGGATTTCTCGCGCGCATACGGCCAAAAAGCGAAATACCAGCACTGATTTTTTTATGTCTACCTCCGCGAGGATTTATGAAGCGACCCATCATCGGCATTGGAATCGACTCGGCGGATCCTGTTTTGATGGAGCGATGGATGGCGAAAGGCCATCTGAAGAATTTAAGAAAACTCAAAGAGCAGGGCGTTTTCTGCCTGATCGAAAATACGGTCAACCAAGCAGGTCGCCCAGTCACAACCTGTTCGACGGAACGACTGTGGAGCATGACATGGACTAGTTGCCGCCCCGACAAGACCGGCTTTTGGGATACGACGAAATTCTTTCCGGAGGATTATCATACCTCCCGGGAATGCACCGAGATCGGCGTCGATTTCAAGGAATACCCACCCTTTTATGCCGTAGGTGAGAATTACAAGGTATCTGTCTTCGACCTTCCCGCATCAGGCCTGTCGGACAAAGTAAATGGACTCCAGATACTCGCCTGGGGAGGGCACTACCCATTTACCCCCAGCCACTCGAGACCCGCTGAAGCTCTTGAGCAGATCAATCAAAAATACGGCAAGAATGAAGTGCTTGGGAATGACCATGGCCATTGGTCAGATCCGAAGTACGCTCGCTGGCTGTACCAGGCCCTGCTGCGCAGCATCAAGACCCGCAGGGACATCGCCCTGGACTTGATGCGTAGAGACACGCTGGACCTGTTTCTGATGGTGTTTCCGGAGACCCATAGTGGTGGCCACGACCTATTGCATCTAAGCCATCCAGACCATCCGGTCTACAACCGCTACAAGGATAAGGTCATCCCCGATGCAGACCCACTCCTTGATATCTACGAAGCAGTGGACAAGGCCGTGGGCGAAATCCTGGCCGATGTGCCAGCCGATACGTATGTCTTTTGTTTCTCGATCCACGGCATGGGTGTCAACGTTACGGATCTGTTGAGCATGGCGGTCGTTCCGGAACTCATGTACCGGTACAGCTTTCCCGGCCAGGTAGCGCTCGCAGCGGGCAATCCGTCCGTGCCTCCCCCTCCGGTCAGGACCGGCATCGGCCGCAAATCGTGGGCCGGCGAAGTCTGGGTGCTCAACGATGAACCCAATCCCCTGCTGAGACTCGTAAAACCCTGGCTGCCGAAGCGATTCATGCCCAAGTCAGCAAACGGACTGGTGTCTCCATGGGAACTGGGCGCACGCAAAGTGCGGGCAAACTGGATGCCGGCAATGTGGTACAGCGATCTCTGGCCACGCATGAAAGCCTTTGGCTTACCAGGCTTCGCTGATGGACACATCCGCATCAACCTGAAGGGACGCGATCGAGACGGCGTCGTGGACCCGGCCGACTACGATGCCGTTTGTCAGGAAATAACCGACCTATTGAACGGGCTGACCAACGCTCGAACCGGTGAACCCTGCGTGGACAGGGTGGTACGAACCCGCCGCAACCCCACCGAGGATCAGGACCGCGACCGACTGCCGGGCCCCGACCTGATCGCCATCTGGAACAAGAACCCCAAGCAACCAGCGGACGTCGCAGACAGCCCTCAACTCGGACGAATCGGACCATTCCCACACGCCCGACCCGGTGGGCATCGGTCGACCGGTTTCCTGATGGCCTCCGGGCCGGGCATCGAAGCGGGCAAGATGGGTCCGACTGTCGAGGGTGTGGACATCGGCCCGACCTTGCTGACACTGATGGGAGCGCCTGTCCCTGCTCACCTCGATGGGCAGCCCATCGCGGACATCATCGCTGCGCTGCAGCGCAATGAGGCGGCATGAGATCGCTTGCCAATTTAATCAGGCGCGTTGTGGGATCCCTACGGCACCTGCCGTCAGACCCACGGGGATGTGAAGCGTAAGGCCGTCGTGTCGAATAACCCGCGATCGCTGAGCTTCAGCTCGGGTATCACGAGCAAGGTCAGGAAGGACAGGGCCATCAGCGGCGCCTGCAGTGGGCAGCCGAGTCGACGCGCGAGACGCTCCAGGCTCGCGTAGCGTTCCGCTACCTTTTCGCCCGGCTCCCGGCTCATCAGTCCGGCGACCGGTAGCGGCAGCAGCTCCACCCGACCGCGCAGGGCGACCGCGAGTCCGCCGCGCGCCGCGATCACCGCATTCGCTGCCGCGCACAGGGACTGGGCGTCGGTACCGACCGCGATCACGTTGTGCGCATCGTGCGCCACACTGGACGCGAGGGCGCCGGCCCGCAACCCGAAACCACGCACTAAAGCAACGGCCGGCGGATGCGCGTGGTAGCGGTTCATGACTGCCAGCAGCAGGATATCGCGGCCGGGGTCGGGCAGGATTCCCTGCCCTGCACGATTGAGCGGTAACCGCAGTTCTCTCGTTATGAGTTCACCGTCACGCACCTCGATCACGCGTAACAGCCGGCCCTCCGGGGCGGCGAGAACCAACGCTTCAGGGGCGATGGGGTTGGCGTCGAAGCGATTAATCGGAGCGCCTATCACGGCCTGGGGAGCTCTGACGCTCCCATCCCAGACACAAACGCCACGTAGCCAGGTTCGGCGCGCGACGAACGATGCGAGATCGGAAACCTCGATGGCATCCATCGCGTCCCCGACACGCAAAAGGCCGCCCGGCAGTCGGTAGTGCCGCACCGGATTGATGCACGCGGCGCGCAGTACGTCAAAGACCTCATGCCCGAGCGCTACGGCCCGCGCCACCATGCGGTCGATGTGTCCATCCAGCAGCGCATCGGGATGCTTGTCGTCACTGCACAGCATCACGCGTTCCGTATGACTGGTCAGCAGCGGGTGCAGCGCATCGAAGTTGCGCGCAGCCGACCCCTCCCTGATCAGTATGTGCATGCCACAGCGAATCTTTTCCAAGGCCTCTTCAAGGGTGGCACATTCGTGATCCGTGTCGATCCCGGCCGCGACGTACCGACGGAGTCCATCGCCACGCAGCCCGGGGGCGTGGCCGTCGACCGGCAACCCGAGCCGCCGTGCGCTCCCGATTTTCGCGCAGAGGGCGGGGTCACGGGCGAGCACTGCCGGCACGTTCATCACCTCCGACAGGAACCCGACACCGGGTTGCAACAGCAAGGCTTCAACCGCTGCGACGTCGAGTTCGGCACCGGTGGTCACGAAGGGGGTCGCGGGAACACACGAAGGGGCGCCGAACAGAAAATGAAATGGCGTTTCGCGCGCTTCGCGCAACATGAAACGGACGCCGTCGGTACCCAGCACATTGGCGATTTCGTGCGGATCACAGATGGCGCCGACCGTTCCATGGCGCACAGCCATCCGCGCGAATGCCGCCGGCGTCAACAGGGAGCTCTCGATGTGCAGATGCGCATCCACGAACCCCGGCATCACGTAGCCAAGTCCGGACCGCTCTCCCCCCAATGAACGAATGCGGTGGATGACCCCGGCTCTCCAGTGAATCTCGGCCGCAATGACACGACGTTGCTCGATCTGCACCAGATTTGCGACGACAACGCCTTCGGTCGCGGAGACTCGTGGCGCG
Organism: Methylotetracoccus oryzae; assembly: GCF_006175985.1. Taxonomy (GTDB): domain Bacteria; phylum Pseudomonadota; class Gammaproteobacteria; order Methylococcales; family Methylococcaceae; genus Methylotetracoccus; species Methylotetracoccus oryzae. The sequence continues at coordinate 84,084 of NZ_SRSH01000009.1, read as the reverse complement.
GATTCGGTTACAGCAGCCATGGGCTCCACACTCGTCTCGGCACTGAACGCCAGAAGGCCGGCCAAAGAACCGCCCCGGTACCGCAGCCATCCTGGGCTGGTACGTCCCATCGACTGACGTCAAGAGCAACGGGAACTGGATTCGAGAGTCCCTGAAGAGCCAGCGCCCGAAGTATATGATGGTCGGCGAACGCCGCGCTCGCAGCGGCCCATGAGCCGGACGCGAGGCATGTTGAATCTGTTCCCTCCTGCCGAGCACGGATCAGGACACACCCATGACGCTAATCGACAACGCAACCACCCTGCAGGCCGAACTCCGCCGGATCCGGTTCGTGCCACCGGTCAGCCACGTATACGACCCCCTGGATTACGCTTGGGAGCCGCATCGAACCTACCTGGAACGCTACGGGCAGGGTGAGCGCGAGATACTGATGGTCGGCATGAATCCCGGGCCCTGGGGCATGGTGCAAACAGGGATTCCCTTCGGCGACGTGGAATCGGTACGGACATGGCTCCGCATCGACGGGCCGGTTGCCGAGCCGGCCTCTCTCCACCCCAAACGCCCGGTGTTCGGCTACACCTGCCCCCGCCGCGAGGGCAGCGGGCGGCGTCTGTGGGGCTGGGCGCGCGACCGCTACGGCGATCCGGAACGGTTCTTCGACCGGTTTTTCGTCGGCAACTACTGTCCGCTGTGCTTCTTCCTGGAAGCAGGCACCAATCTGACGCCGGACAAATTACCGCTCGGCGAACGGCGCGCGGTGACGGCAGCGTGCGACCGCTCCCTGCAGCGCATGACCGCCATCCTCAAACCGCGCTGGGTACTCGGGATCGGCCGCTTCGCTGAACGCCGCGCGGCCGAAGCACTCGCCGGCACTGCGGTCCGGGTCGGCGGCCTACCCCACCCGAGCCCGGCGAGTCCGCTGGCGAACCGCGGGTGGGCGGAGCAAATGGACCGAGCGCTCGAGCGTCTTGGCATCGCGGTGCCATGACGCTCAGGCCATGCGGGGAGTAACGCAGTCCAGCGTGATGATCCGCACCGAGATTGCGTCACCATCCAGCCGAAGTTCGCCGACCGCGACGGGCAACTTGAAGCGTCGGCGCCCGGCACTGCCAGGGTTGACGTACAACACGCCGTCGCGCTCGACCACCGAAGGCCGGTGCGAATGGCCCGACACGACGACCCGCGAGGCCGGTGAGATATCGAGCGCGGCAAGGTCGTGCAGAACGTGAATTGTGACCCCTCCGACCACCAGATGCGCGCTATCCGGCAATGCGTCAGCCCATGCTCCCCGATCGTTGTTGCCGCGAACCGCCGTGGCGGGAGCCAATGTCCGGAGCGTCACAAGGATAGTGGGATCACCAACGTCACCCGCGTGCACGATACGGTCGCAGCCCGTCAGCGCGGATACGGCTTCGGGGCGGAGCAACCCATGCGTGTCGGAGATCAGCCCGATGCGAAACATGCCCACCACTGCCCGTTCGCGCCGGTCGCTGAAGATACCCAAACCAATCCGTCATCATCACTAAGCGCATCCAGCCGGTACGGCTGACCGCCCCGTCGTTCGCCGAGCGCACGCTCCGCGACACCCCCCGGTTCCGGGCATTCCGGACACTGCGGCAACACGCCAAGCATCGTCGCGAGTACAACGGGCCACGCCGGCCAGCCACAACAAGGCCGACGCCAAGCATCCCTCATCGTCCTTGACAGAGATCGCGACAGCGCTTCAATTCCTACTTCCATATCGTCGAGGAGTTTGGACGAAAAATCGACAGATCGATGATCCCACATGCTCCAGACACCAGCAAAACGGAAAATCCGACACCCAGCGCACGGGCGCCGGCTGAGTTGACAAAGGGGCTCAGCCGGCTTAGCTTGCGTGCTGTTGCGCGGGTCCGATCCGAAGGCGGAGATACTTGACTGCACCCCCGCGATCAGCTGCGCTCAGCAGTCAGAGCCCCACGACCCCGATTGCCAACCTGACTCGCCGCTCGACCGGGGAAGTTCAGTCAAGGGGATTTCGCATTGCGCCACCCCGTAGGCACTCCACGACGCGAGTCAACGACCAACACATCTGTTCACCAGCAAGGAAAACCGACATGGCACACGTACACGGCGCAAAGGCGGCCGAAGTCGCAAAGAAGGTTGTGGAAGAAGCAGGCCGCCCGCTCCACGCCGCCAAGGAGATGATGGGCGAAGGCGCCGGCATGAAGCACATGATGGGTGGCGCGATGGGCGCGATGATGGAGCACGGCGCCGGTATGGGCGCCATGGCACACTCTCGTGCAGTGACTGCCGGTGTGGCAACCGGCGCGGCGATAACGGCGTCGACAGCCAGTGGACATTCGCTGTTGCGGCGGATTCTGACGCATCCGGTGGTCCTGTTCGGCGCCGGCATCGCCGTGGGTTACCTGATCCACAAGTATCGTGAGGAGATCCTCCAGCAAAGCGGAGAGATCGATATCACGGAATAGCGGCAAACCGTCGCCCCGACCAAGACCGGGAACCTCAACCGCCGCTCGCCCGCGCCATAACCGGCGCGGGCGGTTGCCTAGCAGCAGATACAACTCCCTATCGCATCATGGACCTCGCCAGGGACATCATTCTCCGTTATCGATCGCCGGGGCATGTCCGATTCGACGTTCCCGAGGCGATCTGCTTTCCCCAGACTGCCGCACGCCTCGTCGCCGAACTCAGACGCATCGAAGGAATCTACCGTGTCGATCTATCGCCACGGCAGCGAAAGCTCTCGGTCCGTTTCCTCGAGCATATCTGTGACTTCAACGCGCTGGGCAAACAGCTTTATCGGCTCATCGCCGCAGTGGACGGGAAGGAACAGACAAGCCGAACAACCGAGGCCAGGCCACTATCAGGCGGCGCAGGGGTACGGCCGCTGACGCCGATCCGATGGATACGCGGAAAGTGGCAGGAGGCCCGTGAAACGGCCATGGCGATGCGGGTTCTGGCGCGGCGGGCCGGCGTTCGGGAACGGGCACAGGTGCTCCTCAACGAAGAGACCGTGATTTTTGTTCTGAATGACGTTCTTGCACTGTACCTGATCAAGCTCCATTGGCCTTTGATGGCGCAGCAGTGGATACGTAGTCCATGGGTGCATCGTTACGAATGGATGGCGTCGGGTTACCTGGTTTACCTGTTCGTTCGTTCCCGGCGTACCGCAGCGTGAGGCGCGCTTCCAAGGGAACAGTACACGCCACTCAGGCTCGATCCGATTCATCGCCGGACAGCCGACTCTCGAGTTCGCCCCAGCGTTCGAAACTGGTCTCCAGCCGCGTTTCAAGCGCCTTGAGTTCGTCGAGCGTGCGCTGCACTTCGGCTTGCTCCCGACGATAGAACTCCGGGGCATTGATCAGCGCGGTCAACTCCGCGCGCTGCGTCTCCAGACGCTCGATCTCCGCCGGCAGTTCTTCCAGTTCGCGCTGTTCCCGGTAACTGAGCTTCTTGCGCGGACGGGAACGCTCGGGGATCGGGGCTGTAGTCGCCGGCGCGACCACCCCGGGAGCAATGGCAGGGGTGCGTTGCTGCACCCAGTCGGAGTAGCCGCCGACATACTCAGCGATTCGACCATCGCCTTCGAACACGAAGGTGCTCGTAACAACCCGGTCGAGGAATGCCCGGTCGTGGCTGACCAGCAGCACTGTGCCCTGAAACTCGGCCAGTAGTTCCTCCAGCAGTTCCAAGGTTTCGATATCGAGATCGTTGGTCGGTTCGTCCAGCACGAGCACATTGCACGGCTGGCTGAACAGCCGTGCCAGCAGCGCGCGGTTCTGCTCGCCACCGGAGAGACTCTTGACCGGCGAGCGCGCTCGCGCCGGCGAGAAAAGAAAATTCCCGAGATAGCTGAGCACGTGGGTGCGCTGCTCGCCGATGGTAATCCATTCCTGACCATCGCCGACCGCCTCGACCAGCGTCTGCTCGGGATCCAGCTGAGCCCTCAACTGATCGAAATAGGCGACCTTGAGATTCGTGCCCAGCCGAACGGAACCGGAATCCGGAGGCAATTCGCCCAACAGCAGACGCACCAGCGTGGTTTTACCGGCACCGTTCGGACCGATCAAACCGATCCGGTCACCGCGCATCACACTGGTAGAGAAGTCGCGCACGACAGGGTGGTCATCGAACGCGAGACTGATATTCTCGGCTTCCATGACCAGCTTACCGGAGCGTTCGGCCTGGTCGAGCGCCAGCCTGGCCGTACCCTGCCGCTCGCGGCGCGCTTGGCGCTCCTCGCGCAATTTCTTCAATGCCCGCACACGGCCTTCGTTCCGGGTACGCCGCGCCTTGATTCCCTGCCGGATCCAGACTTCCTCTTCGGCCAGCTTCTTGTCGAACTCGGCGTTGTGACGGCTTTCCTCCTCCAACGCCGCCGCCTTGCGCCGGACGAAATCGTCATAACGTCCGGTCCAGGAGGTCAGCCGGCCGCGGTCCAGATCGACGATCCGGGTTGCGACCCTTTGCAGAAATGCCCGGTCATGGGTGATCAGCAAAATCGCGCCGGGGAACTGCAGCAGGTGCTCCTCTAGCCACAGAATTGCATCGAGATCCAGGTGGTTGGTCGGTTCATCCAGCAACAGCACGTCCGGCTCCAGCACCAGAGCCTGAGCCAGCGCGACGCGGCGTTGCCAGCCGCCCGAAAGCCCCGCGGTCGGTTTATCCTCCGGCAAACCAAGCCGACTCAACACCGTTTCGACGCGCTGACGCAAATTCCAGCCGTCGTGACTTTCGAGTTGATGCTGTAGGCGTTCGAGCGGGCGCAGATCGCCGTCTCCATCGGACGTCAACCGTTCGGACAGCCGGTGATATTCCGCGATCCAGTGGCCGATCTCGCCCAGCGCGTCGGCCACCGCGTCATAAATCGTCCCCTGCTCCGGCAGGGTTGGCGCCTGGGCCAGCAACGCCGTCTTCAAGCCCCCCTGGCGCCAGAGCTCACCGCTGTCCGGCAGAATCTCCCCGGACAGGATCTTCAGCAAGGTCGACTTGCCCTCGCCATTGCGCCCGACCAACCCGACCCGCTCGCCACAGTCGAGTTGCAACTGCGCGTGATCCAGCAGCGGATGGACACCGAAAGCTATAGAAACGTCGGTCAGGCGAAGCAGCGGCATGGGAAGTTGCAGTCAGTCGGAAAGGCGCCATAGTATACGGCGCGTCCGCCCATCGGCACCGAAAACCCGGATCATGCACTTCCCCAAACCTGCTGAAGACAACCACTATCTGGCGACCCATGTGGCACTGATGCGCTACAGCTTCCGGCACTGGACCCGGCGCGATCTGGTCGATCCGGGGCTATCCGATGCTGAAGCAGCGCGTTTCCTTTTCCGCGCCCGCTTCGTACTGGTATCGCACGACACGGCGCCCGACCCGGTGTTCAATTACGGCAACGAAACCGCGCTAGGCCTGTTTGGCATGCCGTGGGAGGACTTCACCGCGCTGCCGTCCCGTTTCTCCGCCGCCCCGGTCAGCCGGGAGGAACGCGCGCGCTTGCTGGAACGAGTCACGACGCGCGGCTACATCGACGACTATCAGGGCGTTCGGATCGCGCGCGGCGGTCGGCGTTTCCGCATCGACAAGGCCACGGTCTGGAACCTGGTGGACCAGACCGGCATGCTCCGTGGGCAAGCGGCAAGCTTCGCACACTGGACTTTCCTGGAGAACGAATAAGCCTCCACAAGGCAGGGCGTGGCTTGGGGATAGCGGGACGACACCGCTGCGCGCAGGACGTTTCGCCGCCTCCCCGCGTTAAGGTGGCCAGTTCGCATCGACCGAAAGGTGAGGTGTCACTCGGCGATTCGGCAACCATTGTCCGTGGCCCGCCGCATAGCCGGCTGCGAGCGCGTCCCAGGTGTACGAGAGCGCCCGAAGAACCGCGTGATCGATGTCGAGCCCCAAGGCCAGGCAACCGGCGACGGCCGCCGCGAGCGTGCAACCGGAACCATGATAGGTGCCGGGCAAACGGGCGACACGCTGCGTGCATACGCGCTCGGGGCCATAGAGGCGGTTGATGACGTCTTCGCCTGCCTCGTGCGTTCCGGTGATCAGCACCCGTCGACAGCCGCGACCGAGCAAGTGCTCGGCACATGCGTCGAGGGTAGCGCGTCCCGACAGCCGCCGCGCCTCCGTCGAGTTGGGCGTCAGGACGTCCACCCGCGGCAGCAGATATTCGCCGATCACCGCAGCCAGCGCTTCGGAGGCCAGCGGATGTCCGCCGCCGGCGGCAAGGATAGGATCAAGCACGACCGGCACGCCGGGCAGCGCATCGAGCAATTCCACGATTGCCCGGGCGATATCGGCACTACCGAGCAGCCCGATCTTGACGGCGGATACCTGCAGATCGGCGAGCAGCGCGCGCGCCTGGGCCACGAAGACGGCAGGATCTTGAGGGAATACACCACGGACGTCGACGGTATCCTGCTCGGTCAGCGCGGTGACGACAGTGCTCGGATGGCAGCCGAAACTGAATAGGGTCTCGATGTCGGCCTGGATCCCGGCGCCGCCGGTTGGATCATGGCCTGAGAAGCATAAAACGACCGGCAGGGGCACGCGCAACCTCCGAGCGAGAGAGAGTGATGGACCGCCAGCGAGCGAACTCTCCACGCACCGTTACAACCAACCATCCGCAGCCATCGAGCGGGGGACGGGTCATCGACACGGCGCGGGCCCGGTAAGCTAGACTAGCAGTCTGAACAGTCGGAAAAACTCCACTAGAGGCGCCGAGTGCGTAACCAGTATCTTGCCGAGAACCGCTTCGCGGAATCTGTCACGGATTTTTGTCGCCAGGTGGAAGGGTACGCGTCATTCGAAGGCGACGGCAAGACCTGGCTACGGCAGATCGGGAGCCTCATGCTGGAACTGGAACAGCGCATTCAACCCCTGCTGCACAATATGACGAGCGATACCGAGTACTCGATGCTGCAGGACCTCGAGGCCCGTTTTGCCCTGTACCAGAGACTCAAGAGCTTCCTTGGCTCCCTCGATGACTATTGGTCCGAGGGCGATCTGGAGGCTGGTGACGGACTCAAGACCGGTAGCCTGGCGGACGACATCACCGATGTTTACTTCGACCTCAAGCGCGCACTCAATCTTTACGTCGCCGGGCCGGAGCACGAGGCCCAGGCCCTGTCGATGTGGGTGTTCAGCTACCGAGTCCATTGGGAACAGCACCTTCGTGACGCCACGAAGCAACTGTTCGAATTCAAGATCGCCAGTTAGGCGCCCCTGCCTCCAGTACCCCTGCGCATGATGGCCCGAGCCCACGGCGCTTTTCGCGCCCCAGAGAGCAGCGAGTCATGGCATAGGGACAGTTCGTCGACGTGCGTGGGGTGTGTCTACGCGGGAGCGCCGCTAATTGCCGCTGCGCCTCGACCTCTCCCGAACACGGCTCGCAGTGCCAAGAACAGCACTCGCGGGATGTACCGCCTGCGGTTACACTAGCCGCCGGAGTTGGCCAGGCAGTCGCTCTTCGCGTCGGCAACGACCGCGGAGGGAGGAAAGTCCGGGCTCCACAGGGTAAGGTGCCAGGTAACGCCTGGGGGGCGCGAGCCTACGGAAAGTGCCACAGAAAATATACCGCCCCGTGCCTTTACGGCACGAGGTAAGGGTGAAATGGTGCGGTAAGAGCGCACCGCGTTGCCGGTAACGGGAACGGCACGGTAAACCCCACCCGGAGCAAGACCAAATAGGGGAGCAGTGGCTTCGGCCCGACGTGTGGCCCGCACGGCTCCCGGGTCGGTCGCTTGAGGCGCACGGTGACGTACGTCCCAGATGAATGGCTGCCCACGACAGAACCCGGCTTATCGGCTGACTCCTCCTTTATTCCCGGGATTCCGGGTAACACCCTTGCGTCCGACCGGCGCACTTCTCCCTCAAACGCCGTGTGCCGAGCTCGGATCAGTTCACGCGGGCACACACCCGATCGAGCCAGACAGCCGGCAGGCAGCGCTTCAACGCGGCGAAGAGATAAGTCGGAAACGTCACGAAATAACGCGGTTTCGGCCGCCCTGCTTCCAGCGCCTGAATGACCTTAGCAACCACCGCCTCCGGCCCGAGCGTGAACGGTGCGGCCGCGCCCTGCTTGGCCAGCCGTTCTTCCAGTTCACGGTAACGATCACGGTGAACGCTCGCATCGACATCGATCGTGCGCCGGTAGACGGCCATCGAGTTTTCACGGAAGCGGCTCAGGATGGGACCGGGCTCGACCAGCGAGACGAAAACGTTTGATCCCTCCAGTTCCAGGCGCTGAGTGTCGGCCAAGCCCTCGAGCGCATATTTGCTGGCGTTGTAGGCCCCGCGGTATTTCAGCGACACCAGACCCAGTAGCGAGCTGTTGTGGATGATGCGGCCACCACCTTGACGGCGCATCACGGGCACCACCAGTTGGGTCAACTCGTGCGTGCCGAAGACATTGGTCTGGAACTGCTCGACCAGCACCTCCCGCCGCAAATCCTCGACCGCCCCGGGCTGACCGTACGCGCCATTGTTGAACAGGCCGTAGAGCGAGCCGCCGGTGGCCTCCAGAACGAACGCCACGGCAGCACGAATCGACGAGGAATCGGCCAGATCCAGATGCACGGCTTCGAAACCATCTCGACGCAGCGCCTCGACATCTTCCGGCTTGCGGGCGCTGGCAAAAACGCGATAGCCGCGCTTTCGCAGCAGGTCGGCCGCGCAACGCCCGATCCCCGACGAGCATCCCGTGATCAGGATTGAACGAGCCGGCGTAACGGGGGCAACGCTCATCAGGAAACTGACCCGATCAGAACGCTTTGCAGGTAAGCCATGTAATGCCTTGATTACCCTGCGCGGGCCGCTCAGCGGAAGCGATTGTCGACACCGTGGGTATTCCAGGCCTGCGCTAGACTAGCTACGGCCAGCCCGAGAAAACACAACAGCACCCAGGCCGGCATGCTGAGGCCGAACAGCGTCCAGTCAACCTTGGCGCAATCACCGGTGCCACTCAACATGGCCTTGACCGTATCGCCGATCGGGAAGTTCTCCAGCATGTAGCCGAGGCCCGGACCACAGGAGGGGACTTCCTCGGGCGGCAGGTGTTGCAGCCAGACATGCCGCGCAGAGATTGCAGCGCCGCCGATCGCCGCCAGAAATCCGGCCACGGCATACGCGCGGGTACCGACTCGGCCTGGCCGATGCAGTACGGCTGCCAGCATCACAGCTCCCACGACCAGCACCATGATGCGCTGCGAAATGCATAGCGGGCAGGGTTCCAGCCCGCCACTGAATTGAAAGTACAGCGCCGCGGCAATCAGCACCGAGCAGAAAGCCAGCAGCAAACCAAAATAAACTGAGGGAGGGTAACGAAGATCCATCGCTGTGTGGTCTATCAGTGTCCGACGCCGTGGGTTTGGCGGAAGGGTGAGTTAGCCGGATGGTCCGATGGCAACGGAGCAAGACGACGACCCCGGCGCGAACCCGCCCAGTTTCCTTAGGCCCCAACACGAAAAGCCGCATGGTGCGACATCATGGGCATTTTGTCCATCGGACCAGTCAAACCCTGACCGGTGCCTCGATCTCGCCGACCACCGGTTGCACGACGACCCAGGGTGCGACGACAACGGCCCAAAACTGGCTGTCCGGCTCGGCGCTCCACGCCGCGGCGTCGGAATCACTGGCGCGTGCGATAAGCCCTTGTTCCAGCCAGACACCCAGCGTCGCTGCGTCGTCCTGCGCCAGGCTGACCCCCACCTCGACGAGATCAAGCGCCGCGTCGACCTTGACGACGGCACCGCGCGCGAAATGCCGTTCAAGCTCGCGCCAGGATAGCTTGCCGGTCTCGCCGTTCAGCTTGGCAAGAAGGTGTGTCCGGGACTCTGACATGTCTGCGTCTGAAGCCATCGCTACGGCTTGATCAGCGGCGGCAGTCGCACTGCGGATATCGCATGACCGCTTCGACTCGGATGCCAGCGGCCCCGATCAGCCACATGACGAATAACCCGGGGTGTTGCACGAGACCCAGCGTTCGCCGACGCCGAGAGCTTCCTTCTTCCAGAACGGCGCCCGACTCTTCAATTCCTCCATAAGGTAGCGGCAAGCGTCGAATGCGGCTGCACGGTGCGTTGACCAGACCCCGACGAGCACGATCGGGTCGCCCGGCCATACCTCGCCCACCCGATGGATCACGAGAGCATCGATGAGCTGCCATCTCGCCTTCGCCGTTTCGACGATCGCCGCGAGTTGTCGCTCGGTCATGCCGGGGTAGTATTCGAGTGTCATGCGCGTAACCGTGTCACCTTCATTAAAGTCGCGCATCGTCCCAATGAAGGTGGCCAAGGCACCGGCTGACCGCCGCTGTTCCGCCATCAACTCGTGAAATCGACTTAACTCAGCAAACGGCTCGAACGGCGTCGGGCGCAACTCGACCGTCACAGTTAACCCCCCGTTACCGGTGGAAAAAAGGCGACCTCATCACCGTCTGCGACCAGCGACTCCGGCGTGGCGTAATCCATGTTCACCGCGCACAGAATCTGTTCGGGTAGTGGTCGTCCTTCGCTGACCGCTTTCCAGACGTCGGACACGGTCTCGAGTCCTTCGGCCGCCAAGGTTTCCTCGACACGGCCCATCTTTTCCCGGAGGCTGGCAAAATAACGCACACGAATGGACATGGCGATGCTGGCGCGACGGATTTCTGAGAGGCCAATCATACACGCGGCAACTGGTCAGGCAAGCATCGACCCAGCCGGCTATCAAGCGACCGTTTACGTTTCGTGACGCGCGCCCCCTTCACCCGGATTACAAAAGATGACAGTGCAGATCACGACAGCCGGCGGAGCAATCGATCAGGGCTGGTTGAGCGCGGCGCGCCGCGGCGAAACGCCCAATTTCGACGACCGCCCCAACGAAGAGGACATCAGCCTGATCGTGATCCACTGCATTTCCCTGCCGCCCGGCGAATTCGGCGGCGCGTGGATCGACCGGCTGTTCTCGAACACTCTAGAGCCTTCTGCCCATCCCTACTTCGAAGGCATCTGTCATCTCCGCGTTTCCAGTCACTTGCTGCTACGCCGCGACGGCGAGATCGTGCAATACGTCCCCTTTCACAAGCGCGCTTACCACGCCGGAATATCGCGCTACGGCGACCGCACCGCCTGCAATGACTTTTCGATCGGGATCGAACTGGAAGGGACCGAGACGGTTCCGTACACCGACGAGCAATACCATCGACTTGGGGAAGTTATCGGGACGCTGTTGAAAACGTATCCAAACCTGTCACCGGAGCGCATCACGGGTCATAGCGATATCGCACCTGACCGCAAGACCGATCCGGGACCGTCGTTCGACTGGGAGCGGCTCCGCGCCCTGTTGCAGGGGGGATGAGCGCAACCCCAGTGGTTTCCTTTTGCTGTCAAGGATTGAATTTGCTTCATTGACGGCATATCCGAGGCCCACCGCCGACCGCTAATCCAGCTCAATCTCAGGGCGATCCGACCTCAGCGCAAGCAGATCAGGCATCAGGATTCAGGGAACTGCACGCCGGACCGACAATGGCGGCGAACTCACCTGCGAAGTCACCGGGATCCGGCATGACGCCCAATGCACCTTGGCAGTAGCGCAGAAACCGACCTGCAGTGCCGTACAGATGCGGGATGAGCGTGTGGAGCGAATTGAAGTGTTCAGCAATCTCGGTGTAATCGGTTTCGTAGTCGTGCGCTGCGAGATTGCGGGTCGTTCGGCAAAGTTGCCACTCCTCGATAGATTCGATCACCGCGATCTTTTCGTAGAAGGCCAGAATGCGCAGGAAGGTATCGCCCCGCTCACCCGCGAGAAGTGCGGCGTGGCGCATAGCGGCCCCGAGGGTGTCCTGCAGTTTGGCAAATCGTTCGTTCATGGCAGCAAGAGACTCGAAGAGCGGGACATCTTTCTTATGGGTTGCCAAGCCCTCCCCCGAAAGCGGCCACGCTTGACGGTGATCCGCTGCATCGAGGAAATAGACGCAGCGGTGGATGGCCTCGAGCAAACCCGCAAGATGCGCCCGTTCCGCGTCGAGCGGGCTGTCGCTCACGCAGGTGCCTTCAGCCTGACGGCTTTGGCCCGCACCATGCGCTGGAATGGGCTGCGGGTGGCGTCCCGTGCATAACACACAATGTCGACCGGCAAACCGATCTGGGCCTCAAGTTCCATCTTCATACGTGCCCGCTCCCGCAGGGTCAGCGGAGCTGCGGTCTCGAGCAACAGATCGACGTCCCCCCCCTTCGCGCGATCGTCAAGCCGGGAACCGAACAGGAAAATGTCTGCCGTTCCATGAGTGAGGCAGCCTATGGTCCGGGTGATGGCATAGATCTGCTCTGGATTCAGTCGCACGGTGTACTTTCCGGTTTCCCAAGGTGTCAGCGATCAGCGCTCAGTGTCTATTCCACGGCATCTTAAACCGCATGAGTGCGGCAGTAAAACTATTGAAAGCAAGTGCCCTTGAAATGCGCAGACATTGGAACACCCACCTGAATCTCAGCGTTCTGTGAGCCGTTTCGCACACCCGTCGGCCGAGAGGGGCCTTGGCTCCCTTAGGCTTTGTCCATGAACACGCAAAATCGCACAGCGGGTTTCTCTCTAATCGAAATGATGGTCACGATCGCCGTCGCCGCAATCGTGCTTAGCCTAGCGGTGCCCAGTTTCCGAGAAACCATCGCCAACAACCGCACGACGCTCCTCGCCAATGACCTGACCGCCGACCTGACAGTCGCCCGCAGCGAAGCGATCAAACGCAATGCTCCGGTGACGGTCTGCAAGCGCAATTCCGACGGCACGGCCTGCAATAATGGCGGCACTTGGAACGACGGCTGGCTCGTCTTCAACGATCTCGACAACGACGGTGTGATGGACGGCGGGCGCGAAGGCGTGTTGCGCCTGCATGACGCCGTTCAGGGAACGCTCGCGGTCACGTTCTCTCGTAGCCGAGTTACTTTCGACGCGCGTGGGAACGCGGAAGGCTTCAATGGGACTTTCAAGGTGTGCCAGGGCGATCTGGTGCGTTCGGCGCGCGGCAGGATCCTCAGCGGCACCGGCCGCGTCAAGGCGAGCCGCGACAGCAATGGCGACGGATATCATGAAGACAGCAGCGGTGACGCGTTTTCCTGTCCCTAGAGACGATGCCATGTGCCGGTACACACTTTGCCTGACGCCCGAAGACCCGAGACTGGCGACGAGCACGCCAGCGACCGCGCTGCACTCATCCAGCGGCTTCTCCTTGGTTGAAGTGCTGGTCGCCGTCTTCGTCTTTGCGATCGGCATGCTCGGAATGGGCGCGCTGCAACTGGTCAGTAAACAGGCCGGCGCCGAAGCCTCGCAGCGGACGATCGCCGCCGCGGCCGCGTTTGAGTTGCTTGAGCGTATGCGGTTGAACAGTCATAGTTTGATCAGCGCCACATCACCGTTGGCGACCTACCTTACTGCCGGGGCGGACCTGACCGCTTCCAGCCTCACCGGCTGGACGGTCACGAACTGCACCACTATCAACTGCACGACTTCCGAACTCGCCAACTTCGACTTGCATCGGGTACTTGGCGTCTTGAACGGGTCGCCCGAAATGCGAGGCACCACCAGTGTGGGCGGCGTGGTAGACCCGACGCTGTGCGTCACCGGGCCCGCCAACGGGGAATCCGGGGAATATCGCGTCACCGTGGCATGGCGCGGCAAGGCGGCGATGACCGATGCACATGACGGCAACAGCTGTGGACAAGGCCGTTACGGAACCAACGACGAATTCCGTCGTATCCTCGTCCTGAGCACCTATATTGCACACTCCCATGACTAAGCGACCGCGCCCACGGCGGCAGTCCGGCCTGTCGCTGATCGAACTGATGATCGCCCTGACGCTGGGTCTGCTGGTGACGCTGGCCCTGTCAGGCGTCTATCTCGGCAGCCGGGAGCACTACCACCAGGCCGAGCGCTTCGCACGCATGCAGGACGCGGGGCGCTTTGCGCTCGATGTCCTCGTCCACGACCTGTCACTCGCCGATTTTTGGGGGGGGTTCAGCACCGACGTGAGCGGCGGCCCGGGCATCGCGCTCAGCGCTGACTGCGGCCCTTCCGACATCGACCGCTGGGCTTACGACGTCACCCGCGCCGTCGAATACTTCAAGCCGTCAAGTCCTTCGGATGCACCGAGCACGCACTTCGGATGCCTGCAGGACGGCGACAGCTATTCCGTCCGAGGCGGAGCGAACGTACTGGCCGTGAAGCACGTTGCGGGTTCGTGCGTGTCGCAGCGGACAAACAAGGACGGCAACTACGTTTGCGACACTCAGGCCGGACAGGCCGGACACGTGTATGTCCGGGTCGACGGTGAGGCGGGTTCCTTCATCTTGTCCAGCGGGGGCGCACCGCCCACAGGCGTCGACCCTACCGCATCACCCGTCGATTGGGATTACACCGTCCGCGTCTACTACATCGCCACCGACGACGCCACCGGAATACCGTCATTGCGGCGAAAAGGCCTGACCCATAATGGCGGCACCCCAGCGATCGAGGAGGAAGGTGAGATCGCCGAGGGCGTCGAATTTTTCCATGTTCAATTCGGGGTCGACGACCTGGACCTCAGCACCTCGGCCTGCGACGCGGATACGCACCTCGATCGGTATGTGGGAGAAAGCGACGTATACAAGTCGGCGAATCATCCGCTCGAATGCGCGCTGAATGCGCGAATCTACGTGCTGGTCCGCAGCCTGGAGCCGGACTCGACGTTGCCGCTCGACGACAAGACTTATCAGTTCGGCACGATCAACGTCAGCAGCGCACTGACGGGCAACCCCACGTTCAACGACCACTACCAGCGGCGGGTCTACACGACCACCGTGCAGTTGCGAAACCCCGTTTACCAGAATGCCTTCAACATGGCCCTGCCGAAATGAACACGCCAAAACTGCGAGTGCGCCAGATTGGCGCGGCCCTGGTGACCGGACTCATCCTGCTGTTGATCATCAGCGTGCTGGGTTTTGCCGCAATCCGCTCGAATACGGCCGAATTGCGCATCGCCAACAATCTCGAAGCCCAAAACGTGGCCTTCCAGCAGGCCCAAGCCGGACTCGACTATCTGGTCGGCCACCCGGAATTGATGCCGGTATTGGGTACCACAGGATACACATTTTGCTCGTCCAATCTGTCTCACGCCTCGACACTATGTAACGGCCGCTGGATCAGTTGTGACGAGACGAACCTCACGTTGCCGTCACCGATGGGCAGTGCCAGCGCCTTGCAAGTCACGCGCGGTGGTATGGGAGGCGGAGTCCCACCGCGTGTCTTTGCGACCAGTTCTAAGCTGTTCAAGACGGCCTATTACGAAGCACGAAGCTGCTACGACGCCAGCGGCGCCGGCGACGGGAAAACCGATCTGATGACCGGCCTGATGCGGATCATCCGGGCCGATTAGCGGGAGATGCTCCATGAACGCAAAATGGCATTGGCTGGCCCTGTTGCTCGTGGGTCATTGCTCGTCTGGACTTCTTGCAGACGACACCGAGGTCTACCTGCGAAGAGACTTCGGCGACGCAGGATCCAGCCAGCCCCTGGTGATGTTCACGGTGGATTGGCGCTCGAACCTGAGTTCCACCGTATGTCAGGGGACCGAATGCGATGGCCTTCGTCCCACCTATCTGCCGGCCTCCGGCACAGTCTCATTCTTCCAGTTGCTGCGCGCGGTGTTGCGCAAGGTCTTGGACGACATGGCGGTCGAACTGCAGAACGTGAAAGTTGGGCTGATGATCAATCACAGCGACACGACCGGTGGGGCGTGCGGCGCGGGACCGGTCGGTCAGTGCAGCAACGGCGGCTATGTGTTGCACGGCTTCGACGCCGACAAGCATCATTTCCACGAGGCGCTGAGCCACATTCCGCTACCTCAGGGCAATGCGGCACACCCCTTCCAGGGCAAGGAACTCTACTTCGAGTTCTTTCGCTACCTGACCGGACAAGGCATCTACAACGGGCACAAGGGGTGGGAGGATTTCGGCGACAAGAACAAGGCCGATAATCTGAACGTCGACAACCCCGGCACGACGACATTCTACGACCCGCTGGTGGAATGGGACACCGACATCGAGGACGATCACACCCGCTATATCAGTCCATTGAGAGGCGACTGCACGCGGATCTTCGCGATCAACTTCATGTTTGCAGTCTCGCAGCAGGAAGACGGTTCGGATGCTGCAATCAAGGCCGCGAAGGCCGCCGGCGGCATGAACAGCCTCAACCTGTCGGGCAACAACAACAATTTCGCGACCGTGATACGCTTCATGCGGGATGCCGACCTGGCCGACGGCACCTATGGCACCGCCGGTGACCTAGACGGCGTGCAGAACGTCACGTCGTATTTTTTTGTTGACGAGTCGCAACTGACCCAGGCCAACCAGAAGGGCTATGCCTCGGCTGGCGGCACCAATACGGCCCTGCCTCTGAGTTCGGACCCAAGGGTGTTGATCCAGCAGTTGACCGATATCTTCAAGCAAATCCTCAGCGTCAGCACCAGCTTCGTCTCCGCCACGGTGCCGAGCAATTTGTTCAACCGCGTGGATACGCTCGAACATGTCTTCTTCGGCTTGTTTCAGCCTGAGGAATCCGTCCGTTGGAACGGTAACCTGAAGCGCTTCAGGATCGATCAGGACTCCGCCACCGGTAACCTGAAAGTCGTGGATCAGCAGGGCACCGAAGCCATTTCGCCGACCGACGGCCGCATCAAGAACGACGTGCTGAGCTTCTGGACAACTGCCAGTGGCTTCGACGTGTTGTATGCCGACACCAGCAAAGGCGAGGTCGCGGGCAAGGACGGCCGCAGCGTCGGGCGCGGCGGTGCGGGCCAGCAGATACCGGGCTTCCTGAGCGGGAGCCCCGGCGATGCGAACGGCACCGGCACCCGCCAGGTCTTTACGGAACCCGACAGCTACACGAATGGCACGGCAGCTCCGCTGCGCGCACTAAATGCCGACGGCACGACTGCGGCAGCGGCCTGGGAATGGTTGAAACTGAGCGGCGCGCTCGGCACAGTAACGTGGACCAACGCCGCGACCTATGCCGCGGCCGCCTCGACCGACACCAACGCGAACGGCGTACGTGACGACGTCGATGCAATCAACCTGCTCAAATTCATCCGCGGCCTCGATATCTACAACGAGTATGCGGGAACGGAAACGCAGGCCCATCCCTGGGCTAAGCCGAGTGGCAAGCCGGTTCGACCCTGGTTGTTTGGCGACCCGATCCACGCCAAACCAACGCCGGTCAATTACGGCACGGCGGGCGGCTATACGACCACCAATCAGGCCTTGTACATGCTGACGGCCGGCAACGACGGTTACCTGCGGCTGTTCCGCAACAAACTGAGCGACGGAACCGACGATGGCCGGGAGATGTGGGCCTTCATTCCCCGTCGCTTGCTGGGAAACGTTAAAAAATTCGCGGACAACCCCGATGCCGCGAACCCGCTCTACGGTCTGGACGGCGGAATCGCGGTCTATACCGATGATGTCGACGGCAACGGCACTATCGGCACCGGCGACAAGGTCTATGCCTACGTCGGCATGCGCCGAGGCGGAAAGGGCTACTACGCCTTGGATATCACCAACCCGGCCACGCCGAAGATGCTCTGGTCTATCTACAAGGGCGACTCGAGCGGAGACTTCGACGACCTCGGCCTGACTTTCGCAACCCCGGTCCTCGGACGCGTGAATCTGGGCACCTTCGAGACAGCAGACGTGAAGCCAGTCTTGATTTTCGCCGGCGGCTACGACCTCAACAAGGACCTGAGGGCAACCGACAATCCGAGCAACGCCTTGCTGGGTACCAACGATACGGAAGGCAACTTCATCTATGTAGTTGATGCGGCGAACGGAAGTCTGGTGCGAAAGTTCACCGCAGGTACGGACTCGATCCCTTCTACCGTCACAGCAATCGATACCGATGGCAATGGCTGGACTGACCGGCTGTATGTCGGCGATACCGGTGGGGTGGTTTGGCGTGGCGACCTCCCAGCGCCAATCGCCAGCCAGGCGGATCCGACCAGCACCTGGACTTTGGTACCGGTCCTGTCGGTCGGCCGGCATGCCGGCGAGCCTGACCGCCGCTTCTTTCACAGCCCTGATTTCGTTCCAGCCAAAGACAGTGTGGGTCCTTTCGACGCCGTGATCATCGGTTCCGGCAACCGCGAGGCGCCGCGCGATACCAACGTTCAGAATCAGTTCTATGTTTTCAAGGAGCGCCCCCCGAACCTTACAGTGGGTAATCCACCCACCACCGCAAAGCTGGTAACTGACCTTCAGGACCTGACGGACACCGCGACAGTCTATTCTGCTGCCAGCTTTCCGTCGGGTTGGCGCTTCGATTTGGGTAGTTCCGCGAGTGGCGAGAAGATGCTGACCTCACCCCTGACTTATTTTGGAAGAGTCTACTTCAGCACGTATCTTCCCAACGAAAATGTGGAAGACCCGGCATTGGAATGCGCACCCACGGAGGGCCTATCCCAGAGCTACGTCGTCAACCTAAGCACCGGCGGCGGCGTTTTCAACTTCAATACGGGAAACGATACGGCGGGAGAAACGAGTGCAGAAATCGTCATGGAACGCGCCACGATCACCGGTGGCGGCTTACCGAGTGACCCCGTGTTCATTTCCTACAAGGGCAGCACCTACATAACTCCAGGAAACATCCCACAGACAGAACAATTCAGGCTTCCCGTCTTTAGCAAGCCGCTGTGGCAAATCTACTGGTACAAACAGGAGTAAGATCATGAACGCACGAAAATCGGAGGGCTACACGCTCATTGAACTAATGATTGCCGTGGCCGTCGTCGGCATTCTGGCCGGCATAGCATTACCATCGTATCAATCCGCAGTCATGAAGACACGGCGTAGCGACGGGCAAGCGGCATTAATGAAGGCTTTGGCCCAACAAGAACAATACTTTCTTGACAACAAAACCTACACCAGCAGCATGACCAATCTGGGTTACAGCACAGATCCGGCACCAAGCGGCGAAGGCTTCTACAAAATCAAGGTTGCGTCCGGATCGACCGCATTGACTTTCACCCTTGAGGCTGCGCCGCAAGGCGCACAGGCAACTGACCGCTGCGCGACCCTTACGATCAACCAACTGGGAGTAAAGGGGAAAACCGGCGCGGAAGATATAAAGCAATGCTGGTGAGAGGATACATATTTGCGTGATTAAAATCTAGCCAGATTGATTACTTCCCTCCCTTTCTCTTCTCGCTGTTGCTGCGAGCACAATATGGCACCAAGAATCAAGGAGATCACGGAAGCCAAGCGCTTTTTTTAGAGCACGGTCGCCAGACTCCGCTTAGTCATCTGGATTTTTTGCTTCGCGATCATTCAGCCCAGTCTCCTGATCGCTGTCGGCGCTCTCCCGCAGGCGGCGAACTACGCGCTCACAAATCGCCTTTTCTTTAACCTGGTATTCGTGTTTCGAAAACACCAAACCGCAAGACGGACACTTTTCGGGCTCGGGTTTGCCCACTAGGAAATCGATGGAGTGTCCACAATCCGGGCAATCGAAGACCTTGATCCTCGGTTCTGACTCACCCTCAAGCGGGGCAAGCGTCAAACCCGAAACGCCCACATCATCGAGCTTTATGTGACACTGAATTCCAAAGCTCTGCAAAGCATCGCTCAAGCGCCTCGCATCATCCTGGGACAACGCACCCGGGACTTTGATCGGGTCCGACAACGTCGGCAGGGTGACTTCGGCGAGATCACACCGCAAGACTTTCGCAAGCACTTCATGAATTACTGGAAGAGACGCGCACGTCTCGTCAACGCCTGTCATCACCAACTCACAGCGCTCGCCCAACGACATGTCGAACACCTCCAACGCCCTCCAGCCTCTATCCCGGCACCAGAACCACCCAGGAACGTTCTGCCGGTCGGATATTTTACTTCGAACAGCCCCCAGCAGAGGTCAGGTGCCGACCTGGGCTCATCCTAAGTGCTGGGCGGAAAATGCGCTTCCGAATGCCCTAAGTTCCGCTCCGGCGCGATCAAATCCCGCACACGCTGCTTTAATTCCTTGGCCTCCGGAAAGCGTCCCTCATCTTTCCGGGACCAGACGACAACTCCATCCACAGCGACGACGAAGGTGCCTCCGGTACCCGGCAGGAGACTGACGGCGCCAAGCTCCTGTTCGAACGTGGTCAGCAACTCCTGCGCCAGCCAGGCCGCGCGCAGCAGCCAGCGGCATTGGGTGCAATACTCGATTTCCACACGCGGTTTCGACATAGCGAACCTCACTCGATGATCAACGGTCGCAGGGTTTGCCACAGCGCTGAACCCAGTGGCATTCCGCCCTGCCAGAGCAAGCGGGCACCGACACCGATCAGGATCAGCGCAAACGCCTGTTTCAGTCGTTGTGTCGGGAGCCGGTGCGCGAGTCGGGCGCCCACGGCGGCAGCGGGCACGCTGGCCGCGACGATGCCGACGAAGGCAGGCAGAAAAACATAGCCAATACTCGGCACGGGCATCGTGGCCTGCGACCAGCCTAGCAAGAGGTAGGTCGCCGTGCCGACGATTGCAATCGGAAATCCGCAGGCACCGGCCACGGCAACGGCTTCGGTCATTGGATAACCGTTACGCAACAGGTACGGCACGCTCAAGGTGCCTCCGCCGATACCGAGTACCGCCGATGAGAGCCCGATCAGTGTCCCGAAAGCGGCAAAGGCCACGCCCGCAGTCGGGTGCATCGGGGCGCCGCGCCGTGACTGCCCCAACGTCCGCGCAGCAACCCACCAGAGGAACAGTCCGAACAGCGACTTGAACACCGGCACCGGCAGGTGTCGGGCGACCAGTGGCCCCAGGATCGAACCTAGAACGAGGCCGGGCGCCAGACGCCACACGGTGGGCCACGAGACCGCGCCTTGGCGGTGATGCGCGGAGACCGATGATATGGACGTGACGACGATAGTCGCCAGCGATGTGGCGACTGCCGACAGCATCACGAGAGAATCCGGGAAGCCTTGACCTGGAAGCAACCAGGCGAGAAACGGCACGATCACGATGCCGCCACCGATACCGAACAAGCCGGCCGCCAGACCGGCGATGGCCCCACAGATCAGGTACAGCAGCAGGGATTCCCACATAGACCGTTACGCCCCGATTAGAATGCTCGAATCCTATCAGGTATCCCTTCAACAACCGCAACATGAAGCGCTATCTCGTCGGCGGCGCCGTGCGCGACCAACTCCTGGGGCGACCGGTTTCAGAACGCGACTGGGTCGTGATCGGCGCCACGCCTGAGCAGATGATCGCACTGGGGTTCAAACCCGTCGGCAAGGACTTTCCGGTGTTTTTGCACCCGAAAACGCACGAGGAGCACGCGCTGGCGCGAACCGAGCGCAAAACGGCGCCGGGATACCGCGGCTTCGCCGTGCATACTGGCCCCGACGTCACGCTCGAGGACGACCTGCTCCGACGCGACCTCACCATCAACGCGATGGCAATCGATGAGAACGGCCGGCTGATCGATCCCTACGGAGGCCAGCGTGATCTCGAAGGCCGCTGCCTGCGCCACGTGTCGCCGGCATTCCGGGAGGACCCAGTAAGGATTCTGAGGATTGCGCGCTTTGCCGCTCGCTACGCGGGCATCGGATTCACGGTTGCCGAGGAGACGCGGCGCCTGATGGACGAAATGGTCGCTGCCGGGGAAGCTGACGCGCTGGTGCCGGAGCGGGTCTGGCTGGAACTGGAACGCGCGCTCGGCGAAGCGGTGCCTCGCGCCTTTTTCGAAACGTTGAGATCCTGCGGTGCGTTGCGCGTGCTGTTTCCGGAGATCGAACGCCTGTTCGGTATCCCGCAACGAGCTGAGTACCATCCGGAGATTGACACCGGGTTGCATACCCTGATGGTGCTCGACCAGGCGGTCCGTCTGAGCGAAGATGCCTGCGTGCGCTTCGCGGCATTGATGCACGACCTGGGCAAAGGCACCACACCGCCGGAGCTAATCCCGCGTCATCACGGACACGAACAGCGCGGGCTCGCCCCCCTCCGCGATCTGTGCACTCGGCTCAAGGTTCCGAATGCCTACCGCAAACTGGCCGAGAAGGTCATGCTCCATCACGGGACGTGTCACC
Source organism: Methylotetracoccus oryzae (assembly GCF_006175985.1). Taxonomy (GTDB): domain Bacteria; phylum Pseudomonadota; class Gammaproteobacteria; order Methylococcales; family Methylococcaceae; genus Methylotetracoccus; species Methylotetracoccus oryzae. The sequence continues at coordinate 62,003 of NZ_SRSH01000009.1, read as the reverse complement.
GTGTCTTCGAATTGCGTGCCGCGACGCTCGTGGACCTGCTCCAGCGCATCGACGCCTTTCATCGCGGCGACGACACCCAGAACTTTCTCCTGGCCTGCGAAGCCGACGCCCGTGGGCGTGCGGGTTATGAGAACCGACCTTACCCGCAAGCCGACTGGATCCGCGCAGCGCGCAACGCCGCCCGCCAGGTAAAGACCCAGGCCCTGACGGAACGCGGCCTCCGCGGCGAAGCCTTCGGACAAGCGCTACGCGACCTGCGCATCCAGGCTGTCCGAGCGGCTCGTCAAGATTTTCCCAGTCCCGCGCTTTGACCGCCGAGCGGAGCGTTAAGGCGCCCGTTTCAAGGCGCCTCACACGTTTCACTACGAAACAGACCGAGACATTCGAACCTCCCTCTCTCGCGAGATCCCCAGACCGACGACCTGCGGCCACCGGAGCCCGTGCCGCAACGCACGCCCCGTTGTCATTCCCTGGCACGGAAGTAGCTGGCAGCCTGCTGCATCGCCACTGACCCGAGCAGCTGCTTCGATGAACCGCACCTCAACGCCAGACACCTCCAGCGCACCGTTCGCTGACTGCAACGGAGTAAACCGGTCATGACGCTGATCGTCATCCTCTCGGCGGGGATCGGACTGCTGCTGGGACTGCTCGGCGGCGGCGGCTCGATACTGACGCTACCCCTGTTGGTCTATCTCGTCCACATGGAGCCCAAAGCGGCCATCGCGACCTCGCTGCTGGTCGTTGGAACGACGAGTGCGGTGGCCATGATCGGTCGCGCCCTGCGCGGGAGTGTCTGCTGGAAGACCGGCCTTTCGTTCGGGCTCGCCAGCATGCTCGGCGCCTATGCCGGCGGGCGCCTGGCCGAGTTCGTTCCAAGCAGCGTCCTGCTGCTGGGTTTCGCGATGCTGATGTTCGGGACGGCGTTTGCGATGCTGAGCAGCAGCCGGCGGACACCCGAAAGTGAGCTCGGAGGCCCGCTGTGTCCAGCCCACCTGCCACTATTGGCCATCGCGTTCGACGGCATTCTGGTAGGCTGCCTTACCGGACTGGTCGGTGCCGGCGGCGGCTTTTTGATCGTGCCCGCCCTGGCCTTGCTGGGAGGGCTGCCCATGCAGTCGGCCGTCGGCACTTCCTTGATGGTGCTGGCATTGCAGTCTTTCGCCGCCCTCGCGGGGCACATCCAGCACGTCAGCATCGATCTCGATCTGGCCGGCATCATCGTCGGCGGGACAGTCGGCGGCAGTCTTCTGGGCGCACTGATCGCACGCTTCGTCAATGGCACGGCGCTGCGGCGCCTTTTCGGTCTGCTCGTCATCGGGGTGGCCAGCTATCTTGTCTATCGCGAAGCGAGCACCGACCTGCTGCACGAGATTCGCAATCAACTGGGGGCCGAACTCATGACGCAGGCGGGAACGCGATTGTTCTGGGTCTGGGTTGCCGACGGGATCCTTGCCGTACTGGGCATCCTGAGCCTTGGCGTCTGGCTGCACACACCCGCTCGCCCCGCCGCTCGCCCACGCAGCATGCACTACCCCTCCGACCTGAATCGGGGTGGTTCCTCACTGCGCAGCGCTCTTGAATGACGGGAGTCCTCGTCGAACTGCGGGCCTGCTGCGCCCCCGGCAACCGGCTCAAGGACGATCCGCGCAAGCGATCAGTTCAACCCCACCACAGTCCTTCTGATTGCGAGTCTCACCAAGCGCACGCCCCAACGCTTTCCCGGCGATGGCTCAGTCAGTCCTTTGTCAAGCTGCGCGGACCCCGTGTAGTATCCGGAAGAGATGGCGCAAGCGGACCAGCCTGCCTGCTCTTCGGCGGCCTCAGACGCTGCCGATCCACCCATAACCAAGTCGGAGAACCGAAACCCGATGATGAACATGAACGCCGCAACGCGACTGCGCCCGAACTGGGCCGGAAGCCTGACCACGCTTCTTGTAGCCTTTACTGCGTCGGGTTGTGCGACCATGGAGAAGGGGCAGGTCACGGAAGTCGAACAAATGCTCATCGCCGCCGGATTTGAAGAGAAGCTCGCGGATACGCCCGAGAAAATGGCGCATCTCCAGTCCCTGCCACAGCTGGATATCACAGGACACAAGGACGGCGACACGCCCCGCTTTGTTTATGCCGACGCGACCTACTGCCAGTGCCTCTATGTTGGCGATCAGGCCGCCTACAAGCGGTACCAGGACTACGCGCGCAAAAATTCCAAGATGGACCAGCAGCGGCAACAGACCATGTGGAACCACGCCAACCGCATGCGCTGGGATATGTGGGGCCCGTATGGGGGCGGTCTGTAGAACTGTGGGAACACGGTTAGGCGCGAACCGGCCGTGGGTCGGCCAAGGCGAGGGCAGCCAGCACGAACTTCCGGCATAATAGTCCCTCTGGGTATTTCGTCACACGAGGGATTCGAGGCATGGGCATAGAGAACATCCGGGGCGTGATCATCGCGGCATCCGTAGCCGGTCTGATGAGTGGGTGCGCCGCAATCGAGCGCAACGAAGTCACCGACATCGAGCAGATGCTCGCGGCGTCGGGCTTCCAGATCAAATACGCTGACACACCGGACAAAAAAGCCCACCTCCAGACGCTGACCCAGCTCAAACTGGTTCCGCACAACGAAAACGACTCGGTGCGTTTCATTTACGCCGACGCCAAATATTGCCAATGCCTCTACGCTGGTGACGGCGCGGCTTATCAGCGCTATCAGCAGCTCGCCATACAGAAGTCGATCGCCGACGAACAGCGGCAGGCGGCAATGATGAACGAAGACGCGGCGATGAATTGGGGCATGTGGGGCCCGTGGGGCTGGTAACCGGGTCGCTGGCGAGGCGTTACGCCTGACCAGGCGCATGGGCCCGTTGCCGTTCCCGCGCCGCGGTCTTTACGTCATCACGCGCGATGGTGAGCCGCATGCGGCGCTTACCGCCTCAGTCACGAGCGCCTTGCAGGGTGGCGCCGCAGTAGTTCAGTTGCGCGAGAAGCTGCCTTCGGAACGGGCCCGCAAAGCCGCGCTTCTGAGGAGTATCTGCCGGGAATTCAACGTCCCGCTCATCATCAACGATGACGCCGAGTTAGCGGCCAGCATCGGGGCGGACGGCGTACATTTGGGCCGCGAGGACGTTTCGATAATGGAAGCCCGCGCCCTGCTGGGCGCGCGGTCGATCATCGGCATCTCCTGTTACGACTCGTTGGCACGAGCCGAACATGCGGCGACCCAGGGTGCAGACTATGTCGCTTTCGGCCGGTTCTTCTCCTCAGTCACCAAACCTCTGGCCTCTCCCGCTCGTCTCGATACCTTGCTAGCCGCCCGATCACGGCTGGCAATCCCGATCGTCGCGATCGGCGGCATCACGAAAAGAAATGGCGGGGAGCTCATCGAAGCCGGCGCGGATCTGCTGGCCGTGGTCGATGCCGTCTTCGGCGAAAACGACCCGGAAACCGCGGCCCGCGGCCTGTTGTCCCTGTTCGCGCTCTGAGTGCAAACACCCGCGCACCATCCCTCCCCGTCCACAAACCGTTTCCCCCTTGGGGCATGGATACCAGGGGAGCGGTAAGACTATAATCCGCCGATTGTTCAAACCCCAGCGTACGTAAAGGCACACATGGCAGCAGTCAATCCCCTCACGCTCGCGCAAGTCCCACACGACCGCGATGTCGACCCCGGCGAGACGCGGGAATGGCTCGATGCGCTGGCCGCGGTCATCGAGCAGGAGGGAATCGAGCGGGCGCATTTCCTGATCGAGTCCCTCGTCGAGAAGGCTCGCCGCTCGGGCGCGAACCTGCCGTACAAGGCGAATACGGCCTACCTCAATACCATCCCGCCGCAAATGGAAGCCCGCATACCGGGCGACCAGGAAATCGAGGGTCGCATCCGTTCATACGTGCGCTGGAACGCGCTGGCGATGGTACTGCAAGCCAACCGCAAGTCGAGTGAATACGGTGGGCATATCGCCAGCTTCGCGTCGGCGGCCACGCTCTACGACGTCGGGTTCAACCATTTCTGGCGTGCACCCACCAAGGAACATGGCGGCGACCTGATCTACTTCCAGGGCCACGCGGCGCCGGGCATTTATTCGCGCGCTTACCTGGAAGGCCGGTTGACCGAAGAGCAGCTCAAACGTTTCCGCCAGGAGGTGGACGGCGGCGGCCTGTCTTCCTACCCGCATCCATGGCTGATGCCGGATTTCTGGCAGTTTCCGACCGTATCGATGGGGCTTGGTCCCATCATGTCGATCTATCAGGCCCGCTTCCTTAAATATCTTCAGAACCGCGACATTCTCAAGACCGAAGAACGCAAGGTCTGGTTCTTCGGCGGCGACGGTGAAATGGACGAGCCGGAATCCCGCGGTGCGATTGGCCTGGCCGGACGCGAGAAGCTGGACAACCTGGTCTTCGTGATCAACTGCAATCTGCAGCGTCTCGATGGTCCGGTGCGCGGCGACGGCAAGATTATCCAGGAACTGGAAGCGGAATTCCGCGGCGCCGGCTGGAACGTGATCAAGGTCATCTGGGGCTCATACTGGGATCCGCTGTTCCTGAAGGATCATTCCGGCCTGCTGATCAAGCGCATGGAAGAGGCCGTGGACGGCGAGTACCAGAACTACAAGGCCAAGGGCGGGGCCTACACGCGCCAGCACTTCTTCGGCAAATACCCCGAGTTGCTCGAGATGGTCGCCAACATGTCCGACGAGGACATCTGGCGACTCAATCGCGGCGGTCATGACCCCCACAAGGTTTACGCGGCCTACCATGCGGCCGTGCACCACAAGGGTCAGCCGACCGTAATCCTGGCCAAGACCGTCAAGGGCTACGGCATGGGCCGCGCAGGCGAAGGCCAGAACATCACGCACCAGCAGAAGAAAATGAACGAGGAGGCGCTGCGCGCCTTCCGCGACCGCTTCAACATCCCGGTCTCGGACGACCGCCTGGCGGAAATCCCGTTCTACAAGCCACCCGAGGATAGCCCGGAGATGAAGTATCTGCAGGAGCGCCGGCACGCGCTCGGCGGCTACCTGCCGGCGCGGCGGGAGCAGGCGCCGTTGCTGCAGGTACCGGATCTCAGCCTGTTCGAAAGCCTGCTGAAGAACAGCGAGGACCGGGAGCTGTCGACGACGATGGTCTTCGTCCGCATGCTGACGATCCTGCTGCGCGACAAGAAGCTGGGCCGCTACATCGTCCCCATCGTGCCGGATGAGGCGCGTACCTTCGGCATGGAGGGCTTGTTCCGCCAGTACAGTATCTACTCGTCGGTCGGCCAGCTCTACACGCCTGAAGACGCCGACCAGATCATGTACTACCGCGAGGACAAGACCGGGCAAATCCTCGAGGAAGGCATCAACGAAGCAGGCTCCGCCTGCTCGTGGATCGCCGCAGGAACGGCTTACAGCAGCTGCGGCGTGCAGATGATCCCGTTCTACATCTACTACTCGATGTTCGGCTACCAGCGGGTCGGCGATCTGCTGTGGGCCGCGGGCGACATGCAGGTACGTGGCTTCTTGATGGGCGGAACGGCCGGTCGCACGACGCTGGCCGGAGAAGGCCTGCAGCATCAGGACGGTCATAGCCTGTTGACGATGTCGACGATTCCCAATTGTGTCAGCTACGACCCGACGTTCGCCTACGAACTGGCGGTTATCGTTCAGGACGGCCTGCGCCGGATGTATCAGGAAGGCGAGAGTGTCTTCTACTACATCACGGTCATGAACGAAAACTACACGCATCCGGACATGCCGAAGGGATCGGAGCAAGGGATCATCAAGGGCCTGTACCAGATCCATGACTCGGGAAAAAAGGCATCGGTACAACTGCTGGGCAGCGGCACGATACTCCGCGAAAGCATCGCCGCGGCAAAGCTCCTCGACGACGACTTCGGCATCAAGGCCAATGTCTGGAGCGCCACAAGCTTTGGCGAGTTGCGGCGTGATGCGCTCGAAAAGGAACGCTGGAACCTCCTGCATCCCGACCAGCCGAAGCGAATCAGTTACGTCGAGGAATGTCTGGCGCCCACCAAGGGCCCCATCGTCGCGGCAACGGACTACATGAAGACCGTGCCCGACATGATCCGCGCCTGGGTACCGCGGCACTACACGGTCCTCGGCACCGATGGCTACGGCCGCAGCGACGGCCGCAAGGCGCTGCGCCGTTTCTTCGAGGTTGACCGTTACTACATCGCGGTCGCCGCGCTCAAGTCCCTGGCCGATGAAGGCCAGATCCCGGTGGAGAAGGTCACGGAGGCGCTGAAGCGCTACGAGATCGATCCGGAAAAGCCCAATCCTCTGACGGTCTAGGAATTCATCTATGGGTCGAGAAGCGGTGGTATCCGTTCCGGATATCGGTGACTACAAGAACGTCGAAATCATCGAGGTCCTGGTCAAGACCGGTGATGCGGTCAAGGCGGATGATTCACTGATCGCACTGGAGAGCGACAAGGCGGCCATGGAAGTGCCCTCCCCGTTCGGGGGCACGGTCAAGGAAGTGAAGGTGCAACTGGGTGACCGCGTCAGCCAGGGATCCCCGATTCTCACGCTGGTGGTCGAAGAGGGGGACGCGCCGACTGCCGCGAGCGAACCGGCACCGGCAGCAGCTGCCGCACCGCCAAAGCCCGAGCCCACAGCGGAGCCGCCCGCTGCCGCCACGGCGCCCCCTTCCGCCCCGGCGGCGACGCCACAACCGGCTCAGGTTACCGCCGCGGTAGCACCGCCGCCACCAACGACCACTCCACTTGGCGAGGGGGCGCCGCCGCACGCCAGCCCGTCCGTACGGAAGTTCGCGCGGGAACTGGGCGCCGATCTCGCTCAGATTCGCGGAACCGGCATCAAGGGGCGGATCCTGAAGGAGGATGTGCAGAATTTCATCAAGCAGCGCCTCCAGCAACCGGAGCGAACCGCAGCGTCTGGCTTTTCGCTGCCGGAGCCGGTCGAGATCGATTTCTCGCAGTTCGGCCCGGTGGACCGGAAGCCGATGTCCCGGATCAAGAAGCTGTCGGCCACCAACTTGCATCGCGCCTGGGTGGGGATCCCACATGTCACCCATCAGGACGAGGCGGACATCACCGACCTGGAAGCCTTCCGCGTGTCACTCAAGCAGGAGGCCGAACGGCGCGAGGTCAAGCTGACGCTGCTGCCGTTCATCATGAAGGCCGTCATCGCGACGCTGAAGGCCTTCCCGAACTTCAATGCGTCTCTGGCGGCCAACGGCGAGGAGCTGATCCTCAAGCAGTACTACCACCTCGGCTTTGCCGTCGACACCCCCGATGGGCTCGTGGTGCCGGTGCTACGCGATGCCGACCGCAAGAGCGTCTACGAAATCGCCGCGGAGCTGGCCGAACTGGGCGTGCGTGCGCGCAATCGGAAGCTCCGCAACACGGACCTGCAGGGCGGTACCTTCACGATTTCCAGCCTGGGCGGCATAGGCGGCACGTCGTTCACGCCCATCGTCAACGCACCCGAAGTCTCCATTCTGGGCGTTTGCAAGGCTCAACTGAAACCGGTCTATCAAAATGGCCAGTGGGTTCCGAGACTGATGCTGCCGCTGTCGCTGTCCTACGATCATCGGGTCATCGACGGCGCCGAAGCCGCGCGGTTCGCCGCAACCCTGGCGCAGTTGCTGGGCGACCTGCGGCGCGTACTGCTCTGATCTCTTGCTCGTTGCGGAGTCTTGGCTCCGCAACGACCGCGTCCACGGCGGTCACCGACTTCTTGCGGCAGCACGCGCAGCCCGAACCGAGGCCCGGCACGGACAACACGAACTCCTCCGAGACACCATTGCACCAACGCTAGGGAGCACCATGGCCACCGAATCCTCCGCCACTACATCAGGGAATAGTCTGCATGCCGAGGTCGTCGTGCTCGGCGCCGGACCGGGCGGCTACACGGCCGCGTTTCGTGCTGCCGACCTCGGCAAGCGCGTCGTGCTGATCGAGCGCTACGCCGCACTTGGCGGCGTGTGCCTGAACGTCGGCTGCATTCCGTCGAAGGCCCTGTTGCATGTCGCACACGTGATCCACGACGCCGAGGAAAGCGCCCCGTTCGGCATCCGTTTCGCGCCGCCGGAAATCGATCTCGACAAGCTGCGGGACTGGAAGGGCCGTATCGTCAAGACTCTCAATACCGGTCTGGCCGGGCTGGCAAAGCAGCGCCAGGTCACGGTCGTGCATGGCCTGGGCAGCTTCGCTTCGGATCGGGAAATCCGCGTCGAATCGCCCGAGGGCGCAACGACGATCACGTTCGACCACGCGATCATCGCGGCCGGGTCCACGCCGGTGAAGATTCCGGGCTTTCCATACGATGACCCGCGTCTGATGGATTCGACCGACGCACTGGAACTCAAGGACGTGCCGACCCGCTTGCTGATCGTAGGCGGCGGCATCATCGGCCTCGAAATGGCGTGCTTCTATCACGCGTTGGGCTCGAAGATTACCGTCGTCGAGTTGATGGACCAACTGATTCCGGGCTGCGACCCGGAACTGGTGAAGCCGCTTGCGCAGCGGATCCAGAAGCAGTACGAGAACATCTTCCTGAAGACCAAGGTCAGTTCCATTCAGTCCGAGGAGGCCGGTCTGCGGGTGGCCTTCGAGGGCGAAGGGGCGCCTGCGTCCGATCTGTTCGACCGGGTTCTGGTCGCCGTCGGGCGGAAACCGAACGGTACGGCAATCGGAGCCACCAGCGCCGGCATTCAGGTCGACGAACGGGGCTTCATCCCTGTCGACGACAAACAGCGCACGAATGTGCCACACATCTTTGCCATCGGTGACGTGGTCGGAAACCCGATGTTGGCGCACAAGGCCACGCATCAGGGCAAGGTCGCCGCGGAAGTGATCGCCGGACACCCCAGCGCCTTTCAGGCCCTGTCGATTCCATCGGTGGCCTACACCGACCCGGAAGTCGCCTGGATGGGGCTTTCCGAAGCCGAGGCCAAGGCGCAGGGGATAGAGTTCGAAAAAGCCGTGTTCCCGTGGGCCGCCAGCGGACGTGCGCTGGGCATGGGACGGCGCGAGGGGCTGACCAAGATGATCAGCGACAAGGCCACGAAGCGTCTGCTCGGCGTCGGCATGGTCGGGCCGCATGCCGGCGACCTGATCGCAGAAGCGATGCTGGCACTGGAGATGGGAGCCGACGTCGAGGACATCGCGCTGACCATCCACCCTCATCCGACCCTGTCCGAGACCTTTGCCTTCGCTGCAGAGATGATCGAAGGCTCGATCACCGATCTGTACGTCAAGAAGTAGCGCCGCTTCAGGCCGCGCGGTCGGACTCGGCCGCCGGCCTGCCAAAGCTCCGGGGCGTTCCGTTCCAGGGCGCGATGAAGAACAGCAGCAGCATTCCCGGGGCCGCCGCCATGAAACACAGCCAGAAGAAGCGCTCCCAGCCCAGCGCCTCGACGTGGAACAAGGTCAGGCCGCCCAGCTTCAGATCCCCGCCCTCGACGAGAAACCCGGTGAAGGCATTGGCCAGCGTCCGCGGCGTCGCGGCCAGACTCGTGAACAGCGCGAACTGGGTTGCCGTATAAGCCGGATTCGTCGTGCTGGCGATATAAGCCACGAAGGCCGCGGTGCCAAGCCCGACGCCGAAGGCCTCGGCCCCGATCACCGACGCCAGGCCCACCAGCGTATGCCCTGCCGTCGCCAGCCACGCGAAGCCGAGTATCACGAGCGCCTGCAGCATGCCAAAGACCCACAACGCCCGGTGCGTGCCCAGGTAGACCATCCAGATCCCACCGAAAATGCCGCCGGCCACGTTAGGCCACAAGCCGGCATGTTTGGCGATCATGCCGATCTCGGTTTTCGAGTAGCCCATGTCCAGGTAGAAGGGCGTGACCAGCGCGGTCGCCATGCTGTCGCCCAGCTTGTAGAAGAAGATGAAGGCCAGCACGGTGAGAGCGGAAACCCAGCCGTTCCGGCCGACGAACTCCCGAAAAGGCTCGACCACGGCGCGCCGCAGGGTCGTCGGCACCCGCTCGGCGGCCTCGGGTTCGCGCACGAGCAGCGTCAACAACAAGCCGGGCAGCATGAACAAAGCGGTAATCCAATAGACCGCCTGCCATGACAGGTGATCCGCCAGAATCAGCGACAGCGAACCGGGAATCAGACTTGACACCTTGTAGGCATTCACATGGATCACGTTGCCGAGACCCTGCTCCTCATCCCGCAGTAGTTCGCGTCGGTAAGCGTCGATCGCAATATCCTGAGTCGCGGAGAAGAACGCCACGACGACCGCCAGCGCCGAGATCGTCCCGAGATCCGGCTGCGGCGCAAAAAACCCGAAGGCCGGCAGCGTCAGCAACAAGCCCAGCTGCGTCACGAGCATCCACGAGCGGCGGCGACCGAGACGGAAACCGTAGCGATCGCATAGCGGCGCCCACAGAAACTTCCAGATGTAGGGGAACTGGACCAGCGCCAGCAGGCCGATCGCCTTCAGGTCGACGCCCCCCTCCCGGAGCCAGGCCGATAGCAGACTGATCAGCACGAACAACGGCAGACCGGAGGAAAACCCGGTCAACACGCAAATCAGCATGCGCCGGTTCAGCAAGGCCTCACGCGGGGAATGGGTAGTCATAATCGATGGTCAGAGGGGCGTGATCGGAGAATAGCTCATCTTTGTAAATGGCCGCTGAACGGATACAGTCCCGGAGCGACGGCGTCACGATCTGATAGTCGATCCGCCAGCCCACGTTCTTGGCCCAGGCTTGCCCCCGATTCGACCACCAGGTGTACTGATCGGACTCGGGGTTCACGACACGGAACGCATCGACCCAACGCTGCTCGTCGAACACCTTGTCCAGCCAGGCACGCTCCTCGGGCAGGAAGCCGGAGTTCTTTTGGTTGGAACGCCAGTTTTTCAGGTCGATCGGCTTGTGCGCAATGTTCCAGTCGCCGCACAGGACGTAATCACGACCGGACTGCATCAATTCGGCCATAACCGGCAGGAAGCGTTCCAGAAAGTCGAATTTGACTGCCTGCCGTTCCTCGCTGGACGAACCGGATGGCAGGTAGAGCGAAACGACGCTGAGCTTGCCGAAACGAGCCTCCAGATAGCGTGCCTCGCGGTCCATGTCCGGCCAGCCCAGCCCCTGGATGACCTCATCCGGTTCGCGCACGGCATACAATGCGACGCCGCTATACCCTGGCTTCTCGGCGTCCAGGTAATAACAGCTCAAACCTTCCGGCCAGTACAAGGGATCCGTCAGCTGATGCGTCTGTCCCTTGATCTCCTGGAGGCAGACGACATCAGCATTCTGTTGTGGTAGCCAGTCGAAAAACCCTTTTCGGGCACCCGCCCGGATGCCGTTAACGTTCAACGTGATGATGCGCATGCTCTGGTAAAGAACTGAAATGGCGGGGCGAATCAGTGCGCAAGGTCGGTGACCGAAGCGGCTGTCACCTTGGCCCGATTCGGTTTGCTTGATGCGTAGCGGTTAGTCAAGTAGACTTAGGGGCTTTTCGCGCCAGCCCAGTTGGGAGACCCAGTCCATGAAGCCCGATATTCACCCGGAGTACAAGACGATATCCGTGACCTGCAGTTGCGGCGCCACGTTTGAGACTCGCTCCACCCTCGGCGAGCCGCTACACGTCGAAGTGTGCTCGGCCTGCCATCCATTCTATACAGGCAAGCAGAAAATCGTCGACACCGCCGGCAGGGTCGACAAGTTCCGCCGCAAGTACGCCCGCGGCTGATCACTCGGGGCAGCGCGCTGCATCGGCGCGGCTCGCCGCGCCGACCGGTCGTTACCAGCGTCATCCCACGCCTCCGGCCTCGCTCCGGCACGTCCACAGTGCGGCCTTCTCGGCGCCGCACTCACCTCAGGTAGTCCACCTGGTATTTCGGTCCGGCGACGAACCCGGCTGATCCTCGAGCAGTCTGCGCAACTCGGCCAGCGACAGCTTCGGAAGCTGGCTCTTGCGCCGCACCCAATGACGACCCGCTCCGTCTGGAGCGAGGATCACGATGTCCACGCGCGACTGGCCAGCAAAAAAACGGAGTCCGGGTACTTCCACGAACCCTATCCGGCCCGCGATCTGGTGGCTGGTCTCCCGAAAGGGAATGCGTGCATCGAGCAGCTTCGTGATGACCTGCTCCGGCGCTTCGGGGAAAACCTGAATCGTGACCGGGCTGTGCGGCCCGGCGTCGCCGGCGACGGCATCACCAACGAGACAGGGGGAAAAGGCCTCGAGCTGCGCCATGATTTCCACCGCGATGCGCCGCAAGCTCAGCAACCTGCACTCGTGTGATGCATCCCGGTAGAGCCGGTGATACTCCTGGCGCGCGAGATCGATCACATCGTTGCGCGGCAGTTGCCGGACGTCACGCAACCCCAGCCGCTCGGCAGCCTTGAGCTTGGCCCTGCCATAATCCTCCACGCCATCCTCGATCATCACCCGAGCCGCTTCCTGGGCGATTCGGAACTGGACCCTGTCGCGAGCATTCACGGCGGTTCCCCGCTGTTGGCAAAGCGTTCGAAACGTTAAAAGAGGGACTCGATAGACCGACTGGAACCGCCACCACCGCGACTGGGCGCCCGGGATGAGCCACCGAATTCGCTGAACTCCCCTCCCTCGCCGGGCTTCGGCTTGCGTTTGGCCGGCTTAGGCACCGCACGCTTTTTGGGAACCTTGTCCGATGGGAACAGCTCCATGACCCCGGCGTCCTGGCCCTTCCCTGCGAGCATACCCGACTTGGGGTCGATACGGGTGGCCGTCAGTCCTTCCGGTTGCTGAAAGGATTCCTCAGGCACGTCGGCGAGCGCCGTCTTCATGAAATCGATCCACATTGGCAGCGCCAAGTCACCCCCTGTCTGCTTGCCCAACGACTTGAACGAATCGAAGCCCATCCAGCACACCGTCACCAGGGCCGGGGAGTAGCCGTTGAACCAGACGTCACGCGAGCGGTTGGTGGTACCCGTCTTGCCACCAAGGTCTTTCCGTCTGAGTTGCAACGCCTTCTTCGCCGTACCTGTGCGAATGACGTCCTGCAACATCGAGTTCATCATGTAATGCACCTGCGGCGACAGGATTCGCGGGGCGACCGGCTCAGCCGGCTCGGCGTCCAGCGGGCATTCCGGGCAGGCCCTGGGCGGCTTCGCCTCGAAGATCGTTTCACCGTCGGGTGTCTCGATCCGGGCGATCACATAAGGATCGACTCGAAAGCCGCCGTTGGCAAATGGGGCGTAAGCTTGCGCCATCCGGAGCGGACTGGCATGACCGCTGCCCAGCGCCAGTGACAGACCACGTGGCAGTTCGTCGCTGGTGAAGCCGAAGCGGTTCGCCATCTCGAGCACCTTGTCGGTGCCCACATCCTTCATCAGGCGCACCGAGACCAGATTCCGGCTCTTCGCGAGAGCCACCCGAAGCCGTACCGGCCCCATGAACTTGCCACCCGAATTTTTCGGGCGCCAGACCCCACCGCTTTGCGACTCGTCTTTGACCGCGATCGGACCGTCGACGACCACACTGGCCGGGGTGTAACCGTTCTCCATGGCCGTCGCATAAACGATGGGCTTGAAGCCGGAACCCGGCTGGCGTTGGGACTGAGTGGCGCGGTTGAAGCTGCTCAACGCGAAATCGTAACCCCCCACCAAGGCAATCAGAGCCCCATCCTTCGGATCCAAAGCGACGATGGCGCCTTCGACCTCCGGCACTTGCGCCAACACCCAGGCGCCCCCATCCTTGACCGAGAGCCGGACGATGGACCCCGGCTTGAGGCCTTCACGGGGATTACGCGTCCAACCGCTCTGATCGAAGTCGACCTCCGTCAGTCCGGTACCGGCCACATAAACGGTTGCGGAACGGTCCTTCAGCGAGATCACGACCCCCGGCACGGTCTCGCCACCGCTCGGAATCTTGCGCAACGCCTCCTCCCAGTCCGCATCGGTCTTGGCTTTCTTTAGGTCTATGCGCTGCTTGCTGCTGCGATAACCGCGGTGCATGTCGTAACGCCGCAACGACTTCCGGAGCGACTTTTCGGCTTCGAGCTGCAAGCGGCTGTCGATCGTCGTGTGAACCTGATAGCCATTGACATAGGCGTCTTCACCGTAGCGCTGGACCATTTCATTGCGCGCCATTTCGGCGACATACGGCGCCGACAGTTCAATCGCTCGAGTGTGCAGTCGCGCGGTATTCGGCTGTGCGAGCGCTTCCCGGAACTGCTCCGGGGAGATGAAACCGAGCTTGCCCATCCGCTGCAGAACGTAATTGCGCCGTTCCAAGGCCCGCGGCGCGTCGACGATCGGATTGTAGCGGGACGGCGCTTTCGGCAGGCCGGCGATCATCGCAATCTCTGCGAGCGTCAGGTCACGTATCTCCTTCCCGTAATAGATCTGCCCGGCAGCCGCGATCCCATACGCATGGTGGCCGAAATAGATTTTGTTCAGGTAAAGCTCGAGGATCTGTTCCTTCGGCAGGGTCGACTCGATCTTGATGGCCAGCAGAATCTCCTTGATCTTCCGTGCCAAGGTCTTTTCGCTGGTCAGGAAAAAGTTTCGCGCGACCTGCATCGTGATCGTGCTGCCCCCCTGCCTCTTCTCGCCAGTGCTGGCAAACGTGTATACGGCTCTGAGCAAGCCCTGATAGTCCACCCCGGGATGGTTGAAGAAGCGGTCATCTTCCGCTGCCAGAAAAGCCTGCTTCATGGCTTCAGGCACGTCGGCGATCGCGACCGGATAGCGTTTCGCCTCGCCATACTGAGCCATCAACTTGCCGTCGCGACTGAAGATACTCATGGGTACCTGGTAGCGTACGTCCTTCAGGCTAGCGATATCGGGCAGCTGAGGCTCCAGATAGGAGTACAATCCGAGCAACCCGACGGCGGCGAACAGGATCGCGAACAGAACGAAGGCTATAAGCCCCTTCAGCAATCTGACGAACACCGAGGAGCCAGTTTTCTTGCGAATTGCCACGCGTGGAGAGGAAGATTTGTGAAGCAGTGGGGGGAAAGTGGGCGCAGGCTCGGCGCTGATCTGGACGGAGGCCCCACGGGAGGCCCGAGAGATTGTGTTGCGAAGGATCGGTTTGCGCAGCAGATTACCATCGGGCGCAGGGTTGTACCAGTCTAACGCACCGATTAAGGCGATCCGGACCCCGGCTTCCTGATGGTCAGCGGACGCACGGAAGGCACACGATGTTTCAATTACAGAGACCGAAACCGGGACTGCTCGGAATCGACATCAGCACAGCGGCCGTCAAGCTACTCGAACTGAGCCGCGATAAAGCCGGGCTGATTCGTGTCGAGGCATGCGCGGTGGCTCCGCTGGCGCCCGGCGCCATTGTCGACCGGACGGTGGCCAACGTGGAACTCCTGGGCGATGCCTTGAAGGCGGTCGTCAAGCAATCCGGCACCCGACTCAAGACGGCAGCCGTCGCGGTACCCACCTCGGCGGTCATCACCAAGATCATCACGATGCCGGCCTCCCTGGGCGATGACGAACTCGAACTGCAGATCGAACTGGAGGCCGACCGGTACATTCCGTACCCGCTGGATGAAGTCAGCCTGGACTTCGAAGTGCAGGGGCCGAATGCCCGGAATGCGGAATTGATGGACGTGCTCATCGTTGCCTCGCGCAAGGAAAACGTCGACGATCGTCTGGCCGCGCTCGATCTGGCCGGCCTCAGAGCCGGCGTGGTCGATGTCGAGTCCTATGCGCTGGAAAATGCGTTCAGCGTGATGCTCGAGCAGCTTCCTGAACACGGCGCGGGCCAAACGACCGCCATCGCCGACGTCGGTGCGACGATGATGACACTCGATGTGGTGCATGACGGACGGAGCGTCTACGTCCGCGAGCAGGGGTTCGGCGGCAAGGAGTTGACGGAAGAGATCCAGAGCAAGTACGGCCTCTCTTTTGCCGAAGCCGGGCTCGCAAAAAAACTCGGAGGCCTGCCCGAAAGCTATTTGGAGGAGGTGCTGGACCCGTTCCGGCAAGCCATGGCCCGACAGATCAACGTGTCGCTGCAGTTCTTTCGCTCCTCCGGCGCGAACCGCCAGCTGGACAGACTGCTGCTGGCCGGTGGATGCGCCCAGATCCGGGGCATCCGCGAATATCTGGAAACCGCGCTGGAGATTCCGACGCTGATCGCCGATCCCTTTGCCGGCATGGCCCTGGCGAACAGAATCAAGGCGCCGACGCTGCGCGCCGAGGCGCCCGCGCTGATGGTCGCCTGCGGTCTGGCATTAAGGAGTTTCGATTGACCGTCCACATCAATCTGCTGCCGTGGCGCGCCGAACTGCGTCAGCAGAAGAAGCGCGATTTCTTCGCGCGGGTCGCGCTGGCCGTTTTTTGTACCCTATTGGTCATGCTCAGTGTGCACCTTCATATCGCTCGCACCATCGATCGCCAAGTGCGACGGAACGAGTTCATGAAGTCGGAGATCCGCGTGCTGGATGAAAAAATAAAGGAAATCCAGAACCTGGATACGCAGAAGCGACGTCTGGTAGCCCGCATGGAAGTCATCCAGCAGTTGCAGACCAGCCGCCCCGCCGTCGTGCACCTGTTCGACGAGATCGTACAAACGGTCCCGGAGGGGGTGTCCCTGAGCGATCTGACGCAAACTGATCAGAAGATGGTGATCAACGGTAGCGCACAATCGAACGGACGCGTCTCCGCCTATCTCCGGAATCTCGAATCGTCCCGTTGGCTGACCCGGCCAATACTCAACGTGATCCAGACCGAAAAGGAGAAGGACACGAAGACCCCGCTCGCTAAGCAGTTCACGGTCCGCGTGGAGCAGATCTCGACCGTACCGGAAGGAACGCCCCGATGAACCTGGACCTGACCCAGATCGACTGGGATTTGGAGCGGGCCGGCACGTGGCCATTGGCGGTCAAGGCGCTGGTCATCGGCGTGCTGTGCATCGCCACCACCGGGGTCTGGTACTACCTCGATACACGGAATCAACTGGAAGAGCTCGCCGCGGAAGAAGCGCAGGAAAGCCAGCTGAAGCAGACCTTCGAAATCAAACAGAAGAAGGCGGTAAACCTCGAAGCCTACAAGAAGCAACTGGTCGAGATTCAGCAGACCTTCGGCGACCTGCTGAAGCAACTGCCCGACAAGACGCAGGTACCGGACGTTCTCGTCGACGTGTCTCAGACCGGCCTGGCCAGCGGACTTGAATTCGAGTTGTTCAAGCCGGCGGAAGAGGTCAACAAGGAGTTCTATGCCGAATTGCCGATCCAGATTCGCGTCGTGGGTGACTTCCTGAAGTTCGGAACCTTTGTCAGCGGACTGGCCGCACTGCCCCGGATCGTAACGATCCACAACATCAAGATCTCGCGCCGTACCGAAGGCAACACGAAGGGCGGCAAGGAACAGTTGCTGATGGATGCCGTCGTGAAGACCTATCGCTACCTGGACGAAACCGCGGCCAAACCACCGGCACCCAAGGTGCCGCCCAAACCGAAATAGCGATACGGATTACGCGACCGAAAGGGCTCACTGAATACGAGCGACCATGACTGGATCAGGAACACAAACACATCCCCGGCGCCTGGGATGGGCCACGTTGTGGTGTGCCCTGGCAGCGCTTGCCGGCTGCGCGGACGATGAGATCAGCGATTTGCAGGCGTATGTCACCGAAGTGAAGTCGCGGAAGCAGGGCAGGATCGAACCGCTGCCGGAATTCCATTCCATCGAGCCATTCACCTTCGAGGGCAGCGGACGCAGAGATCCATTCGCCCGTGCGGAGGCGAAGGAAGAAACCAGCGAGCGGCCGCATCCGGTCGCTGGACCCCGCCCGGATCTTTCACGCACCAAGGAAGACCTGGAGGCATACGAACTCGACAGCCTGCGCATGGTTGGCACCATCAGACTTCAGGGGGCCCTTTGGGGCTTGGTCAAGGCAGCCGATGGAACAATCTACCGCGTACGCCCTGGTAACCATATGGGGCGGAACTACGGGCGAATCCAGGAAATCACGTCCGACCACATCTTTCTGGTTGAACTGGTTTCCGTGAACAACGGGTCATGGGAAGAGCGGCAGGCTGCCCTCGACCTGAATGACTCGGCCACCCCCGACGCAGAACGAAAAACGCGATGAAAGGGATACCCTGCCCCCCCACCCACACTCGCTTCCCCGGCCGCAGTCGCGTTGGACGCTGGCTGTACTTCGCGCTGGTACTGCTGGTCCATGCGGGAGCGCCCGCGTGGGCCCAGCTGAGTACGCTACGGGACGTCGATTTCTCAACCTCCGCCGACGGCGACCTGACGTTCCGGTTCAGCTTCGACAGCCCCATCGCAACACCCCGCATGTTCATGACCGAGAATCCGACTCGGCTGGCGATCGATTTCCCGGGCGCGCGGAACGGGCTCAAACAGACGCTCATTCCGGTGCGGTCCCACGGCGCGGAATCCCTGCAGGCGATCGAAGCCGGTGGTCGTACACGGGTCATTCTGAATCTCGCGTCGATGGTTCCCTATGCCGGCGAAGTCGAAGGCAACGGCTTCCGATTGACACTGAAAACGGGAGACCAGTCCCACGGCGCCTACCGGCGCGCGCCGAATCCACCGCTAGCGCCCAGCCGCCAGATCAGTCCCGGCTATGCCGCACCGGCAGCCATGCGCGATCCGATCGGCGTTTCGCGGGTAAACCGCATCGATTTTCGCCGCGGCGATCGTGGCGAGGGGCGCGTGATCATCACGCTGAGCGACCGCGATGCCGCAGTCAACGTGCGTCCGGAAGGCGGACGCATCGTCGTTACGCTGCCTGGTTCGACGATACCGTCCCAGGTTGCCCGGCAGTACGATGTGACCGACTTCGCCACCCCCGTCCGCTCCATCGATGCGAGTTCCGGCACGAAAGTGGTCATTACGCCGGGCACGGCCGACTACGACTACTCGAGCTATCAAACCGACACAGTGCTGACGGTCGAACTCCGGCCACTGAGCCGCGCCGAACGCGAAGAAGTCAGCAAGAAGCGGGGCATCAAGTATTCGGGCGAGCGCCTGTCGCTGAATTTTCAGGACATTCCGGTCCGCTCGGTGCTGCAAATCCTGGCTGACTTCACGAACCTCAACATCGTCGCCAGCGACAGCGTCCAAGGCAATGTCACGCTGCGTCTGAACGAGGTCCCGTGGGATCAGGCCCTGGATCTGGTGCTGAAATCCAAAGGCCTGGCCAAGCGCCAGGATGGCAACATCATTCGGGTCGCACCCACAGACGAGATCAATCGCCTGGAAAAGGAGGACCTGGAAGCCCAACGCATCGTCGAGGACCTGGAGCCGCTGCGCACCGAGATCATCCAGATCAAATACACCCGTGCCGACGAGATCAAGAAGGTGCTGATGGGCACCATCGACCAGACCACACCGATGCGTTCGGACCCGACAACGCTGAAGGACCTCCGCAACCTGAACGAACCACCGGAAGGACCCGCCACGGCCGAAGTGACGCAATCGATTTTGTCGGGCCGCGGGAACGTCACCGTGGACCCGCGCACGAACCAACTCATCGTCAAGGACACGGCCCGCAACCTGGAGCGGATCCGCGACCTGATCAATCAACTGGACAAGTCGGTTCGGCAGGTGTTGATCGAGTCGCGTATCGTGATCGCCCGCAACGACTTCTTCCGGGAACTGGGCGCCAAGATAGGACTCAACCGGGTCGTGCCCGGTGCCTTGCAAACCCAGCGTGCCTACCTGGTACCGACCGAGGGCGTGCTGCCCGTCGACGCCACGCAGGGCGCAACCTACGGCAGCGCTCTGGTCGATCTCGCCGCCAAAGGCGGCAGTTTCGTGACGCCGGCGGCAGCCGGATTCACGCTGCTGAAAGCCGGGGATTATCTGCTCGACCTGGAACTGTCGGCGGCACAGCGCGTCGGGCGCAGCGAACTGTTGTCGAATCCGCGGGTCATTACCGGGGACCAGACCAAGGCCACCATCAAGCAGGGTGTCGAGATACCGGTCCAGATCACCCAGCAGGGCACGACCGGGGGCCTGCCCGTACAGAATGTCCAGTTCAAGGAAGTCGTACTCGAACTCAACGTCACACCGCACATCACGCCTGACGATTTCGTGCTGATGGACTTGCTGATCAAAAAGGACACACCCGGCGGCACGACGACGAATGGCAACATCATCATCGAAAAGCGCGAGATTCAGACGACGGCCCAGGTTGCCAATGGCGAGACCGTCGTGCTGGGTGGCATATACGAAACCGACAACATCAACACGGTGGACAAGGTCCCGTTCTTCGGCGATCTGCCCGGCATCGGTTTCTTCTTCCGCCGCGACGAAGTGCAGGACAACAAGCGCGAACTGCTGATTTTCATCACCCCGAAGCTGCTGAACGACAGCCTCGGTGCCGCGCGCTAACCGCATGCAGGCCCAAGGCGTCCGCCGCAGGCGGGGCACCGTGCTATGATTTGCGCCCCAGTTTCGAGAGCTGTGCCGTCAACGTGAATATCTTCCTGATCGGTCCGATGGGCGCCGGCAAGTCGACCATCGGCAAGTTGCTCGCCAAGACTTTCGGCCGCGACTTCGTCGACAGCGACCGGGAAATCGAACGACGGACCGGTGTCACGATACCGATGATCTTCGAATACGAAGGCGAAGCGGGCTTCCGACGCCGCGAAGCCGAGATGCTGGCGCAGCTGAGCGCGCGCGACGAAATCGTCCTGGCCACCGGCGGGGGCGCCGTCATCCTGCCCGAGAACCGTGCCCTGCTGCGACGGCGAGGCTTCGTGGCGTATCTGAAGTGCAGCATCGAGAAACAACTCGAACGCACCCAACGCGACTCGCACCGCCCGCTGCTCAATACGGCCGACCCGCGCCAACGCCTCGAAGATCTGTTCCATGAGCGTGAGCCGCTCTACACCGAGATCGCGGATGTGACCGTCGACACGGGTTTACTGTCGGGACAGGCCGCCGTCCGGTCCATCGCCAAGGCCTATCAGAATGCCTGCAGCGGGCGGGGCGACACATGAAGACGCTGAATGTCGAGCTCGGCGACAGAAGCTACCCGATCTACATCGGACGCGAACTGATCGATCGTGCCGAACTGCTGGCGCGGCATGTCAGCTCGCAGCAGGTTCTGCTGCTGACCAACGCGACGGTGGCGCCCCTTTATCTGGCCCGGGTGAACGCCGCTCTGGGCGACCGCCGCATCGAGCAGCTGATCCTTCCGGACGGAGAGGCGTACAAGACACTGGATTCGGCAGCGGAAATCTGGGACCGTCTGCTGGAACGACGCTTCAGTCGCAACGCTACACTGGTCGCCCTGGGCGGCGGAGTCATCGGCGATCTGGGAGGCTTCGCCGCAGCCTGCTACCAGCGCGGCATACCCTTCGTGCAGATCCCCACGACACTCCTGGCGCAAGTCGACTCCTCGGTCGGTGGAAAGACCGGGGTTAACCACCCGCGCGGCAAGAACATGATCGGCGCCTTTTACCAGCCGCTGGCCGTCATCGCCGATACGGGCACGCTGTGCACTTTGCCCGACCGCGAGCTGAGCGCCGGTCTCGCCGAGGTGATCAAGTACGGACTGATCCGCGACCCCGCGTTTTTCGAGTGGATCGAGGCCAACATCAAGGCACTCGTGCAGCGCGAGCCGGAAGCGCTCGCCCACGCGATCGAACAGTCGTGCCGGAACAAGGCGGCGGTCGTCGCGGCGGACGAGCGGGAAACGGGGGTACGCGCGACCCTGAATCTCGGCCATACCTTCGGACACGCCATCGAGACTGGCTGCGGGTATGGTACCTATCTCCACGGGGAGGCAGTCGCCATTGGAACCTGCATGGCGGCTCGGCTGTCGCACCGCCTCGGTTGGCTCGGTTACGATGGGGTCGGGCGTATCGAGAGCCTGCTGCGATCTGCCGGCCTGCCGACGCAACTCGAACCGGGACAGCTGTCCGCAGGACGCATGCTGGAACTGATGGCGGTCGACAAGAAGAACGTCGACGGCAAACTACGCCTGATTCTGCTCGAAGGCATCGGTACCGCAACCCTGCCGCTCGAAATCGACTCGGCCACGGTCGAAGCGACACTGACCGAGATCCTTTCCAGTTGAGGCTCGGCCCCCACCCTTATCCGCTCGGGTTCGGACGACGCTCGGCCCGATCCTTCGCAGCCGCCGCCGGAACCCTGTCATGCTGCTAGAGAACGACACCCTGATCCGCGCACTGCTGCGCCAACCCACGGACCGGACCCCTGTCTGGATGATGCGCCAGGCGGGCCGCTACCTGCCGGAATATCGCCGGGTGCGCGAACTCGCCGGGAGCTTCATGGGCTTGTGTACGAACCCGGAACTCGCCTGCGAAGTCACACTGCAACCGCTGGAACGCTATCCGCTGGACGCAGCCATCCTCTTCTCCGACATCCTGACGATACCGGACGCCATGGGCCTCGGCCTGACCTTCGTCGAAGGCGAAGGTCCTCGCTTCAGCAATCCGGTCAGGCGGGCCGAGGACATCCGCAATCTCCCGATCCCGGACCCGGAGCAGAACCTCGACTACGTCATGGCGGCCGTGCGGCTCATCCAGCGCGAGCTAAAGGGGCGGGTTCCGCTGATCGGTTTCTCCGGCAGCCCGTGGACCCTGGCAACCTACATGGTCGAAGGCGGGAGCAGTCGCGACTTTCGCCGGATCAAGGGATTGCTCTACGAAAATCCATCCCTGCTGCACGCCCTGCTGGCGAAGCTGGCGGATGCCGTCGCGCTGTATCTGAATGCGCAGATCGCCGCCGGCGTAGACGCCGTCATGATCTTCGATACCTGGGGCGGAACCCTGGCCCACCACCATTATCGAAGCTTCTCGCTGGACTATGCCGCGCGAGTCGCAGAACGACTGAACCGCGAGAACGAAGACCGCCGGATTCCCGCGGTGTTCTTTACCAAAGGCGGAGGACAGTGGCTGAACAGCATGGCCTCTGCGGGATTCGATGCACTCGGCCTGGATTGGACCACCGACCTCGGAGAAGCGCGTGCCCGGGTTGGCGACCGGGTCGCACTGCAAGGCAATCTCGACCCGATGACGCTTTACGCATCCCGGGACGTGATACGCGACGAAGTGCGCCGTGTATTGCAGGAATACGGCCGCGCACCGGGCCATGTCTTCAATCTGGGTCACGGCATCCTGCCGGATGTAGACCCGGAACATGCCGGTGCGATGATCGCTGCCGTGCATGAGCTCAGCCCGGCATTTCACCGCGACTAGCGGGACCGCATACCCAGGGATCAGACCGCGGCGGGCAGTTCCACCTCGACAACGACGCCCGGTCCATCCTCGCGATTCAACAGCCGCACATCCCCGCCGACCTGCCAGATCAAGCGGCGCACCAATGGCAGCCCCAGGCCGATGCCTGGCGTTTCTCCGGTGGCATACTTTTCGGCCTGATCGAACGGCTGAAACGCCCGTTCGATCTGTGACGGGGAGAGGCAGACCCCATCGTCCGCCACCCGCAGCCGCACCTTGCCCGACCGCGCGGCATCCACGCTGACGTCGATCACGGGCCGCCGCTCCGGGTGGAACTTCCTCGCGTTGTCCAGAATCTCGTGCAACAGCAACGACAGCGCGGAACGCTCGATCGCGAGACGAGACACTACGCCATCCGACGCGAAGCGGATATCGGCCCGCGCGAACTCCAACGCGTCACCAACCTCGCGGAGTACGGCTTCGGCTTCGGCAATTTCCAACCTGCCACGCTGGCGGTGCCCCATCGACACGCTCATGTAACTCATGATGTGAGCGACCGACTCGTTGAGCTGCTGAGATGCGCCGCGTGCGATCGTCAGCAACTCGGTGGCGTCTGCCTCGAGCGGATGCCCCTTGAGTACCTCTTCCAGCAACGACAAGCTCATCGCAATATGATTCAGCGGCGTATTGAGCTTGTGCGGAATCAGGCGGCTCAGTTTGGCGGTATCGATGACACTGGCCATCTCGGCGCTGACGTCGCGCAGTTGCACCAGACGTCCGAGAGGCCCGCAGTCGTTGCACTGCAGCTCATCCACGCCGATCCAGAATGCGGCCGCAACCTCGGATTCGGGTCGCACCAAATACAGCGGCTCATGGGATTTGCGGGCCTCCCACGCACCCCAGGCGGCCGGAGGCTCCAGGTTGTACTGCTGCCGCGCCTTGGCAAGGAAATCGCCCTGCTCCTCCAGTTTCGACGGATCGAGGCCCAGGAACAAACACGCCTTGTGGTTCGCATAGACGATTCGGTTGCTCGAATCCATCTGCACATAGCCGTCCTTGGACTGCTCGAGCAGCCAGCGCAGTTGGGACTCCTGAGCCAACAGGCGGCGGTAACGATTCAGCCGGGTTATCGTTCGGACCCTGGCGCGCAGCTCGTTACGATTGACCGGTTTGCTGATGAAGTCGTCCGCCCCCGCCTCGATGCCGGCGATCCGGGATTCGCGGTCGTCGAGCGCGGTGACCATGACGACCGGGACCTCGGCCAGAGTGGAGCTTTGCCTTATGCGGCGGCAAACCTCATACCCGTCCATCACGGGCATCATGACATCCAGCAGAATGAGATCGGGCGGCGTCGCTTCGGCCATCTCGAGACCTGAGGGACCATCAGCGGCGAAGCGGAGACAGTAGCCTTCGCTGTGAAGCAGCGCCTTGAGGCTCTCGGCACTGACCGGCTCATCATCGATGATCAGAATCTGGGGTTGCAGTTGCAATGGATTCCCTCATGAGTATGTCCGGGGAGCCGCGCCGCAGAAGTCCAGAGTCCTGACGGTCCCGCACTGAGCCGAAAGCCACACCGTCCGTCCGTGTCGATAGCCACAGCAGCGCGCTCGAGCGCGTCGTCAGAACCTCAACGTCGTACCCCAAAACCCAGTCACCAAAACTCCCGTCGGGCGAAAGCACCGCACCGATGCAGGCCAACGGAGCGGGGCAAGCGCGACGTCACAACTCGCACCCGCCCCGCGGTAACCCATCAGGCGCTCTTCTTGGTGAGCAGATAATCCAGCCACAGTCCCGCCAGCTTCTCCTGGACCGAGTTCTGCCGCAAACGCGCATAGAGATTCGGAAAATCGACCCGGTCGAGTTCCTGGTCCTGGTTGTAGCAGGAGTAGACGAAATACTCCTCACCGGTTTCCGGATCGACGTGCTTGCACAGGCATTGAGCACAAACGCCCTTCATCATGCACTGCATTGGCGAATTGATCGAACCGATGGCGGTATGGTGAGGTTTCAAATAAGGAGCGAGCACACCGTGCCGCGCCGCCTTGACGGCCGACATCATGCGGTCGGAGCCGATCACGATGATGTGGTCGACATCGTCCAGATGAATCGGTGTCGCGCCGAGCTCACCTTTGGCGTAGGCCAGCATCGCCTCGATGATATTGCCGACGAAGGTCTTATCCTGGGGCCGCAGCGGCGGGATCGCCTCGGCGCCCGGCGTCTTGTCGACGGCCCAGATCACCAGGTCTGAAGCCGCTTCGATGTCGCGCACCTTGAATACGTCGCCGCGGTTGCGATAGCCGGCGAAGTAGATGACCTGATTACCAGCGGCGCGCAGTGCCCGTCCGATCGAGAACAGTACGGCGTTGCCGAGCCCGCCACCCACAAGCATGACCGTTCCGCCGGTGTGGATCTCGGTCGGCGCGCCGGTAACGCCCATGACGACCAGGGGATCGCCGGGTTTCCATGTCGCGCACAGTCGGGATGAACTGCCCATTTCGAGGGCAATCAACGAAATCAGGCCCTGCTCCTTGTCGACCCAGGCGCCGGTCAAAGCCAGACCCTCGGTGGTCAGCACGGTGTCCTCGACGACGGGCGCCAGGGCTTCGAAATTCTGGACCCGATAGAACTGTCCCGGGCAGAAGTGCTTCGCGGACAGTGGCGCCTTGACGATGACTTCGATGATGGTCGGCGTCAGCCGGTTGATCTCGACGATGTAGGCGCATAACGCCTCATCCAGCTTCCGCTGGAACGCCTGCAGGGCCTGATCGCGCTCGGCCTGCCTGCCCGGGTCCAGCGCCGCCAGTTCCTTTTGGAACAGCCGCACGACGTAAGGATGCCCATCCTTCGCGCTGGCCATTGCCTTGACCACATTGCCGGCATAGACCGGATGGTTGTCGCCGTAGAACGTGATGTAACGCCCGCCGCGGCGGTAGGACGTGAAGGGCGCCGGCTTGCCGATCTTTGGCCACAAGGTGTCGCTGACCGGCTCGAACTCGAAGCCGGCCTCGGTCGCGATGGGCTCGTAGCGCTGGTAGAACTTCCGGTCCATCTCGAAGGTGTCGGGATGCTCGGATTCGTAGATCGTGTTGGGCGAGGTTCCGGCCGCGACGAACAGACTCTTCAGCGGCACTTCGAGTTCGCTCGCCTTCTTCCAGCGGCCCTCGGTCTCCTCAAGCTTCTCGAAGCGAACGGCACGCAGATGGCCATGGGCATCCTCCAGCGCCTCCAGCGGGCTCATGCCCTCGGCGAGCAGGATCCCCTCGTCCATCGCTTCCTTGATTTCCTCGTGGTTCTGCCGGTAGGCGGGCGAATCCTTGATGCCCTTGCGGTAGAACAGCGTCACACCGCCCCACTGCTCCAGCAAAGGCACGAAGTTGGGCTTCTCGCCGGCCGCGGCGGCACGCTGCCGCTCGGCCTGGATGGCTCGACCGTGCGTCAGGAATTCGTCGAGGATCTCGGTTTCTTCCGCGTCATAACGACTCCGCACGCGGTCCTCGCCAAACGCGGCACAGAGCTTTTCATACCGGTGCAACACCTTCTCGACCTGCACCGGATAATAGGCGAGCAGCTCGGTTGTCGTATCGACGGCTGTCAGACCACCGCCAATGACGCCCGCCGGCAGGCGAACCTGCAGATTCGCCAGGGACGATTCCTTCGCGGCGCCGGTCAACTGCAGCGCCATCAGGAAATCCGAAGCCTTGCGGATACCCCGGATCAGATTGTTCTTGATGTCGATGACGGTCGGCTTGCCGGCCCCCGAAGCGATCGCAATGTGGTCGAAGCCGAGATCCCAGGCCTCGTTGATCGTCAGCGTGCCGCCGAAACGAACGCCGCCGTAGACGCTGAAGTTGCGTCGCCGCGCGAGCGTCAGGTAAATCACCTTTAGGAAGTTCTTGTCCCAGCGTACCGTGATGCCGTATTCGGCGACGCCACCGAAACCCAGCATGATCCGCTTGTCGAGATCCTCGTAGAGGTCACGGAAGTCGCGAATCGGCTTGGGCGGCGTCTTCCAGTCGCCGACCAGTTCCTTAGGCAGCGGCTCGATCTTCAAGCCATCGATCCCGACGACGCCGAAGCCCTCATTCGACAGATAATGCGCCAGCGTGTATCCAGCCGGACCCAGACCAGCGATCAGCACGTTCTTGCCGTTGTAGGGCAGCGCGTACGGACGCTTGACGTTCAGCGGATTCCAGCGCGTCAGCAGGCTGTAGATCTCGAAACCCCACGGCATGAACAGCACGTCGGTCAACGCATTCGTTTCGATCTGCGGAATGTTGACCGGCTCTGTCTTCTGGTAGATGCAACCTTTCATGCAATCGTTACAGATCCGGTGACCGGTACCGGGGCACAGCGGATTGTCGATCGTGATCAGGGCGAGTGCGCCGATGTTGTCCCCGCGGCGCTTGACCAGATGCATCTCTGAGATCTTTTCTTCGAGCGGACAGCCCGTGATGGTTACGCCGAGCGGATTTTCCTTGTAGCTGCCGTCCTTCTTGTTCCGCATACCCTTGGAACAGGAATCCGTGTCGCGGTCGTGGCAGTAGATGCAGTGGTCCACCTCGTACAGCACACGGCGCTCTGTGAAACGCGGGTCGGTCAGCGCAAAGCCGTCGCGCCGCCGGTGATGTTCCGCACTGCCGGCCCAGGCACCGTAGCCGTCACGCTCCCGCACCTCATGTTCGACCAGATGAGTGAAATCGGTCTTTGCAGGAAACTTGAAGCTCACCCAACCCCGCACCTTGTGCTGGAAGGCTGGCAAGCGTTGCGCGGCGAAGCTCCAGCGGCGGATCATTTGGAGCAGCGAATCGGCAAACTCGGCCGGATCGGTCAATGCCAGCGTTTCGGACAAGGCCTCCCGCGCGACCGCCGAAGCGGTCAACTGCTCTCGCAGGGCAGCCATCCGCTCAGCGGCATCATCAAGCGTACCGGGTTTGTCCGACGCCACTGCCGCGAAGTGGCGGTGCAGCGACACGATGCGCGCAGCCAACTGGCCCATGCGGCTTTCCGCGTCCACATCGGCAGCGGTCGCCGCCTGCAACAGCGCGTCGACGCGAACATCCAGCGCCTCGAGATCCGGCCACGCGGCAGGATCGACACCCTTGAAGGCTTTATCCAGCGTCGCGACGATATCGTTGCGGTAGACGAAAACCGTATCGAACTCATTGCAGATCGCCCGGATCTGCTCTTCCCGCGTCGCTTCGACCTGAAACAACCGCGCCACGAAAGCACCAACATGGGGTGCGGCGCGGACCAGCAGATCCGAGACGACCTCGGGGCTCATCCCCTCGCCCTCGCAAGAACGGTAGTCGCGAAAAGCGCTGAAGAGTTCGGCGTCGCGTTCCTCGAGTTCGCGATCGAACTCACGGGACAAGTCGGCCAAGCGCGCCGAATCATAAAGGTCTGCGTAGGTGAAGCCCGGCACGCCGAGAGCGAGTTCTGTCATAGGGTTAGGTTTGTTCAGCGGGTTGATGAACGGGCTCAGCAGCGAGCCGAAGCATAACAATAACCCGTTAGTTTAACGAATCAGCGTTTTGAACGCGACTCTCCGTCGTGTGGTGCGCACCAGCGCACTGGCGGAACTCGGAGAGGGCGCAGCGGGCCGGAATCGGCCGGCCCCGGCCGCTCGGCTGGAGAGGCATAGCGCGACGCCGCCAGAAGTTGCGGCACGCTGCGTGACTCGGTCGGCAGTTGCTTCGAGCGGCGGTCAGGGCCGCCCCCGAGTTCCTTTTGCCTACCTGAACGCAATCGAAAGAGCCGAGGGCGAGCGACGTGCCTTCGTAACTGTTCACGTCCCCCTCGCGGGAGCGGTCCGGGAGGCCGAGACACGCCGTGAATCCGTCCCTGGAGGCTCGGCTGCGGGTTCCCTCCCGCAGACGGTCTCGCCCTCCCAGCCCGCTCCCACTACCCAACACGTCAGCAGGGTGAATGGTTACCGTGCCTTCTGCGCCTAGGCACTATTTCGAGTGGCTGGAGGGGCTCGGACCTATCTGGCCGTCGCCCCTCTCGGGATGAAACGAGTAAGGACGGTAAGGCTCAGTAACGTCTTCCGCCACCGCCGCCGAAGCCGCCGCGATCCTGCTGCGGACGCGCCTCGTTGACGGTCAACCGGCGCCCCGCAACTTCCTTTCCGTTCATGCCGGCAATTGCCGCTTTGGCATCCTGATCGCTGCCCATCTCCACGAACCCGAAGCCTTTGGATCGCCCTGTAGCCCGGTCGATGATCACCTGGACCGACTGGACCCTGCCGTAGGCACCGAACAACTGTTCGAGTTCCTGATCGGTCGTGTCGTAGCTCAGGTTGCCGACGTATAACTTACTGCTCATAAATGACACTCCAGAAATCCAACACGCCAAGTGCGAAAACGCCGCCGATCACGAAACCCGGCCCAAACCAAGGCGACAGGGAGCCACAACCGGCGTGCCTAACGGCGGCGACCGCCACCACTGCCGCGGCGCGCGCGCGGCCTTTCTTCGTTGACCCGCAGACTGTTACCGCGCAGATTATATCCATCCAGGCCGGCGATGGCTGCCCTGGCCTCGTGGCCCTCCATCTCGACGAACCCGAAGCCGCGGCAACGGCCCGAGAAAATATCACGCACCAATTCGATCGAACGAACGCGGCCGTAGGCAGCGAAAAGCTCGGTAAATTCGCCGTCAGTGACGTCGGGGGGAAGATTGCCAATATAAATTCGAAGCATGAGCACGGTCCTCCATCGTGTGCCGAAACACAGGGCCGCGCCGCGAGAGCGGGGCTTTCGCAGTCGTCGGCTTCCCGGTCCGGCCGGGTATTGCAAAATAGATCGCTCAGATTCGGTGAACCCGACCACGACACGACGATGAGTTCCGTCGCGGAGAAGCCGTCGATAGTCCACTGGGAATGTAAGCGGGGCGTTCGTAGGCGCGTCTCGCCAAATCACGCCACAAAACTCTCCCAATACAGGTTGGGAGACTGCGACTCCTCGAGTTGCCAGCGCGCAGCTCAAGCGCTGAACGCGATCGACGATCCCGTGGCATCGGGCAGCCGAACCGGATTCAGCGAGCAGCCAGGATTACCACGGAGGGTCTTGGAGGATCAGGTGGGCTTTGCATACAGCCATCCGGGCGCTCTGCCATGAGAGCTAAACCGGAACAGCCGGGGATTTGGCCTGCGAAGCAGCTAACCGCTTAACAGCTTATCCTGCTTCGTGTGCTTTGGCCAATCGATTTTTTTCGGTTGCCTTTCAATCGGTGCACGCAGCAACGGGGAGGCCCATCAGGGCGATCAGCCAGCCCACACCGGGAACGGGTCGTCGACCCGACTGAATTTCCCGGCCCGAGCTTTTTGCGGGCCCCGCGACAGGGATGCTCTGGTTACATCGGGGGCGCTCTTCAGACAGTGATTGCGCGATACCGTCCGCCCACCTTACGCCGCCGTGGGCAAGCCTTCGGGTGGTCATGACTCCGATCTCAACGCGCGCAGCAGCTGCCCGCAAGGCTGTTCCGTCCTACGCGGTCGCGCGTCATCCAGAGAACAGGCGCGAAAACAGATAAGCGGAACTGCTGGCGACGAAAACGGCCCCCATCATGGCGAGCCAGTATTTTCGCGCTCGCAAACCCAGAGCACAAAGGAGCAAGCCGGCCAGCAACGAGTACGACGCTGTGCCGAGCATCATCTGTTCATCGACAGCGGCACCGACCTGCTCGGCCGAATTTTCACGGTAACGCATGGTTTGTTGGGGAAACGGCTAAATCAGTCAGGCAAAAACCGCGGCATTCGACGGGGCGCGGGGCATGTCGGTCGAAGACGAACTGACTCATTCAGCGATTTCTGCGGTAGAGAGTCCCATCGCCAAGAACCGTGGCGGTAAACATCCAGTCTCGTCTGGCAACGCGAACCGCATCTTGTCACGCCGAGTCTGAACCCAGCCGGGAGCGCCTTTTTTCAGAGGCTTCGCAAAGACTTCAGACCACCATCAACAGCATCGCCAGAACGATCAGACCACCTGCCAGGTAGAGCAGCTTCTGATACCAGCGTGCCGACCGCCATAAATCGATCAGGGCCGCGCGAGCATCGTGAACACTCTGTCGGCATTCGCCCGAGACCCGCTTGATCCATGGGGTCAACCGCCAGGCGCCGAACAAGGCAAGCGCGATGAGCAGGCCGACACTCATCCATGCGGCGCGGCCCTGCGCCTTTTCGTAGGGAAGGCCGAAGACCTTCTCCAATAACAGCATGAAAGCCGTGTGAGTCACATCGACCAGCAGTTCGACGAACTCCACGAACAACGTGACGAGCATTTCGCCGCCGAACAGGATCGCGGCAATCACCGTCGCGATCAGAATGATCTTCCAGGGGATTCTCCGCCCCGACTCGCTCATGAACCCTCTCTGTCACGCGATTTGATGACGGCCCGCTGGCGGGCCCGCGAACACGCGTCCTGCCTCAACCCGGCCCGAACATCCCGACTTAATCGATCGGGCCGCCGGCACATGCCGTCCCGTCATGCCATGGCAATCAGCGCTCGCAGGACATCGACACGACTGATCACTCCGACGAGCACGCCGTCCTCCATCACCGGATAGCTGCGATAAGGCTCCCGCATGAACATTTCCGTGACATCGAGGATACTGGTTTCGGGATCGATGACCGGGATATCCGTGGCCATGTAATCACGTACCTTACCGCCCGGATCCTCATGGTAGCCCGCATGATAGGCGACCCGCAGACAATCGGACTCGGAAAAAGAACCGACCAGCTTGCCATGGTCGTCCATGACGACCGCTGAAGTGATCTTGTGCTCTAGCATCTTGCGGATCGCTTCGTAGACGCTCATCTCCGGCGTGAACGAAACCAGACGCGTGGTCATGTAACTGCGGACGCTGATTTGTCGCAACATGGGATTACCTCCTCGCTGTCTTGCGGCGGCGCGCAGCACCGCCCCGTGATTTAGGCGCGGTCCGGGAGGGCGCCATTGTCTGAGATCGTAGGCGGCGCCGCAATAGCTGCTAGCGGCAGTTTTTTGACGTGCAGCGAGGGAGGTCGGGCGAATAACGCGGTGCCGAAGCACCCAAACTGCTAGTCCCGGTACGTCCCGATTCAGGCAGGGTCGATCCAGACCGAGCGGGATGCGCAGAACTCGAGCATGCCCTGACGGGACAGTTCCCGGCCATAGCCGGACTGCTTGACCCCCCCGAAAGGCAGACGAGGATCGGAGAACGGCGCACGATTGACGAACACCGCGCCGGCATCCAGCTGGGCGCTCACGCATGCACCCCGTTCGAGATCCCGGGTCCAGACCGATGCCGCGAGCCCATATTCGCTCGCATTGGCCACGCGGATCGCCGCGGCCTCATCGCGAACCCCGATCGACACCGCCACCGGGCCGAATACTTCGTCACGCCCAACAGCCGCATCGGCCATCACCCGGGTCAGCAAGGTCGGCGGGTACAGAAAGCCCGGTCCGGAAGGCACGCGCCCACCCAGCGCAAGCTGGGCACCCGCCTTCCGCGCCGCCTCGACTTGGCCGTGCAACTGCTCCCGCAGATCGCCGCGGGCCATCGGCCCCAGATCGGTTTCCGCCGCTCGCGGGTCGCCGACGCGCAGCGCCGCAAGCCGCTCCAGCAGCGCATGCTCGAAGGCTTCCCGCACCGCTTCGACCGCAATCAGGCGTTTGGCCGCGATGCAGACCTGCCCGCAATTCTGGAAGCGCGACGCCACGGCCGCTGACGCGGCCGCTTCAACGTCGGCATCCTCGAGCACCAGGAACGGATCGGAGCCGCCGAGTTCGAGCACCGACTTTTTCAGTGACTGACCGGCCAGACCCGCGACGATGCGTCCTGCCCTTAAGCTACCGGTGATGGTCACCGCGGCCACTCGCCGGTCCGCGATCACCTGCGGAATCCGCGGTGTATCAATCAACAGTGCGCGAACCAGACCCTCCGGAAACCCCGCTGCGCGAAACAGCTGCTCGATATCCAGCGCGCAGCCGAACACATTCGGCGCATGCTTCAACAGAATGCCGTTGCCGGCGAGTAACGCGGGAATGCCGAAGCGAAGCACCTGCCAGAACGGGAAGTTCCACGGCATGATCGCGAGCACCACGCCGAGCGGCAGCAGATCCACATGGCTGTCGAATGCCTCGGTTGCAACAGCCTCGGGGCGCAACCACTCCTCGGCGCGTTCCGCAAAAAACTCGCAGGCTTTTGCGCACTTCTCGATTTCGGCGCAGCCCTCCCGCAATACCTTGCCCATCTCGGCAGCCATCCGGTCGGCGTACCGGTCGCGGCCGTCGCGCAACAAATGACCGAGCCGGAACACGCGCTCG
Source organism: Methylotetracoccus oryzae (assembly GCF_006175985.1). GTDB lineage: Bacteria > Pseudomonadota > Gammaproteobacteria > Methylococcales > Methylococcaceae > Methylotetracoccus > Methylotetracoccus oryzae. The sequence continues at coordinate 28,588 of NZ_SRSH01000009.1, read as the reverse complement.
GCGCGTTCCCGCGCTGTCCAGCGGCGCCACGTCAGCTGTGCCACGTAAGCTTGCTCCAGCGCATCTTCCAGTGCGGCCGGCGTCATTTCGGGATAGGTCGCCAGCGGCTCTCCCGAGTACGGATCGACGGTGGTGAACACCGGCTCGTCAACGAATGCGCAGGCTTGCCTGAGTGGCGCTCTCGTGCGACTCCGCCGCCTGCGCGCCGACAACGGTGAACGCCGTCATGTTGACGATACGGCGCACCGTCGCACTCGGCGTCAGGATATGGGCCGGCCTGGCGGCACCCAGCAGGATGGGGCCGACCGTAATCGCGCCAGCCGCGGCTGCGCGCAACAAGGTGAACGATATGTTGGCGGCATCCAGCGTCGGCATGACCAGAAGGTTCGCTTGGCCGTGCATGCGCGCGTAAGGAAAAACACGCTGCCGGATGTCGCCGGACAGCGCCGCATCGCCGTGCATCTCACCCTCTACCTCCAATTCGGGCGCAATGTCGTGAATCAGCCGCAGCACGTCGCGCATCTTCTGGGCGCTGGGGTTTTCATGGGTGCCGAAACTGGAGTGCGACAACAGCGCAACTTTCGGCGTCATGCCGAAGTGGCGGATCTCCTCGGCAGCCAGCACCGTGATGTCCGCGAGCTGCTCGGCCGTCGGATCGGGATTCACATAGGTATCGCAGATGAACAGGGTGTGGTCCGGCAACATCAGTACATTCATGGCGCCGTAGTTCCGGGTCGCCGGCTTGTGTCCGATGACGTTGTGGATGTAACGGAGATGCAGGCCGTACTGCGCGAAGGTGCCGCAGATCAGGCCATCGGCCAGCCCGAAGCGAACCATGATCGCGCCGATCAGGGTCGTGCGCCGACGAACCTCCCGCTGGGCGAGTTCCTGCGACACGCCCCGACGCCACATCAGCTGGTGATACCAGGTCCAGTATTCCTCATGGCGAGGGTTGGCATCCGGATCGACCAGTTCGAAATCCTTGCCGGGCTGCAGGCTCAGGCCGAGGCGCGTGATCTGCTTGTGCACGACAGCCGGGCGACCGATCAGGATCGGCTGCGCCAGTCCCTCGTTCAGGACGACCTGGACCGCCTGGAGTACCCGTTCGTCCTCGCCTTCGCAGAACACGATCCGCTTCGGTTCGCGCTTCGCCTGGGCGAACACCGGGCGCATGACCAGGCCGGTCTGATAAACGAATTCGATCAGGCTTTGCCGGTACTGTTCGAAATTGGCGATGGGACGGGTCGCGACCCCCGATGCCATCGCCGCGCGTGCAACCGACGGTGCGATCTCGGAGATCAGACGCGGATCGAAGGGCTTCGGGATGATGTAGTCCGGCCCGAAGGTCAGCGTCTCGGTCCCATAGGCCTCGCGCACACGGTCGGCCTGGCCCGCCTGGGCGAGTCCGGCGAGTGCCTCGACACAGGCCTTTTTCATCTCGTCGGTCACGGTGGTCGCACCGACGTCGAGCGCACCGCGAAAGATGAACGGGAAGCACAGCACATTGTTGACCTGATTCGGATAGTCCGAACGGCCAGTCGCGATCACCGCGTCATCCCGCACCGCCTTGACCTCGTCGGGCAGAATCTCGGGTGTCGGATTCGCCAACGCGAAGATGATCGGGCGCTCGGCCATCCGGGCAACCATCTCCTGCTTCAGCACGCCGCCCGCGGACAAGCCGAGAAACACGTCGGCACCACCGATGGCCTCGGCGAGCGTCCGGGCCGACGTATCCTTGGCAAACCGCGCCTTGTTGTCGTCCATCTCCTCGACGCGACCGGCGTAGACGACGCCCTTGATATCGGTCACGAGGATGTTTTCCATCCGCGCGCCCAGCACGAGCAGCATATCGAGGCACGCCAGCGCCGCGGCACCGGCACCGGACGACACGATGCGGATCTCCTCGATGGGCTTGCCGACGATCTTTAGCGCATTCAGCAAGGCCGCACCGACGATGATCGAGGTGCCGTGCTGGTCGTCGTGGAAGACCGGAATCTTCATTCGCTCCCGCAGCTTGCGCTCGATGTAGAAACACTCTGGCGCCTTGATGTCCTCGAGGTTGATGCCACCGAAGGTCGGCTCCAGGCTGGCGATGATGTCGACCAGTCGGTCAGGGTCCCGCTCACTGATCTCGATATCGAACACATCGATGCCGGCGAACTTCTTGAACAGTACCGCCTTGCCCTCCATGACCGGTTTGGCAGCATGCGGGCCGATGTCGCCGAGCCCGAGCACCGCCGTGCCGTTCGTGATGACTCCGACCAGATTGCCGCGCGTCGTGTAGCGGTACGAGTTGGCCGGGTCCGCGACGATCTCTTCGCAGGCAGCTGCGACGCCGGGAGAGTATGCGAGCGCAAGATCGCGCTGGTTCGTCAGCTGTTTGCTCGGCGCGACCGAAATCTTGCCCGGCTTCTGGTGCTCGTGATAATCGAGCGCCGCTTTGCGCAGTGCCTCTTCCATTGGGATCGACTCCGGAATTTTCTGGAGCCGCCATGTTAGCCCAGTCCCATCGAGCGGCGGCATCGGGATGGGCCCTTTTCGGGCCCATCCAGGAAACCGTGTGTCTACCAAGAGGCTCATTTCGACGATCGCGCCCTCCAGACGGGCAGGGTAAACGATCGAACGACGCTGCGCACGTCGTGCCGCCCGGCGCGCTGCTGCTCATCGTCTGAGCTCCGGCGAGAGGGTATCGTCGCCAGCGCCCGCCGACCTACCTGCGTCGTAAAGTTTCCCTACTCCTTCCGTTCACTGGGAGCATTTTCTTAGGTAATCACGCCCATTTACGGACTAAACCCTAAGTGCTTGACTTGTTTCGGCGACGACAAGTTTTAGTGAGAACTTAGCCAAACCCCGGACAACAAGAAAACCGGACGTCAATTCGAGATCACTTTAGGAAAGTCTCAACCAGGCATAAGTGTGCCTGGAAACCTGCAATGGAGATACCCACCCATGAACCACGTAAATACGAGCTTCGCATCGCTCCTGACTGGGTATTTATGTCTTTTTCCGATACCTGTGTCGGCGTGGATCTTTGGAGCCACCTCCGACATCCATTCCAACGATGCAGTATACGGTCCGGCACCAACCGCGGTAGTCAATCGTGACCATCGACAACTACTCGATTTTCACGACAGTGGCGCGCAGTTCATCATTCAAACAGGCGACTTGTTTGAAGGCATCTGGCTCAGTAACCAGAATACCCGATCGACCTATGGCATACTTCCCAATGGCACTTTCTCATTGCCGTATTTCATCGACAATTGCGCACAGGTCTGCTACGGGGACATCAAGCGCCGTCTCGAAGATCCGCCGGCAGGCCTTCCCCTGATCAGCGCACCGGGCGACCACGAACTGGGCGATAACAACTGGCCTTCAGGGTCGGAGAAAGCCCGTGCGATGATCTATTTCAAACAAGCCTTTGCCAAGGCGTTTACGCTGAATTCCGACGGCTCATCCCGCTATGACGGCTGGATCGGCGCGGTACGACAAAGGCCCGTCGGTACACCGTACGCGAACACATCCTATGCATTCATCAAGAACAACATTCTCTTCGTCGTTCTCGATGTCTTTCGCTTCGAAGGCGAAAGCCAAGTGCTCGACCCACGTACCGGCGTTGCTTCGCCCGAACTGGTTGGCGATCACCTCAACTGGCTCGATGCCGTGCTTGCCGCCGGAAGGAACCTGTCCGATATCCGTTTCATCGTTGTTGCCGGGCATACGCCAGCCATTCTGCCCATAAATCTGATCGACACGAGCGCGATGATTATCAAAGGCGCCGAAAGGTCATCCCTCTGGCAGGTCATCCGCAAGCATAAGGTGGACGTGTATCTGACCGGCGAAGTCCATTCACTTACCCCATCCGTCGATGAAAGCAGCGGAACCGTACAACTGGTCAATGGATTCAAGGGATATAGCCATTCGCACTTGCTGTTTGACGTCACAGAGAACCGGATCGACATACAGCTTCGCGAGCACTCGGATACAACCTATACGACATTCGAAACCACCGGCACGATGACCATAACCAAGAGCGCTGACAACGGCAATAACGTGATCACGGGAACAGGCAATCTTAAGCCAGTAGACCGCGCCGGAATCGTGCTCAACTACAACATGGACGGAACGGATTACTCGAGCAACATTCCCAACAACGGGCAGTTATCTGAATACTATTACGGACTCGCCAAGAACGTTACGAGCACAGGGGGGATAATTGGTAACGCAGGGCGATTTTCCGGCGCATCACCGTCTTACATCGAACTTCCCGTTGCCAAGGCACCAGTCCACCTGAACCCAATCATCTCGGACCACCCACGCAGCCTCGCGTGCTGGATCAATACGAACGCCGCCGGCAGGCAGACCCTCATCTCGCTGGGAGCCGGATCCAGCGCTTTCGCTTTGCAGATGAACAACGGAACACCCTCCCTGGTCGCCCATGGCAGCACAGTGAAACCGACAGCCGTACTACCCACGTTGAGCGATGGCCTCTGGCATCATGTCGCGACCACACATCCGGGCCACGGGGCGACCATGATGGCGGCCAAGCTGTATGTCGATGGCGTCGCACTCGCCGTCTCCGCGAGCAATTCCGCGACCAAGCTGGATACCCTGCCTTGGGGGGGCATTACGGTCGGCGCCGATGGGCAGAAGGCCAATGGCTTCAGCGGCTCACTGGACGATTGTGGTGTCTGGTCATCGGCGCTATCGGAGGGCATGATTTCGGCCCTACATCGCTCCGGACGGGATCCGGGAATCGGATTTGCCGCGGCGACGCTAGACAGGATCTTTACCGTATACCGCACCGGGAGAGCCGCCGAAGTGGACGGCGCGCACTGGTCTCCGGCTGCAGGGCTGACGGGAAGCGCGGGCACTATCACGAAGGAGCCTTCCGGCGACTTCACCATCGTCCTCGGCCCCGATGGCTCGGGGGTAACGACCGTCACCCATGATGGCCCGCCTCCCAACCGGCTAACGAATCCGGGTTTTGAAAACGATTTCGCCGGTTGGCAGGGCATAGGGAACGGCACCATCACCGGCGCCAACGTTCACAGCGGGCAGAAAGCCGCCCTCTACACCCGCCCGGTGGCCACCAAGACCATGCTATACCAGAGCCAGGGTGCCCTGCCCCCGGGGGCCTATACCCTCTCCATCTGGTACCAACGGCTCAACGGCATCAAGTGGGCGCACCTGGGTGTCAAGGTACGCGATACGGCCACCGGTAAGGTCACGTATCAGAACACGGTCCCGATGAGTTCGATCGGCGGCTGGACCGAAGCCGTCCTCGGCAGTGTGCCGGTCACAACCGGGCAGACACTGCAATTCAATATCTGGATGGAAATCAATGCTGGCGGGACGCTTTACCTCGATGACGCACAACTGAGATGACGCGCGGATCACGAACCGCCCCGGGCACCGATATCCCCCGGCCCCGACGAAGGATCTTTACGTCACAGGTGGGCACTCGGTCTTCGGATGCAGACCGAATGAAGTCGAGGTAGCGCCGGGGCATTCGATGCGGGCGTCACTCGACATTGCTCGGATAGCGGCGACGGCAGCGCGGGGCGGCTCTTCCTCCAGGGTCGTCCGCAGCAACCTGAGCTGGAACCAAGGTCGCCGACGCGACGGATGGGGCGCAACCTCGACCAAGGCGAACACGCGCCCCCTGCTCCCAAGCATTCCGGCCCGACGACAGGAACCGTGATTGACCTGTTGACCACAACGAAGACTGATCAAGAACAGGGCATCCGCTCCGGAGTGTGGCGGCGTATCTGGCCGTCAGGCAAGATCCGGTCGGGCATGCAGCAGGCCTCGGCCAGCCAGTTCCATGCAGTCCGACCCGTTCTGCCCACTGTAAAGCGCAGCCATCCCGATCATGTCGGGCGTCTCGACCTCAGCCTTTTGCAGTTTGCGTGATTACGAACAAAGACAGCCAAACGGTGCTTGTATGAGTCTTGCCGGCCAAGCCGAGACGGCCGTAATTGCGCCGGCTCGAATTCAACGTACAGGGCACGGCAGCCGCGGCTTCCCGCCAATCTCACGTACGAATTAAGGCGGGCCGAAGTGATCGCGATCGAAAGTGACCGCGCTCTGCCTGCGCGGCGCGCCCATCCCATGGCACGCCGTGCGTCAGGAAGGATTTATGGGGCAGTCAATGAGAAGTCATCGACATAGACGGATCCACCGGCCATATTCCAGATCTGCACCAAGATTGATGTGGTATTCGGAGGCGTCTCGAAGCTTACGGTTTGCTCCGCGTAGGACGTGCCGAATGGTGCCAGATTTCTGCCAGCAGCGATCGGTTTGCCGGACGCATCCTGGAACTGATAACCCGCCGCGGCCCAGTGGGACAGGTCTACCCTGCCGGAAACCCGAAGGGTATAGCGGGTATTGGCGTTCGCCGCGATGACCTGTCCTCCGCCGCCGCGGACACGGACAGTCCCGACCCAACTGCCACCGCGAGTCTCATCGCGCACGATCTGCAATGCACCGCGCCAGCTGACCCATGGAGTCAGCCGACCCGTCTCGAAATCACCATTGGGTATCAGATTCGTAGACGGCTGCACCGGAGGCGAGTCCTGGAAGAATTGCAGCGGCCCGCCGTCGCCTACGCCGCGACTGTTCACCAGCAAAATGCCGGCGCGGCCGTCGAGATCGTGATCGATAACGGCGACGCGCCCACCGGAGCCCTGGCTCGACGAGGCCACCACCTCGGGCGTGAACACCCCGCTTCCGCCGTTACGTAACAATAGATCGGCCGGATTCGCCGAACCCGACGGATTCGTGCTGGAGACGTAGATGTCCAGATCACCGTCGCCATCGACATCAGCCGTTACCGTGTCGAAGAGATTCTGCCCGGCGAAGCGCTGGGGCTCACCGAAGCTCCAGGGGCCCTGGCCAGGGTAGATGCGAACCTCGCGCGGGATCGTGACCACGAGATCGAGCTGACCGTCCTGATCGACGTCGGCGGCGATTGCGCTGCGCGCGTAATACCGCAAGCCCAGCGCTGTCGTCATGTCGACGAAGCCCGTGCCGCCCGTATTCCTGAATGCGTACAGCGTCGAGGCCCCACAGACCAGGAGGTCGTCAAGGCCGTCTGCGTCCATGTCGACCGCAAAAGCAGGAGCGCCGCCGATTTCCTCAGTGAACCCCGGAATCACCAGTTCGCTGAAGCGGCTACCAGCCTGATTCACGAAAAGACGATTAGGGCTTGGGATGCCGTCCTGGCGGGGAAAGTGGTTGCCAACGAATAGATCGGGAAACCCGTCGCCGTTGAAGTTGAGCCAAACCACACTCCGCGACCGTCCATGCGGATCGGTCACATTCCAGGCCGCCGCCTGGTCCTGAAACGAACCGTCCGGCTGCTGGATCCACAGCTGATTGGCCTTCGTCGCCGTGCCGTGGGACGCTCCCCTGCCACAGTACAGATCCAGCCGTCCATCGACGTTCGGATCGCCCCATTGACAATCCAGTCGGTCGCGTATGCCGAAGTCGATGCGAGTGTCCTCGACGAAACTCCCGCCGACGTTGCGATACAGGCGGAACGGCAGCGTCCAGCGTCGATTCACCAGGATGTCCGGCCATCCGTCTCCATCGTAGTCGGCAGCTGTCATGTGATACGCCGGGGTCGTCTCGGCTATACCGATTTCGGCAGCGGTATCGACGAGAGCTCCAGCCGCCGCGTCTCCACCGACCGAGCCCAACGAAATTAGAGCGGCCCAAAACACCCGAGTCTCAAAATTTTTTGCAGTCAACATTGCTGTCATCCCTAAGATTACCGCCGACCAACGCTGACCCATCGAACCAACTCGGACAAAAGCACGAACGACGTACGATATGATCATTACGCAGACCGGATTACACCCCCCGAATATTGGATACCTGAAACGCCCCTAAACAAGCCGAACGCACTACACAAGCGATACCCTCCCGCCATTTTTCCGGCGAATGTTGACTTAGCCTGATAGTCATTGGAATTGAACCGGCTCATGTCGGTCAATAGGTATCGTTACGTATCTCTTTAGAGATAGGTATTTATCACCAGCAAAACCCTCCCTGAAGTGTTTCCATACACCAATACCGATGAAATCAGACCACACATAACCGCAGGATGAGCCCAAAAACGCCGGTAACACAAGAAGGACGTTGCCGGTAATCTTCACTGCATCAGCGCGAATATCGCCCTGCTACTGGGCATTGATGAATCTTCGGCACATACGTTGTAACGTAGACAGCGAGTTGATCGCATGTACCTATGGCTCATGTGTGGTGCATGGTCGGGACGTAACCTTACCCTAGCCAGGAATCCCGCAACGAGCGCTGTGCATCAAATGATGCCGATGCATTCAAATTGAATGTGTACGACGGATTTATGCTCGCACAGTCAACCGACCAGCCCCACCGGATGACATCCGGTGAATATGGTTAATACCTTGCTTTTAGAAACAAGATGATCACTAGCGGAATGACAGCCATATCTCACGGAAAAAACGGAATAAATATACCAAAGACTGTATATGACGCCTATTTTAACCAGGCATTTTATAAACTCGAAAAGTTAAACGTAGACGGCTAAATCGTATCAATATTAATCGGCAGATCATGCGGTTTCTTATGCACGTTAAATTCCTGAATAAATAATAATTTATTTAGCTATTTGATATCGTCAATCGGGTCTCGAGTGAGGCATGAGGAGGACGACTGACGAGGAAGCGAAGGATTCCGGCGATAATCAGGCCGGGTGAGTAGCAGGAGCCGAAAGTGATCGTGAGCGAGGATTCGATCGCAACACTGGCCGGGTCGCAGAGTGCATTGACTCAGTGGATGGAACTGCAGGCGGACGTACCAATGTTGGTGGGCTCGCACGTGAGCGAGGGGTTATGCATCCGGCGGGTGGTAGCGCAGGTGGGGTTTGGGTACGGCGCTGCATGATCGCCTGCGCGCACGGTAACGCGAGCGCGAGGGACGCCCAACTAAGCCGAACTGGGTGTGCGACCACTTGGCATGACTAGTCGCCGCAAGCTAACTACCGCGAGCCTGGAGAATCGCAACGTCGCACATCCGGTGGTCGCCCAAACCTTGGCCGAATGGCCCTGCGTGCAGCGCCTGTTCGCGGATTGCGGACCGGCATCACCGGTGCGCATGCACTAACAAAAAGAGGTGGCTCGATCGGGCTTCGGCGCAGCTAAATCCGTCGGGAGACCGATCATTCGATTGAAGTAAGGGCAGGAATGGACGTCAGTCCGCCTTGCTGTATAACTGCGCGGGCCAGGTCACGACGTGGGGCAAACTCAGATGGCGCTCCAACTCGGCGATAATGCTTTCGACCCGTTCCGGACTATCGTAAAACTCGACGACAAGCGGTAAATCCATGGACAGGTCCATCAGCGACGCCGTGTGGACTTTGCCGTCCGGCCCGAAACCGGAAAGCCCTCTCATGACGGTGACGCCGGCCACCTTGGCATCGTCGTGCAAGTACCGGATGATCTCGGCGAGCAGGTGCTCCCCTTCGCGGGTGTAGATCCGCGCTACCGTGACAGGTTGAGTTGCCATAACCAGTTCCCCGCGAAAGAACCCAGCCAAACCATCAGAGCGCCGCACAACGCGTTGATGGCGAACAGACCCAGCAGCCCGTGGAACTCGGGCCGTATCTCGGACAACGCCAGCGCCAGCCACAAGGTCGAACCCATGGTCAGCAGGCCGAGCATCGTGATCAACGCAATGGCTCGATGCTGCGGTGCGACGCCGAGATAGTGGAACAGGAAGCCTGCGGCGGCGGCGAGCGCGAACGCGCTGACCAAAACCAGCAGCAGTCGGCCGTACGGCAGGCCATGCCCCCACAAAGGGTAGACATCACTTGCAAACAGCGTCCTCCCCCAAACGACTCCGAACCAGACCGCGGCGACACACAGCACGGTGCTGAGAAATATGTTCAAAAGGGCCTTCAGGACATCGCCCTGTTCGAACAGGTAGAGCGTTTCGATCGCAAAGGTCGAGAACGTCGTGTAGGCGCCCAGAAAGCCAATCAAAATAGCCGCCCGATACTCCGTGGCCAGCGCGAAACGCTGCAGCATCAACTCGGTCAGCAACCCCATCAACATGCACCCGGACACGTTCACGACCAGCGTCCCGTGCGGGAAATTACGGCCGAGCAGCGCGTAAATACCGTTCGCAACGAGAAACCGTGCGACGGCACCCGCAGAACCGCCCAAGGCAATCGCGACCAGTTCTCTCATCCGCTGCTCCGCATCTCTCCCCAGCGCGTTGAATTCCGCCGGCGCCATTGTAAGCCCTCGGCGCAGTGAATGCGCTGCTCCCGGAATACCTCGAAGCGGGCCTTGCGGGCCCTGTGGGTCGGGCCTGAACCGGAGGATAATCTCAATGAAAATCCCGCGACTGAACCTCCAGCCCATCCAGCCAGTCGCCGAGATCGTTCAGCTTGCCGGCCAGCAGATGCAGCACGCCTTCTTCCTGCTGCACCGTACCAGCGACTAGCAGGATCCGGGATTGCAACAAGGCTTTGCGCTGCGCCTCGGCGGTGCTCGGCCAGATGATCAGGTTCACATGACCGGTCTCGTCTTCGATCGTGACGAAGGTGACACCGGCAGCGGTCTGGGGTCGCTGGCGGCAGAGCACCAGCCCGGCAACCCGCACCGCCGTGCCATTCCGCAACCCCCACAAATCCTGTGCCGTCCGGATGCCGAGGCGCTCCAGACGAGGGCGCAGCAAGGCCAGCGGATGGCGGCGCAGGCTCAGGCCGGTTGAAGCATAGTCGGCGACGATATCCTCATGCTCGCGCGGCGCGCGCAGCAGCGGCACTGCCTCGTCGCGGGCCGGCTCGGAATACAGCGGCGTCGGCGCCTCGACGCCAGCCGCTTCCCAGAAGGCCCGCCGGCGGTGGCCGGTCAGTCCGTGCAGCGCATCGGCCGCGGCCAGACTCTCCAGATCGCGGCGATCCAGCGCCGCGCGCAGGGAAAGATCCTGCACGTCGGCATAGGGCCTCGCGGCACGCGCGGCAACGATCCGCCCGGCACCCGCCCACGACAGCCCTTTCACGAGCCGCAGCCCGAGCCGCACGGCGGGATGGAGCTGTTCCGGCGGTTCCAGCGTGCAGTCCCAATCGCTGTAACGTACGTCCAACGACCGGATCTCGACACTATGGCGCATCGCATCCTGAATCAACTGTGACGGAGCGTAAAAGCCCATCGGCTGGCTGTTCAGCAGCGCGCAGACGAAGGCGGCCGGATGGTGGCATTTCAACCACGCCGAGGCATAGGCCAGCAGCGCGAAACTAGCCGAATGTGATTCCGGGAAACCGTACTCACCGAAGCCGCGGATCTGTTTGTAGATCTGCTGCGCGAACTGCTCCGTATAGCCGCGCGCGCGCATGCCGGCGAGCAGTTTCTGCTCGAAGCGGTCCAGCTCGCCGCGGCGGCGCCAGGCCGCCATCGCACGGCGCAACTGGTCGGCCTCACCGGCCGTGAAGCCGGCGGCGACCATCGCGAGTTGCATCACCTGCTCCTGGAAGATCGGAACGCCCAGCGTGCGCTTCAACACCTTTTCGACCGCCGGACTCGGGTAGGTTACCGGCTCCCTGCCGCTGCGACGGGCAAGGTACGGATGAACCATCTCGCCCTGGATCGGGCCCGGCCGGACGATCGCGATCTCGATCACGAGGTCGTAGTAATTCGCCGGTTTCAGACGCGGCAGCATGGTCATCTGTGCGCGCGATTCGACCTGGAACACGCCCATGCTGTCGCCCCGCTGCAGCATCGCATAGACCGCCGGGTCTTCGGGCGGAATCGCGGCCAGCGACCATGGCCGGCCGGTGCTGGTCTCGAGATAGCCCAAGGCCTTGCGGATCGCCGTCAGCATGCCGAGCGCGAGCACGTCGACCTTCAGCAACCCCAAGGCCTCCAGATCGTCCTTGTCCCACTGGATCACGGTCCGCTCCGGCATCGTCGCGTTCTCGACCGGCACCAGATTCGACAGTTCGTCGGCGGCGATCACGAAACCGCCGACATGTTGCGACAGGTGACGCGGGAAGCCGATCAAGGCCTGGGACAATGACAGCAGTCGCCGGGTCGTCGGGCTGTCGGGCGACAACCCGGCCTCTCGAAGGCGAGTTGCCAGCGTCTCGGAGCTATCCCAATAATCCAGCGTCTGCGCCAGCGCATCGACCTGGGCCAGCCCCAGGCCCAGCGCCTTCGCGACATCGCGCACCGCGCTCTTGGCCCGGTAGGTCGTCAGGCTCGCCGCCAGCGCAGCGCGGTGCCGGCCGTATTTGCGATAGAGATACTGGATGACTTCCTCGCGCCGCTCGTGCTCGAAGTCGACGTCGATGTCGGGCGGCTCGTCCCGCTCCCGGGAGATGAAGCGTTCGAACAACAGGTCGAGCCGGCCGGGATCCACCTCGGTGATCCCCAGGCAATAGCAGACTGCCGAATTGGCGGCCGAACCGCGGCCCTGATACAGGATGCCGCGCTGCCGCGCGAACCCGACCACATCGTGAACCGTCAGGAAGAACGGCTCGTAAGCCATATCTGCGACCAGCCGCAGTTCGTGCTCAACCTGCTTCAGCACCTTACCGGGCGCGCCGTCCGGCCAGCGCAGCGCCAACCCATCCTCTGTCAGATGCCGCAACCACGAGGTCGGGCTATGGCCTTCCGGCACGAGTTCCTGCGGATACTCGTAGCGCAGTTCGTCCAGGGAAAAACGGCAGCGTTCGGCGATGCGCATCGTTTCGGCGAGCAGTTCCGCCGGGTAGATCCGGGTCAGGCGAGGCCGCGGGCGCAGGTGCCGCTCGGCATTCGGAAACAGCGCATAACCCAGTTCGGCAACCGGCCGCTTCAAGCGAATCGCGGTCAACGTGTCCTGCAGAATCTGCCGTTCACGGCAGTGCATATGCACGTCATTGCAGGCAACCGGAGGCAGCCCGACACGACCAGCCAGCGCCTGCAATTCGGCAAGGCGCTGACGATCGCCACCGTTCAGGAACAGTTCTACGGCGAGCCAGGAGCGCCCTGGAAAGCGCTGCGCCAGCCAGAGGCCATCCGCGTCGACAGGGGCGGCTTGCGGCAACCAGATCGCCAGGCAATCCGTTAATGGATGCTCGGCCAACTGCTCGCGGTTCAAGCGGTAACAGCCCTTCGGGGCCTGCCGCCGGCCCAGCGTGATGAAGGCCGACAACTGCCCGTAGCCGGCCCGGTTCGTTGCCAGCAGCACGAACCTGAACCCATCCTCGAGCCGGAACTCGCTGCCGATAATCAGCGGCAGGGCCTGTTTGCGCGCTTCCTGATGCGCCTTGACCATCCCGGACAGCGAACATTCATCGGTCAGGGCCAGCGCGGCATAGCCGAGCCGGGCGGCTTCTGCGACCAGTTCCTCCGGGTGGGAGGCACCGCGCAGAAAGCTGTAATTGCTTAGCGCATGGAGCTCGGCATAGGAGATTCCCGAATTATCGAGATCCCCGCAATCATCCGAACAGGCCATGCAGATACCACCGGTCGGGACGCTCGAGTTCGCGGTAGATCCAGAGCTTCGCGCCGCGCCGGTCGGTCGCGACGTGGTAGTCGCGACGGATACCGGCCGCGTCCCACCAGCCGCTCTCGATGCGTTCGGGCTGCGGTCGAATGACGGCCAGTTCGCCGCGCGGCACCCGACGCGGCCGGGCTAGCAGCCATAGCGGACGCGGTGCCAACCTGGACGGCGCCGCCAGCGCTTGCGCGGTACCGCCGCAGGCCCGCTCCGGCCGATGATCGGCGCGAAGCACCAAAGGCTTGAGCGCCTGCGGGCCGAGTCGGGCCTCCAGTTGATCGAGCAGTTGCTGCCAATCGGCCGCCTCATCGGCGCACTGCCCGAAAAGATCCGTCGCCACGGCAGCCCACGGCACGAGCGCCGCACTGGACACTGCGACGGCACAGACCGGGGCCGGCAACGACAGCCGTTCCAGGCGCTCGCGCAGCAAGCGGCCGAAATGCGCGGCAGCGCGCTCGGGCCGGCGCGAACCCTGCTTCAAGCGGGTCGGCGGCCGGTCGCGATGCTCCAGGGCAAGGTGCAGGCGGGTTAGCCCGGCATCCCGCTCGTACAGAAAGTCACTCAGACGCTGCAATAACTGCTCGATGGCCGGAAAGAAATAGGCCAGACGATCGGTTTCGGACGACAGTTCGAACCGGGCATGGAAACAGGGCGGCGAGCGGAATTCGCGCAGCGGCGTCGCGAGCAGGCCGGCGGCTCGATCCAGACGCAGCAGCAACTCGGTACCGTAGCGCCGGACCAGACCCTCGCGCGGCAACCGCCACAGATCGCGCAACGTCGCGAGCCCGGCCTTCAGCAAACGCTCGTGCGTGCGTTCATCGAGCCCCAGCGCAGCGCCGGGCAGATCGCCGAGGGCCGAACGTAACTCCTCGACGTGCTCGACCGCCGCCTCCCGTCCCCATCGAGCCAGCAGCGCACTGGCATAAGGGGACGGCGTCGCCGCGCACACTGCGCGGTGGCCTGAGGCTGCCAGCCGGTCCATCAACTGGCTCGTCAGCACCTCCAGCCCACCGAACAGCTTCAGGCTGCCGCGGACTTCGAGCAGCAGGGCCGGCGCCAAATCGAGGCTGACCCACGGCGTAAAACCGAGCGCACAGCGGGCAAGGCGCTCCAAAGCCTGTCGCTCCCGGTCCGGATCGCGCTCGGCAATAACCAGGTCCGGACACAGCGCGTACGCGGCCGACAAAGGCAGGCCCGGTGCCAAGCCGTATCCGGCGGCCCAGATATTCGTTGCCTGGAGCAGCGGTCGGCCCTTCGCGGTCTCGATCACGGCTGCCGGCCGATCGGCCGGCAGCGGCAGCACGTCCCGCGACAGATCCGGGAAGTGAGCGCACAGCCAGAGCGGACCCGGCGACCCCGAACACACACCCCGAGGGTCGTCCGGCACGCGATCCGGGCTCCTTAAAGAGGTAATCGCAACTTCAGCCAGCATGGTTGGATCGCTCCGAAGCGCCTGCAATGAATCCCGCCAGGCGACTCATCCGTGGTAACTGCGACGTGGCGGGCGTATTCGAGGCTGGAGGGTAGGTACGGGATTTCGTCGAGGACGGTACCCGGCTCGGAATCGATAGCCAACAGGCGAGCCAGCGGGGGATATCGACCGGCCGCCCATCACCCGAATGCCGTTTCCTCAATGGAAGCGGTTCGAGCATCGATCAACCGAACCCGAGCCTCACCGCGCCTCCCGCCCATCCGCCGCGCGCCTTGAGCACCCGCACCTCCAGCCCACCCTCCGTCGGTGCCAAGGCCAGCCGCAGCGCGGCCACCGTGCTGCTGGCGTGCTGTCCGTGAAACAGCACGCCGATCGTTCCGCCTTCTTCCGCAGCCAGTTGCAGGCGACGCAGCATCACCGGCTGGATCCGTTGCGGCCAGGCCATGACCAGCCCGGCCCCCGGATGACGCAGCAGCTTTTCCATGCTCCACCAGCGATCCGTGTCCGAATCCGGGATATCGACAACCAGCGTGCGCCGCAGGTCCAGCCCCTGGCCAGCCAATGCCGGCGCATAGGGCACGAACGGCGGCGCAATCCAGACCAGCCAGCGGCCGTCGCGGTTCAGTTGCCGCATCGCCGGCAGTAATAAACTCAGTTCGCCGATGCCCCAGACCGGTGCCAGAATCTCGATCAGCGCCGGGTAAGGCCAGCCGCCGCCCGGCAATAGCCGGTCCAGTTCGGCAAAGCCGCTCGCGATGACCGGGAACGACGCCTTAGGCCCGCCTTTGCCGCGCCAGATCCGGCGGTCGGTCCGCAACAGCGACTCCAGATCCGCGTTCATGGCCACCTTCAGTCGATGCGGTTGCGGATCACGCCGACGACGACGCCTTCGATACTGAGTTCCTGCTTGCTCAAGTCCACGGCGAGCACCGGAAACTCCGGATTGGCGGGTTCCAGATAGGCCATCTCGCCCGCCAGCCGCAGCGTCTTGACGGTGACCTCATCATGCAGCCGCGCCACGACGATCTGGCCACTGCGCGCCTCGGCCGCTTGCTGCACGACCAGCAGGTCGCCGTCGAGGATGCCGGCATCGCGCATGCTCGAGCCCTGCACCCGCAACAGGTAATCCGCCTTGTTCTGGAACAGTTCGGGACCGAGTTTGCAGTACTGCTCGACGTTCGCTTCGGTCATCAGCGGCCGGCCGGCCGCAACCTTGCCGATCAGCGGCAAACCGTCCTGCTCCGCTGCCTTTTGCAGCAGGCGGATACCGCGCGAAGCCGAAGGTATCAGCTCGATCGCCCCCTTGCGCGCCAGCGCCTGCAATTGCTCGCGGACGCCGTGCGGGGACTTGAGGCCCAGAGCCCGAGTGATCTCGGCGATCGTCGGCGGAAACTCTTCCTGCTCGATGAACTGCCGGATGAAGTTGAGGATATCCTGCTGACGGGGTGAAATCGGCTTCATTTTTCTGTCCATAAGAACACTGTTCTTATGGACAGTCTACCGAGGCGCCGGCGGGGGTTCAAGCCGGAGAGTAAGCCATTCTTTCACTCCCCGGCCACTTCAGCACCAACAGGACCGGAAGACATCGACTTAACAATGCCTATCCAAAGAAAGGATAAGCCCACATCGAAGAATGAGGTCATGGCGCCGGAGCATGTCATGTCGGGCGCGGTAGTGCTATGGACTCACAGGATCCGCAGGGACTACAGGATCCGTAGGGACTACAGGATCCGCAGGGACTACAGGATCCGTAGGGACCACAGGATCCGTGGGATCCGTGGGATCCGTGGGATCCGTGGGGTCATCGGCGACACGGACGGCTACACCTCGGCCTTCGCCATCCAGCGCGAGCGTAAGACGGCCCGAATCTCCGTCCTGAGCACATACACCGGCTTCCCCGCCCACGGCAGCATCGTATTCCCAGGTGACTCCCTTGACGGACGCTTGCCCCTGTCCGTCCCTATAAAGCCTGAACAGGCTCTCCATTTCACCGGCGTCATAGCCCAGTTGGTTCGCGCAACTGACCATCGCGGCGACCATCGGTGCCGTGTGTGCCGATGACCAGATTGCGAAGTCGTCGATGCCGCCCGTCCAGCCGGGCATCATCCGGGGACTCGGCGTACCCCCGACCATCATCGAGTTGACCTCCGCTTCGGTGAAGATGGTCTCAGGATTCTCGCCTTGCGGCAGATAGGCCAGGCCATCGATGTAGAAGCGCACATCATCCAAAGTGGCTCCCCTGCCCGGAAACGTGACGGCAACGTGATGCCACATACCGTCATTGACCTGCACGTCGCCTTGCGCAGCCATCACTCGCTTCCCGACCCCGACTTCCAAACCCAGTTGGCCGCTCCCGACGAAGAACCGAAACAGCCCATAGTCGTTCTTCCAGAACTGGCCCGAGGGATAGAGATAACCGGGTCGGTCGGAAGGCTTCTTGATCCACATCGC
Source organism: Methylotetracoccus oryzae (assembly GCF_006175985.1). GTDB lineage: Bacteria > Pseudomonadota > Gammaproteobacteria > Methylococcales > Methylococcaceae > Methylotetracoccus > Methylotetracoccus oryzae. The sequence continues at coordinate 11,172 of NZ_SRSH01000009.1, read as the reverse complement.
GACCGTTCGGGCACGGTCGCCGGCGACCGGCGTGATCCCGGTGCTGAGCAATCTGCTTCGATCCGCATGCCGAAAGTAGGCAGCCGCACCGAGTTTGCCGGCAGCGACACGCTTTACGTTCACCTTCCTACTGTCGTAGCGGTGACCGAACCCACCGCTGTTCTTGGCGAGACCGGCCGCGTCGTCGTCGAAGGAGTAGTGCACCTGCAACCCCGCCGGATCGATAGGCTTCAGGGCTTCCCCGGTGAAAGAGTGCTGCGGGGTTCCCGACGACTTGTCTAGGAGTAGCGTGCTTTCGGGGACAAACGACACACCGCCTCCGGGGTCTTCGTGACGAGACCGCTGCTCCAACTCGATCCGGTCGCCGTAGACACGGACGACCAGAAACCCCATATTCCCCCGGAATCCGGCACCGTGAGTAACCTGGAGCAGATTCGAAGCCTTGTCCCTGGTAACCGTCGTTTCATGGACATCACCGGCAAAATAGAGATCAACGGCGTGCTTGCGCAACACCTGCCAGAAGGCAGAGTCATCGTATTCATCCATGAAATTCATGCTCGACGCGAACGCCCTGACCGGAGAGATGACCGGTACATGGCCCTGCACGATGATGTGGCTGATGCCGGGATCCTGGCGAGCGGCCCCCAGCAGGGCATCCAGCCATTGCAGATGACCATCGGCCGCATTCACGGAAATCAGCACCGAACCGCGCGGACCGAGAACCTGTGCCGGGTCGATTTGCTGGTATTCGTCAACCGACACGACCAACAGGTTGCCGGCCTGGAACGCATGCGACGTGTGCTCGTAGGGAGTACCTACCGGACGCATGGGCACACCACCGATGTCGCCATCGTACCGCGACTCCCCTTCCGGCTTCCGCGTAAAGTGTTTGGCAAAAGCCGCCTTGAAGAACGGCACCGCGTCGGAATGAGGACCGAGCGGCCAGTCATTGCCGCCGATCTCATGATCCCCCATGGCAACATGCAGATTCTCGAGCCCCACGGCCGACAGGTATGCGCTCAGTCCGCCCCAGGCTTGATCGGCGCAAGCCGCTACGACACCCTGCAGATCGGCTTCAGGGGCGCATGCCTGGAACTCCGGCTTCCACCAGTGCTGCGCCCCGAGATCACCGTCCATCAACACGAAAGTCGGAGCGAGCGCGGCGACACTGCCGAAAATCTCGTCTGCCGATCGGCTGACGTCGGCGGGCAAATCTTCTTCCAAGAACCAGTCGGACATGGCCGTATCCGGCATGCTGACGAAGACCAGCGGCTCTTCGGCATTCGCCGCTGACAAGCACAGCATGAATGCCAACACGCCAGCCAGGGCGTAACTCTCCGGTCTGAATGAAGACATGGCAACCTCCGTCCTGCCTTGCCCGCCTTCCGTGGGTGAAGACCATATCGAGCCACCGAACCGACGATCCGGGCGATCGAGAGGCATTAGATGGGGGCAAGCGGGAAAAGTGAAAAACCGATGACCGGAAAGATAGGCCATGGGCAGCGGCGCGCTTGGGTCAGCCAGCGGCGCGCCGAGCGTACATCGGGTGGAATCGACCCCGAGCCGTGGCCACGCAGAATAGGCTCCACGGCCAGAGATGGGCGAGCTTCGCCGCAGCAGTAACGGATCAGGCCCGCCGGTTCATTGCAGAAGCAGAGACAGTCCGGAAATGTACGCAGGACCCTATGAGGAACAAGAGCTTCGCTCTCGTGCGATGGATTGCTGCCAGTTCAATGGCCATGATACCGAAGACCTCTGCCCTTCGATGTCACCGGAACGAATAGCAGGACCAGGGCCGCGCGCGAAGCCGATGCAGATGGCCGGATTAGCCTATTGGAAGGAAGCGGAATCGCGCTCGCATGCCCGCCCTCGTGACTCAAGGAGGCGGCATACCGTCTGCCGAATACGACGCACGGCAGTGCGTTCTGCTTACCGAAGGCGACAACAGGATTTCCCGGGCTCATCGGTTCGATTGAACGCCGTACCGGGGAAGCGCAGCAGGTAATTTGCGACTTTCATGCTACGGTCGCGGACCGTCGCGAGCCAAGACCATCCCCTGTCGTCGTACCCAAAGCGGAAACGATCCGGGTCGGCTGTGTCTCGGGCGAACCCTGAGCGCATTTCAGCTATGGCCAGGACCTTCCTGCAGCCGCTCGTCAACGCACCCAAAGGTCGACATCGCTCGGGCCCTTTTTCCAGGCGCGGAAACCGCCTTGGCGTCCTGCAGCAAGCGCAACGACTCGTGCATGGGTTTTCCCAGCGTATCCTGACGCGTAGGTAAATCGGAAGCAGTACCCGAAACCTCCTTCATCGACTGTTTGGCACGCCTCACGGCATACAGGCATTTCGCCATGAATCCGCGCGCACGGTAATGGGGAGGTACACGAAAGCCGCTGTAACCATCACCGATAATGGAAACAGCAGTACGAAGCCCCTAGGCTTCGTCAATACACTAGGTAAGGCCGGAAGCTTGCCGACGAATCCGGATCCGATAACCGGTGGCAGGAAAGAGAAATCCCGTCCCGGCAGACCGGGAAGCGGCAACAGCGCAACCATGGCTGAGTACGCGCCGCATTTCCTTGGCGGAGAGACCGTAGAAGACGGATTCGGGCTACACGACTGCAGGCCCGGATCGTGTCATACCCATTCTTGAGCAAAGAACGGAGTCCGAACGGCTCGCGAGGGCCGCTCGGCCCTCGCAAACATCCGACCTGGATCAAGGCTCGGAAAGCGGCCCTGTCAGAGCTTGCCTTCCTTCTTGTAGTAGTCGACCTCGCTGTCCATCTTGTCCTTGCAATGCTTGAAATGCTCTACCGATTCGGCCACCTTGCCTTCGTCGAGCAAAATCATGGCCTTTTTCATCGAGCTGGAACCGATCTCCATCGGCATCGTGCTGATTTCCTTATAGGATTCCAGCGCGATCTTCCGCCCTTTCTTGGCCATTTCCAGAGCGGTAGCCGTATCACCCTTCTCCGCAGCCTCCAGCCCTTTGGTGCAGGCCTCCTGGGTTTCAACCAGGCCTACGGGCGGATTGGTATAACGCCCGCCGGCAAAGCCGACCGAAGCGATCGAGCCGAGTAACAGAACTGCAGAAATCTGGCTGAGAGTGAACCTCATCGAATGCTCCTTTGAATTGGATGATGCTTGCAGTGGTCCGTCCTTCGTTGAGGCGACCGGTTACCGTTACGGCATGGCAAACCCCACGCGCAGGACTCCTTTAGCCGGTCCAATGACCGCGACTTTCCTTGGCAATGCGCGTGCCATGGACTCACGACTGCCGGCGAATCCTTAAAATAGAAGGATATAAACGATCCCAGGGTGTTTTCATCGCTTTTTAAATATGTTTTCTGAGTTTTCTCACACAGGAAGTGAGTCATACAACGCATTTTGCAATGCGTGTTTTCACGCAGTCATTGAGGCAAAAGACATAATGTTTTATGTCGACGCAATTTCAGTCCCGCTGAGCAACGCCACTGAAATCCGGCCAGACCACAACCTCAACATGAGGTGCCTTTAAGAGACCATATTGATAAACTCTTCCATGGCGCTATGGCATGACTTGACAATCCTCCGGAATACGCGCATTTTCTGCCCGCGAAGGGCACTTCGAGACCTTTCACATCGCACGTTTTTCCGAAACAATAAGGAGGTGGAAATGAGAAAGATCGTATGTCTTCTGGGCATTATCCTCGGGTCGCTGCTTATGACGGGCTGCGGCAATTCTCCGGACGGAGATTCCGGCCGGTTGAAGAACATTTCGTACCTGCCCCCGCTGTAGCAATCAGGACAGACTTCGGCTCCACCAGATCCGAAGTGGCAACGGCGCTGGATATTTGGACGACTCCGTTCCGGATCTTCAGCGCCAAATCCGTCGACGGTCCGGCCATCATCGCCGGCTGCCCGTTCGCGAACACCAGAAAACCCGGCGACCGCGATAGTTCGGGTCGAGTGGCTCGCGCGAGCCGACTCATCCCGACTGGCGCTCGAGGCAGGACCCAGGCGCTTCGCGCCGGCACGTAGCGCCCAGCCCTCTGAGGGTCCGATGCCCTGGTCGTCCGTCACCGCTGCAAACATCAGCGGCATCCCACGACGAGTATGAATTGTCCAGCATTTGATCTCGCCGCCATGCGCCGGCTCTCGTTCCGCGCACTGCTGACCGTGGTTTTCTGCCTACCAGCCCACGGCGACTGGTCCGGGTACTCACGCTACGCTGCAGTCATTGAAGTCGACGTCGGCGATGATGCAGCGACCGTGGAGATATGCATGCCGGATGCCGCCCTGCGTCGACTTACCGCGTCCGCAGGGCGGACACCGGCTACCCCGGCTGAACCGGCGCTCATTGCGCAGGGGCTGCTGCAGCTGTCAGCCGAACAGGGACCTGCCATGACTCCGCACATCGACAGCGTACGCACGATCACATCCGGGCAGGCAACCCCCGGCGACTGTAGCGTGGCGTCTGGCGACGTCCATGCCGTCAGGCTCACACAGCCGCTGCCGCCTGCTGCCCGACATCTGACTATTCACCCTTACGATGGCGCCGGAACGGATGCTCTGGCATTGATGGTGCTACACCATGGCGTCCCCGTCAGCGATCTCGGCGCACTGCAGAAGGCTGTGCGAGTCACACTCGATCCCGACGAACCCTGGCGGTCCCGCATCGACGATCCGGGCTTCGTTCGCCGGCATAACGAACCCCGGTCCTTTCTTTACGTGGAGCCATACGAGGTTCGCCACGAACTTTTGATTCGCACCGCCGACCTGCTGCCGCTCATGGACCTCGGCACGGCAGATTCAGGCATCATCACGGCCAGCGAACGGCCATCGGTACTGCAGCGCATCGGCGCGTACCTGCAGACGCACAATGCCCTGCAGATTGACGGTGTAGACGCCTTGCCGCAGCTCGATCGCCTGGACTTCGTCCGCTACACCCGGGAGGGCGTGCGACCGATCGAAGAGACCGGCCGCATCGACGCGCGCAGCGCCCTGCTCGGCGTTCAATTGGTCTACCTGACCGAAAGTCCTGCGCGCGCCATACGGCTCCGTTGGGACCTGTTCGGCAAAGGCTCCACCAGCCGCCCGATCAGCGTGATCCAGGGTCAGGAGTCGTTCGACGGCTACGCGACTCCGGCCAACCCGGTCTTCGAGTGGACTCAGGACGATACATTCGAACCACTGCCCGCTACGGATGAGATCGACACATCCCTCCCGCTGAAAGATGTAGCCCCGGCTGAGCCAGGAAGCATTCCCACAAGTCCCCACGGTATCGTTCTGACGCTGACCGCAGCATTGGCTGGTGGACTTCTGTGGCGGGTCCTGCGCGACCACCGCAGCCGTCGGACCGCACCGTGGTTCGTTGCCCTCGCAGGCAGCGCCATCGTTGCGGGGATCGTGGCCTATTGGCGATCAGCCCCATCGGACACGCCACCGGTCACGAAGAGCGCTGTGGTGGCGACACTGGAACCGCTGCTGCACAACGCCTATCGGGCCTTCCAGTTACGCAGCGAGGAAGCGGCCTATGACCGGCTGTCGTTGAGCCTGGGATCGCCACTGCTCGACGACATCTATCTGCAACAGCGGCGGGCCCTGTTGCGTCAGCAGGAAGGACTGGGGGGAGAGGGCAAGGTCGACCGGATCGAAATCCTGTCGGCCGAGATCGTCGACGCGGGTACCGGGCCCGACACCTGCGAGATGGATGCGCAGTGGATCGCGCACGGGACGGTATCGCACTGGGGCCACTCCCACCCGCGCCGTAATGCGTACCGGGCCCGCATCGCGCTGAGCGGAGACCGAAACGGGCGCTGGAAGATCGTCGGGCTCACCTTTCTCGATGGCCAGCGCCTCGATGGCGGCGAACGGACATGATCCGTATTGACGACCTCGCGTTCTCCTACCCTGGGTCGGGTTTCTCTTTACGCGTGCCGGATTTCGCCGTGTCCCGCGGGGAAAAAGTGGCCATCATCGGCGCAAGCGGCACCGGCAAGACGACGCTGCTCAAACTGATTGCCGGCATCGTAACCTCCCAACACGGCGCGATCGAGGTGGATGACAGGGCGATACATCGGATGAGCGACAGCGAACGGCGCAACTTCCGCATCAGCCGGATCGGGTTCGTATTTCAGGAACTGGAACTGCTCGACTATCTGAATGTGTTCGATAACATCGTGCACACTTATCGGATCAACCACATCCTGACGCTGGACGCCGAAGTCCGCCGACGGGCACGGGCGTTGGCCGAGGACGTCGGCCTGGGCGGGAAGCTGGGCCGCATGCCACGCGATCTTTCACAGGGCGAGCGCCAGCGGGCCGCCGTCTGCCGCGCACTTCTGACCGAACCCGGCCTGCTATTGGCCGACGAGGCGACCGGAAATCTCGATCCGGCGAACAAGTTGCGCATCGTCGACCTCCTCGTCAGGGCAGCGGATCGCCGCGGCGCGACGCTGATTGCAGTCACCCACGACCACGAACTGCTCCCGCACTTCGACCGCGTCGTGGACTTCGCCCAATTCCACGCCTGATCACCGATGCGGCACGATTTCTACCTGGCATGGCGCTACCTGCGTCACCACCGGACACGCTCGTTGATCCTGATCGCATCGCTGGGGCTGCTGATCACGTTGCCATTGGCCCTGCACCGTATCCTCGACGCGGGCGAGGCGCTGATGACGGCCCGAGCCAAATCCACACCGCTACTGGTCGGCGCACGAGGCAGCGCGCTCGACCTGACCCTCAGCGCGCTGTATTTCAACGCGGCGCACCCGCCGATGATCCGGATGGCTGACGCCGAGCAGGTCGCTGCCACCGGCTGGGCCGAGGCGCTGCCCATCTACTCGCGCTTTAGGGTCCGTGGTCAGCCGCTGGTCGGTGTCACGCTGGACTATTTCGATTTCCGTCAGTTGAAACCGGTCGCGGGTGCACCGCTGGCGATGCTGGGCGACTGCGTGCTGGGCTTCGAAGCGGCCGCCAAGCTCGGGCTCAAACCCGGCGATCCGCTGCTGACGACGCCCGAGAATCTGTTCGACCTCGCGGGCATCTATCCGCTGAAACTGCACGTCGCCGGCATCCTTGGACGCAGCCACACGCCCGACGACGAGGCGGTGTTCCTCGACCTGCAGACCGCCTGGGTCATTGAGGGGCTGGGGCATGGGCACACCGCCGTCACGGAGGGCGGTGGAATGACGCCTCGAATAGCTGCGGTCCCGGCCACGAACATTCAGGTCGACCAGACGAAGCTGCTGACCTACACCGAGATCACCCCCGAAAATGTCGGTTCCTTTCATTTCCACGGCGACCCGGCGACCTACCCGATCACCGCCGTGATCGCCGTGCCGCCGGATCAACGGGCCACGACGCTGTTGCGGGGACGCTATCTCGCCCCCCTAAACAGCGTTCAGATCGTCGACCCGGCTGCAACGACACAATCCCTGTTGCAGAACATTTTCCGCGTCGGGGCGCTGTTCGACGGCGTGCTGCTGCTCGTGGGCATCGCAACACTGCTGATCGTCGCGCTGGTGTTCGCGCTGTCGCTACGGCTGAGACAGCGGGAGATCGACACTATCGTACTGCTGGGTTGCAGCCGCCTGACCGTGCTGCGACTCGCCGCAGCCGAGCTGGTCCTGATTGCGATCGCCAGTTCCGGACTGTGCCTGCTGCTGCTCGCACTCGTCCGTCACCAGTCGACGGAACTCGTCCGTCATTTCGTCATCCCCTGAAGGAGGTCTCCGTGCTCTCTCGAACGCGTGCACTGCAACACACCCTGGCGATGCTTATGGGTATCGCCGCAACCACCGCCCTTGGCGCGCCCCCCGCCGGCACGCTGCGGGTGGCCGCAACCGTTTACCCGGTCGCGTATTTCGCCGAACGCATCGGCGGGCCGGCCGTCACGGTCGAGTTCCCGATCCCGGCCGATGTGGACCCGCCCTTCTGGCAACCAGGCATCCCCGACATCATCGCTCTGCAGAAGGCCGACCTGATCCTTCTCAACGGAGCCGATCTGGAGAAATGGCGAGCACGCGCGACCTTGCCCCAGATGAAGCTCGTAGACACCTCGGCTGGCTTCAAGGACCGCCTGATCGTGGTCGACAATGCCGTGACACACAGCCACGGCCCCGGAGGACAGCACACCCATTCGGGCACGGCCTACACCACATGGCTGGACCTGGAACTGGCCGGACAGCAGGCCGATGCAGCCGGCCAGGCGATGAGACGAAAGCGCCCCACGCTGGCTACCCGCTTCAACACCAACCTCGACGCGCTGAAGACGGATCTGGCCACACTGGATCGGGAACTGAAGACCATTGCGGCTGAAAAACCGGGACTTCCGCTACTGGGATCCCACCCCATCTACCAGTATCTCGCGCGGCGCTACGGCCTCAACCTGCAAAGCGTGCACTGGGAACCCAACGAGATGCCTCCGGAGACCGAATGGGTTGCGCTGAAACAGTTGCTGGCCCGGCACCCGGCACGAACGATGATCTGGGAAGCCGAACCGAGCCTGGCGATCGCCGGGCGCCTCGTGAAACTCGGCGTGCATAGCTTGGTATTCAACCCTTGCGGAAACCGGCCGGCCGATGGCGATTTCCTGAGCGTCATGCGGACCAACGTCGAAAACCTGCGCACGGCATACCGTCACTGAGGCTCCGAGAGGGGCGCCGGGGAGGTTCAGCGCAGCGGCACCCCCCGGCCTTCCTTGCCGGAGAGCAGCCAGTCCGCTCTCGGGTTCAAGTACGCTTCAGTGCTGCAGCCAGTCCGGCTTCTTGGGGCCCGGGGTGTTGCCGAAGGGACCTTCCCTGTCACAGGCAGTCAGCAGGCAAACGGTAATCAACAATGCACCTAGCTTGATCGTATGGGAAATCACTCGTCGTTCTCGTTTGGATTGGGAAGTGGGCCATGGAATGGGCGGATAGCGTGGCGGGCGCAACGACTTTAGCCTGCCAGCACCCTCGTTGGCTCCAGGGCGACTACGGGAAACCTGGTTGCCCGGAGCGAATCATGCCCGATGAAGCTGCCGAACAGACCATGTCGGCGTCTGTCCGTTTGCTGTACGAAGCAGAATGTGTGCCGCTTGCTCCAGCACTGCGACATGGCGTAATGGACAACGGAAGCTCTGGGTGTCGGGACGTGGAACGGCGGATCCGGATCAGGCATTTCGCGTGCCGACTGCCGCAGATGCCGCAGCGATCAAGTGCCGTCGGAAGGATCGACGCAAGGGCTCTGAATCACACGACGCCATGCGCGCAGTTTCTCGTCGAAGCCGCGAGCCGCGTGCGCCGGGCTCGTCGACGGGAGGCGTTCGCAGACCAGCCGGTCGGCGCAGAACAGTTCCGGCAGGACATATCGGCGAAACGCACTCTCGGCCTTGCTGCCGTTGAAGAAGACATGGGTGATGCGGGTGTGCTGCAGCAGAAACCCACCGAAATCATTCGGTACGATGGACGCATCGTCGATAGCGGCATCGAGACTTCCGTCGCGCCGGCATGATTGCAGCACATCCCACAGGGCAATCCGCGCCGCACGTAGCCGGGCCAGCCGCTCCGCATAAGCCACGCCGCTGGGCCAGTCGAGGAGAGCGGCCAGAATCGGCCAGAACGCGTTCCGGGGATGGGCGTAATACTGGCCGGCCTGCAACGAGGCGACACCCGGCATGCTGCCGAGTATCAGCACCCGCGCGTTGCAGTCGGCCACCGGAGGGAAACTGCAGACGGTGGTCATGCCGGAGGCTCTGACCTCACCAGCCCCACCGCGACACGCGCGCCGTTCTCACGCTTGGCCGGCAACGACCAGATAGACCGCCAGCGCCACCATGACCAGACCGCTGATCAGCTTCAGCCAGCGACCTTCCCGTTCTTGCAGGCGATGCTGGCTCAGCGTGGCGACGCCAATGCCGAGAATGACCAGGTCGTCGAACATGTAGGCCAGGTTGTACAGCAGCAGATAACCGTAGTAACCGATGCCATGAGTATCGTGCAAGGTCAGGATGCGGGTATAGAGCGCCGGGAAACCGGAGGTGCACATGAATTCGACGACTTGCACGAGCAGCGCGAGGACCACGGTCGCGACCAGGGCCCCAGCCAGATTGTCGGCATGCAGGATGGCTCTCATCCGGGCGTAGATATCCGGTTTCGCCGACTGCGGGATGGAGAGGCTGGGCCCCCAACCCAGAGCGAAGTAATCCTTAAGGTTCAGCAGACCGGCCAACAGCGCGATCGCCGCGATGATCAGTTCCGAGATGCGTGACAGCCCGATGAACAAAAACATGTTCAGCCAGGCGGCCATGAAGACGAAGTAGGCGAGGCCCTCCACAGCAATGAATGTGCCGGCAATCGCCAGCATCCGCCGCCGGTCACCCAGGGGGGCCAGCAGCGAAATCATCAGCAACAAGACCCACATCGAGCAGGGATTGAAGCCGTCGAGCAGCCCCATCGCCAGCGTGAACAGCGGCAGCCCGATCTGTTCCACCGACAGTTTGCGACCAAAAAATTCGATCTCGTAGGGTGCCGGACCATGCGTCTTCGCCGCGGTCACAGAAGATTCCTCGGTCGGCGCTTCGCAGGAAAGCGATTCTTCCGCTTCACAACTGCCGGCATCGCCCGCGGCAACGCTCTCCGGCGATAGGGCGGACAGGCCGTCGCGAATCATCCGCCCGGTCGTCGCGTCATCGGAAAACCCGACGATCAACTCCCCGTGCACGAAGAACGCGGGCACCCGCGCACTTTGGCGGTGGGTCTCCGCCAGCTGCTGCAGACGAGCCAGGGCCGATGGATCCCGCCGGATGTCCCGCAGCACGATACGGAGATTGGGGCGTTCCTGGGCGAGCCGGGCGAGGAATTCCTTTGCCTGGTCGCAATGCGGACAGCCCTCGCGGATGAAGACCTCGATTTCCTCGGTCGCAACCTCGGCAGACGGCCGGTCAACCGCACCCGCGGGCCCCGACCCCACCAGCAGAGCGCCAAGGATACCGATGGCGATCACCCTGGCCAGGTGCGTCTGTTTACGATGCTGCATCATATCTTCGTACCCCTTTTCGAAGCGTAACCATTCCCCCCTTTCCTGGAGGGTGTCGTAAAAGCTCAATACGTTGCCGTTCCGAGCACTTGAGTAGGTGCTACCGGTGGTGACGATGGCACCGCGAGAGTGCGCCCAAGCCATTCAAAGCGGGAACGGAATTTCCTCAGC
>NZ_SRSH01000008.1 GCF_006175985.1 Methylotetracoccus oryzae | reverse complement strand
ATGCTGTCGTCGGCCATCGTCGTCTCCACGTTCAGGTTGTCTTTCGCACTTTCAACCTTACCGGAGTTCGCGATGGCCTCCCATCTCTGACCCTCGATTTACACCACGTCGCTGGACTCTACCGAGGGACCATCACGACGCCTGCCACAAGGCGTTCCGTACGGAGCAAACGAACCAGAGGCCCAAGCGGGCTTTGGGGCTCGTTTGACAGGGCTAGCGCGCCACCTCGTCGCGGGTTAGGAGATCCGAGCCCCCGGCGCGCCGCGCTTCCAGGGGGTAGCCCACAAAACACCCACTATCGCTCGATAGTTCCGAATTCATTCAGCGGCCGCCGTGGTTCTTTTGGACGAAGTGGCATGGCCGGCATCATGTTCTCCGACCGTGTCGAACGCCGAGCAACGCACGCTTCAGAGCTGGCTGGAGGCATTGAACATTTGTTGAGCCGAGTCCACAATCCCGGCCCTTCGACCCCCACTCACCGTGCCACTGACCCGATGCCCCGCCCAGCACTGCTCGCTTCACTGCTGTTGCTCGCCGCAAGCCCCTGTTCGGGCCGAACAACGATCCACCTGGAACCCATAGCCCCGGGCGTTTTTGTACACCAGGGCGTGCATGAGCTGCCGGATCGCCACAATCAGGGGGAGATCGCCAACATCGGCTTCATCGAAGGCCAGCGCTGCGTCGCCGTCATCGATTCAGGAGGCAGCCCGGAACAGGGTCGCGCACTGCGCGAAGGGATCAGGGCACTGACCCGCACGCCGATCTGCTACGTGATCAATACGCACGTGCACCCGGACCACATCTACGGAAATCGCGCCTTCAGAGAGCCCGGCGTACGCTTCGTCGGTCATCACAAGCTGGCTGCCGCGATGGCGGCACGTGCGGCCTTCTACATTGACAAGGCGAGCCGCGACCTCGACGTCGCACTGACCGCGGAAGACTTCGTGCTACCTGACATCGAGGTCAACGGCGAGTTGGAACTCGATTTAGGCGAGCGACGTCTGACTCTGGTAGCTCATGCAACGGCCCATACCGACAACGATCTGACCGTTTACGACGAAACGACGCAGACGCTGTGGCTGGCTGACCTGTTGTTCATGGATCATCTGCCGGTGATCGACGGCAGCCTGAATGGTTGGCTGAAGGTACTGGACCGGGTGCGTGCGATACCGGCTAAACGCGCAGTGCCGGGGCACGGCCCCGTCGCGGCATTTTGGCCGGCCGATGCAGCGCCCGAGATAAGATACCTGAGCGAGTTGCGTACCGAGCTTCGCGCGGCGATCAAGCAAGGCCGTACCATCGAGCAGGCGGTGGCATCAGCCGGGCGGTCCGAACGCAATCGCTGGGCGTTGTTCGATGAGTTCCACCCGAGGAACGTCGCGACTGCCTACGCCGAGCTTGAATGGGAAGAAGACTGACCGCGCTGTTGCGGGCAGCAAGAATCATCATCGAGGAATAAATACTGAACGGAGAATCGAATATGCACCGTCGCCCACTTGTCTTCTCCAGCCTCCTTCTGGCGATCGCACTGCTTTCGCCGAGCCTCGGCTCGGGCGCCAGCGACATGCCGGATGAAACCGCCTGGGTCAATGGCCTGCGCGCAAAGTTCATCGGCGAGAAAGCCATCGAGGAAGGCAACGACGTGATCGAACTGTCCGCGCCCTATCGTGCCGAGGACCCGGCCTTGGTCCCGCTGCAGATCACCAGCCGGATCCCGCAGACGCCCGAGCGGTTCATCAGGAAGATCACGCTGGTCATCGATAATAACCCGGTCCCGTTCGGGGCGTCGTTCGAATTCACGCCGGACTCAGGGAAGGCGGATATCGCAATGCGCGTCCGCGTGAACTCGTATAGCTATGTGCGAGCCATCGCCGAGACCAATGACGGCAAGGTGCATATGGCCAAGGCCTTCGTCAAGGCCAGCGGCGGCTGTTCGGCCCCGATCGGGGGCGACCTGGAGGCGGCGATGGCGCGCCTTGGCAAGATGAAATTCAAGATGGACGGTGAGCGTCTGACGCCACAGCAACCCAACCTCACTCAACTGCTGATCAGCCATCCGAACATCACCGGCCTCCAGATGAATCAGATTTCGCGCATGGTGCAACCAGCTCACTATGTCGAAGAGGTCAAAGTCAGCTTCAACGACAGGCCAGTCATGACGGCTCAGACCGATATCGCGATCAGCGCGGACCCAAACTTCCGGTTTTACTTCGTACCGCAAGGACAAGGCGAGTTGAAGGCGGAAATTCGGGACAACCTTGGCGGCCGCTATTCAACGACGCAGACCTTGACGCCCTGAGTGAGGTCGGAACCTGGTGGAGGCGTCAAGCCTCCACCAGTCCACATCACTTTAGGCGCGGGTCCCGGTCGCTGAGAAGTACCACCAGAGTCTTGTCCCAGACCAGCAGGCTGTCCTGCTCGAACAGAGGTATTTCGGCGCCCGGCGCACAAATATCGAAGGGCGGTGTCGCCCCGGTGTCAATGGCCTTGAGCCACACGTCATTCTCCGGAGGATGCGGCAGCACGAAGTTGACGGCATGCGACGTCGGGTTGAACAGCATGCACAATTGCCGCTCCCCGCCCATTGCACAATGGAAGTGGCAGCCGATCGCCGCGTCCGAATGCCATTCCGGCATCCAGCCGCAGGCATTGAACCAGCTCAGATCCTGCGGGCGATAGAACTCATCGCGCGACACCACCTGGTGGCGAGCCCGAAAGGCCAGCAAACCCCGCGTGAATTCGAGCATGGCCCGGTTCTGTTCAACCAGACGCCAGTCGAACCACGACACCTCGTTATCCTGGCAATAGGCGTTGTTGTTGCCCCGCTGCGTGCGACAGAACTCATCGCCGCCCAGCAACATCGGCACGCCACGCGACAACAGCAACGTAGCCAGAAAATTTTTCATCTGGCGCGTTCGAATCCGCTGAATCTGCGGATCGTCGGTAGGACCTTCGACACCGTAGTTGGCGCTGAAGTTGGCATCGCAGCCATCCCGATTGCTTTCGCCATTGGCCCAGTTGTGCTTCTGCTCATAGGACACGAGATCGTTGAGCGTGAAGCCGTCATGGCAGGTCACGAAATTGATGGAATGGACCGCCGACCGACCGCTGTGCTCGTACAGGTCGGCGCTGCCGGTCAAGCGCTGCGCGAACGCGCCGGCCATACCCTGATCGCCGCGCCAGTAGCGACGCACATCGTCCCGATAGACGCCGTTCCATTCCGACCAGCCATCTCCCGGGAAACGCCCCACCAGATAGGCGCCGCCGGCATCCCAGGCCTCGGCAATCAGCTTGGTTTGCCGCAGGATGGGATCCTCGCTGATCGCCTCGAGCAGCGGCGGGTTCGGAATCAACCGCCCGCTCCGGTCACGGCTGAGGATCGACGCCAGATCGAAGCGAAAGCCGTCGACATGCATCTCGACAACCCAGTAGCGCAGGCACTCCAGAATGAAGTTGATAACGACCGGGTGGTTACAGTTGACGGTGTTGCCGCAGCCGGAATAGTTCTTGTAGGACCGTTTATCGTCTTCAAGCAGGTAATAAATGCTGTTGTCCAGCCCGCGAAAACTGAACGTGGGTCCGGTTTCATCACCCTCGGCCGTATGGTTGAAGACCACGTCCAGCAACACCTCGATACCGGCCTGGTGTAGTGCCTTGACCATCTCCTTGAACTCGTCCACCTGACAACCGGGATAGCGCCGCGTCCCGAAACCCTGGTGGGGGGCGAAGAAGGCGATCGTGCTGTAGCCCCAGTAATTGGTCAGACGCTCGCCGCTCATCGGGTTGACCCGCGTCAGCTCGTCCGGATTGAACTCCTGCAGCGGCAGGAACTCGATGGCCGTGATGCCCAGTTCCTTGAAATAGGGGATCTTGTCGATGACGCCCCGGTAGGTTCCGGGCGCGTTGACCCGTGACGAGGGATGCCAGGTCAGACCCCGCACATGCGTCTCGTAGATCACGGTCTCCGACCAGGGTAACCGCAGCGGACGATCACCCTCCCAGTCGAACTGCGGTGCCGTGACCAGGCTGCGAACCTGGGACTGCGCCCTGTCACCGCACGCTTCGTCAAATGTCCAGTTCGGTGGCGCGTACAAGGCCGTCGCGTAAGGGTCGATCAGAACACGCTCCGGAGCAAACCGGTGTCCTTGCTCCGGTGCGCAGGGTCCGTCTACGCGAAACGCGTAAGCCAAGCCGCGGCCGACGCCTTCAACTCGGATGTGCCAGATGTCTCCGGTACGATTGCGACGCGGATCCAGCTGGACGATGCTGCAGGGCTCGCGAGCCTCGGCCGTCTCGTAGAGTAGCAGCCAAACGCGCGTCGCATTACGGCTGAAAAGGCTGAAGTTGACACCCGCGGACTGCAGAGACGGGCCCAGCGGCAACGGCGAACCGTCACTGCAACGGAACGCGCGGGTAGCTCGCTGGAGAAATCGGTCGGAGAGAAGATCGAGGTTCATGGCCGGAACGATTGCTAAGGAACACGGTTGATGGCGCACTCCCTAAATCCCCCTTCCGAAAGATGCCCCCGCAATCACAACCGGTTTCCCTACTGGCAACGCGACTGAACTTGGGTGCCCGGGTCTAGGCCGGACTGGCTTTCCGGAAAGTGCTCCTGATCACCGGCTACCATACTGCTTCGCACGGGATGCTGCAACGCCACCCAAAGTAGGGATAAAGCGTTCACATGGCCGATTCCCGTCTCTGTCCGGCCTGCCCGGACCGGAACCGGCACGATGATTGTGCGCTCCAGACCGTCCGAAATCAGCCAGGAGAACCCGATGACCTGCCCAGTCCGCTGCCCTTGGTCCTATGCCGGCATGAATGAAGCCTACGTTCGCTACCATGACCAGGAATGGGGTGTACCCGTGCACGATGAGCGTACGCAGTTCGAGTTTCTGCTACTGGAGGGCGCCCAGGCGGGCCTCAGCTGGGCGACGATCCTCAAGAAGCGTCAGGGCTACCGGGAAGCGTTTGCTGATTTCGATCCGGCAGCCGTCGCGCGCTTTGGTCCGGCCGAGGTCGAGCGCCTGATGGGCTTTCCGGGCATTGTGCGTAATCGTCTCAAGATCGAGAGCGCCATCATCAATGCCCAGAAGACGCTTGCCGTTCAGGATGAATTCGGGGGCCTCGATGCGTTCCTGTGGAGCTTTGTCGATGGTAATCCGATCATCAATCACTGGCAGGATATGGCCGAGGTTCCAGCGCATTCGGCCGCATCGGACCGGCTCAGCCAGGAACTGCGCCGGCGTGGTTTCAAATTCGTCGGCAGCACGATCATTTACGCGCACATGCAGGCCACCGGGATGGTGAACGATCACCTGATCACCTGCTTTCGCCATGCGGAATGTCAGAATCCCAAGGTGATCCGCTCCGTTTGAAGATCGAACGTCACCGAACTGCCCTTGAAAACCCTGGACCTGCGACCCATTTCGCCTGGGTCATTGGCGTTCGATCGTCACCACGTGCCACCTACAACCAAAGGAGACCTGTCCGGACATGACTACCGCTGAGCAAAAGGTAACGCTGGGCTTCGAGGCCGAAGTCAAGCAGTTGCTGAACCTGATGATCCACTCGCTTTACAGCAACAAGGAAATCTTTTTGCGGGAGCTCGTCTCCAACGCCTCGGACGCGATCGACAAGCTGCGATTCCTGGCGCTGACGCATGAGGCGCTGTATGAGGGTGACGCTGAACTGAAGGTCAGAATCGAATTCGACAAGGCGAATCGGACCATCTCGATCACCGACAATGGCGTCGGCATGAACCGCGAGGAAGTGCAGCAGAACATCGGCACGATCGCCCGCTCCGGAACCCGCAAGTTCTTCGAGTCGCTGACCGGAGACGAGGCCAAGGACAGCCAGTTGATCGGACAGTTCGGCGTCGGCTTCTATTCCAGCTTTATCGTCGCCGACAAGGTCGTGCTCGAGACCCGCAAGGCAGGCCACAACCAGAGCGACGGCGTCCGCTGGGAGTCCACCGGCGAAGGCGATTACACACTGGAAACGATTGACCGACCGGAACGCGGAACCCGCGTCACGCTGCACCTGCGCGCGGATGAAGACGAATTCCTCGACGGCTGGAAGCTCCGCAGCATCATCCGTAAATTCTCGGACCACATCTCCGTACCCATCCTGATGACTAAGGACAAGGTCACGGGGGACGATGAAGAGGAGAAGGCTACGGAAGTCGAATGGGAAACCATCAACAGTGCCTCAGCGCTCTGGGCGAAGTCCAAGGAAGACATCAGCGACGAAGCCTACAACGAGTTCTACAAGCACGTCTCGCACGACTTCCAGGAACCCTGGGCCCGCTTGCACAGCCGGGTCGAGGGCACCAACGAGTACACCTTGCTGCTCTACGTGCCCGCGCATGCCCCCTTCGACCTGTGGGACCGCGACGCCAAGCGCGGCGTGCGTCTCTACGTGCGCAAGGTATTCATCATGGAGGACACGGAGAAGCTGATGCCGCGGTATCTGCGCTTCGTGCGCGGCGTGATCGACTCGGATTCCCTGCCGCTGAACGTCTCGCGCGAGATCCTGCAGGAGAACAAGCAACTCGAAAAGATCCGCTCGGGTGCGGTCAAGAAAGTCCTGGGCCTGCTCGAAGACATCGCCGCCAACGAGCCCGAGAAATACGCAACATTCTGGAAGGAGTTCGGTTCGGTGCTCAAGGAAGGGCCGATCGAAGACTTCAAGAACCGCGAGCGAATCGCCAAACTGCTCCGCTTCGCCTCAACCCATACCGGCAGCGACGCTCAGACGGTCTCTCTGGCCGACTACCTGGCACGGATGCCGGAGGATCAGGACAAGATCTACTACATTACCGCTGAATCCTACGGGGCAGCGGCAAACAGCCCGCATCTCGAAGTGTTCCGGAAGAAGGGCGTCGAGGTCCTGCTGCTGCACGATCGCGTCGATGAGTGGCTGGTCGGTTACCTGACCGAATACGAAGGCAAACACCTGCAGTCAGTCGCAAAGGGCAACCTCGACCTATCGAAGCTGGGCGAGGACGAAGCTACGGACAAGGAGCAGCAGGAGAAGCTGACCGAAGAGTTGAAACCGCTGACCGAGCGCGTCAAGACGGCACTCGGTGACAGCGTAAGCGACGTCCGGATCAGCCACCGCCTGACCGAGTCGGCTTCGTGCCTGATCTCGGAAGACTATGGGCTGAGCCGCACGATGGAGCGCATCATGAAGGCCGCCGGTCAGCAGGTGCCGGCCAGCAAGCCGGTGCTTGAAATCAACCCTGGCCATGCCATCGTCAACCATCTGAAGCACGAAGCCGACGAGCAGCGCTTCAACGATCTCGCTCGCATCCTGTTCGATCAGGCGGTGTTGTCGGAGGGCGGACAACTGGACGATCCGTCGCAGTTCGTCCACCGCATCAACAGCCTGTTGCAGGGCCTGATGCAGTAGGCTGCAGACCCCTGCAATTACCCTTCGGAGGGGCGCGTCGGCGATCAACCGCGTCCCTCCCCGTGCAGATCCGATCCCAAGCGTGCCAGAGGGATCTGGCGTCATGACTTATCCCCTGCCTTTATGGCATGATGCGCAATTTCGTGCAGAGGTTAGGTATGCGCATTATCCTCTTGGGGAGTCCCGGTTCCGGCAAAGGCACACAAGCCCAGTTCCTGACCGAGCACTACGGCATCCCACAGATTTCGACGGGCGATATGCTGCGCGCCGCGGTAGCCAAGGGCACACCGCTCGGACTACAAGCCAAGCAGGTCATGGACAGCGGGGCCCTTGTCTCCGACGACATCATTCTCGGTCTGATCGAAGAGCGCATCGCGCAACCCGATTGCCAGCGAGGCTTCCTGCTCGACGGCTTTCCACGCACCATCAAGCAAGCCGATGGACTGGCTGCCATGGGTATTCAACTCGACTGCGTGGTCGAGATTCGTGTGGACGACGAGACCATCGTGCAGCGCATGAGCGGACGCCGCATCCACCCTGCATCCGGGCGCACCTACCACACCGTCTTCAACCCGCCGAAAGTGGCGGATCAGGACGACGTCACCGGAGAGCCCCTGATCCAGCGCGCGGATGACGAAGAAGCGACGGTACGGAAACGCCTCAACGTCTACCACGAGCAAACTCGGCCACTGGTCGATTACTACACGAAGCACGCAGAGTCCGGCGCGCTGAGCTTTGCCAGTATCGATGGCATCGGAACCGTCGACGAGATCCGCTCGCGACTGTTCGCAGCATTGAGCTGAGCGAGAAAAAATCACTACCGTTTGTCGAAACGTACGGGGGACGTCGTCCCACATTGTTTGATACCGAAACCTGCCCGAAGCCGATGACCGCCAAAACGCTCTACGACAAAATCTGGAACGATCATCTCGTCCTGGCCGAAGACGATGGCTCGGCGTTGATCTACATCGACCGCCAGCTGATCCACGAAGTCACCTCACCACAGGCGTTCGAGGGTCTGCGGCTGTCCGGCCGGAAACCCTGGCGTCGGTCCGCAAACCTCGCCGTACCCGACCACAACGTGCCGACCACCGACCGTCAGGCCGGCATCAGCGACCCGATCTCGCGGCTCCAGGTCGAGACGCTGGACCGCAACTGTGCGGAGTTCGGCATTACCGAGTTCGCGATGTCGGACATTCGGCAGGGCGTCGTGCACGTCATGGGACCGGAACAGGGCGCGACCTTGCCCGGCATGACCATCGTCTGTGGCGACTCGCATACCTCGACGCATGGCGCATTCGGGGCCCTAGCCTTCGGCATCGGCACCTCGGAAGTCGAGCACGTACTCGCCACCCAATGTCTGGTGCAGCGGAAAGCCAAGAACATGCGCGTCGCCGTGGAAGGGACCCTTCAGCCGGGTCTGACCGCCAAGGACGTAATTCTGGCCATCATCGGACGGCTCGGCACCGCCGGCGGCACGGGCTACACGATCGAGTTCACCGGGTCGGTCATCCGCGACCTCTCGATGGAGGGCCGCATGACCGTCTGCAACATGGCAATCGAGGCCGGTGCGCGTGCCGGACTGATCGCGGTCGATGCCACCACGGTGAACTATCTGACCAACCGGCCCTTCGCCCCGAAGGGCGCACTTTGGGACCAGGCAGTCGCCGCCTGGGCACATTTGCATAGCGATGACGGCGCCCACTTCGATGCCGAGGTGGAAATCCGCGCTGAGGACATCCGTCCACAAGTCACCTGGGGAACCTCGCCCGAGATGGTGTTGCCGATCGATGGCAGAGTCCCGGATCCGAATGCCGAAGCTGATGCGACGCGCCGCGCGGGGATACAACGCGCACTCGACTACATGGGCCTGAAACCCGGTACCCCGCTGACCGACGTGGCGGTCGACAAAGTTTTCATTGGTTCCTGCACGAATGGGCGCATCGAGGACCTGCGCGCGGCCGCCGCCGTAGTGCAAGGCAGGCAGCGGGCCAGCAATGTGCGGCTTGCGCTGGTTGTACCTGGCTCGGGCCTGGTCAAGGAACAGGCCGAACGCGAAGGACTTGACCGGATCTTTCGCGAAGCCGGATTCGAGTGGCGAGAACCGGGGTGCTCGATGTGTCTGGCGATGAATGCCGACCGCCTCGAACCCGGCGAACGCTGTGCATCGACTTCAAACCGGAATTTCGAGGGACGCCAGGGCTATGGCGGTCGAACCCATCTCGTGAGCCCGGCGATGGCGGCGGCCGCAGCCGTCCACGGTCATTTCGTCGACATCACCCGCCTCTGAGCCTGATCGGTTAATCTCCATGAAAGCTTTCACCCGTATCACCGCCCGCGTCGCCCCTCTGGATCGGGCCAACATCGATACCGACGCCATCATTCCAAAGCAGTTCCTGAAGTCCATTCAGCGTGCTGGCTTCGGTCCTTACCTGTTTGACGAGTGGCGCTATCTGGACCACGGCGAACCGGGTATGGATTGCACCGACCGCCCGTTGAATCCAGAGTTCGTGCTGAACCAGCCGCTGTTCGCGGAGGCTCGTATCCTGCTGACACGCGAAAATTTCGGCTGCGGTTCGTCGCGCGAGCACGCGCCCTGGGCACTCGAGGACTTCGGCATCCGGGCCATCATCGCCCCCAGCTTCGCTGACATCTTCTACAACAACTGCTTCAAGAACGGCATCCTGCCGATCGTCCTGGATGCAAAAACCGTCGATGAACTATTCACGCTGGCCGGGTCGGGTCACGACTTGACTATCGATCTGGAGCTGCAGACCATCGCGACTCAGGACGGCCGAGTGATTCCGTTCGAGATCGATGCATCGCGCAAGCATCGGCTGCTGCATGGCCTTGATGACATTGCACTGACACTGCAGCACCGCGCGCAGATCGAGGCCTATGAGGCGCGCCGGCGCTCTGCCGCGCCCTGGCTGTTTCCGGACACGGTACCGACCTGAATACGGAGGCGATGCGGCCCCGAGGCGTCGCACGACAAATCGCGCTTGCCGGGGTGGAAGTCACCCCTCCGTGCGCCCCCCGGCTGAAGCGCGAGCTACGCACAACTCTCGAACGACTCTGACCCAAAGCGATGAACAAGACCGTTAATGTGGCCGTACTGGGTGCTACCGGCGCCGTCGGCGAAACTATGCTTTCGATCCTCGCGCAACGGAATTTTCCGGTCGGTGAAGTTTACGCGCTCGCCAGCGCACGGTCCGCGGGAAAACGAGTCGAGTTCGGTGACGAGACCCTGACGGTCACCGACGTCGAGCACTTCGACTGGACCAAGGCGCAGATCGGGCTGTTTTCGGCCGGCGCCTCCGTATCGGCGGAATTTGCACCTAAGGCGGCGGCAGCCGGCTGCGTGGTGATCGACAACACCTCCTGCTTCCGCTATGACGACGAGATTCCGCTGGTCGTGCCCGAAGTCAACCCCGAGCGCATCGCAGATTTTCGTCACCGCGGCATCATCGCGAACCCGAACTGCTCGACCATACAGATGGTCGTCGCGCTGAAGCCGATCTTCGACGCCGTCGGGATTGCCCGGATCAATGTGTCGACGTACCAGGCCGTATCGGGGACGGGCCGGAAAGCCATCGAAGAACTCGCCGGCCAGACCGCCAAGCTGCTCAACGGACGCCCGGTGGATCCCGCGGTCTATCCAAAACAGATCGCCTTCAACGTCATCCCGCAGATCGACGTTTTCATGGACAACGGTTACACCAAAGAAGAAATGAAAATGGTCTGGGAGACTCGTAAGATTCTGGGCGACGACACGGTACAGGTGAATCCGACAACCGTTCGGGTACCCGTGTTCTATGGGCATTCGGAGGCCGTGCATGTTGAAACGCGACGGAAAATCACCGCCGACGAGGCCCGCGCCCTCTTGTCCGCCGCACCCGGCGTCATCGTCATCGACGAGCCCCAGCCAGGCGGCTATCCCACCGCCGTGACCGAAGCCGCGGGTCATGATGCCGTTTACGTGGGTCGCATCCGGGAGGACATTTCTCATCCCTTGGGCTTGAACTTGTGGGTCGTCGCAGATAACGTTCGCAAGGGCGCGGCCCTCAACAGCGTGCAGATCGCCGAGATGCTGCTCCAGCGATTCCTCGCCTAGCACGGCGCGTTGGTCCCGCTCTCGTTCCGAGTCGGGTGAATTCGGTTGAATACAGCGTCGCGCTGCGTGTGATCGAACTGTGATCTAAGTTTGTGTGAAGGGGACCGCCCACAGCGGCTTGCCCCTTCTCATTCATCGCTTGAACCGGAGATTGGCCGCGTGCACAGTTTTTCGAAAGCACTCGTCATCGTCGGATTGCTGGCCCCCGGCAGTGGACAGACGCTCGGCGTTGGCGAAATCAGACTGCACTCCTTTCTGAATCAACCGCTCGACGCGGAGGTACCGCTCGTTCTGTCCGGCGAACAACTGGATCAGATCCGCATCGGCCTGGCGGCACCTGCGGAATTCGCGAAGGTCGGTTTGACCCGCTCGCCGGCGATCGGCAAGCTG
Source organism: Methylotetracoccus oryzae (assembly GCF_006175985.1). Lineage (GTDB taxonomy): Bacteria > Pseudomonadota > Gammaproteobacteria > Methylococcales > Methylococcaceae > Methylotetracoccus > Methylotetracoccus oryzae. The sequence goes on along the minus strand of NZ_SRSH01000008.1, from coordinate 202,975 downwards.
CGATTCGATGCGGTGCAGCGGCGTGATGGAAGTTTCGCGGTTCGCATCCGCTCTCTGGATGTCATCTCCGAACCCTTTCTCAGCTTCCTGATGGAACTGACGTGGCCCCAGGGCCGCATGCTGCGCAGCTTCACGGTCCTGCTGGACCCGCCTGATGCGTTGGCGGCGCCCCTAGCGACGGCGCGCCGGGAACTGATGCCCGAGTGGGGGGGCGACTCGCTGGAGACCCGCCCCGTCTCCGAAGTTTCCACGGATGCCGGGGCCAAACGCATCGCTCCGATGGGCCCGAAGGGGCAAATCTATGGTCCCGTTGCTCGCAATGAGAACCTCTGGAAGATCGCCGAGCGGCTTAAGCCCGATACGTCGATTACGACTGAACGGATGATGACGGCACTCTTCCGTCTGAATCCCCGGGCCTTTTCCCGGCCGAGCGTCAACGCCCTGAATGCCGGCACCTACCTGAGGGTCCCCGGGGAGGACGATCTCTTCGGCCTGGGAGATGCCGTACAGTCGCCACAATCGATAGAGGAACCCCCTTTTCAGGCCGGGCGGCGGAATCGGTCCGCGCAACATCGCGTTGCAGCATTAGCTACTTCGCCGGATGAAGCCACCGGGCCTGCTCAGCCAAACCTTAATGCTCGTGAGTCCGTTACAGCCGGAACATCTTCGCCGGCACGCATACCCGAAAATCCAGCGTGGCCTGCAATCGAAAAGCTCCGGCGCGAGAATGAACAGCTACGCAACCGGATGACCCAGTTGGAACTGCGGGTGACGGATCTGACCCGTCAGCTTGAGGCCCGCGACCGCAGTGCCAGCATGCCGCCGGCACCAGCGGCCCCAGCCTCTGCCATCGTGCCCACCGCGACGCCAGTACCTGTTGTCGAAGCGGTGTCGACCACCACTACTTCTGCGTCGGGGACACCAGCGTCACGCGATGTGGAAGCCGCGTCGCAGCCCGTCGATGCAACAGGTCCCGCAACGGTCGCCGCGCCTGCACCTGCAGCGACTCCCGCCCAGGTACCGGCCGCGGACGGTGCGCGACACGGAACCGAGTTCGATGGCGCCGGGACTGAATCAAAACCCGCTAACCTACCGATCCCGTCTCACAGACCTGCGGCGCCGCCATCGACGCACCAGACGCAGGCCACCGCCGATGACGGTCTGCAACCCTGGCTCCTGGGTCTCGCGGCAGCTCTGGTCGCAGCACTCGTGGGAAACTACGCGCGGCGACGTATTGAGTCCCGCCGCTCGCGTCCAATGGTCGACGACGAGAATGCTTTGGCGGTGACTGCAAGCAAATCAACGGCTCGCTCGGCGCCGGCCGGGCTGATCAATGCGGCGGTAACCGAACCACCAGCCATTGCAGCCGACACACCCCCAGACGCCACAACGGTGCAGCCAGCGCCGGAATTCGCCCGGACCGAACCGCTGGAAGGAGACGCACTGTTCGAGGCGGAGATTTATCTGTCGTATGGCAAGTTCCGCCAGGCCGAGGAGTCCATCAAGCGCGCGATTGAACTCGCCCCCGAGCGTCCCGAGCCCTACCTCAAACTTCTTCAAGTCTACGCGGAGACGCAAGACCGCGACGCCTTTCGGTTATTGACCGAAAAGCTGAAGACGGAACACCCGATCGCCGACCCCGAGTTCTGGGCTCGTGCCGACGCCCTGGGGAAAAAAATAGGTCTGCCCTTGGGAACGCTCGAAGAGACACTGTCGAACAGTGCAGACGACAGCACCCCGGCCAACGCAGCGCCCGACGAAACCGATCAGTTGATTGCCAAGCTCAAACATTTCAGTTTGGAAAGCCGCACCCTCGACGAGGAAATACCGAGCGCCGCGCTTGACGATTCAAGCCAGGGCAAGGGAACCGTCCCTCCCCTGTCATCGACGACTGATGGAACGGCCGGCCCGTTGCAGAGTGCCGCTGCTCCAGAAGAGGCGCCGACCGAGTCTACGACAGGTACCGGCGAACAGGGAGAGGATGCGCACATGATTCCCTACACGCCCATCCCGTTTTCCAAAGAACCGGCGCACGAAAACGCCGAATCGGCTCTCGACACCGATGCTGCGCGGTCGATCGAGGACCTGCTTAAAGAGCTGTCGGCCATGCATTTCGAGGAACACCTCGCCACGGTGCCGGACGGCATGAGCCCTGCGGCGACCGATCGCTCGCTCGCGGCCCAAACGAACGATGGCAGTCATCCCGCCGCAACTGAAGTCGAAGATCTCGAGTCGAAGCTGGATCTGGCTCGGGCCTATGCCGACATGCAGGATGTCGTACAGGCCCGCATCATCCTGAATGAAGTCATCACCGCTGGAACGGCAGAGCAACGCCGGGAAGCACAGGCCCTGCTGACGCGCCTTGGTTGAGGCTTCCAGCTTGCCGTGACACGGGCCCGTCCGTTGCCCCTCGCGGCGGAAGGCAAGCGTCAGAACAGACTGTCACTTACGGAAGGCGCCGTCCTGGCGGTTGCACCACAGGCCCGACCGGTCGGCGGCTCAGAACCCTTTATGAAAGGCATGCGAACCGCCGTCGGGCAGCCCGGCTCGGAGCGCAATCCCGTTTCCCGGTCTATCCAGGCCTCCGCCACGTTCTGTGGCCGTGCCAGGGTCACCGGTTCACGCGCAATTTGCTTCATGGTCAGACCCCAGATCCGCATCGCGCCCTGCGCGCCCGTGAGTCGCGCCGGCTGGTTGTCGTCGCGCCCCACCCAGACCACACCCAGATAATCTCCGGTAAACCCGGCGAACCAGCTGTCGCGGAGATCGTTTGTGGTTCCGGTCTTCCCTGCCACATTGAAGTGCCGCGGCAGGAGCGCATAAAGCGACTTCCCGGTGCCTTGCGACACGGCTTCCTGCAACACGGTATTGACCAGGAACACCGCCGACGTATCGACTTGCTGCCGCGGCTTGAGTGCGTGGCGCTGCAATACCTTGCCATCGCGTGAGGTGACCGCTCGTATGGTGGTCAGCGGCATCAGAAAACCCTCGGCAGCCAGCGTCTGATACGCCTGCGCCACCTCGATCGGTGTCATGCTGACGGCGCCGAGCAACACCGACGGGAACGTGGGCCCCTTGCGCGACACGCCCATCCGCCGCAGCGTCTCCAGAGTGCGTTCGACTCCGACACTGAGACCAAGCCGGATGGTCGCCAGATTATAGGATTGAGCAAGCGCCGTGCTCAGCAATACGGTCCCATGCTCCTTGCCGTCGTAATTGCTCGGAAGCCACGGCCGACCGCCCTCGGCCTTCAGTCGCAAAGCCCGATCCGACAGCGGCGAGGCGATCGTATAACGCTTCGAGTTTCTCAGTGCCGTCAGGTACACCACTGGCTTGTACAGTGATCCGATCTGCCGCTCGGCATCGAGCGCGCGGTTGAAACCTGCGGACAGCGGATTCCGCGACCCGACCAGCGCGACGATCTCGCCGCTGTCGCGCCGCGTAACAATCGCGGCCGTTTCAAGTCCACGACGACCTGCCCGCTGTTCCAGTTGCTTGATCCCGTCGCCCACGGCCGCTTCGGCGGCACGCTGTGCATCGACTTCGAGCGTCGTAAAGATGCGCAGCCCCTCCGATGTCAGATCCTCGTTCTGATAGTCCTTGGCCAGCTGGCGTTTGAGCAGATCGAGAAAGGCCGGGTACTGGCTGATCGGTTGATGGGGATCGGCGAGGACGTCGAGCGCCTTCCCCTTGGCCTCGGCGGCTTGGGCGAACGTGACGTAATGCTGTTCCGCCATCGCATCGAGCACGACATTGCGGCGTTTCACGACGCGATCCGGCGCCTGGAAGGGATCGTAGTAGGAAGGGCCTCGCACCAGACCCACCAATGTCGCGATATGCTGTAACTGCAGTTCACTCAGCGAGCGACCGAAGTAATACTGGCTGGCCAGAGCGAAGCCGTGGATCGCGCGTGCACCGTCCTGCCCCAGGTAGATCTCATTCAGATAGGCTTCCAGGATCTGCTGCTTTGAGTAGCGCGCCTCGAGGATCAGCGCCATGAAAGCCTCGTTGATCTTGCGCCACCATGTGCGCTGGGACGACAGGAACAGATTCTTGACCAGTTGCTGGGTCAGCGTGCTGCCGCCCTGAACGATGGCCCCCGAGCGGGCGTTGACCCAGACCGCTCGCAGGATGCCCCGCGCCGATATTCCCGCATGCTGATAGAAGTCCCGATCCTCCACGGCAAACAATGCCTTCAACAGCAGGTCGGGAGCTTGAGCCAGCTTGATGAGAATGCGATCCTCCTTGATCGTCGGGTAGAAGCTGCCGACCTGCAGCGGCTCCAGGCGCAACACCGCAAGGCTGCGCCCCTTGTCCAAGTCGGTCAGCGCCGAGATGCGATCACCGTCGAAGTCGACGCGAATGGTGCGTGCGGGCTCGGCCCTATCGGGAAAGCGGAACGCGCGCGTCTTGACCAGCAGCGATGTTCCGCGTCGCGCATAGCTCGCGCGCGTCGCGAGGAGCGGATCGGGCCGAAATTTGAGGTCCGCAAGGCGCTGCTCGAGACGCTCAGGCCCGCTTCCGGCACCGACGAACAATTCCATCGGCGCCGCGTAGATCCGAGCCGGCAGGGACCATTTCTTTCCCTCGAATTCCTCCCGAATGCGGTAATCGAGGTAGGCGAGGTAGGCTCCAAACCCAACGACGAAAAAAGGCAGGAGAACGAGGATCTGGCGCAACATAAAGCGACGGAACCGCCCGCCGCGTGCGCGTCTGCCTTTCGGTGGTACCCGCTTGCGCTGCTGCCGTGTCATGACGGTCGAACCGGCACCGCCCTAAGGGAGCCAATTGCGGACTCAAACCGCCGCCTCATCGCGCGCATCTCCACCGAACGACCACCAGAACCTGCGGATGCCGCTGTGCACCGGCGCAGGCCCGGCCCCGCGCCGACGTCCGTATTTCGTCCGTCAAGCGCCTCGTGCAACGAGGTCGGCAATGACCGACGCGTGCTGTGGGCTGGAGTTCAGGGCCGGAATGTAGCGGTACTGGGAACCTCCTGCACCGAGGAAGACTTCCCGGTTGGCCACGGCGATTTCCTCCAGGGTCTCCAGACAGTCCACCGCAAAGCCGGGGCAGACCACATCGACTGCGCTGACTCCCTGCGTTGGCAACTCCGCCAAGACCTCGACACAGTAGGGCTTTAGCCACTCCATCGGGCCGAAGCGCGACTGGAAGACCAGTCGCCAGCGGGACTCGTCCAACCCGAGGCGACCGGCAATGGCCGCTGCGCTCGCGACGCATTGATCATAGTAGGGGTCGCCCAACGCCCGGCTCCGGGCCGGCAGACCGTGAAAAGAGAACAGCAACATACCGGAGGGCTGACCGTGGCTCTTCCAATACTGGCTTATGCTGCTCGCTACGGCATCGGTATACGCCGGCTCGCGGAAGTAGTCGGCGATGAAGGCATGGGACGGGACGTGTCGCCAGGTGCGGAGCACCTGCGATAGCGCATCATAGGTCGAGGCGGCCGTGGCTGCCGAGTACTGGGGATACAGCGGCAAAATGACCAGTTCCTCGACGCCCTCTGCTTTCAGGGCATCGAGTTGACTCCGCACACTGGGATTGCCATAGCGCATGCCCAACCGGACGAGATACCGTGTCCCGTTAACGGCGCCGCGCTCCAGATGTTCCTGCACCGCCGCGGCAAGATCGGACGAATGAAATAGCAGCGGCGAGCCGCGCTCCGTCCACACCGTGGCGTAAGCGTGGGCCGACTTCGGGGCGCGCAGGGGAGCGATCACCAGATTCAGTACAAACCACCAGATCGCTCGCGGAATCTCCACGACCCGCGGATCGGCCAGGAACTCGCGCAAGTAGCGCCGGACCGCAGCCGGTGTGGGCGCATCGGGCGTACCAAGGTTGACCAGCAACACCCCGACTTTTCGCTGTGACTCAGCCGTCATGGCACTCACTTCCGATTGATCAAGCCAAGAAACTCGGATCGCGTGCTGATCTGGCGCCTGAACAACCCCAGCATCGAGGAGGTCGTCATCACCGAGTTCTGCTTCTCGACGCCCCGCATCATCATGCACAGGTGTTTGGCCTCGATCACGACGGCCACGCCAGCCGGCTGCAAAGCAGTCTGGATCGCATCGGCGATCTGCTTTGTCAGACGCTCCTGTATCTGCAGTCTTCGCGCGTACATCTCGACGATGCGTGCCACTTTGGACAAGCCGATGACCTTGCCCTTGGGCAGATAGGCTACGTGGCACTTGCCAATGAACGGCAGCAAATGATGTTCGCACAACGAGTACAGCTCGATATCCTTGACGATGACCATATCCTCGGTATCGGCCTCGAACAGCGCGTTATTCAGCACGTTGTCAAGGGATTGGGCGTACCCGCTGTTCAGAAACCGAAATGCAGCGGCGGCCCGCTTCGGGGTGTCGATCAGGCCCTCACGGGTCACATCCTCGCCGAGTTCCTGGATCAGGTCGGAAAACACGGCTTCCATTCGCTTGCTCATGGCTCAGTCTCTCCGGAAAGTCGAAAAATTACCCGGCGGCTCCGGTCGGTGAGGCCAGCGCCGATTCGGAGCACAACCGCGCGGCTTCGATCAGCGCTGCGGCGCTCGCTTGCCGGCCGGTGGCGTTCTCAGTCAAGTAGCGCCGCCAGCGGCGTCCACCGGGTGCTCCGTGATATAGACCGAGCACATGGCGGACCATTGCATGTAAAGGTGTACCCGCGCTTAGCTCGCGTTCGACGTAAGGGAGCCATCGGTCGATAACGCTGTGTCGCGTTACGGGCGAGTTCTCCGCGCCGAAGATTTGCTGATCCGCGCGGGCCAGCAGGAAAGGGTCTCGGTACGCCGCGCGGCCAATCATCACGCCGTCGAAGCTGCGCAACTGGGCGTTCGCCTCTTCGAGCGTGAGAATTCCGCCATTCAGGATAATCTCCAGATCCGGTCGATCCCGCTTGAGTCGCGCAACCACGTCATAGCGGAGTGGCGGCACCTCCCGATTTTCCTTGGGCGATAGTCCCTTCAACCAGGCTTTCCGCGCATGGACGACAAAAACACGGCACCCAGCCGCAGCCACCGTATCGATGAATGCCAACAGTTCTTCATAGGAATCACGCTCGTCGATACCGATCCGGGTCTTGATCGTCACCGGCAAGCGCGTGCCTGCCCTCATGGCCGCAACGCCATCCGCGACGAGTGCGGGTTCCGCCATCAGGCAGGCACCGAAACGCCCGTTCTGCACCCGGTCGCTGGGGCAGCCGACATTCAGGTTGACCTCGTCAAACCCGGCCGCGTCGGCCATCGCGGCGCAGGCCGCCAAGGCCTCGGGATCGCTGCCTCCGAGTTGCAACGCCAGCGGCTTCTCCTCCGGGCTGAACGCCAACAGGCGACCGCGGTCACCGTGCAATAGCGCCGACGTCGTGACCATCTCGGTGTAGAGCAAGGTGCGTTTGGACAGCAGCCGCAAGAAAAACCGGAAGTGGCGGTCGGTGCGATCCATCATCGGCGCGACGGACAGACGCCTATCCAGAATGCAGAAGGGTTCAGTGGTCATTCAGCACGGGTGATGGATTGTGTGCCGGGTTGCCGGGAGCCTGCCCGAGCGCCCCGTGCGGCGCTTTCAGGATGACGGATGTAGGGATCACACACAGGATCGAGCGCCCGCCCGGGGCCTCGTCATCACGGCAGCAGCACGGGTGGTCGGCTTAAGTGCCCCGCTGGTTTTCGCGGCTCGGACGCATCGCCGGCAATTGGTGGCGGGGAGACGCGGAAATCATTCTGACCTGTCTCGAGGTGCTGAACCACAAACCGATCGCCAAAAGCAGCAACAGCGCAACGCAAACCACCACGGCATAAACGATGGCCCGTAATTCCTCGACCTGCCCGAGGGCATCCGTCCCCGTAGCGGTCGCAGGGGCCTGGACGGAACGATATCGGGGATGCTCGGTGGTACGATCTTGCCCCATGCCGCCCTGTGGCTGAGAACGCAGGAGCCTTAATTCACCCGCTGCCGCCTCGAGCAGTTGCAGGTCCTCACCGCCCAGCGTACCCCTTTCCACACTCTGCTCCAGTCGTCGTAGCTTGCTTTCGACCGAGGCGCTCAGGACGCGCGCCAGGCGGCCCTCCAGCGTTTTCACTTCCGGACTTAACTGTGGTTCTTGGCCGCTGTTTGCGAGCGCCGGAGCGGAAATCCCGCCTTCCAAACGGGCAAGCGAGGATTGTACGCGGTAAAGCCACACGACGATCAGGAGCATCATGGCAATGATCCCGAGTGTCCAGATCAGCTGCTGCAAGCGCCGCAACCATGCTGGCATGGCCCGCGTCAGGTGATGACGGTCGCCCTCTATCGTGTACAGAGCGCGCCGATATGCCGCATCGTCCGGAGGTAAATCAGCCATCGAATGCTCTCATCGGCCGCTGCCCAGGAAATCAGCCCCCCGTCAGCCGGCTTACGGAAACGCTTGGACCATCCTGAGAAAAGATATCAATATGGCAGATCGCGGCTGCCCGGTCAATTCCGTGCGCCGGTCGCTCCGCCGACCAACAATGCCTTCATCTCCCGCACCGCCGCATCGATTCCGCAGAAGACGGCGCGGGCGATAATGGAGTGCCCGATGTTCAATTCGCGAACGGCCGGGAGAGCGCAGATGGGCCCGACGTTGTGGTAATGCAGGCCGTGCCCCGCATGCACGGCCAATCCAGCGTCGGCCGCCGCTTGCGCCGCGCGTTCCAGGCGTTTCAACGCTACGTCACGTTCGGCGTCGTGCACGGCATCCGCATAGGTTCCGGTGTGCAGCTCGACTGCAGGCGCGCCAACTCGAATCGCCGCATCGATTTGACGCAGATCGGCCTCGATAAACAGGGAAACCTTGATGTTGGCCGCGCTGAGTCGTGAACACGCGGCCTGAACCGCGGCGAAGCGTCCCTGTACATCGAGGCCCCCCTCGGTCGTCAACTCCTCCCGCCGCTCTGGAACCAGGCAGACGGATGCCGGACGCACCCGGCAGGCCACCGCGACCATCTCGTCAGTAACGGCCATTTCCAGGTTGAGCCGGGTCAATAGGTGCTCCTGTAGCACATCGATATCACGGTCCTGAATGTGCCGTCTGTCCTCCCGCAAATGGGCAGTGATGCTGTCCGCGCCCGCCTGCTCGGCCGCAAGTGCCGCGAGCAACACCGAGGGGTAGCGGGTACCGCGCGCCTGGCGCAGCGTCGCGACATGATCGATGTTGACGCCCAGGGCAATGGACCTTTGGATTGTGGAGTTCGTCGTACTCATGTTCGCGAATATTTGAAGAGTTCCCGACTTTTCAACGAACGCCCGCCCAAATGATGGGCTATCACGCCCCGCATCAGCCGCTTGGCGTCCTTGAGGTCGTCAGCGTTTGAGAAAACGCCCGTCCGCAGCGCGATCAGCGCCGATCCCCGGACGGCTCCTGCATCCGGCAAGGCTGCGACGGGACCTTGTTCGACGATATAGCGATAGTATCGGCCCGGATCCAATCCATCGCCCGTGGCAATATCGCATTCAAGCGGCAACTCGTAACCGAGTTCCGCGAGCAACAAGACTTCAAAGTTGCGCAGCACCGCTTCCCGCTCATCCCCTGCTGCGAGCCGATGCAAGGCCTGGCCATAGACTTCGAAGATCGGCGGATGTGGATCATGCGGCGCCAAAAGACGAAGAATCAGCTCATTCAGGTATAAACCACACCCCAGCGCCCTGGCATCCGCCAAAGGCTGAGCAGCGACGACCTCGACATCAGTCAGGATCGGCAATTCGCCGCGGGCTGACCATGAAACGCGCAGCGGCGCGAACGGAAAGAAAACTGCATAGGCAGCGCCCTTTTTGCGGCGCAGTCCTTTGCCAAGCACTGAAACCCGGCCGTGCTCGCGGGTCAGGAACTCAAGAAACAGGCTGGTTTCACGATAACTCGTCCGATGCAGCAAGTACGCCGGTTCGAGGAGTATCCGCCCGGTCTCTGTCATGGTTCCCGGGGCTTGCTGGTTCAGTCCGAATAACCGAAGCGTCGCAACGCTGCGGCGCTGTCGGACCACCCTTCCTTAACTTTCGCCCAGAGCTGCAGATTGACCTTCTTCTCGATCATGGCTTCCAACTCGCGCCGCGCAGCGGTGCCAATCGCCTTGAGAACTTCGCCCTGCCGCCCGATGACGATGGCCTTCTGGCCTGGGCGTTCCACCCAGATGGTTGCGTGTATCGTCACCAGACCCGGGGTCTCGGTGTATGATTCGATCTCGACGGTCAAGGCGTGCGGCACTTCCTGACCGACCCGGTACAGCAGCTTTTCGCGGATCAGCTCGCTGGCAAAGAAGCGCATCGACCGATCGGTGACCTGATCGCCCGGGTATATGGGATCACCTTCCGGCATCAGTGCGATCAGGCACTGTTCCAAGGCCTCGATGTTGATGCCCTTGGTCGCGGAAATCGGGATGATCTCGTGAAATTCACGCCCCTCATTGGCGCTTCCCAGAAAGGGGAGCAGACTCGTCTTGTCGGTCACCCGGTCAATCTTATTGATCGCCAGCAGGATGGGTGCGGACACATCAGCGAGCCGCCGGCGTACGGGTTCGTCCGAAGGCTTCCAGCGTGGACCATCGATCAGCCAGACGACCGCGTCCGCATGACTGAGTGCCGACTCGGCAGCACGGTTGAGCGCTTGATTGATGCCGCGTCGTATCCCTGCATGGAGCCCCGGGGTATCGATGAACACGAGCTGCGCGCGAGGCGTGGTCTTGATGCCGAGAATCCTGTGGCGTGTCGTCTGCGGTCGAGTGGAGACGATACTCAGCTTTTGCCCGACCAGACGGTTGAGCAGCGTGGACTTGCCGACGTTTGGGCACCCGACCAGCGCCACGTAACCGACCTTCATGCGGACGCCTTGGTCCCCTCGGTGAGCTGCCGCAGCATCTCCTGCGCCGCCTGCTGCTCCGCCCGCTTGCGCGAACTTCCGGTGCCGGTGGATGGCTCGGCCGAAAGCGGAATCCGGCACTCGACGACGAAGCTCTGGTCGTGTGGGCGCCCGGTCAACGACAGGAGACGGTATTCGGGAAGATCCAGCCCCCTGGCCTGCATCAACTCCTGCAACTGGGTCTTCGGGTCCTTCTTCCAATCCGCGACGGTAAGGCGCTCAAAGGACCCTCCAAATAGCCTCAAGACGAGATCGCGGCAGACTTCATACCCCTGATCGGTCAACACGGCGCCGATGATCGCCTCGAAAGCATCTGACAGGATCGAGTCACGCCGAAAACCGCCGCTGCGCAACTCGCCTGCCCCCAGAATCAGATAATCACCAAGCTCCAGCGTCCGCGCGATCTGGGCCAGTGAAGTCTGATTGACCAACGCGGCGCGGAGCCGGCTCAACACCCCCTCATCCGCGCTGGGAAAACGGTCGAACAGGGCCTGAGCGATCACGAAACCGACGACCGAATCGCCCAGGAACTCCAGTCGTTCATTATTGATGCCACCTGCGCTGCGATGTGTCAGGGCCGACCGCAGCAGCCTGGGGTCGGTGAAGCGCAAGCCCAGTTTCTGGGCCAGCAAGTCTTCCGGGTGCCTCATGGCTTCAGTTCGATGACGACCAGGTCATCGAAGCGCGCGACCACGTCGAGATTGCCCAGCACGTGCCGGACCACGTCGTATTGCAACCTCAGCTTCAGGTTCTTGTCGTCCCTTTCGAGCTTTACGTTGCCGGTGGTGACGTCTTCGACGTTGTTGATCTCCCAACGCCGCCGCAGCAAATCGAAGATCTCTTCGCGCGACTTGTTACCGAGGTCGCGATCGCTCTCCAGCGACTGCAGAGTGGAGCGGATCATGTAGTGCTCGAAGTAGATCGGCGCCACCCTGACCACGACCACGGCGCAAAGGCCGAGGAACCCCAACAAGAGCAGAAAGCTGATCAGCGTCATGCCACCCTGCCCGGTACGCGCAGACGCGAGATGACGGCGTTGTGAGTCGGCGCGCGTCACGGCGGTCACTGCAGGCTATCGCCCAAACGATCCAGAGCCACGCCGTGGTTGTCCCAATCCCAGTTCATCCAGATCAGAAAGGCCTTACCGACCAGATTGGCTTCAGGTACCGTGCCCCAATAGCGACTGTCATTGCTGTTGTCGCGATTGTCGCCCATGACGAAGTACTGTCCCTCCGGCACTCGAAACTCCCCCTGGACCCCGGGCTGACCTTCGCGAATCAGAATATCGTGCGTCACGCCGGTCAGGTCTTCGTTCAGCAGTAGGGCACCGCTCATGCTTGCGCCCTGACCCAGGCCGACGTATTCGCCGAGGCGGGTCTGCGGAACCGCCTTGCCATTGAGGTAAAGCTGCTTGTTGTAGTAAGCGATACGGTCGCCAGGCAAACCGATGACGCGCTTGATATAGTCGACCGAAGGATCCTGCGGGAACTTGAAGACGACGATGTCACCGCGACTTGGCTCGCCCATGGCGAACACCTTCGTTCCGAGCACCGGGAGCCGGATTCCGTATGTGAACTTGTTGACCAGGATGAAATCGCCGATCAGCAAGGTCGGCATCATTGATCCGGACGGAATCCGAAAGGGCTCGACGATAAACGATCGCAGCACCAGTACGACGAACAGTACCGGGAAGAAGGAGTGCGCATATTCGACCAGCAAAGGTTCCTTGGCGTCCCTCGTGGGAGCGCCACCCCATCGCTGCCACAGCAGATAGCCACCCCAGATCACGCCGCTCGCCAGCGTCGCGACGACCAGCACGAATTCAAAATCGACATCCATCGCGCGCCCTCTCAGGAATCCTTGCCGACCCGCAACACCGCGAGGAAGGCCTCCTGCGGAATCTCGATCCGACCGACCTGCTTCATGCGCTTCTTACCGGCCTTCTGTTTCTCAAGCAGCTTCTTCTTGCGCGTGATGTCGCCACCGTAGCACTTCGCCAGTACGTTCTTGCGCAACGCCTTCACCGACGAGCGCGCGATGATCTTGGAACCAATCGCTGCCTGTATCGCGACCTCGTACATTTGGCGTGGAATCAGATCCTTCATCTTATCGACGAGATCCCGGCCGCGTGTCTGACTGTTGTCACGATGGACGATCAGCGACAACGCATCCACCTTGTCGCCATTGATCAGCACGTCAAGCCGCACGAGGGGCGCCGCCTGGAAGTGCTTGAACTCATAGTCGAAGGAGGCAAAGCCCCGGCTGACGGACTTGAGCCGGTCAAAGAAATCCAGCACCACCTCGCTCAATGGCAGGTCGAAACTCAGCGAAACCTGACCGCCGATATACTGCATGCTCTGCTGAACCCCACGTTTTTCGATGCACAAGCCGATGACGGCGCCGAGATGCTCCTGCGGTACCAGGATGTTGGCACGTATGATGGGTTCGCGAATCTCGGAGATCTCATTCAGGGGCGGCAGTTCAGATGGATTGTCGACCGCGACGACTTCTTCGTTAGTCTTCAGTACCTGGTAGACGACCGTCGGTGCGGTCGAAATCAGGTCCAGGTCATACTCTCGTTCCAGCCGCTCCTGCACGATCTCCATATGGAGCATGCCGAGAAAGCCACAGCGAAATCCGAAGCCCAGCGCCTGGGAAACTTCGGGCTCGAAGTTCAACGCGGCGTCGTTCAGGCGGAGCTTGTTCAGCGCTTCGCGCAGGTTCTCGTAGGCGTCCGACTCGACGGGATATAACCCCGCGAACACGCGCGGCTGCACTGTTTGGAAACCCGGCAGCGCCGTTTGCGTCGGATTGTCAGTCGCGGTGATCGTGTCACCGACCGGCGCACCGAAGATTTCCTTGATCCCGGCGACAACGAAACCGACTTCGCCCGGCCCGAGGCTCGCCTTATCCAGAGGCTTGGGCGTGAATACACCCAATTTCTCGACCGTATGGCTCTTGCCCGTGGACATCATCGTGACGCGTTGGCGCCGGGCAATGCGGCCGTTCATCACCCGAACGAGCGACACGACGCCGAGGTAGTTGTCGAACCAGGAATCGATGATCAGCGCCTGCAGCGGCTGACCCGGGTCGCCTTCCGGCGCCGGGATCGCTCCGATCAGCTGTTCGAGCAGATCATTGACTCCGAGGCCGGTTTTCGCACTGATCCGGATCGCGTCCTGGGCCGGCAGACCGATGATTTCCTCGATCTCGCGCGAGACTCTTTCCGGCTCGGCGGAAGGCAGATCGATCTTGTTCAGGACCGGCAAGACTTCCAGCCCCTGCTCGATGGCGGTATAGCAGTTGGCGACGCTCTGCGCCTCGACCCCCTGAGCCGCATCGACGACCAGCAGGGCGCCCTCGCACGCGGCCAACGACCGGGAGACCTCGTACGAGAAGTCGACGTGCCCCGGCGTATCGATGAAGTTCAACAGATACTCATCGCCTGCCTTCGACCGATAGGTCAGAGTCACACTCTGGGCCTTGATCGTGATGCCTCGCTCCCGCTCGAGGTCCATCGAGTCGAGTACTTGTTCAGCCATCTCTCGATCGGCAAGGCCGCCACAGATCTGAATCAGGCGGTCGGCCAGAGTCGACTTACCGTGATCGATATGCGCGATGATCGAAAAATTGCGAATATGAGCCCGATCAGTCACGCAGTCATTCCTTGATCTTCATCGGCAGAAACAGCGAGTTGCCGCCCCTTAGCACGAGCACGGCCACCGTCTTGCCCTTGGCCAGTCCCTTGGCGAGGTCCTGCAGATGGGCGACGTCCTTTACGGACTGGTCCTGCAGGCGCTGAATGACGTCTCCCTTCCGCAAACCCGCCTCGAAAGCCGGCGAGCGCTGCACGACATCGGTGACCAGTACGCCGAACTTCGTCACTTCGAGTTGTTCGCGCATTTCTGCGGTGAGGTTGGCCACGCGCACACCCAAGCGGGTCACCATTTGCCCTTCAAGTTCGCCCTTGGCGAGCACGGGCTCGTCGTCATCGGTCGGCAACGCACCGATCTTGACCACCAGTTCCTTATTGGCACCTTCGCGCAACACCTTCAGTTTCGCCGTCTCGCCGATCTTGGTCATACCCACCAGAGGGGGCAATGCGCTCGAGTTGGTGATTTCGGTCCCGTTGTAGGCAAGGATGATATCGCCGACCTGAATCCCGGCGGCCTCAGCAGGGCTCTTGGGTAGGATCTTGGCGACGAGCGCACCCTGGGGCTTTTTCATGCCGAAGGATTCCGCCAGTTCGCGGTTCACGTCCTGAATGTTCACGCCGAGCCAGCCGCGCGACACCTTGCCGGCGGATTTGAGCTGGGCCACAACCTGCGTGGCGACTTCCGTCGGGATCGCGAAGGAAAGCCCCATGAAGCCGCCGGTGCGACTGTAAATCTGCGAATTCACGCCGACGACCTCACCGTTAAGGTTGAACAGAGGGCCACCGGAATTTCCTGGATTGATCGCAACGTCGGTCTGAATGAAGGGGACGTAATTGTCGCTCGGCAGGCTGCGACCCTTCGCGCTGACAATGCCGGCCGTCGCCGAATGCTCGAAACCGAACGGAGAGCCGATGGCCAGCACCCATTCCCCCACCTTCAAAGCTTCGGACGAACCAAGTTTGACGGTGGGCAGGTCAACGGCATCGATCTTCAGCAGTGCGATGTCGCTTCGCTTGTCTGAACCGACCAGCTTGGCGACGAGTTCACGGCGATCCTGCAGCCGCACAATGATCTCGTCGGCTCCCTTTACGACATGATGGTTGGTCACGACGTAACCGTCCGAGGACAGAATGAATCCCGACCCCAGGGACTGGGCCTCGCTGGGTTCCCCCCCACCGCCACCGCCCTCGCCAAAGTAGCGCTTCAGAAAGTCGTCGAAAGGAGTGCCCTCGGGAATTTCCATGCCCTCTGGGAGTTGAGGCTCGGACGCGGCAACCTTTTGCGTCGTGCTGATATTGACGACCGCCGCATTGTTTCGCTCGACCAGCTCCGTAAAGTCGGGAAGCTGAGCTAACGCGTTGTTCGACAGCCACAGCGACAATCCCATGCCGACCACCAAGAGGCGGACGGCGCGAGGCACCTCGACGCAAAAATGAGGCATGATCTTCATGAAAAACCCTGAGACGAAAAAGATGACTGACCCGACATATTCAGGTCACGAGACGCCGGGAAATAACCGGCGCCGAGGCCAGCGACTCGATGAAATTCCATTTCTTGGCAGCCCACAAACCCAGCGAAAAGGCAATCGCACCTCCACTGAGCGCCCCAAGATCGACCGCCGCGGGCCAGACCCTGCCTACGGCAAAGTGGCCAACCGAAGCTCCGATGAACAGCGACAGCAGCGACCCCAGGTAAAACATCCCGGCCGCAAACAAGGTCCGACGCGCCGAAATACCTACGACGACACGATCTCCCAACTGAAGGTCGAACTCCGGCTTACGAACCGTGAGCTGGCGTGGAAGTCCCTCACCGCCCGACGCGCAGCGGGTCTGGCAACCACTGCATGCGTCTGCAGCACCGACTTCAACGACGCACGACGTGCCATCGAGCGCAATGATGATACCGACTTCCTCCACCGTCAGGCAGCGACAGGACTCGAACGCCGCCGTCAGTCGGCCGACGCGCCGCGACGCCGTATGCCATTCGCGATGGCTTGCGCGGTTCTAGCGGGAATTTCGCCGATCGCCGTCACGAGGAAGTCGTCGATCTTGCGCGAAAAGGAGTGTATCGCGCCCGATGCCGTAGGTTGCCCAACTACCAACTTCTCGCCGACCTCATCGAAATAGACCGAGACCGAAGTCAACCCATCGCTGAGCAACAGATGTTCGACTGGCCGGCTCACAGCGCCGCTCTTGATCCGGCGAAATGACGCGATCTGGAAACCGACCGGAACTCCGTGCAGGGTCCATCGTAATGAATCTATCGGCAGGCTCACGTGTTCTCGGGTTTCCCAGTCGTTTGGCCCTGTTTTGGTCGTGGGCTCAAGCTGCTCGGCAGACACAGGGGTCGCAAGGTCCAACGATGAAAAAACCATCTGCTCCACCACGGTATCCGTACCATCGATGATTTCGACCTTCAGAGGCAGGTTGGACGAGGAATCGACCCACACGCGCCGGCCGTAGCGCATGTCATCCCTGGCGATAATGGCGACGGCCTGCGCATCTCGCTGGGCAATACGGTCACGTCCGCCCAGGATGAACATATAGTTCGGACGAAGCTGCTGGAAATTAGCCGGCAAATCGAAAAGATCTCGCCCGGCCGTTTTCGTCTCGACCAACACGGTACGGCTGTCATGGAGGTAACAGCGAACCTCCTGTCCTTGCCGGATTACCTCGCGCATGGGCCCACTTAGCGAAACGAGTCGCTCCCGCTCCACACCGTTGCTGACTGCGTGGGCGAACTCGATATGCTCGACCTTGTTGTCGCGGGAGTAGGCGATTATGCCGCGGTAGGGCAACTCGCTCATCGCCGTCCGCATCTTTTCCAGCAGCGCGACGGCGACATCGGCCTCGTCTCCACCCTGTGTCAAATCGGCCGCGAAAGCGTGGATACAGCATGCCATCGCAATCAAACCGAGGGACCAGCGGCGGAGCCGTGTCGCCGCGCGGAACAAGCGGATCACGCTAACTACCGGCCTGCCCTGTCGCTACTGACCACGCGCAGATAGGGCATGAGGCCGCCATTGGCCGCCAGATAGGCCGTTTCGTTGTGCGTCACCAGATAATCATGCAACTGGGCCGACGAGGCGGGGTCAGTCGCGGCCACCGCCATAGGGCTCGCCTCCCGCTCCTGCAGCACTGAACCGCCAACGAACACAGCCAACCCGGCCAAGGTGGCCGCCAACGCGAGCGTAATCGCCTGATCACTCACACGCTTCCGCCAGTCGGGGACTATGATCGCGGGTTCGTCTTCTATCGCCGCGTGCACGCGCGAGACGAAGTCTGTATCAGCAATCACAGTTTTGCGCGAGCGCAACACTTCCTTAGCGAGCAGGAAGCGGGAAAACTTCGCGGCGTCCTCCGGACTCGAGTCCAACCCTTTCATGAGCTTCATAGCCGTCGCCACGTCCACCTGGTCATCGACCATTAGCGACAGTTTCTCGGACATGTCATCTCTCTTCATTGCAGTCACCCCAATACAGTTTGCATTTTCTTGTCGATGGCTTCGCGAGCCCGAAAAATTCGCGACCTGACCGTTCCAACGGGACACTCCATGACAGATGCGATCTCTTCGTAGCTGAGCCCATCGAACTCGCGGAGGGTTATGGCAACTCTGAGTTCTTCCGGAAGTTCGTCCAGCGCCAATTGTATCACGGAAGCCAATTCGTTACTCAGGGCCAACCCCTCGGGCGTCTCCAGATCCTTTAGACGTGAGGCGCTCTCGAATTGTTCCGCCGCATCGATGTCGATGTCATCGTCTGTCGGCCGGCGAGACCGCATTGCCAGGTGATTCTTCGCGGTATTGATCGCGATCCGGTAAAGCCAGGTGTAGAACGCGCTTTCACCACGAAAACTCGGTAAAGCGCGGTAGGCCTTGATGAATGATTCCTGAGCGACGTCAAGCGCTTCATCGGCATCCTTGACGTAGCGATTGATCAGTTGCGTGATCTTGTACTGGTACTTCCTGACCAGACTGTCGAAAGCCTTCTTGTCACCCTTCTGTACACGTCGGACCAGTTCTTCATCCAGGAGTTCGTTCATGCTTTGTTCTTTCTATGTCGGTATCCGACCCGACCACGGGGAGGGGCTGTTGCGGGTCCGGTCGCCGTGCGAGCCGGCCGCCGCCTCGCGCCAGGAACGCGTTCCCAAAAGGACGCCGCCCGGAATGCGGATGAAGTCTGATTGGCGCCGATTATGGATTGTCGCCCCGAAGCGTTCAATCCCGCTGGCTTTTTCGGTAGCATCGTAACCACTTTGTAACCGGTCGATACTTCTGCAACGACAAGCGCGATGTCCCCCTCCTTCGATGTCCTGATCATCGGCAGCGGCGCCTCCGGTCTTAGCCTGGCCCTGCGGCTGGCCGACCACTGCCGGGTCGCCGTCGTGTCGAAAGTTGCCCTCAGCGAGGGCAGCACGATCTATGCCCAGGGCGGCATCTCAGCCGTGCTCGATGCCCGCGACTCCGTCGAGTCTCACATACAGGACACGCTCGTCGCGGGCGCCGGGCTGTGTGATCCCGAGATCGTCCGCTTGGTAGTCGAGCGCGGCAAGACATCGATCGATTGGCTGCAACAGCGGGGCGTTCCCTTCACCGAGGTGGAAAACGATCAGGGCGCGTCGGAACTACACCTGACGCGCGAGGGCGGCCATACCCATCGCCGCGTCGTGCACGCCGCGGACGCGACGGGCAGGGCCGTAGAAACGTCCCTCGAACGCCACGCTCGGGCACATCCGAATATCCAGTTGTTCGAACATCACAACACGATCGATCTGATCACGACCCGCAAGCTCGGCGACGCTTCCGACCAGCGGGTCGTCGGCGCTTATGTGCTCGACACGCGGCGGCAACGCGTCCTGACCTTCCGAGCCCGGCTGGTTGCTCTGGCCACCGGCGGCGCGAGCAAGGTGTATCTGTATACCAGCAACCCTGACGTCTGTACGGGCGATGGCATCGCAATGGCATGGCGCGCCGGGGCGCGCGTGATGAACATGGAGTTCATCCAGTTCCACCCGACCTGCCTGTTCCATCCCGAGTCCCGTTCTTTCCTGATCAGCGAAGCGGTCCGCGGCGAGGGCGGACGCCTACTGCTGCCCGACGGGTCACCTTTCCTGAGCCGTTTCGACCCGCGTGCGGAGCTGGCGCCGCGCGATATCGTCGCCCGCGCGATCGACTACGAGATGAAACGGCTGGGCATAGACTGCGTGTACCTGGACATCACCCACAAACCGGCCGATTTCGTGCGAAGCCACTTCCCGACGATTTACGCGCATTGCCTGAGCTTGAATATCGACATCACACGCTCACCCATCCCGGTCGTCCCGGCAGCGCACTACACCTGCGGAGGGGTCGCCACGGACCGTCACGCCCGCACGGACATCCCCGGGTTGTACGCCATCGGGGAAGTGGCCTGCACGGGACTTCACGGCGCAAACCGCATGGCCAGCAATTCGCTGCTGGAATGTCTCGTATTTGCTGAACAGGCGGCCCATCACATGCTCGCGGCCCTGCCGGCGACGCAGCCTCCCGCGGAACTGCCAGCGTGGGACGAATCGCGCGTCACGGATTCAGATGAAGAAGTCGTCGTGGCGCATAACTGGGACGAGGTGCGGCGATTCATGTGGGACTATGTGGGCATCGTCCGAACCAACAAGCGCCTGGAGCGGGCGCTGCGACGGGTGGAGCTGCTGAAGCAGGAAATCTCGGATTACTACGGACACTTCCGCGTAACCAGCGATCTACTTGAACTGCGGAATCTGGTCATCGTTGCCGAACTGATCATTCGATCTGCATTGGCGCGGCACGAAAGCCGCGGGCTACACTTCACGCTCGACCACCCCAAACCGGACGATACCCACGCTCCGCTGAATACCGTGCTGAGGCCGTCAGACTTCGCCGGGCGCGAGGGCTGACGTTCACAGGCGACACATGGTCGCCTGCCGGGAAGAGCCCCTGCACCCAAACAGCCCGCGCAAGACCATTACCGCCGCTAAAACGCCTGGGGAAACAGTTGCTGCAGGACAGCCGTGACCCTGACGCCGGCCAACGCGTTCGCCAGCGCGTAGCCTGCCAGCATCAGGAACATCACTCCACTGATGCGATGCAGCAGGCGTAAGGGGATGCGCTGCAAGACGGTGCGCCCCGCGTAGATCCCAAGCGCAGAGGTAAAGCCAAGCCCCAGCGTCGCACCCGTCCAGACCGGCAATGGCGCCGCACCGACACTGAGTCCGGCCGTCGCCAGCTGCGTCTTGTCGCCGAACTCGGCCAGCACGAGCATCAGGAACGTGGTCGCAAACACACCGTGACCCCGCATTTCGCGGAACTCCTCGGCGGCTTCGTCTTCACGCGACAGCAGCGCAATTAACCCGAAGACAGCGAACAGCGCCGCCACGCCGAACAGCAGCAAGGGGCGCGGGACCCATTCCGCGATCGCAGCTCCGAACACGACTGCCATCAGGTTCAGCAGCCCGAATGCTGCGAGGGCACCGAGCATCACCGGCAAGCCCCGGTGGCGTGCGGACAGCATCATGCACACGAGTTGGCTCTTGTCGCCGATTTCCGCGGCCGCGATCACCAGGAAGCTCGTGCCGGCCACAGTGAACCAGCGCCACACCTCCGCGTCGAAGACCTGATCGTGCAGCCAGGTGTGGAGTTCCGTGGACAGGGGGCACGCCATCGCCGATGCAATCAGCCCAGCAGGTTGTCCAGAACCATCATCACGACAAACCCGAAGACAAAGGCGAAAGTCGCGGATCGCGCCTTACCTTTCGACTGTGTTTCGGGGATGATGTCATCGGCAATCACGAACAGCATCGCGCCCGCCGCGAAAGCCATGCCTATCGGCAACAGAGGAAAGAAGAAAGACACGGCAGCCACCCCGAGCAGCCCGCCGACCGGCTCGACCAGCCCGGTCAAGGTGGCGATGAAGACAGCCTGACTGCGCGCATAACCGAGCCCCACCAGCGGAAGTGCGACGGCCAGGCCTTCGACGATATTCTGCAGGCCGATCGCAATCGCGATCACGAGACCGTTGTGCCAGTCGCCCCCACCGAAGCTGACGCCGACCGCCATGCCTTCCGGAAAATTGTGCAGCGTGATGGCGGCGATGAACAGCCAGACCTTACGCAACGAGGTGATCAGTTCGCCACGCTCCGCCAGAAACCGTTCATACGGCAGAAACCGATCCGCAAGCTCCAGGAATCCGGCTCCTGCCAACAAGCCTCCGGATACGACGAAAATCCCCTTACCGGGCCAGATCTGATTGCCGTACTCAATCCCGGGCACCAGCAGGGAGAAAGCGGTCGCCGCAAGCATCACGCCTGCCGCGAAGCCCAGCATGATGTAAAGCAGGCGCTGTGAGACCTGCCGGAAAAACAACGCAGGCAATGCGCCCAGACCCGTCGCGAGCCCTGCTGCGATGCTGGCCAGTGCGCCAACCGCGATGACGGGGCTGACAAAAAAATAGACGATGGCGAGCGCTGCCGTCAGCACGGTCGCCAATGCGGCCACGACCGCAAGGCGCTGCGCCAGCAACGGCAAGGCACGGAACCTTTGGTACGCAGTGCAGGCGCCGAGTCGTTGCACGACCGCTGCCTTGATGGTGTTCAGCATGAAGGCTTACTCAAATCCATGACAGATCGTTGGGCACGTTGCGCGAGCCGGACAGCGTGCAGCCCTTTCGCGGATATCGCTCAACGGACGCGACATCCTAGCGATCCACCGCGAGCGCAGCAAGGCTGACTCGAGGTTATGGCCGTGCGCCACGTCCGGTTCGACCACGAGGTTAAGCAAGCGGCACGGGAAAAGCGCCTGCGGTGTGGTACCATTTGGTCTTAGAACCTGCCCCACCGATGCACATTCTGCTAAGCAACGACGACGGTTACGCTGCCCCGGGTCTGATTGCGCTCGCGGAGGCACTGCGTCCGCTGGTGGACCTCACCGTTGTGGCGCCCGAACGCAATCGCAGCGGCGCCAGTAATTCCTTAACCCTCGAGCGTCCTTTGCGCGTCGCCGCTGCGCCCAACGGGTTCATCAAGGTCGACGGCACCCCGACCGACTGCGTACATCTCGCGATTACCGGCCTGCTGGAACGGGAACCCGACATGGTGTTCGCCGGTATCAACCATGGCGCGAATCTTGGCGACGACGTGATCTACTCGGGCACCGTCGCCGCGGCGACCGAAGGGCGCTTTCTCGGTCTGCCGGCGGTCGCGATTTCGCTCGGTTCCTCGAATCCGACGCACTTCGAGACGGCCGCCCGGGTCGCGGTGAACCTTCTGGAACGCGTCCTGAAGGATCCACTGCCGCCGGACACGATCCTGAACGTCAACGTCCCCGATATTCCTTACGCGGAACTCAGAGGATTCCAGGCAACACGTCTCGGCCAGCGTCACAAGGCCGAGCCCGTGATCAGGTCGCTGGACCCTCGCGGCCGTGAAATCTACTGGGTTGGATCCGCAGGCCCCGAACAGGACGCGGGACCGGGCACCGACTTCTTCGCGGTGCGCAGTCATTACGTGTCCGTTACGCCGTTGCAGATCGACCTGACCCGCTATGAGCGCGTCCCTCTGATCGCGGAATGGCTGTTGGCGGGGAATAGCGCTTGAACCTGCGGCTGGAGGGTAGCGGGATGACGTCGCGCCGGACGCGCGAGCGGATGATTCGGCGCCTTGAGGGCCAAGGCATCAAGAGCCGCATCGTCCTCGACACGCTGCTCGCCACACCGCGGCACATCTTCGTGGAAGACGCTTTTGCAAGCCGGGCGTACGACGACACGGCGTTGCCGATCGGTTTCAATCAGACGATTTCCCAGCCCTACACCATTGCCCGGATGACCGAGTTGCTGCTGGAGCGGCGCACCCCCGAGAAAGTACTTGAGGTCGGAACGGGCTCTGGCTACCAGACGGCGGTCTTGGCGCAGCTGGTGAAGCGCGTCTATTCGGTGGAACGCATCTACCCCTTACAGCAACGCGCCCGGCGCTGTCTGCAGGACATGGGACTGCGCAACGTGCGGCTCAAGCACAGTGACGGAGCCTGGGGCTGGGATGATTACTCGCCGTTCGACGGCGTGCTCGTCACCGCCGCGCCCGCCGAAGTCCCTCAAGCCTTGCTCGACCAACTCGGCCGGGGTGCCGTGATGATCGTGCCGCTCGGCGCGGGGCGAGAGCAGATGCTGCACCGCATTACCAGGACGGAAACCGGCTTCGAGATGGAGTCGATCGAGCCCGTAACCTTCGTGCCGCTCGTCGCGGGCACCGTATAAGTCTGTTTAAACCATCAAGGATGCTCCGACTGTGCTGCATGAACTGATCAACTGGCTCGTCACGACCATCGGCTCCATGGGCTACTGGGGGATCTTCCTGCTGATGGCCATGGAAAGCTCCGTGATTCCCATACCCAGCGAAATCGTCATGCCGCCGGCGGGTTACCTGGTGCAGCAAGGTCAGATGAACATGACGCTGGTGATTCTCAGCGGAACGCTCGGCAGCCTGGTGGGCGCATACGCCAACTACTTCGCTGCGCGTTATCTGGGTCGACGCCTGCTGCTCCGCTACGGCCGATACGTGATGATCACCGAGGAGCACTTCGCCAAGGTCGAACGCTTTTTTCGCGACCACGGGGAGATTTCGACTTTTGTCGGACGCCTACTCCCGGTCGCGCGGCATCTGATCTCGCTCCCCGCCGGCCTGGCAAGGATGGATCACTGGAAATTCACCCTGTATACGCTGGCCGGCGCCGCGCTATGGGTTTCAGTGCTCGCCTGGATCGGCTACTTCATTGGCGCCAACCAGGAACTGATAGAACGCTACTCGAAAAACGCGGTCATCGACATCCTCGCGTTCAGCGCGCTCCTGATCGCGGTCTATGTGATGTTGCACCGGAGGAAGCTCGCGCGCGCCGCTCGCGAGACTACGGCAGAGGACACGGAATAGGAATCCCTAGCGGCACCTTGCCGGCCGCGTCGGAGATTTCCCCGGGTCGGCATCGGCGGCGGCGCCTCGTCTCCTGCGTTCCGCGGCCAAACCAGGGAGTACTCGCCATGAGCCGACATTACCTGGAACCCCTGTTCGCGCCACGATCGATCGCGGTCTTCGGTGCGAGTGAGCGTGCCGACGCCGTCGGTACCCGTCTCTACGCCAATCTCCTGGATGGGGGTTTCGGGGGACCCATCTTCGCCATCAACCCGAAATACTCGGAAGTCAGGGGTCTGCCCTGCGCACCCTCGATGGAGGCGCTGGGACAAGATGTGGATCTGGCGGTCATCGCGACCCCAGCCTCGACCGTGGTCCAGATCCTGCGCGCGTGCGGGGAACGCCATGTCCGCGCTGCCGTCGTCCTGTCTGCGGGCTTCGGCGAACACGACGCCGCGGGCAAGCGCCTGGAACAGGCGGTCGTCGAGGAGTGTCGGCGCGCGGGAATTCGGCTGCTCGGCCCGAACTGCCTTGGCTTCATCCGCCCGAGCGCTCGACTCAACGCGACCTTCAGCAATAACGTCGCCGAACCCGGCTCCATCGCATTGATATCCCAATCGGGCGCAATCTGTACCGCCATTCTCGATTGGGCTGGCGCGCACGGCATCGGCTTTTCTCTGATCGTTTCGATCGGCGACGCGGCCGACGTCGGTTTTGGGGAGGTACTGGATTACCTGACGCTGGACCCCAAAACCCGTAGCATCCTAATGTACGTCGAAGGCGTCACGAACGCCCGACCCTTCCTCAGCGGCCTGCGCGCCGCAGCGCGCCTCAAGCCAGTCATCGTGATCAAGTCGGGGCGTCATGCCGAGGGGTC
Organism: Methylotetracoccus oryzae; assembly: GCF_006175985.1. Classification (GTDB taxonomy): domain Bacteria; phylum Pseudomonadota; class Gammaproteobacteria; order Methylococcales; family Methylococcaceae; genus Methylotetracoccus; species Methylotetracoccus oryzae. Next base: position 177,647 of record NZ_SRSH01000008.1, on the reverse strand, counting down.
TCGCGCTGCGATGACTCACACCGGAGCGCTGGTGGGCGCGGACGATGTCTTCGCCGCCGCACTTGAGCGCGCTGGTGTCGTGCGTGCTGCCACGATAGAGCAGTTGTTCGCAGCGGCCCAATTGCTGTCGTCGCCACCACGGATCCGCGGGGACCGGTTGGCCATCGTTACCAATGCGGGCGGACCGGGGGTCATGGCGACCGACTGGGCCATCGACAAGGGACTCGAACTGGCTGTGCTCGGTCCCGACACGCTAAACGCCCTAAACCAGCAACTGCCCGAGAACTGGTCTCGCGCCAACCCGGTGGACATCCTCGGCGATGCGTCACCGGAGCGGTATCGCACAGCGGTCGAGACCTGTGCCGCAGACCCTGCTGTCGACGGACTCCTGGTGATGCTGACACCACAAGCCATGTCGCAGCCAGCCGAGGCCGCGGAGGCGGTGATCGCCGCCGCAAGCCGCACGGACAAGCCACTCCTCGCCTGCTGGCTTGGCGAGCGGCAGGTTCAGGCGGGCCGAGCGTTGTTCCGGGCAGCGCGGATTCCGGACTTCGTCAATCCCGAGACGGCCATCGAGGCCTTCGGCTATCTGGTCGAGTACCGAAGAAACCAGCGCCTTCTGATGCAGGTGCCCGGGCCACTGGCCGAATTGGAACGACCCGATCTTGCGGGTGCCCAACTGATCATCGATGGCGCGCTCGGATCGCGGCAGGCACTGCTGACCCCTCTCGAGACACGCGCGGTCCTGGGCGCCTTTCATATCCCGGCGGGCGCGGCGATCGACGCGGGCTCCCCCAATGAGGCGCTGGCGGCTGCCGAATGCCTGGGCTTTCCCGTCGCGCTGAAGATCCGCTCCCCCGACATTGTGCACAAATCCGACGTCGATGGCGTCCGGCTGAATATCGATAGCGCCGCATCGATCCGCCACGCTTACTCTGACATGCTGGCACGCGTGCAGGAGTTGCGTCCCGAGGCCACACTGCTCGGCGTGACCGTCGAGAGAATGTACCAGCGGACGAGCGGACGGGAACTCTTCGTCGGCGTCGTCCAGGACCCGGTATTCGGTCCGGTCATCAGCTTCGGAGCGGGAGGCACTGCAATCGAGGTACTTCGGGACCGGGCCATCGCGCTACCGCCGCTCAACGAGGATCTCGCTCGGAACCTGATCGCCAAGACCCGAATTTCTCGGCTACTGGGCCAGTTCCGTAACCTTCCCCCAATCAATCTGGACGCTCTGATCCGTGTACTGCTGCGGATTTCCGAGATGGTTTGCGAACTCCCGCAGATCGAGGAACTGGACATCAATCCCCTGGTTGCCGATGAGGACGGCGTTCGCGCGCTGGATACACGCATCATGGTGCGCCCGCCCATTGCCGGTCGGCGTCACTTCGACCATATGGCGATTCATCCATATCCGAGTAACTGGATCAGTCGCTTCCAGTTGCCGGAGGGGCAGGACATCACGATCCGGCCCATCCGGCCGGAGGACGCAGCGATCGAGCGCGCCTTCGTCCGAAAACTGTCCCCGGAGGCACGCTACCTGCGCTTCAACCAAGCGCTGAGGGAGTTGAGTCAGGAACTGCTGGTGAGATTTACGCAACTCGATTACCACCGGGAACTCGCGCTGATCGCAACCACCACCGTGGCTGGCGAGGAAACCGAAATCGCAGTCGCCCGTTTTTTCCCGAATCCGGATGCGCGCAGCGCCGAATTCGCCGTGGTCATCGCCGACGACTGGCAACGTCATGGCCTAGGCACGCGGCTGATGAATCAGTTGATCGCAGCGGGTCGTGAAAAAGGCTTCGAAACACTGGAGGGCGAAGTACTAGCCCGCAACACGGCGATGTTGCGCTTCACGGAGAAGCTTGGCTTTCGGGCGTGCGAAAAAGAGGATGATCCGGATGTACTGCGTGTCACACGGGTGCTGTGAAGCAGCACTAACACCCGCGGATGACTGAGCGACCCTCACGACCGACTAAGCGTCGCCGGCGCGGGCGCGAGCTTGGCCTAATCGTTTCGCAAACGCCAGGTCTGGCCGACTTCGTCGCGCGCTGCCAGATTCACGCGGCGATCGAGCACGCGGTTCGCTCGCTCATTCCCGAGCGTCTTGCGAAGCACTGCGTACACTGTGTCTCACACCACGACCATCTGGTCGTCTTTGCGGACGCGGCCGTCCATGCCACTGCGCTCCGTTTCGCGCTGGCGCCGGCCCTCCCGACGCTGAACCACCGCTTCGAGTCGCGTTGGCGACATGTGCAGATCCGCGTTTTTCCGGGCTGGCAAATCGACCGGAGGCTGCGCGAACTTGCACTTCCGACCCGCGCAATCGCCGAGCAAGTCGAAACGGCGGCCAGATACTCTCCAAGCGACGAGATCCAGGCCGCGCTGGCGCGTTTGGCGGAGACGCTCCGCGACGCGGAGCGCCGCTAGCGCCGACTCCCCGCTACGCTACCCATCGCAGCCGGAAAGAAAAGAACGAGGGTTGCGAGCGAATACTGCCGCCCCCGTTCCGCAAGCATGGGATCAGCGTGCGACCTGGGCCGGGCGCATGTAGGAAATCGGCAGCGCCTCGTCATCACGGAAGGTGATCATTTCCCAGGCATCCTTACGGCGCAACAGTTCCATCAGGAGCTTGTTGTTCAGCGCATGCCCGGACTTGTAACCCACGAATGCGCCGATCAGGCTGTGACCGAGCAGGTAAAGATCACCAATGGCGTCGAGGATCTTGTGCTTCACGAACTCGTCCGCATAGCGCAGGCCGTCTTCGTTCAGGATCCGATAGTTGTCCACGACGATCGCATTGTCCATGCTGCCGCCCAGCGCCAGTCGACGCTTGCGCAGCGCCTCGATGTCGCGCATGAAACCGAAGGTGCGCGCCCTTGCGACTTCCTTGACGAAAGACGTCGAGGAAAAATCGATGCTCGCCGTCTGGCTGTCGGTGTGAAAGGCGGGGTGATCGAAATCGATGGTGAAGGTCACCTTGAAACCGTCGTAGGGTTCGAACCGGGCATACTTCTCACCATCCTGAACCATCAGGCGACGCTTGATGCGGATAAAGCGCTTCGGCGCTTCCTGCTCCTGAACACCGGCTGACTGAATCAGAAACACGAACGGCCCGGCGCTGCCGTCCATGATTGGGACCTCCGACGCACTGACGTCCACGTACGCGTTGTCGATGCCGAGCCCCGCAAACGCCGACAGCAGGTGTTCGACGGTCGAGATGCGGACGTCGCCGTGCATCAGCGTGGTCGACAAGGTCGTGTCGCCCACATTTTCGGGCCTAGCCTCGATGACCACCGGCTCGGGCAAATCGACCCGACTGAATCGGATACCGGTATTCGGTGCCGCGGGACGGAGGGTCAGATAGACCTTTTCGCCCGTGTGCAGGCCGACGCCAGTCGCCCGAATCATGTTCTTCAGCGTTCGTTGTCTGATCATCTGACTCTCCTCATTGTGACGGGAACGTCTGCCCCCACCGATATCGAACGGAAGGCCGCGCCGCGGCACCACCGAAATTCGAATACGCCGGTGTCTCTCTTGGAATCCTCGGGTCGGACGCGGATCGCCGCGTAGCGAGCTGCGGGCATCAGTCCGCTTGGCGCCGCAGGAACGCGGGGATATCCAGGTAGTCCATGTCCATCTCCTTCGCCGTCTCCGCGCGCGGCTCATGCTTCGGTTGGCGACGGTGGACAGCCGGTCGCTGCAACTGCTCGTAGTCGATCTCTCCGGTGTTCTTCTGCACCAGTTTCAAAGCGGTCTCACCCGAAGCGTGTGAACCGGTGAGGCCCGTGGCGACCACCGTCACGCGCACTTCATCGACCAAGTCGGGGTCAATCACGGTACCGATCACGACGACGGCGTCGTCGGATGCGAACTCCTTGACCTTGTTGCCGACTTCGTCGAACTCGCCGATGGCCAGATCCAGGCCACCGGTAATGTTGACGAGAATTCCGCGCGCTCCCTGCAGGCTCGTATCTTCGAGCAGGGGGCTCGCGATCGCGCGCTCCGCCGCCTCGCGCGCCCGGTTCTCGCCGTTGGCGACTCCCGTCCCCATCATCGCCATGCCCATCTCAGCCATGACGGTCCGCACGTCGGCGAAGTCGACATTGATGAGGCCGGGGCGGGTGATCAGGTCGGCAATACCCTTGACGGCTCCGAGCAGGACGTCGTTCGCGGCTGCGAACGCCTGCATCAGGCTGACATCCTTGCCCAGGACGGGTAGCAGTTTGTCGTTCGGAATCGTAATCAACGAGTCGACGAACTGGCTCAGTTCCTCGACGCCTTTGTCCGCAATCTGCCGCCGCTTGCGTCCCTCGAACATGAACGGCTTGGTGACGACGGCGACGGTCAGGATGCCGGCTTCCTTGGCAATCTCGGCAATCACTGGCGCAGCTCCCGTACCGGTACCGCCACCCATCCCTGCGGTGATGAAAACCATGTCTGCGCCGTCCAGTACTTCCTGGATGCGTTCGCGGTCATCGAGTGCCGCCTGACGGCCGATGTCCGGATTCGCACCGGCGCCCAGCCCCTTGGTGAGAGCGCTACCCAGCTGGATTACGGAGCGCGCGTTGATGCTCTTTAGCGCCTGGGCGTCCGTGTTGGCGCACAGGAACTCCACGCCCTCGATGTGATTGGTGACCATGTGGTTGACGGCATTGCCACCGCCTCCGCCGATACCAACCACCTTGATCACGGCATTCTGACTGTATGAATCCACGAGCTCGAATTTCATGCTCAATCCCTCACGTTCGGTTTGATATGCCTAAAAACTCCCACTGAACCAGTTCCGCATCCTGGTCCATACGCCCTTGAACCCCGGCCCCGCCACGAACTGCCGGTCTCCTCCGCCCTGATGCTGGCGAGCGAATAGCAACAACCCGGCACCGGTTGCATAGATTGGGTTGCGCACGACATCGGTCAGACCCGTGACATGCTGCGGCACCCCGACGCGCACCGGAACATGGAAGATCTCTTCCGCGAGCTCGGTCAGACCTTCGACGCGCGCACTGCCGCCCGTAATCACCAAGCCCGCCGCGATCAGGTCTTCAAACCCGCTGCGCCGCAACTCCCCCTGCACCAACAGCAGAAGTTCCTCGTAGCGTGGTTCCACGATTTCGGCCAGATTCAGGCGCGAGATCTTGCGCGCCGGACGGTCCCCAATACTCGGTACCTCGATCGTATCTTCGAGTTTGGCCAGCTGAGTCAGCGCGCAACCGTGGCGAAGCTTGATGTCCTCGGCAAACTGCGTGGGCGTGCGCAGGGCCACGGCGATGTCGTTGGTGACCTGGTCCCCGGCGATCGGAATGACGGCAGTGTGTCGGATGGCGCCATCCGTGAACACGGCGATGTCGGTGGTGCCGCCGCCGATGTCGACGAGACACACACCGAGATCCTTCTCGTCCTCGCTGAGCACCGCGGTACACGAGGCCAACTGATCGAGAATGATGTCCTCGACCTCCAGGCCGCAACGCCGTATGCATTTGACGATGTTCTGCGCGGCGCTGACCGCGCCGGTGACGATGTGCACGCGGGCTTCCAGGCGGATGCCGGACATGCCGATCGGCTCGCGGATGCCCTCCTGGCGGTCGATGACGAATTCCTGCGGCAGGATGTGCAGAATTTTCTGATCGGCCGGAATGGCCACCGCGCGCGCCGAATCGATCACGCGGTCCACGTCGGCCTGCGTGACTTCCTTGTCGCGGATGGCCACGATGCCATGCGAATTCATGCTCGTGATATGGCTTCCGGCGATGCCGGCATAGACCGAATTGATTCGGCAACCCGCCATCAACTCGGCCTCCTCGACCGCCCGCTGAATCGACAGCACGGTGGTTTCCAGGTTCACGACGACACCTTTCTTGATGCCCCGCGACGGATGCGTGCCGATGCCAACCACCTCGATATCGTGATCGCCGTTCAGTTCGCCGACGATACAGGCGACCTTGGACGTTCCGATATCGAGGCCGACGATCAAGTTTCTGTCTGCTTTTCTTACCATTGAAGCGCCGCAAGATGTGAGTTTGGACGTTGCATGAACGGCTGGAGAGAGGCTCCCGTGCCCCCAGCTGCACCGTTTTCGTCGGGCGCTGGCTCCGGTTCGGTTGCCAGACCCCAGACCACGGCAAAACCGTTGCGGTAGCGCAGGTCGACTCGCTTCACAAAGGCCCCGCGCCGGCGCTCCAGGCTTGGCAACCAACGCCGAAGGCGCTCGAAGCTGGCTACCGGGTCCTGGCGCCCGATGACGATTTCCTGGCCATCGGAAAGCGTTGCGGTCCAGCTTTGTCGGGCGGTCAATTGCAGCCTGCCGACGCGGACGTCGTCGCCCTGGATCATCGCATTCAGCTTGCTCAACACCGCGAACACTGCACGTTCCTGTCCTTCAGGTCCGGACAGAACGGGCAGCGCGTCGAATCCCCCAAGGCTCGCCGGGGTAAACCGGACGCCTCGGTCGTTCAGGAGACTTCCCTGGTTCCAGCGCGCGGCCGGTCGATGCTCGCTGACGTTCACGATCAGCGTATCCGGCCATTGACGGACCACTCGGAGGTCTTCCACCCAGGGGAACGAGCGGCCAACTGCCTCGATCGCCGACAGGTCGACGTCAAAAAAACCACCCTGCGCCAGGGGTGAGATCGCCGAGCTGAGCTCGCTCTCGTCGAGTTGGAGAATCTTGCCTTCGATTCGAACGTAGCGGATCGGATAGGCATGGCGCAAGCTCTGATTCCAATAGGTCCACGCGCCATAACCGATGACGCCAAGCAGCCCGAGACTGAGCAAGGGGGCCAGCCACCGTGCCGTCAGCGGCGAGCGCAGGCTCTGTTGCGGCGCTCTGCGCCGCGTCACTGCGGTTCTGGGTCTCATCAACAGCTGGTTTCCAGAATCCGCCAGACGAGTTCGTCGAACGGGATTCCTGCCGCCTTGGCGGCCATGGGCACCAAGCTGTGGTCAGTCATGCCCGGAACGGTATTGACTTCGATCAGCCAGGGCTGACCGTTGCCGTCGACCAACAGATCGACACGCCCCCAACCCTCGACGCCGACGGCACGACATGCCTTCAATGCCAGCTGCTGAAAACGACGCTCAGTCGCCTCGTCGAGCCCGCTGGGACAGTGGTAGCGGGTCGTGTTCGCCCGGTATTTCGCGTCGAAGTCATAGAACGCGTTAGGCGTCTCCAAACGAATCAGCGGCAGGGGCTCGTCCTTCAGGATCGCCGCCGTATATTCCCTGCCTTCCACCCACTGCTCGGCGAAGACGCGGCAATTAAAGGCCGATGCGGCCTGCCAGGCGGCCTGCAGCTCGTCGAGCGTCTCCGCACGACTCATGCCGATGCTGGAACCCTCGGCGGACGGCTTGACGATCACCGGGAAGCCGATGGTCTCGGCGCAGCGCTGCAAATCGGAGTCGTCGTCCAGAGCGCACCATGCCGGGGTCGGAATGGACGCTCCCATCCAGCACAACTTGGTCCGGAGCTTGTCCATGGCCAGGGCCGATGCGAGCACCCCGCTGCCGGTGTATGGCAGGCGTAAGGATTCCAAGGTGCCTTGCAGCACTCCGTCTTCCCCGCCCCGGCCGTGAATGATATTGAAGGCACGGTCAAAGCCCTGATCAAGGACGCTGGCAACGAGATTCCCGCGCACATCGACGGCGGTCGCCCGAATCCCTCGCTGTTGCAGCGCGGCCAACACCGCTTGTCCGCTCTTCAACGAAACCTCGCGCTCCGCGGCCGTACCGCCCATCAGCACGGCGACGTGCCCGAACTCTTCAGCCTGCCGCACCCGATACTTCACTTGCTACGCCCTCCCGTCGCCGCCAGCCTCTCCCCGACGATCCGCACTTCCGGATGCAGGGTCACGCCGCATAACCGGTTAACTTCAGATTGAACGTGCAAGATCAACCGCTCGATATCCTCTGCCGTGGCATGGCCCAAATTCACGAGAAAATTGGCGTGCTTGGTCGAGACCTGCGCACCGCCGAGCTGGAATCCCTTAAGTCCGCAGGCTTCGATTAGTCGACCGGCGTGATCTCCGGGCGGGTTGCGAAAGGTTGAGCCACAGCTGGGCAGGTTCGTCGGCTGGGTACCGGCACGCCGCGCGAGCAATTCCCGAATCTTGCTGCGCGATGCCGAGGCATTGCCCGGCTGCAGGCGCAACTCGGCGCCGATGAACCATTCATCCACCGGAAGCCCGACCACCGAGCGATAGCCCACCGTGAACTCCGCCGCCGCGCGCCACCGGCAGACGCCCATGCGATCCATGGTCTGCACGCGTTCGACGAGTTCCCAGGTCTCACCGCCGAAAGCACCGGCGTTCATGGCCAACGCGCCACCCACTGTCCCAGGGATGCCGGCGAGGAACTCACCGCCACCCCACGCGGCGTCGGCGCAGAAGCGCGCCACGTGCGCGCACGGGACGCCGCTCTGGACGAACACGCGCAGGCCGTCGCGACGTTCAATCGACTTCAAGCGATTTTTCGTACAAATCACGACACCCCGGACACCCCCATCTCGAACCAGGAGGTTGCTTCCGAGACCCAGCCAAAAGACAGACTCCGTCGGCGCGAGTGTCTGCAGGTAATGGCTGAGATCGGACGCATCTGCGGGGAGATACAGCCGGTCGGCTGGTCCGCCAACGCGCCACGACGTGAATTCGGCCAACGTTGCATTAAAAGTCTCGGTACCGGCCGGCCCAGCCAGCCCGACCGGCTGCTCCACGCGGAAACTAGCGGTCGCCATGCCACATCTCCGCAAGCGCTTTCGGCAGCGCAGCCGCGGCCGCACCGATATTTCCAGCGCCCAGCGTCAGGACGACGTCACCCGGTTCGATCAGGGGGGCCAGGACTTCCGCCAACTCATCCAACTCTTCGACGAAAATTGGGTCGATCCGCCCTCTGACACGGATGGCGCGGCTCAACGAGCGCCCGTCGGCACCCGCGATCGCCGCCTCGCCGGCGGCGTAGACGTCAAGCAGGACCAGAAGGTCAGGTTTCGAGAGCACCCGGACGAAGTCTTCGAAGAGATCGCGGGTACGGGTATAGCGATGCGGTTGGAATACCATCAGCAGCCGGCGATCCGGCCATGCTTCGCGCGCGGCGTCAAGGGTTGCCGCCACTTCGCGCGGATGGTGACCGTAGTCGTCGACGAATGTCACGCTCTGTTCGCCCCGCGGGACTTCGGCATTGATCTGAAAACGGCGGCCGATGCCGCGGAAATTGCGTAAGGCCCGCAGAATAAGGTCGTCCGGCACCTCCAGTTCGGTCGCGACCGCAATGGCGGCCAGCGAATTCTGAACATTGTGCCGCCCTGGCAGATTGAGCGTGACGTCGAGGCGTCCCGCCCGCCCCTCGCGGACGAGTTCGAAATGACTCGCCAGCCCGACCTGGCGGATATTCTCGGCACGCACGTCTGCCCCCTCAGAGATGCCATAGGATCTCACGGGCTTACTGATGCGGGGCAACGCTGCCTGAACGCCGGGATCGTCACGGCATAGTACCGCGAGGCCATAGAACGGCAGTTGATGTATGAATTCGATGAAAGTGTCCTGGAGCTTGCCGAGGTCCCCACCGTAGGTCTCCATGTGGTCCTGATCGATGTTCGTGACAACAGCGATCATCGGCTGTAGGTGCAGGAAGGACGCATCGCTTTCGTCAGCCTCTGCGACCAGATACTGTCCCGCCCCCAACTGGGCGTTGGTGCCTGCGCTATTCAGCTTCCCGCCAATAACGAATGTCGGATCCAACCCCGCCTCGGCCAAAATGCTGGCCGTGAGGCTGGTCGTCGTGGTCTTGCCATGCGTGCCCGCAACGGCGATCCCGTAGCGAAACCGCATTAGCTCGGCCAGCATCTCCGCCCGCGAAATCACCGGGATACGTTGCTCACGCGCAGCAACCACCTCGACGTTCGCCGACGCGACGGCACTGGATATTACCACGACCTGAGCGCCTTGGACATTCGCGACAGCGTGGCCTATCGCAATCTCTGCCCCCAAATGGCGCAGATGCAAGGTGGCAGGACCTTCCCTCAGATCAGACCCGGACACCTGGTATCCGAGGCCGAGCAGCACCTCGGCAATCCCGCTCATGCCCGCACCGCCAATACCGACAAAATGTATACGGCGAATCCGACGCATGGGCGAACCGCTCAGCGGGGCCTCGAAACTGGTCATCATCGTGCCTCCTCCAGAGCGATATCCGCGACCCGTTGCGCCGCCTCCGGCTTGGCGAGAGTGCTTGCCTGGCGGCCCATTGCCACCAATGTCTCGGGATCGGCGGCCAGTTCACGAATGAGCGCAGCAAGGCCTGCGGCGGTCAATTCGTTCTGAGGGACACAGCGACCGGCGCCTCCCTGCTCGAAAAACCGAGCATTGGCGGTCTGATGATCATCGATCGCGTGCGGATAGGGCACCAGGATCGCCGGCAAGGCGACGACCGCCAGCTCGCTGACGGTCATGGCACCGGACCGGCAAACCGCCAGATCGGCCCAGCGATAGGCACTGGCCATGTCGTCAATGAACGCGACGACTTCCGAAGCCACCCCCAGACGACGGTACAACGCAGCGGTCTGATCCCGCATCGCCGCACCGGTCTGATGCCGGATCTCGCAAGGGAGATTTAGCTGGGCCAAGGCCTCCGGGACGATCTCATTCAAGGCTTGTGCGCCGAGGCTTCCGCCGAAAACGAAGATGCGGAGCGGAGCATCAGGCAGTCGGGATGCGCGTTGCGCGGCAATCTCGATCAGGGCTCGGCGCACCGGGTTCCCGGTGCACTCCGCTTGCCGCTCCTTCGGAAAACTGCCGGGAAAGGCTTCCAACACCTTGCGGGCGCTTTTCGCAAGCCAGCGGTTGGTAGTCCCGGGGATGCAGTTCTGTTCATGTATCACGAGCGGGACGCCCAACAAACGGCTCATCAGCCCGCCCGGGCCCGAGACGAACCCGCCGAATCCCAGCACCACTTGCGGCCGATGGCGCCGAAGGATGCCGATGGCCTGCAGACAGGACTTGAGCAACAGAAACGGGCCGGTGACGCGTTCGCGCCAATTCTTACCGCGAAGACCTGCGACACTCAGTGTCTCCAATGCGAACCCCGCGGACGGCACCACACGCGACTCCAGGCCTCGTTGCGTCCCCATCCAGACCAGCTCGCACCCCCGGGTGCGCAATTCCTCCGCGACGGCGAGCGCCGGGTAGACATGTCCGCCGGTACCACCGGCCATGATGACTATGCGCGTGCCCATGTCGTCCGGATCCGGGGTCCGCCGAGTCGCCGCTCAACGGCTTCTGAGCGCACACGCAGCAATAGCGCCAGCGCCGCGCAGGTCACGATCATACTGCCGCCGCCGTAGCTCATAAGGGGCAAGGTCAGGCCCTTGGTCGGCAGCATCCCCATGTTGACGCCCATGTTGATGAAAGCCTGCAGGCCGAACCAGATCCCGATGCCGTACGCAAGATACGCACCGAAGCGCAAACCCTGCTGCTCGGCCAGCCGACCAATGGCGAACGCCCGCCACACGACGACGGCAAACAGCAGGATCACGGCGCAGGCACCCAGGAGACCCAGTTCCTCGCCGATTACGGAAAACAGGAAATCCGTGTGGGCCTCCGGCAAATAGAAGAGCTTCTGAACGCTAGATCCCAGTCCCACACCCGTCCATTCGCCACGTCCGAAGGCGATTAGCGCCTGAGTCAACTGGAATCCGGTGTTCAGCGGATCCGCCCACGGGTCCAGAAAGCTCAACACGCGCTTCAGGCGATATTCTGCCGTAACGACGAGGGCGACCGCTGAAACCGCCATCAGGCCGGCCAAAACCCCGAAAGGCCAAAGACGCGCGCCCCCGACGAACAGCATGCCCAGCGCCGTTGCCATGATCACCGCGGAGGCTCCGAAATCGGGCTCCATCAACAGCAACCCGCAGGCGATCGCCAACAAACCGAGGGGGTACACCATCCCGAGCACGGACGAGCGGACGACGTCCAGATGTCGCGTCAGATAACTGGCAACATAGATGACCGCGATGAGTTTGAAGATCTCGGAAACCTGGATCCGGACGCCGAACAGGTTAAGCCAGCGGATAGCCCCATTGACGCGGGTGCCCAACCCTGGGATCAGCACGATCAGCAATAACAGGATGCCGAAACCAAACAAAACGAATGAGGACTTCTGCCAAGTATCCAGTTTAACCGTGGCGACCGTCACTGCCAGGAGAAAGCCGGCAAGGATATGGGCCAACTGATGCTTGGGAAAAAAGAAGCTGTCGTCCGCGAACTTATCGCCCAGATGAAGCGAAGCCGACGACACCATGATGAACCCAAGAATCAGCAAACCACTCGCCGCGAGCAGGAGTAGGGTATCGACGTAAAAACGATTCTGTCCCCAGGCCAGGACCACCCCCTGGCTGCGTTGTGCTACAACCGCATGCTTCATGCCGGCAAACTCCGAACGGCTTCCACGAATACCTGACCCCGGTGCTGATAATCGCGATACTGATCAAGGCTGGCACAGGCCGGGGCGAGCAAGACGGTATCCCCGTCCTGAGCCAGAGCCGCGGCGGCGGCGACCGCCTCGTGCATGTTGTTCACTCGGGAGACCGGCACCACGTGACCCAGGGCGGATTGCAGCAGCGCCGCATCCTTGCCCATCAACACCGCGGCCCGAAGGTGTCGGGCCGCAGCATCCCGCAGTATGCTGAAATCCGCGCCCTTGCCGTCCCCGCCCGCAATCAGCACGGCCTTTCCGGTCAGACCCGAAAGCGCCGCCAGGCAGGCTCCGACGTTGGTCGCCTTCGAGTCGTTCACGTAAGTCACCCCATGCCGCTCGGCAACCCACTGCATCCGGTGTTCCAATCCCGGGAAAACTCTCAGCGCATCGGCCATCGCCTGCTCCGAAAGGCCGGCAGCCGTCCCCAGGGCTAGCGCCGCGAGCGCATTGCTCAGATTGTGCTGCCCGCGAATCCGAACCTCGCCCGCCGGCATCAGGAACTGCTCACCCCGGGTCAGCCACACCTCTCCCTCGCGCTCCTGGAGACGGAAATCAGCAGCGCCGTTCAAGCCGAACCAGACGACCCGACGCCCCGGCTGCGCCATCGCGGCTACGATGGGATCATCCTGGGTCAGCACCATGACACCATTTCCATTGAAGATCCGCGCTTTGGCCGCCGCGTAGCCCTCCAGATCCGCGTAGCGATCCATATGGTCGGGAGTGACGTTCAACACGGTTGCGGCGAGCGGCTCCAGCAGCGACGAGCGTTCCAGCTGAAAGCTCGACAACTCCAACACATAGAGTTCGGCTTCGTCGTCCAGCAGATCGAGCATGGGCTCGCCCAGGTTCCCGCCGACCCGGACTCGGCGTTCGTCGCGCTCTGCCATCAGCCCGAGCAGCGCCGTCACGGTGCTCTTGCCGTTTGAGCCGGTAATGCCGACCACCGGCGCGTTCGCGCAGCAGGCAAACAAATCCACATCACCCAGCACTCGCGCCCCCCTGGCAGCCGCCGCCGCGATGGGAGGAATATCCAACGCCACGCCGGGGTTCACGATCAGATGCGTCGCGGCGGCGAAGGCCGCTGGGGCGAAATCACCAAGGAAAACCCCGACATCGGGGAATGCTTCCCGCAACGCATTCAGGCCCGGGGGGTCGGAACGGCTGTCGACCACGGCGAAGCGGATACCTTTCCCGGCCAGGAAACGGGCGACCGACAAACCGGTCTTGCCGAGACCGACGATCAGCGCCCGCGAATCGGGGCTTAGCCCGGCGGCAGCCAGACGGGAATCGGTCAGGTTACGGGTCAAGGCGAACTCCCTTTGCTCAGCGCAGCTTCAAGGTCGCCAGACCGGCGAGCACCAGAATGACGGTGACGATCCAGAAACGAACGATCACGCGCGGCTCCGGCCAGCCCTTGAGCTCGAAATGATGATGCAGCGGCGCCATGCGGAAGATGCGCTTTCCGGTCATCTTGAAGGAGGCGACCTGCAATACGACCGAGACCGTTTCCATTACGAAGACGCCGCCCATGATCATCAGCACAACTTCCTGGCGTACCAGGACAGCCAGGGCACCGAGTGCCGCGCCGAGAGCCAGCGCGCCCACGTCGCCCATGAAAACCTGAGCAGGATAGGCATTGAACCACAGAAACCCGAGACCCGCGCCGACCAGTGAGCCGCAGAATACAACCAGATCGCCCGCCTTCGGTACGAAAGGGATACCCAGATATTCGGCAAAGCTCGCGTGCCCCGACGCGTAGGCGAAGATGCCGAGGGCCCCTCCGACCATCACGGTTGGCATGATCGCAAGACCGTCGAGACCGTCGGTCAGGTTCACGGCATTGCTAGTGCCTACGATGACGAGATAGGTCAGCAAGACGTACCCGGGACCGAGATCGATCACAACGCTTTTGAAGAACGGCACGATATATTGCGTCTCGGCTGGCGTCGACGCCGAGAAGTAAAGAAACAAGGCGGCCGCGAGGCCGAACACCGACTGCCAGAAGTACTTCTCGCGAGCCAGCAACCCTTTGCTGTTTCGCAGTACCAGCTTACGGTAGTCATCGACGAAACCGACGATGCCAAAGGCAAGCGTGACCGAGAGCACGGTCCAGATGTAACGATTGGTCAGGTCTCCCCAGAGCAGGGTGCTGGCGGCGATCGAAACCAGGATCAATGCACCGCCCATGGTCGGCGTGCCGGCCTTCGAGAAATGGCTCTGCGGCCCGTCCTCACGAATGCTTTGCCCGATCTTGTAACGGCTCAGCCGCCGAATCATCGCCGGCCCGACCAGAAACGAGATCAACAAAGCTGTGAGTACCCCGAGGATCCCGCGGAAGGTCAGGTAGTTGAAAACACGGAAAATGTCAAAATAGCTTTCCAGCCAGCGCGTCAGGGTCAGAAGCATGGCGAGCTCCAGCGGCAAATACCCGCGGCGAAACGACTCGGTGACCCAATGCACCGAGGCGGGTGAGAAGCCGGATGTCGCGGCAAGTCAGGTTGTATTTCGTATTTGTAAAGCATGAAACCTCGATTGGTACCGACGGTCGCAATCCGTAGTTGTGCGCCCGCATTCAAGTGGGTTGGCCGTCGCCGCACCGGCCCGCATCCTACGCCATTCACTGCATTAACTCGCGCGCCACCACGCGGTCATCGAATGGTGTTTTCGTGCCATTGACGTCCTGCACGACCTCATGGCCTTTTCCGGCGATCAAAACCACGTCGCCTGCGGCGGCCGCCGCTATTGCAATCTGCATGGCCTGGCGCCGGTCACGCTGAACCCGGACGTCGCTTCCGGCGCACCCTGCCAGGATGTCGGCGACAATCGCGTCACCGTCCTCGCGGCGAGGATTATCGTCGGTGATCACGACATGGTCTGCGAGTTCTCCGGCGATACGCCCCATTAACGGTCGCTTTCCCCGATCGCGTTCACCACCGCACCCGAAGACGACCCAGAGATCGCGGGCGCAGCCGCGACGGAGGCTCAGTAGAACGCGTTCGAGCGCATCGGGCGTGTGGGCGTAGTCGACCACGATGTTGGCACCGGCGGCGCTGCGAAAATGCTCCATGCGACCGGGAACCGGTCGAACGTTCCCGATACGCTCCACGGAGTCGGCAAGCCCGAAGCCCAAGCCGAGCATTACCGCAAGCACACCAAGAATGTTCTCGGCGTTATAGTGTCCGAACAGAGGCACGACGAAATCGGCATCGCAACCGGCATATTCGACGGACAGGCGCAGGCCCTCGTCGTGCTGTTCGATTCGCCGCGCCACCACGCCGGCGGCCTCAGCCATCTTGCTCCCCGCCACACTGAAGGGGATTCCGACCACCCCCGAGGGCAGGCGCTCGCCAACCTGGCGGGTTACGGGGTCATCCGCGTTGAAGGCGATGGTCTCCAGACCGGCAAAATCCAGCAATCGCATTTTTGCGGCCACATAGGCCTCATGCGTGCCGTGGTAATCGAGATGATCCCGCGTGATGTTGGTAAACAGAGCCGCCTTCGCCAAGACCCCGTTGAGCCGACCCTGCACCAACCCGTGCGACGAGGCCTCGAGCGCCACGCACCGCACACCCCGTGCCCTGATCTCCGCAAGAATCGAGTGGATGCCGATAGCGTCCGGGGTTGTCTGGTCGGTGGGCAGCAGATGACCGGGTACCCCCCAACCCAGCGTACCGATCACGGCGGCTCGATCACCGTTGGTCAGCGCGTTGGCCAAAAAATGGGTGCATGAGGTCTTTCCATTCGTCCCTGTCACGGCAATAACGTCCAGGTGCGATGAGGGCTGTCCAAAAAAACGGTCGGCTATGAAGCCGACCTTTTGGAGGAGTCCTTCGGCGGGAACGCAGTGCAGATCTCGCAGCGCCCCGGCGTAAGCCTCACCGCCGCCCGCCGGATCATACAGGATGGCGCGAGCGCCTCGCCGAACCGCTTCCGCGCTGAACTGCATCCCATGTTGCTGATGGCCCGCCACGGCGACGAAAAGGTCCCCCGGACGAACGGCGCGGCTATCAAGACACAGCCCACTCACTTCCACCGCACCGCCTACGCTCACCGGAACGAGACCGCCGAGCAATTCACTCAACGGGATCGACCGCTCGCCCGTTCCGAGAGCCATGGAATCAGTCTCCCTGCGCCGTCAGCAACGGAAAGCTGGTAGGCTCATCCGGAACGACGTTCAACAGCCGCAAGGCTCCTTCCATGACGCTCGAAAAGACCGGTGCCGCCACGGTGCCGCCGTAATACTCACCGGCCGAGGGCTCGTCGATCATGACCACCATGACCAGGCGGGGGTCACTGGCCGGTGCCAGCCCGGCAAAAACCGCAGAATGCGCAGCCGACGCATACCCGCGTCGTCCCATTGCCTTCTTGACCGTGCCGGTCTTGCCTGCGACGCGGAATCCAGGAACGGCGGCGCGAAGCGCGGTACCCTCCCGTGTGACGACCTGCTCCAGCATGGTGCGAACCGATGCCGCCGTCTTGGCCGACATCACCTGATAGGTTTTTGAGGCCTCGCGCTGAGCGACGAGGTTCACCGAGGGAACGCGCCCCTCGTTGGCGAATGCGAGATATGCACGCCCCAAGTGGAGCACCGAGGTGGAAAGCCCGTAGCCGAAGGACAGCGTGGCCTGTTCGAAATGGTTCCAGCCCCGGTGATGTGGCAACCGGCCCTGCGCCTCGCCTGGGAACCCCGTGTGAAGGGGCTGGCCGAAACCGAGATTATTGTAGAAGGCGTAAAACTTCGCGGAAGGAATCGCGAGTGCGATGCGACTCACGCCAACATTGCTGGACTTTTGCAGGATGCGGGTCACGTTCATGACACCATAGTTGTGCATATCCTTGACAACATTGGTGCCGACCCGCAGGGAGCCCGGATTGGTGTTGATCACCGACTCGGGCCTAAACAGACCCAGCTCGAGACCACAAGCGACGGCGAATGGCTTCATGGTGGAGCCGGGCTCGAACAGATCCGTTATCGCACGATTACGGAACAGATTGCCTTTCAAACCCTGCCGGCTGTTGGGATTGAAAGAGGGCTGATTGACCATCGCGAGAATGTCGCCATTGCGCGCGTCCAGCAGCACCAGGCTCCCCGACTTCGCGCGATTCTTTTGCACGGCCGCCTTGAGCTCCCGGTAAGCAAGGTACTGGAGCCGCTGATCGATCGTCAGCCGGACATCCTTGCCTGCTACCGGTTCAGTGACCTCGTCGAGGTCCTCGATAATACGTCGACGGCCGTCGCGAATGATTTTCCGACCGCCTTCAACACCTCTCAGCGAGCGGTCATAAGCCAGCTCAATTCCCTCCTGGCCGCGGTCATCGATGTCGTTGAAACCGACGACATGAGCGGCTACTTCTCCGCTCGGATAATAGCGTTGATACTCCCGGTCGGCATATACGCCAGGAACCCCGAGAGCCAGAACGCGATCCGCCAGCTCCGGGCTCGTGCGCCGCCGCAGAAAGGCAAAAGTACCCTCGTCCTGCCCCGTGACATGCGCCCGCACTCCCGTCACAGGCAGGCGCAGAATGCCGGCAATCAGCCGCAACTGCTCTTCGGTCGGATTGAATTCCCGAGGATTGACCCATACCGATTTGACGGGCGAACTGATAGCCAGCAATTCGCCATTGCGGTCCAGAATGCGCCCGCGATGCGCGGGAATCGGCATGACGCCCACATGGCGTCGATCACCCTCGTTCTGCAGAAATTGACGGTTCAGCACCTGGAGGTAAGAAGCACGCACCATGAGCACGAGCAAACCTGCCAGTATCAGGAACAGCAGAACCTGCCACCGCACCGCGTATTCATCATCGTCGAGGCGCTTCGAGGAAGTAGGGTAAATCATCATGATCGTAACCCGCGCTATTGTCCGACGTGAAGGTAAATGATCGATTCCCGGGACGGCAGTATCATGCCGAGCCGTGTATGGGCCAGCTTCTCGATACGGCTGTGCTCGGCCCAAGTATTCTGTTCAAGCTGCAACTGACCCAATTCGACATCGTAGGCCTCGAGCGACTGTTCCAGCCGCTGAACCTCGGTAAACAACATCCGCGATCGGTACTTCGCATAGATGACCCCCAACGCTGAGGCCACCAGCACGGCAATCAATATGGCGACCACTTTCACGACGGCAGTCTCTCGGCAATGCGCAATACCGCGCTGCGCGCGCGCGGGTTGGCGGCGATTTCGCCGGTCCCGGCCCGAATCGCGCGCCCCACGCGCCGCAGCCGCGGCGCCTGCCAACCCGTCATTGCGGGCCAACCCAACGCGGCGTCATCGGCGTGCCCGCCTCGGCTCTCGTCACGCAGAAAACGTTTGACGATACGGTCCTCCAATGAGTGGAACGCGATGACGACCAAACGCCCGCCGGTCGCGAGCACGTCCACCGCCTGTTCGAGTACCGCCTGAATGTCGTTCAGTTCCTGGTTGGTATGGATACGAATCGCCTGGAAAGTACGCGTTGCGGGATGTTGACCTTTCTCCCGTCGCGGCATCGCGGCCGCGACCAGGGAGGCAAGCTGCGCCGTGCTCACCAGAGCACCTCGCGCACGGCGTTCCACAATGGCGCGCGCAATCCGGCGAGCATAGCGTTCCTCTCCATATTCCTTTATCACCCGGCAAAGTTCCGCTTCACTGACCACGGCCAACCACTCTGCAGCCGTCATCCCCTGGCTCTGGTCCATACGCATGTCGAGGGGCCCGTCCCGCATAAAGCTGAAGCCCCGGCCGCCGTCGTCCAGTTGGGGCGACGAGACGCCCAAATCCAATAAGATGCCCGATACCCGCCCCGCCCAACCGGCCTCAGAGGCAAGCTCGCGGAGTTCGCCGAACCGCGCATGCGCGATACGGAACCGGCGATCTTGAGCCAAGACCAAGGCGCTGGCCGAACCCACAGCTTCGGCATCGCGGTCCAGCGCCAGTAGCCGGCCGGATTCACCGAGGCGCTCAAGAACGGCCGCGCTGTGCCCGCCGCGCCCGAAGGTGCCGTCGATGTACAGGCCGTCGGACTGGATCGCCAGACCTTCAATGCACTCTTCCAGCAAGACCGGGGCGTGGCGGAACTCCTGTCCGGCTGCCATCAAAAGGTGAGGGATCCAAGCTCGGGAGACAGCTCCCGCAAGTCATCGAGACCGACCACCCCATGCCATTGTTCGCGGTTCTGATGCCAAGACTCTTCGTCCCAGATCTCGAACACGTTGCCCTGTCCAACCAGCGCAACCCGCTTCGATATACCGGCAAAACTTCGGAGCAGTTCAGGCACCAGAAACCGACCTTGCCCATCGAGTTCGCATTCGGCCGCATGCCCGATCAGCAGCCGTTTCACGCGCTGTACGCGGGGATCCATCATCGGCAGCTTCATCAGCTTGCGCTCGACGTCCTCAAAGGTCGGCAAAGGCAGCAACAGCAGGCATCGATCGAAGCCAATCGTCAGGATCATCTGTCCGTCACACGACTCCGCCAATTCGGCACGGTAGCGGGTCGGAATCGCCATCCGACCCTTCTCGTCCAAATTGATGGCGTTGATGCCCCGAAACAAATCCCCCCCCTACACCACTGTTCCCCATTTCTCCCCACTTTTCCCCACGCGCACGACTATAGAAACCTGCCTGATGCAAGTCAAGGAGAAGTTTCGACAAGGTTCTATGATGGGGACTGTGATCAGACACGCAGGCGGATTCCATCCGGCGACCGAAGTAGGCGACGCAAAAATAACATCTTTTATTTCAAATCTTTAAGCAGGCGATCGAACGCCACCCTCCTGGCCGCAGCGCAATGCGGCTGATTCATCCGAGGTCTCGAGTGGGTTAATCGCGGGCGATTCGCCGGGCGCGGGTGGTGCCTGCCCAGATACCCCAATGGAAAAGTTCGTTTCGGCCGCGTCGGACATAGCCCACAACTGGTTGCTTTCCAGGAGGTCCTCCGAATACCGGCGACTTCTTTAAGCGTCACTATAAAATGTGGTCGTAGATATCGTCAAGCACAAGATACTGTATAGATTACGATTGATGCACATAGTTGGATGGTGTCGGGACGGTGCCGCCATCAGGGACTAACCTGGTGCGGATACGGGATTTCGGGTTTTTCCCGATGAGTTGGGTCGGTCGAGTCTCGAGAATGCGCCGAGAGCTCAGACGCAGTGGGATGTGAAGCACGGAGTGCAGCCCGACGCAGCGCGCGGACTAGGCATGGGGCTTATTCGGGGATCGTGCCGCCCGCTTCGGCACGACTGAGAAGAGCGATGAACGCAGGTTCCAGCAAGATCGGAATCCCGAGGGACTCTGCTTTGGAGTGCTTGGAGCCCGGGTCTGCGCCGACAACCAGATAGCTGGTCGCCGAAGAAACCGAACCGACGACCTGTCCCCCGAGCGTCTCAATGCGCCGTTTGGCCTCGGCGCGAGGCATCGACTCCAGCGTTCCAGTCAGCACGAAACGCTGTCCGGAGAGGGGGCCCGCACCCGCAACGGCCGTTTCATCGGGCCAATGCACGCCAGCCGCCCGCAGATGCGCAATGACGTCCCGGTTGCTCGACTGGGCAAAAAAGGTCTCTATGTGAGCCGCCACCGTCGGGCCGATGTCACGCGTTGCCATGAGGCGCACCCGGTCCGCCGCCATGATCGCCTCGAGCGTGCCGAACTCCCGCGCGAGTATTTGTGCGGTGACCTCGCCGACCTCGCGGATACCCAGTGCGTACAGGAAGCGCGCCAAGGTACTAGCCTTGCTGGTCTCGAGCGCTGCGATGAGGTTCTGCGCCGACTTGCGCCCCATGCGGTCCAGTGACTCGAGATCCTCAGCGGTGAGGTGGTAAAGATCCGCGACGGTGCCCACGAGCTTCCGATCCAGTAACTGGTCAATCAGCCTGTCACCGAGCCCGTCGATATCCATGGCGCGGCGCGACGCGAAGTGCTTGATGGCCTCCTTGTGCTGCGCAGGACAGTACAGCCCTCCACTGCAGCGGGACACTGCCTCCCCGGGGATGGTTTCGACGACTGACCCACACGCCGGGCAAGAACCCGGCATCACAAACTCGGGCGCCTCCGGCGCGCGCTGTTCCGGCAGCACCCTGACGACCTCAGGGATCACATCGCCGGCCCTTCGAACGACTACCATATCCCCCACACGAATGTCCTTGCGACGCACCTCGTCGAGGTTATGCAGGGTCGCATTAGTGACCGTCACGCCCCCAACGAACACCGGCGACAAGCGCGCGACGGGAGTCAACGCGCCGGTGCGCCCGACTTGAACCTCAATCGCCTCGACCCGAGTCGTGGCTTCCTCCGCCGGGAACTTGTGGGCGATGGCCCAGCGGGGGGCGCGGGCAACATAACCAAGCAGGGTCTGATAGCGGTATCGGCTGACCTTGTAGACAACCCCGTCTATCTCATACGGCAGCGTGGGTCGCTTTGCGGACAGTTGCGCGAAGTAAGCGAGGCAGCCCGCAAGACCCGACACTTTCTCGACTTCCGGACAGACCGGTAGTCCCCAGGCCTGCAGCGCAGTGAGCAATTCGTCGTGCTCCGCCGGCAATGCGTCGCCGGGAAAGAGGCCGAGCCCATAGGCGAAAAAGGCCAGCGGCCTGGCTGCGGTAATCCGGGAATCGAGCTGCCTCAGGCTCCCGGCCGCCGCGTTGCGCGGATTCACGAAGGTCTTTTCGCCTGCCGCACGCGCCCGTTCGTTCAACTGGCGGAAGCCTTCCCTGGGCATGAAGACTTCGCCGCGAACTTCAAACCGGCCGGGGAAGGCGGAGCCGCGCAGGCGGGCCGGAATCTCCCGTATCGTCAGCACATTCGCAGTGATATCTTCGCCGGTCCGTCCATCGCCCCGGGTCGCAGCCCGCACCAACCTGCCCCCTTCGTAGAGGAGACTCACGGCCAGACCGTCGAGCTTTGGCTCGGCGACGTAGCCCACCTCGGTGGATTCCAGTTCCAGACGTTCCCTGACGCGGCGATCGAAAGCGGTCACTTCGTCCGCGGTGAAGGCGTTATCCAGTGACAGCATGGGCACCTCATGCTGCACTGGCGCGAAGGTTCGCAGCGGCGCTGCACCGACGCGTCGCGACGGCGAATCAGCCGTTACCAGATCGGGAAATTCGGCTTCGAGGTCGCGCAACTGACGCACGAGTTGATCGTACTCGGCATCGGTGATCTGCGGGGCATCGAGCTGATGATATTGCCGGTCGTGAAAACGGATCTGCTCGCGCAGATCCGTGGCGCGCCGGCGCGCCGAGTCGGGTGCTGGCACCGGGTCAGCCGCAGGCCGCTTCGACCCGTTCGCGCAGGGCCCGCACGCTCTCTTCGGTCAGCGGTTCCCGGTGCTCGTCCCACTCGATGCCGTCGAGCTTTTCCGCGAGATCTCGGCTGGTCTCAAACAAGTCATCGAATACTGCGAGCGGATCCGGCACTTTGGTGGGCTGAAAAAAGAAGACGACCCCTGGGCAATCGAAGGCCTTCATGTCGTCCATCGGGAAGGTACCGGGCTTTACCAGGCTCGCGACACTGAACAACGGCTCCCGAAAGCTGCGGTCGTAGCGGTGGAAGATATCCATTTCGCCGTGCACGAGCCCCAGGTCCAGCAGCGCATCGCGCAATTCCTCGCCGGAGAAGGTCTCGCCACGCCGGGCGACTACGCTGGCCTGAATCAGGAAAGGAGCGCCGACCGCATTGTCCTGCGTCAGTCGCGAATCCTCCTTTAGCGCCGTCGAGGGCACACTCTCATTAAACCCATCGCCACGCTCATCGTCCGCCGCTTCATCGTAAACGTCCGCGGACGACCAGTTCTCGGCGTTCGCGCCATCACCGCCGGACCAGTCCGCGGGCAGTTCCCCCAAACCATCGGACGAGCGTCGATGGCGCACGAGCATCGAGCCGTAGCGACCATGCAGATAAATGGCCGCGATCACGACGACTCCGATGATCAGCAGAATAAGCCTAACCGTCTCTCTGTCCATCCTGTTGCCTCATGCGTTCGCCAGTTCGACCGCCGCTTCGATATCCACGGCAACGATGCGCGATACGCCCGGTTCCCGCATCGTGATTCCGGCCAGATAGTCGGCAATTTCCATAGTGACCTTGTTATGCGTGATAAACAAAAATTGTACCCTCTCCGACATTTCCTTGACCAACGCCGAAAAGCGGCCGACGTTCGCATCGTCGAGCGGCGCATCGACCTCGTCCAGCAAACAAAACGGTGCCGGGTTCAACTCGAAGATTGCGAACACCAACGCGACTGCCGTCAGCGCCTTCTCGCCCCCGGACAGCAGGTGAATGGAGCTGTTGCGCTTGCCGGGCGGACGCGCGATCACGCTGACGCCCGCTTCGAGCAGATCGCGCTCGTTGAGTTCCAGATAGGCGTTGCCACCGCCGAACAGCTTCGGAAACATGACCTGAAATCCCGAATTGATCCGTTCGAAAGTCCCCTTGAACAGCGCGCGGCACTCTCGGTCGATCTTCTCGATGGCCTGCATCAGGATCTCCAGCGACTCGTTGAGATCGGCACGCTGCTGCTCTAAGAGATCGAGGCGCGCCTTCTGGTCGGCAAACTCTTCTACGGCGAGCAGATTCACCGGGCCGAGCTTCTCGATATCCTGAGCGAGCCGGCTGATGGCCTGCTGCAGCTCCGCTTCCGTGCCCGCTTCAGCGGTAAGCCCACCCTCCCCCGCATCCGGACTCACTTCCACGGTGAGCCCCAATTCCGTCAGTTGCTCTCGCAAGCCGTCCTCGCGCACCTGGTGTCCCTCGAGCTCGATCCGGGTCCGTTCGAGGCGTTCCTTGATCCGCTCGATCTCCCGCTCATGCCGGAGACGCTCTTCCGCTGCCTCGCGTGCCGCCTTGTCGATATCGCCCAACCGGCCACGATGGTCGGCCAGCAGGCTTTCGAGCCGCTCCCGTTCGCTCCTGAGCTCAGCGAGTCGCTCCTTCTCCGCCTCGACCAGCGGCTGATCTTCGAAGCGTTCGCGCAGATCCTTTAGCCGCAGGTCCGCATCGGTCGCATGGGCTTCCGCACGCTCCAGGTGACTCGCGGTCAATCGCTCATTCGAGCGCAGGGATTCGTCACGGCTCTCCAGGCGACGGAGCTCATCCTGGGCCAACTGCCAAATCCGCTCCGCTTCGGTCCACGCCTCTTCGGCATCTGCGAGCAGTTCCCGACACACCGTGACCTCCGCCGTCTGCGCATCGATGGCGGCCCCGGTCTCGCGGAGCTCCTGGCCCGCTTCGGCCCGCTGCTCCGCCAGATCCACCCGCAGCGCTTCCGCTTCCTCCAGTTCTCGCGTGACCGCGGCGAGACGCTTGAGCGCCTGCTGCTGGCGTGCGTTCAGTTGATGTTCCGCATTGCGCAGTTCGAGCACGCTACGTTCGAGTCGACGTCGTTCCTGTTCGTGTCGGAGCCGCTCTTCCTCGGCCGCCGACAGCTCACGCTCCAGTGTTGCAATCTTGCCGGCGAGATCGCCTTCGTCGGCCAGCAAGCGCTGCAGCGCATCCTTGGCCTGACGCACCTCCCGCTCACGCCGGATGACGCCGCTTCTCGCATCCTCGGCCTTCTGTAACCTGACCCAACCGCGCCCGAGCCGCTCGCCCTTTTGAGTGACGACCGACTCGTGGTCCTCGAGCCAGGCGCCGGCCGCCACAGCCGCGGACAGATCGGGGGCGCAAAACACACCGGAGAGCAGCGCTTCGAGCCGCCACGGAGCAGCCACCTGATCCAGCAACCGCGGCAGCGCCTTGTCCTGGGGAGAGGAACGCGGCACAACATCACAGGTCTCGAAAAAAGCCAGAGATTCCTGCGGCGGGCTTGCCACCAGCGCATTCAGAAAGGGTTGCATGCTGTCGATGCACAGGGCTTCGAGGTGCTGCCCCAACACTTCCTCCACCGCGGCCTCCCAGCCGAGACCGACATCCAGGCGTTCGGCCAGCCGCGGCGCCTGGTCCAGCGAGAGCTGTGCCAGCCAAGCCTGGACGGCCGCACGGTCTTTACCCATGGCGTGCTGCTGCAAGAGCTCCAGGGAGCTGAGGCGCCCCTGCGCCGTATGGATTTCGGCCCGCACCGAGTTCAGACCGAGCCGCTGCTCTTCCAGCCGCGTCCGACCCTCCTTCAAGGCTCCCGTCAATTCCTCGACCCGCGCGGCATGCTCCGCGACCAGCGCCTCTTCTTCGGCGATGGTCTGGCGCAGCGACTCAAGTTCATCGCCGCCGAGCCCCGCCTCCAGGTCCCGGCGTTCGTCGGCCAGCCGCTGCCAGCGAACGTCGGTCTGACGCTGCTGCTCTCCGAGTTGGCGATCGCGCGCGCGAATGATCTCGGTGCGGCTCGCTGCCTGGGCCAGTCGGGACTGCACGGCCTCGAGTTGGATCCGGGCCGCGCGTACCCCCTGGCCAGCGGCTTCCTTCCGGGCGGTCGCTGCTTGTGCCGTCGACCGCGACGCATCGAGAATTCCGGCGAGTTCGACAAGCTCCCGCCGAACCTCGGCGAGCTGCGCCCGGTCGTGCTGAAGTTCCGCGCCGGCCCGCTGCGTCTCCGCTTCCAGACGCTGAAGGTCCTTCACGGTTTCCTCCCGCGACTTCTCTGACCGGCGAATCAGGTCCTCGAGGCGGCCGATATCGGCACCGACCTCGTAGAAGCTAGCCTGGACTTCCTGCATCTCGGACTGCCGACGCTCCCGCGCCAACTGCCACTCGGCCGCCTTCTCGCCGCTTTCCCGGCCCGCCGACACGGCCTCCCGCAGAGCAGCGCCCAACCCCTCCAGCTCGGTATGCAACTGGGTCATGGCGGCGCGTGAGGCCTGCCAACGCAGTCGCAGCAGGTTGCTCCTCGAGCGGCGCTCCTCATCCCGCAAGGCCAGGTAGCGCTCCGCCTTCTTGACCTGCCGCTGCAGGCTCTCGACCTGTTTCGTCAGTTCCCCGCGCAGATCATCGACACGCTCCAGATTCTCCCGGGTATGGCGCATCCGGATCTCGGTCTCGTGGCGTCGTTCCTTGTAGCGGGATATGCCGGCCGCTTCCTCGACGATCCCGCGGAGTTCGTCCGGCTTGGCTTCGATCAAGCGGGAGATTGTTCCCTGCTCGATGATCGCGTAACTGCGTGCGCCCAAACCGGTGCCGAGAAACAGGTCGGTGATGTCCTTGCGGCGACAGCGCGAACCGTTGAGCAGATAGGTGGATTGTCCATCACGGCCAACCTGCCGCTTGATTGCGATTTTCTGGTAGCCTGCGTATTCTGCCGTCGCGCGACCGTCGGTATTGTCGAACAACAGTTCCACGGACGCGACGCCGACCGGTTTGCGCGTGCTGGACCCGTTGAAGACGACGTCCGCCATCGTGTCGCCCCGGAGATGTTTGGCCGAGCTTTCGCCCATGACCCATCGCACGGCGTCGATGATGTTTGACTTCCCACAACCGTTGGGACCTACCACCCCCACCAGGTTACCGGGCAAGGGCAGTGTCGTCGGATCCACGAATGACTTGAATCCGGCCAGCTTGATTTTTTCAAGCCGCATCGCGCCAAGCCTCTGCGGAATTTGGACCACCCGGGCCTTGCACGCGACACGGGAACATGGCGCCCATGTAACGACTCAAATTCGGGAATTCACGGCGCCTGTCTTCGAGCACGACACCTGCCGACATGCAGCGCCCATCTGAATCATCTGCCCAACCAAAACACCCATGATCGAAACTTTTGAAAACCCCCGGACCGACCGCGACTACACGATCCGCATCGAGATCCCGGAGTTCACCTGCCTCTGCCCCAAGACCGGCCAGCCGGATTTCGCGACGATCGTGCTCGAATACGTACCCGACGGACTCTGCATCGAATTGAAGGCACTCAAACTCTACATCTGGAGTTTTCGGGATCAGGGCGCGTTTCACGAAGCGGTCACCAACCGCATACTGACCGAACTCTGCGGATGTTGCCGGCCACGCTTCATGCGCATCACGGCTCGCTTCAATGTGCGAGGCGGTATCTATACGACCGTGGTGGCCGAGCATCGAGCCCAGGACTGGACTCCCAGCCCACCGCTCCAACTTCCGTAAACCGCGACGCCCCCGCCAGGCACCGCGCGCGTAGCGCGCCGCCGCGGGGAAACAACAGGGTTTC
Source organism: Methylotetracoccus oryzae (assembly GCF_006175985.1). Lineage (GTDB taxonomy): Bacteria > Pseudomonadota > Gammaproteobacteria > Methylococcales > Methylococcaceae > Methylotetracoccus > Methylotetracoccus oryzae. Next base: position 150,103 of record NZ_SRSH01000008.1, on the reverse strand, counting down.
CGGCCTGTCTCGACATGTGTCACGAACTTGACGGCCCCTCGACGCAGGCCCGGACCGGTGCGAACGTTCGCCTGTGGACTGCGCAAGGCCCGTAGGCAAGCAAGCGCTGCCTGTGTGCGCGGGTCGGGTAGCCCTTGTGCAGGAGAAACCCGTAGTGTGGATAGAGCGCGTCCAGCAACACCATTTCCCGATCCCGAGCGACTTTCGCCAGAATCGACGCCGCCATGATCGCGGGGATGGTGCCGTCGCCGCCAACGACTGCGCGGCCGTTGCAGCCCAACGGTGGAAAGCGGTTGCCATCGACGAGAACCTCATCGGGCACCACAGTCAGGGACCGATAGGCACGTTCCATCGCGAGCATCGACGCCTCCAGCACGTTGACCCGATCAACTTCGCCTGCTTCGGCACGACCGATGGCCCATGCCACTGCACGGTCCTTGATCAGACCTTCCATCACTTCACGGCGCATGGGCTGCAAGCGCTTCGAGTCGTCCAGACCTTCGATCGCGCCCGCGGCGGGATCCCATAGCACAGCCGCGGCAATCACAGGACCAGCGAGAGCGCCCCGCCCCGCCTCGTCGATTCCCGCAATGAGTGGCCCAGATGAAACGGAACGAACGACCATAGGGACCCGACGCGCGCGAATCAGCGCATGATGCTGCGGCCGGTGGTCTTCAGGAAGTCCACCAGAGGCACGATCTCCGGATGCTCGACGGTAACTTCGTCCAGTAGCTTGATGGCCTCATCCAGCTTGAAACCGGCCTTGTAGATGATCTTGTAGGCCTTTTTGATCTGGCGCAGGGCTTCCGAACCGAAACCATTGCGCTCCAGTCCGACCGAGTTGATCCCGTAGGGCTTCGTCGGCCGCCCGCCGACCATGACATAGGGAGGGATATCGCGCGAGATGACGCTCCCCATCGCAGAAAAACTGTACTGCCCGATCCGGCAGAATTGATGCACCAGGCTGAAACCGCCCAGAATCGCGAAGTCATCGACCTCCACGTGCCCGGCCAAGGAAGCCGCGTTCGCCATGATGATGCGGTTACCCACCACGCAATCGTGGGCGACATGGGTGTAGGCCATGAAGAGATTGTCGCTACCGATCCGCGTTATGCCCCGATCCTGAGCCGTGCCGCGATGGATCGTGGCGAACTCCCGAACCACATTGCGATCGCCGATTTCCAGCGTGGTCGACTCGCCGCCGTACTTCTTGTCCTGCGGGTCTTCGCCGACGGACGCGAACTGGAAGATGCGATTGTCGCAACCGATGCGCGTAGGACCACGAATCACGACATGGGGCCCGACCTCCGTGCCGGAACCGATCGAAACCCCCGGGCCGATGATCGAAAAGGGGCCGATAGACACACCGTCCGCGATCTGCGCCGACGGATCGATGATGGCGGAAGGATGAATCAAGTCTCCTGCTCCGCGGCGGCGCACATGATCTCCGCACTGGCGACCAATTCACCGTCGACCTCGGCACGGCAAGAGAATGCCCAGATATTCCGCTTGTGCCGCAGATAGGTCGCCTCCAGCGTCAAGCGATCGCCGGGCACGACCGGGCGCTTGAAACGGACCTTGTCGAGACCCACCAAGTAGTAGGTCTTGCCCTTGCCCAGCACGCTCGGCGCAGTCTCCGCCGCCAGCAAACCCGTGGTTTGCGCCAGCGCCTCAATGATCAGCACACCTGGCATGATCGGCTGCTCGGGAAAATGTCCCGTAAAGAACGGCTCGTTGTAGGTGACGTTCTTGTACCCGACGAGACGAACGCCCGGTTCGCAGGCGACCACGCGATCGATCAGCAAGAAAGGGTAGCGATGCGGGAGGTACTCCTTTATCTGTTGAATATCCAATGAGAATTCCTGCAGTTAAAAGCCTATAGGGAGCGCATGGAGCAACTAGCTTCCCGACGCGGGTTAGCGCTTGAAACTCGCCTGCAGTTTCTGCTCAATCTTATTGGTGATATCGATGCTTTCCTTCGCAAAAACGACACCGTCGGTCAGCAGCAGGTCATAGTTCTCTTCCTTGGCCAGGGACTGAATCGCCTCGAAGATGGACTTCTGCAATTTGCCGAGTTCCTCGTTGCGGCGGAGGTTGAAGTCTTCCCTGAACTCATCTTGTACGCGCTTAGCATCGCGTTTGCGGTTCATCAGGTCGCGCTCCAGTTTTTGCCGCTCGGCTTCGTTCATGACAGCCTCGTCCTTAGCCAGCTTTTCCTCCAACGCCTTGATTGTCTTCTGCTCGCTGACCAATTTGGAGTCTCGTGGCTTGAATTCCCGCTCAAGGTCCTTCTTGGCGGCCTCGGCCTGGGGCGCCTTTTCCAGCAACCGCGCCACGTTGACGAAGCCGATCTTGAGGTCGGCAGCAAAGGAAGGGCTCGCGAATACGAACACCACGAAAACGCTCAGCAATCTTCTACGCATGATTAAAGGTCCCATACCTACTTTATTGAATCCTGAAGCTCCGCTAGACTCCCGTAAAAAAACCGGGAAGCATAGACTCCTGAAGCAGTGGTTTCGACTTGGACGCCGCTCCGCCAAGTGCGCTGACAGCTCGGCAATCTCCGGATTATACAAGAACTCCCCGAACGGGAGCGACTGTACAGGTCCCTCACTCAGAATCCGGAGCCGAAATTGAATTGGAAGTTTTGGATGCGGTCGCCCTGCTTGGAATTCAGTGGTTGGCCCAGACTGACCATGATCGCACCGAACGGCGACAGCCAACGGGCGGACAACCCCGCGGAAACGCGGATTTCGTTGAAGTCGTAGCCCCCATCGAATACGTTACCGGCATCGACGAAGGCCCCGAGACGCAGGTTCTTGCTTTCCTTGATCAAGGGCACCGGGAACAGCAATTCGGCCGAACCGATCAACTTACTGGAACCACCGATCGGCCGGTTGTTCGAGTCGCGTGGACCGAGGGTGTTCTGCAAGAACCCTCGAACCGAGTTCGGACCACCGGCGAAGTAGTTTTCGAAGAACGGTAGCTGACTGGTGCCGCCATAGCCGCCGCCATAGGCGATTTCCCCCCCGAGCAACAGCGTGAGGTCCTGCGCGAGCGGAAAATAGTGCCGCGACCGCAAACTCGCCTTGTAGTAGTCCAGGTCGGAGAAGGGCATGGCGCCGAGCACCTGCACCGTGTGTGAACCGCCCTGTGTCGCAAAAATCGCACGATTCAGGGTGTCGTGGGTGTAACCCAGAGCCACCGTGTACTCGTTGAACGCGTTACCGTTCTCGGAGATGAAATCCAAAATCTGCGTCGGCGTCTGGTTGGTCGTCTTTAGGTTCGTATACTCGTAATCGAGGTTGGTGCGCAGGCTGTCGAATTCGGTAAAGGGCACGCCGACGTTGACACCGACGGCACCAACGTCCGTCAGGTACTGCGCCAGATTGGCCTGCGCGAAGTTGGTTTCCCGATAGGATGCGTCGAATCCCCCACTGATGCCGTCCAGGGTCAGATACGGGTCCAGATAGCCGAACTGGTAAATGGTGTTGACCTGGCTGTTGTTGAAGGTCAGATTGACCCGCTTCCCCGTACCGAAGACATTGTCCTGGGTCACCGCGGCATTGACGATGATCCCTTGCACCTGCGAGAAGCCGACGCCGGCGGTGATATTCCCCGACGACTTCTCGACCACGCTGTAGTTCACGTCGATCTGGTCCGCGGTGCCGGGAACGGCCGGCGTCTCGACATTGACCTCCTGGAAGTACCCCAACCGCTCCAGGCGCATCTTTGACCGCTCAATCTTCGTGGATGATGCCCAGGCCGCTTCCATCTGCCGCATCTCCCGCCGCAGAACTTCGTCTCGCGTCTTGGTGTTCCCCTGAAAGTTGATACGGCGGACGTAAACCTGTTTGCCGGGATCGACGAAGAACGTGATGTTGACCGATTTCTTCTCTTCGTTGATGTCCGGCACCATGTTGACGTTGGCGAAGATGAACCCTTCTTCGCCCAGACGATCCGAGATGCCCTTCGATGTTTCGGTCGCCAGCTTGCGGGAAAAAGTGTCTTCCGGTCCGATCTGGACCAGCGGCATGATCTGGTCCGGCGGTACGATCATCTTGCCGGTCAGCTTCACCTCATTGACCTTGTAGACGTCGCCTTCCCGGACGTTGACCGTAACGTAAATCTCCTTCTTGTTGGGAGTAATCGAAACCTGTGTGGATTCGATCTCGAACTTGATGTAGCCGCGATCCAGGTAATACGAGCGCAGACGTTCGAGATCCGCTGACAGCTTCTGCTTCGAATATTGGTCGTCCTTCGTATACCAGGACAGCCAGTTGCTCGTACTGAGCTCGAACTCGTCGATCAAATCCTCGTCTTCGAAGGCGGCATTGCCTACGACATTGATCTGCTTGATCTTCGCTACTTTTCCCTCGGAAATCTTGATCGTGACCGCAACGCGGTTCCGATCGAGATCGGCAACTTCCGAGTCGATTTGCAGACCATATTTTCCGCGACTGTAGTACTGCCGCCGCAGTTCCTGTTCGACCTTATCCAGAATCTGTCGATCGAAGACCTTGCCTTCGGAGAGGCCGATGCCTTTCAGTGCCTTCAGCAACTCTTCCGAGCTCAGATCCTTGTTGCCCTCGAGGGTGATGCTGGCGATGGCGGGACGCTCCTCCAACAGAACCACCAACTGACTGCCATCGTGTTCCAGACGCACGTCCTTGAAGAAACCGGTCTTGAACAGCGCCTTGATCGATTCGGTCGACTGTTTCTGGTCGAACACGTCGCCCACCTTGACCGGCAGGTAGTTCAGCACCGTGCCCTCGGACACCCGCTCGAGCCCTTCGACACGAATCGAGTCGATCACAAATGAATCAAAGGCCCAGACCGTCGTTGAGGTGACCGCCAAGAACAGCAACGCGGCCGCCAGTCGCAAACGCTTCATAGGGTGGAATCAGAGACTGCCGGGGGGAGGACAACAAAGCGGAAAACGATAACCGCTTCGGCACTGCAGATCCGTATTGTATTGATCGGTGCGCGAAAGCGCCACTGGGCAAGAGTCAGGCACCGTCGCGAAGCCGCCCCAGCAGCGTCGAGCAAAGACACCTAGTCCCGGCGTCCGCGGCCCAACAAATCCTGCTGCACCTGCTCCAGGCTGATATGCCGGATGTTCTTTCCCTTAACGTAGTAGATGACGTATTCACAGATGTTGCAGGCGCGGTCACCAATGCGCTCGAGTGAGCGCGACGACCACATAATCGCCAGACACACCGGAATCAGGCGCGGATCCTCCATCATGTAGGTGATCTGCTGCCGCATGATGTTTTCGTAAACGCTGTCGACCTGCCTGTCCTGCTGCGCCACCTGAAGCGCCGAGTCGACGTCCATGCGCGCGAAGGCGTCCAGGGCCTGACGGATCAGAGCTCGGACCAGTCGGGCCAACTGTTCGACTTCCGTCAACTGGTTGCGCTTCGGATAATGCGAGGCCAGGTCGATCCCGTGCCGTGCAATCCGTTTGGCTTCGTCACCGATGCGTTCCAGATCGGTAATGGTCTTGATCACCGCAACCACCAGCCGCAGGTCCCGAGCGGTCGGTTGTCGCAGCGCAAGAATCTGCGTGCACTCCTCGTCGATCGACACTTCCAGCGAGTTGACCTTGTAATCGTCCGCAATCACTCGCTCGGCGAGCGGGACGTTGCCTTCCATCAAGGATTGCGCCGCACTTGCGATTTGCTCCTCGACGAGCCCGCCGAGACTCAGCACCCGGCTCCGGATGTCGAACAGTTCGTGGTCATACTGTTTGGAGATATGACCGTGGGTATTTTCAGGATCCGAGATGGTCGTCATGTTGGCCTGCTGAAATGGGGCTTCACCGGCAAGGGTCCGCTGTTGCTGGGTGCTGTTCGTGACTGCGAACACATCGTAACCGCTGCGGACGGTCACCGATGGCGCATTATCGGGCCTTGGCACGGCGGCGACCACCCTACCGTAACGGGTAGCGTGATCGACCGCGACGCTTCAGACCTTCAGATTGAAACGGTTCAGCAACGCATACAGTGTCGGACGAGTGATTTCAAGCAGCTCCGCAGCCTTCGAAACGTTCTCACCCGCCTCGGTAAGCGCCGCGCAGAGGGCTTTGCGCTCCGCCGCTTCACGCGCCTCACGCAAGGGCGTGACGCGAGGTCTGGTCTCGCCCTCCGACAATTCCAGATCCTTGGGCTCGATCAGTGGCCCCGCACCCATGACCACCGCCCGCTTGACCTTGTGCTGGACTTCGCGGACGTTTCCCGGCCAGTGGTAGGCCTCGAGCGCGGCCAGCGCGCTGTCGGAGAAGCCCAGGAGGTTGCGACTGAACTGTTTGTTGAACGTTTCGAGAAAGGCGTTTGCGAGCACGACCGCATCCCCGGTTCGTTCACGCAGCGGCGGGATATTGATGATCATCTCATTCAGACGAAAGAATAAATCCTCGCGGAACAGGCTCTGCTCGATCAGTCGGGTAAGATTCTGGTGCGTCGCGGCAATGACCCGCACATCAACCTTGATTTCCTGCCGGCCACCGACGCGCTCCAGGACCCGGTCCTGCAGCACGCGCAGCAGCTTGGGCTGCAGCGATAACGGAATGTCGCCAATCTCATCGAGAAAGAACGTGCCGCCATTCGCAAGTTCGAATTTGCCCTTGGTCTGCTGCGCGGCGCCGGTGTAGGCGCCGCGTTCATAACCAAAGAGTTCGCTTTCGAGCAGCGTCTCCGGGATCGCGGCCGCATTTACCGCGATAAATGGCTTGTTCGCCCGGGGGCTCAGCCGATGCAGCGCCCGGGCCAGCACCTCTTTGCCGGTACCGCTCTCGCCGAGCAGCAGCACCGTCATGTCGGTCGGTGCCAGGCGCTCGACCATCCTGCACATCTCGTGCATCTCGGGACTCGCGGCAACAATCCCCTCCAGTGGATTCGTGATGTGCAGGCGGGACAGCTTCCGGTTCTCCTCCTCGAGCGCACGCAACCTGAAGGCACGCTCGACCACGAAAGCCAGAATCTCCGGATCGATGGGCTTCTGGTAGAAATCGTAGGCACCCAAACCGATCGAACGGGCCGGATTGACCTTATCGTCGTTGCCCGTGATCACGATGACCTTGGTATGCGGCGCAGCGGACAGGATCTCCTGCAGCGTCGCGAAGCCTTCGGAAACACCACCAGGATCCGGAGGAAGACCGAGATCGAGGGTCACGACGTCAGGCTCATGTTTCCGAACTGCAGCCAACGCCGATTCCCGGTCGTCGGCAACACAGACCTTGTAATCGGTAAAACTCCACCGCAACTGGCTCTGCAGACCAGGATCATCCTCAACGATCAGCAATGTCTGATCCATCACGCCAGTGCCTCCACACGCTGTTCCTGCCGATTTTCGGCGTTCTGTCTGGGGATCACGATGCGGAACGTCGTGCCCTTCCCCTGTTCGCTGGTAACCACCATTTCGCCCCCGATTGAACGCACATACTCGCGCGACTCATACGCGCCGATGCCCATGCCGGTCAGACCCTTCGTCGTATCGAAGGGCCGGAACAGCCGGGTCCGGATGAACTCTGCGCTCATGCCCGGGCCGGTATCTTCTATCTCTATGGCGACGCTGTCCGGTGCCGGATGCATGACGCGCAACTCTACGCGACCGTGTTTGCCGGCGGCATCCTGTGCATTGTGTACGATGTGTTCGAAGGCGGAAAACAGGCGATCGCGATTCGCCGTCACCACGACCCCTTCCGCACCGTCCTGGAACAGCGGCGCCGGCACCTGTGAAGCACGCGCGGTCGTCACCTCACCGAGGAGCCGTCCGACATCGACCGACTCCGACACGACACTTGGACCCGCGTTGCGCAACTGGTTCATCAAACGATTCATGCGTTCCACGACGTGGTCCAGGGTCTTGAAGGCGTCGCGCACGAAGGCCGGGTTGTCGTGATGGCGCTCGGCGTTCCGCAACACCAGCGTCAACTGCGCGATCAGATTCTTCAGGTCATGGATCACAAACGCCGACAGGCGGTTGAAGCCTTCGAACTGGCGCGCTTCAGTCAACTGCCGGCCGGCATCATCCAGCGCCAGGTAGCTAGCCGCCACGGTGCTGGCCGTCTTCAGCAAATCAAGCACTTCCCAGTCCCATTTGATGGGTGCCCGCGGCTTCGACAGCAGCAACACGCCGTACAACCGCCCTTCGTCACGGAACATCGGCAGCAGCAGCCAGGCGTTGCTTTCCGGTTTCAGCCACACAGGCGGCTGCAGCCCGTCATAGGCTTCGGGCATGGACTCCATCTCCGCCAGATTCACGATCCATTCGCGCTCCATCATGTATGCTACCACCGGATCGTTGCTCTCCAGGCGCGCGACGTCCACTTGAGGCGCGCCATAGCTGGCCCGCCAGGCCAATGCCCCGGTCGAGTCCCGCCACCACAGCACGCCGTTCTGGCTTTCGACCAAGCGCCCGATGGCGTAGATGACTCGCTCCTCGAGGCTCAAGCCCGAAGCGGCATCGGCCAGCGTTCGGGTCAGAGTAAGCCACTCCTCGCGATAGTCGTAGGCGTAGTTGAAAAAATTCTTGGTCAGGTAGACTCTGACGCGCGCCCTCGTCTGTGCGGAAAAGAGCAGCAACACCAACGCCAGCGAGGCGGCCGCGACGAACACGATCTGTATGACCGGCCCCCACTCGCCGCCGAACACACGGATGTAGTAGCCGACGGTGCCCATGGAGAGCAGATAGATGCCGGTCCCCAGCAGCGTTGCCGAGTGGAAGACGATGCGCCGGGAGATGTACAGATCCAGATTCCATTCCGGATTCTTCGCTGCCGAGGTGGCGATCAGGGGAACGACGATGCCGGCGAGGGCCCCCCGCGCCGCCCAAAGGTCGGGATTGATGCGATCAAACAGCAGCGCGTCGGTGTACAGATAGAAGTCGTAGGCGAACATTCCTCCCAGTGCCAGGCAGATCAGCTTGATCCGCCAGCGCAGGTCCGGCCGGGTGTTGCGGTACACCTGCTCGACCAGCGCCAGCCCCAGAATGGACAGTGCGACCAGCCCGAATTCCTGCCAGGACTTGCTGAAGAATTGCGGAAAACTGGACTGCAGATAGGGAGTGAGCCATGCGTAAAGTCCCATGCTCAGCACGGCCACCTGCACGCTGGCGCGAACCGCGCCGATACCTCGCTGCCTGGGCGGGTACGCAACGCCTTCATGCTGGCCCAGCAGCTTTCCGAAGAAAGCCAGCCAGACGTAATCGCGCAGCAGTTCGATGGTCCAGATCAGCGCCGCTGGCAGAACACCGAACGCCTCCTGTAGCGCCAGCAAAAGGCACCAGGCGGTCGTGACCGTTGATGACAGGATCAGCCAGCGACCCCGCAAGCTCTGCGGTCGGCGGAGCGTCAGCAGCACCGCCAGGAACAGCTGGGCCAGCGCGCCCGAAAGGTAGCTGAGCGTACCGACGGCCATCACGGCCAACGCGCTGAATCGATGAACACCATGTTCTCCAGTAAAGGGGATCGTCCTTTTGACTCGGCCGGACAATGGTTGCGCGTCATCGAAGGTCCGTCAAGGGTTTAGGTTGCGTGTCACCCACACGCAGCCACACTTCCCCCCAGCCTCGCGTCGATCTCGGCCGGTGAGACCAGCCCCACCCGGCGAATACGTGCATGTTAAGATCGAGACGCGCAAGCCGGCGAATCGGAAACGACCGCCAGACGGGCACGCGCCCCGGCTCCATGGGGTTACAACAAGAGGGACTGCGGCGGATGTTTGTTTTCGATCGCTATTGTGTGCTGGCGGGGCTTTGCGGAACCCTGCTGGCGGCTTCGGGCACCGGTTGCCGACTTGCCCAGGAACACGCCGGGCACGGCTTGCGGGGCGGTGTGGAACTGAAGAACGAAACGCTGGGCGCGCACCCGCCGCAGCAGGGGCCGCGCCAGGTCTATGTCGCCGACTTCGCTCTCGATTCGAGCGACTTCCAGGGCGATCAGGGCGTCCGAGGCATGCTGCCGGAACGTGCCCAGCAAGGTCTGCTGGGACAAGCGGGAGAGCGCCTGCCGCATCACTTTGCGACTACCGACCCCGCTGCGCGAGCCCGGGAAATCGTCGATGCGATGGCTACCTCGCTGGTAAACAGCCTGCGTGATAAGGGTTTCCCATCCCAGCGTTACCAGGGATCGGACAGCGCGTTACCGAACGACGGCTGGCTGCTGCAGGGTGTGTTCACCGAGGTTGGCGAAGGAAATCGCTTCAAGCGCGCCATCATTGGCTTTGGCCAGGGCGCTTCGACGATGGAGGTTCAGGTGGGCATCAGCGATCTTGCCGGCGCCCATCCGCGCGAACCGTTCATGGTGTTCGGCACGGTGAAGGATCCAAGCAAAATGCCGGGGGCCGCAGTGACAATGAACCCCTACGTCGCGGCCGCGAAATTCATGATGGAAAAGGATGCCACGGGTAAGGACGTGCAGAAGACCGCCGACCAGATCGTCAGCGAAATGTTGAAGTACGAGGACAAGATCCGGCAGGAGGCGCAGAACCGCAAGGCACGCTGACCGACGAGCGTCACCGCTTCCACTGGCAGGAGAGGAGCAACCGCATGACCCTATTGACCATCGAATCCCGCGACGCGCGCACCTTCCAGGTCACAGTTCAGGGACCCAACCCGACGACCCACACTGTCGCGGTCGACCCCGACTACGCGCGCCGCCTCACCGGCGGACGCCTGTCCTCCGCAGAACTCGTCCGCCGTTCGTTCGAATTCCTGCTCGAACGCGAGCCCAACACCAGCATCCTGCGGAGCTTCGAACTGCCCGTCATCGCGCGCTACTTTCCGGAATATGAGACGACGATTCGAACGGGGCTGGCCTGACCGCCACCCTTCGGTGACCGCAGCGCGCGATTAACTCTTGATACCCGTGCCCCGGCGCAACAGCACGTAGGCCCAGGTCAGCAGCAGGACAATCAGGCCGCCGATCAAGGCAAAGGCGACGTCCAAACGCACATCCGACACCCCGACGAAGCCATAGCGGAAGGCATTGACCATGTAGAGGATGGGATTCCCCATCGAGACGGTCCGCCACCAGGACGGCAGCAGTTCGATCGAATAGAACACGCCGCCCAGATACACCAGCGGCGTCAGCACGAAGTTGGGCACGATGGAGATGTCGTCGAAACTGTTCGCATAGACGGCATTGATGAACCCCGCCAGCGCGAACAGCGCCGCTGTCAGCGTGCCCATGGCGAGCAGCACGCCAGCATGGGCGACCTGAAGTTGCGTAAAAAACCCGGCCGTGGCGACGACGACAGCGCCGACGACGAGCCCCCGAACCACGCCCCCGCCCACATACCCCGCCAGCACCGCCCATTCGGAGACCGGCGCCGTAATCAACTCCTCGATGTGCCGCTGGAACTTGGTCGAGTAGAACGAGGACACGACATTGCTGTACGCGTTGGTGATGACGGACATCAGTGCAATGCCCGGCACAATGTAGTCCAGGTAGGCGATGCCGTGGATCGGGCCGATGCGCTGCCCCATCAGCGCACCGAAAATCAGCAAGTACAGCGCATTGGTCACCGCGGCAGGCAGTATGGTCTGCGGCCAGATCCGGAAGAAGCGGCCGATTTCCTTGAACAGAATGGTCTGCAGCGCAATCCATTGGCCTGTACCGGACCACCCGCGTTTCCTCATGCGGCTGCGCCTGCCCCATCGCGATCTCCCGATTCCGCGATCAAGCGCATGAAATACTGCTCCAGACGACTCGACCCATTCCGGATGCCCTGGACTTCGATGCCCTGAGCCGCCAGTCGCGTAAACAAGCCATGCACGCCGCCCTCGGGCGGAACTTCTGCGATCAAGGTATACGCATCCTCCCGCTCCACCGCGTAGCCTTCGATGACCGGCACTTGGCTGATCGGATACTTGAGTTCAAGGGTATATCGCTGCGTCTGAACTTCAGCGAGCAGTTCCTGCATCCGGCGGTTCACGACGATCCGGCCGTGGTCGATGATCGCGATGTGCCGACACAGATTCTCCGCTTCTTCCAGGTAGTGCGTCGTCAGAATGACGGTCGTACCCCGCCGATTGACCGAACGCAGAAACTCCCACATCGAATGGCGGATCTCGATATCCACCCCCGCCGTGGGCTCGTCCAGAATCAGCAGCCGCGGATCGTGCACCAGCGCCCGAGCGATCATCAAACGGCGTTTCATGCCGCCCGACAGTTGCCGCGACACCACGTTGCGCTTGTCCCACAGGTCGACCTGACGCAGGCAGCGCTCGGCCCGGACGATCGCTTCCCGGCGAGGGATTCCGTAGTAACCCGCCTGATTGATGACGATATTCGCGACCTTCTCGAACTGGTTGAAATTTACCTCCTGCGGCACGAGTCCGATACAGCGCTTGGCGGCTTCACGGTCCCGATCGAGATCGTAGCCGCAGACCTCGACACGACCGCTCGTTTTGTTGACGAGCGAGCTTACTATGCTGATCAGGGTCGACTTGCCGGCGCCATTCGGACCGAGCAGCGCGAAAAATTCGCCTTCCGGAATTTCCAGATCGACGCCTTTCAGGGCTTCCAGGCGGTTGCCGTAGGTCTTGCGCAGGTCCCGCAGTAGCAGTGCTGACATCGGGTATTTTCGACGGGCATTGTTTAGAATGGCGGGCATCAGCCACCCGCAGCATGAAGCCTGCGCATTCTATCAGACCGACGACGCAGCCCTCCGTTGCGTCGTACCGATTCCGAGGCTCCGCGTGACCGTAACTCCCCAATCCGATTTGCTCGCCGCCGTCGATCTGGGATCGAACAGTTTCCATCTGCTCGTGGCCAGCCACCGCAATGGGAATCTCACCGTCGTCGACCGGCTTGTGGAAATGGTCCGTCTCGGAGCAGGGCTGGACGCACAAAACAACCTGACGCCCGAAGCGCAGATCCGGGCTCTCGAATGCCTGGAGCGTTTCGGGCAACGGCTGCGCAACCTCCCACCCTGCAGCGTCCGCGCCGTTGGCACCAACACCTTCCGCATGGCCCAGAACGCACAGCCCTTCCTGCACCGGGCCGAGCATGCCCTGGGCCATCAAATCGAGATCGTGTCCGGCATCGAGGAGGCCCGTCTGATCTACCAGGGCGTCGCCCGGAGTCTGGCGCCCGACGGTACCCGGCGGTTGGTCATGGACATCGGCGGCGGCAGTACGGAGTTCATCATCGGCGTCGATCAGGAACCGCTGCACAAGGAGAGCTTCCGGATGGGCTGCGTGTCTATGAGTCTCCGTCACTTTCCCGGCGGAAAGATTTCCGCCAAGCGCTTCAAGCGGGCCGTGATCGCCGCACAACGCGAACTGGAGCCCATCGAATTGGCCTTCCGCCGCGGCCAGTGGTCGGAAGCCGTTGGGGCCTCCGGCAGCCTGCGCGCAATCCAAAAGATCATCCTGGCGGCAGGCTGGAGCAAGGAAGGCATCAGCATTGCCGGCCTGGAGCGTCTGGCCGAGGGCATGATCGCCGCCGGCGACGTCGCGAAGCTGCAGTTTCCCGAGTTGAATCCCGAGCGCGCGCCGGTGCTCCCCGGCGGCGTAGTGATCGTCTATGCGGCGTTCAAGATCCTCGGCATCGAACTGATGAAAGTCGCCGATGGCGCCCTGCGCGAGGGCCTGCTGTACGATCTCGTGGGGCGGTTACACCATACCGACATCCGCTCCACGACAGTCGAGACGCTGGCGACGCGCTACCACGTCGACCGCGATCACGCGGAGCGCGTGCGGGAAACCGCCAGGGAGTTCGCGCGCCAGGCCTTGGGGAAGGAAGCGGTGGATCTGGCAACGGTGGAGCAATGGTTGGGCTGGGCCGCGGAGTTGCATGAGATCGGCTTCGACATCGCCCATAGCGCCTATCACAAGCATGGCGCGTACATCGTCGAGAATGCGGACCTGCCCGGCTTCTCGCAACAGGAGCAAAAGCTGCTCGCGACGCTGGTCCGCGCTCACCGCCGCAAGTTCCCGGTCAAGCTGTTCCGGGACCTCGCTCACCCGTGGGACGAGCTCGCGCCGCGCATTGCCATTGCCCTGCGGCTCGGGGTGTTGTTGAACCGCAGCCGGCACCCTGCCCCACTGCCCGCCGTCGAACTGCAACTCCAGGACGTTCAGGTTACGCTCCGTTTCCCGGACGGCTGGCTGGCCGATCACCCTCTTACCATGGCCGACCTGGAACAGGAAGCTGAGGTCCTGCAGGCAGCGGGACTCGCCCTAAGGTTCGCGTAGGCCCTCGCGGCATCGCCCCCTCAGACTGCGCGTCGAAACTGCTCGAGCAAGTAGGACTGCGCCTCGACCCCTCCGGTCGCGTTGGGCTCGGCACGGCGATAGTGACCATCGGATTGCTGTATCCAGGCCTGGCTGTCGTCGCGCAGGTACAGATCCAGCTCGGCCCGAATGCGGTCGGCCAGCTTCCTGTTTTCGATCGGAAAGCAGGTCTCGACACGGCGGAACATGTTCCGCGACATGCAATCCGCGCTGGAGCAGAACAGTTCCGGCTCCCCATCGTTCTCGAAACTGTACACGCGGCTGTGCTCGAGAAAGCGGCCCACGATCGACCGGACTTCGATCGTCTCCGAAAGTCCCGGCACGCCCGGCCGCAGACAGCAGATTCCGCGGACGATCAGCCTGATCTCCACCCCCGCCATCGAGGCGCGATACAGCGTTTGAATCAGCACCGGCTCGACCACCGAGTTGACTTTGATGACGATGCGCGCCCGCTTGCCCTTGCGCGCATGCTCGATCTCCCTTTCGATCTTCTTGATCAGCGTCTTGTGTAGCGTAAATGGCGCCTGCAACAGCTTGTTCAGGCGACCGACCTTGCCCAGACTGGTCAGTTGCACGAACACGCGGCGCACATCTTCGCCGAGATCCTTGTCGGCCGTCAGCAGGCTGTAGTCGGTATAAAGTCGCGCCGTCTTCGGATGGTAGTTCCCGGTGCCCAGGTGGGTGTAGTAGCGCAGGTGCTTGCCCTCCCGACGCAGCACCAGCAGCATCTTCGCGTGGGTCTTGTAGCCGACGATTCCGTAGACCACCTGCACCCCGGCTTCCTGCAGTCGGGTTGCCAGCGAGATGTTCGCCTTCTCGTCAAAGCGCGCCCTAAGCTCGACCACGACCGTCACTTCCTTGCCGGCACGCGCGGCCTTCTCCAGGGCTTCGACCACGGGTGAATTGGAGCCGGTCCGGTACAGGGTCTGCTTGACCGCAACCACCTGGGGGTCCTCGGCAGCCTGCCGGACCAGTTCGATGACCGGATTGAACGACTCGTAGGGATGGTGCAGGAGGATGTCGTGTTTCCGGATCGCCTCGAACAGCGACTTGGGATCGTTCAGCTGCGGCGGACAGCCGGCCGTAAACGGTGGAAATTTCAGCTCGGGCCGGTCGATCAGATCGCAGACCTCGCGCGAACGGCTCAGATTGACAGGTCCATCCACCCGGTACAGGCGGTCCTTGGTCAGTCCGAACTGACCGAGCAGGAAATCGATCAGGTCATCCGGACAGTTTGCGGCCACTTCGAGACGGACCTCATCCCCGTAATTCCGACTGGCCAGTTCCCCCTCGACCGCCCGCAGCAGATCGTGGATTTCTTCCTCATCCAGAAATAAATCGCTGTTGCGCGTGACGCGGAACTGATAGCAGCCGCGCACCTTCATGCCGTGGAAGAGATCATCGATGAATGCATGGATGATCGACGAGAGAAACACGAAATCGTGCGGCCCGCTCTCGGTATCGACCTGCGGCAGCTGAATGATCCGTGGCAAGGCGCGCGGTGCCTGCAGAATGGCCAGATCCAGGTCCCGGCCGAATGCATCCTTGCCGGACAAGGAGATGATGAAATTCAACGCCTTGTTGAGGATGCGCGGAAAGGGATGCGTGGGATCGAGACCGATCGGGCTGAGAATCGGCAGCAATTCATCCGTGAAGTAGCGCCGTAGCCATGCCTGCTGTGATTCATTCCAGTCGGAGCGGCGGATGAAACGGATGTTCTCGATGGCCAGGGCGGGCAGCAAGGCTTCGTTAAAGACACGGTACTGCTCCGCGACCAGCGCGTGCGCGCGACTGCTGATTTCCGTGAGGACTTCGGTCGGCGTGAGCCCGTCGGCCTCGGTCTGCAGCGAGGCCAGTTCGGACCTCTGGATCAAGCCGGCGGCCCGAACCTCGAAGAACTCGTCGAGATTCGAGCAGGAGATGCACAGAAAGTTGAGCCGTTCCAGCAAGGGAGTCCGCGAATCCTTGGACTGTTCGAGCACGCGGCGATTGAACTCGAGCAGACTCAGTTCCCGATTGATGTACCACTGCGAATCGTCGAGGGCGCGGGCGAGAATCTCACCGGACGCGGGCGTACTCCGGCCGGGACTGGCCGGCACCACTTGCGCCAAATCCGCCACCGCGTCGCCCTCCCCGACCAAATGTTTAGCTGCGCGAATCATGCGCTGAGCTTTTTGCCGGCTGAAACCCGGGATGAGAATCAGCCGTTCGACGGCGACATTCGCCAATTCCTCGACCGAAAAGATGCCATGCTCGGCCAGGCATGCCCGCGTCGACTTGCTGATGCCCTTCACGTCGCTGATGATCAAACCGAATCCTCCAAAAGCAGTCCATCCGCATTGCCTCCGGCGGATGCTGCGAAACGGTCGGGCGATTGCGGCGAAGTCACCCTGACCGCTCGCCGGCATGTGCCGGAAGCCGCCATTCTAGTTACCGAACCGAAGTATCGACCTCAATCCTGCTCAAAAATGCTCAGGTAATCGCCGTAGCCTTCCGCGGCCATGTCCTCCTTTGGGACGAAACGCAAGGCGGCCGAGTTCATGCAGTAACGTTTTCCGGTGGGTTCCGGACCATCGTCGAAGACGTGCCCCAGGTGCGAATCGGCATGTCGGCTGCGAACTTCGGTCCGTGTCATCAGGAATGAACGGTCCGAGCGCTCGACCAGATTGGCCGGTTCCAGCGGCTGGGTGAAACTCGGCCACCCCGTACCCGAGTCGAACTTGTCCAACGAACTGAACAAGGGTTCGCCGGATACGACATCGACGTAGATGCCCTCGCGGTGATTGTCCCATAGCGGGTTCTGGAAGGCGCGTTCCGTGCTATCGCGTTGCGTCACGGCGAACTGCTCGCTGCTCAGCCGCTGACGCAACTCGTCTTCACCGGGTTTTTTGTAGCTTGACGGGTCCCAGGCCATTAGCGGTCCTCCTTCATTCAGTTTGTTCCAGATCTGGTGGTTCTTGTTCGTTGCCTGGTCGCCCGGTCATGAAACCCGATCCGGGGGCGGACTACCGTCCTCATGGCAACCGATCCGAGGACGGTCAATATACGCAACTTCACGCGCTTGCGGCACTGGGGTGCAACCCGCATCGCTGCTCGCGAGTTGGATGTGCGACCGCCGCGCGACAGGCCCACTCTATACAGCGGGCTCCCTGGGTTTGGGATAAAATACGCCCTCCTTGCTGGTGCCTGAGAACCGTTCGGTTCGAGGGTTAAACGGGAAGCCGGTGCAAAACCGGCGCTGCCCCCGCAACGGTAAATGAGTCAAGGCGGATCTCGACAAAGCCACTGTGCCGTCGGCATGGGAAGGCGATCCGCCGGACGCTGTCGCTCATGAGCCCGGAGACCGGCCGCAAGGCACATTCCATCGTCGCGGAGGGCGTCGACAGGGACCGCCGCGACGTGCCTGTTGCGCGCTTTTCCCTTTTGCCTCGCGATGCATGGCCCACGAAGCCGCCGTACGGGTGGTACGGCCGAGCCCCGCAGAGGCAGTAACGCATGCACAGCCCCCTCACCCGCCTGACTGCGACCGCAGTGTTGGGCGCAACCGTTCACGCGCACGCCGCCGGCCAGGAGCCGGTAGCCCGCCAACTCGACGAAGTGGTCGTCACCGCGGCCCGCACCCAGACGCCGGTGAACCAGATCGGCAGCAACGTGACCGTGGTCACCGCCGAACAGATCGCGGAACGACAGTATGTCGACGTCGCCGACGTGCTGCGCTACGTTGCCGGACTCGACGTCATTCGCAATGGTGGAGTCGGTCAGACCACGTCGGTGTTCATGCGTGGCGCGGACGCCCGCTTCTCGCTGGTCCTGATCGATGGCATCGAGGCCAACGACCCGGCCAATCCGGGCGGGCAATTCGACTTCGCGAACCTGATGGTCGACCAGATCGACCGCATCGAAGTCGTCCGTGGCGGAGAGAGTGCGATTTACGGCTCCGACGCGATCGGCGGCGTCATCAACATCATCACCAAGAAAGGACAAGGGAAACCGCAAGCCCAGATCTCCGCGCAAGGCGGCACCTACGATGAATTCAAGGTCGGTGGGGACAGTAGTGGCAGCCTGGGCCCGGTGAACTACCAGTTGAGCGCGAGCCGTTTCGAAAACCGCGGCTTCTCGGCCGCGGCACGTGACCTCGGCAACGGGGAGCGCGACGGGTATCGGAATACGACCGTCACGGCCGGCCTGAGCGGCAAGCCGCTCGACCACCTGGACCTGGACTGGACACTGCACTACAACCAAGGCCATACGAAACTCGACAACTGCGGCGGACGCGGCTGCGACGATCCCAACAACCGCAGCACGACCAGCCAGCTATTCACGCGCGGCCAGGGCAAACTGTCGCTGTTCGATGGCCGCTGGCAGCAAACCCTGGGCGTCGCACTGAGTTCGACCGACCGTCAGCTGCTCAACCCATATGACCCGCTGAATCCGTTCGTGTTCGGCAGCAACTTCGACGGACAGAAGGTCAAGGTGAGCTGGCTGAACGATGTCGCCGTGACGGACAAGCAGGTGCTGACTTTCGGGGGCGAGGACGAACAGGATGCGATCACCAGCGACTCCACCTTTCTCCAAGGCAGCACGACGTCTGCCGAAGGCCCTTTGGACAAGAGCATGAACACGGGCGGCGTATTCCTGCAGCACCGCGCCCGTATCCAGGACAACTGGTTCAGCACGGCGGGCATCCGCTATGACGACAACAATATCAGCGGCAGCAAGGTGACCTGGCGGACCAGCCAGTCGATCGCCGTCCACCGGATCGGACTCCGCATCAAGGGGAACTACGGCACCGGCTTCAAGGTGCCGACGCTGTACCAGTTGTTTGCACCGCCGACGGTGTTCACGGTCCAGGGGCAGGAGCCGATCGTGTTCCCGGCGCTGGGCAATCCCAACCTGACACCGGAACGCAGCCGCAACTGGGACATCGGGCTGGAGCAGACGTTGTGGCAAGACCGAGCGCTCGTCGGCGCCTCCTACTTCCACAACGATTACTACAACCTGATCGAGGTACTGGATTTCAGCGAGGGCTACGTGAATGTCGGACGCGCCAAGGCGGATGGCGCCGAGGTCTTCCTGCAACTGGATCCCTGGGACAGGCTGAGCCTGCGCGGGCAGTACACCTATATGGACACCGAGCAGCTACCGGATGCCGCCAATCCCCAGGACGAACTGTACGGGGGCCAGTCGCTGCTGCGCCGGCCGCGCAACAAAGGGACGTTCGAAGCGATCGTGCGCCCGACGGAGGCATCGACGGTCAACCTGAACGTGGTCGCGGTTGGACGCAAGGACGATATCGACTTTGCCGTCTTTCCGGCCCAACGCGTCACGGTTCCGGGGTACGTCATCTTCAATGCGACCGCGCGCTACTCAGTAAACGACCACGTCGAGCTGTTCGCTCGCGCGATCAATCTGCTGAACAAAACATATCAGGAAGTCTACGGCTACGGCACAGCCGGAGTTTCTGGGTTTGCCGGCTTCAACCTGCGCTTCTAGCAGGAGGTCGGCCGGCAGGATGGATCGTCCGGAAATCGGCTTGGGCAATCCGACGTGCCGGAATCACGCCCCCAAGTGCTGCATGCCTTTGGGGGCCGCGGGGCGGTCGAAAGCGACGAGCGGATAGGTTCAAGCGGGTGATGGCGACGCGCGACGGCTCTGTGAAGACCAAAGTACCGCCAGCAGCACCGGTACCAGATAAACCAAGGCATCGCCGGCGTAAGCAGGGAAATAGCGGCCCACCGTCTCGGCGTAGGCCCATCCGCCGAGCCCCGTTGCCGCTGCGGTCGCTGCGTAAAAGCCCGCGTTCGACACAATGAACGCCGCGCTTACGCCGAGCAGGACCCAAAGCATCGCATTGACCAGCCACAGATACCCGATCGGCCCGCACTTTCCAGCCAGCCGGCCAGCGCCCCATACCAGACCGTAAGCCGGCACCAGGAAAACATAGGCCGGTGTCAGGCAGGACCCGGGTGCCAAGCCCGTCTGGAACGCGACCCAATCAGCCAGGAAGGCCACAAGCAGCAGCCAACCGAACGACCGGGGCTGCGCCAGAGCAAGGCCGCCGAGGAAGAAGGCAGCCAGAGTGGCATCCGGCAATTGGAAAGAAAAAATGCCCGGTATACGCGTCAATGCGATGGCCAGTACCAGACTCAAGGCGAGTCGGTCGTTTCCCTTACGATTCGAAGATGTCATGGCTTCCTCGCAGTCTCTGTTGGCGTGAACGACAAGCGGTGACGGTGCCGCCGTTCGGTGTTGCAGGGGTCCAAGCGCCGCGGTTCATCAAGCGATTCTGATAACATACCGCCCTGTAGACAAAGGCGCCTCGGCGCGCGGTTCCCGTTCCGGTATTTCCTCAGGCATGAGCGACAACTTACTTTATCGCGTCGTCTTCGTAAACCAGCAGCAGGTTTACGAACTCTATGCGAAGCGTGTGTACCAGGCAGAGCTGTTCGGATTCGTCGTGATCGAGGATTTTGTTTTCGGCGAGACCAGTTCGATCGTCATCGACCCCGCGGAAGAAAAGCTCCGCAGCGAATTCGAAAACATCAAGCGGTCCTTCGTGCCCATGCACGAGATCATCCGCATCGACCAGGTCGAACGACGCGGTACCGCGAAGATCATCCCGCTGGATCGCGAGGCGGCGCCGACAGGCAAGATCGCTAAATTCGCCTACCCCGACAAGGTCTGAGAAGTGCGCGACCGCGGCCGCGTCACTTCACAACGCGCAGCGCCGGTTTCTTCTTCTGGGGACTGGGGGTATCCGGCTCCGGAGGGGGCGTTTCCGAGTCCTCCTCACTGTCGAAGACCATACCTTTGCCGGTTTCCTTGGCATAGAGCGCCAGCACCGCGGACAACGGCACGACAACCTGTGTCGGAGTTCCTCCGAAGCGTGCGTTGAAAGCGATGGTGTCATTGCCCAGCGACAGCCCGGCCACCGCCTGAGGATTCAGGTTCAGAACGATCCGACCATCCTGCACGTATTGCCGCGGCACGTCGACATCCGAGCGGGTGGCGTCGACGAGCAGGAAGGGCGTCAGAGCATTGTCGACGATCCAGTCATAGATCGCCCGAACCAGATACGGCTTGAGCGGCACCATCAGACGACCCAGGCCTCAGCAAAGACAACCAGTCCCCGCTCGTGCTCGCTGAGGCTGGCCTGAAAGGCTTCGCGCTCGAATACTCGGCGCGCGTACCGGCGGATCGTGTCACAAGAACTGGGCAAGTCGACCCCGAGGGCGCCGAGTCGCCACAGCAAGGGCGCAAGCACGCAATCGACCAAGGAATAGTCCTCGCTGAGAAAGTAGGGTTTCGCGCCGAACACCGGACTGGCGGCGATCAGGCTTTCGCGCAGGCGGTTGCGCCCATGTGCCGCACCGGGCCCATCCCCGGCTTCGATGGGCTCCAGGTAAGGGTACCAGTCGCGCTCGATCCGGTGCACGAGCATACGCGATCGCGCACGCCCAACCGGATCCGTCGGGACCAGCGGAGGGTGCGGAAACCGTTCGTCCAGGTACTCCATGATGATACGTGCGTCGTATAACACGAGATCGCGGTCGACGAGAGTCGGCATCGAACCATAGGGATTGAGGTCGATCAGATCCTCGGGAGGATGCGCAGGATCGATGAACTCAACGCCCGAGTCGATCGCTTTCTCGTTCAGCACGATGCGGATCTGGTGACCGTAGGCGCACGTGGGGGAACAGAACAGTATCATCGCGGCCTTGCGGCCAGCCGAACTAGCCACGCGTCACCCTGTCGAGCCGCGAACGACCGAGATGCGGCACGGTCCGCAGCGGCCTGTCGGTTCGTTCATGCCTGTATGAATTACTGTGGCTTATGCCGTCTGTAGGTTCGCGAGCGGGCCGGACCATCGATTTCTGGCTCGACACCGGTGACGGTCAAACAGTGTAACACGAAACCCGGGTCACCGACGCTGGCGGGTACCCGCAAACCGCACTAGGTCACGGGTCCAGCGCCACGGCCAGCGCAGCCAGGAACCGATCGTTCTCATCCGGCTTGCCGACGGTCACGCGCAGACAACGGCGCAAGGGACCACTGCCGGCGGCGAAGGCCTTGACCAGAACACCCTGTGTCTTCAGCGACTCGAACACCGCGCGCGCATCCTGCGAGAGGAGTTCGAACAGGATGAAATTCGCACTGCTGGGAAAGGCTCGAACGGCAGAGAGTTCGGTCAAGGCCCGATAGAGCCGCTCGCGTTCTGCGAGAATTCGCTCGACCTGAGCGGCGAACACGTGCGGCTTGCTCAGCGCGAACTCGGCGCTGATCTGGGTCAGGATGTTGATGTTATAGGGAAGGCGCAGCTTGTCGAATTCCCGTATCCAGGCCGGCGCCCCCACCAAGTAGCCCAGTCGCAGACCCGCCAGCCCGAGTTTGGACAGGGTCCGCATGACCAGCAGTCCGTCATGGGCACCTACCCTCGGCAAAAAAGTGGTGCCGGCGAAGGGCAGATAGGCTTCATCCACGACCACCAGCCCAGGCGCCAGTGCCAGCAGTTCTTCGATCTCTTCCGCGGCATACAGATTCCCGGTTGGATTGTTCGGGTAGGCGAGAAAAATGACCGCAGGCGCATGCTGCGCCACGGCTTCGCGCATCGCCGGCATATCGAGGGAAAAGTCGTCCAACCGCAGCGGCACGCCGACGAATCTGAGGCCCAAGCCTTCGGCGAGCTGCCGGTACATCACGAAGGTCGGCTCCGGCGCCATGATGACCGCGTCCCGACCGGCCACCGCCATCAGGATCAACTGAATCAGCTCATCCGAACCATTGCCGAGCAGGATATCCGCCTCGGCCGGCACGTCCGCGGTGACCCGCAGCGCCTCGCGCACCGCGTCGGCCCCCGGGTCGGGGTAACGATTCAGGGCCGCCTCGCGCAAGCAGCCCAGCCACTCGTCGATCATGGCCGGGGGCCAGGTATAGGGGTTTTCCATGGCGTCGAGTTTCACCATCCCGACGGCGGGAGGCACGTGATAGGCGGCGAGCAGCGCCAGTTCGGGGCGCAACACCCAGCGGAGCCGGTCGTCCAAAGCGCTCATTCGTCCTTCGGGATCCGATACTCCGCGGAGCGTGCGTGTGCGGTCAGCCCTTCACCACGGGCCAGCCGCGAGGCGGTTCGCCCGAGAGCGGCAGCACCGTCGGCCGAGCAGAAAATCAGACTCGAGCGCTTCTGGAAGTCGTAGACGCCCAGCGGTGACGAAAAGCGCGCGGTGCCCCCGGTCGGCAACACATGATTCGGCCCGGCGCAGTAATCTCCCAGAGCCTCGGCGGTGTACCGCCCCATGAAGATCGCACCGGCGTTGCGGATCTTACGCACCAGGCTCCGCGGATCCGCAACGGACAGTTCCAAATGTTCCGGCGCAACTCGATTCGCGACGGCGGCCGCCTCATCCAGGTCGCGAACCAGGATCAGTGCCGCTCGCGACGACAAGGAGGCGGCAATCACCGCCGAACGTTCCATGTCCGGCAGCAGTCGGCGAATGCTCGCTTCCACTGCATCGCGATGAGCCGCATCCGGGGTGATCAGGATGGCCTGCGCGTTCTCGTCATGCTCGGCCTGCGAGAAAAGATCCATCGCGATCCAGTCCGGATCGGTCAAGCCATCGCTGATGATCAGGATCTCGCTGGGCCCGGCGATCATGTCGATCCCCACCTGGCCGAAGACAAGTTGCTTGGCCGTCGCCACATAGATGTTGCCCGGCCCGACGATCTTGTCGACCCGCGGCACCGTCTCGGTCCCGTAGGCGAGCGCGCCGACCGCCTGGGCACCACCGATCCGGAAGACGCGGTCGACGCCGGCCAGATAAGCGGCGGCCAGCACCCAGGGATTCGTCTCGCCGCCGGGTGTGGGCACGACCATGATGATCTCCGGGACGCCGGCGACCTTGGCGGGTACGACGTTCATCAGCACCGATGAAGGGTATGCGGCCTTACCACCCGGTACGTAGACACCGACGCGGTCCAGCGGCGTGATCTGTTGCCCCAACACCGTGCCGTCGGGCTCCCGGTACTCCCACGATTCCATGGCCTGCCGCTCCGCATAGGCGCGGATGCGCGCCGCCGCTGTCTCCAGCGCCTCGGCACCGTCCGGGGACAACCCCTCCCAAGCCGCTTGCAACTGGCTTCGCGGAATCTCGAGTTCGGCTGCGGACGCCACGTCACACCGATCGAACTCGCGCGTGGTATCGATCAGGGCACTGTCGCCATCCCGCCGCACGCGCGCCAGGATGGCCGTCACGCGCTCGTGTATCTCACGATCGGAGGTCTCGTCCCAGGCCAGGAGGTCGTCGAGCGCGTGATCGAAGCCGGAACTGCCGCTGTCCAGTCGTTTGATCGTGATGTTGACCATCGCCTACTCCGAATGCATGCCCTGCCGCGCGACCGCCTGACCCAACAGGTCAACGATCGCACAAACGGCCCGGTGTTTCATCTTCATGGCAGCCTTGTTGACCACGAGCCGGCTGCTGATCTCCATGATGAGCTCACGCGGTTCAAGACCATTCGCTCGCAGCGTGTTGCCGGTATCGACCAGATCGACGATGCAGTCGGCCAGCCCTACCAGGGGCGCAAGCTCCATGGAGCCATAGAGCTTGATGATATCCGCCTGTATGCCCCGTCGGGCGAAATAACCCTGCGCGGTACGGACATATTTGGTCGCTACGCGCAGACGCCGCCGACTCGCGATACCGCCGACCGGCGCCGCCGTCATCAAGCGGCAGCGAGCGATGTTCAGATCCAGCGGTTCATACAGCCCTTCCGGGCCGTATTCCAACAGCGCATCCTTGCCGGCGATGCCGAGATCGGCGGCACCGTATTCGACATAAGTCGGGACATCCGAGGCGCGGACGATCAGCAACTGGACGTCCTCTCGGTTGGTCGGGATGATCAGCTTGCGGCTTTTGTCGGGGTCGACGGTCGGCACAACGCCGGCTGCCGCCAGCAGCGGCAGCGCCTCTTCGAAAATTCGCCCTTTGGAGACGGCCAGTGTCAGCATGGCGTCACTGCGGCACGCGACGAATGGTTGCGCCCAACTGCGACAACTTCTCCTCGATACATTCGTAACCGCGGTCGATGTGGTAGATACGCTGCACGACGGTCTGCCCCTCCGCCACGAGGCCCGCGAGCACCAGGCTCGCGGAGGCACGCAGGTCGGTCGCCATGACAGGCGCCGCCGTCAGCATCGGGACACCGCGGATGATCGCTGTGTTGGACTCCACCTCGATATTTGCGCCCATGCGCTGCATCTCGTGCACGTGCATGAAGCGATTCTCGAAGACCGTCTCGGTGATCACGCCGACGCCCTGGGCAATGCTGTTCATCGCCGTGAACTGCGCCTGCATGTCGGTCGGGAAGGCCGGATAAGGTGCGGTGCGGAGCGAGACGGCCTGCGGCCGCTGTCCCTTCATGTCGAGTTCGATCCAGTTCTCGCCACAGGTGATTTCAGCGCCGGCCTGACGCAGCTTGACCAGCACCGCATCGAGCAGATCGGGACGCGTATTCTTGAGTTTCACCTTGCCGGCAGTCATTGCCGCCGCGACAAGGTAAGTGCCGGTTTCGATCCGGTCCGGCAGGATGGAGTAGTGGAGGCCGGCACCCGACAGCGATTCGACGCCTTCGATCTCGATGATATCGGTGCCTGCACCGTGGATCTTTGCCCCCATTTCATTCAGGAAGTTCGCGAGATCCACAACCTCGGGTTCCCGGGCGGCATTCTCGATCACGGTCGTGCCACTGGCCAACGCAGCCGCCATGACCAGATTCTCGGTGCCGGTCACGGTCACCTGGTCAAGGACCAGCCGACAACCGCGCAGCCGCTTCGCCTCGGCATGGATATAGCCATTGCGGACGGTGATGTCCGCACCCATCGCACTAAGCCCCTCAAGATGCAGATTCACTGGTCGCGAACCGATGGCGCAACCACCCGGCAGCGACACATCCGCTCGCCCGAAACGCGCGACCAGCGGTCCGAGCACCAGAATCGAGGCTCTCATCGTCTTGACGAGCTCGTAGGGCGCGTCGAAGTTCTTGATGGTATCGGCGTTCGCCTCGATGTTGAGTTTCTCGTCGATCAGCAACTCGACGCCCATGCGCCCCAGCAACTCCATCGTCGTCGTGATGTCGTGCAGGTGTGGCACGTTGCCAATCGTCACCGGACCTTCCGACAACAGCGTAGCCGCAAGGATCGGCAGCGCGGCGTTCTTCGCGCCAGAGATCCGCAGTTCGCCCGAAAGCGGCTGACCGCCCGTTATCAGTAATTTATCCATTGGCACCTAGCAAAAGATTCACGATTTTCAACGGCCCTTCTCCTCGCGTGGCAGCATCGCATCGACGCCGGACACGACAGCCAGCGCCTCGACCTGCGCGGGCAGATTACGCAGACGCAAACGCACGTCACGCTGGCACGCCAGCCGCATCGCCTCGATCAGCAACGCCAGCCCGGCGCTGTCAGCCCGGGTAACTTCCCCCAAATCGAGCAACACGTCGCCGCGTTCGCCTTCGATGACGTCGCCGATAGCCTTGAGAGCGGCACGGGCGTTCAGAAAGCTCAGCGTTCCGGCAATGTGATAACAACCCTCGCCCATGCGTCGCACGGCAAAACGCACCTCGTCATCCGCCACTTGCGCGCGCCCGGGAGCGTCGCGACCCGAACGGAACGGCGCGGCGTTCATTTCGATTCCGCGGCAGCCGATGCGTCGGCCTTCTTATCACCGCCCTCGGCCTTATTGAACAGGAACCGGCTGATCAACTGCTCGAGCACCAGCGCCGACTGCGTCAGCTCGAGTTGGTCACCGTCCTTAAGGTACGTCTCCAGCGCTCCGGCCGTCAGGCCGATGAACTGCTCCCCGAGCAGACCGGCGGTCAGGATGCTGGCGCTGGTATCCTCCGGCAAGGTGTCGTATTGCGGATCGATCCGCATCTCGACCACGGCATCGTAGGTCGCTTTGTCGAAGCGGATCGATTTTACCCGCCCGATCGTCACGCCGGCCATCGAAACCGGCGCGCGTACTTTCAGATTCCCGGTGTTCTCGAATCGGGCAAAGAGCGTATATCCCTCGCGACTGGAGCTCAGCTCGCCAAGATTGCTGACCTTCATGGCCAGAAAGAACAGTGCGAGGAAACCAATCCCGACGAACAGTCCCACCCAAATTTCCACGACCCGCGAATGCATCAATCACTCTCCTCTGAGCATCAGGGCGGTCAGTACGAAATCCGATCCCAGCACCGCAAAAGCCGAGTAGACGACCGAGCGCGTCGTCGCCCGACTGACGCCCTCAGCCGTGGGTACCGCATCGTAACCTTCAAATACCGCGATCCAGGTCACTATCAGGCCGAACACCAAACTCTTGATGATGCCGTTGATGATGTCTTCCTCGAAGTCGATCTTGGCCTGCATCTGGGCCCAGAAGGCGCCCTCATCCACACCCAGCAAACCGACGCCAACGAAATAGCCACCAAGCACCCCCACCATGCTGAACAGCGCTGCCAGCAAAGGCATCGACAGCAGACCCGCAAAGAACCGGGGCGCCACCACCCGTTTGATCGGGTCGACCGCCATCATTTCCATGCCGGACAGCTGCTCGGTGGCCTTCATCAGTCCGATTTCAGCGGTCAGAGCCGACCCGGCCCGGCCCGAGAACAATAAGGCGGTGACCACGGGGCCCAGTTCGCGCACCAGTGACGCGGCGACCAGTACACCCAGGCTCTGCTCGGCGTCGAATTCGGACAGCACATTGTGCCCTTGCAGAGCAAGTACCATCCCGACGAACAGGCCGGAGATGGCGATCAGCAGCATGCTGAGCACGCCGACGACATACATCTCGCGCACCAGCAGTCGCAAGCGCAGCAGCAAGCCCGGCAGGCCCAACAGCACGTGCGCCAGGAAAATGTGAGCGCGGCCGATGCGCTGGACGCCGCCGAGCGCCCAGATGCCCCAGCCCTGCAGCACGTCCAGGACCCTCAATGGCGGGCTCCCGGCCGCCGCTTTACCGGTCCCATCAAGTCGCCCGCATAGTCGGCGTCCGACGGGTAGTGGAACGGAACCGGTCCGTCCGCGAGACCATGAACGAACTGGGCCACGAACTGCGAAGCGGAGCGATCCAATTCTTCCGGCGTGCCTTGTCCCACGATCTTGCCTTCCGAAATCATATAGATGTAGTCGGCTATCGAGAGCGTCTCGTGCACGTCATGGGAGACCAGCACGCTGGTCAGGCCAAGACTGTGATTCAGATCGCGGATCAGCTTGACCAGCACGCCCAGCGAGATGGGGTCCTGTCCGGTGAACGGCTCGTCGTACATGATCATCATCGGATCCAGCGCAATCGCCCTGGCCAGCGCGACGCGCCGCGCCATGCCGCCCGACAGCTGCGCCGGCATCAGATGACGGGCGCCGCGCAAGCCCACCGCCTGCAGCTTCATCAAGACCAGTGTCCGAATCATCGACTCAGGCAGGCGGGTATGTTCTCGCAGGGGGAAAGCGACGTTTTCGAACACGTCGATGTCGGTGAGCAGCGCGCCCGTCTGGAACAACATGCCCATTTTTCTGCGTAGCGCATACAGATCACGCAAGCCCTGCTCATGCACGACCTTGCCGTCGAAGACGACAGTACCCCGATCCGGCCGCAGCTGACCGCCGATCAATTTCAGCAGAGTCGTCTTGCCGGTACCGCTGGGCCCCATGATTGCCGTGACCTTGCCACGACGAATGTCGAGATCGATACCGTCAAAGATCTTTCTTTCATCCCGGGAAAAAACGAGATCGCGGATGGAAACCAGGTTTCCATCCCCCGAACGGTCGGCGATCGTCATGGAGGCGAGTGATTCAACGCTGCGAAAAACCGAGTATTTTGATTGGCTGAGCCGGTTGGCGTCAACCTCGGAGAACGGATCTGCACGCACGGCACCATTAACCTATGGTGCGGAGTCCTCCCATGTAGGGCAGCAAAGCATCAGGCACCACGACGCGCCCCTCCCCGTCCTGGTAATTTTCCATGACAGCAATCAGGGTTCGCCCCACCGCAAGGCCGGAGCCATTGAGGGTGTGCGCCAGTTCCGGCTTGCCGGTGTCGGGGTTACGCCACCGCGCGCGCAGGCGCCGGGCCTGGAAATCGCGAAAATTGCTGCACGACGAGATTTCGCGATAGGCGTTCTGCCCGGGAAGCCAGACCTCCAGATCGTAGGTCTTGGCCGACGAGAAACCGGTATCGCCCGCACACAGCACGACGCGACGAAAGGGCAGATCCAGCTTTTTCAGTATCGCCTCGGCATGGGCGGTCAACGCTTCATGGGCAGCCGACGAGTCTTCGGGTCGCGTGATCTGTACCAATTCAACCTTTTCGAACTGGTGCTGGCGAATCATGCCGCGGACATCCTTGCCGTAGGACCCGGCCTCGCTCCGGAAGCATGGCGTGTGGCACACCCACTTCAGCGGCAAACGGTCGGCTTCAACGATCTCGTCCCGCACCAGATTGGTCACAGGGACCTCCGCCGTCGGGATCAGATAATACGGAGGATCGCGCACCAGCTTGAACAGGTCCGTTTCGAACTTCGGCAGTTGGCCGGTGCCGCGCAGGCTGTCGGCGTTGACCATGAACGGCACGTAGGCCTCGACGTAACCGTGCTCGGTCGTATGCATGTCGAGCATGAACTGGGTCAAGGCACGCTGCAGACGAGCCAGTGGGCCCTGCAAGGTCACAAAACGCGAACCGGTAATCTTGACCGCCGCCTCAAAGTCCATTCCGCCCAGTGCGGTGCCCAGATCGAAGTGCTCCTTTGGCGGAACCTCGAAACAACGTGGCTCGCCCCAGCGGAACATCTCGCGATTGTCGGCATCGCTCGCGCCATCCGGCACGTCCCCGTCCAATACATTCGGGATGTTCAGCAGCAGGTCCTCGAGTTCCCGCTGGATCGCGTCGAGTTGCTGCTCGTTGCGCTTCAACTCGTCGCCGAAGCCCTGCATCTCGGCCAGCAACGGGGTTACGTCCTCGCCTCGGGCCTTGGCCTGTCCGACGCTTTTCGAACGGGCGTTCCGCTCGCTTTGAAGTTCCTGAGTACGGCTCTGGACCGCCTTGCGGCGGGCTTCCAGTTCGGCGAACGCCGCTGTGTCGAGTTGAAAGCCCCGGCGCGCGAGTTGCTTGGCCACGGCATCGAGGTCGGTGCGAACTAAACGCGGATCCAACATAGTCGGGTCTAGGCTCCTTTTCCTGATTCGAAGATCTTAAGGCTGTCGCGGCGAAGCATGTAACGCGGTGTGCCGCGGGCTACCATGGTCTACAGAACAGCCTGCATACCGCTGTTCGCCGGATTCCGCACCGCGCCCCTTTCCGTCACGATGACGTCGATCAGCGCAGCGGGCGTAACATCGAAAACCGGATTCCACGCGCTGATCGTACTGTTCGACCCGATGAAACAGGGCGGAAGGAACTCCCGTGGATCGCGCTCCTCGATTACGATGTCCTTGCCGGAGCGGCAATTCCGATCGACGGTCGAGGTCGGTGCGACGACCATGAATTTGACCCCGTGTTGTCGAGCCAAAACCGCCAGCGAGTAGGTACCGATCTTGTTGGCCGTATCCCCGTTCGCCGCGATTCGATCCGCGCCGACGATCACCCATTGCACCCCTTGGCGACGCATCAACAGGCCCGCGGCCGAATCGGCGATCAGGGTCGCCGGTATTCGGTCCTGTGACAATTCCCAGGCCGTCAGCCGCGCGCCCTGGGACCAGGGACGGGTCTCGGTCGCGTACACGTCCCGCCGCGCGCGCCGGCAGAGGCTCCGAATCACGCCCAGTGCCGTGCCATAGCCACCGGTCGCCAGCGAGCCGGTATTGCAATGGGTCAGCACACCGGCAGCCTCCCCGATCAGATCGGCCCCCAGCTCGCCCATAGCCCGATTCGCCGCGACATCTTCGGCGTGGATGGCCTCGGCCCTAGCCAGCAGACCGGGGACAGGCGACGTGCCCGGCACCGTTGCAGCAATGACGGAGCGCATCTGGTCAAGCGCCCAGAACAGATTCACCGCCGTCGGACGGGATGCGGCAAGAACCTCCAGGTCCCTCGCTATCGCCTGCTTCCAGTCATCGGCACTCTGCGCAAATCGGGCCCGCGCCGCGAGTACCACGCCATACGCCGCCGCGATGCCGATCGCCGGGGCGCCGCGAACCTGCATGGTGGCAATGGCTTCGGCCACACCCGTGGCCGTCGAATGGCAATGGTAGTCGCAGGTGTCCGGGAGCCGCCGCTGGTCCAAGACCAGCAAGCCCTCATCGGACCAACGCAGCGCGCGCACGCTATCCTCGACTGCCTCGTGGTACGGATTCGACGTCATGAAAAATAGGAACCAGGGAATGAAATGACGAACTTTTCAGTCAGCGCCGGAGTCTCTTCTCCAGAGAGTCGATCATCAGACCGATAATCTCAGCGAGTGAAACCCGAGCGCCGAACGATGAAGGCGCATATTATCTTGCGGACACCCAAAACGAAATGACCCTTCACTCTAACCGTCGATGTGAGGTGCGCGCGTGATTCTCGAGCTTTATCTGTGGCTGTGGCCGCGCA
This sequence comes from Methylotetracoccus oryzae, assembly GCF_006175985.1. GTDB lineage: Bacteria > Pseudomonadota > Gammaproteobacteria > Methylococcales > Methylococcaceae > Methylotetracoccus > Methylotetracoccus oryzae. The sequence goes on along the minus strand of NZ_SRSH01000008.1, from coordinate 118,298 downwards.
TGCAGCTGCGGTACTGTCTGCGGCGGGGCGGGTATCTTCTGGGTTTGGCGCTGCTGTTCATCGGACCGTTGATTTATGTCAACGTCGACCTGATCCGCAAGGGATTCAAGCCCTCGCAGGCGGGTTTGATGATCGAGGGCAGTCATGAGCAAGTCCAGGTCGACGGGCATTATTTGCCCGAAACGGAAGACTGAGCGGAACGCTGGCGTACCGCCTCGTAAAGCAGCACACCGGCGGCAACCGATACGTTCAGGCTCTCGACGCTGCCTGCCATCGGGATGCGCACCAGGAAATCACACTTCTGCTCGGTTAGGCGCCGCAGGCCACGGCCTTCGGCGCCGAGCACCACGGCCAGCGGGCCGGTCAACTCGGCGCTGTGCAGTGTCTTCTCGGCGCGCCCCGAAGCTCCCACGATCCAAAGCCCTGCTCCCTTGAGCCGATCCAGACAGCGCGCGAGATTCGTGACGCGATAGACCGGCACCGTTTCAGCAGCGCCCGAGGCCACTTTGGCCACGGTCGCCGTCAGGCCAACGGCCTGGTCTTTGGGGACCACCACGCCACAGCACCCCGATGCATCCGCCGTTCGCAAACAGGCGCCCAGATTGTGGGGGTCCTGAACCTGATCCAGCACCAGCAATAACGGCGAGGCCTTCGCTGCGGCAAGGCGCTCGAACAGTTCCTCCTCACCCTGCTCTACCGGCAAATTCAGCTCGAGCACGACTCCCTGGTGATTGCCACCGCCCGCCATACGGTCGAGTTGCGCACGGGCGACTCGTTCGGTGGCGATCCCTGCTGCATCCAGGGCCTGCGCCAATCGGCCCAGGCGGGCGTCGTGCCGCTGCGCGTCAAAATAAGCCGCGAGGATAGGCACACCACCGTGCTGCTGCAGCGCGGACTCCGCCGCGTGCAGCCCGAACACACGCCGGGCCTGTTTCAACGTCGCCTTCTCTTCTTTACGCCATCGTCCTGACGACTGGCCTTGGCGGCCGGCTCCAGGTCGATCTTGCGGTCGTCGAGATCCACGCGCACCACCGTCACGCGCACCGGATCACCGAGCCGGTAACGCACGCCGGTGCGCTCCCCGACCAGCCGGTGCCCTACCGGATCGTAATGGAAGTAGTCCTTGTCGAGGCTGGAAATGTGCACCAATCCTTCGATGAAGATCTCGCGCAGTTCCACGAACAGGCCAAAGGACGTCACGGCCGAAACGACCCCGTCGAAGGTCTGACCGACCTTGTCGAGCATGTACTCGCACTTCAACCAGCTGACGACGCCACGCGTGGCCTCGTCGGCGCGCCGCTCGGTGCTGGAGCACTGCTCACCGATCATCAGCACGTCGTTCAGCGCATACTCGAAGGTGTCCGCCTTCCCACCGTCAATGGCATGCACGATCGCACGATGGGTCAACAGATCGGGGTAGCGCCGGATCGGTGATGTGAAATGGGTGTAGGCGGGCAACGCCAAGCCGAAGTGGCCCTTCTTTTCCGGACTGTAAACGGCTTGCGAGAGGGATCGCAGCAGAACGGTCTGGATCAGGTGTTCGTCAACACGGCCGACGATCTTGTCCAGCACCTGAAAATAATGGATGGGCTCGGGGCTGTCGCCGCCTTCCAGCGACAGGCCGACCTCCCCCAGAAAGGCCCGCAGGTCGGCGAGCTTCTCGGCGGAAGGACCATCATGCACACGGAGCAGATGCGGCAACTTCGAGCGCGCGAGGAAGCGCGCCGCGCATTGGTTGGCCAGGATCATGCATTCCTCGATCAGGCGATGCGCGTCGTTGCGCTCCGCCGCGACGATGCTCTCGATCTTCTTACCTTCGCCGAAAATGATCTTGGACTCACGGCTCTCGAAGTCGATAGCGCCGCGCTCCTCGCGGGCCCACCGCAGGCGCTTATAGAGCGCAAACAGTTCCTCCAGGTGCGGTACCAGATGTCGCCGCGCACGCCGCAGATGCTTGTCGCTGTCGACCAGGATCTTCGCCACCTCGGTATAGGTCAGACGCGCCTGGGACCGCATCAGCCCGCGGTAGAACTGGGAACGGATGACGGTGCCGTCGACGTTGACGCTCATCTCGCAGACCATGCAGAGCCGATCCTCGTCGGGATTCAGCGAACACAGCCCGTTCGACAGGATCTCCGGCAGCATCGGGATGACCCGCTGCGGAAAATACACCGAGTTGCCCCGCAATAGCGCCTCGTTGTCGAGAGCGGAACGAGGTCGGACGTAATGCGACACGTCGGCGATCGCCACGTATAGCTTCCAGCCCTTGGGGGTCCGCTCGCAGTACACTGCGTCATCGAAATCGCGCGCATCCTCGCCATCGATCGTCACGAGCGGCAGATGCCGCAGGTCGACCCGCGCCGGATGAGCGTCCTGCGCAACCTGCCCTTCGAAGGGCGCGACTTCGGCCAGCACGGCCTCCGACCAGACATTCGGGAGATCGTAGCTACGAATCGCGACCTCGATCTCCATGCCGGGCGCCATGTGGTCGCCCAACACTTCGGTCACGCGACCGATGGGCTCACGGCGCAGCGTCGGCTGCTCGATGATCTCGACGACGACGATCTGGCCGTTCCGGGCTTCGCCGACGGCCGACTCCGGGATCAGGATGTCATGGTTGATGTTGCGCTGTTCCGGCACGACGAACGCGATACCGCGCTCGATGTACAGCCGGCCGACGACCCGTTGCGTGTTCCGCTCCAGGATTTCCACGACGGCACCCTCACGGCGTCCACGCCGATCGATGCCGGTCACGCTGGCCACGATGCGATCACCCGGCATCAGGGCGCGCATCTCCCGCGGCGACAAAAACAGGTCTTCGCCGCCGTCGTCGGGACGCAGGAAGCCGAAGCCGTCGGCATGACCGAGCACCCGTCCGGCTGTCAGATCCTTGCGATTGACCACGCAGTAGCGCTCGCGCCGGTTGCGCAGCAACTGGCCATCGCGTTCCATCGCCTGTAACCGTCGCCGTAGCGACTCGAGATCGTCCTCCTCGGTCACACCGAGCGCCGCCGCCACCTCGTCGAGATTCAGCGGTCGCGCCTGCTCCTTCATCATTTCCAGAATCAGTTCGCGACTCGGAATGGGGCGCTCGTACTTTCCCGCCTCACGCTCGGCGAAGGGGTCCTTGAGTTTGAATTTGGCGGGGTTCGTCGAAGAGGGGTTAGTCATCTGCAAGCAAGAAGGTTGAGCCGGCCGGGATAGCCACGACCGAAAAACGGATGGGAGATCAGATTAGCGGCGCCCCACGCGGAGTCAGGCCGGCTGTCAACCGCGGGCAAGTCGCGGTCTCTCGAACCGACATGACGCGCGGAATACGGAAAAAATGGAAACATGGTTGACAGGTTGGCCGCGAGTCATTATTCTTCGCGGCTGTTCGAGAGCGTCAAGCGCTCGACATGCCGAGGTGGCGAAATTGGTAGACGCGCATGATTCAGGTTCATGTGGGGAGACCCTTGGAGGTTCAAGTCCTCTCCTCGGCACCACCCTTCCCCGTTCACGCGAACGGATCCCGCAAGATGATCGTATCCTGACGATCCGGCCCAGTCGAAAGAATGTCGACCGGCACCCCAACCAGATCCTCGATGCGCCGGATGTAATTCCTCGCATTGGCGGGTAGTTCGTCCATCCGTGTAATCCCGGCCGTCGACTGCGACCATCCCGGCAGCGTTTCGATTACCGGCTCACACCGGGCATAGTTCTCTGCACCCTGCGGCACGACATCGATCACGGCCCCGTCGTGGCGATAAGCGACGCACAGACCGATGCTCTCTAGCCCATCCAGCACGTCCAGCTTCGTCAGACACAAGCCGCTCAGACTGTTGAGCCGGGCGGATTTACGCATCAGCACCGCATCGAACCACCCGCAACGCCGCCGCCGGCCAGTGGTGGCACCAAACTCCGCGCCGCGAGACGATAAATGCTCACCCGTCTCGTCGAACAGTTCGGTCGGAAACGGGCCGTTGCCGACTCGGGTCGAATAGGCCTTGGTGATGCCGAGTACATAGTCGAAATCGAGCAGCCCGACGCCGGTGCCGCACGGAGCCCCACCGGCGGTGGTGTTGGACGAGGTCACGAAGGGATACGTACCATGGTCGATGTCGAGCATCGCGCCCTGGGCGCCTTCGAAAAGCACGTTGCGACCCGCCGCCTGCAGGCCATACAAGGTTTCCGCGACGTCACCCAGCATCCCGCGGATATTTTCGCCGACCGCCATGACCTCATCATGCATGCGGTCGAAGTCGATGCCAGGCTCCGCGAAATACCGCGTCAGCACGAAATTATGGAGTTCCCAGAGTTCGCGCAGACGCTCGCTGAACAAGGCCGGATTCAGGAAATCGCCGGCGCGAATGCCGCGCCGTGCCACCTTGTCCTCGTAGGCCGGACCGATGCCCCGCCCCGTCGTCCCGATGGCCTTGCTGCCTCGCGCCTTCTCCCGGGCCGTATCGAGTGCCACGTGCAGGGGCAGCACGATGGCGCAGGACTGGCTGATCTGCAGACGTTCGCGTACCGCCACACCGGCCTTTTCGAGCACGTCAATCTCACTGAGCAGCGCTTCGGGCGACAGGACGACGCCGTTGCCGATCAGGCACTGCACGCCTGCCCGCAGGATCCCCGAGGGCACCAGATGCAGTACGGTCTTCCGACCGTCGATCACCAGCGTATGTCCAGCATTGTGACCGCCCTGGAAGCGCACCACGGCATCCGCGTTCTCCGTCAGCAGGTCGACCAGTTTCCCCTTTCCTTCATCGCCCCACTGCGTGCCGATGACGACGACGTTTTTTCCCATGAAAACACTCTCTAACCAATCAAAATGATGTTGGGCCCGAAGGCTTCCGTCGGGCAGCACCCGCGCGAGCTTAGCTGTCGGGGCGGGGGTATTTCAGACCCCGCGAACCGGCGCGAGAACAGAAGAGAAACCCCTGCTATGCAGACCGAATCAAGCCGGTCCGTCGAACTCCGCCACCGGCGTCAACTGCCATGCGCCCGCCCGCGACTCCAATCGGTGGGTGCAGCCCATGGCCTGCGGCGAGGCTGCCTGACCGGGAAGCTCACAGATCACGGTCCGCCCGGCAGCTCTCAAGCTACGGATCTCGCTATGCAGCGACTCGTCCTCGACGGAAGGCGCGAAGACCGTGCCCTGAAGGTCGTCACCGGCGGGCGTTTGCACTCCAAGGCGCGCGAGTACCCGCAGATCCGCGCTGAATCCCGTTGCCGGCCTGGCATGACCGAAGACGCGACCGATATCGTCGTAGCGTCCCCCACGCGCGATCTCACGGCCATAGCCCGGTACGAAGGCGGCGAACACGACGCCGGTCTGGTAATGGTAACCCCGGAGTTCAGCGAGGTCGAAATGAATCGGGAGACTGGGGAAGCGTCGCTGCACGGCGTGGGCGATGCTCTCCAGTTCGTCCAGCGCCCGATGCAGTGCGCCGTCGCCCGCAGCGAGACGCTGTCGTGCCTGAGCCAGCACCTCCACCCCACCATTGAGATCGATCAATGCGGCAAACTGGTCGGCTACCGTCGGCGTCACTGCGGCTGCGGTCAGCCACTCACCCAGTTCCGGGCGCGCCTTCCGCTGCAGGATCTCGAACAACTCCCTCTCGGTGATCGAATCCAGCCCGGCGGCTGCCGCCAGCGAACGATAAATACCGACGTGCCCGAGGTCGAGGTGCACGCTGGAGATCCCTGCGACGGCCAGCATCTCCAACATCAGCGCCACGACTTCCAGGTCGCTGGCACCGCCAGCATGGCCGTACAACTCGGCACCGACCTGCATCGGACTGCGCGAGGACTCCAGCCGATCGTTGAGCGTATGCAGCACGGTTCCGAGATAGCACATTCGGGATGGCACGCCTTCTTCCGAATGGCGGGCATCGATCCGCGCCACCTGCGGTGTCATGTCCGCGCGGACCCCCAACAGGCGGCCGCTGACTTGATCGATCAGTTTAAAGGTCTTGATGTCGAGATCATGCCCGGTTCCCGTCAGCAGGGAATCCATGAACTCGATCAGCGGCGTCACCACGAGGCGATAACCCCAGGTGGAAAACAGATCGAGCACTTCTCGACGCATACGTTCCAGACGCGCCGCGTCGTCGGGGAGTATTTCCTCTATGCCCTCGGGGAGCAGCCAAGTATCGTCGTGGAGGCTGGGACGAGTCATGTGATCGGCAATTGACACGGCGTTGCGCCCGGACACCGCTGCGGTGGTCCGGGCGCTGGAATGATACAGGATGGCATCTCGGTCATGAGACCGCGGCAGCGCCTGGAGATCGGGGCTGCCGGGGTCCCGGTCCGGAAGTCTAGCGGAGCTGCTTGAAGTAACGGAAGAACTCTGAATCCGGATCCGTCACAATCGTATTCCCTTCGCCCTGGAACGCGCCCTTGTAGGCGCTCAGGCTGCGGTAAAATGCAAAGAAATCCTTGTTCTTACCGTAGGACTGCGCATAGGTTTCGGATGCCGTGGCATCGCCCTCACCACGCTTCAGTTCCGCGTCCCGATAGGCTTCGGCCAGGATGATCTCGCGCTGCCTATCCGCATCGGCGCGAATCCGCTCGGCGCTCTCCGCGCCGCGCGACCGGAAATCACGCGCCACGCGCGCCCGCTCGGCTTCCATTCTTCGATAGACCGACGAACTGACCTCGCTGGGCAGGTCGACTCGCATGATGCGAATGTCCAGGATCTCTACACCCAATTCCTCGGCCTTGGGGGCGAGCGCCTTCACGAGGATGTCGCGCAATTCGTTGCGTTCCGAGGAAAGCATCTGCCCGATCGTGCGGCGACTGAATTCGCTGCGCGTGGCATCCTTGATGTTCTGGTCGAGGCGGATGTTGGCTTGCGCGATATCGCCCGAGACCTTTTTGTAATACGTCGCGACGTCCTTGACTCGCCATTTGGTGAAGGCGTCGACGATGACGTTCTTCTTTTCCGATGTCAGGTAGCGCTCCGGACGTGACTCCAGAGTCAGCACCCGCGCATCAAACTTCTTGACGTTATTGATCAGCGGAATTTTGAAATACAAACCCGGCGTGTAGTCGTCCCGAACGATCTCTCCCAATTGAAATTTGATCGCCTTTTCGGTTTCCGACACGGTGAACATCGACATCGACGCCAGAACCAGCAAAACGATACCGATGAATGAAATAGTCTTTATCTGTGTCATTGCTGGCTCCTTCCCTCGCGACCACGCGCTGCAGGGCGTACGATTCTCGCGCCACTATCGGACGAATCCTGAAGCTGAGAGATTCTGTCCTCCTCCGCCATCGAGACGGCGGGAGCGCTTGCCGCTCGCAGTTTGTCGAGGGGCAGGTAGAACATGTTGTTGCCGCCCTTGACATCGACCAGCGTGACGTTCGAGCGGCTGTAGATATCCTGCAGCGTTTCGATGTAAAGGCGCTCGCGCGTGACGTCCGGGGCCTTTTCGTATTCCGCGAGCAGGCGACTGAAGCGTCCCGCTTCACCCTGTGCCCGAGCGATGACGCGCTGTTTGTACGCCTCAGCTTCCTCGGACAGACGCGCCGCCGCGCCCCGGGCCTTCGGAATGACTTCATTGGCGTAGGATTGCGCTTCGTTCTTCAAACGCTGTTCGTCCTCGCGCGCCTTGATGGCATCCGCGAAGGCGGGCTGCACTTCCTCGGGAGGCTGGGCATCCATCAGGTTGACCGACAACACCCGGATACCCGTACCGTAGTCGTCCAGCATCCTCTGGACTTCGTTCTTGATTTCCTCGGCAACCTCGCTGCGGCCCTCGGTCAGCACGAAATCCATCGTGCTCTTGCCGATCACCGCGCGCTGGGCGCTTTTGGTGGCCTGCTTCAGCGTGGCTTCCGGGGCCAGTACCGAGAAGAGATACTCCTTGGCATCCTTTATCTGGTATTGCACGGTCAGGTGCACGTCGACGATGTTCTCGTCCTGCGTCAGCATCAGAGATTCGCCGGACGCCATGTCTTGCGAGGAGCGACCACTCACGCGAGTGCCGACTTCGGTGACACGCTGTTGTTCGACATTCACGATCTGCACGCTCTCGATGGGCGCCGGAATGTGCCAATGCGGGCCGGGCATCGTGGTCTCTGCGTACTTGCCGAAGCGCGTCACGACGCCACGGTTGCCTTCCTGCACGATGTAGATACCGGTCAGAATCCAGATCAGAACGAGACCGCCTGCGGCCAGTCCCACGAGCTTTCCGGGATTACCCATGCTGCCGCCCGGGCCTGAGCCGCCACGGCCGCCGAACAGGCGGTTGAACCGGTCCTGCAAGGATCGCAGCACTTCTTCCAGATCCGGCGGAGATTCCTGCTGGTCGCGCCCACTCCAGGGGTCTTTCTTCGGGCTGCCCGGTTCGTTCCAGGACATTAGTACGCTCCTCATAAACAATCGGTGGCTACGGCCGATCCGCAAGACCGGCGATTATCCGCAAAAAACGGCGTGCTGACAAAATTAAACGCCGGCGCGGTGAGCGCGGACGCGGTGCGGGGGAACTGCGTACTAGGCAGCAGCCTCGGCCACGTCGGCGCGCGGCATGACGAAACCGGATGATTCGAGACGCCGGAGTTCGAGGGTAGGTAGTTCCACCACCAGGTGCCACCCCCCGCCGTCATCGTCACGCTCTTCTAGGACCCTGCCGAGCTGATAAAGTTTGGCTCTCAGCGCGGACTCGGCGGGCGCCAGGCGCAGCCGGAGCACGGTCAGATCGGCGGCGAAGTGCTCCTCAAACGCCTGATCGAGCCATTCAAGACCCTCCCGCGATCGCGCGGAGAGCCAGATACGGGCCACGCGTCCTTCCGAATCCCGCTCGTAACGACTGCTCTCACCCTCGATCAGGTCGATTTTGTTGTAGACCTCGATCCGGGGTACTGACTCCGCTCCGATCTCTGCCAGCACGGCTTCGACTTCCGTGTACTTTTCAGCGGCATGTTCGTCACTGACGTCGATGACGTGAAGCAACAGATCCGCTCGGCTCGCCTCGTGCAGCGTCGAGCGGAAAGCCGCGATCAGCTCGTGCGGGAGGTCCCGGATGAAGCCGACGGTATCGGCCAGAATGACCGCCAGATTGGGACCGACCGGGCGCCGCCGCAAGGTCGGATCCAGCGTTGCGAACAACTGGTCGGCGGCATACACCTCGGACTGCGTCAAGGCATTGAACAAGCTGGATTTGCCGGCATTCGTGTAACCGACCAGGCCGACGACGGGAACTGCGTTGCGCCGACGGGCCTGACGCCCCTGATCGCGCTGTTGCTCGACCTTGTCGAGCTTTTTCCGAATCTGCCGGATGCGATTGGCGATCAGCCGCTTATCGGTTTCCAGCTGCGTCTCGCCGGGTCCGCGGAGTCCGATACCGCCTTTCTGCCGCTCCAAGTGGGTCCAGCCGCGAACCAGTCGCGTGGACAGGTGCCGGAGCTGGGCGAGTTCAACCTGGAGCTTTCCTTCGAAGGATTGCGCGCGCTGCGCAAAGATGTCGAGGATCAGTGCCGTTCGGTCAATTACCCGAACATTCAAGGCCTTTTCTAGATTCCGCTCCTGACTTGGCGTCAAGGGATTATCGAAAAGAACGAGTTCGGCCTCGCTCGCCTGCACGACCTCGGCAAGCTCGGTCAACTTACCGCTGCCGATGCAATAGCGGGGATCCGGGCTGTGTCGCCGCGTCCGCACGACAGCCACCGGATCGGCACCCGCGGAGATCGCCAACTCCCTCAGTTCGTCAACGTCGTTGGGCACCGGTGCCAGCTGAACGTGGACCAGAACGGCCCGCTCGCCCGCACTCGGCCGATCAAACAATCATGTGCCCCGGCGAGAGTTTGTCTACGGTAAGATTCCGACCCGTGGACACTCAAGCATCCTCGCCTTCGCCCTCTGCATCGTCGCCGTGCGGAAGACGGACTTGTCGAGCGGGTACTATTGTGGAGATCGCATGTTTGTAAACCATCTGGCTGATGGTGTTTTTCAGCATGATCACATATTGATCGAAGGAATCGATCTTGCCCTGCAATTTGATACCGTTCACAAGATAGATAGATACGGGTACATGCTCTTTCCGAAGCACGTTCAGGAAGGGATCCTGCAGATTTTGCCCTTTCGACATCCTATTTCCCCTTATTTTTAGTTCTTGCTGCGGCACCGCTCGCATCACCAAACGTCCACATTTAATCAGAAAACGCCGTTTTCCGCCATCGCGCGCGCCATTGACGCAGCGCTTCCGAACTCGCGCGACCCCTTGCTCAGCGGCGTTCATTCGCCGACACGCCAAGCCTCCCAGTGCAAGTTCGCCACTGCCGATGGACGGCGCCATCGGTCTGGCGAATGGGTTAGAATCCTTTGCCCGCAACTCGTTCCCTTAAGGCTATCGTGAAGACCCACGCGCATCTCGGACCCGTCATGATCGATCTGGCCGGCATGACGCTGGACGCGACCGAAGTTCGCCGCCTGCGACACCCGGCGACCGGCGGCGTTATTCTGTTCTCGCGCAACTACGAGAATCTCGCCCAGCTCTGCTCGTTGATTGCCGCTATCCGGGACGCGAGACCCGGGGTACTGATCGCCGTTGACCACGAAGGTGGCCGCGTACAACGCTTTCGAACCGAGTTCACGCGCCTGCCCGCGGCGGCCGCCTATCGCACCACCGGGTCAGACGCCACGGCGGCACAAGCCGCCGAATCGGCCGGCTGGCTAATGGCCAGCGAACTGCGCGCGGCCGACGTCGACTTCAGCTTTGCGCCCGTGCTGGACGTGGAATGCGGTATCAGCCAGGTCATCGGTGACCGGGCATTCTCCAACCAGCCCGGAGAAGCCGCCGCACTGGCTGCTGCTTTTTTCCGCGGCATGCAGAGGGCCGGGATGGCAGCCGTCGGCAAACACTTCCCTGGCCACGGTGGCGTCAGCGCGGACTCCCACCTTGCCCTCCCGATAGACCACCGGGCCTGGGAAGAGATTGACGAAAGGGACCTGATCCCCTTTCGCGCGCTGATAGAAGCCGGCATTCAGGGCATCATGCCGGCACACGTCCTGTTCCCCGCCTGCGATGCCTCACCGGCCGGATTTTCCCGGTTTTGGATCGAGGAGGTGCTGCGCCGCCGGCTCGGGTTCACTGGGGCGGTGTTCAGCGATGACTTATCGATGTTCGGCGCGCAGGTCGCCGGCACCCTATCCGAACGATCCCGGGCGGCCCTGGACGCCGGCTGTGACATGGTGCTCGTGTGTAACGTCTCGGAGGCGGTCGAACCCGTTCTGGACGCGCTCGCCGACGATGACCCGCCGGAGCGCCAGAGGCGGCTGGAAGCGATGCGCGGCCGATTTCCAGTAGTCCGGACTCAGCTTGCGGAGAGCACCGAGTGGCGCGAAGCAACGACGGCGCTGCGCCGCCTCGACGAGGCGCCGGCGGCATGACGACCCTCGCGCACCTGGCCGAAGTCCGTGCGGCCGCCGAATTGCTGTACTCCTGTGCCGAGGTCGAGTCAGCCATCTGCCGCGTCGCCGCCGAACTCTCCCGGAGAGTCGCGGGCAGCAATCCGCTCGTCGTCACCGTCCTCGATGGCGGCATCATTTTCTGCGGCAAGCTTCTGCCGCTGCTGGATTTCCCGCTGCAGCTCGATTCCGTCAGCGTCAGCCGTTACCGCGGCGAGACGCAGGGCAGCAGCCTCCAGTGGCGGCTGCACCCCAAGACACCGCTAGCGGGCCGAACCGTCGTGCTGGTTGACGACGTGCTCGATGAGGGCCACACGCTGGCCGAGTTGCAGCGCTACTGCGTCGAACAAGGCGCTGCCGTCGCGCTGATCGCCGTGCTGATCGAAAAGAGGCTACCGCGCGCCAAACCCTGTCGCGCCGATTTCGTCGGCCTGGAGGCGGACGACCGTTATCTGTTCGGCTACGGGATGGACTATCGCAATTACCTGCGCAATGCCGCCGGAATCTATGCCTGCACCCACCTGTAGCGGACGACGCAAGCCATGACTGTCACGGCGATTATTGGCGGAACCGGACTCACCCGCCTTGAAGGGATCGAGATCACCGGAAGCGAGCGTATCGCGACACCATTCGGCGAGCCATCCTCCGAACTCCTGCAGGGCCGCCTGCACGGGGGCGAAGTGATTTTCCTGGCGCGACACGGAAACCCGCACCGCACGCCCCCGCATCGCATCAACTACCGCGCCAATATCTGGGCTTTGCGCGCGGCCGGCGCGACCGAGGTCATTGCAGTGGCCGCGGTCGGCGGCATCACCGATGCCATGAGTCCGGGCCGGGTCGTCATCCCCGATCAACTGGTCGACTACACGCACAGCCGTGCGGGAACCTTCTTCGAGGACGATCTCGCCGAGGTCGTCCATATCGACTTCACCGAACCCTATACGGCGGATCTGCGCCAGCGACTGCTCGCTGCTGCCGATAGGGCTAAGGTCGCGGCGGTCGATGGCGGAACCTACGGCACCACCCAGGGACCGCGCCTGGAGACGGCTGCCGAGATCCGCCGCATGGAGCGGGACGGCTGCGATCTGGTCGGGATGACCGGCATGCCGGAAGCCGCGCTGGCACGCGAGCTCTCTCTGCCATACGCATGCTGTGCAGTCGTCGCAAACTGGGGCGCAGGAAAATCCGAGGGCGAGATCACAATGGCCGAGATCGAGCTACACCTGGGCCGCGGGATGACAGACGTGGCGCAACTGCTGCGCGCGTTCTTGAAGGGCTGAGTGTTCAGCCGCAGCCCCCCACGACGACGCGTACGAGCCTCTCCGTCGCGAAATAGCGGCCGTTGGCCCGCGCCAAAGCGACGACGCGACCGGTTGCATTCAATTTGACCCGCAGCGTGACGAACGGCACGGCCGGCGCAGCAAAGTCGAAGGCCGCGAGCAGTGGGAAGGGGTTCTTCTCGGCCAACAGTACCAGCCGATCGGTTCGGGCGATCCGGCTTTCCAGGCTGACCGGTACCACCGCACCGTCCTCGGCAACCGCCGGAATCGTGAAGCTCAGCAGCGAGGTGCTCCCGAGCTCGGCCGGCCCGACCTCACGGCGCAAGGCGAGCGCTAACGGATCGTCAGGGTCGTCCGTGGCCACCCGGGGCCGCGTTCCGGCACGAGAGGCTCCTGCGACACAGACCAGAAGGGCTGCATCGACGAGTCGATGGAGGAAGTCTCTCCGGCTACCGGGTTGCCCTGGGTTCATGCGCATGCCACCGCTGCGGTTTGTCTGGCCATACGACTATGGATACTCTAGTCGCCGGCATCAAATCAAGCGCGCGGCCAACGTGATCGTTCACGTCGGCGCGGTCCCCCTCTTCGAGGCATCTCATCCGGCATGGTCCCGATCAAGATTCGAACCAAACGACTCGACGGCATGACCGAGGTGCGGCTGTTGATCACGCATCCGATGCATACGGGACGCCAAAGAGATCCTTCAAGCAACGCGCTTATCGCGGCGCACTATCTGCGCGAACTGCGCATCGAGCGCAACGGCCAGTTGCTGGTGGACTGTACACTCAGTACCGCGGTGTCGCGCGATCCCTATCTGTCGTTCCGGTTCGAGGGAGGTGCGTCCGGCGACCGGCTCACGGTTCACTGGTCGGACAACCTCGGCGGCGCCGGCACCGAGCAGGTGCTGTTACCTTGAATAAACCCCTCAGCGAATAAACCCCTGAGCGTGCGTGATGCCGGAGGGCTGCTTCGACGCTCCGCCAGGAGAAGGGCATCGCGCCTCGACACAGCGCAGGACTGAGCCCCCTGGGGCGATCGCGTGAAGGCCAAGGGGGCTTGCTAACGCGCATCTTCGCGCCAGGGATTTCCGAAGAACCGCCTCCGCGGTTAGGGTGTTGCGTGCGCGCGGCGCCCGTTCTGAGATGCCCGCACTGCAGCGCGCGCTGTGCACACGAAATCACTGCGCTGCAACGCGGGGTGCGCCAGCACCCGACGCGTACCCCAACCGGCGCTGCACGCGAAACCGGGATTGGCCGCGCGGAAGCTTCCGGGGTAAAGTATCGCCGCAGTTTTGCCTGGCAATGCGCTCAACCCATCCCGTTTCGACGCCATGATCCGATATCTCACGACCGACTGCCTCCCTCAACTGGCCCGCCGGTTGGCGCCCTTGCTGGGACTGGTGCTGCTAACGACCTTGGTGGCATGTACCCGCGTCCCCGAAGGACTTCAGCCTGTCACCGGCTTCGACGTGAATCGGTATCTCGGCACGTGGTACGAAATCGCACGCCTCGACCACAGTTTCGAAAGGGGGCTGCAAAACGTCAGCGCCGAATACACCTTGAAGCCCGACGGCGACATCGCGGTGCTGAATCGCGGCTACAACACCGAGGAAAGGCGCTGGGAGGAAGAGGAAGGCAACGCCCGCTTTGTCGGGGACCCGCATGTGGGCAGCCTCAAGGTGTCGTTTTTTGGTCCGTTCTACGGCGGGTATCACGTCCTCGCCCTCGATCACGACTACCGCTATGCGATGCTGACCGGACCTTCACGCAAGTATTTGTGGATCCTGTCACGCCAGGAAACGCTCCCGGAAGACGTGCTTCAAGGCCTGCTGCATCAGGCGAAGGTCTGGGGCTTCGACACCGACAAGATCATTCGGGTCAGCCACGCGCCACCGGCGGAGGCAGCTTCACCGGTCGGGGCAACAGTTCCGACTGCGCCCACCCAACCGGCCCCGTCCCCCGCCCCGGCTCCCGCGAAGCCCTGACGAGGCGACCGACCGCGATGAGCATGCCGTCCAGGATCACTTCCAGACCCGCGCCCTGGATGAGCCGATCGAGCGTGAATCGCGAACGGATGGGTACTGGCGGCGGGGTACCTCCCGTCGGCCACTGTCTCGCTTCGCAATCGACACGCTGCGTATGCCCCTGAGCGACACCCGCGTGCTCGCGCCCGGCGTCCGGACCATCGAGGTCTGGGCCTGGGCGATGTACGACTTTGCGAACTCCAGCTATACCACGGTTGTCATCACGGCACTGTTCAATGCCTATTTCGTGGGGGTCGTCGCCGAGGGCAAGGCCTGGGGTACTCTGGCATGGACCGTGGCGCTAGGGCTCTCGTACGCGCTGGTCATGATCACCGGACCACTGCTGGGTGCCTACGCCGACGCGCGGGCCGCCAAGAAGCGTGTGCTGCTGGCGACCACGGCGGGCTGCGTGCTGTTCACGGCGGCGCTGAGCCTCGTCGGGCGCGGCGATCTGGCGTTCGGCATGGTGCTGATCGTGCTGTCGAACTACTGTTTCGGCAGCGGGGAAAACATCATCGCGGCGTTCCTGCCCGAACTGGCCACCGAAACCGGCATGGGCAAGCTGTCCGGTTGGGGATGGAGCCTGGGCTACCTGGGCGGACTGATGAGCCTGGTCGCCTCGCTCGCCTACCTGTACTGGGCCGATCAGCAAGGGATCGGTTCCGATGCTGCGGTACCCGCGACGATGCTGATCACCGCCGCGATTTTCGCCGCGGCGAGCCTGCCGACCTTTTTGCTGCTCAAGGAGCGTGCGCAACCGCTCGGCGGTGCGCCGGACTGGTACGCCGCGACGTTTGGACGACTGGCGACCACACTGCATCAGGCTCGGCGGTATCAGGATCTATGGCGCTTCCTGATCTGCATCGTGTTCTACCAGGCGGGCATTCAGGCCGTCGTCAGTCTCGCCGCAATCTACGCACAGGTCGCGATGGGATTCACGACCAAGGAAACGCTGCTGCTGCTGGTCGTGACCAACATTACCGCCGCCATCGGCGCGTTTGCCTTCGGACAGGCGCAGGACCGGTTAGGCCATGTCGCAACCCTCGCCGTGACACTGGTCGGCTGGTGCGCCGTGGTCATTATCGCCTGGCTCGCGCGGGGGCCGTTGTTGTTCTGGATTGCCGCCAACCTCGTCGGACTGTGCCTCGGTTCCAGTCAGTCCGCTGCGCGCGCACTGGTCGGCTATCTGTCACCACCCCGGCACGCGGGCGAGTTCTTCGGACTGTGGGGTCTGGCAGTCAAGCTGTCGTCGATTCTCGGCCCGATGACCTATGGCTTGGTCACGTGGATCTCGAACGGCGATCATCGGATGGCGATGCTGCTGACGGGGTCGTTCTTCATCGCCGGTCTGCTGCTGCTGCGCGGCGTGAATGCCCAGCGCGGCCGCGCAGCGGCGATCGCGACGCATTGATCGCTGAACGCACCTGACGCGCTGCGCCCCGCGTGCTGCGTCTGTTAGACTTCCCGGCTGCCGCCGGGGCCCGACCGGGCGCCGGCGTTTCCGACACATCATCACGGAGCGAACCACGATGCATTGTTCTGTCCCTTATTCGCGCGGCTTCCGGCTCTTGACCGCGATTGGACTCGGCGGCCTGCTGCTGTCCGGTTGCACGACAACGACCCCAACGCCCTACCAGGTGCTCGGCGGAAATTCGCATTCGGCCGAGGTCGAGTCAGCCTACAAGAGCGCGCTCGAGGATCTGGACCAGTCTCGGGCTCTCGAGGAGGGACGGCGGCGCAATGTCGTCGGTGAAGTCATGGACCTGACACCGGACGAGGCAAAGCGCTTCTGGCCCGTGTATACCGCTTATCGTAGCGAGATGTCGGCACTCGGCCAGCGCATGACGCGGCTCGTGGCCGACTACGCAGCGCGCTTCGGCAAGCTGCAGGATCAGGATGCCTCCGCGATGACGCGCGAATACATGGACATCGATCAGAAGGCGCTCGACGTCAAGAAAAAATACCTGCCGAAGTTCGACGCCGTATTGAATCCCAAGCAGGTCGCCCGCTTCTTCCAGACCGATCAGAAACTCGATGCCGGCATCAAGTTCGGCATGGCCAAGGGCATTCCCTTGATGGAGTGACGCGCGGCGGGCCGACCCCGAAGCCAGTCGCCCACGCCTTCACGCGGTGAGCTGGAAAGTCTTTGCGATCATGGCCGGCGTCGTGATCGGCGCCCTGTCGGTTTTGGCCGCGGCGTTTTTCCGGCGCGGCCTCACCCTACCCGTCGCCGTTCCGGACGCGGCCGTCACCCTGGTGATGGCGTTGACCGGGCGCACCGACGGTTTGCCGGGGCTGCTGGCGGCGCTCCAGGCTCAGACACTCAAGCCCCGACGCCTGCTGATCGCCGTCGAATCGGCCGACGATCCCGCTTACCGGTGCGTTTGCGAGGCCATTCCGAATTGCGCGCTACCGATCGAGCTCATCCTTGCGGGTCTCGCCCAGCGGGCCGGCCAGAAATGCGTGAATCTGGCCGCCGCGCTCGACCGGCTCGATGCCGCGGACGAGTTCGTGGCCTTCATCGACGCCGACATCCAGCCCCAGCCATGGTGGCTATCGGCCCTGGTTTCGCCGCTGAAGAACCGGGGCTATGGCGTGGTTTCGGGTTACCGCTGGCCGACGATCGCACGCAATACACTAGGCGCACATCTGATCTTGGCACTGGACCGCGGCATTGCGACCCTGCCCCGCCTCGGCTGGGCTCAAGCCGTCTGGGGCGGCTCGACCGCGATGCGGCGCGAGACCATCGATCGTCTTGCCCTGGCAGAGCATTTCCGGCGCCGTTTGTCGGACGACCTGACGATAGGCGAGCTCGCGCGACAAGCCGGCATTCCTGTGTTGTTTCGACGCTTACTGCGAGTACCTTCGCCGCTGTCATACACGCTGGGCGACGCCTGGCGGTTCGGGCGCCGCCAGTATCAGATGGTCCGGGTCTACCGGCCACAGCTCTGGCTGCTGGCGCTGACGACCGCCACACTGCAACTGGCCTGTTGGGTAGCCATCGCCTGCGCCTTTCGCCAGCCATTGGCCGGATTCGCTGCCGCCGTCCTGTTCGGCCTGGCACTGAGCAAGACGCGGCTTCTCGACCGGATCGGCGTGCAGCTTGGCCACCATGATCAGGCCGACATCCTCCCGCTCCAACTGCTGCTGTGCGTCGCCAAGCCCCTGGTGGATACCTTTCACTGGAGCATGATCATCGCCGCAGCCCGGGTCCGGTCGGTTGCCTGGGGGCACGTGACCTACCGCGTCGGTGGTCCCACCGCTATCGCCGTCGTTGCGAGAGGCGCATGGCAACCTTCCGAACACTGATCTGGCGCGCCGTCGGGCGCTCGACGCTGCTGACCCGAGCCCTGCGCCGGATCGCACCGAGCCCATTCCGCTTCATCGCAGGCAAGCCGCTCGAGCGCTGGCTGCTGACCTATGATCTCGGCCGCCGCTCGCTCGCCCTGGCCAACGATCCCGCCGTGGTCGAGGCCGTCATGCAGGATCGCACCGGCGCTTTTCCGAAAAGCGCGGCTCTCGGCGCGCTGTTGCGCCCTCTGATCGGCGCGGGCGTCTTCGGTCAGCCGGGAGGACCGGAAGTCAGGGAGACGCGGAAGCTTTACTCTCGGGCGCTGGCCGCGATTCCGGATGAGGTAGTCGTCGAGGTCACACGCACCGTAACGGAACGTTATTTCCAGCGCTGGCTGCGCTCCGGCGCCCTGGAACGACTTCCCTTCTGCACCGAGATGTCCCGGATGACCGTGGACATCGTCGCGCTGTGCACCCTGGGCGCGACCTTCGACCCCGAGGAGTCCGAACGCTTCGCAGAGCTGTTTTTCGAATATCACCAGCGAGCCGTTCCATTGCTGCTGCTGCCGGTTGCGGACGACTCCACGTTGCACGCACACATCGTCGACCACATGGAATTGGCAACGATCGGTTCGGCCATGCGGATGCTGATCCGGGACCGCTTCGTCACGCCGCTACTCACTGGGGATCACGCCGTGCGGGCCGCACCGTTCGCCACCCAACTCATCGAGGCCGGGTTGCTGAATCCCACATCGGACACGGCGGAGCGAGCAGTCGACGAGATCGCGGTGATGTTGCTCGCCGGCCACGAGACAACGGCATCTGTCCTCAGTTGGCTATTCTGGGAACTCGCCCGGTCGCCTGAGCGACAGGCTGCAATCGCAAGCCTGCTCCCGGCGGAGGACCACGAAGCCGTTGCGTCAGAGGAGGCTGACCAAGCGGCGCAGGCCCTCATCAAGGAAGCGCTGCGCCTTTACCCACCGATTGCCTTCTTCCTGCGGGATGCCGATAAGCCGACGACCTTTCGCGGCAAACCTATCCTCAAAGGCAGCTTTTTCGTGATTGCGCCGTGGACTCTGCACCGCCACCGCAAACTCTGGGAAGCGCCCGATGAATTCCGGCCCGAGCGCTGGCAGGGTCAGGGGCCGGGTTGCCCTCGGGCAGCCTACATTCCGTTCGGAATGGGCCCGCGCACGTGTCCCGGCGCGCGCTTCGCGGAACTCGAAGCACAGCAGATCGTCCGCCTGCTGCTCGGACGCTTCCGCTTCACGCCCTCGATGTCGGATCAGCCGGAACCCCTCGGCAGTCTGACCTCCCGCCCCGACCGTGAGATTTACCTGTCGCTGACACGGCGTGTCAATGAGGCGGAGGCCGAGCGGGACGAACCGCGTTGCCCCATCACCGGGGAAGCGCCGCAACGGCGGATTCAGCTGCTCCGCCGCTCGCTGCTGCGCTCGCTATGGCGCGTCGGCACCGGGATCGATGTCGCCCGCCTGTTTCCGGGTCACACACCACTCGGGCTGTATGAGTCCAATCACGGGCTGCTGTTTTTCCACCCTGCGATCGAGGGGGATGCCCGGTTCTATTCGGAGTTTTATTCCCGCGTAGATATGCACGAGCGTTTGATCCGAGAATTGCTCTCGCGCGTCGAGTACCGCCGGGCAGCGCGGCATGTTCGCCCCGGCGATCGCGTCCTCGACATCGGTTGCGGTGTTGGCGCATTCCGCGCCCATGTGCCCGATGCCCGCTTTCTGGGGCTGGATCCCTTTGCTCCGGCCGAAGCGGATTCGCTGGTGCTGCGGGAAGACGCCGAACAGCACTGTCGAGCACATCCCGCCACCTATGACGTCGTGACGGCATTCCAGGTTATCGAGCACCTCGCACAGCCGCGGCGGCTCGTCGCATCCATGGTGGAGGCGCTGAAGCCCGGAGGCCTGTTGATCCTGTGCGCCCCGCTGCACCCCTCACCGATGACCGCCCTACCGAACTTTCTGCTGAATGCACCGCCGCACCATCTGTCATGGTGGAACCGACCTGCCTTTGAAGCGCTCGCTGGGCACTGCGGGCTCGAGGTCATCGAACTGGCAGAGCTAGGCGCCTCCCCTCACGAAGGCATGATCCACTGGATGGAACGCCTGTGCGCGAGCAAGACGGCATACGACCGAGACGGCCGATATTTTGCCCATCGCTGGGACTGGCACCTCAGCCTGGGACTGGCCTGGGGACTGGCTCATCTTGCCCATCGGATCCGTGCACTGCCTCCGCGCAGCCGCCCGGTGTCCGTGCTCCTCGTGGCGCGCAAGCCCGGCCAAGCCCTCGACGCGACTCCCTGACCTTGACGCCAGCGGCCCCGACAGCGGATCATGTCGGCTGATTACGCTCCGCGCACAGTTCCTCTTTCGAACCCGCCGTGGCCCGCGCCTCCTCTGCCCTGCCCGTGACCCCACCGCGTTTCCGCCGGCTGGTCAGGGCTCGCTCAACATCTGAACACCGCAACATCCGAAAGTGAAAGGAGTACTCCGATGACCTCCCTATCGCTGAGTTTCCAACGAAACGGCGACAAACAGAATTCCGCATTCTTCGAGGAATACCTCGAACGCCTGCTCGAAGAGCGCGATCGCGTCGGCCTGACCGAGATGATCCGCGAAATCGACGTGATGATGATCACGGTCGAACCCGGCTGCTCGGCTGCCTACGTCGGCGAGTTGTGCCTGATGTCGCCCTACCATTACCTCGTGACGCTGGAATCCGAATCGCACCACACCCATGTGCTGCGGGTGGACATGAACGCGCCGGACATCCTGATCCGCGAAGTAAAGGACCCGAATACGCGTGGCGTCTTCCGCAGCCTCAACGAGGTCTATCCGATCGGAGCGCACAAACCGAACTCACGTTACATGGGCGAGGTGTTCCGGGTCACGAACCTGCACGAAGTCGTCGAACAGCAGCAGGCGCGGGAGATCCGGTTTTTCACGCAGGACCAGATCCGCAAGCTGGAACTGCCCGGGAACATGGCGGTCGTCAAGCCGTCGCCGTACACGCATAACATCCTGGGCTATTGGGAGCGTCCGCTCGACCAGCTGCGTGTCTACTCCCTCGGCCTCAGCAGCATCCGGAGCGACGTTCAGGAGTCCTATCTGGCAGCCAAGGAACTGCAGAAAAAGCTCCGGATCGAGGATCTGATCCTGCCGATCGATCACCTCGCGACGCGCCTCTACAGCCAGAACCGAGAGGCGGCGATACTCGAGTTCCTGAGCCTGTCGAGCTATTACTACTGGGGCTCCTACGACATCGTCGACCAGAATTCCTCGACGAACGTGACGAAGAGCGTTCACCATTCAGAGGAGCGCGTGAGCCCGGCCAAGGTCTTCACGGCCGCGAACTACCCCTACTTCGTGAATCACCTGCTGCAGCTGCCGTCACCCACCGAGAACTTCGTGCGCAACTACGGACCGCGGCTCCATCACATCGCGTTCGCGGTGGCCGACGGCGAGCGCGCCGACAAGACCAACATTGACTATGTCGTGGACTCGATTCGCGAAGCCGGCAAGGACTTCCTGCTCGAGGTGATCGGCTCGCAGGAAGAGGGACTCAAGCAGATCTTTTCGAGCGCCTCGGAGCACTCCTCGCTGATCATCGAGTACGTGCAGCGTTTCAACGACTTCCGCGGATTCTTCACGAAGCAGAACGTGTCCGAACTGACGCACGCCGCGGGCGTCGAGGAAAGCCTGCAAGCCCTTCAGGCTGAAGCCGCCAGCGCCGTATTGGATACTTGATTCTCGGCAGCGATCTGGCCGCCGGTTCCGAATGACTTGGCCGAACCGGCGAGCCTCACGTTCTACACGAAAGCGTCACCCATTCGTCTGTGCGGCAGCGAGCCGGCAGGCGGTGGCCTTCGCTCACTCCATCATCAGGTTCAGCGCGTACCACAGGAACGTGAATCCGG
Source organism: Methylotetracoccus oryzae (assembly GCF_006175985.1). Classification (GTDB taxonomy): domain Bacteria; phylum Pseudomonadota; class Gammaproteobacteria; order Methylococcales; family Methylococcaceae; genus Methylotetracoccus; species Methylotetracoccus oryzae. Next base: position 96,360 of record NZ_SRSH01000008.1, on the reverse strand, counting down.
GCACCATGAACTGACCCTTGTAGATCTGCCGTCCCGCAAGCAGGAGCAGCGCGATGAAGACGCCGGACCTGACGTCGAGATATCCGCCTGTCGCGCGCAGGAACAACCCGTCGACCCCATGGAGTCCCGCCGCGGCCGTCACCAATGGGCTGCGGCCACCCAGTGGCGCCGGTTCACGCAGGTCGAACAGCGCGAGCTTCCGGGCCGACAAGGCCAACTCGTCCGGCTTGAGCCTGACGGGGACCCGGAGCAGCACGCTGCCGGTGACCGCGTTCACCGACGCATCGCCGATCCGTTCGCGCGACAGGACCTGCGCCAGACCGGCGAAATAGGCGACGTCACCGCGTTTGTGGGGGATTCTTAGACGAATGCGCCCGGGCAGCGCGTGAACAAGGTAGGCCGAAACCAGACCTTCGGTCATTCCGGCTGAACCACCTCGGCTGCCGCCTCGGGGACCGGTTCGGCAACGCCAAGGCGCTCGGATGCCAGTTCCGCCTTCACCTCCGCGACGATGTCCTCAAAGGCTTCCCCAGCCTCGGCAACGACCTCGCGCCCCTTCTCGAACGACAGAATCGCGGTCTTCAGCACCGCACGCGCGACCGGACGCACGGCCGGAAGCAGGAATGCCCCCGCCGCGGCAACACCGACGCCAATCGCGACACCGCGGGCAATATCGTTTTGAATCAATTCAGAAATTTTAGGCATGCTCAACATAGCTCAAGCGTACGGATCGCGTAAGAGTAAACCAGAAAAACCGGCGGCGGCATAGCGCGCAGGACTCGTTGCAACCCGGATCTGGTCGGGACCCAACGAACCCGCGCTGCCCTTCCAAGGACGGGCCGGAGACGCAGACCTCTTCATCTCTGGATTCCTGACGCCGCGGCTGCGTGTGACCGGCCGGTAACGGTAACCGCCGGGCGTTACGGTTTCGTGACGTGCAGCCCCTCGCGCCCGGCGTACACGCCCCGGCAACCGCGCGCAACGCCTGGGCCACAATCGGGAACGGCCAGCGGGGCGCAAGGCCTGTCCTATCCTTTGCGGTCAGGCTGGCTCAGCCGACGATTCGCGGCGGTTCGAAGGCAACGCACCATCGTTCTCGGGATTGCCATCGGAACCGCCGGGGTCTCCCGCATGTCGAATCCGTTGGCGCGCCAGTTGACGGTCCCGTCATCAGGAGAGTGCAATGAAGAAACAAAATTACCAACGCCAGTCAATCATCTTGGCGCTGTTGGCCACGTGTTCGGCTACCACGCCGATCGCTGATACGCACGTCCGGAATTCGCCGGTGGCGACCACGCAGGAAAGCACAGTGTTCTATGACTCCTTCGCGGTCAATTTCGGTTTACACGGGTACGCCGGAGCACTTGCCCCGACGGCGATCGAAAGTCCCCAGATTTCCTACCAGAGCCTGGCCTACGGTCCCGCCATCCATAGCTATCCGCAATTGGGCGAACGACCCGCGGCGGCCTTGAACGTCACTTACGTGAGTCCGGCCTACGGGCAGTTCATCTACGGCTACCCGGCGGCCGGGGCCGAGCCGGACGAGTTGGGCAAGCTACCTTCCATCGTCATCGAGTGACTCGAAACGAGAGCGGTCGGCTGCGGCGCGCCGCCGATCGCCCTTTTGACGACGTCACCGGACCTGCTGTAGCTGGTCCAACACCAAGGCAACGGCGGCACTCCGGGTCTCCACTCCGAGTTTGTAAAACACATGCTCGAGATGCTTGTTGACGGTGCGCGGGCTGCTTCCGAGTATCTGTCCGACGTCACGGTTGGTTTTCCCGCGGGCGATCCACATCAGCACTTCGGTCTCGCGGAAGGTCAGGCCGAGGCGGTCCTTGACGGAATTCAGGTCCCACTCGCCCGAACGCCGTTGCAGCAACACCAAATGCTCACCTTCGATCCGTCCATCACCCATACGGGCCGTGAAATGGTCGCCGCGCTGTCGCAAGCTGAAGGGGGACTCTTCGCCTGCCTCGATTTGTTGCCGTGCCCAGGACGACAGCGGCTCCGGCAAACGCTCGAAAAAATCCGCTTCATCGGCCCCGACCGGGGCCGCGGCTACCGCGCGCAACCAGTAGCGGGCTGAGGGGGTCAGCCAGGTGATCCGACCATACCTGTCGATCGCCACCGCTGCCAAGTCGTTGTACTCCAGCGCCTGCTCTGCCCTCCGGGCGATACGAGCCTGCGCGACGTGAGCACCGACACGCGCAATGACCTCGTCGTTTCTGAGCGGTTTGACGATGTAATCGATGGCGCCTTCGTCGAAACCGCGCAGCAAATGCTGAAGTTCGCCTAGAGCGGTCATGAAAATGATCGGTATGTCCCGCGTGGCCGGATCCAGTTTCATACGCCGACAGGCTTCAAAACCGTCCATTCCCGGCATCACACCATCGAGCAGGATCACATCCGGCCTGACACAGTTCAGCTGCTCCAGCGCGGACGGCCCGTCCGTGGCCACGAGCACGCGGTAGCCCGCGTCTTCCAGCGCATCCGACAGTAACGCCAGATTGGCGGGTACGTCATCGACGATCATCACGGTGCCGGCGCTGCCGAAGTTCGAACGGGCCATGCTCAGCCGCCGTTGAGGAAACGTTTGATGTCACCCAACCGAAATTCCTTCGCGAAGCTCTGGACGCGGTTGACGAAGGGCACATACCGGGCATCGTCGGAGGCGAGCACGCGCAGACGTTCCGTCAGCGCGCGGAGGTCACCGATTCGCGCGTCGGCCGCCAACTTGGCCAACTGGATCGAATTGGGCATGAGCATGGGTTCCTCCCACGCCTGCGCACTCACGCTTGAAGGGATGTCTACCAAGGCGTCGGACTCGGCCATCCAGTCCAGGTTGAGGTGCAACTTGATCTGACACAGGAGTTCGCGAATCTGGATCGGCTTCGCGATGAAATCGTCGCATCCAGCCGAGATCGCCTCACGGCGGTCGCTCTGGTACGCGTTGGCACTGACGACAATGATCGGCATCTTGTTCCCCGAGCTTCGCAAGCGGCGGGCCACCTCGACACCGTGCAGGTCGTTCAGCACCAGATCGAGCAAAATGAGGTCCGGTCTGTCGCGGCAGGCCTGGACCAGGCAATCGGCTCCGGACGCCGCCTCACTCAACACGAAACCCAGGGGGGTCAGGATGGAACGGAGCAGAGCCCGATGCTCCGCCTGATCATCCACGATCAGAATACGTTGGCGCCGGCCGGCATAGCCCACGACGGCGGCCTCCTGCTCCGGCTCGCCATAGTGTTCGACGCAGGGCAGAAACAGTTTCAGCGAAAAGGTCGTGCCTTGGCCGACATCGCTTTGCACGCTGAGTTCACCGCCCATGATCTCCGCGAAGATCTTGCTGATGGTGAGCCCGAGGCCGGTACCGGAAGCGGCATTCCCGTGTTGGCTATTCAAGCGCTTGAACGGTTCGAAGATCACTTCGAACTGATCGTGCGGAATCCCCTCGCCCGTGTCCACGACGTGTATCGTCACCACTTCCCCAGTGCAGCCGATCCGCAGCAGGACTTCCCCCGAAGCCGTGAATTTCACGGCGTTGCTGAGGAGGTTGATCAGAATCTGTCCGACCCGCTTCTCGTCCCCCCGTATCCGGCGCGGCAAGGGGTCGACGATCTGACACCGGAAGGCCAGACCCTTGGCTTCAGCCATCGGCTTGAACATGCGCACCAGTTGCTCGATCAACGCCGGAAAATCGAACACGCTACGCTTCAGCTCGAATTTCCGGGCTTCGATGCGCGCAATGTCCAGAATGTCGTCGACCAGGCGCGACAGGTGTTCACCGCTCCGCCCGATGATTTCCACCGCATCGCGACGGTGTTCTGGTATGCGCGGGTCCTTCTTGAGCAATTGGGCATAGCCCAGGATGCTGTTCAAGGGCGTGCGGATTTCGTGACTCATATCGCTGAGAAACCGGCTCTTGGCCTGGTTTGAGCGGTCAGCCAGTTGTCGGGCCTGCTGCAACTCCGCATCGGTCTTGCGGTGCTCGTCGATCTCCCGCAGCAAACGCCCCGTTTGGCGATTGGATTCCTCCTGGGCCACGCGCCGGCTCTCATTGTTCAGTACCAGCCACCAGGCGCCGAGTCCCAGGAACACCAGCAAGGACGAGTAGACCTTGATGAAGTTGCTGTAGAGCAAGGAGACCGACGTACCCTGCCGGTCGGCCAAAGCCAGTATGTCCTGATAGTAGATGACGCCGATGAACAGACCCATCGTGCCGGCCAGAATGGGATAGAGCATCAGGAACTGGCTCAGGCGATACTTGAACTCTGGCGAAAAGCGTCTCGGAAGCCAGCGCTCTCCCAAGCGGCGCAACAGGTCTTCCAGTCGCGCACCGGGTTTGCAGGCATCGCGGCAGCGGGCATCCAGCGTACAGCACAGCGAACAGATCGTACCTTGGTAAGCCGGACAATAGGCCTTGTCCTCGGCTTCGAACTGGTTACCACAGATGCAGCAGGCAGCCTCCGGGCTGGCCGCCCCCCAGTGACTCCGGTCGCGTGCGAGGTAGTAGCGGCCACGCGTCAGTTTCGCGATGACCGGAGCCAGCGCAAACGCCGTACCCAGGGCAATGAACGCGGAGAATGCCTGGGGGATTTCACCGAACAATCCGAGGTAAGCAACGATCGACAGGGCGGACGCAGACAGCATCGACACGACGCCGACCGGATTGATGTCGGGCAGATAAGCCCGTTTGAATTCGAGCCCGGAGGGACTGAGACCGAGGGGCTTGTTGACGACCAGGTCTGCCACCAGGGCACCGATCCAGGCGATCGCGACGTTCGAGAACAGGCCAAGCACTCGCTCCAGCGCACCGAAGACGCCCAACTCCATCAGCAACAGTGCGATGGCGACGTTGAACACCAGCCACACCACGCGACCTGGATGGCTATGGGTCAGGCGCGAGAAGAAGTTCGACCATGCCAGCGAACCTGCATAAGCGTTGGTGACATTGATCTTGATCTGTGAGACCACCACCAGCGCCGCGGTCGCCGTCAGCGCGATCTGGGGATTGGCGAATACGAAGCCGTAGGCGATCAGGTACATCTGGCTGGGTTCGTGTGCATGATCCGGGCTCACGCCGTGCTGTATCGCCAGGTAGGCCAGAAACGCCCCACCCAACTGGCGGATGATGCCGAACACGATCCAGCCGGGACCCGCGATGATGGTCGCGGCCCACCAGCGCCAGCGGTTGTTCCGCGTCTTGTCCGGCAGAAAGCGCAGGAAGTCGATCTGCTCGCCTATCTGCGCCACCATCGAGAACGCCACGGTGCTCGCGGCCCCGAACTTCAGCCAGTCAAATGCCGCCGGGTGCTCCCCATGGCCTCCGAACGCGCCAAGACCTTGCAGCGCACCGGGCTCGCGGAGGAAGACCGCGACGAATGGGAGCGTGAGCAACAGCAACCAGATCGGCTGCGTCCACAACTGCAGACGGTTGATGTTGGTGATGCCGTAAACCACCAGGGGGATGATCACCAGGGCGCTGATGACGTGAGCCAGCGCGATGGGGATATGAAAATAGAGTTCCAGCGCCAGCGACATGATCGACGCTTCCAACGCGAACAGCGTGAAAGTGAAGGCCGCGTAGATCAACGAGGTCATCGTGGACCCCAGATAGCCGAACCCCGCGCCGCGCGTCAGCAAGTCCATGTCGATGTTGTGCCGCGCCGCGTAATAGGCGATCGGCAACCCGGTCAGGAAAACGATCAGGCCGACGGCGAGGATGGCGCTGCAGGCATTGGTGAAGCCGTAGCTGATGGTCAGCGAACCGCCGATCGCTTCGAGTACCAGAAATGAAACGGAGCCGAAGGCCGTGTTCGCGACCCTGAACTCCGACCATTTGCGGAACGAACGCGGTGCAAAGCGGAGGGCATAATCTTCGAGGGTCTCGTCCGCGACCCAGGCGTTGTAGTCGCGGCGGACTTTGGCTACGGACTGCTGGCTGAATACCCTCACGAAAAGGTTCCTGGACGGTGGATGGTGCCGGGGGTTCGTTCCGGGCGCTGGCGTTCTGACCGGCCTGAGTCAGCTCCCAAGCCCCGGACCTCTGCCCGTCGGCGGATGATGCAGCTTGAGCGCTGGCGAGCGTCGCCACAATTTGTGGCAAGCAAGTTACAGGCCCGCGACCGTCCTGGCGACGCTATCGGCCCCGCGCCCGATCCAAACCCCAGTCACTGACTCAACAAATAGCCGGCTGAGTTTGCCCAGACTCTCGCGGCGGCGACTCCCCGGGCGTCGCCGCTGGCCCGCACTCTCAGGTCCTGCACTACCCCAGGTCAGGGAACCTCCCGATACGCACCAAACCGGTTCAGCCGCTCGGCTGAGGCGACCGGAAAACGCACCCGCCCCGGACGATGGGCTTACCTGCGCTCGTAGCCGAACTCGAGGATGACCGGGTTGCCGCGGCTGTGGATGACGACCTGCTTGCGATCGCTGATCTGCGGTGTCCGGACCTCGGTCTTGACATCATCGGGGGCCGGTACGGGTGTCGCCGCCGGCACGGCGGCCTGTTTGACCGGCCCCGGGGTGGGCTCGGCCGTTGCGGTGGGAGCCGGGGATGAAACCCAGGGCAGAACGTCGTCATCAACGCTACCCGGCTTGTCGCGGACCTCGACCCGCACCTCGGGCGTCCAGGGCGCCTGGGTCGCACTCTCGGGCGTGGGCGCCTTCAGGATTCCCAGATTGGCCAGCAGATTCAGACAAACCGTGCCGATACGATCGGTATAGAACGCCATCGAGGCGGGCGCGCGGCGCGCCTGGAGCCAGTTGCCGAGCCCCACTTCCAGCGCGAAATCGCCTTTCAAGGTGACCGCCTCGTCTGGCTTCTCGACGGAGCCCAGCAGGCAGGTGATCGACACCACGTCCGCTTTCTGGAAATCGAGCGCGCGCGGATCGGAGCTGCCGAAGGTAAAAGACAGCCCCGGCGGGGTGCTGCGCTTCTCGGGCGCCGAGACGCGCGCCCCCATTACGTGCGTGTACGCGGCATGGCCGCCCCGGACAGGGTCATCGTCGTAAACCGGGTAGCCGTGAGATCGCAGATTGCGGCCAATGGCCGCGGAAAGCTCGCGGGTCCGGCCCAGTCCGGACGCGGGCCCCAGCTGCTCGGAAGTCAATTGCAGGCGAATACTCCTGACGGAGTTGGGCAGCGGGATCATGCCCTCAGGTCGGTTCCCCGTCGCACAGGACGTCAGGACGATCGCCGAAAGCAGCGGAGGAATTGCACGCATAAGCACTCTCTTCTTTGATGTTCACGCAACAGCCATGACCTGCGCCAGCACGATTCGAGCCGTTCCCGGATCGGGGTCACGCGAAGTCCGTGGCGTTCCTTCCCGCGACCTCAATCCCGGGAAGGAGCGCCTTCGCGCCACCGCCTCGCAGCAAGTAGCCGTGTATTGGACACCATGCCGATACCGTCTCCCATACGTCATTTGACGTATTGAGCGGCGCCCGTTGCCAAACTCTAATTAGCCCCGTACGAACAAAGACTTAAACCCGTATCGGTACATTCCTTCCGGTGCCTTCCGACGCCGGACGGCTTCTCGAAGCGGGTTCCGTTCTGGGTTCAGCACTGACTGTCAATCTGTCCACCAAGGGGTTATCGCAATGACCAAAGTCCGATACTTCGGCGCATCAATCAGAGAGCGGATGAAGCCGACGGCGCTGCTGTCGGCAGCGTTGGCCGTGGCATCGCTGGGACACTCGCCGACCTCACAGGCCGGCGCCACATTCAAGATTGACGACACCAAGTGGATCAGTATCGGCTTGGGGCTAAGGACCAGTTTCAGTTCGCTGTCGGGTGGGTCCGGGCTCACCGACAACAAGTCATCGAACAACTTCAACATCGACAACATGCGTATCTATTTGAATGCGCAGTTGCACGAATACTTCAAACTGGAGTTCAACACCGATTGCCAGACCTGTAACGACGGGGGCGAAGTCCGCGTGCTCGACGCCATCGCCAAATTCGATGTGCATCCCCTGTTCAATGTCTGGGTCGGCCGCATGCTGGTTCCGGCCGAGCGGCGAGAGATGAACGGACCGTTCTTTTCTCCGACCTATATGCCCTTCGCTTCGGCAGGCGATTCCTCGCAGAACGGCTTCATCACCGGCACGCCCTTCATCTCGGCCGATTTCTTCCCGGTGTTCGCGGGCGGCGGTATCTCCGCCGGTTCATTCGGCCGTGATGACGGCGTAACCGCCTGGGGCGAGTTCTACGAGAAGCGCCTCAAGTATGCCTTCGGGTTCTTCAATGGCTTGAATGGCGGCGCCAACCACGATGCCAATCTGCTGTACGCGCAGCGTGTCGCCTACAACTTCCTCGACGTCGAGAAGAATCCCGCTTACTACACCTCGGGCACCTATTACGGTAAAGGCGGCGACATCCTGACACTCGCGGCCAGCAACCAATACCAGGAGGAAGGCGCCGGCAACCGGCTCAACCCCGGCAACCTGCGTGCCACCTCGGTGGATCTCCTGTTCGAGATGCCTTTCGACAAAGGCGACTCGGGTGTCATCACCTTCAACGGGGAGTACAAGAACTACGGCATCCACGGGTACGACATGGCGGCGCGCCTGGCCGACAAGGCCAATGGCTACGCGAACTCGTTCCCGATGTTCGAAGGTAACGCGATCGACACCAGCCTGATGTATCTGATCCCGAACAAGGTCTGGATCGGGCAGTTCCAGCCGTATGTGCGGTATGTCGAGGTCGCGCCGATCAACAGCCCGGATCGCAACATGTTCGAAGGCGGCGTGAACTATGTCATCGATGGCCACAACCTGCGTATTTCCCTGCTGGGACAATACGGCAGCCTGCTGACCAAAGGACTGGATTACACGACCACCGCAACCGGCAACAACGCCACGGCCATTTCGCTGGGTTTCCAGATGCAGATCTGACCCGTCTGCCGTCCCGCCCACTTCACTATCATCGCAACCAGGAGCATCTCATCCATGACGAGAATCACGTCAATTCGCGGAGCCCTGTCCCGCTTCGCCCTTGTTTCGCTAACCACCGTATTGCCGGCGACGGCGCCCCAGGCCGCAGAAACCATCAAGGTCGGCGTTTTGCATTCACTGTCCGGCACGATGGCGATCAGCGAGACGACGCTGAAAGACACGATGCTGATGCTGATCGAGGAGCAGAACAAGAAGGGGGGACTGCTGGGCAAGAAGCTCGAGGCAGTGGTCGTCGATCCCGCATCAAACTGGCCGTTGTTCGCGGAAAAGGCACGGGAGTTGCTGTCCAAGGACAAGGTAGCCGCGATTTTCGGGTGCTGGACTTCGGTGTCGCGCAAGTCCGTGTTGCCGGTGATCGAGGAGTTGAACGGCCTGCTGTTCTATCCGGTCCAGTATGAGGGTGAGGAATCGTCGAAGAACGTTTTCTACACCGGGGCGGCTCCGAATCAACAGGCGATCCCGGCGGTCGACTATCTGATGAACGACCTGAAGGTGCAGCGCTGGGTGCTGGCAGGAACCGACTACGTCTATCCGCGCACGACCAACAAGATTCTGGAGGCCTATTTGAAGGCCAAGGGCGTGAAGCCCAAGGACATCATGATCAACTACACCCCGTTTGGTCATTCGGACTGGCAGAGCATCGTCGCGGAAATCAAGAAGTTCGGCTCGACCGGCAAGAAAACGGCGGTGGTATCGACCATCAACGGCGATGCGAACGTTCCGTTCTACAAGGAACTCGGCAATCAGGGCATCGCGGCCGACAAGCTGCCGGTGGTCGCCTTCTCGGTCGGCGAGGAAGAGCTTTCCGGCATCGACACCAAGCCGCTGGTCGGACACCTCGCGGCGTGGAATTACTTCATGAGCGTCGACACGCCCGAGAACGTCGATTTCATCAAGAAGTGGCAGACCTTCATCAAGAGCACCAAACGGGTGACGAACGACCCGATGGAAGCGCACTACATCGGCTTCAACATGTGGGTCAAGGCGGTCGAAAAAGCCGGATCGACCGCGACCGACGCCGTCGAGAAGGCCATGATCGGCACAGAGTTCCCCAACCTCACCGGCGGCATCGCCAAGATGAACAAGGCCCATCACCTCTCGAAGCCGGTGCTGATCGGAGAGATTCAGGAGGATGGCCAGTTTCAGACCGTTTGGCAGACCAAGGGCCTGGTGGATGGCGATGCCTGGTCCGACTTCCTGCCGGAGAGCAAGGCCATCGTGGCCGACTGGACGCCGCCGATCAACTGCGGCAACTACAACACCAAGACCAAGAAGTGCTCCGGTCAGAAATACTGAGACGGCTCGCCCCACCGCCACCGGACGGGCCCTCCGTGGCCAGCCGGGTGGCGGCGAGCGGCCACACGATGAAATCGGAACCTCGAATCGGGACCAAGGAGGCCGACATCTTGACGTATCGCACGACTTTTTCACGGTTTCCCGCCAGTGTTGGCGGCAGGTGCCCTTCCCCACCTCCTCGACGGCGGTCCTGGCGGCGGGGGATCTGGATCATGATCGGCTGTTTACTGATTCCGGCGCTGGTCAAGGCCGAGTCGGAATCGACCGCCTTTGGCAATGCCCTATCGCGTCTGAAGGACGCGCCCACGGCGGACTTGCCGGAAGCGATCGAGCGGTTGGCCACGGTCGATGATCCGCGCGTCCTGGCAGCTTTGAATGCACTGCTGGAGAACCGCCTTTATGTCGTCAAGGGCAGCGGACGCATCGTCTCCGCCACCACGACTGGCGATGGTTTCGATCTGACCGACCTCGAATCCGGTCAATCCGCGGGCAGCGCTGGCCGCTTCGACATCAAGAAAATCGCCATCAACAACACGCTCCGCAACGCGGTGAAGCGGCTGATCGCGCGGCGCGAACTGGGCGCCGAGGATGCCGGGCAACGCCTGCAAGCCGTGCAGGCCCTCACCGAACAGGCGGATGTCGAGTCGACTAGCCTGCTCCGCGCACGCTATCCGCTGGAGAAGGATGCGGCTGTCCGTACCGCGATCGGCACGGCACTGGCGCTAGCCGACATCGGCAGCGCGGACAAGGCAACGCGCCTGCAGGCCATCCGCGCCCTGGAAGGGAATCTCGACCAGCAGGTTCGCAACAAGCTCGCCGAACTGGTGGAGACACGAGAGGACGGCAGCTTTGTCGAACCGGACGCCGATGTCCGCAATCTTGCCGCCGCCGTGATCAGTAACCTGGAACTCAAGCTCCAGCTCAATCATCTGGCCGAGACGCTGTTCTTTGGCCTCAGCCTGGGCGCCGTGCTGTTGCTGGCAGCCATCGGACTGGCGATAACGTTTGGCGTCATGGGGGTCATCAACATGGCCCACGGCGAATTGATGATGCTGGGCGCCTACACCACCTATGTCGTGCAGTTGTTGATGCCCGAGCACCTCGATTGGTCGCTGTTCGTGGCGATCCCGGCGGCCTTCGTGCTCTCCGGCCTCGTCGGCATCGGTATCGAGCGCGGCATCATCCGCTTCCTGTACGGGCGGCCTCTCGAAACGCTGCTGGCGACCTTCGGGGTCAGCCTGTTTCTGCAGCAGGTCGTCCGGTCGATCTTTTCGCCGCTGAACCGCAGCGTGGCGACGCCCTCGTGGATGAGCGGCTCGGTCGAAATCAACGGGGCCCTGTCGCTGACGCTGAACCGCTTCTACATCATCGTGTTCGGCCTGCTGGTGTTCTGGGCGCTGCTGGCGATCCTGAAGAAGACTCGTCTGGGGCTGGAAGTGCGAGCAGTCGCCCAGAATCGGTCGATGGCCAAGGCCATGGGAATACGTACCGATCGCGTCGATGCCATGACCTTCGGACTTGGTTCGGGCGTCGCCGGCGTCGCCGGTGTGGCCCTCAGCCAGTTGACCAACGTCGGCCCCAACCTCGGGCAGGCCTACATCGTCGACTCCTTCATGGTGGTCGTCTTCGGTGGCGTGGGCAATCTGTGGGGGACGCTCGTGGGCGGTATGACGCTGGGCGTTGCCAACAAGATCCTCGAACCCTTTGCCGGCGCCGTGCTCGCCAAGATCCTGATCCTGATCTTCATCATCGTATTCATCCAGAAACGCCCGCGGGGACTGTTCCCGCAGAAAGGGCGCGCGGCGGAGGGCTGAGACATGGGTATTTCCGTATTGCTCGCACGCGACGCCGGTGGCCGGGTCTTTCTGGCGCTACTGGTGCTGGTCGGTGTGTTTCTTCCCGCGCTCCATCTGCTGCTGCCTGAAACATCGCCCCTGCATATTTCCGCTTACACGCTGACCCTGATCGGCAAATACCTCTGCTATGGGCTGCTGGCACTGGCGGTGGATCTGGTCTGGGGCTTCGGCGGCATTCTCAGCCTGGGCCATGGCGCCTTTTTCGCACTGGGCGGTTATGCCATGGGCATGCACATGATGCGGCAGATCGGCGACCGCGGCGTCTATGGCAATCCGCTGCTGCCGGATTTCATGGTGTTTCTGAACTGGACGGAGCTGCCGTGGTACTGGCTGGGCTTCGACCGGTTCTGGTTCGCCGCGCTGATGGTGCTGCTCGTACCCGGTTCGCTGGCCTTTGTATTCGGTTGGCTGGCTTTCCGTTCGCGGGTGACCGGCGTTTACCTGTCGATCATCACCCAGGCCCTGACCTATGCCCTGATGCTGGCCTTCTTCCGCAACGAAATGGGCTTCGGCGGCAACAACGGACTGACCGACTTCAAGGATCTGCTCGGCTTTAGCTTGCAGGCCGACGGCACGCGGGTGTTCCTGTTCGTGACGACCGCGCTGTGCCTGGCGCTCGCCTATGTCGCCTGCCGCTTCGTCGTCAGTTCGAAGCTGGGGCGGGTCGTCGTGGCGGTGCGCGACGCCGAATCGCGCACCCGCTTCATCGGCTACCGCGTCGAGTGGTTCAAGCTCTGGATCTTCGTGTTCTCCGCCGTGCTGTCCGGTATCGCGGGCGCCCTCTACGTGCCGCAGGTCGGCATCATCAATCCCGGCGAGTTTTCCCCGCTGAATTCGCTGGAACTGGTGATCTGGGTGGCGGTCGGCGGCCGGGCGACGCTTTACGGCGCGGTGCTCGGCGCCATCCTGGTCAACTACTCCAAGACGGTCTTCACGGCGATTCTGCCGGAAGTGTGGCTGTTTGCCCTCGGTGCGCTATTCGTGTTGGTGACCTTGTTCCTGCCACACGGCCTGATCGGCTTGATGAGCCAGCGGCGCGGAGAAAGGGCATGACCGGCGCGCATGTACTCACGACGAACCCGGCCGGCCCGGCGTCCGCCACCGATGGCGTCGCGGATCCTCGCCTGGATACCACGCACGGCCCAATTCTGTACCTGGAAGACATCACCGTCAGCTTCGATGGGTTCCGCGCACTTAACCAGCTCACGCTCTACATCAACGACGGCGAGTTGCGGTGCATCATCGGCCCCAATGGGGCCGGCAAGACGACGATGATGGACGTGATCACCGGCAAGACACGGCCCGACCGCGGCACCGCCTTCTTCGGGCAGATCATCGATCTGCTCGAACTCGACGAACCCGCGATCGCCCAGGCCGGCATCGGACGAAAATTCCAGAAACCCAGCGTGTTCGAGGAACTCAGTGTCTTTGAAAACCTGGAACTGGCCATGCGGACGGACAAGCGCACTTGGCCGACCCTCTTCGCCAAGCTCAACGGCCAGCAACGGGACGACATCGAGGACGTGCTGCACACGATCGGCCTGCCGGAACAGCGCCGGCAGCGAGCGGGATCCTTGTCCCATGGTCAGAAACAGTGGCTGGAAATCGGCATGCTGCTGATGCAGAGACCGAAACTGCTGCTGGTGGATGAACCGGTTGCCGGCATGACACACCAGGAAACCGAGCGCACCGCCGAGTTGCTGCTGTCACTGGCGGGCAAGCATTCCGTGGTGGTCGTCGAACACGACATGGAATTCGTCCGTTCCATTGCTCGCAAGGTCACCGTGCTGCACGAAGGCTCCGTGCTGACCGAAGGGTCGATGGATGAAGTCCAGCAGGATCAACGGGTCATCGAAGTCTATTTGGGGGCCTGATGTTAAAAGTCTCGGGATTGAACCAGTTTTACGGCGAGAGCCACATTCTGTGGGATCTTGACCTGACCGTGTTGGGGGGGGCATGCACCTGCCTTATGGGCCGGAATGGCGTCGGCAAGACCACACTGCTGAAATGCATCATGGGGCTCTTGCCGACAAAATCCGGAGCGATGGATTTGCTGGACCAGGGCCTGACCAAGGTCAGGGCCGAAGCGCGAGCAAGCCTGGGTATCGGCTATGTCCCGCAGGGACGGGACATCTTTCCTCTGATGACGGTAGAGGAAAACCTGCGAATCGGCCTGGCGGCGCGAGCGGACCGCCGGAAGACGATACCCGACCAGGTGTTCGAGATCTTTCCGGTATTGAAGAGCATGCTGCACCGGCGCGGGGGGGACTTGTCGGGTGGACAGCAACAACAGCTTGCGATCGGGCGCGCGCTGGTGATCGATCCGAAGCTGCTGATCCTCGACGAGCCGACCGAAGGCATCCAGCCCAACATCGTGCATGAGATCGGGGACGTGATCGTCCGGCTCAACCGGGAAATGGGGGTGACGGTGTTGCTGGTCGAACAGAAACTGCCGTTCGCCCGCCGCGTTGCCGACCATTTCGTCATCATGGAGAAGGGTCGGAACGTTGCGTCCGGACCGATGAGCGACCTGAACGGTGACATCGTGCAACGGTTTCTGTCGGTTTGACGGCGACCGTCTGGGCCCGCCCAGCGCGGGCCGATGAAATGGGCCGGGGCCGCCGCCGGACACGGTCGCCTTCTGAACCTGACTTACCCGGGTAACTACCGAAGATGTTGAAGCTGACCCGTTTTGCCGGCTACGGCGCCCAGGCGAGCGACACGCTCACTCTCCCTTTCGACGAGCGTCAGCGCAGCCGCTTCCTGGCGCAGCTCGACAGCGGTCGTGAAGTCGGTGTGGTGCTGGCCCGCGGCTCGGTGCTCCGCAACGGCGACCGCCTGCTGGGCGACGAGGGTCTCGTGGTCCAGGTGCGCGCGGCCAGCGAAGCGGTTTCGATAGTCCGGATCGACGATGAGGGCCTGCTGGCGCGGATCGGTCACCAACTGAGCAGCCAGCGTGTGCCGCTGCAGATCGGCAGCGGCGAAATACGTTATCCCCACGATCATTTGCTGAACGAGCTGTTGCGCTCGACGGGCCTGGAGGTTCGCGAGGAGAGCGCGCCGTTCACGCCGGAACCTGCGCCCCCGACGGTCCTCGATACACCTCCCTACCGCAAATCCTCGAATTGGGTCGGGCTCTCCACCATGGGTCGCCTTGGCGCCTCTGCTCGGCATCGAGCGGGCTTTCCGGGTTCAGCCCAACGCTTGTGAGGCCGGCCCCAGCCGCTTGATGCCCCACCGCAGACAGTGCGGGCGGGATCTGGTCAGGCGAGCTTTGGTCGGGGGAGCTTTATTGAACGGGAGCAAATCCCTGCGTATACGTCCGCCCCGGTAAAGGGACGACACAGCAATCGGCCGGCACCGCATACCCGCCTGCAGCAACTGCAGGAAGGCGGCGTTGGGCAGCGTCCGGCCTGTTTTGATACCATCGTCATCACACGCGGTCCTGCGCCACGCCACGGATCACCTGTCGGGGTGAGCTGCGAGCCGTATCCCTGCCCCTGCCCGTCCCGATCGGCCCTGCATCAGACCGGACGGCAATCGCCGGATATCACGGTTTCATGAACCACCCCGGAACTACCGACCTGCCCGCCCCGTGCAAGGATACGGGCCCCAAACCGCAAGCAAAACCCCGCTCGCGCCGATGACCGGGCATGTCCTGTTCCTGACCGGGAAACTCGCCGAACCTCAGCTGCGTCAGGTGCTGGCCGAGATCCAGCCGGAGTTCACCTACACGGTGCACCAACTCGGCGTCAGCGTCGCCGCGTTGATGACCGCCGACATGATCCGGCGACGGCTGAAGGACACTTTCGGCGCTGATCGCGTGATCGTGCCCGGCCGTTGCCGGGGCGACCTCGATCAGCTATCCGAAGATCTTGGCATACGGTTCGAGCGCGGTCCCGAGGAATTGCGCGACCTGCCGGAATTCTTCGGCCGGAAGGCCCGCCAGCCGGACCTGAGCCATTACAGCCTGCGGATCTTTGCCGAAATCACCGACGCTCCCCGGCTCTCGGTCGAGGATATTGGCCGCCGTGCCACAGCCTATCGCGCCGACGGCGCCGACGTCATCGACCTCGGTTGCCTGCCCGAAACCCCTTTCCCCCATCTCGAGGAGTCGGTCCGGGCACTGAAAGCCGAGGGGTTCCAGGTGAGTGTCGACTCGCTGGAAGACGACGATCTGCTGCGTGGCGGTCGCGCCGGGGCCGATTATCTGCTGAGCCTGCACGAAAGCTCGCTGTGGATCGCCGATGAGGTTGCCGCGACGCCCATCCTGATACCGGAGACCCACGGCGATCTCGACTCGCTGTCGCGGGCCGCCAATGCACTCGAAGCCCGCGGCCGGCCGTTCATTCTCGACCCGATCCTCGACCCCATCCATTTCGGTTTCACGGACTCGCTGGTGCGCTACCGGGACACGCGCGCGCGGCACCCGGGCGCCGAGATCATGATGGGGGTCGGCAATCTGACCGAGCTGACGCACGCCGACACCGCGGGCATCAATGCTATCCTGTTAGGCGTTTGTTCCGAGCTCGGGATCAACCAGATCCTCGCGACCGAGGTCAGCAAGCATGCCCGACGGGCAGTCGCCGAAGCCGACCTCGCGCGGCGCATCATGCATGCGGCCGCCGGGCTCGGCACACTGCCGAAACTGATTGACGACGGTCTGATGGCCTTGCACGAACGCTCGCCCTTCCCCTACTCCGCGGACGAGATCCGCGCCCTGGCGCAAGCGATTCACGATCCCAGCTACCGTATCCAGGTCAGCAGCGAAGGCATGCACATCTTCAGCCGCAACGGCCTGCACACCGCCACCGATCCGTTCGCGCTGTTTCCCGAACTCGGGGTCGAACAGGACGGTGGGCATGCCTTCTACCTCGGTGTCGAGCTAGCCCGCGCCCAGATCGCCTGGCTGCTCGGCAAGCGATACACGCAGGACGAGCCGCTGCGCTGGGGCTGCGCTACCAAAGACGACGCCTCCGCCGGCGTGGATCTGCATGCCTACAAGCAGGCCGGCACGACCCTGCAACGCAAAGCAAAGGACGACGAATGATCCTCGAAACCATCGTCACGAGTCAGGCACCCGGCGGCGCGTGCCACATCGCTCCAATGGGTGTCCATGTCGTGGACGCGGGCTACCTGATCATGCCCTTCCGCCCATCGACAACCCTCGAAAACCTGCTTGCGTCCGGCTGCGCGGTCATCAACATGACCGATGACGTGCGCATCTTCGCCGGTTGCCTGACCGGACGGCGGGACTGGCCGCTGGCCCCGGCCGCTCGGATCGCCTGCAGTCGCCTGCGCGACACGCTGGCTCACGTCGAGGTCGAGGTCATCGAAATCGGAGACGACGACACACGTCCCAGGCTGTTGTGCCGTGCCGTGCACGAAGCTCATCACCAGGCATTTCGGGGTTTCAACCGCGCCCAGTTCGCGGTACTTGAGGCAGCCATCCTGGTCAGCCGGCTCGATCGGCTACCGCCGCACAAGATCGAATCCGAGATGACCTACCTGCAGATCGGCATGGACAAGACGGCGGGTCCGCGTGAGCGCGAAGCCTGGGGCTGGCTGACAGACCGGATCGCCGAGCACCGGCGGAAGGCGGAAAGCAAGGCGGTGTCGGCATGACCGGCTTTCTCGCCAGCGTCCGGAACCTGGAAGAGGCGCGGATCGCTGCAGCCGCTGCGGTCGATATCCTGGATCTGAAGGCGCCGGAGCACGGCGCCCTTGGGGCACTGGACGTCGGCGACGTGGCGGAGATCGTCCGCCGCCTGGGAGACTCCCAGCGCATCAGCGCCACCATCGGCGACCTGCCGCTGGAGCCTGCGCGCATCCTGACGGAGACACGCGCCATGGCAGCGACCGGCGTCGATTATGTCAAGCTCGGCTTTTTCCCCGGCGGCAACCTCGAGGGCACGCTCTCGGCGCTTGAGCCCCTGGCCCGATCCGGCACCCGTCTGGTCGCGGTACTGTTCGGCGATCATGCCCCCAGTGCAGAGCTTCCCCGAATGCTGGCTCGGGCCGGCTTCGCCGGCTGCATGCTGGACACGGCCGAGAAGACGCGCGGTTCCCTGACCGAGATCTGCTCGCTCCAGTCGCTGTCGCGCTTCGTGACGGAAGTGCGAAGCCAAGGCCTGCTGTGTGGGCTGGCCGGTTCGCTATGCGCCGAGGACATCCCGGCTCTGTTACCCCTGCAGCCCGACTATCTGGGCTTTCGCGGCGCGCTGTGTCGCGAACATCAACGCACACAGTGCATCGACCCTGACCTGCTGCGAGAGATCGGGATGGCCGTGCGCGGCTCCATCGATGAACCATTCCGCGGGGCTCCCGGCTTTCCTGCCAACCCCCCGGCGCCGTCCGTCTCCCCACTCGAGATCTGAGACCCATGCACCCTAAGCTCCTGTCCGCTGCCTATCGACTCTCCCGGCCGCTGTTGTTCCAGCTCGCTCCCGAGACCGCCCATCACTGGAGCCTGGCCAGCCTGCAGGCACTCGCCGCGCTCGGACCCTTGAATCCGGTGAGACAGCGCGTGCCGTCGTTGCCGCGCGACGTCATGGGTCTGCGCTTCGACAATCCGGTCGGCATGGCCGCAGGGATGGACAAGGATGGCGACTGCATCGACGGCCTCGGTGCGCTGGGCTTTGGCTTCATCGAACTCGGCACCGTCACCCCGCGCCCGCAGCCCGGCAATCCACCGCCTCGCCTGTTCCGGCTCCCGCCGGCCGAGGCGCTGATCAACCGGATGGGTTTCAACAACCAGGGCGTCGAGCACCTCGTCGGACGTTTGCGGAAGACCCGGTACCGGGGCGTGCTCGGCATTAACATCGGCAAGAACCTGTCGACGCCGGTCGAAGAGGCGCTCGGTGACTACCTGACGTGCCTCCGCGAGGTTTATCCGGTCGCCGGTTACATCGCGATCAATATCTCGTCCCCGAACACACCCGGCCTGCGCGATCTGCAACGCGGCGCGCATCTCGACCGACTCCTGGCCGGCTTGCAAGCGGAAAGAGAAGTCCTGGCGCAAGCGCATGGCCGAACCGTCCCGATTGCCGTGAAGATCGCCCCGGATCTCGAGGCGCCCGAACTGCGCGAATTGGCCGGCGCGGTCCGCAAACACGGACTCGATGCGATCATCGCCGGCAATACGACGTCATCGCGTAGCGGCGTCGAAGGTCTACGCCACGGGGAAGAAACCGGCGGGCTCAGTGGCCGGCCGCTACGGGAGCGATCGACCGCAATCGTCGCGCAACTGGCCGATCTGCTCGGCGGAAGCCTCCCGATCATCGCCTGCGGCGGGGTGTTCTCGGGCAAAGACGCGCAAGCCAAGATGGAAGCCGGCGCCAGCCTGGTCCAGGTCTACAGCGCGCTGATCTACCGTGGCCCGGCCATCGTCAGCGAAATCGTCGCGGCGCTGCGCTGAAGCGCGCCGCCCTCGCAAGCCGAACGGGTTGGGGAACCCTTGGCCCGGCGTCTTCTCCAATGAGAGGCTGCGGGAATGGATCGTAAGCGGAGGCGCGCCCTCCTGCGCATTATCCGCCCCGCGGTTCGTGTCTCGCCGTTAGCCAACAAGAGGACATCAGTCATGTTCACTCCGCGCCGTTTTCTGTCGATCGTCGCCCTGCTGGGCGCTGTAGGATTTCAGACTGCCGCATGGTCCTATGGTGGAGGCGGTGGCGGCAGCAGCGGCTGTGAGGATCCGAAGTTCCTGAAGCCGGTGCCGGTTGACGGTTCGACGGTACCCTCCCTGTCGGAATTCGCCTTCCTCGCTTCCGATACCGACGCCAGTACCTTGGTGGTGGAAATCAACGGAGCGGCTGTGCCGACCCAGATCACACCGCTACGTAGCGGTGATCTGCAGGTGAATGTCCTACCCCCGGCACCGATCAGCCAGGCGGGCAAGGTTCGCATCACCGCCAAGGGCCAGAGCCCGGCAGGCTGCGCGGGGTTCACCGCGTTCTACATAAACGTGCAGCCTTGACAGCGGCGCAGTCCATCGCGCGCTGATGCCTTGATGATCGAGTCAAAGCCGACCTGAATGGTCGAAACCGCGGAGAGATAGGCTATGCTCAGAGACTTCCTCAGCCGTTTCAACGCCTACCTGTCGGGTCATCCCGGTTTTCTTGCCAAGCTTAAGCTGCTTTTCTGGATCAAGTATTGGGCCCTGACCGGGTTGATGGGCCTGTTTCTCTACCTGATTTACCGCGAGCGTGGCTGGCGTCGTAAAACCCCGGCGCCGTCCCGTACCGCGGGGCACAGCTTCGAGGCCTGAGCGTGTCGCTGCACTCCTGAGGATGGCCGCCTTCTCAATGTTTATGTTGGTGCGTATGCCCGTGCCCGTGAGTATGTGTGTGGGAATGGCCGTGGCCGGCGGCCGCCGGTTGGGGCGGCGCGGCCGCATCCCGGGGCAACGCCTGAGCCGGCACATCCTCGGGCGGAAGATCCGGGAGCATGGTCTCGGCTGAATCCTCGACGGGCTGAACCGAGCGGGTCACGATGGCGACCCCATGGCCGTAGACCATCATTCCGCCAAGATCGGCCCCAAGGCTGACGAGCACCAACAGTCCCAACCCTCCAACGAGTTCGAGAACACGCCCCCACCGCGCGGGGCGCTGGCCCACCCATACGTTCCACAAGGAAAGCAGCGCCGCCAATCCCAACACGGCGAGTCCGAAGCGCTCGTGCGCCTCCATCAGTTCGTGCACGGTTTCGTCGTGTTCGACGCTACCCGCTGCCAGCAACCCCGTCACCACCGTAGCGGCAGCCCCGAGGGTACCGAAGTACAGCATCCACGCCGCGGCATGTCGCAGCGATTCCCTTCCGGTCACCAGCGCCAGCGCCGCCGCCACGACATAACCGAACAACAGCGCAATCGGTAGGTGGACCAGCACCGGATGCACGTTGGCCATCGCATTCAAGCCGGGCATCCACTCTGCGATCAGATTATTCATCGGGCCTGTCTCTGGGTTGTGGGGCTGGGTTCGCGCCCGGGCATCGCCCGGCGGGTACTGACCGGGTCATAGCGTCTTGAGGTATTCGAGCACGGCGCGCCGTTCGTCGGCCGTCAGCGCATCGCCGAAGGTATGACCCGCATTCGAATACCCCGGCAACGTCGTGTCGTAGATACGCTTGCGCTCCTCGCGTTGGTCCACCCCCGCCTTGCCCTGTGGCAAAGCCCGGAAACGCCAACCCAGGGTCGCTGGGTCGTAATCCTTCGAATCGAACGACCGCGTCCAGTAGGCGGGGCGGCGCGGGCTATCGAGCAGCAGCTCCAGCGTCGGCACCGAACCGTTGTGGAGATACGGTGCGGTCGCCCAGACCCCGTCCAGCGGTGGGGCAATGTAACCCATCGCGGGCGCCGATTCCGCCATTTCTCCGTAGTAGGAACCGTTGAACCAGCGGCTGAACCGATCGCCCTCGCCGCCGGCGGCGAAGCGGGCCATCGCGGGATCAGTGCCGATAGTCGCCAGATCCACGACGAGGTTCGGATATGTCGGTGACGCGCCATAGGTCCCGTGACAAGCGGCGCAGGTCCGCTCGAACACGGTGCGGCCGCGCTCGACGAGTTTTCCCTCGACGCCGAAGGGCCACTGGGGTGGCTTCAGACTGACCAGATAGGCCCGGATGTCGGGTGCGTAGGCGTCTATGGCCTTGACCGTCGCGACATCATCAGCGCACAGCAGCGCGCCCAGCATCATGATGCGCGCCTGATCGCCGCGCCCCTCGGTGTTATAGAACATCGCGTGCTTCTTGCCCATGCGCCACCAGGGCGGCACGCTGGTGGCGGCCGGGGTCGGCGGCGGCGGCGCCATCAGCGGCGTGTCGGACCAGGCGAGCGTCTTTGAGTCCCGATGCGCCAGTAAAGCCAGAGTCGCCGAGATGGCCGGATTGACACCGACGGTATCGGTCGTCGTATAGGGCGCCGTCGCACGCAGAACAGCGACCCAGCGTTTCCATTCGGCGACATCGGCTTCAGCCTCGACATAAGCTCCGGCCGCCTCCGCGCGTGCACTGACGTCCTCGGTGAAATCGAGGTTCTCGTTGCCCAGTCCGATCACGAGTTGGCCATTGAAGAACGACGCATGGCAGGCCAGGCAGTTGCTGACGACCAGATCCGCGCCTGCCGGTGTGCGATGGCGCGTCAGAGAGTACGGCAGTTCCTCGTTGCCCGGAACGCGCCCCGGCAGCCGCTGTTCCGGAGGGGCGGGTCCGAGTGTCTTGCGCCAGGCCGCGGTCGGCATGCCGCAGCTGATATAGGCTTCGTTGACCAATGCCCGGTAACCCTGGTCCGGATTGCCGGCCCGCTGCGGCGTCGCGGGCACCGTTCCGGTAGGCGACGTGCGCACCGCGGGTTCTTCCGGGGCGCAAGCCGAAAGCAGCAGAACCACTGCCATGATCGAGGTTGCTCGCCCAGTTGCGTTCACGATGCCCTCCGTCAGAATTGAGTCCAGGCCATGGAATTGCAGCTCAGGGTGAGCCGACGTCAATGACGCCCCATCCGGCCACCGGCCGCCCGTCATGCTGACCTTGCACACGCACGGGGATCGACATGCCCTGGTCGGTGGCCGTGTCGGTTGACTCCGTCGCCGCTTCCACTTTCAAACGGGTCCGGCCATCCGGCGTTATCAAGCTCCAAGCGTCGGGACGACGCATGCCCGTCTTGACCTGCGCCACAGGGCGATCCAGTGCTCGGATCTGGCCGTTGGCCGCGATCCAGACGGCGCGTGACGATGGGGGGGCGCTGCCGTCGCGCCGCCGTGTCTGCACTAGGACCAGGGCATCCCCGTGGTCGAATTGCAACAGCCAGCGGTCGAAGGTCACCTGCCCACCGACCGGCGGCACAGGGCCCCAGTTGTGGGTAAACCAGCCGGTACCAAGCACCGGCCGTGCGCCGTCGGCCGTCTTGAGTTCGCCCGTCACTGCCAGATGCGGATACAGGTAGCCCGTCCAGGGCCCTCCCGGCAAATCCGTATCCCCCGACGTCACCCGTGGCGTTGCCAGGGTCAGCTGCAGTCTCGCCTGCAGTTCGCTCTCATGCAGCACCAGTTCCCACTGGTCGCCGCTGGCGTCGGTACGAACCCACGCCAGGCTGTCGCCGTCGATCCAGAGTTTCGGCGGGTCACTGGCCCGCCCCGCGATGCCCAGAGCGACCCGGCTGTTCCGGACCACATGCGCCGATCCGGCAGGTGCGCCAGGCACCAGTGTCAACTCGGCCCGCAGGAATTCGCTGGCTGCCCAGGCCGAGCCTCGGTCCGGAGCGCGCACCGCGGCGGCTAGACGCAGGAAGCGCACTCGGAGCCAGCGCGTGCCCTGCTCCGACGTCAGCCGCATGACGGTGTCCCAGACTTCGAACGGAACGTCGGCATGGGCGCCGTGATCCCGCGGAAACCGTAATTGGCCGCGCTCGGAAGCCGGCTTCGGGAAGGCGCCAGCGGTCTCCTGGTCCCACGCGCTCAACACGGCGGACAAATCACCCCTGGGTGCCGGCGACTCAGGCCCCCGATGGGAGAACAACACCCAGCCGGCCACCACGAGCGCGGCGGCCAGCACCCAGCTTGCCGGGTGGCGGGACCAGTTGACGTTATGGCTCACCGATTCGCTTCCGAAGCCCGGAGCAAGCCGCTTGCCAGCGTGCCCGACGGCGGTTTAACTTCACACTACGCTACGACAGCAAGGGGCCGAGAAATGTTCGAAATCCCGTCTGAAGACGCGCGTATCGCGGCCTTGTTCAGCGAGGAGCGCCTGATGGCGCTCGGACCCGGCCGGCCGAACGCCGAGGCACGTCCGTTGCTCGAGCAACTGGACCTCGCGACGGCTTTCGGACCGAAACCCATCATCGACCGCGCGATGGCGCAATGCTGTCTTGCCGGCATCTGGCTTTATCACGACTTCCTCGACGAAAGCCACCGGATCAGCCAGGCCATCGCGACCCCGAGCGGCAGTTACTGGCACGGCATCCTGCACCGCCGCGAACCCGATAGTTGGAACAGCCGGTACTGGTTCGACCGTGTGGGCAAACATCCGATCTTCCCCAAGCTCCGGCAGATGGCACGTGACCAGGCACTGGCCGAGGGGGAGCAGCCCGAGGCGCGGTTCCTCATCGAACAGAAACAATGGGACCCCGGCGCCTTCATCGACCTGTGCGAAGCGAGCCGGCTCGGCCACGCCCCAACGGAGATGCTGTGTCGGAAAATCCAGCTCCGGGAGTGGCAACTGCTGTTCGATTACTGCTTCCGACGTGCGCTCGGTGAGTAGTCGTCGTGCCAGCCGCCGGCATGGCGTTCAGGCGATCCGCAGGACCTTGGCGCCGCGCACACGCTTCAGCTTCAGGTCGATCAGCGCCCGGTTCGCATCGACGAAATCGTAAATCTCCACCTCCGGACGCATCGGAATCGTCGCTGCCAGGTCCAGGAACTCGCGCACATCGGCGCGCGTAACGTTGGCGACGCTCTTGATTTCCCTTTCCAGCCACAGGTCCCGCGGATAATCGAGCCGGGTCAACTCGGCCTTGTCCCCCTCTTCCTTGCGGATCGCGTTGATCACGAGGCGCCCGCCCGGCTCGAGGTTTTGCAGGGCCTGCACGACCGGTAGCCAGGCCGGCGTCGTGTCGATGATCGCATCCAGCCGGACCGGTGGACGGTCCAGGGTATCGCCGGCCCAGACCGCGCCCAGTTCAAGCGCAAAGGCACGCTCCTCCGGCCTGCGGGCGAACACGTACGACTCGGCGTTGGGAAAGCGATGCCGGACCATCATCAGTACCAGATGGGCCGACGCGCCAAAGCCCGTGAGCCCGAGGCGACCTCCGTCACGCAGGCCGGTCAGAGCCAGGGAACGGTATCCGATCGCACCGGCACACAGCAGCGGCGCGGCTTCCTCATCCGAAAAGACCGGTGGTATGCGATGCGCGAACGCCGCCGGCACCGCGATGCACTCGGCATAGCCGCCATTCGCGTCGCGGCCGGTCGCCCGAAACTCGGGGCAAAGATTCTCGGCCCCGGCCAGACAATGCGCGCACTGGCCGCAGGCCGAGTAAATCCACGCGATGCCGACCCGGTCACCGACCGCCAGATCGCGGACTCCGATGCCGCGGGCAGCCACCACGCCGACCGCCTGATGCCCCGGAATGACCGGCAACGATGGCGGCGTCAGACGCCCTTCGATCTCATCGAGTTCGGTGTGGCACACGCCGCAGGCCGACACCCGCACCAGCACGTCAGCAGGCCCGATTTCAGGCTCCGGCACCTCGCGCAGGGCCAGGGGCCGACCTTCGGGGGTCATCGCCCCGACTCGATCCAGCACCATCGCCCGCATCGCAAATACTCCCGCGCGAAGCCGCGCCGCCCCGAAACCGCCGCTATGCCAGCCCCTTGGAGGCCACCTCGTAGACATCCTTCGAGATACCCGGGGTCCCGGCAATCCGTTGCAATTGCACCCGCAGCAGCGCGGCGCGTTGCTCATCATACCGCCGCCACTGCGTCAGCGCGCCGGCCAGTCGCGCGGCGATCTGCGGGTTCAAGGCATTCAGTGCGATCACGTGATCGGCCAGGAATTCGTAGCCGCGGCCATCCCGGGCATGGAAATTCACCGGGTTAGCCTGGGAAAACATGCCGATCAGCGATCGCACACGATTCGGCACCTTCAGATCGAAATCCGGATGCTGCAACAAACCCACGACCGCCGTCAGCGTATCCGGCAGCGAGCAGGACGCCTGGAGCGCGAACCACTTGTCGATCACCAGTGCCTCCCCCCGCCACTGTTCGTAGAAGCGCTCCAGCAGCCGCCCACGCTCGGGATGATGGCTGTTGACGGCCAGCGTCAGCGCGGCAATCTGATCGGTCATATTCGTTGCGTCATCGAACTGGCCAGAACACAGTCGATAGGCAGCGTCGGTCTCGCGTGCCATCAAATAACCGAGGCAGACATTCTTCAGGCGCCGCCGGCCGATGGAGCTGGCATCGGCGGGTCCGGACTCGATGCGGTGATGCGCCGCGTAGAGGCGCTCGAAACGCGCGCCCAGATCGTCGGCCAGCCGGCGTCGCAAACCCTGCCGGGCGGCATGCACCGCGTCCGGATCCACGCGTTCGAGCAGCGAACTCACATAGTCTTCCGACGGCAGCGTCAGCAGCAAGGCCCAATACGACCGGTCGTCCAGCTCTCCTCCGGCGACCCGGCCCATCGCATCGACGAGACAGGCGTCGAGCGTCTGCGTTCGCGCGCTGTCCGCCCCGTCGTGAATCCGCGCGATGATCGCTCGTGCTGCCAGTTCCTGGGCCGCATCCCAACGATTGAACATGTCGCTGTCATACGCGAGCAGAAAGGCCAGTTCTTGCTCGCTGCGCGGCATGTGCAAGCGCACCGGCGCGGAGAAGCCGCGCAACGGCGACAACACCGGCGCTGCCGGCAAGCCGACGAAGCGAAAGCGCTGCACCGGCTCGGTGACCGACAAGACCCGGCTGGTCGCTGCCCCGTCGGCTCCCTCGCCCTCGAGGATGACCGGGAGGTCGGTCCCGTCCGGTCCGACGAGGCCCAGCGCGAGCGGAATGTGAAAGGGCTGCTTGACCGGCTGCCCCGGCGTCGCCGGGCAGCTCTGGCGTACCGTCAGTTCCAGTGCCTGGGCCTTGGCATCGTACTGTGCCTCCAGATGCAACTCAGGGGTTCCAGCCTGGCTATACCAGCGCCGGAATTGCGCCAGGTCCACACCGGTGGCGTCCTCCATGCAGCGCACGAAGTCCTCGCAGGTAACCGCCTGACCGTCATGCCGCGCGAAGTACAGATCACAGCCCTTGCGGAAGCCCTCAGACCCCAGCAAGGTCTGGATCATCCGCACGACCTCGGCCCCTTTCTCATAGACCGTCAGGGTGTAGAAATTGTTGATCTCGATATAGGACTCGGGCCGGACCGGATGGGACAGCGGTCCCGCATCCTCCGCGAACTGACGGATGCGCAACTGATTCACATCGTCGATCCGTTTCACCCCGCGCGAGGTGTGGTCAGCCGTGAATTCCTGGTCGCGAAACACTGTCAGGCCTTCCTTGAGGCTCAACTGAAACCAGTCGCGGCACGTGATCCGGTTGCCGGTCCAGTTGTGGAAGTATTCGTGCGCGATCACGCCCTGAATGTGCTCGTAGTCCGCATCGGTCGCGGTGTCCGGCCGGGCCAGCACGTATTTCGTATTGAAGATGTTGAGGCCCTTGTTTTCCATGGCCCCCATGTTGAAGTGGCCAACCGCGACGATCATGTACAAATCGAGGTCGTACTCGCGGCCGAAGCACTCCTCGTCCCAGCGCATCGCCCGCTGCAGCGACTCCATCGCATGCGAGCATTTGTCACGGTCGTGCGCCTCGACAAAGATCTGCAACGTGATGCTCCGTCCCGACATCGTCGTGAACCGGTCCTCTATGCAGTCCAGCCTACCGGCCACCAGCGCGAACAGATATGACGGCTTCTTGAACGGGTCTTCCCAGCGGACCCAGTGACGGCCGTCGGGCAGCTCGCCGCCCTCCACGCGGTTGCCGTTGCACAGCAATACCGGATAGCGGTCGCGGTCACCGGTCAGCGTCGCGGTGTAGCGAGCCATCACGTCCGGGCGGTCGAGAAAATATGTGATGCGGCGGAAACCTTGCGCTTCACATTGGGTACAGAGCATCCCGTTCGACGCATAAAGGCCCTCCAACGCGGTGTTGGCGCCGGGATTGATGCGGGTGACGACTTCAAGGACGAAGGGCACATCCGGCACGCGGGACAGGACGAGGCTCTCTTCTCCCACCGTGAACTCGTCCGGGGCCAACAGGCGGCCATCGATTTGCACCGACTCCAGCACGAGTTGCTCGCCCGCTAGTTCGAGCGCCGGACGACCACCGGCACCGGCAGGATTCCGCCGCACCGCCAGCCTGGACGTCACCCGCGTGTCCGCCTCTTCGAGGTCGAATGCGAGATCCACCGTATCGATCAGGTAATCGGGTGGCGTGTAGTCCTTCAGGTAGATCGCTTGGGGCGTCGCTTCGCGCACGGGTACAACCTCGGAGGTGAATTGCAGCTATTATACGGGCCGGCGCCGGACCTCGTGCCGCGGCCTGACCGGCCACGAACCCGTTGGGCCGATTGGCGCAGTACCGTGCCGGCTTCCGCGTGTCAGGACAGGTAAATCCCATGAGCACCCGACTGAAGTGCCTTGTTGTCCTGCTGCTTTTGATGGTGATCGACAGCCTGCCGTTCCCCATCGTCGGCTTCATCGGACTTTATGTGATCCTGCAGCGACCATCCTGGTTCCTGGAGGTCGTGCAGCGGCTCTACGCCGAAGGGAAACGGTGAACGGTATGTTCTAGGGGACGGTGCGCGACTGGCGCAGGCAGTGACGGGCCAGCAGCAGCCAGCCCAGCATGAAACTGACGCCACCGAACGGCGTGACCATGCCCAACCAACGTTGCTCGGTCAACACCAGCGCGAAGAGGCTGCCCGAGAACAGCACGATGCCGGCCGCCATGGCCGCCGCGCTCCAGCGCAGCAGGCTCGGATCGGGGGATCGGCGCCACAGTTCGGCAATCAGCAGCAAGGCCAGGGCGTGCCAGAACAGATACTGAACACCGGTCTGAAATGCCGCCAGCAGTTCAGGCGCCCGTTGGCCACGCAGGCCGTGGGCGCCGAAGGCTCCCATCGCCACGCCGACGAAGCCGCTGATGGCCGCAAACAGCCGCACCCGCCATGCCCAGATGTCGTCGACGCCGCCCGGTCCCATCGCGTTATTGTCCTGATTTGGCAGCGCTTGACGGGGTCGAGCCAAACCGATCGGCCATGGCTATTCGCTCTTCGGGAAGAACCGGCGGAAGTGGTCGAAAATGAAGGCAGCGAGCCAGATCACGAACATCACGACAACGGCGATCAGGAAGTTGTCGTTGCTGTCGAGATAGGCGTAGAGGCCAACCAGGAAGAGGCCAATCGGGAAAATGACGTTCATTGGGGATCACGAGCGGGGCCACTGTCGGTCGAAACCGCGGCGGCGCTGACAAATGGGCGAATGAATTAGGCTTTCAAAGATACGTAGGGAAACGCTTATAGTCAATCGCGAACCGTGTAAGGACAACGTTCCCCGGCTTTCCTGCCGCAGCATACGACCGGTCGCGAGGCTACGCACCACGCCGGTTCGGACCGCGTGGCCTGGCCGCTGCGACCTCAGGGGCACGAGGCGAACGCACCGCGCCCATCGGCACCGCCCTCCGGATTCCAGCCGAGGCTTTCGGCGGGCAAGGTCGTCTCGAAGCGCCGCAGGAATGTCTCGGTGGGCCGCAACAGGCCCCGCCCGCCCTCGTCCCGATTTTCCCAGGGGAACAGCAGCATGAACGAGGGTGCATAGTCTTGGATGCCGACCCGGACGAAGATCTGAGGTGACCCGTGGATGGCGGCCTGCTGGTCGGCAGCCGGTGGCTGACCTGAGTTGAAAGCGACTTCGTTAAAGCCGGCGCACGTCGTGCTCATTGGGGCCGAGGCGACGCAATACCGATACGTCAGGGCGATGTTCTGCGCCTGTAGACCGAGCCCGGGCAGGTCGGTGGCCGCACGATAGATTGCCGGGGAATTGATGTCGCACACGGCGGCCACGCGGGCCGCCCGACGCGTCGCCTCGCCGAGCAGGTTCCACATCCACAGCGCCCGGATCAACTCGACGAGGCCGACAAGAATCACGATGAACGTAAAAAACGTCAGCGCGAAATCGACAGCTTGCGCCCCGCGCTGGCGATTTGGCCCCCACCCGCGGGCCAAGCGGGGCATGCCCCTATCGTTCGTCACCGCTGGCATGCCGTGCCCGCGCGGTTGTCCCCTGCCAGGGAGGTGATCCGCGCTAAAGCAGTGGCCCGCAGCGTGATCGACTCTCCGAAAACCGTACTCAACCGCTCCGGCCACAAAGTGAACGGGTGGAGATACTCAGCTTGCACGATGGCGTAGCTCAGACCGTCGTGATCGCGACAGAATTCGGCGGTGACCTGTGACTGCGCATCCGGCGGGTTCGCGCATGGCGCTTCGCGGCCGCAATGGACCAGATTAGCGACGATCTGTTCCAGTGATCCGCCTCCGTAGGCCACTCCCAGTGCGGTGGAGGTCGGCAGCCAGGCGGCGGTGGCTGGGTCGATTGCCTGGCTGCTCAGAAACTGGGCCGCGTCGCGCACGTTCTTCGTTAATCGGTTGTAATCCAGCAGCAGCAAGGTCAACTCGACCGTTCCGACGAGCAACACGAATAGCGTCAATACGACGAAAGACAACTCGATGAAGGCGGAGCCCGATTGCTGCGCGAATCTGCAGCGAGAGCCGGCGTCCACTCGCGGCGACAGTGGAACGCTTGCGTGCATCAGGAGTCGCCAGCGCCGGGGGTCTTGTACAGCACGATGCGCCACAGCGGCGGCAACTGACCGGATACCGGCGGTCGCGAATCGCTCCGCCCGATCACGGTGCTCGCGCCGCAGAGTCCCTGCACGAGGCCAGCGTCGATGATTTCGCCGACGATGTGCTGCGAGGTGTCCGGGATCAGATCGCTGCGCATGCCGCGAGTCAGCAACACGCAAGCATACCCCTTGATCGGGTACGGACCCTCTTCGGTCGCGCCATCACAACCAATCACGGGCACGTTAACGATACGGCGCAAGGGTTGTGTACCGCTGGGGGGCGACCCCATCGTCGCCATCGCCCCCACATAGTCTTGGATCAGGTCACGGCCGCTATTCGGAGGAAGCGCGCAGATAGGACCTTCCCCTACACCACGCATCACCCCATCCGGCCCAGAAGGAACGAAGTCTGTCGGGTACTGTCCAGCAGAAGTGCCCGGCGGCCACTGGCCACGCGAGTAGAAGCGCGTATTGAATGCCCCCCGGTTTTGCGCCAAAAAGGTCTCTGCATCCGGAGAATCATCTAGCATGACGTGCCCTATGGCGTTTGGCAGAGCGGGACACGCACCGGCTAAACCCGCCAGCGACGCTCTTTTTACGGCCTCATCAGCCGTGCTCAAAAACTGCTGTCTTCCTGTGGTCTCCGGTGGCAGGCAGGCGAAGCCCTCTTTCCCCAGAAACATCCCTTCCGAGTACTTTGGATAACCGAAACTACAAAGATCTCCGTTAGCGTCACCTTGGCAACCGGCATCAGCATTCGTGCTGCGATCGCACAAGTAGATCGGCAACGGGCACCGCCTGTCGTCCCACACCGGCGCTGCCGCCGCCGGACCGGCGACGGCACTGCCGGAAATTCGCAGATCGTAGCGTTCATCCACCAGCCAGGGCTGGATGATACCCATCAGGAAGTCACTGAATCCGATTGGCGTGTCGATCGGCTGCCTCAGCCGAATGCGTACGTAGATCGGCTGGGAGGAATCCGTCTGCGGACAGGTCGTGGAAAAAGCGCCATCGCTCAAACGGGTGGCATATTGGATGATGACATCCTCTTCGGCGATCGCGGCGCCCAACGCCTCGTTGGCCGGCGTGGCCGCCGTATACAGCAGCACGTTCAGCACGGCGCGCCGGACACCGAGCACACCGGTGGGTGGATTCACCGGCGGCGCAGCGCACTTGTCCTGCTGATTCAGCCAAGGGCGGGCATTCATCATGTTGACCTGAGCAGCCCCGGCAAGCGCCATCGCATCCAGCAGGTTCTGGAGTTTGCTGCGATCGGTGAAGGCATAGCCGGAGGTCAGCGTCAGGCCGATCAGCCCGAACAGTGCGATCAACACGAACGGCACCAGCACCACGTAGACGCCCCGCTGCGACGATGACGTTCGGGGCACCCTGAGGCGGGTCCTGCACTCGGCGAAATCCAACACCGCCCGCTGCCGATCAGGCCGACTGCATTTCCGACCGCGCAGCCGCCGGATCAGGATCCCTGCGGGGTCGTCGCCGTGAGAGCCCGCAGTTGCTTCAGATTGTCGTGCGCCCGCTCGTAGTAGCTCGGTGCCAGCGCGATCGACTCCGCGAAGAATTTCTCCGCCTGCGGGTAGTCGCCCTTCATCATGCAGACATAACCGACATTGTTGTAGGCCGCGTGCGGCCGCATGACCTGCGACAACAGGCTGATCGCCGCCTGATAGTGTCCTTCCCTGGCTTCCACGAGGCCGAGATTGCGCGCGGCGCGCCCGTACCGCGGATCCAGCCCCAAGGCCTGGTTCAGATACTCGCGCGCGCGGCGCTGATCGCCCGCCAGATAATGCGAATAGCCGATATTGCTCAGCAACATCGGGGACTCCGGCACTACGGCCGCGGCAGCGCGGTAGTGGGCAATCGCGGCGCCGTGGTTGCCGCGCAGGTCGGCGATGATCCCGAGTGCATTCATCGAGCGCCAACGCCGCCGGTCGGACGCCAGAGCGCGCTTCAGATAGCCCTCGGCCTCGCCATAACGCCGGCCATTGAGCCGGCTCAGCCCCAGGCTCTCGTTCGCTCCCGCGTCGTTGGGCGCCGCCTTGAGCATCGCCCGGTAGGCGAGATCCGCCAGACGGGCATCGCCACGGCGGACGTAAATCGCCGCCATCTTCCGCAGCGAGTCGAGGTTACGGTTATCGAGATCGTAGGCGCGTAGGTAGTAGACCAGCGCCAGCTCCTCCTTGCCCTCGCGCAGACTGCCATCCCCGAGAGCGAGTGCCTCCGGTGCCGACTGCACCGTGGGAAACAACTGGTCGAGCAGGCTTTTCTGCGCACTTCCGGAGAACTGCTCCGATGCGTTCGAGGGCTTGGGAGGCAGCTTCCCCTTGTCGCCGGCACAAGCGTTCAACAACGCGCCGAGGCACACCGCCAGCAACACGAAACGGGCACAAGGCACCTTCAACATCATCATCTCCCGTCGCTGCGGACGCTGCCGCCCGACGCACTGAAACGCACGCTGCTCATCCCATCGACTTCATCGCGACGACCAGCGACAGGATCGCGGCCCCCGCCGTGATGATCAAAAAACCCGGCATGAAGCAGACACCCAGCGGCAAGGCCATCTTCACCGTCAACTTGGCCGCCTGTTCGCGGGCGGCCTGCATGCGCTTGGTCCGCAGTTCCTCGGAGTAATAACGCAAACTCTCGGCGATGCTGGTGCCAAACCGCATGCTTTGGGCCAGCGTCATCACCAGCGCCTGGATGTCATCCAGACCGGTGCGCTTGCCGAGGTTGCGCAGGGCTTCCATCCGGTCGACCCCCGCCCGAATCTCCGCGATCACGATCGTCAACTCGTCCATCATCTCCGGGTGGCTGACATCCATGTCCCGCGTCACGCGCTGCAATCCGGCATCCAGGCCGAGCCCTGCCTCGGTGCAGACCACAAGGAGGTCGAGTGCATCCGGCAAAGCATGACGAATGGCGACCTGCCGACGTTTGATCCGCCGGTCGAGCCAGAAACTCGGGCCAACGTAACCGATGCCGAGCAGCAGTACCGCCGGGACGAAGACGGCCCGCAAGCCACCCGGCACGAACAGCCCGATCAGGAGCATCAACAACGGCAGTCCCAAAGCCAGCGCGTAGCGCACCGTGAAGAAGGCGGACATCGCGTCCCGCGAGCGAAAGCCCGCATGGAACAGACGCTCGCGGATCCGCAGTACGGCTTCGCGGTCGCGAGGGGTCACCCATCGTCCCATCCGCTCCAGCCAGGGGAACCGGGACGCGCGGCCCAGACGTTCCGTGTTGTGGATCCGCCCGAGGCGCCGCCGGATCGGGTCCTGCGACCGCAGTAACCATTCCATGATCGCCAACACCAGCAGAAAACACGCGGCGCCGACCAGCAGCACGGGCAGCCACAAACCGAACGATCCGGCCACTCAGGGGTCTCCACGCTCAGATCGGTCGCACACGTTCACACCTCGATCTTCACGAGCCGGCTGATCCACAGCATGCCGACCAGCAGCAGCACAACCGCGACCCCAAGCAGGTTGCGGCCCGCCGGGGTCGCCAACATCTCCTGGTAATACCGCGGATTCATCCACTGGATCAGGCCGGCCACAAACAACGGCATCAGGCACAAAACCCAGGCCGACATTCGACCCTCGGCAGCCAGCACACCGATCTCGCGCTCGAAAACGAAGCGCTCACGCAGCAGCCGCGCGATCTTGTCGAGGATCTCGGACAAGTTGCCGCCGGTCTCGCGCTGGATCAGGATCGCCGTGCTCATCGCCATCAGGCTGACGCTGGGCACCCGCAGCAGCAGATAGCGGAAGGCATCGGCCAGATCGCGACCGTAGTTGATCTCGTCGAACACGATCGAAAACTCGTCCGACAGCGGCGAGTCCATCTCGCGGGCTGCGTAGGACAAGGCCACCAGGAAGGGGTTACCGGCTTTCAGCGCCCGAGTGATGATGTCCAGCGCCTCGGGCAGCTGTTCCTCGAACTTCTTCAGCCGTTTGCGCCGATCGCGGGCAACCTTTGCATAGGGGGCGAGCAGCGCGAGCACGGACAAAGCGGCGGCGGCTCGCGCGTCGTGCAATGCGACCCAGCCGGCCAGCCCGAACACCGCGGCCAGCACCAGACTTCCGAGGACCAGCCGATAGGCCGGAAACAGGCGGCCCGACTGCTCGATCATGATGTCCAGCGCATCCATGCCCGCCAGGCTATCCATCCAACGCTCGAACGGCGACAACTCCTTGAGGTACTTCTCTCGCACCAGAGAAACACTGGCCTCGCCACGATCGCCCGAAAGCTGCCGCAGGCGGCGGCGGATTCGTCGGCTGTCCGCCGCCGCACTGCCCAGCACGGGAATCAGGAACAGCTGCAGCAGGAGCAGCACCGCCCCGAAGACGAACAGCGTGAACAGCAGCAACAGGCTATCCGGCATGGCGTGCTCCGGTACCGTCCATCTCAGTCGCGGTACTCGGCGTCGAAGGTCGACATGTCCACCGGCACACCGCGGCGCTGCAGGATCTCATTGAAGCGCGGCACGATGCCGGTCGCCACGAAGGCACCTTGTACGCGGCCATGTTCGTCGATCCCGCGCCGCTCGAAACGAAAGATCTCAGCGGTCGCAATTTCCCCCTCGAAACCGCTGATCTCGTGGATGCTGGTGACCCGCCGGACGCCATCGGTCATGCGCTCGAGTTGCACGACCACGTGTATCGCCGAAGCGATCTGC
Organism: Methylotetracoccus oryzae; assembly: GCF_006175985.1. Lineage (GTDB taxonomy): Bacteria > Pseudomonadota > Gammaproteobacteria > Methylococcales > Methylococcaceae > Methylotetracoccus > Methylotetracoccus oryzae. Next base: position 61,183 of record NZ_SRSH01000008.1, on the reverse strand, counting down.
GCCCGTATCGTCCGCAGCGGAAAATCGAAGCCCGCCATCGAGATCATGCTTTCGATCCTCGATAGCGCATCGCGCGGACTGTTGGCGTGGATCGTCGTCAAGGAACCGTCATGTCCGGTGTTCATCGCCTGCAGCATATCGAAGGCTTCCTCGCCGCGAACCTCGCCGACCACGATGCGATCAGGCCGCATTCGCAGACTGTTGCGAACCAGATCGCGCTGCGTGACTTCCCCCTTGCCCTCGATGTTCCGCGGCCGGGTTTCGAGCCGGATCACGTGATCCTGCCGCAGCTGCAGCTCGGCCGAGTCCTCGATCGTGATAATGCGCTCGGAGCGCGGAATATATTGCGACAACGCGTTCAGCATCGTCGTCTTGCCGCTGCCGGTACCGCCCGAAATCAGGATGTTCAGGCGCCCGGCGACGGCTGCCTTCAAAAAGGCCGCCATGGGCAGGTTCAGCGAACGCGTTCGCTGCACCAGGTCGTCGAGTTGCATCCGATCCTTCATGAAGCGCCGGATCGACAGGATGGGACCGTCCAGTGCCAGCGGCGGGATGATCACGTTGACCCGGGAGCCATCCTTGAGCCGCGCGTCGACCATCGGGGAGGACTCGTCGATACGACGCCCCACGGACGAGACGATACGGTCGATGATTTTCAGCAAATGCTCGTTGGATACGAAACGCAGCGGCGTCGGTTCGAGGCGACCGAAGCGCTCGACGTAGATCTGACGACACCCATTGACCAGGATATCCGACACGGTCGGCTCCGACAGCAGCGGCTCTAGCGGCCCGAGGCCGAGAATGTCATCCTCGATCAACTGGCAGACACGAATCCGCGACTGGGCACTCAGGGGCGCGGACTGTTCGTCGAACAACCGCAGCGCGGTCTCGCGGATCTGCTTGCGCGCCTGCGACGGTTCGACCGTGACGATCAGCGACAGGTCGAGAATCTCCAGGAGCCGCTGGTGTATGCGCTCCTTGAACTCGAGTTCCCGGTCGCTCAGAACGGGCAGGTCGAGGCCATAGCCCTCGACCGGCGCCGAGGGATCCGCCGAGGCCCGCGTCTGTGCATCGTTATCGCGCGAACTCCGCCGCGGCGACACGGCACGGGTCTTGTCCGGGTCCGGTTTGGACTGCCCGAGGAGCCCGATTCTACTGCGTAAATCCAGCGGCGAATTCATCGAAGTCAGGCAGGCCGTTGTGTCCTTGGGGATCCTATGCTAACCGATCCACGGTGTGAGGGCTCTCCCATCCGCGTGGCTGCCATAATCGCCCCCGGTTCCAGCCTCAATCCAGGAACGGAAACAGGCGCTGGATCAGGTTTTTCGCGGGACGACGCTGCCGCCCGGTCAACAGTTCGGCCAGCGAGATCAGACCGCGGGTAATCTCGGCATTCGCGGCAAACTCAAGCAAGGGCTGACCGATGTTCGTGGACTGCGCGACATTCTGGTAGTCGTTCGGCAAGGCATAGACATGGTTGAAGCGGAGCGTCTGCTTGAGCTCGGCCAGCGACATCGATGAGCGTTCCGAATAGCGATTGACGACAACCAGCAGCCGCTGGTCCGGCACATTCATGTCGTTCCTGAGAATCTGCAGCAGCCGTTTGGTATCCCGGACGTGCGCGACGCTCTGCTGCATGACCAGGACGAACCGGTCAGCCTCGTCGATGACCCGCGCCAGCACGGGATCGAACAGCCGCGGGATGTCGACGACGATCTGGTCGAACAAGCGGCGCGACAGTTCGATCAGGCGTTTGACCTTGGCCTCCGGAATCTCGCCGGGCAGTGAAATCTCCTGGGAGGAATGCGTCAGCACGCTCAAACCGCTGCGGTGCTTCGACATGTAGGCTTCGAGCGCGACCAGATCGACCTCGTCGATGTCGCTGATCACGCCGGCGGTGGTGTGCGTCGCATGCAGATCGAAATTGAGCCCAACCGACCCGAACTGGAAGTCGAAATCGAACAGCGCCGTGGCGATGCCCAGCTCCGCACTCATGATGTGTGCCACGTTGGAGGCAATCAGCGTCGCGCCGGAGCCACCCTTGGCGTTCATGAACACGTTCAGTTGCCCGTAACGGGAGCCTGATTCCAGCTTCTCCTTGACGACCCGGCGGAGTGCGGCCGCTACCTCGTTGGCATCGGCGGGCCGCACGAAATAGTCGCGCACGCCCGCCTGCAGCGCCTTGCGCATCAGGACGGTGTTGTCCGGCGGGCCGATCAGAAAGATGACGGGGCGCAGATGGAGTGGTGTCTTGCCGAGATTTGCGAGCTCGGCGTCGGGGTCGACCCCGAGTTCCAGCACGACGATGTCGGGCCGAGTGGTCAGATAGCCCAGAGGGTCGACCTCGACCGCGGGAATCCAGAGGCTCTCGATCACGGCATGAGGAATGCCCTGCAGCTCCAGCTGCAGCTTTTTCAGGCTCAGCTCGGAGCGCCCGGCAAGGAATACGGTCAGCGTCTGCTGCGTCATCGATCAGTTGAATCTCGAACGGTCCACGCGAAGCATCGCGGGTGCGGCGCCATGGCCGACCGTGGGAGGAGCCTCGAGGCTGGCTGTGCTACGCTCAGAATGCGGATATGGGCCCGGTGTCTCATTGCCCGCCGCCTCCGCCGCCACCACCACCGCCGGTGAACTGGCTGCTGTTGGTGACGCTGAAGGTTCGAATGTTCTGCCTCTGGAGAACCGTCAGGCGATAATCCTGCAGGGAGTTGTTGGCCTTGTAGCCGTCGAACCGGGTCACCGGATTCGGATCAGGGTGCGCCGCCGCCTCGGGATCGTAGATCTGTGCCACGAGCGTGTGCCGGGCCGACGCACCCAGCGGGTCGTCAAGCAGCACGGGATCCACGCTCCACACCGGCGAGCAGCCCGCCGAACCAGCGGCCGCCGCAACCAGAGCCAAACAAACCGTCAGACGTCTCTCGCTGGGCATCGCCATGTCAAGGCTCCTGTTCAGGTTCATCGTCGAGTTGCAGGCCGACCGGCCCTTCGAGTCCGCCCTTCCCTCCTGAGCCCAGGGTTTCCATGAATCGGTTCAGGCTGGTTCCGCGACGCACGGCCCCGTCCATCTTGCCCATCAGATAGAACTCGATATCGTCGGGCTCGACGAAATTATCGACCGGCAGCCGGATGTCGCGCGGATCGATGGGCCGGGTCAGATGTGGCGTCACGAAAATCACGAGTTCGGTCTGGTTGTTCTGGAACTCCTGGCTCCGGAACAAGGCGCCAATGCCCGGAACGTCACCCAGCCACGGAAAGCGGGACGACGCCTCGCGCGTCCGGTTGTTGATCAGGCCAGCAATACTCATCGTCTGGCCGTCATTGAGTTCCAGGGTGGTCGATGCCTGACGCGTGTTGAGCGACGGGATCACGAACTCGTTGCCGGTCGTGCCGACCGCCACTGCAATCGCCGCGTCGCTGGATATGTCCGACACCGTCACGTTGGTCTTCAGATTGATGCGCTGTGGATCGAGCACGATCGGCACGAACTCGACACCGACACCAAAAGGCTTGAAGTCCACCGAGATCGCATTGAAGCCGGCGCCGCCGCCCTGACTGACCGGCACCGGAAACTCGCCACCCGACAGGAACGAGGCCTTCTCACCGCTCTGCGCGGTCAGATTCGGCTCGGCCAGAATCTTCAGCAGGTTCTGCGTCTTGGCGATGTCGAGCACGACGTTGACCAGCACATTGTTCCCGAGAAAGTTGAAGACCCCGCCACTGGCGATCGTCTCCAGGGCCTGAGTCCCGACGTTGCGCGAACCGCCGAAGGCGCCGCTTGCCGGCAGTATCGCCCCGCCCGGAATCAGTGCACCGGGCACACTGCCGCCCCCCTGCCCGACCAGGCCCGCCAGAAAGTCACCTTGGCTGCCAAACGTTCGGAAGCGAACATCCATGGTCTTCAACAGGTTCCGGTTGACTTCGGCGACGATGACCGACAGCGTCACCTGCTGGGCCCCGGCCACGGTCAGCAAGTTGATCACGTTCTGATTCCATTCGACACTGCCCTGGCCACCCTGGCCGCCTTGTACGCCGCCACCACCGCCTGACGCGGCGCCGCCACCCCCTGCACATTGACGCGCGGTCTGCACCGCGAAGCTGCCGGCGATCTTCAGCGCCGCATCCATCCTCGCCAGACTGGAAACTTGCCCCTTCAACACAATCCGGCAGGCCGACACGTAGATCTCGATGCCCCGCTCGTCGGGCAGCGCCTGAAACAGCTTCTGCTTCAGGGTATCGAGGTCGTAGATGACTTCCAGATCCAGTGTCTTGAATACCTGTCCGGCCGCATTCCACAACAGCACATTGCTGCTGCCGAGCTTGTTGCCGTGGATCAGCACTTCCCGCGGATTCAGCACGATCAGTTCGGCGACTTCGGGATCGGCCATCGAGATGCGGGCAACGCCTTGTTCCGTCGCGATCACGCGCGCCTTGCGGTGGGGGATCTCGATGTGGTCGGAATCCACATCGCGCATGACGACGCGGCCCTGGGCGAGGCTGGTCAGTGCCCCGAGCAGCAGCGACAGGGCGATCCGGAGCCAGAACGACCCATTCTTGCTGGACGCCACGTTCACTCGACAGCCTGTCCGACCGCGGAAATCGAATTCAGCAACTCGGAATGCGGTGCCGCGGTCGCCGGGAGCGGACTGCCGCCGCCGGTGACCCGACCACCGCACGGCCACTGAGTGCATCGCTCCACGACGACCTGACCTTTGCCGGTCCACTCGATGACGGTCAACGTGGGCGGCGTCGGAGCTTTCGGCGCCGGCGCGGGCGGGGGCGCGACACGCGGCGGCGAAACGGGCGCGCGCGGCGCGGGCGAGGGCACCGGGACAGCCGGGACCCGCGGCGCTGGCTGCTCGTCATGGGGATTGCGGAGCGTAAAGCGCAGCGGGCTACGATGTCCGGCCTCGTCGAGCAATTCCGCCTGCTGTGGAGATACTTCGACCGTCAACGCCCGCACCAGGGCCGGCTGGTTCTTTTCGGGCGAGGCTTCCTGGTCGACCGCGAGCACATTCACGCCGGACAGCACCGTGTAGCTGTCCTTGTCCGGCAGGGTACCCAGGATGTCCACCTTGTTCCCGGGCAGAATGAAACCGGCGACGCCCGCGACGTCATCCACGCGGAGACTGATCGCTCGCATGCCCGGCTTGATCATGGCGGACAGGGTACTGCCGCCGAGATGGTCCCGCAGACGCTCGCGCGTGATGGGCTCGTCCCGAACGAAGCTCCGCTGCGCGACCTTGCCTTCAACCTGTTTCGGATCTGAGACCACGCCGGCGGGGAGCGACTGACTGGGCCAGTCGACCAGTTTCAGATGTTTCGGTTCGATTTTGGCGGCGAAGGGGATGTCGCCGGCCGCGACCACGACCGGCGTCGTCGCAATCTGGGCGGGGGCAGGCACAGCCCGTTGCTCGATGTAACGTTTCGCCATCCAGGCAGCCATGCCCGCCAGGATCACGGCCGCCACGAACATGCTCAGCAGTCGCGCGTTCACGAGCGCCTGATCCGGCCGTGGCAGAAGCGGAACGGGATGGACCGCACCGCATCAGAGCCGAACTCGACCCGCGGCACGAATGCCGGCTGCCAGGGTTTCGTCGAGAGGGTCAGGCGGTGCATCGAATCAGGTCCAACAGTTCCCGGATCGCGAATATGCGCGCAAAGTCAGCCGACTGCAATATCACGGCCAGCACACCCAAGGTCAACGCAGGTGCCATGGGCATGCGGCGTTTGCCCGGGTCGGCAGCGTGGGCACTCGCCGGCGATCGGGGCGCGAATCGCAGCAACGCTGCCCAGCGCCTCAGCGTCAGCATTCGGTTTGGCGACGCGCCCACGGCCAACACGGCAACCGCCCCGGCCATCAGGGCCGCCCAAACGGCCGCCGTGACAGTGTGGATCGGGCCCAGGAAGGCGCCGGCAGCCGCCAGGAGTTTGACATCACCGCCACCGAGGCCGGCAAACAGATAAAGCGGCAGGCTCAGCGCCAAGCCCATACCCGTGCCCAGGACACTCGTTACGAGTCCATCGGGACCCGCGAAGCAGAACTGGAATGCGCACCCGCCGAGGAAGATCACGACGTTGAGCCCGTCGGGAATGCGGCGGCTGCAGCAATCGGAACGCGCCGCCGCGGTCAACGCGGCGAGCGTCAGGCAAAGACTGAGAGCGATGGCGGGATGCGCGGGTGGTACATGAGGCAAGCAGGCCTTCCTTGGCCGCAGGTCAGGTCCAGCGACGTGGAACCTGTAAGGGTGGATTACGGCGTGCCACCGCCACCGAGGCCTCCGGTGGCACCGGACACGTAGGCGCCGATATTGCTCAGCGCATTGTTGGCGGATGTTCCGAGGAAGCTGAGCCCACCGACGATTGCAACGACCAGGACGGCGACGACGATCACCCACTCGACGGTTTCCGCGCCCTCTTCGTCGCGGCGCAGCGCTCGCAGTTTCCGGACCAAGGATTTCATTGATTACCCCTCACAAAAAGCTATCATGACCAGCCGGCGCTGCGGAAAGCCAGTCAACGCTTTCCCTTTCCGGCGTTGTACCCGCAGCGGCACTCGTTGTCGGACACGCTGCGCCCGCCCCGTCATCGTTCCAAGTGCGCAGTATACATTCTAACTTCATAAACAGAAGGGTTGCGGGAGACTGCGGTCGATGACGCCCGCGCGCGCTGCGAGTACCCCGACGTCGAGGTCGGAACGGCATTTCGCGCTTCCCCTCCCGATCCTGGCCCTGCTGTTCTTCTTCGCGGCCCTGCTGACTCACTTCGCTCACGACGGCGACGTTTTCTGGCATATCGCAACGGGACAATGGATCCTGTCCCACGGGCACGTCCCGCATACGGACCCGTTCTCGTTCTCCCGGTTCGATGCCCCCTGGATCGCCCACGAATGGCTGGCTGCCGTCGCCTTCGCACGGGTATTCGATGTCGGCGGCTGGCCAGCGCTGCTGATCCTCGTCGCCTTCTGCGCCGCCCTGTCCTACGCAATCCTGCTGCGTTTCCTGCTGCAGCGGTTGCAACCAGTCTACGCCGTGCCATTGACGGCCCTCGCCTTCTTTCTGTCGGTCCATCATTTTCTATTGCGCCCCCATGTGCTGGTCATGCCGTTGCTGGTGGGATGGGTCGGGGCGCTGGTCCACGCCGCAGATGAGAGCCGCCCCCCGCCTTGGGCAAGCCTGGGGATACTGTGGATCTGGGCCAACCTGCACGGCAGTTTCACGTTTGGACTACTGCTCGCTGGTGCGCTGGGGGCAGAAGTGGTGCTGTCCGCGGCAACGGGGCCGGCCCGCAACCGGCTCGCCGGGGCGTGGCTGCGCTTCCTGATTGCCGGCCTGGGCGTGGCACTGCTGACGCCTTACGGCATCCAGGGCGTGCTGTTTCCAGCGCTACTCTATGGCCATCCGTACCTGCTCGACATGATCACGGAATGGCAGTCTCCCGACTTTCACGAACCGCAGGCGCTGGAATTCTGGTTGCTGTTGCTGGTGGCCTACGCCCTGACACAAGGCCTGCGTCTGGCGCCGCTGCGCCTGCTCCTCCTCCTGGCACTGATCCACATGGCGTTGCACCACATCCGACATGTCGCGCTGCTCGGGTTGATCAGCCCGCTGTTGCTGGCCGGCCCCCTGCGCTCTCAGGGCGCGGCGCCGTCTTCGGGCCACCAGGGTCCCGGGTCGTTCAATGGCTTCTGCCGACGGTTCGCCCCCCGGCTCAGCCCTCACTCGGCCGCTCTCACCAGCTTGCTGCTGTTTGCCTTGATCGGCGGCGCCTATCGGGCGAACCCACATCCCGACGAGCGGCTGGGTGTCTTCAGAGCCATCGACGTGGCTCGCCAGCACGGTGTCACGGGCAATGTCCTGAACAACCCCGGTTTCGGCGGACCACTCATCTTCCGAGGTATCCGGCCGTTCATCGACGGTCGTCTGGATTTGTACGGCGAGGACTTCCTGCGGCGCTATCTGGCTGCGATCAACCTTCAGGACGCCGGCGTCCTTGCCGCGCTGCTGGACGAGTATCGGATCACTTGGACCCTGTTCGATCCCGGGCGGCCGCTGGTTGCCTGGCTGGAGCAGAGCGGCCATTGGCAGCGACTGTATGCCGACCGGTTTGTCGTCGTTCACGTGCGGCGTGGGACGCTTCCCCGAGCTTCTCCGGACGCGACCCGCGATTTGCGTGGCACGCCCGGCATCGGTTCATTCCAATGAGACAGACAACCGATCAGTGGCAGGGATCCGGTCGGGCCCTGTGTATCCGCAAACCGTCCAGAAGGTGGTCGATGTAAGCATCGGCCGGGACCGGCGGTAGACAGAGTTGGCGCAACGGACCCCGCTCCGGCCAACGGCGCCGAATTTCCAGGTCACCGACCTCGGCCTGGGTCGCAAACCCCTCGATCCGGCGCGCGTGAACGGGGACCAGCAGATGCGTGACGATGTCCCGGAGCGAACCGGGCGTCTCACCGGCCGCGCGGAGTTCCGAAGGGAAGTAAACCGGAACGGGTCGGTGCAGATAGTAGTAGCCGCCGGTGGCGACCACCGGCAATGCGAACCGTGGATCCTCGTTCGACAGCAGGGCGCCGAGCTCGGGCTCCTGCGACAAGGCCAGGTAGGCGTCGAGATGGGGCGAGCGGCCGAGCAGAGATCCGGCGTTATAGACTCGCGCCTCCCCCGGCAGACGGTAGGTAAGGCCCAGGGCGGAGACGGCGAAGAACACGGCGATCCCGATCAGGGCGCCGCGCCGATCGAGCCCCCCTGTGGCAAGAGCCCGTTCCAGCAGAACCGCTGCAGTCAGCCACAGCAGCGGCAAGGCCGCCACGATGAACCGGTACTCCTTGTGCGCGACGAGGCTGTGAGTCGCCAGCACCGCAGCCGCGCAGACCACAGGCAGCCTCGACACCGACAGGCGCCGAACCCAGCCCAGAGCCAGCGGCAGCCAGAGCAAGCCGGCCGAGGTCGCGGACATGGCACCGGCATACCATAAGGTGGGCAGCGTGCCGAACCACTCGCTGACATGCATCACCGCGTTCAGGCGGTAGCTGACGATGAACGTCTCGAACCACCCGCCCCAGGTCAACCGGTCGACCGCGCCGGCCAGCAACGCGGCCGCGAACCCGGCCGCCGCGGCGGAAGCCGTCGCGCGCACTGGCCATCGGAGCAGGCAGTAAACGCCGATGATCCCCACGCACGGCGCATACTGCAGCCGCAGCACCGCGGCTAGCCCTGCAAAAAAACCACAGCACAGCGCCTGCCGCTGCGAGGGCCGGGGCTCGGTTGCGAACGCCAGGGAAGCCACCAGAGAATAGGTCGCTACTGCCTCGGTCAGCGGCTTGTGAGCGAAGTAAATCAACTCGTACCAACCGGCGATCAACAATGCGGCCAGCAGGCCGGCCCTCGCTCCGGCGATATTTCGCCCGGTGCGATAGGCCGAATGGATCAGCGTCGTCGACAGCGCGCAGAAGGCCAGCTTGATGAAGGGAACGTAGAAGCTCGGGGCGTCGAGGTGGGCGGTCTTGCAGAGCCACAGCCAAAACGCGATGAACCCGGGCAGCAGCCACGAACGGGCCGCATACCGGAACTCCCAGGGAATGTAGCCATACCCGAAAACAGCCCGATGGCCTTGTTCGAGATACTGGAATATCTCGTCCGGCCAGAGAATGTTTTCGGAAACCAGGGCAACAACGGCCCGCGCGACGAAGCCGCCGAGGATGATGGCCGCCAGGATACGCCTTTCCAGGCCGCCCTTCGCCGAAGACGGCCAGCCTTGTGCCGAGCCGTCACCGCTCGCCGCGGTCGAGGACCCTCGGCCTGCCGCCGCCGCGCGGTACAGCGGTCAATCCAGTGGATCGAAATAGCTTTTGTCGACCCCGCATTCCGGGCACACCCACTCGTCGCTGATGTCCTCCCAAAGGGTTCCCGGTGCGACTCCCGAATCGGGGTCGCCTTCGGCCTCATCGTAGATGTAGCCGCATGCAGAGCAGATGAATTGTCGTGAATCCGCCATGTTGACTCCTCAGGTCGTAGGGCAGCACCGGGCCGATTGACCGCCCGGAACGTCGAGAGTTGTGGGTTGTGGTTACGCGTCAGTCGACCTTCTGACCTTCGATCACGGCCCGCAGGTCCTGTTCCTGATCCTTGGACAAGGAGCTCTGCATGACGCGGGCGCGGCCCGTGAACTCGCGCAAGCCCTCGATCAGCTTGTCCGCGGTCACCTTTCGCAACAGGACGAACAGCGCCGAGGTCCCCGGCTTGAGCCCGTCGCCAAGATCCTTCATGAAATCGTCGTTGATCCCGATATCGGTCAGCGACGCGCTGATCGCGCCGGCGCCTGCCCCCACTGCCGCACCGAGCAGCGGGTTCAGAAACAACAGACCGATGAGCATGCCCCAGAATCCACCGCCAACTGCGCCCTGCGCGGTCAGGTTGACCGCCTGATCGAGCCGAACCTTGTCGTTTTCGTCCTTGTGGACGACGACGACGTCCTCCATCTCGATCAGGTAGCTTTGCTGCATACGGCCCAAAGCAGCGCGCATGGCATAGGCAGTCGTGTCATCATCAAAGGCAAAGACGATCAGTTCGCTCATGGCAAGGAAACTCCGTGGCTGTCGTTTTCGGCATCTGGCCGATGGGGCGATTATCGCAAATGCCGTGCGCCGTGCACACGCCGGCAGTGCGACGCGGCCACCGAACTTTTCCGCCTGTTCAGGGGTCTGCACACTTGGCACGTCGCTTGACGCGCGCTGCCGAAGCCCACTGCGATCATCCCATGGATAAAGAGGGCCGCCCTGCCGATGAACCAGCTGTTACCTCGCATCAAGGACGTGTTCAACCGTCTGAACGGCGGCAATTTGGATCTGCTCCAGTCGATCTACGCTCCCGATGTCGAATTCGAGGACCCGGTGCGCCGACTCCATGGGCTGTCAGAGCTCACTGACTACTACCGTCGGCTATACGAGGGCGTGACGAGCTGTCGCTTCGATTTCGATCAGACGATCGAGCAAGGCAATCAGGCCGTCCTGACCTGGGTCATGCACGTCGAGCATGCGCGCTTTCGCCGTGGCGAGATCATCACCCTGGCCGGCGCGAGCCATCTGCGCTTCGACGCGCGGATCGATTACCACCGGGACTACTTCGACATGGGCGAGTTCCTCTACGAACGGATCCCGGTGCTATCCGCCGTGATCCGGCACATCAAGCAACGTCTGTAGGCACCGGCGGAGCGTATTTTGAGAATAGCGATCATCGGCAGCGGCATTGCCGGCCTGACCTGCGCGCACGAGCTTCATCCGCGAGCCTCCGTAACCGTGTTCGAAGCGGCCAGCTACGCTGGCGGCCACACCCGCACGGTGGAGGTGATCAGCGGTCAGGAACGCGTTGCGATCGATACCGGCTTCATCGTGTTCAACGACCGGACTTACCCCAACTTCGTCCGACTAATGAACAAGTGCGGCGTGGCCTCGCAGCCAACCGACATGGGCTTCAGCTTCAGCTGCGCGCGAACCGGCCTGGAGTACAACGGTCACAGTCTCGCCACCCTGTTTGCACAGCGGCGCAATCTTTTCCGCCCGTCCTTCCACCGGATGATCGCGGACATACTCCGCTTCAATCGGGAGGCGCCGCGTGTCCTGGAACAGCCGGCCGCTGATGCGACCCTCGGAGACTACCTGGCCGAGCAGGCTTACCACCGCGAATTCATCGACCACTATCTGGGCCCGATGGGATCGGCGATCTGGTCGGCCGAGCGCGAGCGCACGCTGCAGATGCCGCTCTCGTTCTTCGTCCGCTTCTTCGTAAACCACGGCCTGCTCTCACTGCGAGACCGCCCGCAGTGGCGCGTGATCCGAGGGGGCTCGCGCGAGTACGTGAAGGCTTTGTCCGCCCCGTTCGCCGAGCGAATCCGCTTGAACTGCCCGGTGCGCGCCGTGCAGCGATCCAAGCGAACGGTGACGGTCACCACAGCCGCGGGCAAGGAAGCTTTCGACCAAGTGATTTTTGCGTGCCACAGCGATCAGGCACTGCGGCTGCTTGCCGATCCAACCGATGCCGAGCGGTCGATACTGGGTGCCCTGCCTTACCAGACCAACGACGCGGTGCTGCACACCGACCTGCGACAGATGCCTCGCCGACGCCAGGCGTGGGCCGCCTGGAACTCCCGTCGGAGCGCCGGCGCGCACCCATCCTTCGCGGTGACCTATGACATGAACCGCCTGCAGGGCCTGAGCAGCCCAACGCGCTACCTGGTAACGCTGAACCCAACCGACGACATCGAACCGGACCGGATTATCGATCGCGTGACCTTCCATCACCCGCTGTTCACGCGGGAGGGCATGCGGGCGCAGCAGCGCTGGTCGGAGATCAATGGCGTGCAACGCACCTGGTTTGCCGGCGCCTATTGGGGCTACGGCTTTCACGAGGACGGAGTCTCCAGCGGCCTGCGCGTGTGCCACGCGCTCACCGGCCTCGCTCCCGCGACATGAACAGTTGCCTCTATCGTGGCACCGTCATACACCGGCGTTTCGTGCCAACCCGGCATGAGTTCCGCTACGGCCTGTTCATGCTGTACCTGGATCTCGACGAGATCGATCGCCTCTTCGACGACTATTGGCTTTGGTCTGCGTCGCGTCCCAATGTGGCGTGGTTTCGGCGGTCCGATCATCTGGGCGACCCCGGCGAGCCGCTGGCCGAGACGGTGCGTCGAACCGTCCAGGCGGCTACCGGACACAGGCCCGAAGGGCCGATCCGCTTGCTGACCCATCTTCGCTACTGGGGCTACTGCTTCAATCCCATCAGCATCTACTACTGCTTCGGGAGAGATGGGCAGTCGCTGGACGCCGTGCTGGCCGAGGTCACCAATACCCCGTGGAAAGAACGCCACGCCTACGTGATCGTGCCTCCGACCGACGGCGAACCGGCGCGCCGGCGCTTCGCCAAGGCGCTGCATGTGTCCCCCTTCCTGCCAATGACCGTCGACTACCTGTGGCAGAACAACCGGCCCGACGACAGGCTCACGGTGCATATGAAGGTGTGCCGCGACGCGACGGAGTTGTTCGACGCAACCCTGGCCATGCGCAGGGAACCCATCAATGCCTTGAGCCTGGCCCGAAGCCTCTTGCGCTTCCCGCTGATGACGCTGCAGGTCATCGGTGCGATTCATTGGGAAGCGGCGCGACTGTGGCTGAAGGGAGTTCCGGTCCACACCCATCCGGACAGAATCTAGCCCGCCCCTGACTGACCCGCGTCTACGGACCCACACCCCCATGCACAATACCCCTGGACTTACCGCATCGGCCGCCGGCGGCACGCGGCCGAACACCTGGTTTCGAGGCTTGTTGCACGCCCGCCTGCGCTATTTGACCGACGGCCAGCTCCGGCTCGAAGACGACCGTGGCTGCGTGGAATTCGGCCAACCGACCGAACGGTGCGGGCTCAGCGTGACGGTACGGGTGCACGACCTCGCAGCCTACCGCCGGATGGCGCTGCGTGGCACGATAGGCGCCGGCGAAAGCTTTATGGATGGCGAGTGGAGCAGCGACGACCTCACCGGTCTGATCCGGATTCTGCTAGTCAACCGAACCGTCATGGAGGGTATGGAAAAGGGCCTCGCGCGCCTGGCTCATCCCCTGTTCAGGGGATACCACTGGCTCCACCGCAACACGCTACGAGGAAGCCGCAGCAATATTGCCCAACATTACGACCTCAGCAACGAGTTCTACAAGCTCTTCCTCGACGAAACGCTGATGTACTCCTGCGCGGTGTTCCCGGACCCCTCGAGCACTCTTTACGAGGCTTCGGTGGCCAAGAATGACCTGATCTGTCGCAAACTGCAGTTGAAACCGGGAGACCATCTGCTCGAAATCGGCACCGGCTGGGGTGGCTTTGCTCTCCATGCGGCCCGGCGTTACGGCTGTCGCATCACGACGACCACCATTTCGGAGCGCCAGTGGGAACTGGCGACCCGTCGTATCGCCGAGTCCGGGCTGTCGGATCGCGTGACGGTGCTCTTGCAGGACTATCGGACACTACAGGGACGTTACGACAAGATCGTCTCGATCGAAATGCTGGAAGCAGTGGGCCACGCTTATTACGACACCTACTTCCGCCGGTGCAGCGAGTTGCTGGCACCCGATGGCCTGATGCTGCTGCAGACCATCACGATCGCCGACCGCACTTTCGAGGCGGCGAAGCATCGCGTCGACTTCATCCAGCGCTATATCTTTCCCGGGGGCTGTCTCCCCTCGGTCGCCGCGATTACGCGGTCGCTGGCCCGGCACACCGACCTTGCCGTCTTCCATCTCGATGACATCGGTCCGCATTACGTCACAACCCTGCAGCGCTGGCGCGACCGCTTCATGGATCAGCTCGACGCGGTCAAGGCCCTGGGCTTCTCCGATCACTTCATCCGCATGTGGCTCTTCTATCTTGGGTATTGCGAAGGCGGCTTTGCCGAGCGCGCGATCAGCAACGTCCAGATGTTGCTGACGAAGCCTGAATGCCGCCGCGCAACGCTGGCAGCGGTCGCGCCGTGACGGACTTGCCCTATAGCCAGCTTGCTGCCGCCTGGCTGGTATGCTCACTGGGCTTCACCGCGCTGTGGTGGCACCAGCGCCGCACGGCCAATGCCAACGCAGTGGACGTCGGCTGGGCAATCGCGATCGGCACGCTCGCGGCGATGTATGCGCTGCTGGGCACTGCTTCCGTGCCGATGCGGGCGCTGGTCGGTGTGCTGCCCGCATTGTGGGCGATGCGGCTCGCCCGGCACATTCACCAACGTTCCGGCCATGCCGTGGAAGACAGTCGATACCGCTATCTGCGCGCCCACTGGTCCGAACGGACCCAGGCGAAGTTCTTCGTCTTCTACCAGTTTCAGTCGCTGGCCGCCGTGCTCTTTTCTCTACCGTTTTTCGCGCTGGCCAACCAGCCCGGAAGCTTGCAGCCGGGGCAGTGGCTGCCGGCGATGGCGGTCTGGGTCATCGCCGTGACCGGGGAAACCATCGCGGACCGTCAACTCGCCGCGTGGCGCGGCCAGCCCGCGAAGGCAGGGCTGACCTGCCGCGCGGGATTGTGGCGGTATTCCCGCCATCCGAACTACTTTTTCGAGTGGCTGCACTGGTGCAGCTACGTACCGCTGGGACTGGGCACCGCTGCTTGGTGGGTACCGCTCGCCACCCAGGCGCTGATGCTGCTGACCCTGCTCCACGGGACAGGGATCCCCCACGCCGAGCGTCAGGCCGTGCTCAAACGCGGCGATGACTACCGCCATTATCAGGCAACCACCAACGCGTTCTTCCCATGGTTTCCGAGTTCCAGACCGCGCTGACGGCTTTCGCCATCGAACTGATGGAACGTGGGTTGCTCCCTGAAACCGCGATCCGCGCGGGGATACGTCGTCTGCTCCGTCAGCGTCTCGCTGAACTCGCCCGAGAAGGCACCGACGGGCAGCAGCGACTGCTCGAGGCCTTGACGAGCGGGCCCATCGCGGTACATACGGAAGCGGCCAATGCCCAGCATTACGAGGTGCCGGCGACCTTCTTCGAACACGTCCTCGGCCCGCATCTCAAATACAGTTCCGGCTTTTGGCCCGAAGGCGTCGGCGGGCTGGCCGCCGCGGAAAGCGCCATGCTGAAGCTGAGCTGCGACCACGCCGCCATCGAGAATGGCATGGACGTGCTCGAACTGGGGTGCGGATGGGGCTCCCTGACGCTGTGGATAGCGCGGCAGTACCCCGAGGCGCGCATCGTCGCGATGTCGAACTCCGACTCGCAGCGGCGCTGGATCGGCGCTCGAGCCGCCGGCCTGGGTCTGTCCAACATCGAGTGCATCACCGCGGACATCAACGATTTCGACTGCGACCGCGCATTCGATCGGATCGTCTCGGTCGAGATGTTCGAGCATGCCCGCAACTACCGGCTCTTGCTGCAGCGGGTCGCGGGGTGGCTGCGGCCCACAGGGAAGCTGTTCGTGCACGTCTTCGCCCACCGCGACTGGGCCTATCGGTTTGGCGCGGAAAGCACGGATGACTGGATGGGGCGCTACTTCTTCACCGGCGGCACGATGCCTTCACATGCGCTGCTGCCGACCCTGGCGGCGCCGCACCTGACGCTCCAAGGCGAGTGGCGGCTCAACGGGCAGCACTACCGGCGCACGCTGGAAGCCTGGCGACAGCAGCACGAAGAACACCGCAATCGAATTCTGCCGGTCTTCCGGGCCGTTTACGGTACGGACGCGAAGCGGTGGTGGCAGCGCTGGCGAATCTTCTTCATCGCCTGCTCCGAACTGTTCGGCTACCGCAACGGCGAGGAATGGGGAGTCTCCCATTACCGCTTCGCGCGCCCGTCGAAGGAGCACTGACTCCTGCCGCGCGGCTGGGACGACGGCTCGCTTCAGCCCCAGGCATCCGTTGTGATCAGCACATCGACGCCGGCGTCGGGAACGATGGCCGCGATGGGCAACCGCTCTCCGGCACGCCATGCCGCGACCGCATCAGCCTTGCCCGCGCCATTGACCAGGACCATGACCTCGCGTGCATGCGACAGGCGGTTGGCGCTGACCGAAACGCGCTCCGGTGGCGGCTTCGGCGCTCCGCGAACCGCCAGTGCCATCGGGTCGTCCATCCGCTGCCCCCAGTTCTGGCCGGGAAACAGGCTCGCGGTATGACCGTCCTCACCCAGCCCGAGCAGTACCAGGTCGAATGAACCCACATGCTTCAATACGTCGTCGTAGGCACGGGCACCCAGATCCGGCCCGAGTTCCGCCGGGATCGGGTAGATCCGTTCGGGACGCAAGGGTACGTGCGCCAGCCACGCATCCCTGGCCATACGGCTATTCCGCTCGGGATCATCGACTGGCAGGCAACGCTCGTCACCGAAATAGACGGACCATCGGCTCCAGTCGGTGAAGAGGGGCACGAGCCGTTGGTAAAGCGCCTTGGGGGTGGTGCCGCCGGCCAGTACGATGCTGAACTCACCGCGCGCGAGAATGGCGTGCTCTGCCATCCGGTGGATCGCACTGACCGCACGATCGACCAGTTCCGCCGTGTCAGGATAAAGGTGCCAACGAAGGGTTTGACTGGTTTGCATGGAGCTTCCGACTTGCTGTGAAAAGGGATGATCGAACGGCGAGAACGTGCCCGTGCAGCATCGGTGTCCGCGCAGTCCGGCCGATCAGGACACTCTGCATCGACTCTAGCCGCGATGGCCACCCGGCAAGAGCGACTCCTCGGCCAACTGGAACCCGTCCCTGCCGGCTTCTTTGGCCCGGTAAAGCGCTCTGTCTGCCATGGCCACCAAGTCGTGGGGGGGCAGGCTGGGATCGCAATGGCGCACCGCGACACCCAGGCTGAGCGTCACGCGAGTGGCGGTGTCGGCGGTGATCGCCGCGGCATCCAGCCCTCGCACCGCCTCGCACAGACGCTCGGCATGGCAGGTGGCCTGCGGCATCGACAGCCCGGGCAGGATGACCGCGAATTCCTCGCCTCCGTAGCGCGCGACAAGATCACCGGGGCGGCGGCTGTTGAGCAGCAGCACCGCGCCAACCGAACGCAGGCATTGATCGCCGGCTGGGTGACCGTAACGGTCGTTAAAGCGCTTGAAGTGGTCGACATCGGCCATGATCAGCGCCAGCGTGTCGCCGGTGCGGCACGCACGGCGCCATTCTTCCTCGAGATGCTGATCGAAGGCCCGACGGTTTGCCAGACCGGTCAGCGGATCGATCGCCGCCAGGCGTCGCAGCAGGTCCGCCTGGCGCTTGATGGTCAGGTGCGCCGATACCCTGGCCAGGACGATCTCGGGCTGAAAGGGTTTGGAAATGAAGTCGACGGCTCCCGCCCGGAGCGCGGCAACCTCGGTCTCCGCGCCGCTGTGGGCCGTCACGAAAATCACGGCCGGTGGCACGGCCGGCGCATCCTCGCCGCGATCTCGCAGTGCCGAGCACACTTCGAAGCCGTTCATGCCCGGCATTTCCATATCCAGCAAGACCAGATCCGGCCCCCACTCGCGCACGATCGACAGGCCCTGAGATCCGTCGATGGCGTGCCGTATCTCGCCCTCCGTCTTCAGCAGCCCGCTCAGGATCTTGATATTGGTGATGTCGTCATCGACGACCAGGATGCGGGCGGGGGAATCGAACATCGGTTTCGCCGTCACAAACCCTTTTTTTGACATGCCGGCACAGATGCCGACTCGGTGGCGGCAGAAGCAGGCGGGACGGCGGGCGCACAGCCCACGCGCTGCCGCATGTCCCGCGTTGAGACGACGCCGAGCATAACTTGCATCGCGTGCATCACCGGTCGACCAGGATCAAACGCCGGTTTCGGTCGTCGATCGTCACCGTGAACCGACTCAGAAAACTCATGCCCAACAGACGAAGATCGCCGAGTCGGCTGTCCTCGACGAAGGAAACCGCCACATCCTGTGCGAGCTTGGCACCAACCGCCACCGCGGGCAGCGTCGCCAGCTTCACGGGCACGGAACCGCTCGCCGTCTGCGAGCGGGCGTCGGCCAGATCCTGCGCCCGGAACCCCAGCGCCTCGATCATCGACGACGGCAACACGAGATTGCTGGCGCCGGTGTCGATGATCAAGGTCGTGTCGATCACCCGGCCGTTAGGCCCCGTCAGGGACGCATCGACCCGATGATGGACGCCGTCGCGCCGCAGCGTGACGGCGGGTGCGGACTCCGCCGCCGGAGCTTCCGGCTTCGCACCGATGATTACCACCTTCTCGATCCGATGGGCTTCCGCCGAGACCACCAGATAGTTGTACCTCTGCAGCAACTGGCGAATCTGGCCGGACAGGTCTCCCGTGGGCAGTCCGTCAACGGCATCGCCCGGCGAGAGGTTTTCCAGCCCCTGGACGGCGAACTGATGGCGTCGTGAAAGCGCTTCGAGGACGGCGCCGAGTTCGGTCGCCGGCGCCGGCACTGCGGCCATCAGGCACCATGCGACGGCCAGCAGCAGTCGGTAGCGACGCCGCGGACGACCGCTAGCGGATCGTGGCGCGACGGGCGGCATAATCACGTTCGTTGCGGTTCCAGACGGAACGGCCGTAGAGATAGCCTACGTAAGCCCAGACGATGGCCGCCAGTATCAAGCGGAAGGTCGCGTTACCCTCGAGGCTCCAGGGACTCCCGAACTGCCGGTAGTGGAATACCGCCAGCGAGAAGCAGCACATGAAGCCACCCCAGCGCAGCACGCCGTAAGACCAGATGAAGCGGCTACGTCCCAGCATTCTCAGGCGCGCCCAGTGCTCCAGGCGATTGCCACGGGCATTGTCCGATCGATTGAACATCAGGCTGTCATAGGCCGACGGGCGGAACTCTCTCGCCGCGCAAGCCTCCACGGCAGAGACACTGGCTACTGTTCGGCCGGACGACCGTGCAGCAGGAACCCGGACGCATCGATGCGGGGGCCGCTTGCCGACAACAGGAAACCACCGAGTTCCGTTAGCGCCTGGCGATAGATCTCGCGCTTGAAATAGACCACATCGTTGATCGGAAACCAGTAGTCCACCCATCGCCAATCGTCGAACTCGGGACGCTCCGAACAGTCGAGTCGTATCGACGAGTCGGGTGAACGCAGACCCAGGACGTACCAGATCTGCTTCTGCCCGATGCAGAGCGGCGTCGAGTGCCTTCGCACGTAACGTTCCGGTAGTTGGTAACGCAGCCAGGAATCGGTCCGACCGATGATTTCCACGTCCTCGTTGCGCAGTCCCACCTCTTCGTAGAGTTCGCGAAACATCGCGAACTCGGGCTCCTCGTCCCGCTTTATCCCCCCCTGCGGAAACTGCCACGACCGCATCCCGGCGCGCCGCGCCCAAAACACGCGCCGGTCGCCGTTGCACAGCACGATACCGATGCTGAGGCGGTAGCCTTCGCCATCGATGATGTCCTCACCCAAGGTCAGGCGCCGCTCGTGCTGGTAGAATTTGCCCCGCGAGGCTTGACTTCGCTTCATCTGAACACTGTCGTTCCGGCGAATCCCGTCGCGAACATTGCAATCGACTGCTGATGGCCGATGCATCGCGACAGATCCGTCAGCAAAAATGCGCTGTTGCATAAACCCATGACTCTATAGGAATCGCGTGAGCCTCGCAATATTCGACCTTGACAATACCCTGCTGGCCGGCGATAGCGATTACCTCTGGGGTCAGTACCTCGTTGAACAGGGTGTCGTCGACCGCGATGCCTACGAAGAGGCGAATCTCCAGTTCTATCTGGACTATCAGGCGGGACGGCTCGATATCGAAGCGTTCCTGGGATTCGCCCTGCGACCGTTGGCCGAGAACGATCCGGATGCGCTGCGCAGCTGGCGCCGCGAGTTCGTCGAGCAGAAGATACGGCCCATCCTGTTGCCCGAGGCCCACCGAATCATCGCTAGGCACCGGGAACAGGGCGACCTGCTGGTCGTCATCACCGCCACCAACCGCTTCGTCACCGAGCCCATCGTCGAACTGTACGGTATCGACCATCTCATCGCGACGACGCCCGAGTTCCTCGAAGGCCGTTACACGGGCCGCTTCGTCGGCACGCCCTGCTTCCGCGACGGCAAAGTGACACGGCTGCGGGCCTGGCTCGAGGAATTCGACCAGGACCTAACCGGAAGCTGGTTCTACAGCGATTCACACAACGACGAGCCGCTGCTGGCGCTGGTCGACAACCCGGTGGCCGTGGACCCGGACGAGCACCTGCTGGCCTTGGCGAACGAGCGCGGCTGGCCGGTGATCAGCCTCCGCTGAGCGACGCCGGACCGCCCGGGCGGGAGCCGGCCGTCAGGCTTTGCGGATCAGATAGGATAGGGTTCCGGATTCTTCCCGGCGATCGAGTAGCGTGTGCCCGGTCTGCTCCAGGAATACGCCGAAGTCGAGCACGGAAGCCGGATCGGTCGCCCTGACCCTGACCACCTGCCCCGACTCCATGGCGACCAGTGCCTTCTTCAGACGCAACAACGGCAGCGGGCACATCAGACCGCTCGTATCCAGTTCGCAATGGACCTGAACCATCGCTGCGGAGCGCTCTTCAAGCCCCATGGATCCACTCGGCACCGGTGGGGCGGGGACACGCGTCGAGGCGCAACGCGTCGGCGGCGAGCAGTCGCAACGGCGTCATAACACGCAGCAGGTCAGCCGGAAATCCACGTCTTCCTTGAAGGGTGTCGGGCGATCGCTGTCGACCTGGGTCATGAAACGGATCGTGAAGCGGTGCTTGCCGCCACTGATCTCGGCAAAACACGGATAGCGGCGATCGACCGCCACGCGCAGCAGTTGAAACGGCAGATTGTGGTCCAAGGTCTTCTGGAAGAACCCGCCATCCGCTGTTTCCGTCGTCGCAGTCGCGCTGGAACGAAGAAAACCCATCAATAACTGGATGGCGGACCGAATGCTCGCGAACGGCTCCAGCCACAAGGCCAGATCTGCCTTGCGCGTCGCGCCGTCCTGTTCCAGCCAGTAGTGAAACAATGGCAGATCGAACGAACAGGTACCGCCCGCGATCGAAGTCCGCTGGGCGATGCCCTTGAACAGATCGGCCTCCATCAGCGACTGTCCCAACTTGCCGGTATTGCGGTAGAGCTGACTGCCGATTTCCTCCAGCGCGGACAGAATGTTCCTGACCTTCGGCTGATCGACATGCGGATTGTCGAGCAGCTTGCCGAGCACCTGATTGTGCCGGTCGATCTCCTTCAGCAATTCCGAACGCAGGTCGAAGCGCGAAAAGATGGTCAACACTTCGATCAGACGCCCGACCACGACGCGCGAGTCCTGCGCCGCCGCACCACGGTTGAAGTAGTCGATCTCCTGGAACAGGCGTTCAAGACGCATGAAGACGCGTATCCGCTCATTCAGCGGGAACTCGTAGAGAATGCTGTCGCTCAAGGGGCTATCGGAAAGTGGGTGGTACGGGGGTCGCTGCGGCGAAGCGGAGAGCAAGTGTGCCGGGGAATTGTGACGGATGGCGACATTTAGTCAATAGCCGTAGGCCTCGCCCAACAGCAGCGCGGACACGGTCACCGCGCGCGCCGTGCCCACAGCCGGTAAACCGCATCCAGGCGCTCGACACTGCATTCCACCGCTGCCGGCTCCCCGTCGTTGAGGATGACATCATCCGCCGCCGCGACCCGCTCCTCGCGACTGGCCTGACGCGCGATGATGCGCCTGATCGTATCCTCCGAACTGCCGTCACGGCGCATGACCCGTTCGATCTGCAGCGCCACCGGACAATCCACCACCAGCAAGCGGTCCACGAAATCGCGGCGGCCCGTCTCGAGCAACAGCGGAATACAAAGAATCCCATAGGGCTCGGACAGCTGCGCTGCCCGAAGCGCCAGCTCGCGATAGACCAGAGGGTGCAGGATGCCTTCCAACTGGAGCCGCTTGCGGTCGTCGTGAAAAACCACCTCGCGCAGCGCGGCCCGGTCGAGTTGCCCGCCCCGCAGCAACTCCGAACCGAAGGCCGCCACGATGGAACCGATCGCCGGCATCCCCGGCTGCACCAGTTCGCGGGCGATTTCGTCCGCATCGAGCACGGGTACGCCGCGCGCGGCAAACGCGCGGGCGACGGTCGACTTGCCGCTGCCGATACCCCCCGTCAAACCGATCCGCAGCAGGCCCAACGACGCGACCTCAGAAACCGGCGTGAAACCAGCCGAGATATGCGTCGATCAGGGCCTGCCCCCAGCATAAGTGGATGAATCCCGCTGCGGCCAGGTAGGGACCGAACGGCAGCGGCTTGCCGCGTTCATGACCGGCGAACAGGATCATGGCCGACCCGACCACCGCGCCGAGAGTGGACGAGATCAGCACGATCACGGGGATCGCTTGCCACCCCAGCCAGGCCCCGAGCAGCGCCAGCAGCTTGAAATCGCCAAACCCCATCCCCTCCTTGCCCGTCGCCAGTCGAAAAAGCTGATAGACGCCCCACAGGGCCAGATAGCCGGCAGCGGCGCCGATGATGGCATCGCGCGGTTCCACGAACCAGCCCGTGAGGCTGAGCAGCAAGCCCAGCCACAGCCCCGGGCCGTTGATGGCATCCGGCAGCAACTGATGCTCCAGGTCGATCGCACTCAGGACGATCAGCATTCCACTCAACACCAGCGCCGCCAAGCCGGGCCAGGAGGCGCCGAAGCGCCAGGCCACGAGCACCGCGATCCCGGCCGTCAGGGCTTCGATGACGGGGTAACGGAGGGGAATACGCACACCGCAGGCGCGGCAGCGTCCTCGCAGCAACAGGTAACTGACCATGGGGATGTTCTCCCAGGGTCGGATCGGTGCTCGACACGCCGGGCAGAAAGAGTTCGGCCACAGCAGATTGATGTCCGGCGCCGTTTCTGCGGCCGCTTCCTGACCCAGGTACAACTGGCAATCGCGCCGCCAGCCACGCTCCAGCATACGCGGCAACCGGAAGATCACGACGTTCAGGAAACTGCCGACCAGGAGCCCGATCACTCCGGCCAGCACCAGCACCGCCGCCTCCGGCAACGCCTGCACTTCACTCATCATTGCATCGGTCCCTACACCACCGAGCCCAGTTTGAAGATGGGCAGGTACATCGCCACCACGAGGCCGCCGACGACAATGCCGAGGAAGGCCATGATGAACGGCTCAATCAAGCTGCTGAGGGCGTCCACCGCATTGTCGACTTCCTCCTCGAAGAAATCCGCGACCTTCGCCAACATGCCGTCCAGCGAGCCGGATTCCTCGCCGATGGCCACCATCTGGATGACCATGTTGGGGAACAGATTGGCCTGGCGCATCGCGAGTTGGAGCTGATGCCCCGTCGCGACTTCATCGCGGATGTGCAACACGGCGTCGGAGTAGATCACGTTCCCGGTCGCTCCGGCAACCGACTGCAACGCCTCGACCAGCGGCACGCCCGCCGCCGACATCGTCGACAAGGTACGGGCAAACCGGGCGACCGCGGCCTTGTTGAGGATCACGCCGATGATCGGGATCTTGAGCACGAGTCTGTCCAGCATATGGTTGAACGCGACCGAGCGTCGCTTCAGGCGCACGAATACGAAACCCACGGCGGCGATCACGCCCAGCAGCACATACCACCACTCCTGCAACCATTTCGACAGATCGATGACCATCCGCGTGAACGCCGGCAGATCCGCGCCGAAGCCCCTGAACAGCTCTTCGAATTGCGGCACGACGAACAGCAGCAGGATCGTCGTGACGATCACGGCGACGACGATGACGGCGGTGGGATAGAACAAGGCCTTCTTGATCTTGCCCTTCAGCGACTCGGTCTTCTCCTTGTAGTCGGCCACTTTGTGCAGCAGGGTCTCGAGCACACCCGCCTGCTCACCGGCATTCACCAGGTTGCAGAACAGTTCATCGAAATGCTCCGGAAACTTCGCGAGCGACTCGCGCAAGGTGCTGCCGCCTTCGATGTCCGCCTTGATCGCGAACAACATGTCCTGCATGCTCGGATTTTCGTGACCACGCCCCACGATGTCGAAAGCCTGCACGAGCGGCACACCGGCACTCAGCATCGTTGCGAGCTGACGGGAAAACACGGCGATGTCCTTCGGCTTGATCGGCTTCTTGCGCGGCCCGAACAAAGGCTTGGCCTTCTTTTTCGCCTTGATCACCTTGATGCCCTGCCGCCGCAACTCGGCCTTCACCAGCGCCTCGCTGCGACCGGGCAGTTCGCCCTTGATCCGGGCCCCGTTGCGGTCGATACCCTCCCAGGCGAACAGGTCGAGCGTTTCCTTGGGCATGCCGGTCACTCCCGTGTCACGCGTTCGATCTCTTCGAGACTGGTCATGCCGGACTTGACCTTCCGCAGCCCCGACTGGCGCAGCGTTGCGACCCCTTCGCGGGCGGCCTGCGAACCGATCTGGATCACATCGCCCCCCGACAGAATGATGCGGTTGATCTCGTCGGAAATGGGCATGACCTGAAACAGACCGACGCGCCCCTTGTAACCCTTGATGCAGCGGTCGCAGCCGACCGGACCATACACCGGGAAGCCGTCTAGCTCGTGCTCGGCGAAGCCGGCCGCGATGAGGATTTCATGCGGCAGCGTCAGTTCCTTCTTGCAGTGGTCGCACAACCGCCGGGCAAGGCGCTGCGCCATGATCAGCAGCACCGATGACGCGATGTTGAAAGGGGGGATCCCCATTTGCATCAGCCGGTTCAGAGTCTGCGGCGCATCGTTGGTGTGCAGTGTCGACAACACCATATGGCCGGTCTGCGCCGCCTTGACGGCGATCTCGGCCGTTTCGAGGTCGCGCACCTCGCCGACCATGATGATGTCCGGATCCTGTCGGAGGAAGGCGCGCAGCGCCTCGGCAAAGGTCAGCCCCGTCTTGACGTTGACATTGACCTGGTTGATGCCGCCGACGGTGATCTCGACGGGATCTTCGGCCGTCGAGATGTTGCAGTCGCCGCGGTTCAGAATGTTCAGCGCGGTATACAGGGTCACGGTCTTGCCGCTGCCGGTGGGTCCCGTCACGAGCACCATGCCATACGGCTTGTTGATCGCGGTCAGGAAGGCCTCCTGCTGCGCCGGCTCGAAACCGAGTCGCTCGATGCCAATCTGGGCCTGCGCCGGATCGAGGATGCGGAGCACGACCTTTTCACCGAACAGCGTGGGACAGGTGTTGACGCGGAAATCGATCGCCCGCGTGCGCGACACCGACATCTTGATGCGGCCGTCCTGAGGCACGCGCCGTTCGGCAATGTCCATGCGTGACATCACCTTGAGCCGGGCGGTGATTCGCGATGCGAGGTTGGCCGGAGGACTGGCGACCTCATGCAGCATGCCATCGTGGCGGAACCGGATCCTGAAGAACTTCTCGTATGGCTCGAAGTGAATGTCGGACGCGCCCTTCTTGATCGCGTCCACCAGGATCTTGTTGACGAAACGCACGATCGGCGCGTCGTCGATCTCGTTCGGTTCGGCGTCGCCTGCTGGGTCTTCGTCACCGGCCGAGATCTGAAGATTGTCGAGGTCGCTGTCCAGAAGATCGGCGATACGCGTATCGGCCGCATCGAGCACCGCCTCGACGAAACGCGACAGCTTCTCCTCTTCGACGACCACGCATTCGGTCGCCAGGCGCGTCTGAAACTTGACCTCATCCAGACCATGGAAGTCAGTCGGATCGGACAGCGCGACGAACAGGCGGTTGCCACGTCGGTAGAGCGGCAGGATACGGTGCTGCCTGATCAGCCGCTCGCTGATGAGCTTGACGGGCGCCATCTCCACCAGAAAGGCATCCAGGTCCAGCAGCGGCAGGCCGAATTCACGCGACACGATCTCGGCGATGGTGCGGCCTTCAAGGCGCTTGCTGCCGACCAGATACGAAACCAGCGACATCTTCTGTTCTGCCGCCTCGGCGCAGCAGGCCTGCGCCGTAGGGTCGGTCAACACGCCCTGCCGGACCAGGCATTGCGCCAGCCCGCTAAGCGGCGTTGGGGTAGTCACAACGGTCATGTACGCAGTCTCTGCAAGGCTTGAAATCCGTCCCGGCGCCGACGATCAGAACTTAAGCATAGACAGCGCCTGAAGCGGCACCACCGCCCTGCTCCGTTGACCTGCAAGCGGCGCACCGGCCGCTCACCGCAGCGCGCCGATCTTGTGCTTCTGGGCCTCCAGTTCGGACAGGCTGGCCTGAAGGTCGCGCAGCCGGAGTCGCTCTTTCTCGACCACCGCCGGCGGTGCCTTGGCAATGAATGAGTCATCGCTCAACTTGCCTTCCAGCCGCGGCAACTCCTTGCCGATCCGTGCGATCTCCTTGTCCAGTCGTACGAGTTCGGCATCCACATCGATCAGGCCCTTGAGGGGTATCAGTACCTTCATGTCACCGACCAGGGCCATCGCGGCTTCCGGCGCCTGGGCGTCCGGTTCAAGCCAAACGATCGCCTCGAGCCGCGCGACGCTCTCGATGGTGCGACGATGCCGCTCGACACGCTCGCGGTCGGCGCCCTGCGGGCTCTGCATCAGCACGGGCAAGGGCCGGCCCGGTGCGATGTTCATCTCGCCGCGGATGCGCCGGACGCCCATGACTACCTCCATCAACCAGGCCAGTTCGTGTTCGATCGATGGATCGACCAGCGCCGGCTCCGCTTCGGGGTACGGTTGCAACATGATCGTCGCACCGGTCTTTCCCGCCAGCGGTGCAACCCGTTGCCAGATCTCTTCGGAGACGAAAGGCATGATCGGATGAATCAGCCTCAGTGTGGCTTCGAGTACGCCGACGAGGGTCCGCCGCGTCGCGCGCGCGCTCAGCGGATCGTCACCCTGCAACTCGATCTTGGCGAGTTCCAGATACCAGTCGCAGTACTCGCTCCATACGAAGTCGTACAGCGCCTGCGCCGCGAGATCGAAGCGGTAGCTGCCGATCGCGTCGGTCACCGCCTGCGTCACCCGCTGCAGTCGGCTGAGGATCCAGCGGTCGGGGGCACCGAGCGCGGTCCCGGGTGGGAGATCGGCAAGATCCTGCCCTTCGGTATTCATCATCACGAAGCGGGCCGCATTCCAGAGCTTGTTGCAGAAATTGCGGTAACCCTCGACGCGCTTCAGATCGAAGCGGATGTCGCGGCCGGTCGATGCCAGCGAGGCGAATGTGAAACGAAGCGCATCGGTCCCGAACGACGGAATACCGTCCGGATAATCCTTGCGGGTCTGCTTCTCGATACGGGCCGCCATCTGCGGTTGCATCAGCCCCTGCGTGCGCTTCGCGACCAGCGCGTCGATGCCGATGCCATCGATCAGGTCGATCGGGTCGAGCACGTTACCTTTCGACTTGGACATCTTCTGCCCTTCGGCGTCGCGGACCAGCCCGTGGATGTAGACCTCATGGAACGGCACATCGCCCATGAACTCGATGCCCATCATGATCATCCGGGCCACCCAGAAGAAGATGATGTCGAAGCCCGTCACCAGTACCGAGCCCGGGTAGAACGTAGCGAGCTCAGGTGTCCGCTCGGGCCAACCCAGGGTCGAGAACGGCCACAAGGCGGACGAGAACCACGTATCGAGCACGTCGTCGTCCTGCCGCAGCGCGACGTCGGGACCGAGACCGTGGGACTGGCGCACGGCATCTTCGCTGAGACCAACGTACACCTCGCCATCGGCATCGTACCAGGCGGGAATCCGGTGGCCCCACCAGATCTGGCGGGAGATGCACCAGTCCTCGATGTTGTTCATCCACTGGAAATAGGTGTTCTTCCAGTTGTCCGGTACGAAGCGCATGCGGCCGTCCTGCACCGCGGCAATGGCCGGCTCGGCCAGCGGCCTGGCCTTAACGAACCACTGGTCGGTCAGCAGCGGTTCGATCACCACGCCCGTCCGGTCGCCGCGCGGCACCATTAGCTTGTGGTCGACAATGGCCTCCATCAGGCCCAGTTCGTTCAGGTCGTGCACGATGCGGTCGCGCGCCTCGTATCGGTCCAGGCCGTGGTAGCGCTCCGGGATGTCGGCCAGCGGCAGGATCGCCGCGCTGGGATCCAGCACGTTGATCATGGGCAGCCCATGCCGCACGCCGATCGCGTAGTCGTTGAAATCGTGGGCCGGCGTGATCTTCACGCAGCCGGAGCCAAATTCCGGGTCGACGTAATCGTCGGCGATGACGGGAATCTCGCGGCCGGTCAGCGGGAGCCGGATGGATTTTCCGACCAGATGTCGGTAGCGGTCGTCGTCGGGGTTCACCGCGACAGCCGTATCACCCAACATTGTCTCGGGGCGCGTGGTCGCGACCACCAGATGGCCCGAGCCGTCGGCCAGCGGGTAGCGCATGTGCCAGAGATGGCCGCTTTCCTCCTGAGAGACGACCTCAAGATCGGACACCGCCGTGTGCAGCACCGGATCCCAGTTGACCAGACGCTTGCCGCGATAGATCAAGCCCTTCTCGAACAGGCGGACGAACACTTCCCGGACGGCCTCGGAAAGGCCCTCGTCCATCGTGAACCGCTCGCGGGTCCAGTCCAGAGAGGCGCCCATGCGGCGCAACTGCTGCGTGATCGTGCCGCCGGACTCGTGCTTCCACTCCCAGACCTTGGCGACGAAAGCCTCGCGCCCCAGGTCGTGTCGGGACTTCTCCTGTTGGGCCAGTTGCCGTTCGACGACCATCTGCGTCGCAATACCGGCATGGTCCGTGCCTGCCTGCCACAGCGTGCGGCAGCCGCGCATGCGCTGGTAACGGATCAGCGTGTCCATGATCGTGTCCTGGAAGGCATGCCCCATATGCAGGCTACCCGTCACGTTCGGCGGCGGGATCATGATGCAGTAGGCTGGCCCATCGCCTGCCGGTGCGAAGTAGCCGCTGTCTTCCCAGCGCCGATACCAGGCTTTTTCGATGGCGTGTGGTTCGTAAGTCTTTTCCATGGATTGACGGTTCGGGTGAATTCGCGTTGTCGTAACGGAGGGCCTGGCTATCGGTGCATCGGTATCACAGCATACCGGCCGCGGGCCATCAGGCTGGATCGTCCTTGTCGGCGAGTTGGTGCGTTACCGGCGTATGGCCGCGATCGCGATAGAACCGATAGCGGCGGCGCCCGGCATCCCGGCACGCCGCATCCGCATCGACGATCTCGGCGATGCGCTCGAAGCGCTCGTACGCGTCGGGAATGGCTTCGGCAAGGTGGATCAGGACATCCTCGCTGAACGGCGGCGCAGGTCGATACCCCACCAGCACGGGCACCTCCGGGGCGCCCTCGCCCAACCAGCGGGCGTGCGGCACGAAGCTATTCTGCTTGAAGGTCCACAGCAGTTCATCGACGGCCACTTCGTCCTGGGCCGTCGCGGTCTGCAGGTACACCCGGTGACCGGCGCGATAGGCCTTCTCGGCCAAGCGGCATGCGGTCAGCTGCCGGGCGTGGGAGGTCGCGCTGGGCAGCACGTAGAAATCGATGCGCGTCATGCCACGCCTTCGATCAGGTATTGCATCAGCAGCGGCACCGGCCGGCCGGTCGCCCCCTTGTCCTGACCGGTCTTCCAGGCCGTGCCGGCGATGTCGACATGTGCCCACGGGAAGTCCTTGGCAAACCGCGACAGGAAGCAGCCGGCCGTGATCGCACCGCCGTCCGGACCACCGATATTCGCCAGGTCGGCGAAGTTGGACTTGAGCTGTTCCTGGTACTCATCCCACAGCGGGAGCCGCCAGACCCGATCCCAGCAACGTTCGCCGGCCTGGAGCAGCGCCTCGCACAGCGCATCGTGATTGCCCATCAGTCCGCTGGGATGACGTCCGAGCGCGACGATGCAGGCGCCGGTCAGGGTCGCTATATCGATGACGGCGGCGGGATTGTAACGCTTGGCATAGGTCAACGCATCGCAGAGCAGCAAACGCCCTTCAGCATCGGTGTTCAGGATTTCGATGGTCAGACCCGCCATGCTCTCGACGACGTCCCCAGGCTTGTTCGCATTGCCATCGGGCAGGTTTTCGGACGCGGGCACCAGACCGATGACATTGAGCGGCAACTGCAGCTTTTCGACTGCGGCCAGCACGCCGATCACGCTCGCTCCGCCGCACATGTCGTACTTCATCTCGTCCATGTTCGCAGCGGGCTTCAGCGAAATGCCGCCGGCATCGAAGGTCAGGCCTTTTCCGATCAGCACCACCGGCTTCGCCTTGGCGGGACCACCGTGGTATTCCATGATGATCAGCCGCGGCGGCTGGCGGCTGCCCTTCGCGACCGACAGGAATGCCCCCATCCGCAGTGCTTCGAGCTGGGTCTCGTCCAGCACCTCGACCTTCAATGCCGGGTGATCGCCCATCAGCTTCGCAGCTTCCGTCCCGAGGTAGGTCGGCGTGCACACGTTGCCCGGCAGATTGGCGAGGTCGCGAGCGAGGCGCATGCCGTAGGCGATGGCCTCACCTTCACGCACGCCACGCTCGGCCGCGGCCTTGTGGGCTTTCTCGATCACGAACGTGACCGCGCCGAGACGCACCGGCTTGTCGTCGGCTTCCTTTTTGAGTCGCGCAAAACGATAGGTACCACTCTCGATGATCTCGACCGCCAGCCGAACGGTCGCGCGTGCATCCAACACCCGCTCGCCGATGCTGAGCTCCGGCAGCCATAGCGCCGCATTCTTGGCCTTGCTATCGCGCAAGGCCTTGACTGCCGCGACAAGCCCCTTGCGGATCTTCGCGATGTCGAGCGCCTCTCGCTTCCCGAGCCCCAGCAACAGCAGGCGCTCGCAGCGGGCGCCCTCGACGCCATCGAGCGGATTGATCAACAGCGTCTCGCCTACTTTCCCCTCGAAGTGATCGCGCTTCGCCAGCTTGACGATGCTATCGGCTAAGCGTTCCTCAAGCGCGCCGAGCGTCGTGGGCCACTTGCGCTCTTCGTAGCAACCCAGCACCAGGCAGTCGCTGGGGACGCGGTCCGGGGCATCGGTCTTAAGGTGATAGTCCATGATAAAATCCGTGATCGAGGGTTTCAGATGAGCCGTAAGCGTGTTCGGGTTGCCGGCCAATCGCGGAGACCCCGGATCCGGCCACAAGCTGTTTAGCTTACTTATGAAATCCCTGCCCTTCAAACCGCGAGCTCGCCTGCGCCCGCAGTTGCCTGCGCTGCTCGACCGGATGCTGCTCGTGGATTTGGCCCGCACCCTGGCGGCCATCCTCTCGGTCCTGGTGATCATCATCGTCAGCCGCAAGTTCCTGGGCATCCTCGCGCGGGCCATCGAAGGCGAGGTTTCGGGCGGAACGCTGTCCACGCTGCTCGCGCTGAAGATTCTGTCGGCCACCTCCATGCTGTTGCCCCCGGCCTCGTTTCTGGCGGCCCTGGTCGTCTTGGGGCGACTCTATCGCGATAGCGAGATGGCCGTGCTGGCCGCAGCCGGCTTTGGCCCGGCCCGCACCTACCAATCCCTGATGTGGTTCGTACTGCCGGTCTCGATCCTGGGAGCCGTCCTGGCCTTGCAGGTCATGCCGTGGTCGGAGCGTCAGGCCCAGGCCCTGATGAAACGCGATGAGCAAGGTGCCGATCTCAGGGGCATCAAGGCCGGCCGCTTCAACGAGTTCAGTCGGGGCGACGTGATCCTCTATGCCGAGGAACTGGCAGACGATGGCTCGATGCGCAACATCTTCGTTCAGAGTCGCAGCGGCGAGCGCACCGGCGTCGTCATCGCCGAGCAGGCGCGGCTCACGACCAACGACAATGAAGAACACTTCGTGCTGCTCAGCTATGGTACGCGCTACCAGGGTGTCCCCGGCCGCGCGGACTTCGTCGTCAGTGAGTTCGAACAGTATGCCGTGCGCATCGACGATCCGAATCCGACCAGCCGCGGCACCGAGCGGGAAGGCCGGGACAGCCTGAGCCTGCTCCGGTCGGGGACGCCGCGGGAGCTCGCCGAGTTGCAGAAACGGCTGGCGATACCCCTGGGCATCCTGGCCCTGGGCCTGCTGGCCGTGCCGCTGGCCAAGGTACCGCCACGCGCGGGCGCCTGGGGCAATATTCTCAAGGCTTTCCTGATCTACATCGCCTACGAAAACCTGCAAAAGATCTCCCATGGCATGCTGATCTCCCAAAAAGCCCCGCTCCCGGTTGCGTTCGGAGCAGCCTATGTCGCGGTTGGACTGTTGACCCTGGCCATCCTCATCCGGCAAGTCGGCTGGCGCTGGTTCCTGTCGAATCTCGGGTTCAGGATCAAGGCATGAAGATACTTCACCGCTACATTGCGACCCAGGTAGTCGGCGGCTCCATCCTCGCGACGCTGATTCTGCTCGCACTGCTGAACTTTTTCAGCTTCACCGACGAACTCGGCGAACTCGGCGACGGCGACTACGGCCTCGGTTCGGTCTTTCTTTATCTGACGCTGACCTCGCCGCGCAACTTCTACGAGCTCATTCCTTCGGGCGCGCTGCTCGGCAGTCTGGTCACGCTCGGCGCCCTGGCGAACAACCGCGAACTCGTCGCGATGCAGGCGGCCGGCGTATCGCGTCCGCGCATCATCTGGGCCGTCTTGCGCGGCGGCATCATCATCGCCTTCGTGACGGCGCTGATCGGTGAATACGTGGCACCGATCAGCGAGCGCACCGCGACCGAACTGAAGGCGGCGGCACTGCGGCAGCAGATCGCCTCACGCACCAAATACGGCTTCTGGCTAAGAGACGGCAACGTCTTCATCAATATCCGCGAGATCGCCCGGCAGGAGAATCTGGGCGACATCAACATCTTCGAACTCAGCCCCTACGGTCGCCTGGACTCGGCTTCCCATGCCAAGCGCGCGATCTATGACGGGGAGAAATGGCGTCTGAAGAAACTGACCCGGACGCAGTTCGGCCTGGACGAAATCAAGGTCGACAGCACCCCTGAAGCGGACTGGTCATCGGTGCTGGCGCCGGACCTGCTGAACGCCTTCGTCATCCGGCCGGAAAACCTGTCGGCCGTGGACTTGTCGAATTACATCGATTATCTGCAGGAAAACGGACAAAAGTCCCTGGCCGTGGAGCAGGCGTTTTGGGGACGCATCGTGAACCCGCTGGTCACGCTGGTGATGCTGTTGGTCGCGGTGCCGTTCGTGCTCGACTATCGACGCGATGTTAGCGCCGGCCAGCGCATCGTGATGGGTGTGACGCTCGGTATCGGTTTCTACCTGTTCGACAAGGTGTTCGGTCACCTCGGGCTGATCTACGACATGAATCCGGTGTTCTCGTCCGCGTTCCCGGCGACGCTGGCGCTGGGCCTCGCGCTGTTCGCGATCTGGCGGACCTCGACCAGTTGAGTCCGACGAGATCGGCGGCTCAGGTACGGGACGAGAGCCCGCGCGACGAACTGGGCTCGAACTCGATCCGGGTGCCCGACAGTCGGTCGTGCCAAGCCAAGCCATCGGGATCGACCATGATCCACCAGTAGCCCAGCCCGAAGCACGCGAACGACAGCAGCGCGGAACCGAAGCGGAGTGCGGCACGCGCCCACCCCACCGCCATCCCGTCCGCGGTGCGGAGGCGCAAGCGCCAAGCCTTCATGCCCAGCGTCTGCCCGCCGTGCGTCCAGAACCAGCCCACGAAACCAAAAGATACGAGCCCAAGGTAGACCGGGTAGGCCCATTGCCCCGAGCCGAAAGCGTGCCCCCCATTCAACGGCAGGATCAGCGCCGTCGCAACGAACAATACCGCGAGCAGCAGCAACAGATCGTAGACCAGGCCGGCGAGGCGCCGCAGCAGCGACTTCACTTTCCACATGGGTGGGTCAGTTGGCTTGCCGCCCCTGCCCAGGCTCGCCGAACCGGCATGGCGACCACGCGCACCACCGCCTGGCCGGCGCGTCGCCCGCTAACGGAAACGGTGTGGTCACCGCCAGTCGACCGATTACGCCGACCCGGCGGCATCATTGGGCCGCGGCGTCGCGAAGGTCGCGCCGAAGAACATGGACAGATAGATCAGGCCCGCGATCAGCACGATCGATAGCAGCACGGGCGGGCGCACGATCGGCAGGAACATCAGGATCCCGACGTCCGCCACCAGCAGGCTCGTCAGGACCGGGTGTGCCAAGAAGCCTTCGAGCCTGATTTTGAACATCGCTGCAACCCCCGCTCCTTGATCTTTTCGTTATGGTCGGTGTGGCCACCAGGATTCGGCGGCCGGTCTCATTTCCCCGTCTGGGGCATGGTCAATTTACCAGACGACGCCGGCTCCGGAAAACACCAAGCGCCGGGGACACGATCCGCGCGCCCCACGCCTTAGGGCACACGGGCCGCCGTCACGACCGCAGCAGATAGTCAGCAACGAGACTTGCGAATACCGCCGCACCCAGCCAGTGGTTGTTCAGGAAGGCGGCGAAACAGCCCGCCCGCTCTCGTTTGGCGATCAAGACCTGCTGATAGACGCTGAGGGCCGCGGCAACACCGAGACCGGCGAGATAGCAGACCTGCAGGCCCTGTTTCCGACCGACGGCGTATAGCATCAGTAGCATGAAGGCCTGCAACATCGCGATCGTGATCCGGTCCAGATCACCGAAAAGAATCGCCGTCGACTTGACGCCGATCTTCAGATCATCCTCGCGATCGACCATGGCATACATGGTGTCATAGATCAGCGCCCACAGAATCGTCGCGCCGTAGAGACTCCACGCCACTTCGGGCACGGTGCCGGTCTCGGCCGCAAAGCTCATCGGCACCGCCCAGCCGAAAGCGAGCCCGAGATAGGCCTGCGGGATGTAGGTGTAGCGTTTCATGAACGGGTAACTGGCCGCCAGAAACGCGCCGGGGACCGACAGGGCGACCGTCAACGGATTCGTCGTCAGCACCAGCGCGAACGCGATCAGGCACAGGGCAACGAACAGATACAGGGCCTCGCGGGGCGACACCAGGCCGGCAGCGATGGGCCGCCCCTGGGTACGCTCGACATGGGGGTCGATTTCACGATCGGCGTAATCGTTGATGACGCAACCCGCCGCACGCATGAGCACGACGCCGGCCACGATCACCGCGACGACCGATGGCTTGGGCCTGCCTTCGCCGGCGATCCAGAGGGCCCACATGGCCGGCCACAACAGCAGGAAGATGCCGATCGGCCGATCGAAACGCATCAGACGCCAGTACAGCCGAATGCGTTCGAACGGGCGCCGGCTGGCTTCAGCCCGAGTAACCATGCGCCTCATCCTCCAGGCGAAACAGTGCGGGGAGAAAAAACTCGCACACCAGCAAGCGCTGGCGGCCGATCCGATACAGCGCACGCCGCCCCCACACCGTAGCCCCGCCGGCATCGGCCAACGGCGGCAAGCCGTGCCATTGCCCCGGCTGGACCCGCGCGAATTCGAGTGCGAGACGTGTCAGATCGGGATTGGTGAACAGCCAGTCACCGAGCGGGCGCTGACCGAGCCGGATCAGCGCTGCATGCCGGCCGCGCAACATGCCACGCGGCATCAGGCTGCGCGCGACGATCAGCGGCCGGTCCCCGGCGAGCAGTGCGACCTCGCGGGTCCAAACCCGTCTTCGCGGATGACTGCGGAGCCGTGCGGCCTCGCCATGGAACGGTTGCCGCCATGCTTCGCCCAGTACGGCAACCCGGAACGAGGAGCCGCACAGCGCGCGCAGACGACGGGTCAGCGAACCTTGTTCCTGCAGCCAGTTCCTGAGACTTGGATGCTCCCTGGCCGACAGGCCGGAGAGGGTCACGCCGAAGCGCGGTTCGAACTTCAGCAGCAGACTTCGATGACGCAAGGTGGCTAGGTCCAGCGAAAGGGCGCGAGTATACCAAAACGGCGCCGCGCTTCCGTCCAGCCGCCGCGCCATCTCGTTCGAGTGCAGACGCGATGTCCGCTACAATCGCCGCCATTCCCTTCCGGCCAAGGCAGCCCCATGAATCTGGAAAAGGTCGTATTCGGTTTCTTCATCGTGCTCGCGGCGACGCTGAATTTCGGCTTTTTCATCGGTGATATCGATCACCCCGAGCATCACGCAGTGAACATGCTGTTCGCGACGATCGTCGTGAACCTGATCGCGACGGTGCTGAAGCTCGGCGATCGCACGCAGATCGGCGCCATTCATTTGTCCACCAGCCTGGTGGCCGATCTGCAGCTCATCGCAGCCGCAGTGGTCTGGGGTATTGCCGTCCACGTGCATCAGACCGGGTTCACGCCGCAAACGGCCATATCGGTCGTGTCGTTGTCGGGCGGCGCCTTGCTCGCCAACATCATTTCGGTCGTGCTGCTGATTTCGGAAACCATCATGCTGCGACGCTAGGCACACGATGCCGCCCTCTTCCCTGTTCCTGGTTCTTCGGCGCCTGCGCGCGCCGCTGATCGCGCTGATCCTGATCTACGCGTTGACGATCGTCGGTCTGGTGATCATTCCCGGGGCCGACGAACGGGGCCACCCGGTACGCATGGATTTCCTGCACGCCTTCTATTTCGTCAGCTATACCGCGACGACGATAGGTTTTGGCGAGATACCCCATGCCTTTACGGACGCGCAGCGCTTGTGGGTCACGTTCTGCATCTACCTGACCGTGATTGGCTGGAGCTACGCCTTCGTGAAGCTGCTGGCGCTGCTACAGGATCCCTGGTTTCGTCAGGCGTTGCTGACCCAGCATTTCAGGCTGCAGGTTCAGCGACTGACGGAACCGTTCTGCATCGTCTGCGCCTACGGCGACACGGGCAGCCTGTTGTGCCGTGCGCTGGACGACCTGGGACGCCGCTTTGTCGTCATCGACCTGGAAGCCGCCCGCGTAGCAGAGGTCGACGTTGCCGGATACCGCATGGACGCACCCGCGCTGACGGGCGATGCGTGCAACCCCGAGATACTGCTGACGGCCGGACTCCGCCATCGCTGCTGCCACGCCGTGCTGGCACTGACGAACGATGACCGGGTCAATCTGGCCATCGCCGCAGCCGCCCGACTGCTGAATCCGGACATCACGGTACTCGGTCGGGCCGACAAGCCGGCTACGGCTGCCGATATGGCGCTGTTCCGGGTCGACCACCTGATCGATCCTCACCGGAAATTCGGCGATTATCTGGCGATGGCCATCGAGTCGCCGGGATCGTACCAGCTCCAGCAGTGGCTGACCGGGATGCCCGGCACCAGCCTGGGCCGTCAGACGGAACCGCCGCGCGGGCACTGGATCGTGTATGGCGAGGGTCTGTTCGCGGATGCGGTCACGCAACGCCTGCAAAGTCTGGAAATGACCGTGGTCAGCCGACTGACCTCACGCAGCGCGCACACTGCCGGCGTTGCAGAACCCCCGCGTGAGTGGACCGACGCCGCCGCAAGCACCCGCTCGCTGTCCGATCTGATCGCTTCCGCGAACATCGACAGCGCCCTCGGCTTCGTCGCCGGCAGCGATGACGACATCCGCAATCTGTCGATCGTCGTCGCTGCGCGGCAAATGAAACCTGACCTGTTCTTCGTCGTGCGCCAGAACCGCGAAATCTCGCAAGCGCTGTTCGAGGCCTTCCAGTCGGACATCACGGTGACCTCGTCCGCGGTCGTGGTGCATGAATGCCTGGCACGCCTCAACACGCCCCTTTTACCCCGCTTCCTGAGCCATGTCGCGACGCAGAATGATGCGTGGGCGGATGCGACCTTGCTGAAACTACGCACGTGCGTCTCGCGGGAAGTGCCTACCATCTGGACCGTCGAACTGACTGATTCGGCTGCACCGGCCTGTGTCGATCTCCTTCGCCTGCCCTCTGTCGTGCTGCGGCTGGACCACCTGATCCGCGATCCGGATAACCGCGAGGCGCATCTACCCAGCGTCGCGTTGATGATCACCCGCCGTGACGGGACCGAATTGATCATGCCGCCATCCGACATCGCGCTGGAAATCGGCGACCATATCCTGTTCGCCGGTACACCCACCTGTGAGCGCCGTCAGGCCATCGCGGTGTTGAACGTCAACGTGCTGCAGTATGTGTATTTCGGCCGGTACGTACCAACCAGTTGGGTCTGGCGCAAAGCCCTGAACGGCTGGAAGGGCGCGTCCGCCTGAACGCGGCGCAAACCCGGGCGGGCAGAGGCAACCGCGGTGGAGAGAGTGCCAAGCAGCACCGGGGGAAAGAGGCCGTGGAGTCAGGCCTGGACCGCCGGGGTCCGCCCCGGCGGTCCAGGTAAACGTCACACGAGAAGACCATCTCGTGGAAACACAATTCGTAAGTGGCCGAAAGCCCGGGCGCAAGCAGTTGCCCGGCGGGAACTCTCCAGTGGCGAGGAGATAACGGATGCGATCGGCACCCGCTCGCGCCGCTGAGTGCGCGGCGGGGCCTTGTTGCCCGCGCCGCGCCGTGCGAAGAACATCAGGGAGTCGCGGTCACCTCGACCAGCGAGAAATCGTCGACCCAGACCGTTCCGCCGGGCCCGTTCCACACCTGCACCAGGATGGTGGCGGCATTCGCCGGCGTCACGAACGTGAGGCTGCGTTCCTCATAGTTCGTGCCGAAAGGCACTAGATTCCTGCTCGCGCCGGGGATCTGATTCCACTGCGCATCACGGTATCGGATTCCAGCAGCAGCCCAATGCGCCACATCCACCCGACCGACAGCCCGGAGTGTATATGTCGTATTCGGCTTCACGGGAATCGTCTGCCCGCCGCCTTGCACCGCGATCACCCGGCCGACCCAGCTGCCGCCGCGCAACTCGTCGCGCACCAGTTCCAGGGAATTGGCCCAGCTGTCCCACGGTGCCAGCGTGCCCGTCTCGAAATCACCGTTCACTACCAGGTTCGAAGGCGGAACGACGATCGGCGGCGCCGGGTCCTCGAAGAACTGCACTGGACCGCCGGGACCGACACCGCGACTGTTGACCACCAGGAAGCCCGAACGACCGTCGAGATCGTGGTCGATGGCAGCAACACGTCCGCTATCACCCACAGCCGACGAAGCGACGGCTTCGTGCACGAAGACACCCGTCCCGTTGTTCCGCAGCAGCATGTCGGGCAGGTTGGGCTTGTCTATCGGATTCGTGGTCGAGACGTAAATGTCCAGATCGGCGTCACCGTCGACATCGGCCGCAACAGCGTCGTACATGTTCGTACCCCCGATGACCTGGGGCTCGCTGAAGCTCCATCCACCCCGGCCGTGGAAAATGCTGACCGCTTGCGGGGTGACGACGACGAGGTCGGGTTGACCGTCCTTGTCCACATCGGGCGCCAACACGCTGCGGGTATATTTGTCCAACCCTAAGCCGGCCGCCATTTCCGCGAAACCCGTACCTGCCGTGTTGCGGAACATGTAAAGTCGACCCCCGCCGCACACCAGCAGGTCATCGAAACCGTCCTTGTCCATATCGACGGGGTAGACGCAGTAGCCACCCAGTTCGGCGGTGAAGCCCGGTAGTTCCAACTCGGCGAAATGGGTCCCCGCCTGATTCACATAGAGACGGTTCGCGCTGGGAATGCCGTCGGCTCGCGGGAAGTGATTACCGACGAACAGATCGGGAAACTCGTCGCCATTGAAGTTGAACCAACCGACGGAGCGCCCGCGACCATAGGGATCGATCGCACCCCAGGCAGCCCCCTGCTCCTGAAATGACCCATCGGGCTGCTGTATCCAAAGCTGGTTTGCCTTCATGGCCGTACCATGCGATGCGCCGCGCGCGCAGTAGAGGTCCAGGCGACCGTCCACGTTCGGGTCGCCCCACTGGCAATCCAGCCGGTCACGGATACCGAAATCGATACTGAAGTCCTCGACGAAACTTCCGCCGACATTCTTGTAGAGGCGGAACGGCACCGCCCAGCGCCGATTCAACAGAATATCCGGCCACCCATCACCATTGTAATCGGCGACCGCCATGTGATACGCAGGTGTATTCTCGGCAATACCCACCTCCGCGGCGATGTCGACCAAACCCTCATCCCCGGCAGCCAAAAGCGGCATGCCTGCCGTCCACAACCCAGCCAGAATGGCCATTCGTTCGCGTCTTTGCTTTGCTTCCATCTATACCAGCCCCCCAATCTCTCGATAAAAAAATGGACCCAAACACGTTGCCGGGCCTACGACTCGATGCGGGGACCACCTCCGGACAAGCAAAGAGATTGAGGCACCTTTCAAGCACCCCCATCCCTTCCCGTGATGACCCTGGCTCCGAACCAGAAGGCGTTTAAGCAATTAATGCGCCAGCTCCAACGATCAGCGTGGACCATCATCTGCTGATCTGCCTCGGCGAATCGGCTTCTTGACTAATGAGCGTGAGGTTTGGCCGGAGGCCCCGTTTAGCGACACTCACGCCCCTACCTCGATCGCGCACCATGTCAAAGCCACGGGCAATTCGCCCAGATACCTTTTGTCGGGCGTTCGCGGATCCAGCGCAATCGGCCGTGACGTAACGCTGAACCATTGCCTCACAGACCGGCATCGCGGGCGCGCAAACTCGGCGCTGTCTCCGCAATCCGAACACGATGGGCGCGGCACCACCGGGCTCGGCATGCCCGGACGAACACCAACCGCCCGTAGGCGGCGACTACTACTTTCGCAGGATCATAACCCGAGACAACAGACCGGAAGCAATTACTCATCAGGAAACAGCCTGCTTACCGCTTTGGTAAGACAGACATCAACCTAGAGACTTAAGCCTCGCCTCGCATACCCATGTCGCCAAACCCCGACAGCAATCCCAGCTGCGCGCGGAGGCCATTGGTTATCTCAACGCTCGCCTACACGCGGCGGTTTGCCACGTTCTATGCAAAACATCCGAAGCGAGTGAGTCAATAGACGGCAGGCTAACTGCATGTTCCCGACGCTCCCTGACACGAGCAGAGCAGGCGCGCGTCGCCTTTCCACGACATTTTGGGATCTTGACGATCGCGGAATGATCCGAAATCCGCTCAGCACCCTGTGCAAATCAACGCCACGCCATGAACAGGTGTGCTTTTTGCTTACTTCTTTTGGCATATCCCGGGCACCGAAAATGCGCCCCGGAGCCGACTCAAGATCGAGCGGGCTCAGTGCGCCCTGGAGCCGCTGGCAGCCCTCGACCATCGCAGAACGAGCGCGAAAGGCCGCGGTCCGCTGGCACACGACAGAGTCGGCTGAGCCGATGCATGAGCCCGCTGCGAACTTAGCAAAGCCATGGAGGGAGAGTATTCCGAACTGCCAAGACCACGCCACATCGGTCGACTTCCATCTTCGACGATCTATGTAACCTGGGGGGGTTATACAGCATGAGTCTAATTCGACGACTGCGTTTATCGCTGTTCTCTTTTTTCATCCTTTCGCCCGTCGCGGGCGCCGTTCAAATCTCGGTAGCGCAGCTGGATTTTGGCAGCGTCGCGGTATTCGCGACGAGCCCACCAAAGACGATTACATTAACCAATACCAATGCAACCAAGCGCGAGAAAGTCTCGAGCTTCACTATCTCCAAAGGCGATTTCAAGCGGGTCTACAGCAACTGCCCTGAGTTTCTTCAGCCACTGAAGAGTTGTTACTGGCAGCTATCTTTCAACCCCTCGGACTTGGGTCAGCGTTCCGCGACGATCACGCTGTGGACGACCTTCGGAACCTATCGCAGCACGCTTAGCGGTCGCGGTGTAATCGCACCATCGGCACGGTTTGGCCCAAAGAAATGGCATCCGGGTCATTACATGCAGATCCCGGGTGGCCGCAGCCCGCAATGGCTCGAGTCGATCATCCAGGTACCGGAAATGCAGGGCGCTCTGCTGCAATACGACTGGTCCGCTTTGGAACCATCTCAAGGCGTTTATGACTTTTCGGCGATCGAAAATGAGCTTGCCATTCTGAAAGCCAATGGCAAGCGGATGGCCATCATGGTCACCGACAAGGAGTTCAAGGGACGGACGGATTGCGTACCTATCGACATGCAGACCGACCCCACTTACCAGGGCGGCGAGATGTTCACCTACGATTCAGCCGGTGAAATCACGGGGTGTATCGCAAAACGCTGGATACCGTCGGTGATGGACCGCTTCATCGCGCTGCATCGGGCACTGGGCGAACGCTTCGACACCGAGCCGTATTTCGAAGCAGTGACCACCGAGGAAACGGCTGCGATCAATGGGCCTGTGCTGGATGGGTTGACCAACCGGGAATATGTCGACCAGTTGAAGCGCCTGGGCTCGGCCATGGCGGAGGCCTATCCGCATACCCTGGCAGAAATCTGGGTGAACTGGACGACGGAGCCCTACACCACGGAACTGGTAAACCACCTCTACCATAACGGGATCGGGATCGGGGGGCCAGACACCACACCGACCCGGCTTACGCAAACGATTACCGTGTTGACGTCGCAATACGCGGGTCGCATGCCCATGCTGACGGCGGTACAACCGACCTGGCTGACGTGGAAGATAGATCCGATCGGCACGGGCGCGCTGACCCTGGGCGATGTATTCGACTTTGCGATATCGCGGACCGGTGCCGCCGCTACGCACTTGTACTGGTGGTATTTCGAGAAGAAGGACACCAACAATTCGTACGACTTCTACGACACCGTGGATCTGATTCGCGCCAGGGGCGGCGCCATCAACCGTAACTGCCCCGCCGACCTGATCTGCGATACCGACTGAGCAGGGCCGCAACTGCGGTCATCTCGCCAGGCATCGTCCGAAGACCTGTCCATCGGGCGATACCTGGCAAGGCTCAATACGCGATCGGCTCTCGGCAGGCGCGGACCGGGCTCAACCGTCAGCAGACGGATCGAAGCGGGCACCGCGCGGTGCCCGGAGGACTCACGGCAACATTAGACGTTGAAGCGAAAATGCACGACATCCCCGTCGCGCATGACGTAATCCT
The DNA here is from genome assembly GCF_006175985.1 of Methylotetracoccus oryzae. Lineage (GTDB taxonomy): Bacteria > Pseudomonadota > Gammaproteobacteria > Methylococcales > Methylococcaceae > Methylotetracoccus > Methylotetracoccus oryzae. The sequence goes on along the minus strand of NZ_SRSH01000008.1, from coordinate 18,061 downwards.
TCCCTTCCAGCCGCCACTTCCCTGCTTCCTTGGCGCCCTGCTCGCCGGCGAACTGGATGAAGTCGTCGTAGGCGATGACCTCGGCACGAATGAAGCCCTTCTCGAAATCGGTATGAATCACACCGGCCGCCTGAGGTGCTGTCGCCCCTACCGGAATCGTCCAGGCCCTAACCTCCTTCACACCCGCAGTGAAGTAGGTCCACAAGTTGAGCAGGCGGTAACCGGCACGCACGACCCGGTTCAGGCCCGGCTCCAGAAAACCCAGCGCCTGCATGAATTCTTCCCGCTCGGCATCCTCGAGCTGGCTCAGCTCGGCCTCGACGGCGGCGCACACCGGCACCACCTCGGCACCTTCCTGGGCCGCCAGTTCGCGGACCTGTTCCAGCAGCGGGTTGTCCTCGAAGCCGTCCTCGGTCACATTGGCGAGGTACATGGTCGGCTTCGCGGTCAGCAGGTGAAGGTCACGGATCAGCGCCCGCTCGGCCTCCGACAGCTTCGCCGCCCGGACCGCGACACCGCGATCGAGTTCCGCCAGCAAATGCTCGACCAGGGCCTTGCGCGCAAGTTCGTCCTTGTTGCCCGACTTCGAGGCTTTGACGGCCCGCTGCAGAGCTTTGTCCAGAGTTCCCATGTCAGCCAGCGCAAGCTCGGTGTTGATCACCTCGATGTCCGAGGCGGGATCAATGCGGCCGGACACATGGATGACATCGTCGTCTCGAAAGCATCGGACGACGTGCCCGATCGCATCGACCTCGCGGATATGCGCCAGGAACTGGTTGCCCAGGCCCTCTCCCTTGGAGGCTCCCGCGACCAGACCCGCGATGTCGACGAACTCGATCGTTGTGGGGATGGTCGCCTGCGGCCTGACGATCGCCGCGAGTGCATCGAGGCGCGGATCGGGAACGGCGACCACCCCGACATTCGGATCGATGGTGCAGAAGGGATAATTCTCCGCGGCGATGGCGGCGCGCGTTAGCGCGTTGAACAGCGTGGACTTGCCGACATTCGGCAAGCCAACGATTCCGATATGGACACCCATGTTGTTGTCGGTTTCCTCAGTCCTTGGGCGCGCGCCAGTAGCGATCCTCGAAGCGGACGATATCGTCCTCCCCCAGATAGCTCCCCGACTGCACCTCGATGATTTCGAGCGGGATCGCTCCCGGATTCTCGAGGCGGTGTCGGACGCCCACAGGAATGAACGTCGACTCGTTCTCGGTCAGCAGAAAGGTTTCTTCGCCCCGCGTAACGCGGGCCGTACCCTTGACGACCACCCAGTGCTCAGCACGATGGTGGTGTAATTGTAGCGACAAGGTCGCGCCCGGCTTCAGGCTCAGGCGCTTGACCTGATAACGGGTACCGTTGTCGATGGACTCGTAGTTCCCCCAGGGCCGATGCACCTGGCGATGGAAAACGTGCTCGTGGCGCTCCGCCACCTTCAGATACTCGGTCACGACCTTGATGTCCTGAGCCTTGTCCTTATGTGCGACCAGCACCGCATCAGTCGTTTCCACCACGACCAGGTTCTCGACGCCGAGCGCCGCCAGAAAGCGTCCCTGAGCATATAGGAGGCAGTTGCGGGAATCCTTCGAGAACACATCACCATAGGTCACATTGCCGTCCGCGTCGCGCGCCTTTAAGTCGCTGATGGCGGACCACGAGCCGAGATCCGACCATCCGACATCCAGGGCCAGAACCGCGGCGGTGCGTTCCCGCTCGGCCTCGTCCAAACGTTCCATCACCGCGTAGTCGATCGAGTCGCTGGGGCAGGCAGCGAACAGCTCACGATCCACTCGGATGAAGTCGCCCTCCCGACTTGCCTCGGCGAAGCAGAGCCGGCACTGAGCATCGATATCGGGGCGATGCCGGGCGATCGCATCGAGCCAGACGCTGGCCTTCATGACGAACAGACCGCTGTTCCACAGATAATCGCCCGAATGCAGGTAGCCGGTAGCCGTCTCCAGGTCAGGTTTCTCGACGAAGGCATTCAGCACGTAGGCATTCTGCCCCAGGGGGCGGCCCTTCCGAATATAGCCGTAACCTGTTTCGGGACGGTCGGGCACGATGCCGAAAGTCACCAGCATCCCATTCGCCGCCAACTCGACCGCTGCGGCGACTCTCTTTCGAAATTCCGCATCCTGCTGGATGTGATGGTCCGAAGGCATCACGATCAGCACCGGATCGCTGCGCCCATCCGCCGTCGCCTGCAACGCAGCCAGAGTCATGGCGGGCGCGGTATTACGACCCAGAGGCTCCAGCACGATCGGGGCGGACTCGAAGCCAATCTCGCGCAACTGCTCGGCCACGAGGAAACGGTGCAATTCGTTGCAGATCACGAGCGGCTTCCCGACCCGAATCGGCTGACCCGCAGCCGCTTCGTCGAGCGTTGCGATGCGCGCCACCGTGTTCTGCAACAGGGTCTGGTCGCCGATGAACGATAGAAATTGCTTCGGAAAAGCCTCGCGGGAATACGGCCACAGGCGGGTCCCCGAACCACCCGACAAGATCACCGGGAAAACGTCTATCGTCATGCTGAGCGACTCCTTTACGCGACGAATAAGCCGGAATTGTAACCCAGCCGCAGAACCCCCGCGCGCAGCGGACGCCCCCCACTTAACTCCGACCGTCGTCACAGACGGATCGGGTCAGCGCAGTGACGTCACCACACGCATCAGCTGTCCGGGGGTGAACCCCCCCGAAGCATCGCCCCTTGGTTATAATGCCTGCGAGAATCTAAGCGACAGGCTGTGCGAAGCGTGGCCCCACACCGAAACCGATGTCGATCGATCTCCAGGGAACATTACGGGGATGATGCGAAGCAAGGCTGCCGATCGGAACCGCCGGAGCCGCCGAATGTGCGCGGCACGGCGCGCGGCGGTCCACACCTGATGCCGCTTCTCCCGAGCACGAATGTCTCCCGTGCAGCCGGATGCGACCCACGTGCGTGATAACCACCGGCATCGTTTCCTTAGCCTGTTCTGGAAGGGTTTTCTGTTCCTGAGCCTACTGATGGTGGGCATCGGGGCCTCGTTTGCAGTACTCAATCACCTCCATCTCAAGCGCCAGTTCGAGGAGCAGCAGAAACTCGACAAGGCCCTGCTGAACCGGCAACTCAATGACCTGTTGTCGCGTTCCCTGACTCGTTTGCAGCAGATCGGACCGGTACTGACGTCGGTCGGCAATGTGGCCGAAGCCTTGCGAAAGCAGGACCCACGACTGCTGCGCTCTTCGGCGTCAATTTACACCACGATCCAGCACGACCTGGATATCGAGCACCTGGAGTTGTTCGACGCATCCGGGAACCCATTCTGGCAATGGGGCCTGAAGGCTTCCACCGAGGTCGATTCGGCGCAGGAGGCGACGGCGATCCGCACCGTCCTGGAGCGGGAAGAACCGTCCAATCTGCTGGTCTGCCGCACCCACTGCGCCCTGCGCGTCTATCTGCCGGTATTGGTCGACGGACGCCTTGCCGGCGCCTTCGCGTTGAGGCAGTCCATCGCACAGCTCGTCATCGAGTACCAATCACTCACCGGCGCAGACATCGCCATCCTGATTCCGGCCACACCGGCCGAGCTAGCGAATGGTCCGCTCGCCTGGGGCTACAAGCTGGCTGCGCTGACGCATTCGACGGCACTCGAACCGCTCATCGCCGAGTTGTCCGCGCGGAATCCAGACGAACTCTCGCATGCCACCGATGTCATCCAGAACTGGAGGGGCCGGTATTTCTCGGTGCACAGCATCCCGCTACAGGCGATCGTGCATGCCGAGGCCGTGGCCCTGATCATCGCGGAAGTCACTGACCAGATCGATCAAATCCATAACGCTACCCGCAATGGCATCTTTCTCGCCTCGGTCGCACTGCTGATTGCCGAGTTGCTGCTGTTCCTGATGATGAAGTTCCCGCTCAGACATCTCGGCCGACTGGCCGAGTCGCTCCCCCTGATGGCGCAGGGCGCCTATGCGGAGGCGCGGGAGCACCTGATCGCCGCCAAGCGAACGACGCGCTGGCATGACGAGGTCCTGATACTCGACGACGCTGCGCTCCAGCTTTCGCAGCAACTCGAATCACAGGCGCGGGCGATAGCCCACAAGACGCGGGAACTCGCCGCTGAGCGCGACTTCGTGCAGGGACTGCTCGATGCCGCGCAGGTCATGATCCTGACTCAGTCCAGCTCCGGCCGCATTCTGACCGCCAACGAGTTGACCCTGCAGGTCACCGGGTTCGAGCCTCGTGAACTGCGCGGGCGTCCATTCCGGTCGTTGATACTGGAAACGAAGGTCAGCGAGGAGTTCGAAGAGCACTTTGCCCAACTCTGGTCGGGGCAGCGTGAACGGCTGCAGCACGAAACCGAACTGCTCTGTAAGGAGGGCACGCGGCGTAGCGTGGTCTGGGTACACACGCGGCTGAAGGATCAGAATCCGAACGATGTGGCCGTACTCTCGGTCGGACTCGATGTCACCGAGCGGGTGGAAGCCGAAACCCGCTACATGTGGTTGGCGAATCATGACCCGCTGACCGGCCTGTACAACCGGCGCGGCTTCCACGAGGAACTGGAACGGATCTACGGCGAGGTCGAGAAAAGCCAGGCGCGCGCCGCGTTGATCCTGTTCGATCTCGACCACTTCAAGGATATCAACGACACGGTTGGGCATCTTGCCGGCGACGAACTCCTCGGCAAACTGGCCTCCGAGCTCAAGACGCGGATTCGCAAGGCAGACATCGCCGCGCGCCTGGGCGGTGACGAGTTCGCGATCCTGATGCCTCATCAGGGACTCGAAGGGGCGATGGCGTTCGCCAATCTGCTCAACACGCGCCTGAAAACATTACCGATCACCGTGCAGCAGAAGCTGTTTCACGTCTCTGCGAGCATCGGTGTCGCGGTGATCCCGGACCACGGAAGCAATATTGAAGACATTCTCGCGAATGCCGACCTGGCCATGTACCAGGCCAAGAATAGCGGCCGGAGCCGAGTGCATCTGTTCTCTTACAGCGACCACGCGCGCGAACGCATATCCGATCGCAGTTATTGGAAGCAAACCATTCAGAATGCTCTGTTGCAGCGGCGGTTCATCTTCCACTACCAACCGATCCTGTCACTGGCAACCGGAGCCATTCCTTACTATGAAGCGCTGGTGCGCCTGCGCGGCGACGACGGCACGCCGATCCCGCCGAGCGAATTTCTGGAATATGCGCAACTGACCGGCTTGATCCGCGAAATCGACCGCTATGTGGTGGAAGATGCGATTCGCTTCCTGAGTGCATATCGGGATTCGAACCGCTTTACCGCCATCCACGTCAACCTGTCGGCTTCGGCGCTATCCCACCGCGACTGGACAGAACCTCTTAAGCTGGCTTTGAAAAAACGCGAGATTCAGCCGGAACGACTGATTTTCGAAATTACGGAAACGGCCGCCATCGCCGACTTCGGAACGGCCAAGGACATCATGGACGAACTGGCCGTACTCGGCTTCCGTTTTGCGATCGATGACTTCGGTGTGGGGTTCGCGTCCTTCTCCTACCTGCGCCACCTGCCGGTGCAATTCGTCAAGATCGACAAGAGTTACGTGACCTATATCTCCGGCAACGTGCGGGATGAAGCCTTCGTGTCGGCCATTACGACGCTCGCACACGGCAACAAAATGGAAGTCATCGCCGAGGGCGTGGAGGATGCCGAAACGCTCGAAACCATTCGGCGGCTGGGTGTAGACCTGGCACAGGGCTACTTCATCGGACGACCTGCACCGTTCGAAGCATTCGAAGAAGCCTCATCGATCGAGGCCGAGGACAGGACGACAGAAGCATCCGAACCCAGATAAGCGGCCAGAATCGCCGTGACGCGGTTCAACGCTCCCCGGTTCCTGAGCACATAGGCCTGTGCACGTTCACCCATCTCCGCCCGCAACACGGCATCATCCAGCAAGCGCTCCAACGCCGCCGCAAGGGAAGACTCGCCATCCGTCGCAAAGGCGCCTCCGGCCTCCACCAGCGCAGCGCAAATCACCCGGAAGTTGTCGACATGCGGGCCAAACATCACCGGCAGTCCCGCCATGGCAGGTTCGAGCACATTGTGGCCTCCCACCGGAACCAGGGAACCGCCGACGAAGGCGACGTCCGCCGCGGCGTAGAACGTGCGCAATTCCCCAATCGTATCCAGCACGAAGACCTCGTCCGCGCCACTGCAGGGAATACCGTCGCTACGCCGCACGGTGTGAAAACCCGCCGCTCGCGCCAGTGACGCCACCGCTGCGAAGCGCTCCGGATGCCGCGGCACAAGCATCAGCAGCAAACCGGCGAAGCGCTGCCGCAAGCCGCTGAAAATGGACAGCAGGCGTTCCTCCTCCCCGGCATGGGTGCTGGCCGCGATGATGACAGGCCGCCTGCCGAACAGCTCCTCCCGCAAACCCCGGCCGTTGGCGATAAGCCCCTGACCGTAATCCACGTCGAACTTGATATTGCCCGTCACGGAGATTTTCTTCGGGTCCGCGCCGATCGCGGCGAAGCGCTCGGCGTCCTCCGGTGTCTGCGCCGCGATCGCGCGGACAGCGGCCAGTGCCGGTCTGACCAGTCCACCGATGTACCGGTATCGGACGGCGGACCGACTGGACAGCCGCGCATTCGCAATCACCAGAGGAATCCTGCGGGCGGAGCAGGCACCGAACAGATTCGGCCAGATCTCGGTCTCCAGGATCACTGCCAGACGTGGGCGGAAACGGCCTAGGAAGCGAGCGATCGGACCGGGAAGATCATAGGGGAGATAGCAGTGCTCGACTGAACTGCCGAACAGGGCCTGCACGCGTGCCGAGCCGGTCGGGGTCGTCGTGGTCAACAGCAGCGGGATATCGGGGTAGCGGTCTCGCAGCTGATGCACCAGCGGTGCGGCGGATTCCGTTTCGCCGACCGAAACTGCGTGGATCCAGATGACGTCCCGACGCGGCATCGTCGGTCCATAAGCGCCGAATCGCTCGCCGATACGGTCGCGATAAGCGGGATTGCTGCGGCCCCGCCACAGCAGGCGCAGCACGATGAGCGGAACCGCCCCGTAGAACAGGGCGGTGTAAACGAGCCGCATGTCTACGCAGAGGCTGCGATCAGCCGCCGCGGCGGGCTCGCCTTATTCGGGCACGATGTGAACGGCCAGCTTACCGACGACATCGCCATGCAACTGCACCGCGATCTCGTAGTCGCCGGTATGACGCAGAGGACCCGACGGCAGGCGGACCTCCGCCTTATGCAACTCCACGCCCGCAGCGGTTGCCGCATCGGCGATGTCCTTGGTGCCTACCGAGCCATAAAGGCGCCCCTCATCGCCCGCCTTTTGCGCGATCGTCACGGACAGCTGCGCCAATGCATCGGCCCGGGCCTGCGCCGCAGCCAGCTCGGCCGCCGCCTTCTTTTCCAGTTCCTCGCGGCGCTGCTCGAACTCAGCGAGCTTTTCTGCGGTTGCCGGCACGGCTTTGCCCTGGGGTACCAGAAAGTTGCGCCCATAACCGGGTTTTACGGTGACCTTGTCGCCCAAGTTACCGAGATTGCTGATCTTTTCAAGAAGAATGAGGTCCATCGATGTTTCCCAGTGATTCGATTTCGAGAGATTGGTTGGTGCACCCGAGCACACTAACCGGTGAGCCAGCGCCGCCGCCAGTCCATCCAAAGGTCGGTGACCCCCAGCAGAGCCAAAGGCCCTAGCATCTGCGGCACGAACAGGGCCAGAACATAAATCCCCACCAGCCAGAACCGTTGGCCCGGTCGGGATGCGAAGACCCGGTGCAGAATGGCAAAGCCCAGTATCACGAACAGCACGCCGAGTATCAGCAGCAGGTTCGCGAACAGTTCCGCTACCCGCCCCTCCAGACCGACGGCAGCACCGGCACACACCAAGGCAAGGTAGTGCGTCACCGGGTGCATACGCAGGGCAGTAAACTCGGCGCCGAAACCACCCGGGTTGAATAACCGCGCCTGCCACCACCTGGCCAGCACGAGACTCAGGATCAAGCTGAGCACTGAACCCGCTGCGATGAGCCCGGTAAGGTAGGGAGCGAAGCCCTCGCTGAGCCGAGTGAACGGGGCCGCATCGGGCGGTGAACCGGCGGCAGTCAGTGGCTCCAGGATCTGCCGAAAGCGCTCGGCCCACATCGCCGCCGGATCGTCGACCAAGGCGTAGACCAGTCCGACCGCCAACAGCCCCAGCGCCCCCGCGGCTTCCGTCGCCCAGCCAAAATTTCGCGCCACGCGCAGCACGACGGCCACGAGCCAGGCCGGCACCCACATCATCCCTGCGTAGGCCAGCGGCGTCAGAACGGAACCCGTCAACGCGACACCAATGACGCCGACGACCGACGACACCAGGCCGGTGATGGCGAGGCCTTCGCTACTCCCCTTACGGAGCGTGACCAGCGCGACCGAAGCCGAACTCAGCAGGCCGACGAGGGGGAAGAACAGCGAGAGCAGCGCGAATCCGAGCACGACCACACTGGCCTGCACTCGACCCCGCAGCGCGTAGGCTGCTGCCCGCAGAAGCATTGTTGCGGTTCCCGGTCAAATCGCCAACGGCAGCCGCCGGATCAGGCGACCGGTTTACTGCGGATGCGAATCGCAGAACGGGATCAGCGCCAGGAACCGCGCCCGCTTGATCGCCGTCGCGAGTTGCCGCTGATACTTGGCCTTCGTTCCGGTGATGCGGCTCGGAACGATTTTGCCGGTTTCGGACAGGTACTCTTTGAGGAGATCGAGATCCTTGTAATCGATCTCCTTGATGTTCTCGGCCGTGAAACGGCAAAACTTTCTGCGTTTGAACTGACGTACGGTAGACATAATCGTGCGATTCTCGCTGACGGAATGACAGATGAGGGATCGGAAAGCCGCGACTCAATCCGCCTCGGCGGACTCGGTGGCCGGAACGCCGGGTTCGGCGGTCTCGCTGCCGGCATCGTCGCTGTCCCCAGCGCTCTCTGAGTGACCCGAGCGCGCCATTGGGGAAGGTTCGGTGACCGGCTCATCCCGCTTCAGGGTGAGGCTCCTGAGCACCGCATCGTTGAATCGGAAGCCGCTTTCCAGCTCCTCCAGCGTCGGCTGATCACATTCGATGTTCATCAGCACGTAGTGCGCCTTCAAGACCTTCGCGATGGGGTAAGCCAGATGCCGGCGACCCCAGTCCTCAAGACGGTGAATCGTGCCGGCAGCGCCTTCGATGATCGAGCGATAACGCTCGATCATGGCGGGAACCTGAGCACTCTGATCCGGATGGACCAGCACGACGATTTCATAATGGCGCATGAAAACTCCTTTCGGAAAATGAGCCTCCCCGCCCGATTGGACGGGTGAGGCAAGGAGCGGCAACCCAGAAAAACTGGGGCTGCCGGATAAAACCGGCGATGATAGTACAACAGGCTCAGCCTTGGCAACCGAACCGAGCTTTACGAGGGTACCCCGTTCCCTGCGTCAACGGGATCGAGCTGCACCTTCCCGATTTTCCGGCGGCCCACCTGCACGACGCGGGGCGGGCCCGCGGGGATCCGACACCGCGAATCACTGACCCGTTCGCCGTCGATCCGGACAGCGCCCTGATCGATCATTCGCAGCGCCTCGGAGGTGCTGGCCGTGAGCCCCAGATCTTTCAGCAGATTCGCGATCGGGTAGCCGGCCGCATCGACTCCCAGGATCGTGACCGGTAGATCGGTGGGAATCTGCCGGTCGCTGAAACGGCGTTCGAATGCCTCGACCGCTCCTTTCCCGGCCGCGGCGCCATGAAAGCGGGCGACGATTTCCTCGGCGAAGCGCACCTTGTAATCGCGTGGGTTGGCGCCCTCGGCGCAGGCTTGCCGCCAAGCCTCGATCTCGGCCACGCTGCGCTCACTCAGCAGCAGCAAATAGCGCCACATCAGGGTGTCCGAGATCGACATCAACTTACCGAACATCTCGTCCGGCAAATCAGCGATTCCGACATAATTGCCGAGCGACTTCGACATCTTTTGCACGCCGTCCAGACCTTCCAGGATCGGCATGGTCAAAACGATCTGCGGCTTCTGGCCGTGCAACTCCTGCAAGTGCCGCCCCATCAGCAGGTTGAACTTCTGATCCGTGCCGCCCAGCTCGACATCGGCCTTCAGTGCCACCGAATCGTAGCCCTGAATCAGCGGGTACAGGAACTCGTGAATTGCGATTGGCTGGCCGGATTTATAGCGGTTGTTGAAATCCTCGCGCTCCAGCATGCGCGCCACCGTCTGCTTCGCCGCCAGCCCGATCAGTTCGGCCGACGTCAGCGCGTTCATCCAGCTCGAATTGAACATCACCAAGGTGCGCTCGGGGCACAGCACCTTGAAGATCTGTTCCTCGTAGGTCTTGGCGTTCTCGATGACCTCATCTCGGGTCAACGGCTTCCGGGTCGCGTTCTTGCCGGTCGGATCGCCGATCATGCCGGTAAAGTCCCCGATCAGAAATATGGCTTCGTGACCATGATCCTGAAACTGCTTGAGCTTCGTCAGCAGCACCGTATGCCCCAGATGCAGATCGGGCGCGGTCGGATCGAAGCCGGCCTTGATCCTGAGCGGACGCCCCTGCTGCAGGCGCTCCTGCAGTTCCTGCTCTTTCAGGACCTCTTCAGCCCCGCGCCGCAGTTCATTCAGGGTATCGTCAAGCATGCCAGCCTCTTGGAATCGGTTGCGTGAAATCGCAGGGCCCGCATTCTAAAAGCTGCGCTCGCCCCTGACCAGCCGAAGGACTCCCCGGCATGAGCGGAAATGCACGCATGAATAGCGCGAATGTTCGCGGGTCGCGGCTGTGGAGGTGATGGAGGAGCGCGCGGGGGAATCGGTCCCGGATGAACAGCACGTCGGGCCGGCCAGGACCGGGCCACCGCGCGTGTGGACGCGAAGCGGTGGCGCCCGGAGGCGCCACCCGGCCTGTCAGACCGAGAAGGAGGAGCCGCAGCCGCAGGTCGTGGACGCGTTCGGGTTGCGGATGACGAACTGCGCGCCGCTGACGTCTTCCTTGTAGTCGATCTCGGCACCCCGCAGATAATCGATGCTCATCGAGTCGATCAGCACGGTCACGCCATTCTTTTCGATCAGCGTATCGTCGTCGTTCGCGGCTTCGTCAAAGGTGAAACCGTATTGAAAACCAGAACAGCCGCCGCCGGAAACGTAAACACGCAGCTTGAGTTGCTCGTTGCCTTCTTCCTGAATGAGCTCGCTGACTTTCGTAGCGGCATTGTCGGTGAAATGGATGGCTTCTTGGCTCATCTGGAAACCCTGCGCAGTTCTTCAAACACTTTTTCGAGTATGACTATTCCCACCCACGCGGTCAACTTATCACGGCTTTCGCATCCCGAAAGCTGCGGCAACTGCCGGTTACGGACAAAGCGGGCTCACAATGCCGCAAGCGCGTCGCGCAAGGTTCGGACCGGCGTCACTTCCATGCCCGCAGGGAGATTCTTCGGGGCGTTGGGCGCGGGCACCAGGGCATGGCGGAAGCCTTGCTTCTGGGCTTCGCGCAAACGCTCCTCCCCGTTGGTCACGGGACGGACCTCACCGTTCAGGCCCACTTCGCCGAAAATGATCCAGTCTCGGGGCACCGGCCGGTCACGGTAACTGGAGGCGATCGCCATCAGTACCGGCAGGTCGCCCGAGGTCTCATTCAGGCGCAGCCCGCCCACCAGATTGATGAACACGTCCTGGTCCATCACCGGCATGCCCCCATGGCGGTGCAACACCGCCAGCAGCATGGCGAGCCGATTGGCCTCCATGCCGACCGCCACCCGGCGCGGCATCCCGGTGCGGCAGTCGTCGACCAGGGCCTGCACCTCCAGCAGGATGGGCCGACTGCCCTCCCGCATGACCATCACGACGCTGCCCGGCAGATCCTCATCGTACCGCGACAGAAAAATTGCCGAGGGATTCCGCACTTCGCGCAAGCCCGTTTCGGTCATCGCGAAGACACCGAGTTCGTTGACGGCGCCGAAGCGATTTTTGAACGAACGCACCACACGGAACCGGCTGTTGCTGTCGCCTTCGAAATACAGAACCGTGTCGACCATGTGTTCGAGCACGCGCGGTCCGGCCAGCGCACCTTCCTTCGTCACGTGCCCGATCAGGAATACACTGCATTGCAGCCGTTTCGCATACCGCACCAGATGCGCCGCGCATTCCCTGACTTGCGCCACCGAGCCCGGCGCCGACTGCAGCGCTTCGCTGTAAATCGTCTGGATCGAATCGATGACCAGGATCTCCGGCAAGTGACGACGCGCGGTATCGAGGATACGCTCCAAAGCCGTTTCCGCCAGGATCAGCACGTTGTCGCAGGCGAGATGCAGCCTCCGCGCGCGCAGGCTGACCTGCCCCAGCGACTCTTCGCCGGTGATGTACAGGGTCTTTGACTGGCCCCCGAGCGCAGCGGCCGTCTGGAGTAGCAGCGTGGACTTGCCGATGCCGGGATCCCCCCCGAGCAGCACGGTGGAACCTCGCACGAGTCCGCCGCCCAGCACGCGGTCGAGTTCGCTGAGCCCGATTTCCTGCCGATCCAGCAACTCGCCCTCGACCTCGGCCAGGGGCACCGGTTCGCTGCGCTGCTGTTCCCCGGCATACCCGAGATGCCGACGTGCCGGAGCTGAGTCCTCGATGCTCTCGACCAGCGTGTTCCAGACACCGCAGCCGGGGCATTGCCCGCCCCATTTATTCTGAACGTGCCCGCACTCGGTACACCGATAGACGCTGCGCTGGCCCTTCCCTTTCGTCACGCCTGCGGCTTTTCCGCGCTGACGACCGCGTTGTTTCGGTAGCGTTCATGCACGCGGACCGGGTCGAAGCCAACGTCCCGATAAAGGGTCAGCGCCGGCTCCAGTCGCATGACATGTTCCGGCGCTTCGTCGCTGAACAGGTGCAGCGTCCAATCCTCGAGCAGATCCGGCCGATTGAGTTCGGCAAAGACGCGGAAATACTGACGCAACTCCTCCTGTATGACGCGCGTCTGCTCGACGGTGTCGTCCAGCGCATACCGATCGCCGTTGATCAGCACACCGCCTGGGCGCAATACCCGGTGGATCTCGCGCACGATCTGGCACCGATAGTCGTCGAGAAAATTGTGAAAGGCATAGCCGGACGCAACCACATCGACGCTGTTCGACGCCAAACCCTTGACGAAGCTCAAGGCATCGCTCTCGACGAAGTGCAGCCGCCCGGTATCGTTCCAGGCAGCCAGATTGGCTTTCGCCTGGGCCAGCATGGGCGCCGCGATGTCCACGGCCATGATCTCGATGTCGGCGCGCGCCTGCAGCAGTCCTGCCGTGGTGATCCCGGTACCACAGCCGATCTCGAGCACCTTCAGACGCCGCCCGGCCCCGGAACCGGGACACTGCCAGCCGGCCAGAAAAGCTCCCACCTGCCGGCTCATATCCGCCGCGGCTGGGCAGATCAGCTTCAGCATTTCATATTCGGCGCCGATCGGTCCGCTGAAAGCTTGCTCGGAGGCCGGGTCCGCTGTCCGTTTCACATCTACCGTTGCCATGCGCGTGTCCTGATCCCTGAATTGACGTTGCCAGACTCAATCCTGATAACTGATGCGATAGATCGCGCCGCGCTGATCGTCCGAGACCAGCAGCGAGCCATCGGCCAGCTGCAGCACGTCCACCGGGCGACCGAGCACGGTCCCGTCGGGCTGCAGCCAGCCCTCGGCGAAACTGCGTTCCGCCACCGGAGATCCGTCGCGGAACTGCAGCACGACGACCCGGTAACCCTGCGGCTTGGTTCGATTCCAGGACCCATGTTCGGCCACGAACAGGCGGTTCCGGTACTCCTCAGGAAATTGCTTGCCGTTATAGAAACGCATGCCGAGAGGCGCGACATGCGCCGCATACTTCCACACCGGCGCGACGAAGTCGCTGCACGGCCGCTCATCGCCGAATTCGGGATCGCCGATGTCGGCCCCATGACAGAACGGGTAACCGTAATGCCGGCCAAGTTCGGGAGCGACGTTCAATTCGTCAGGTGGCCGGTCGTCGCCCAACTCGTCCCGACCGTTATCGTTGAAGAACAGCTTCCCGGTCTCGGGGTGCCAGTCGAAGCCGACGCTGTTGCGGACCCCTCGCGCTACGATCTCCAGATTCTTGCCATCCGGGTCCATTCGCGTCAGCGTCGCGAAAATCTCTTTGGGCGACAAACAGATGTTGCAGGGAGCGCCGACCGGCACATAGAGCTTGCCGTCCGGCCCGAAGCGCAGATACTTCCACCCGTGGTGCAACTCGCCGGGAAACCCGTCGTAGACGACGGTGGGAACCGGAGGATTGTTCAGCCGGCTGCCTATCCCGGCGAATTTGACGATGCGCTGGACTTCGGCCACGTAAAGATCGCCGTTCCGGTACGCGACGCCGTTCGGCACATTCAGACCGGACGCGATGACCTGCACGGCCTCAGCCACACCGTCGCCGTCCTGGTCGCGCAGCGCATACACTTTGCCGGCCTTCGTCGTGCCGGCATACACGGTGCCATCCTCGCCAACGGTCAGGGAACGCACATTGGGGGTCCGGTCGGAGAAGACTGCAATCCGGAATCCGCCCGGCAACCGGATCTTGTCCAGCCAGGCGCTGCCGGGGGCTGCCGACACAGTCGTCAGTGCCGACGACAGCAGCAGCCAGCCAATCGAAGCCAGCCTGTCATTCGCCCGTCGCATGTTCATCCTCCAGCAGCCAGTACTTTCGCTGTCTTGATTTTTCATCAGGGGTGCCCAAGTATGGTAACACTGAGATTCAACCGAGAGCCGACCCCATGCGCATCCTGCTTTTCCTGTTGACCAATGCGGCCGTTCTGCTGCTCATCAGCCTGATTTTTCAAGTTTTGGGGCTGGGGCAATTCCTGGATCAGCAAGGCGTACACCTGAATCTGCAAAGCCTGCTGATTTACTCCGGCGTAATCGGCATGACGGGTTCGATCATGTCGTTGGCCATGTCCAAGTGGATGGCCAAGCAGTCAATGGGCGTTCACGTCATTGCCCAGCCGGGTAATGCGACAGAGCGCTGGCTCGTCGACGTCGTCGCCCGTCAGGCGGAAAGAGCCGGCATCGGCATGCCCGAAGTCGGGATCTTCGAATCCCCGGACCCCAACGCCTTCGCTACCGGCATGAGCAAGAATGATGCACTGGTCGCCGTCAGCACGGGCTTGCTGCAGGCCATGAGCGCCGACGAAGTCGAGGCGGTGCTCGGCCATGAAATGAGCCACGTGGCGAATGGCGACATGGTCACCATGGGCCTGCTGCAGGGCGTGGTGAATACCTTCGTGTACTTCTTCGCGACCATCGCCGGCCATCTGGTCGATCGCGTGGTATTTCGTTCTGACGGTGATCGGGGCGGCTACGGCCCTGCCTATTTCATCACACAGATGGTGGCCCAGATCCTGTTGTCCATTCTTGCGACGATGATTGTCATGTGGTTCTCGCGCTGGCGCGAATTCCGGGCGGACGCAGGCGGAGCGCGGCTTGCCGGCCGGCAGAAGATGATCGGTGCCCTGCGTGCGCTGCAGCGTGCTCACGACCCGCAGGAATTGCCGGGCGAGTTCGCGGCATTCGGTATCGGCGGCGGCGTGAGCGGCATGTCGCGGCTGTTCCTGAGCCATCCGCCGCTGGAGGAACGCATCGAAGCCCTGCAGCGCGCGCAACCGTAAAAGCGCCAAACAGTGGACCGCCTTCGACCGGAGGCGGTCCTGTCCGGAGTTGCTGTCCTCACGCCGACTTCTCGTATCCCCCACATGCACGCACACGACTCCGGCAGCCCTGCAGTCTTTGAGTTGGCGACGCTGGACGATCACGCCGTTCTGGCGATCGAGGGAGCCGACGCAGTCGGCTTCCTGCAGGGGCAGACCACCTGTGACATCAAGGCGCTAAAGCCGGGCCAGATGACACTGGGCGCGATCTGCAATCCCAAGGGACGCACCCTTGCGGTCTTCCGGCTACTGCGAGTCGAAAGCGGCTGCCTGCTGGTGCTGCCCAAGGATAGGATCGATGCGGTCAGGCGCCGCCTGATACCCTACGTCTTGCGCGCGCAGATACGCATTACCGGGGACGTTGACGATGGCGAGTGGTCCCTGCTGGGCGGATTGGGGTCAATCGGTCCCGGAGCCGGCGCGGTGCTCGGAATGACTGGCGAACCGCAGCCCGGACAGGCGCTGCTGATGTCCACGGGCGCCTGGGTGCTCGCCCTCGAACGCAGCGGAAAGTATCTGGTCGCGGGACCGTCCGCGGTCACGGCGGCGCTCCGTGACCAGTTGCTCGCAGACGGACTGGCACACGAGATCACGAACGAACGCTGGCAGTTTGCCGAGATCGCCGACGGGATTCCCACCATCACCGACGCGACGGCGGAAGAATTCATCCCACAGATGCTCAATCTGGATCTGCTCGGGGGTATCAGCTTCAGCAAGGGCTGCTACACCGGGCAGGAAGTCGTCGCGCGCACTCACTACCTGGGCGCCGTAAAGCGGCGGATGCATCGGCTGCGGGCGCAGTCGGACCGCCGTCCTGAAGCCGGACTGCGCATCGCGATGGGTCCCGACGACACCTTGGCCGGCCAGGTGCTGATCGCTGCCGGCACACCGGAGATGCCGGGTTGCTACGATATGCTTTCCGTGCTGACGGCCGAAGGAGCGCAAGCCCAGGAGTTGCGCCTTGGTTCGCCTTCCGGCCCGCGGCTCGAGCCGGCACGTCTCCCCTACTCGCTCGAAACCTGAGGACTGTTTTTCCGACTACCGCAGCGGTGGTGCGATGCAAGTGCAACGGCGAGCCAGATTACGGGTCGGAGCCTTGGACATCAGGGTGCCCAGTGATAGCATCCGAGCGATTTTTTCACCCCCCCGAGCATCACCATGATCGACGAGACCGCAACCCGCCGTTATTTCAGGATCGGCCTGATCACCGTCGCGGCGGTCTACTTCCTCATCATGGTCGGCGGTATCGTCCGTGCGTCGGGCGCCGGCATGGGCTGCCCGGACTGGCCGACCTGTTTCGGCCAGTGGATCCCACCAACCTCCGAGGCCGAGTTGCCAGCGAACTATCAGGAGATTTACGCCCAGCGCGGCTATGCCGACACGCGATTCAATCCGCTCAAAACCTGGACCGAATACGTCAATCGGCTGATCGGTGTCACGATCGGCGCGCTGGTCATGTTGACCCTCGCCTGCTCGATCCCGCTGCGCAAGCTCGATCCTACGGTGTTCTATCTTTCCGGCGCCGTGCTGTTGCTGGTGGGCTTTCAGGGCTGGCTCGGCTCGGCGGTCGTCGCCAGCAATTTGCGTCCAGCCATGATTACGGCCCATATGATCGTGGCCTTTGTCATCGTTTCCCTGCTGCTCTATACGGTGATCCGTTCGCAGCGCACACGCATCCGGAAAGCAGATTTTGCAGCGCTGCCTCCGCGATTCGGCACCGTGCTGATCGCGGCCATGGTCATGACCCTGCTGCAAATTGCCATGGGGACCCAGATCCGGGAGTCGGTCGACGTCATTGCCACGCTATTCCATGCCGCCGACCGGCATCTCTGGCGTGAGGAATTCCCGACCGTGTTCTACATCCACCGCTCGTTTTCGTCGATTATCCTGTTGACGAACCTATGGCTCGCCTGGACCCTGCTCAAGCGGCTGGGCCACCGGCATTGGTATACCCGGCTCGGAATGGCCCTCGCCGGCCTGGTGGTCGCGGCGATCGCGGCTGGCGTGGGGCTGGACCGTTTCGGCTTCCCCGCCGTCGTGCAGCCGCTGCATCTGGTATTGGCCAATCTGATCTTCGGCATGCAGTTCGCGCTCTTCTCGATTTACCGCTACGCGTCGAACACGCCAGCGCAGGGCGCGGAGCTTACCGCCAGCTACCCCTGAGCCACGCCTTGCGGACCCGAGATCCGGGCCCGAGGGGATTGTCGCCATGAGCACCGATAACCTGATTCGGCCAAGCCCATGGATTCCCAGCCCCTGTTGAGGGTGTCGTAAAAGCTCAATACGTTGCCGTTCCGAGCACTTGAGTAGGTGCTACCGGTGGTGACGATGGCACCGCGAGAGTGCGCCCAAGCCATTCAAAGCGGGAACGGAATTTCCTCAG
>NZ_SRSH01000042.1 GCF_006175985.1 Methylotetracoccus oryzae | reverse complement strand
CGACGATGGCCGACGACAGCATGGCATTTCTGGAGAGTTTGGGACAACTGGGTGGCGAGGATTTTTTGCGGTCCCTGGCGGAGCGGGTGTTGGCACAGCTGATGGAGTGTGAGGTGTCGAACCGGCTCGGGGCCGGTAAGCATGAGCGGAGCGAGGACCGGGAGGGTTATCGGAATGGCTACCGGGAACGGCCGCTGCACACGCGTTTGGGGACGCTGGAACTGAAGGTGCCGAAGCTCCGGCAGGGGAGCTATTTTCCGGGGTTTCTGGAGCCGCGACGGCTGACTGAGCAGGCGCTGACAGCGGTGATCCAGGAGGCGTGGATCGGCGGGCTGTCGACGCGTAAGGTCGACGATCTGGTCCAGGCGCTAGGCATGACCGGGATCTCGAAGAGCCAGGTGTCGGCGCTGTGTCGAGACATCGATGAGCGGGTGGACTCGTTTCTGACGCGGCCGATCGAGGGCGAGTGGCCGTACCTGTGGCTGGATGCGACCTATCTGAAGGTCCGGCAAGGCGGTCGGGTGGTGTCGGTGGCGGCGATAATCGCCTGTGGCGTGAACCAGGACGGCCGGCGGGAGATTCTGGGCTTAGGCTTGGGTGAATCCGAAGCCCAGGTGTTCTGGGTCGAGTTCCTGCGGAGCTTGCGGCAACGCGGCCTGACTGGTCTGCAATTGGTGATTTCCGATGCCCATGAAGGGCTGAAAGCGGCGATTGCGCAGGTCTTCTCGGCCACGTGGCAACGCTGCCGGGTGCACTTCATGCGTAATCTGTTGGCCTGCGTGCCGAAGGCCCGTCAGTCGCTGGTGGGCACCCTGGTGCGGCAAGTGTTCGTGCAGCCCGATGCGGCCAGCGCCCGGAAAGCCTGGCGGCAGGTGGCGGATGAGCTCCGGGGCCGTTTCCCCAAGGCCGCGGCCCTGATGGACAGCGCCGAAGCCGACGTGCTGGCCCATCTGGAATTCCCCGCGGCTCATCGCGTCAAGCTGCATTCGACCAACACGCTGGAGCGCCTGAACAAGGAAGTGAAGCGACGCGCGAACGTCGTCGGCATCTTCCCGAATCAGGCCAGTATTCGGCGCCTGATCGGGGCCGTACTGATGGAACAGAATGAGGAATGGCAGTTGCAGCACCGCTACCTGCCCCAACACACCATGACAGAGCACAGCGTCGGGATGGACCCATTACCCGGACTGACTGCAGACTGAAGAACTCATCTGAGCCGGAGTTCGCCCCCGAAAATTACACCACCTTGACGGACGCTACC
>NZ_SRSH01000007.1 GCF_006175985.1 Methylotetracoccus oryzae | reverse complement strand
GAATCCGGGCGGAAATCGCCCTCTCAAACGCGGAATTTGCGTCACTAAAGTCCATTTTCGACGCCTGATTCTCCGCGGGATGCGTCCTTGCGCGTCAACTCGGAATTGTTCAGAGGTTCCCTAGGGGCCATCATTATCAGTATCAACTTTGAGAGGGCTTCTGATCGAGCTGTCCTCCCTGAACGGCGCGCCCTGCGTATCGAACGGTTAGGTTTTCCGCTCGATCAGCACTCAGCGGCGAGGCTTGCCTTTCTGGTCATTGGAATCCTGTCGCAAGCTGTCGTTACGGCCCGGCAAATGCCGGCCGTGTGAGGTGATTAGAGCTGGAACTCCGTTGCGGTCGCCGCCGGCGTCTCGCCGTGCGGCGGGAGCAGCCTAGCGGCCATGAGGAACTGGGGCGCCGTCAATGGCCAACTGCATTCCACCCACCGCAAGGTCCACTTCAGCCCTGGTGTGTGTGTGCCGTAGAGTTCGATTTATCTGATGGCTGCACCACGAGCAAGGCACATCGGCATTGACCGGCTTCGTTACGCGGTATGCTACGTCCTACCCTTATGCCGAGCACAGTGCGGCGCATCACCCCTGCCCGGTGGCAGTCCCACTTGATCGCGGGCTCGCCCATGCTGGTTGCGTTTTGGCAGACTCTCGGCGCCGGATTCCCCTTTTTGACATAGACCATCTGCCGTCATGCGATTCCGGGACTCACGGCCGACCGTTCTGCAATCAACCCGATGTTCTGACCCATAGCCTGCACCAGCCACTGGGACTGATGCTGCCTTCCACCACGGCGCAGGCGTTGGGGCCGATAAAGTGCATACAGTTCTCGCAGTGCTGTTCGCCCTTGGGTTTGTCTTGATATTGCGCTTCTTCCTTGCTTAACCTTGCTGCCTCTGCACGATTTTTGCTTTGTAATAACAAGGCGCATCCGGCAGCCAGAAACCCGCGCAACAGCATGCGACGTTCATAAACGGCCGTAGACATGACTAATACTCTCCAGAAAATCGGCTGTACATCTTTCTTTTATGACGCACATGACATCGCGATCAGCGCATAGTAGAGCCCGAGAGTTCCAGGGAATCACTATGTCTTAAATGACCTGGCTCATGGCAGGGATAAAACGTGCTGATCACATGTTAAAGAAGACTCTTTTTTCAGGTAAGGCGAAACCGAATTTAATCGCATTGTGTCTAATAAAGGATAGGATACCGCTGTCCAGTCTCTAGCTAGGAAAACTTGGCCACGGCGTTCTCGACAGAAGTTTTAATGTCATCCCAAGCACGCTCCAGGCCTGGTTTGAGTTCTGCCCACGCTTCTTCGCCGGAATGACGCAACTCCTCTAACTTTCCTTGTGCGGAGTCCACCTTACCACGCAATGCGTCAATCTGTTCCCTGTACTCTATTTTCAATTCGGCCTTCGCCTGGTCAATTTTGGCTCTCAACTCTTCAACTTTCGCTTCCCATTCCCGCAATTGAGCGTCCATCTTTTCCTGATAAGCCTGTTTAGAATCCATTATTTGCCTCCAAGATTGATTGCTTCGTGATTTTCATAACCATCGGCTTGAGGTACGCTGATCAGACTGCTCGGCCTCTCCTTTGGCTACGGAGCAAGGGTAACGCCGGAGAACTCGATGCCGCAATCCGTGCGACTACGGAGGTGGCGGATTCCGTTCAATAAGGCGAGGAATTCTCCGATCCATTATTAGATTCCGCCGGGGGCGGTGCTCCCGAAACTGAAGCAAAGCCGGCATTAGTTGGATCGAAGTTTCGGTAGAAAGCGCATCGCGTCACTACGGTACGATGCCTACTCCAAACAGTACCTTTCCAAGAGGGGGCTCATTTGCGGGTCGTGATGGCTGTTCGTAGCGCCCATGAGGCAGCCGGGCGTGAAATGGTAGCGTTCCCGAACCACAGGCCGTGTCGCCAAAGGCTCTCAGGACTTAAATCGGCGGTTGCGCCCCGCCTGTATGGAATGGTCGCCACGTGCCCTCAGCCTCTCGGTGTGCAACATTGGGTTGGCACCACTTTGTAGAACACTTCGTTGTAGCGGTTGATCGACAGGTCGTAGCCACCCGCATAGATGACGGACTTGGGTACGCAAGAGTCCTGCTTGGTTTGTGCTCGGTGCGATTCGCACGCATCACGCAGCGTCCAAGGCGCTAGCACGTCCGACAGGTTGCTGCTGCACTGTTTCAGGATATGGTCCGGCGCGAGCTCGAGCTTGTGTTCGAGTGGCAAGCGCCGGCGTTTGTCGTTTTGGCTCCAACCGCCGTCCTGCATGTCGCAACGCAGGCCTGGTCGGAGCAACAGCCCTTGTTCCTCGCATGATGGCGCGACGGCGCTCGCTTCCGCCTCATCGTCGAGTTAGAGTGATACCGATGACCGCATTCAGCCTTGAGCTTTCGAGATTCTGACAACCAGTGCGCGGGTTTCATCTGTTATCCGTACCGATTGGGGAGTGGCATTTTCGTTGGCCCGCCCGTGCCCGGTATGCGCTTGCGTTAGTGTTGGTGCTCGTTGCACTGGGCGCTCGGTTCCTGATGAACCCGCTGATCGATGCCACGACCGGGAGTCTCGCCTTCGTCACCCTTTATCCCGCTGCCCTGATCGCCTTTTATCTCTGCGGGACCGGGCCATCGATTGTTGCTATGTTTCTTTCGGGTCTCGCTGGTGAATATCTCTTCAGACCTCCTTTCTTCGGTTTCAGCGACAGTCTTTCCAACTATCTCTCCCTGGGATTCTTCTACTTCAACATGGCTCTGATCGGCCAGGGTATCACGGTGATCCGTGACCAGGCTGCACGGATCCGTCAGAGCTACGCGAGGCTTAGCGAAAAGGAATCGCAGTTGACGCATAGCCTTGAGGCTATGACACGGCTCCATCGCCTGGGGCAAATACCAATCCGGCCGGGACATCTGGAGTCTTTTTTCACTCAGGTGGTCGAGACGGCGGTAGCGATCACCGGTGCGGATTTCGGGCACATTCAGTTGCTGCAGCCGGAGTCCGAAGATCTCAGGATCGTTTGCCAGGTGGGATTCCCAACATGGTGGGTGGAGTTCTGGGATACCGTCTCGCGCGGTCAGGGCGTTTGCGGCACGGCACTGGAGCGCGGGGAACGCGTTATTGTCGAGGATGTTGAACAAAGCGAAATTTTTCTGGGTACGCCAGCCTTGGAGGTCCAGTTGCGGGCTGGTGTCAGGGCGGTCCAATTTACGCCCCTGGTCAGCCACCAGGGAAAGCCGCTCGGCATGTTTTCTACCCACTATCGCAACCGTGGACGGCCCAATCAACGAGAATTGCAGCTATTGGATTTTCTGGCCCGCCAAGTGGCAGACATCATTGAAAGGGCACATGCCGAAGAAGTCTTGCGGCAGAGCAAGGATGACCTGAGCCGCGCTCAGCAGGTGGGTCAGATCGGCAGTTGGCGATTGGATCTGCGCAAGAACATCCTGACCTGGTCCGACGAGAACTATCGGATCTTTGGTGTTCCGGTGGGCTCAGCCATGAGCTATGACAGCTTTCTGCAGATTGTGCATCCTGAAGATCGCGAATACGTGGATGCACAATGGTCTGCCGCCCTGAAGGGCGAGCCGTACGATATCGAGCACCGCATCCTGGTCGACGGATGTGTGAAATGGGTCAAGGAGAAAGCATTCCTCGAGTTCGACTCGGGCGGCACCTTGAGCAGCGGGTTCGGGATTACTCAGGACATCACCGAACGAAAACTCGTTGAACTCGAGCGGCTTCGTCTGGCGTCGATCGTCGAAAGATCACCGGATTTCATCGGTATTTCCGACCTCTCGGGTAAACCCAGTTTCCTTAACCAGGCAGGGCGCCGCATGGTGGGGCTCGATGGTGATTTCGACGTGAGCCTCACGGAAATTCGCGAGTATTTCGTGCGCGAGGAACGGAACTTCGTCGATCGCGTGGTGCTGCCCGCTGTCTTGAGCGAGGGGCGTTGGTGTGGTGACCTCACCTTCCGCCACTGGCTGACCGACGCGCCGATCCCGGTCCTTTATGAAGTCTTTCGTATCGATGACCCGCAGACCAGGAAGCCACTGTATTTCGCGACCGTGACGCGTGACATGACCGAGCGGAAACAGGGCGAGAATGCATTGCGCGCCAGTGAGCAACGTTTTCGCGCGGTCTACGAACACGCCGCGATCGGCATTGCCATCGGCGATCCGGAGGGACACTTGCTGGAGTGCAATCCGGCTTTTCAGACGCTGCTCGGTTACGCTCCGGAGGAGCTTCGCCAACAAACATCTTCCGATCTGGTCCACCCCGATGACCGAGCGACGGATCGCTTCCAGATTAGTCGTTTGCGTGCGCAGGCGTTGCCATCGTTCGAAACTGAAAGCCGATACATTCGAAAGGACGGCAGTGTCGTTTGGGTCCACAAGTTCGTGTCGCTGCTGCGTGACTCGGCCGAAAGGCCCATTCATCTTGTGATACTGGTCACCGATATCACCGCGCGTCGACAGTTGGAGGAAACGCTGCGCGACGCCGATCGGCGTAAGGACGAATTTCTTGCGACGCTGGCCCACGAACTCCGCAATCCGTTGGCACCCATCCGTAGCGGCGTGTCCGCGTTGCGCAAGACCCACGCCTGGTCGGAGACAAACGAGGCTCTACTGGAAATGATGGAGCGGCAGATGATCCACGTGGTACGGCTGGTGGATGATCTGATGGATGTGTCGCGTATTACGCTCGGGAAGATCGAATTAAGGAAGGAGAGGACCGATTTGGTCGGAGTCGTGGAGGAGGTCGCCGCAGCCTTTCGATCGTCGATTGCCGCCGACTATCATTCGTTGAATGTGTCACTCCCCGTGGAACCTGCCTGGGTCGATGCGGATCGGGTTCGTATTGCTCAGGTACTGGACAACCTGCTCAGCAACGCCATCAAGTACATGGATCCTGGGGGCTCTATCCGTATGACACTGGAGCGGCAGGATCACGAAGCCCTGATAACGGTCCATGACAGCGGCGTCGGGATGCCTGCCGACGCGCTGCCCCATGTCTTCGAACCGTTTACGCAATTCCACCAGGGTTCCGCGAAGGCCCAAGGTGGGCTTGGTCTCGGACTCTCCCTCGTGCGGCGTCTAGTCGAAATGCATGGCGGACAGGTCGCGGCGATCAGTGACGGCCCTGGACAGGGCAGCGAGTTTTCGATCCGTTTGCCGTTGGCACCGGCTCCATCCGAACCGGTACCACCGCCCAACTTGCTGCCTGCACGGAGTTTCCCGCGTCGTGTCATGATCGTCGATGACAACCGGGACGTCGCGGACAGCCTGGCACTTTCGTTGAAGTTTCTGGACATCGATGTCCGTGTGGAATACGGGGGCCTGGCCGCCTTGACTGCACTCGACGCCTTCCAACCCGAGGTCATACTCCTGGATCTCGGTATGCCCGGTATGGATGGATGTTCGGTAGCCCGATGCATTCGCCAGCGTGCCGATGGCTCCTCGTTCCGTTTGGTCGCCTTGACCGGGTGGGGCCAGGAGCAGGATCAGCGTCGCAGTCGGGAGGCGGGATTCGATCACCATCTGATCAAGCCAGTTGATCTTGATCTGTTGGAGACCATTTTGGTGGTACCTGAGGCCCGAACAGCCGAGACGAAATAGCAGGTCCCATGGGGTGTGGGCCGTGACGTGATGGACCGTGCCGCACTGGACCTGATACCGGAGCTTTGTGGGAAAGCCAACTGCGGCGGCTGGAGATCGCGTTGGCTGCCGCTGCAACAATCAGTCGGTATCCGCGTCGGTGGTCCTATAGGCACCGCTCACGCTCAGCCGCGTGTTGCCCACACGAGAGCGGAAGGTTGTCTAGGGCAGTCGCTCTGCCGGGCCTCCGCGTGCACACGGAGGGCCGGCCAACCTACGTGCCCGTCCGGATGTCCAGCCCGGCGCGTTAAGGTGTGAAATCAGCATCTGGGGGTATGGCGATCCTGAAGCGTGTTTAGGTCGTGCATGCGAAATCTCCGTCTGATCTCACCGTTGGGGGGAACCGATGAATCCGCGTCTGCTTTCGACTGCGCAGTTGGCTAATCCGGCGATAGATACCCATGACAGCTTTCTGTCGATCATGAATTCCATTCTGCCGTGGCCGCGCTTGCGAAAACTTATCCTGAACGAGGCTGGGGAGACTCCCGCGGCGCGGCTGGAGTGTTTATTGCGCTTGTACCTGGTGCAGTGCTGGTTCGGGTTCCGTGATGAGGCCGCCCTGGCTGCGCTCCAGGATAGTCGGTCGATACAAGCGTTTGCGGGCTTTACGAAGCGCGAGCTTGCATGCCCCAGTCCATCGGAGCTGGCTGAGTTCCGCCAAAACCTGGAGGTCAACAGCGTCACCCAGAAGGTGAGGGCGATGGTCGACAGCTACCTTTCCGCGAACGGATACAGTCTGGAGGCAGGTTCTCATCGAGATCCGCTGCTGATCGCTGACGAGGAACACACCGCAACGCTTGCCCCTCTGGCCGAGCATTTCATGCGCATGGCGCGCCCTTACGAGTTGGAACCCATATTGGAGTTCAATCGTATCTATCGCAATGTTTTTCATGAGTTGAACCCAGCCGAACGTCGGGTCGCTGAGCGCTACGTGGAACGCCTTATCGGGAGCGTCGCAGATCCCGGGTACATACCCCGGATTTTCGGCGTGGTGTGACTGAAGTTAGCGGTGTTCCGTGTCAATGCCCGGTTCGCCGGTCGGAAGCCTCCCGATGGCCGTGTTGATGCGCGCTTACGCGTGAGGGAAACATGGACGCAAACGGTCGTCACCCGCTCAGCTGGCTTCTCGCTCTTCAACGGAGCTACCGGGACCAGATTCGCCACGGCCGATTTTTTGCGATGCTGCGCGCAGCATCGACTCCGGCGCACTTTCAGTGGATACGACAGCTCTACTTCCTCTCCGAGGACTTCACCGGGGCCGTCGCGCTCCGCTACGGCAGCTGCCGTGAGGACTCCTTCAGGGACCAATTCGGTGAACATGCCGCCGAGGAAGTGACACATCCTGCGGAGCTCGCAGCATGGATGCGAAAGTTCGGGTTTATCGGTCGGGATGAAGATCCGAAATCGGTGATGCCCACCTTGCCCACACGGGCAATCGGTTCCTACCTGGTACGATCGGCAATTCGTGAGCGCCTCCCGCATCAAGTGATCACGCTGAACCTGATGTCCGAGGGCATTGCCTGTGATTTGTTCGCGACTGCCAATCCTAAGCTGGCTGAGCTCGGGTTGACGCCGGAGGGCTACTGGGCGGCGCATGCCAAGGTGGATCTGAAACACGAACTGATGGGTCTTGATCTCATTCCGGCCTGTAGTAGGGAGAGCCCAGGCGGTATCGCCTATGGCTGGATTGCCTGGGAGGTCGCACGCCTCTTTCGCGACGCCTTTGATTCCTGGGCAGACTGGGATTCCGCGGGCCCGCCACATGTTCCCCATCGCCTGTAGGCATGGCTGAACGACTGCGATAACCCGCGGCCAGCACGGAAAAATGGATGCGGGGGACTGTTGCCGTAGCGGCGCTCGCTCATCACGCCAGGGGCAGTCCCATTCGATCTGCCCCGGCAGGTTCGGGTCTCGGGAACGGTGGCGAAACGGCGATGCGGATTTTCAAGTATCGCGAGAGTTTTCGTCCTGCTCGAATAAAGGTGCAACGGCCAGCATCAGTTGTACCAGAGTCTCGACACCGATCTTACGCATGATCTGACCTCGGTAGACCTCGACCGTGCGGTGACTGATGCCCATCTTCTTGGCCATCTGCTTCGAGGAATCGCCATCCACAATGTACGCTAGCACCTGCTTTTCCCGGCTACTCAAACGCTTGTACCGCTCTGATATCGGGTGGACCGTCGATCGGCCGGTTCGCTGATCTTCTGCGCGTGCAAGTGCTTCGGCGACGCGCTCCAGCAGCACCTCGCTATCGAAGGGCTTCTCCAGAAAATCGAGGGCGCCGGTGCGGAACGCTTTCGAGGTCGTGGAAACGCTCCCATAACCCGTCAGGAAAATGTGGGGGAAATCGATGCCGCGCTCGACCAGCTTGTCCTGAATGTCCAAGCCAGAACAATCGGGTAAGCACAAGTCGAGGATTACGCAACCGTGCGCGCTTGGGTCCAGCGCATCGAGGAATTCCCGCCCGCTCCGAAAACAACGGACCTTGTAACCCTCGGTCTCGAGAATCATCCGCACTGCATCCAACAGAGCTGGCTCGTCGTCCACCACGAAAACTGTGGAATCGGAGCGTTCGTGCGGGGAAACCGGCTCGCTACTACTGGATATCGGCATAAAGCGGAAAAGCAAACGTCGGGTCGCTGAACTCGGAAGTCGGGCCCGGAGTTCGCTGTCGAAAGTGACGAAGATGCAAGGCTACTGCTGGAGGGCTCACTGTCGATCAGGAGTCGCCTGTTGACGACCCGTGCGACAAGGGGGCCCGGACGCATTCGCACATCGCAGCCATGTCCGGCGTCCGGGGAGTCTATCACGGCACCGGGAAGCGAAGGCCGAGCCAAACCAAGACGGGGCTCAAGGCGGGCCAGCGGTTCTCCTATTGATCAATGCCTTGGTGATGAGTTCGTTGGCGCCCGCCTGGATACCTCAAGTTCGCGCCTCCAGTACGGCAAGACCCCTGATCCCGATGGCCGGAAGCGTAGTGAACTCGCATTGTGAACGGATCGATCGGCAGCGCCCATAGCCCTTCATTCCCGGCATTCGGACAGCCGTTAGAACTGCATCTGGAAATTCTTTGGGGGAACTCGGTAATCGTGCGGATAGAGAAGTGCTGCCCGGTATGGTTAAGTGAGGCGTGAGCGCTGTCATGGATCTCCGTTAAGCCCAACGACGTCCCGCAGTTGTCGATTTGGGGTTTGTCGAACCGAAACGAGGTGGTCGCGCAGCGATCGAGTTCCGTTTGGCTTCACTACTCTTGGTCGCCGGAGCATTCCGGCTCCCTTCATCCCCAGGGTGCTGGGAACGTGTTCAGATTCAATATCTGGACGTGGTGCTTGTGACCCGATTCAGCGCTTTGCCGTCGCCCGTGCCCGCGCGGGGCCTTTCGGCGCAGTCAGGCTGATCGACATCCGTGTGCTTTTCGTCCGGCTGAGTACACCACTCTCAGATCCTGTAGCGATGCTAGCCACGGTCACAAATGGGCGCCAAGTCGGGAGCCATCAGTGGCGCGCCGAGTGTGTGCTCAACGCCGCGCATTTACGGCATGCCTGGCGGCATGGCGGAGCATGGGACTCCGCGATACAGGCTCTTGCGCCCCAGCGCTTTATGGGAGTCGAAGATCGTGAAGCCCGGCGCATCGCTAGCGTATCGATCGCGAGCCCCGGCTGCGATTCGAGTAGCTGTAGTATCGGGGGTGTTCGATCTCATCATCCGAACCTTGCCTACCCTGCACGGGCGTGATCGGCGGTCCCACTCAGTCTCTTTACGGCGCATGCAGCATCGGGTGTCCGACCAACACTACGTTTTTCCCTTCTATGGATAAGTACCGCAACGACCTGGGTTGGGATCAACAGTCGGGAACCTGCGGGTTCGGTGTGCTGGACACAGACTTGCGATATTTGTTTGCCGATTCGGCACTTTCAGCCATCAGTGGTTCCCCGATCGAAGTCCTTGTCGGCCGCTCCATTAGGGAAATCCAGGCGGGGTGGGCGAAAATCCTGGAGCCTTTGTGCCGAGCCGCTATCGAAACGGGCGAACCCGTCCCCAACTTTGTCCTCGGCGCGGCGAGCTCCATGGCCGATCCGGTCGAGCCGGTGTGGCGAGGCCGGCTTGGCGCGCTACGGGGTTCCACGGGTCGCGTTTCGGCCGTGATGCTGTCAGTTGAATCGCTCGAACGTGCCGGGTGCTTGCATTTCCCTGCCGTCGTCACCGACTCGGAGGCGCATCTTTTCGCAGCACTGGAAATGCTGAGCCACGATTATCGGAATCGACTCGCACCCCTCCTCAGTGCGGCGCAGATGATTCGAAAGTACGGGGCGGACAAACCCGAGGTTCTCCTCTGGGCCGGAAAGAGTATCGAACACCAGGTACGACAAATGACTGACGACCTGAATGGCCTCATCGACCTAGCACAGTTGATTATGGGGAAGGTCGAATGGCACATGCACGATATGGACTTGAATCCGATACTCCATCGCGTGGCTGATATTGCGGTCGGAATGGCTTACAAGCTTGACAAGCGCTTGAACATCGATCTGGACCTCCAGTCATCGATGGTATTCGGTGATCCCGGCCGGCTTGAGCACGCGCTCGGACGGCTTTACCGTCAGGTCATCGAGTCCGCTCCGCCCGCCGCAGTCGTTGAGTCGTCCGTCAAACGGGAAGGGGACTACGTGTTGATACGCATCGGTGAGGGCCATTCCGGTGCTCTTGAGCGAACACCGGAATGGTCATTAAAGTCCGCTTTTGACATGCAGCCCCTGATCTTTGCGGGCCCTGGCGGACTAGGACCGGGGTTCGCGTTCGCCAGCCAGGTGATCCGGCAACACGGCGGCAGTGTGAGTAAAGTCAACCTCGGCCACGATCGCGGTATTGCGGTCGTGGTGCGGATCCCGAGTTTGATTCGGAGCGCTGATCGCGTCGGAGCACAGGGGCGCGATGTCTCTTAGTCCATCGTGTTCGCGGCGGATAGGAAGTCGCTGTAGCTGGCTCCGACGTTCGATCAAACGCCTTTCCGGCTTCTCGCCTCTCGCGACCCCGCGCTTCTACCTTCCATAAGGGCTGCTTTTCCGCTCCACGCTCACTGCGCAACTGGGTACGTCCGTTCTCGCCGGCTTTGGCTTGATCTCTGCCGCTGGGTCCCACGACTGCTCACGGCGCTCCGCCTCCGTGCGCTTGCGAATCCCATATTACTTCCTCGGCTGCTAGGCTGGTCGGATGTTCACGCCGAATCTCGTTTCGCATCGGTCAAATCAGCTGTATTCGGAGGCATTGCGTGATTAGGGTGAATAACATTGCACGGCATCAATGGGCGGAATTTTGCGATGAGTTCAGTCTGGAACACCACGGCTGTCTGGTCGCGACGTCCGTCATCGAGCAGGAGGCACCCCTGTCGTCAGGTGAGACCGAGCATCCCCACGCACACCTGACGGCGCGGGACTTTCCCTTTGCGGGACTTCATGTTCTGCCGAATGGTCGCGGCCTGGAGCTGTCGCTCGGGGACGGTAAGCTGCACATCCATGAGTTGATCTCCGAGGTGTCAGGTCTCCATCTGCTGGAAACGGCCGAAGGCTTGCACACGGGCTTGAGGATCGACAAGCGGAATGGCGGCAGTGTCTTGCTGAGCTTTCGTTTTCCTGCGCGTCCCGAGACTTTGAAACCGCTCGGGGTTGCGGCGGTGTGAACGGGCATTGTGACCGAGAGGATGTGGCACGACTCCGCTGACCGAACGAAAGGGGCGGGGAACGCCCGCGTGAGGGGTCGGCACATCATCAATCCCAGAGCGGTATGACCGCAGTCCCATCATCCACGAGTCGGTCGCGCCGCTTCGCACGCCACGCAGCGATCGCCAGGCCTTGCCGACGGTGGTCTCGCATCCGTATTCAGACGGATAGTCTGCGGTGACCCTCGGCGCTAGCGTGACCACGGTAACCTGGGTGGATAGCAACAAGCGATGCCTCGAACTTGCTGGGCGAGTTGATTCGGGAATGCTGCCACCCTCATGTAGCCTGAACCGCGTATTCGATACAGCATATGGCTGTTGGGCCCCAAATGATTCCCCGGCGCGACCTACACGGGTTCCGCCCCCGAGAGTCAAGGACAAGCTGTCGTCGGGGGCGTCTCAGCGCGGTCAGCGATTCCGTACGAGAGAAAAGCGCGGACCGGGGAATGTATAGGCAAACTTCACAAAATCGGTCAGATCAGCACATCACTTTATCGAGACGGGCAAACTCGACATGTACGAGGCCCAAACCAGTTGCGCTGGTGGCTCGAACCCCAGACCCGTGCCAGGCTCGAGGGTGGGAAATAGAGTCCATTCAGGCGGTTCAAGACCGGCTCGAATTACTATTGGTGTTGGAGGTGCCCTGTGAGGTCAGGGTCGCCATTCCTTCGGGGTATGCGAATCTGCGGCGCGAAATCCGGCGCTCCCAACGTCAACAAGGCCTGTTCAGCCTCATCGGCGACTGCTTTAGTTTCCACATGAATGAGCAAGGCCTGGAAGCCGCTTACGTGGCAACGGGTCGGCCCGGTGATGGAGCGCCCAATGTGCTGGAACTCCGGGGTTCTGACGGCCGGATCTGCGCCACGATTGTGTGTCCACTCGCCAGTCTTGCGGCGACTTGGTGCGACGTCTGGGATAGCCTCATTTATGCGGGCCGGATCAGGTCGCTAGAAACTACTCGCGGAGAGATCGAGTATCGGTGAGATGGAATCGAAAACACGTCGTTCTCCTTCATTCGGCCAGCAGGGTGATGACGGTTATCAGCGTTTTCTGCGCGCTCTTGGCGCTTGCGATGAATACTTATGGCGAGGGTCGGCGTGTGTCACTGAAGTCCCTGATAACTACTAGAACCAAACTCCGGTTGGATTCCGTCTCTCCGGAATGGGGCGAATGACACCGCGTTCCCGGCTCGACGTCGAATCCCATCACCAACATGGAGGCGAAGGGGGCTGAACCAACGGTTCCGGAGCCACAAGGGAATACCGTTGTAACACGAGATCATGCTTGCGAGCAGCGGTACCAAGAAAGCGTGCCATTCGCCAGAGAAAGCATGTTGCGGCACTCGCGGGCAGTGATTGTGGCTGTCTCCTTGTCACGCACAGTGGCTACAGGCGCGCGTATGAGCTGGGTTAACGGAGCGATCAGTCACGCTGATCGGCGTGTTGATCGCCGCACCTGCCCTCCGCAAGCCCAACGCCGACATCTTGGCGCTCAGTATTCGTACGGACGTGCTCAACCGGAGGGGCTTCGCGAAACCAGCCGGTGGAATGTCAGGTCAAACAAGCAAGGCCGCGAAACCATCATGATTTCTGTAGGCCCCAGGGCCTGCTCGCCTTCCAGCTCCGTCGCATCGATCGGGTATCGAACATACGCGATCCGGTCAATCAGGTGAACCGGCCCTCGCCCGTTATAACCTCTGAACGGAGGACAACACGATGGTTACCCAAACCAGTCAAGAAATCGGTTCAGTAGTAGCCCACAGATGCCCATTACATTCATTACTGGCCTGTCTGACCGTGCTCGGCATGTACGGTCAAGCAGAAGCAATATCGCTGCAAACACAGGGTAGGGTCTCCTACGTCAGCGGCGGCGTTGGTCAGGATGAGGTTTGCCAGATCAAGGGCATGAAAGCCGCGTTCAATCTGCATCTACTTTTCGCGGAGACACCTGCCAGTCAATTTTTGGCGGATATCCCGGTCAGGATAATAAGTCAGGATGGTGCTACCGTGCTCGACACGCGCTCTGAAGGTCCGTATCTGTATGCACACCTGGCGCCCGGCAGGTATAAGATCGTTGCCGAAAACGGTGATCGAATACAGACACGGCAAGTGCGCATTCTCTCGCAGATGCGTCCCACCGCGGTAAGCTTCTTGTGGAAGAGCACCGAGCCGCGATCATCACGGATCCGTGTCGACTCACTTCCGCATTGCTGACGCGCGCCTGAGCGGTCAGCGGTCTGCTCTTTGTCCTTTAGGGATCCGATGCCGAAAGTACAGCGGTTCGAACGCGGTGGGTAACTGCGGCGAGGTTTATGAATCGCTGTCTTTGGGCATCGGCGGCGCAGGGTTGGAAGACCCCGCAGTGTTGAGACGAGCGGTTGATCGGGGGAGTGGCTACACACGGCCGTTTCCGTGTATTCGAACCTTGAGCCCTCAACTGAACTCTACGCGGTCCGGCGTATGGCCTTCCATACATCGGACGTGTTCCCATGCTCGCGCTTGCGCTCACACCCCGTTTGACCGCATCAACCGTGTTGGCACTGGAACCTGAGATATTCGGCTGGGGAAAGGTTTCGCCGAATCCGAGCGAAAAAAGAGGACCCGTCTTACACGGGTAAAGGTTCCGGCCTTCGAAACCGCGAGGCATTGAACGGAGAAGGAACCAGCGGGTTTCCTTGCCGGGAGCCTGTGCGTAAGGATACGGAGCTGAAGCTTGCGCGACTATCCCTGGTGATACGTAGTCGCTGTCACTGTGTGCTCTGGCGAAATGCTGACGTGAGTGGCGCGGCGCACCTCATCCGCCCCATGCGCGACCCGGCGCGCTACCTAAGTGGATATACGAATGGCGCAACGCTTTCGGAGACTCGAACATATCTTCGCCAAGAAACAGAACCTGGCAGGGGCTTCCCTGAAATGTCGCGGGGCCGCATCAAGTGGCCGGACATTTTTGGCGTCCAAACCGTTGGATCGAGAGAGACGAGGTAACGCCATGCGTATAGATAAGATTATGAGCAAGCGAGTCCATACCTGCCAGCCCGACGACTCCTTGGAGCGTGCCGCGCAGTTAATGTGGGATTTTGACTGTGGGGCTGTTGCGGTATGTACCGGCAATGGCGCAAGCCAGACGGTGGGCATTGTCACTGATCGCGATATCGCGATGTCCGCCCTGCTCAAGGGCCGGCCCCTTCGCGATTTATATGTCAAGGATACGATGTCGCGTGACGTCTTGACGTGTCGTCCGGATGACTCACTCGCCGAGGCGGAACAACGGATGCGATCGGGGCAGGTCCGAAGACTTCCGGTCGTAAACGACCAAGGCGTTGTCATCGGCATGATCTCACTCGCCGACTTGGCCCAAGAGGCAATGCGAGAGTGCGGTGAGCAAAGCAAGGAAATCACCGAGAACGAGATCGGCGATACGCTCGCGGCAATCTGTGCGCCTCGCACCCAGGAGTCCCCAATCGCCGACGCGTGATGGTCCGGGCATCGCCCTCCGCGAGCTGTTGAGCAGACCGGAGCGGGTGGACTCGCGTCCGCCCGTCAGCGGTGTCGCGCGGTCGCCTCGGGATCAGGTGTGGTCATGGCCCTGGTTTTTCGCGGATGCTCGGTTCACTCCTGTATTGGCTGTCAGGGTACACGCGGAATCGACGCAATCCCAGGTGTTCCATGACAGCGTAAATTCGCTCTTGTTTGCCCGTGAAGTCCGCTCCGTTCAATAGGTCAGCCCAGCAGTCGATCGGTAACGCCGCAGTATCTGTCAGGTGCGCCGCGATCATCGGAGGATGCCGTTTGAGTCAGGCAATAAGACTTCGCGTCATTCGCGGTCGCTCGAAATCAGATAGGTTGCGCTGCGTAGTAGCCCCGCGCCTTCCTTTCGGCTGGGCGCTGG
Organism: Methylotetracoccus oryzae; assembly: GCF_006175985.1. GTDB lineage: Bacteria > Pseudomonadota > Gammaproteobacteria > Methylococcales > Methylococcaceae > Methylotetracoccus > Methylotetracoccus oryzae. The sequence goes on along the minus strand of NZ_SRSH01000007.1, from coordinate 207,810 downwards.
GCGTATCGTGAGCTCGCAGGAGCGCTTGCGAACCGATGGGGACCGCGCCATACCCACTTCTGATTTCGGCCCGACGCTCGAGATTCCACGGGAGCTAGTCATGTGCAGCCAATGGGTGGTGCATGATGTCTTCCTGCGCAATCACGTCGGCGATGGTCGGTTCCCCGGCCAGCGCGCGAGCGATCGCCAACTTGGTCGCCTGATAGTTCCAGTCCTGGATCTTGTTGTTGTCCTTGGCGTCCCAGTGAATGAATACCCCGATACAGATGAATACGTGATCGGCCTCATCTCTCGGGATGATGCCCTCTTTGACCGAGTCCACCACCGCCTTGGCGATGCCTCGCTCGGCGGGCCCGAACATCTGCGTGACTTGCCGCTCGTCCTTGATCTCAACCTTGTTGAACATCACCGTCGCAGGCTTCGCCATCAGGTTCGGTGCAACCAGGGCCAACAGCGCACTGTCGCCTCGTTTCTGGTTGGTCAAAGCGGTACAAAAGGCGATTTCGGCTGCGCTACCGCGCGGTCCCATAATCAGTTCGATATGTGCGACTTCGTTCCCTTCGCCGACCAGGGCTTCCGCTACCAGGACGTGATTGATCTTGTAACCGTTCATTGCCTTTCTCCTATCCAAGCTGTCAGAGCACCGCGCCAGTCCGGGAGCGGATCGGTGCAGGCGCCAGCGGCCGACAGACCACGTTCCTGATATCTGCCGTCACGGTTCTGGTTCACCACTGAACATCGCGGGCGGCCCAAGCCGCAGGCCGCGCGCTCGCGACGCGCGAGCCGGTCACTGGCTGCCAGTTCGAGCTTATAGATCGGGCCGGCTTCGACGGCAATCCGTACAAACCCCCCAGTAGCCGTACGGATGATCTGTGTTTCTTCGGCCTGCTATGGTCCGACGAGTGGCTGGTTACGGGGCATAGGACGTCGCGACCTGGCGCTAGCCCGTATTCGTCCGCGCCGCTTATCGCGCTCGATATCCTAGACCTGGATGCCAACCGTCTCTGGGCATTGCGGGCTGGAGACACGCAAGGAAGCATGCGCCAAGTTGGCGGCCCGCCCCAGTGCGTCCTGGATGCCGGACTGATGCATTTCCTAGAAGTGCACGAGCGTCAGTTAACAGTCAAGGAGCAAGGTGCCGATCTCCGCGGTGGCGACCAGGCTGTCGAATGCAGCGTTCGCGCGGCTCAATTCGGCGACTCGTTCGCGACCCTCCCGGTTGAGTGCCGTGAGCCTTTCGTTCGCTGTCTGGAACTCTGTCCGGCTCGGCTTCCGAGTCGCCTCGTGGGGTGCCATCGATGATTCGCCTGTGCGATGGACACGCCCTGAATTTCACACTGCCTCCGGCGCCTTAGGAATATAGATGACACGGCGAGGCCCCGACGGTTCCGCCGACAGGTATCGTTCGTCAGCGAGTGTGTTGCCAAACCAGCGTCTCTTTCGGGCAGACGGGCTGGACCTTGCGGCGGACTATTTGGTCCCGCCCGGCCCCGCATTGCAGGTTGGTGGTTGCTGCAGGGCCAAATCGGTTCCCGCCCGCTATCTGACAAGCGGTGCGCCGTGACTATCCGTGCTGTCACGTGCGTGCTGCCCGTAATCGGCGAGCGAAGGGGCGGGTTCCGGGCTCCAGCGCCTTGGGCTGGACGGGCTGCGGCGAGGCACATCGCTTGCCGGGAACCTTCGATACCGAGGGGGCAATCCTACGTAGTTAGGCTGATAGTTAGGGACGTCAGGTTCGGCTATAAGGGTCCAACCCCTTCAAGCCTCCGCTCGGAACTCGACTGCGGGCCCTTTCGCCGAGAGACGAACATGAAGCAGAACGTCGCCCAACAGTTGATTTCGAGTCACCTGATTTCAGGTTGCCTGGCCGAGGGCGAGGAGATCGCTCTGCGCATCGATCAGACCCTGGCACAGGATGCAACCGGCACGCTGGCCATGCTCGAGTTCGCGGCCATGAACCTTCCGCGGGTCCGCACTGAGCTCTCGGTGCAGTACATCGATCATAACCTGCTTCAGGAAGACTACCGGAACCCGGATGATCATCTGTTTCTGTACAGCGCGTGCCGGCGGTTCGGTCTGTGGTACAGCCGTCCCGGCAACGGTGTCAGCCACCCCGTCCACATGGAACGGTTCGGTGCGCCGGGCAAGACCTTGCTCGGATGCGATAGTCACACCTGCGCCGCCGGTGCTCTGGGCATGCTGGCGTTCGGTGCCGGGGGAGTGGAGGTCGCCATGGCCATGGCCGGTGAACCGTTTCACCTGCGCATGCCGCGCATCTGGGGTGTCAGGCTGCACGGGACGCTGCCTGCCTGGGTCAGTGCCAAAGATGTGATTCTGGAAATGCTTCGCCGACATGGGGTCAGCGGCGGCCGTGGCCGGATCATCGAATACTACGGGCCGGGTCTCGACCGCTTGACCGCGATGGATCGCCACGTGATCGCCAACATGGGCGCAGAGCTCGGCGCGACCACAACGGTGTTTCCGGCCGATTCAGCGGTTCGGGTTTTCCTGAGGGCGCAGGGGCGGGAGGCGGCGTTTCGCGAGATTCAGTCGCATCCTGGTGCGACCTACGACGAGCACGATGAGATCGACCTGACGAGTCTGGAGCCGCTGATCGCATTGCCCGGGAGCCCGGGCAACGTCGTCCCGGTAAGGGAAGTGGCGGGCAGGGAGATCTACCAGGCTTACATCGGATCGTCCGCTAATCCCGGTTTGCGTGACTTCGCGATTCCCGCCCGGATGGTCGACGGCAGACAGGTGCATCCGCGTGTCTCCTTCGACGTGAATCCGACCTCGCGCCAGATTCTGGAAAACATGATCGAACTCGGGTTACTGGGCAGGCTGGTGCGGGCCGGTGCGAGGCTCCATCAGGCCGGCTGCAATGGCTGCATCGGCATGGGTCAGGCGCCGGCAACCGACCGCATCAGCCTGCGCACCGTACCCCGCAACTTTCCGGGGCGATCGGGTACTCGCGACGATCATGTCTATTTGTGCAGCCCGGAGACGGCCACGGCGTCGGCCCTGACCGGGGTGATCACCGATCCGCGAACGCTCGGGATGGTGTATCCCTCGTTCGAGGAACCGGATAGACCCCTGATCAACACGGCGATGCTGGTGGAGCCGGACCCTCGAGAACTCGGGACTCCATTGGAATTAGGTCCCAACATTCAGCCGCTGCCTTTTCTCGAGCCTCTTCCGGATTGCCTGGAAGGGCCTGTGTTGCTGAAGGTTGCCGATGACATATCCACGGACGAGATCCTGCCGGCCGGTGCCAAGGTTCTGCCGTACCGCAGCAACATCCAGAAGATCAGCGAGTTCGTGTTCGCCCCGATCGATCGAAGCTTCCATGAGCGAGCGCTTCCGCATCGCGACTCGGGTTTCTTCGTGATCGCCGGCGACAACTACGGTCAGGGGTCCAGCCGCGAGCATGCCGCGCTCGCGCCGCGCTATCTGGGACTCCGCGCGGTCCTCGCCAAGGGCTTCGCGCGAATCCATAGGGACAACCTGGTGAATTTCGGCGTGCTGCCTCTGCGCTTCATCTACGCCGCCGATGCCTATGACGTTCGACCCGGCGACAGGCTGCGGATCAAAGGGGTGCGCGCCGAATTGGAACGGCATGCGCCGATCACGGTGGAAAACCTCAGCCGACAGACCCACTTTCAGGTTCTCCACGAACTCAGTGATCGGGAGGTCGGGGTAGTGTTGGCGGGCGGCCTGATCAACTGGGTCAGCCACGAACGAGGTCAGTAACCTCTACATCGTCATAACGGCGCATCGGGCGAGTTGTTCAAACCGTGCAGGCGGGTGGGGCAGCGGGCGGCAGAGGCTGGCTGCTTGCCGATGCGCCGGCTGGTGCCCACGCCGGCGCGCTGATCTATTTGCTGGTCGAAACCGAAACCGTCAAGGCCAACGGCGTCGAACCGTACCTGTGGCTGCACCCTGTCTTGCGTCGCTTGCCCACCGGACCACTGCCGAACACGTCGAAGCCCTGCTATCCTGGCGTTGCCAACCCGCGCATTTGATCACCACCGGATCCGCACCGAATACCTGGGGTTTGTGGAGCGCTTACAGGTAAACCACGATCGGCAACTCGCCGAGCAGGCGGCTACCCTAGCCTGACTTAATTAACCAGCCTCCACGATTCCCGGGGTGGTTCAGTGCATCGCGGGGATCGGGCGTCACTCCTACTCGTCGACAGCGTTGGTATGTTCTGGGCTGTTGCCTTCAGTGGCGGCATGCCGGCGAGCCAGGCTCGGGAATGAGGTTAAACTTAGTTTGCCGAAGTCTTGAGGAACTGCTTCTCTCGACCCGCTGTCATCGGTACAGGACGACTTTCCACCATTGGGCGAGGCCGGATTCTCCTGCATTCGGTTTGTTGCAGCGAGAAAATGAACATACTCTAGTTGAAGTTCTTTCCACGCAACTATACCATTCGCTCACAGCTACTCTGTAGGGTCTTGCTGTTTTTTTGGTATCGATCGCTTCTTGAAGAACTCGGGCGAGACAGGCCAAAAGAAATTTCAATTTAACCGTGAGAGAAGCGATGAGTAAAAAATACGTCGAAATGACCGAAAGGGAATTGGAATCGATGATCGAGGAAGCCGCGCGGGCTCTGAAGGAGAAGCAGCAAGGAAAGCGGAAGGAGGTTTTGAGTCAGATGAAGCAGCTTGCGGCCTCGATCGGTGTTGCCGTGGAGATAATCGACGGGCCCTCTGCTGCTCCTGGGCGCAAGGGCCGCAAGGTTCCAATCAAATATCGGAATCCGGACAATCTTGCCGAGCAATGGAGCGGCCGGGGTGTGAAACCCAAGTGGCTGCAACAGTTGTTGGCCCACGGGCGAAAGCTGGAAGAGTTCGAAGTGGCTTCGTAGCGAAAGCGACTCATGCCATGTGACGGTACAAGGGTTCGGGGGGCACGGGGCGCGTTTCAGAGAGACCTCAGTCTCGGAAACGCTTTACGATGTCACCATAGGCATCGATGCGGCGGTCCCGGAGGAATGGCCAAATCCGTCGTACGGATTCCGAGCGCATCCGGTCGATTTCGACCCTCAGGACCTGGGGTCCTGTGTCATCGGCGCGGCTGAGCACTTCCCCTTGAGGGCCGGCAACGAAACTATTACCCCAAAAGCGGATACCCGGTGTTGTACCGCTGGGGTCCATTTCCTGACCGATGCGGTTGCAAGCGGCCACCGGAATACCGTTTGCAACGGCATGCCCGCGCTGTACCGTGACCCAGGCTTCAAGTTGGCGTTCCCTTTCCTTGGGTTCATCCAGCGGATTCCAGCCGATCGCAGTGGGATATAGCAGGATGTCGGCTCCTGCGAGTGCCATGAGTCTCGCGGCTTCCGGGTACCACTGGTCCCAGCAGACCAATATCCCGAGTCGGCCGACGGAGGTATCGATCGGCGTGAAGCCCAAGTCGCCTGGCGTGAAGTAAAACTTCTCGTAGTAACCAGGATCATCTGGAATATGCATTTTTCGGTATTTTCCGGCGAGCGTTCCATCGGCATCTAGAACTATGGCGGTATTGTGATATAAGCCGGCAGCGCGCCGCTCGAACAGGGATCCGACAATCACGACGCCGAGTTCTTTTGCCGCCGCGGCGAGCTTTTCGGTGGTTGGCCCGGGAATCGGTTCAGCCAGGTCGAATTGAGTGGTGTTTTCCGTTTGACAAAAATAAGGTCCGAGATGAAGTTCCGGCAGCAGGATTAGCTTGGCTCCCAGCGCTGCAGCCTCGCGGATACCGGCCAGCGAGGCAGCGAGATTGGTGGCAGTGTCGGAAGCATTGCAACCCTGCTGTACGAGGCCCAAAGTCACGGTGTCTTTCATGGCGCGGTCAGTGAAAGGTTTTTCGGAAACTGCATGGTCATGCAATGCAGGCTCCCATATTGTCGGATCAGGATGCGGCAGTCGATCGGCACGATTTCGCGTCCGGGGAAGGAGCGATCCAGCCGCTCTATCGCAAGCGCATCGTTCGCATCACCATAAGTCGGCACCAGTACGGCCTCGTTGATGATCAGAAAGTTCGCGTAGGTGGCCGGTAGCCGGGTCCCATCCGGCGCGAGAATCGGTTGCGGGATCGGCAGGGGGATTAGACGATAAGGTAGGCCGGTTCGGGTCCGGAAGGAACGCAGTTCCTCGTCCATCGCGGACAGGCTGGCATAATGCGGATCGCCAGGGTCGTCGCAAGCCGTGAACGCGATCGTGTGTTCGTCACAGAAACGTGCCAGCGTGTCGACATGCGCGTCGGTGTCGTCACCCGCGACGTGACCGTGGTCGAGCCAGAGCAGTCGGTCAACGCCGAGGCGCTCTGTCAGTTCCGACTCGATCGCGGCGGCCGACAGATCCGGATTTCGGTTCGGGTTGCTCAGACAGAAGCGAGTGGTCAGCAGTGTGCCCGCGCCGTCGGTCTCGATGCTGCCGCCTTCGAGCACCATGCGGCTCGTCTCGGTGCCCACACCGCAAAAAACGCCGGCTTGAACGACGCCGCTGCCGAATGCTGCGTCATTGGCGCAGTCGTACTTCCCCCCCCATCCGTTGAAGCGGAAATTGAGCAGGATTGGTCCTGCGGGCGTTTCGATGCTTAGCGGGGCGGTATCGCGAACCCAGATGTCGTCATAGCGCACGTCGACGAATCGGACGCGCGAGGTCACGCCTTGCGATGCTTCGATTCGATCGAGTATCGACGCCTGCAAAGTGGCATCAGGGCAGGCGATCAGAACGTGTTCGCGCCGGCTGATGGCGGTGGCGATATGAACATAGGTTTCGACTGCTTCGTCGAGGCAGTCGGCGAAGGCGCCGTCCGTGGTCGGCCAGGCGATCAGGACGGCGCTTTGCTCGGCCCATTCGGGCGGAAAATGGCGATGGGTCACGGGTTCCCTCAGTTCGTTCTTGGCTTCTGGATGAGCGTGGTGGCGGGGCGGGCGAGAAGCGCTGCTCCGACTTTCAGGAGAGGGCTTGCGCCAGCATCTCCTCGGCGTGTGCGAGCGTCTGTTCTGTGATTCGGACGCCGCCCAGCATGCGGGCGATTTCCCGGGTTCTTTCGGTCGGGCAGATCGGACTGACGACGGTTTGCGTGACATCGTTCTGGGTCGACTTCGCGACCAGCAGATGGTTGTGGCCCTGGGCCGCGACTTGTGGCAGATGAGTTACGCACAACACCTGCCGATCGGCGGCCAGCAACCGCAGCTTCTGGCCGACGATCTCCGCGACACCGCCCCCGATGCCGGTGTCGACCTCGTCGAAGATCAGGGTGGGCGTGGACTTGTAGGCCATCGCGCTGACCTGTATTGCCAGACTGATACGGGACAGTTCGCCGCCCGATGCCACTTTGCCGATGGGACGTGCCGGCAGGCCGGGGTTGGCCGTAACCGAAAACTCGATCCGATCCATCCCGTGGGGCCCCATTTCGGAGTCATCCGACGGTTGAACGGAAATTCGAAACTCGCCGTAGGGCATGCCGAGTTCACGGATCACAGCCGTAATGCGTGTGCTGAGCTGCGCAGCGCCGATGTTCCGCTGCTCGGACAAGCGACGAGCCGATACCTGGTAGCGTTCCAGCGTATCCTGTACGGCGCGCTCCAACTCTGCAACCTGCTCCTCGCTGCGGCCGAGGCTCTCCAGCTCGGCGCTCAGTGCCGCATACTGCGGTCCGAGTTCGGCCGGCGTCACCTGATGTTTGCGGGCCAGACGATTCAGATCGCCGATGCGCTCCTCCAGCCATTCGAGCCGCTTTGGATCCGACTCCAGCCGGTCGACATGATGACGGATCGATGCGGCCGCTTCCTTGATCTGGATCTGCGCTTCGTGAAGCATCGCCATGACCTCGCCCAGTTCCGGGCACAGCGCGCCGAGCTCCTTCATTGACGTAACGGCCTGCGCTAGCAGCCGGTTGGCCGAACCGGTTTCGTCGTCGTACAGCAGGTCCAGCTGCTGCTGGCTCAGTGCCAGAATGCGTCCAACATTGGCCAGCCGCGAGTGTTCGGCGAGCACTTGCTCGTAGTCGGCGGAGCAGACCTCATGGCGTTCCAGTTCCTCGACCTGATAGCGCAGCAATTCCTCGCGCGCGGCCCGCTGCGCCGACGTCTGGCGACGCTGCGTGAGCTGGTCCTGCAGCGTCCGCCAGCGTCCGTAAAGTTCGCCGACCTCGCCGACCAGAGCGAGCGTCCCTGATGACTCGTCGAGGAGTCGCCGCTGTTCCCGAGCCTGCAGCAAGGCCAGATGAGCGTGTTGCCCATGGATCTCGACCAGCAGTGAACTGAAGTCCTGCAGTTGCTGTAGCGTCACCGGCCGGCCATTGATATAGGCCTTGGATCGGCCGTCACTGCCGATCGTGCGGCGTATGAAGCATGAGTCGAGATCGTCGAACAGTTCGTGTTCGTCCAGCCAGGTCTGGGCTGTCGGAAGGTCGGACACATCGAACTGCAGCGTGACTTCGGCCCGGCTGGCGCCCGGGCGCACCAGCCCGGAGTCCGCGCGGTCCCCGAGCGCGAGGCCCAGCGCATTGAGCAGTATCGACTTGCCGGCGCCAGTCTCGCCGGTCAGCACCGTGAAGCCGGACGCGAGTTCCAGTTCCAGGGCTTCGACCAGAGCGAGGTCGCGTATGCTCAGACCGGTTAGCATGGTTCAGTTGCGGTTGCCGCTGCTCCAGTTCAGCTTGGACCGGAGGATGGCAAAGAAGTCGTGGTCGACGGGATGCAGCATCCGGAAGGGGCGGTCATGCCGGGTGATGCGCAGGCGATCCGTTGCCTCGACGTCAGGGATCGAGACATTGTCACAGTTGACCTGGGCGCGAAACTGCTTGCTGGGCCGAAAGCCGATCTCGATGAGGCTGTCGCCGCCAATGACGATGGGTCGATTGGTCAGGGTGTGCGGGTTGATCGGAGCCAGCACCAGGGCGTTCAGTCCCGGATGCAGTATCGGACCGCCCGCCGACAGGGCGTAGGCCGTCGATCCGGTCGGGGTCGAAATGATCAGCCCGTCGGAGCGCTGCGTGTTGAGGAACGCGCCGTCGATCCAGGTTTCGATCTCGATCATGCTGGTCGCGATGGCGCTGTGCACGACGATTTCGTTCACTGCGACCCGGTCGTGCACGACAGTGCCGTTGCGGGACACACGCACGCGGAGCAGGGAACGTTCCTCGAACTGGTAGTCGCCACCCAGAATGGCGTCGAGCTGCGTGCCCACCTCGTCCGGCGAAATATCGACGAGAAATCCGAGTCGCCCGAGGTTGACGCCGATCAAGGGAATTTCGTGGTCGACCAGGAGCCGCGCCGCTCTCAGCAGGGTGCCGTCGCCGCCGACAATGACTGCGGCGTCGCAACTTCTGCCGATTTCGTCGATGTCGCAAACGGTCGAGTTACCCGACACGAAACCGGCGCAGCCGCGGTCGACGAGAACGCGGAACCCTTGTTCGGTCAGGTGCTGGTGTATGTGTTCGAGCGTGGCCGAGATACGTTCGGCGTCCGGCTTGCCGATCAGCCCTATGGTCTTGAATTGCCGCTGCATCGGGGCGATCAGCACGAAATCGGCGGTGGCCCCATCAACAGTGGGACTGGAGATAGTTTTCGAGTCCCACAGCCGAGATCAGGCCGAGCTGTGTTTCGATCCAGTCGATGTGCTCTTCCTCGCTGCTGAGAATTTCCTGACACAGTTCCCGCGACACGAAGTCCCCGGCCGTCTCACACAGCGCAACCGCATCCTTCAGCACGACATGCGCCTGTTGTTCCAGTTGCAGGTCCGCAGCCAGTATTTCCGGAACGTTTTCACCGATGCGCAGATGTCCGAGTTCCTGCAGGTTCGGCAGGCCTTCCAGGAAGAGGATGCGTTCGATCAGTCGGTCGGCGTGCTTCATCTCGTCGATCGATTCCCGGTACTCATGGTCATTGAGCTTGTGGTAGCCCCAATTCTTCAACATCCGCGCGTGGAGAAAATATTGATTGATCCCGATCAGTTCGTTGCCGAGGACGCGGTTCAGACATTCGATAACCTTGGGGTCGCCCTTCATGTGGTTACTCCGGAAGATCAGGGTGTGAGTGGCACAGCTGCACGCCTTGGGGACTCGATGCGCAGACACCGCGGCCCCGCACATCCGCGGGCTATGGTATGAGCTTATTGACACATAATCTAGGGGTTGCTACCTTTAGCACTCTCACGCCGAGAGTGCTAAAAGTCGTCCCCTGCGTGTCTAATCTACCGGAACTGAGCGATCGGGCCCAGCACCTGTTCAAGGTGTTGGTCGAACGTTATATCGACGACGGCCAGCCGGTCGGCTCGCGTGTCCTCGCGCGCGATGCCGGTCTGAATCTGAGCCCGGCAACGATACGTAACGTGATGGCTGACCTCGAGGAGCTGGGGTTGGTGACGGCACCGCATACGTCGGCCGGGCGCATGCCGACCGTTTCCGGGTATCGATTCTTCGTCGATTCGCTGTTGACGGTGCGGCCTTTGCAGCAAGAGGTGATTGCACAGTTTCAGGGCGACCTCGAAACACAGGATACCCCGGAGGATTTGCTGGAGGCGGCCTCGAGGCTGCTATCCGACGCCACGCACATGGCCGGTCTCGTGACCGTGCCACGGTGTGATGCGCCCACCTTTCGGCACATCGAGTTCGTGCCCTTGTCGGATCACCGCGTCCTGGTGATTCTGGTGACAAACGACCGCGAGGTGCACAACAAGATCATTCATACGGCGCGCCCGTTCAGTGCCGCGCAGCTCACGGTTGCCGCCAATTACCTCAACGCGACCTGCGCCGGGAAGGACTTGAGCGGCATCCGGGATGGCCTGTTTCGTGACCTGGAAGAGTCGCGCGACCGGATCGGGCAGGAAATGATCGACGCCGCGGAGATGGTCAAGCTCGCGTTGAATCAGGGTGGCAGGAAGCGCAAGCCGTTCGTGCTGGCTGGCGAAATCAACCTGATGGAGTTTTCGGAACTGGCGAGCATGGAGCGTCTGAGAGGCCTCTTCGAGATCTTCCAGCAGAAGGAAGACATCGTGCATCTTCTGGACCGCTGTCTGGAAACGCCCGGTGTTCAGATCTTCATCGGCGAAGAGAGCGGGTGCCGCTCGCTCGAGCCCTGCAGTCTTGTTACGTCACGGTACTCGATCGACGGCCGAGTGGTCGGCGTATTGGGCGTGATCGGCCCGACGCGGATGGAGTACGAGCGCGTGATCCCTCTGGTCGACATCACCGCGAGGTTGCTCGGTTTGGCGCTTTGCCGGAGATCCTAGCGCACCGGTCACCAAGGGAGCGGACCCTCGATCCCCTTCGCGGTTGCGGTCGTCGCCGCGCGGCAGCGCGGTTGATGCCTGCCCTGCCGCCTTGCATAAAGAGAATTCGGGAGACATTGCCATGCAACAACAAGAGACGAATCATCCAGTCGACGCCGCCGAGGTTCCAGAGGCGAACCTCGATGCCACCCTCGAACCAGCGGCGCCCGGCGGCGACGCGAATGAGCCGCCTTCCATCGAGTTGATGGAGAAGCGGCTGAACGAGGCGACCAAGAAGGCCGAGGAGAACTGGGAGCGGTTCGTGCGTGCCCAGGCTGAAATGGAAAACGTGCGGCGCCGTGCCGAGAAGGATCTGCAAAACGCCCACAAGTTCGCGCTGGAGCGCTTTTCCAAGGAGTTGCTCGCAGTGGTGGATAGCCTGGAGCTGGGATTGCAGGCGGCTTCCGCCGCGGACGCGAATGCCGACGGGGTGCGGGAGGGCATGGAGCTGACGTTGAAGCAGTTGGGCGCTGCGCTGGAGCGTTTCGATGTCAAGCCAGTCGATCCGCTGGGCGAGCGCTTCAATCCGGAGTTCCATCAGGCGATGGCCGCCGAGCCGACGGCCGATGCCGACCCGAATACCGTCATTCGCGTGTTTCAGAAAGGGTATCTGCTGCACGACCGGTTGCTTCGGCCTGCTCTCGTCGTTGTCGCGCAGCCGGTTCCCGTGCCGGCCCAAGGCCAGGCTTGAAATCCTGCTCGATGCACCCCAAGACCCCGGCAGTGACCGATTCACGAATTTAACCAACGAATACCGGAGCGCATTCAAAAAATGGCAAAAATTATTGGTATCGACCTCGGTACGACCAACTCCTGTGTCGCGATCCTTGAGGTGGACAAGCCGCGGGTCATCGAGAACTCAGAGGGTGGCCGGACGACGCCGTCGGTGGTCGCCTTCACTTCGGATAGCGAAGTCCTGGTCGGCCAGTCGGCCAAACGCCAGGCCATCACGAATCCGACGAACACGCTGTTCGCGATCAAGCGACTCATTGGACGGCGCTTCAAGGACGACGTCGTGCAGAAGGACATCAAGATGGTGCCCTACAAAATCGTTGAGGCAGAGAACGGCGACGCCTGGGTCGATGCGGGCGGAAAGAAAATGGCGCCGCCGGAAGTTTCGGCGCGCGTGTTGATGAAACTCAAGAAGGACGCGGAAGCCTACCTTGGCGAGGAAATCACCGAGGCGGTCATCACGGTGCCGGCTTACTTCAATGACTCCCAGCGGCAGGCGACCAAGGACGCCGGGCGCATCGCCGGCCTCGAAGTCAAGCGCATCATCAACGAGCCGACCGCGGCAGCGCTGGCCTACGGCATGGACAAGAGCCGGGGCGACCAGAAAATCGCGGTGTACGACCTCGGTGGCGGTACCTTCGACATCTCGATCATCGAGATCGCGGAAGTGGACGGTGAGCACCAGTTCGAAGTGCTGTCGACCAATGGCGATACCTTCCTCGGCGGTGAAGACTTCGACCTGCGCATCATCGACTACATCGCCGACGAGTTCAAAAAGGAAAGCGGCATCGATCTGCACCACGATCCGCTGGCCTTGCAGCGACTCAAGGAATCCGCAGAGAAGGCCAAGATCGAGCTGTCGAGCAGCCAGCAGACGGAAATCAATCTGCCCTACATTACGGCCGACGCAAGCGGCCCGAAGCACTTGAACCTGAAGCTGACGCGAGCCAAGCTCGAGTCGCTGGTCGAGGAGCTGATCACGCGCACGAAAGGGCCGTGCCTTACGGCGCTGAAGGATGCCGGTTTGAAGGCGGCCGAGGTCGACGAGGTGATCCTGGTTGGCGGTCAGACGCGCATGCCCAAGGTGCAGGATTTCGTCCGTGAAATCTTCGGCAAGGAGCCGCGCAAGGACGTGAACCCCGACGAGGCGGTAGCCGTCGGTGCGGCGATCCAGGCCGGCGTACTGGGCGGCCAGGTGAAGGACGTGCTGCTGCTGGACGTCACCCCGTTGTCCCTGGGTATCGAGACCCTGGGCGGCGTCATGACCAAGCTGATCGAGAAGAACACGACCATCCCGACGAAGCAGCAACAGGTGTTCTCGACGGCCGAGGACAGCCAGACGGCGGTGACGATCCATGTCCTGCAGGGCGAGCGCGAGATGGCCAAGGACAACAAGTCGCTCGGACGCTTCGATCTGGCCGATATCCCGCCGGCTCCGCGCGGCATTCCGCAGATTGAAGTCACGTTTGATATCGACGCCAACGGCATCCTGCACGTGTCGGCCAAGGACAAGGCGACCGGTAAGCAGCAGTCGATCCAGATTCGCGCGTCGAGCGGACTTTCCGAAGACGAGATCAAGCGAATGGTCAAGGATGCCGAATTGCATGCCGAAGACGATCGGAAGATGCACGAACTGGTGAATGCGCGTAATCACGCGGACGCGATGATTCACGCAACGAACAAGTCGCTGCATGACCTTGGCGACAAGGTCGATGCGGATGAAAAGAGCCGGATCGAGAGTGCGATTGCCGAGCTGAAGGAAGCCATCAAGGGCGATGACCATGCCTCGATCGAGAGCAAGACGCAGGCATTGATGGAGGTATCGGGCAAACTGGCGGAGCGGGTGTACGCGCAGAAGTCCGATGGCGATGCCGGCGCCGCGTCGCACGAGTCCGCGGGTTCGTCCGAGCAGACGGCGCACGCCACGGCGGATGACGTCGTCGATGCCGAGTTCGAGGAAGTGAAGGACGACAAGAAATAACCGCTCTGCCGGCCGCGATGGTCGGTAGATTCATCAGTCGATTACCGCCGGCGTAAGCCGGCGGTCGTGTTGCATCATGGCCAAAGAAGACTATTACGAATTGTTGGGGGTCGCTCGCAACGCCAGCGATAGCGATATCAAGAAAAGCTTCCGGCGGCTTGCGATGAAGTTCCATCCGGATCGCAACACCGACAACCCGAACGCCGAGGAGCAGTTCAAGAAGGTCAAGGAGGCCTACGATGTCTTGTCGGACCCGCAGAAGCGGGCCGCTTACGATCAGTTCGGACACGCCGGCGTCGATCCTTCGATGGGCGGCGCTGGCGGCTTCGGTTTCTCGGGCGACAGTTTCAGCGACATCTTCAGCGACGTCTTCGGCGACATCTTCGGCGGTGGCAAGCGCCGCGGTGGGGGAGGCAGAGCGCAGCGCGGCGCTGACCTGCGCTACAACCTCGAACTGACGCTGGAAGACGCCGTTGCCGGTACCGAGGTCAAGATCAGGGTGCCGACCTGGAATACCTGCCAGGAATGCGGAGGCAGCGGCGCCAAGAAGGGGTCGGGTCCCGTAACCTGCACGACCTGTCAGGGCCATGGCGCGATCCGGATGCAGCAGGGATTCTTCTCGGTGCAGCAGACCTGTCCGGCGTGCCGCGGCACCGGCCAGCAGATCAAGGATCCGTGTCGGTCGTGCCAGGGGCAGGGGCGCATACAGGACACCAAGACCTTGTCGGTCAAGATCCCCCCGGGTGTGGATTCCGGCGATCGCATCCGTCTCGCCGGGGAGGGGGAGGCAGGCGACCATGCCGGGCCGCCCGGAGACTTGTACGTACAGGTAGCGGTAAAGGATCATCCGATCTTCACGCGCGATGGCGCCAATCTTTATTGTGAAGTGCCAATCAGTTTCCCGTGCGCATGTCTGGGCGGGGAGTTGGACGTACCGACGCTGGATGGCAAGGTGGTGCTGAAAATACCGCCGGAAACCCAGACTGGTAAATTGTTCCGCCTGCGCGGCAAGGGCGTAAAGCCGGTCCGCGGCGGGCCGCAGGGCGACCTCTTGTGTCGGGTGCAGATCGAGACGCCGGTTTCTCTCGATAAGGACCAGGTCGAACTGATCAGGCGTCTGGATGAATCCTTGAGCGGCGGTGGTAGCCGGCACAGCCCGCAGGCTCACGGTTGGCTCGATGGGGTCAAGCAGTTCTTCGATAAATTGGGTTTGTAGCCGCGGCCTTCGTCTGTTGCCGAGATGCTGCGCGGGTACCCGATTCCCAGCGGTCAGGCGAATGTGCGGCAATGGGGCGATAAGCCACGGAACCGCGATTTTTTGTTTCGGGAGATCAGTGTGGCATTACGTATTGGGATAGCCGGCGCTGCCGGCCGGATGGGCAAGAGCTTGATCGCCGCGTGCCAGGAGTCCCCCGGCCTCGTTTTGGCGGCTGCGCTGGAGCATGCGCAGAGCCCGTACCTGGGGATGGATGCCGGAGAACTCGCCGGCTTGCCAGCGGTCGGTGTTCCAGTGGCGACCGGCCTGGAGAGTGCCAGTGAACAACTCGACGTGCTGATCGACTTCACGCGGCCGGAGCCCACTCTCGGTCATGTCGCGATTTGCCGCGCTGCCGGGGTGCGTATGGTCATCGGCACGACCGGGTTTACCGCCGAGCAGCGGCAGACGATAGAGGCCGCGAGCCAGTCCATGGCCCTCGTTCTCGCCCCCAACATGAGTGTCGGTGTCAACCTCGTGCTGAAGCTGCTCGAGCTTACGGCGCGTACGATCGGCGATCAGACCGACATCGAGATCATCGAGGCGCATCACCGGCACAAGGTCGATGCGCCATCGGGCACGGCGCTGCGTATGGGCGAAGTGATCGCGGCAGCGCTCGACCGCGACCTGGCGGAGTGCGCCGTCTACGGGCGCGAAGGGACCACCGGTGCGCGCAACCCGAAAACCATCGGTTTTGCGACGATACGCGCCGGCGACATCGTCGGCGAGCACACGGTGATGTTTGCCGACGACGGTGAGCGCGTTGAAATCTCCCACAAGGCGTCCAGCCGGTTGACCTTCGCCAAGGGCGCGCTGCGTGCGGCGCAATGGGTCATGGGGCGTGAGTCCGGCCTTTACGATATGCAGGATGTACTTGGTTTGAAGTCGCTCTGACGCGGCCCTGCCGTGGACACGAGGGGGGGCGGTTGCGTAAAATCACGCGATTAAGTTCGTACGCGGATTGACGGGACGAGTCCTCCGGGCTCCTCCCGTTTTGCACGTCTAAAGGTGGCTTTTTTGGATAGACCCGCATTCCTGGCTCTCGAAGATGGAACGGTGTTCGATGGCGTCGCCGTCGGTGCCGACGGCAGTTCTGTCGGTGAAGTGGTGTTCAATACCGCGATCACGGGCTATCAGGAGATCCTGACGGATCCCTCCTACGCGCGGCAGATCGTCACCCTGACGTATCCCCATATCGGCAATACCGGGATCAACGACGAAGATGCGGAATCGGTGCGTCCGTTCGCCGCCGGGTTGGTTGTCCGCGATGTGCCGGCGCGGTTCAGCAACTGGCGGTCCGGTCGGAGTCTCACCGATTTTCTACGAGCCTCGGGGATCGTCGGAATCGCCGGCCTCGATACCCGCCAGTTGACCCGGATCCTGCGGGACAAGGGTGCGCAGCGCGGGTGTCTGGTCGCCGGGGGTGACATTGTCCCCGAGCGCGCGATCGCGCTGGCACAGGAATTTCCCGGGCTGAAAGGTATGGACTTGGCGCGGGAGGTCACCGTCAATGAAGAGTACGCGTGGACTCAAGGCGCTTGGCAACTCGGCGAGGGGCATCGTGAGCTGGCCGAGTTCGGTTACGAGGTCGTGGCCTACGACTTCGGTATCAAGCACAACATCTTGAGGCTACTCGCCGACCGCGGGTGCCGCGTCACCGTGGTGCCGGCGACGACGCCGGCCGTCGCCGTTCTCGCGCGGCGCCCGGATGGGGTGTTTCTGTCGAATGGTCCGGGTGATCCCGAGCCCTGCACCTATGCAATCGAGGCGATACGCGCCATCGTCGACGCCGGAGTCCCGGTCTTCGGCATCTGCCTGGGCCACCAACTGCTGGCACTGGCCAGCGGTGCAAGGACCGTCAAGATGAAGTTCGGCCATCATGGCGCGAACCATCCGGTGCAGGATCTTGCAACGGGGAAGGTCATGATCACGAGCCAGAACCACGGCTTTACGGTCGATGAAGACAGTCTGCCCGTGACGCTGCGCGCAACTCACCGGTCTTTGTTCGACCAGAGCCTGCAAGGCATCGAACGGACCGACCGGCCCGCATTCAGCTTCCAGGGTCATCCGGAAGCCAGCCCGGGTCCGCATGACCTGAGCCCCTTGTTCGATGCCTTCATCGAGAGAATGAAGGGTACGAGTCGCCGAACGTAGCAGAGCACGACATGCCGAAAAGAACCGATATCGAATCCATTCTGCTGCTGGGCGCCGGGCCGATCGTCATCGGTCAGGCCTGCGAGTTCGACTACTCCGGGGCGCAGGCCTGTAAGGCCTTGCGTGAGGAAGGCTACCGCGTGGTCCTGGTCAACTCGAACCCCGCCACGATCATGACCGACCCGGAAATGGCCGATGCGACCTACATCGAGCCGATCGATTGGCAGACCGTCGCCCAGATCATCGAAAAGGAGCGCCCGGATGCCTTGCTGCCGACGATGGGTGGACAAACAGCCCTGAATTGCGCCCTCGATCTCGATCGGGAAGGGGTGCTTGATCGGTTCGGCGTGGAATTGATCGGTGCCAGGAAGGACGCGATCGACAAGGCCGAGGACCGCGATCGTTTCCGCAAGGCGATGAACCGCATCGGGCTGGCGACGCCCCGCTCCGAAGTCGCGCACACGCTGGATGAGGCGTTGGAGGTGCTCGACCGCATCGGGTACCCGACGATTATCCGTCCGTCGTTTACGCTGGGCGGCAGCGGCGGTGGCATCGCCTACAACCGCGAGGAGTTCGTCGAGATCTGCGAGCGTGGGCTCGATCTGTCGCCAACCCGGGAACTGCTGATCGAAGAATCGGTGCTCGGCTGGAAAGAGTTTGAGATGGAAGTCGTGCGGGACCGCAACGACAACTGCATCATCGTCTGCTCGATCGAGAACTTCGATCCGATGGGCGTGCATACGGGCGACTCGATTACCGTTGCACCCGTGCAGACGCTGACCGACAAGGAATACCAGTTGATGCGGGATGCATCGATCGCCGTGCTCCGCGAGATCGGCGTCGACACCGGCGGGTCGAATGTGCAGTTTGCGGTCAATCCGGCTGACGGCCGCATGGTCGTCATCGAAATGAATCCGCGCGTATCGCGTTCCTCGGCCCTGGCCTCGAAGGCGACCGGTTTTCCGATTGCCAAGGTCGCAGCGAAACTCGCGGTCGGTTATACACTCGACGAGTTGCGCAACGAGATCACCGGCGGCGCGATGCCGGCATCGTTCGAACCGACCATCGATTACGTCGTAACGAAGATTCCGCGTTTCACGTTCGAAAAGTTTCCGCAGGCGGATGATCGGCTGACCACCCAGATGAAGTCGGTGGGCGAGGCGATGGCGATCGGCCGCACCTTCCAGGAGTCCCTGCAAAAGGCCTTGCGCAGTCTCGAAACCGGGATAGACGGCCTGGTCAGCCGGCTGGATCCCGCGGCCGGCAACGTCCGCGAAAGCCTGCAGCGCGAACTGCACTACCCGGGGCCGGAGCGCATCCTGCATGTTGCCGATGCCTTTCGCAGCGGCTGGACACTGGACGAAGTCCATGAGCACAGCCGGATCGACCCGTGGTTTTTGGCGCAAATCGAAGACCTGATTGCGACCGAGGCCGATCTGGCCGGGCGTCAGGCGACCGGGTTGTCCCGGGCCGACTTGTTCGCCCTGAAGCGCAAGGGTTTCGCCGACTCGCGTCTCGCCTCTTTGCTGGGCAGCAGCGCCGACGCGATCCGTTCCCTGCGCCGTGGTTTCGGTATCAAGCCAGTCTACAAGCGTATCGATTCCTGCGCCGCCGAGTTTGCGAGTTCGACGGCCTACCTGTACTCGACCTACGAGCAGGAGTGCGAGGCGGAGCCGTCGACGCGGCGGAAGGTGATGGTGCTCGGTGGCGGGCCGAACCGGATCGGGCAGGGCATCGAGTTCGATTACTGCTGCGTCCATGCTGCGATGGCGCTGCGCGAGGATGGCTTTGAAACCATCATGGTGAACTGCAATCCGGAAACGGTCTCGACCGATTTCGACACCTCCGATCGGCTCTACTTCGAGCCGCTGACGCTAGAAGACGTGCTGGAGATCATCGATCTCGAACAGCCGTACGGAGTTGTGGTGCAGTACGGAGGACAAACGCCGCTGAAGCTCGCGCGAGCGCTTGAAGCCGCGGGCGCGCCCATCATCGGCACCTCGCCCGACTCCATCGATCTGGCCGAGGATCGGGAGCGCTTCCAGCTCTTGATCGAGCGTCTCGGTCTGAAGCAGCCGCCCAACAAGACGGCTCGATCCCTGGATGAGGCCGTGGCCTGCGCGCAGCAGATCGGTTATCCGCTGGTCGTGCGACCGTCGTATGTGCTGGGTGGACGGGCGATGGAGATCGTCTTCAACGACGACGAGTTGCGCCGCTACATGCGCGAGGCGGTCAGCGTCTCGAACGAGTCGCCGGTTTTGCTGGACCGGTTTCTGGATGATGCGATCGAGATGGATGTCGACGCCGTTCGGGACGGATCGGAGGTTCTCGTCGGCGGACTGATGCAACATATCGAGCAGGCAGGAGTCCATTCGGGCGATTCGGCCTGCTCCATTCCGCCTTACGATCTGGATGCTGCCATCCAGTTGCAGATTCGCGAGCAGGTCAAATTGCTGGCCGAGTCGCTGAATGTGGTCGGCCTGATGAACGCGCAGTTCGCGATCCAGGGGCGGGATGTCTTTATTTTGGAAGTCAACCCCAGGGCCTCCCGCACCGTTCCCTTCGTGTCCAAGGCAACCGGCTATCAGTTGGCAAAGGTCGCCGCGCGCTGCATGGTGGGCCGGACCTTGGCCGAACAGGGGATCGTCGAGGAGCGGGTTCCGTCCTACTTCTCGGTCAAGGAAGCGGTGTTCCCGTTCATCAAGTTTCCCCGGGTCGATCCCGTGCTCGGTCCCGAGATGAAATCCACCGGTGAGGTCATGGGGGTCGGCGCCACGTTCGGTGAAGCCTATGGCAAGGCGCAGCGTGCCGCGAATGTGCGTCTGCCCACCAGTGGTGTGACACTGATCAGTATCCGCGATGCGGACAAGGTCAAGATTGTCCCGATCGCGCGCGACCTGGTGTCGAAGGGCTTTTCCCTGGTCGCCACTCGGGGGACCGCGCAAACCCTGGTGGATGCGGGTGTGCCTTGCGAGGTGGTCAACAAGGTCTACGAGGGCCGTCCGCACATCGTTGACATGATCAAGAACGGGCAACTGCATCTGATCATCAACACGACCGAAGGCGCGAAGGCGATCGCCGATTCATTCACGATTCGGCGGCAGGCGTTACAACGTCAGGTCACCTACACGACGACGGTGTCAGGCGCACGCGCGATCTGCTTCGCACTCGACGAAGCGCAATCGGCTGGCGTCTGCAGGCTGCAGGATCTCCACGGGGACTTCTGAACGGCGGCGACATTTCCATCCGCATCCCGAACCACAACCATGAACAAAACGCCGATTACCACTCGCGGTGCCGAGAAGTTGAGGGAAGAACTGAATCACCTCAAGTCGGTGCGCCGTCCCAAAATCATCCAGGCCATTGCCGAGGCGCGGGCGCACGGCGATCTGAAGGAGAACGCCGAGTATCACGCGGCTCGCGAGGAGCAGGCGTTTACCGAAGGGCGAATCAACGAAATCGAGGCGAAACTGGCCAACGCGCAAATCATCGACGTGACGCGAGTCAATGCGGACGGGAAGGTGGTTTTCGGCGCGACGGTTGAACTCGAAGATCTCGCGACCGGGAACACGGTCACCTATCAGCTCGTCGGCGAGGACGAAGCCGATATCAAGCAGGGATTGATTTCAATCTCGTCGCCGATCGCGCGGGCGCTGATCGGCAAACACGTCGAGGATGTTGCGACCGTGCAGGCTCCCGGTGGCGTCAGGGAGTACGAGATTTTGCAGATCCGGTATATCTAGTGCGTTTCTTCGGGAGGCCGCGGCCCGTCGCGGGCGCCGGCGGTTTTTCCCGATAGAGCGTGACGACATGGCCGACGGTCTGTACGTGGTCGGCCTGAAGTTCGGTGCAGACCTCGGCTGCCAGCGCTGATCGTTGCTGTGGCGTATCGGCGTTGATCCTGACCTTGATCAGTTCATGATGCTCGAGCGCACGGTCGATCTCGGCAGTGACCGCAGGAGTAAGGCCGGCTGCGCCGGTGATGACGACGGGCTTGAGGGTATGCGCCCTCGCCTTGAGAAGTTTCTTCTGCTGGGAAGTGATCATGCCGATGTTGTCTGGTGAAAGTGTTCGGATGTCCCCTGCTGACGGAGCGTTCCGATTTGGCTAGACGTCCTACGAGCAGCCGGTGGCTGGCCGAGCATCACAGCGACGAATATGTAAAGAAAGCGAGGGAACTGGGTTACCGCTCACGCGCCGTCTTCAAGCTCGAAGAATTGGACCAGCGTTTTAGGCTGCTCCGTTCCGGAATGACTGTGGTGGACCTTGGCGCGGCCCCTGGAGGCTGGTCGCAGTTTGCGGTCAACCGCATCAGGCCGGGAGGCGCGATTATAGCGCTCGACATCCTGGCCATGGAACCCTTGCCCGGGGTGAGCTTCATTCAGGGCGACTTTCGTGAGGATGCCACGCTCGCTCGCTTGCGGGCGGAACTGGTCGGGCGTCCGGTAGACCTGATCTTGTCCGATATGGCTCCGAACATGAGTGGCATACGCGGGGTCGATATACCACGGTCCTTATACCTGGTGGAGCTCGCACTGGACTTGGCGCAACAGGTCCTGCGTCCGGGCGGCACGCTGGTCGTAAAGACGTTCTCGGGTACCGGTTTCGACGAATTTCTGCGCACGGTCCGCGCGAACTTCAGCCGTGTGGCGCTTAGCAAGCCCAAGGCGTCGCGGAGCCGTAGCCCGGAAACTTACGTCGTTGCAAGCGGTTACCGTGCGCCGGCAGGCTGACGAACAATCCACCTGATCCTTCTGGAACCATCCCGCGGGGCCCTTGTCCTATTTTCGGTGCGCGGAAAAACACCGTGCACCCGCGGTCCGGGTTACAAACTTAGAATTTCGCTAAACAATGAGATACACTCGGGTTCCAATCCGAATTAGGGAGTGGTGGACGTGAATGATATGTTGAAGAACATTGTCCTGTGGGTGGTTATTGCCGTCGTGTTGATGTCTGTATTCAACAATTTCGGCAATCGCAAAGCCACTGATTCCAGTATGTCCTACTCGCAATTCATCGCTGCGGTGAATGAAGGGCAGGTCAAGCAAGTGACCATCGACGGACCGATGATCAAAGGTGTCCTCGGCAGCGGCGAGAAATTCGCCACTTACACTCCCGAAGATCCTCACATGGTCGACGATTTGCTAAAGAACCATGTCGAGATCAAGGCGCAGCCGCCGGAGCAGCAGTCGCTGTTGATGCAGATCTTCATCTCCTGGTTCCCGATGCTGCTGCTGATCGCCGTCTGGATTTTCTTCATGCGGCAGATGCAGGGCGGAGCCGGTGGTCGCGGGGCGATGTCCTTCGGCAAGAGCAAGGCGCGGCTGATCGAAGAAGATCAGGTGAAGGTGACGTTCGCCGATGTCGCCGGCGTTGAAGAAGCGAAGGAAGATGTGACCGAGATGGTCGACTTCCTCAAAGATCCGAGCAAATTCCAGAAGCTGGGCGGCAAAATTCCGCGCGGGGCTCTGATGGTGGGTCCGCCCGGAACCGGTAAGACGCTGTTGGCTCGCGCCATCGCCGGCGAAGCGAAAGTGCCGTTCTTCTCGATCTCGGGCTCGGATTTCGTCGAAATGTTCGTCGGCGTTGGTGCCTCCCGTGTTAGGGACATGTTCGAGCAGGCCAAGAAGCATGCTCCGTGCATCATTTTCATCGACGAAATCGATGCCGTTGGTCGTCACCGCGGGGCCGGCCTGGGCGGTGGACACGACGAGCGGGAGCAGACCCTCAACCAGTTGCTCGTCGAGATGGACGGCTTCGAGGGCACGGAAGGCATCATCGTGATTGCGGCCACCAACCGACCGGACGTTCTTGACCCGGCACTGTTGCGCCCTGGCCGCTTCGATCGTCAGGTCACAGTCGGCCTGCCGGACGTGCGTGGTCGCGAGCAGATCCTGAAAGTGCACATGAAGCGTACTCCTGTGGCCGACAACGTCGAGCCGAAATACCTGGCTCGTGGTACGCCGGGTTTCTCGGGCGCCGATCTTGCCAACCTCGTCAATGAAGCGGCTCTGTTCGCAGCGCGTAAAAATAAGCGCGTGATCGACATGTCCGACTTCGAGAAGGCCAAGGATAAGATCCTGATGGGCGCCGAGCGCAAGTCCATGGTCATGAGCGAAGACGAAAAACGTCTGACCGCATATCACGAAGCGGGGCATGCGATCGTCGGCCGACTGGTCCCGGAACACGATCCGGTCTACAAGGTCAGCATCATGCCGCGTGGTCGGGCCTTGGGCATTACGATGTTCTTGCCCGAACGCGACCAGTACAGTGCCAGCAAGCAGAAGCTCGAGAGTCAGATCTCCAGTCTTTTCGGTGGCCGCATCGCTGAAGAAATGATCGTTGGCAAGGAACGGGTGACCACTGGCGCTCAAAACGACATCGAGCGGGCGACGAATCTGGCTCGCAGCATGGTGACTCGTTGGGGTTTGTCCGAGCGGCTGGGTCCCCTGGCTTACAGTGAAGAGGAGGGTGAGGTATTCCTCGGCCGATCCGTGACGAAGCACAAATCAGTTTCGGAAGAGACGGCACACCTGATCGACGAGGAAATTCGTTCCATCATCGACAGGAACTACGAGCGGTCGGAGCGTATCCTGCGCGAGAACATCGACAAGATGCACTTGATGGCCGATGCCCTGATGAAGTACGAGACCATCGATCGGTTGCAGATCGACGACATCATGGAGGGGCGTGTGCCGCGCGAGCCGCAGGGCTGGGAAGACCAGACCCCGCCCAGTGGGGGCCAGACGGCTGACGCGCCGCCTCGCGCTGACGATGCGCCGACGTTCGGTCGTCCTGCCGCGCAACACTAGCTCGTTGCGCTGAAGCCAAGCCCCCGGGCGCATGCCAATGCGCCCGGGGGTTTTTTTTGGAACATGCCTTCCCCGCGTATCGCGACCTTCGGCGTCACGCCCCCGCTCACTTCCCGTTCCCTCCCGACGACGATTTTCGCTACACTCGCTCCTGTTTCGTGATTCCTTGGACAGGCGAATCGGCGTTGGGCGGATGTCAGGAGTCTGTAAAACGGTAAATTAGGGCGGATGGGTAGATGGAATTGGTGCCGCGACCGCTATGACCTCACCGTTACGCCGTCGCGGTTCGCTGCGGCGATCCGGCCAATCCCTGGGAGGGGAGGAGAATACACATGAAGAAGCGTTTTTTTGGGACCGACGGTATACGCGGTACGGTCGGCACTTATCCGATAACACCCGATTTCATGCTGAAGCTGGGCTGGGCTGCGGGCAAGGTATTTGCCGGAGGCACTGGCCCACGCAAGGTGATCATCGGCAAGGATACCCGCATCTCGGGCTACATGTTCGAGTCTGCGCTGGAGGCCGGGTTGGCCGCGGCGGGGGTCAATACCCAGTTGCTCGGCCCCATGCCGACACCGGCAGTCGCCTATTTGACCCGCACCTTTCGGGCCCAGGCCGGCATCGTGATCAGCGCTTCCCATAACCCGTACGCGGACAACGGAATCAAGTTCTTTTCCGGGCAGGGTTTGAAGCTGCCCGACGAGGTCGAACTGCGCATCGAGGAACAGATCGACCAACCTATGACCACCGTGCCCTCATCGGGGCTGGGTAAGGCCGCGCGCATCCAAGATGCCGCGGGGCGCTACATCGAATTCTGCAAGAGTACGATCCCGGCCGGTACCGAATTCGCCGGGCTCAAGGTCGTTGTCGACTGTGCCAACGGAGCCACGTACCACATCGCTCCCCATGTGTTCGCTGAAGTCGGCGCGAAAGTCACGGCGCTTGCCGTTTCACCCGACGGGCTCAACATCAATGATGCCGTGGGTGCGACCCAGCCGGAGTTATTGCGCCAGGCTGTGGTCGAAGCAGGCGCCGATCTCGGTGTCGCCTTCGATGGCGACGGGGATCGCGTGATCATGGTCGATCATCGTGGTGAAATCGTAGACGGTGATGAATTGTTGTACATCATCGCCCGTTCCCGCCTTGACCAGGGGCAGTTGCGGGGCCCGGTGATCGGTACCTTGATGAGCAATCTGGGGCTGGAGCATGCGCTTGCGGCGATCGATGTCCCCCTGCAGCGTGCTGCGGTCGGCGACCGCTATGTACTGGAACTGATGGAATCGCACGACAGCATGCTCGGGGGCGAGGGTTCCGGGCATATCATCTGCCGTGACCGCACGACGACGGGGGACGGTATCGTCGCGGCCTTGCAGGTGCTTGCCGAGATGAAGGCGCAGGGGAAATCCCTGCACGAACTGAAATCTGGCATGACCAAGTATCCGCAGTGTCTGGTCAACGTCCGTGTCGACGTGAGGACCAACCTCGAGTCCCATCAGTCCATCCGGCGTGCGAGGGAAGATGTCGAAGCTCGGCTTAAGGGAAGGGGGCGCGTGTTGCTGCGCTCATCGGGAACAGAGCCGCTGGTACGTGTCATGGTCGAGGGTCAGGATCGCGAACTCGTCGACCAGCTCGCGCATCGCCTGGCGGACGATGTCCGGGCCGCTCTGTCGCTCTGACTCGCTTGCAAACCATCGCCGGTCGTTTCTGCCAACGGGAAAACTCATGCGTTTGCTACATACGATGATCCGGGTCGGAAACCTGGAACGCTCGATCGACTTTTACGTCAATGTGTTGGGTATGAAGCTGCTGCGGCAACATGATTACCCGGAGGGCCGATTCACCTTGGCCTTCGTTGGTTACGGCGACGAATCCGAGCATACGGTGCTCGAATTGACCTTCAATTGGGGGGTGGAACGGTACGAGCTCGGCAACGCCTTCGGACACCTGGCCGTAGAGGTTGATGACGTCTACGCTGCGGTCGAGGAGTTGCGTAGCCGGGGAGCGCGGATCGTTCGGGAAGCCGGCCCCATGCAACACGGCCGTACCGTCATTGCTTTCGTAGAAGATCCTGACGGATACCGAATCGAACTGATCGGTCGTTGCTTGGAAAACCCGTGAATTCGGAGCGACGTTACGAAACCGTCTCCGGCAACGCAGCGTAAGCCTTAGGTGTCGGTCTTGGATTGCCGCTGTCTCAGGGCTTCGAGTTGCTCGGGAGTGGCTTCGCGCTGAAATTTTTCCTTCCACCGAGCGTAGGGCTCGCCGTAAACCCACTCGCGGGCGGCGCTCTCGTCCAACGGTTCACCGGCTTGCTGCGCGGCCTCTGTCAGCCATTTGGCCAAGCAGTTCCGGCAGAAGTCAGCCGTGATCATCAGCTCGATGTTCTGGACTTCGGGGTGTTCTCTGAGGTGCTGCAGCAGGCGGCGAAAGGCCGCCGCTTCGATCGCCGTTTGGGCGGATGAATCCAATGACACGTTGGGCCTACAACCTTGGGAGCGACAGGGAATGCGCAAGTGCCCGCTGAAGCCAAGCCACGCAGCGCAGATGATGGAAACGTCAGTCCACGACTTTTTCTTGTATCATAGCGACCTGCTCAGGCAACGCAAGGGCCCGTCGATGCTCGAGAGACCGGGTGTCGAATCCGCATTCAGGGCCGGTCCGCCCTATCAGAACGTTTGCTGACCATGCCCTTGGTGTATTGTCGCCCGCCGTCGGCAGGACTTGCAGTTAGGAAACACTGTTATGACGCAGGATCCAGCTAATCGCTGCTCACCATGAAACTTCTAGTCGATTTTTTCCCGATCCTGCTGTTCTTCGGTGCCTTCAAGGTCTACGGCATTTATGTCGCGACCGTAGTGGCGATCATCGCGACCGTCGTGCAGGTCGCTTTCGTCTGGTTTCGAACCCGACGCATCGAGCCGATGCACCTGATTACACTGGCCGTGATCGCCGTCTTCGGTGGCGCAACTCTGTACTTTCAGGATGAGCTGTTCATCAAGTGGAAGCCGACGGTCGTGAATTGGCTGTTCGGTGTGGCGTTTCTGCTCAGCCAGATTTTCGGGCGGCGGACCGCGATCGAGCGCTTGCTGGGTGGCAAGGTGGAACTCCCTTCGGGTGTGTGGAAACGCCTCAACCTGATGTGGGCTTCTTTCTTCATCGTCGTCGGCTGCGTCAACCTGTTCGTTGCCTACCGCTTCGACACCGACACCTGGGTCAATTTCAAGCTGTTTGGTCTGATCGGGCTGACGCTCTTTTTCGTGATCCTGCAAACCCTGTACCTGCACCGGTACGTGGCTGAACCTCATCAGGAGTGAATCGGTGCTGTACGCAATCCTGTGTGAGGATGTGCCGGGTAGTGGCGCATTGCGTCGGAAGGCGCGACCGGACCATCTGGCCCGACTGGAGGTGCTCGCCAACGAGGGGCGCCTGATTCTCGCCGGCCCGCACCCGGCAATCGACGCCGACGATCCGGGCGATCCCGGATTTACCGGTAGCCTGATCGTGGCCGATTTCCCCGGTTTGGCGGAAGCCGAAGCCTGGGCCGCGGCAGATCCGTACCGTCGCGAGGGCGTCTATGAGCGGGTCGTCGTCAAGCCCTTCAAGCGAGTGTTTCCGAGATGAGTGCCCGAATCGAGCGGATCCGCGCGCGTTTGGAAAAGGCCCTCGAGCCCCTGCACCTCGAGCTGTTCGACGACAGTGCCGCCCATGCCGGTCATGCCGGAGCCCGGCAAAGCGGTGGCGGACACTTTTCCGCCATCATCGTGGCCGAGCCGTTTGCCGGCCAGAGTCTCGTCGCACGGCACCGGCTGGTATATCAAGCTTTGGGCGATCTGATGCAGACCGACATTCATGCTTTCAGCATGAAAGCCTATGCGCCCGACGAGTTCGACCGAATTGAAAACAGACAATAGGGAATTGCAAGATGAATAAACGCCTTTTGGTCCTGGTTGCGTTAAGCGGTGTTTCATTGTGGTCCTGCGACCAGGCCGGCAAGACCTCCGCCGAGGGAGCGATAGTGCTACCTCCGGTTTCCCGCGACGATACGGCGGTCCTCGTGAATGGCCGTCCGATCAGCAAGCAGTCGGTCGACATGCTGGCCACCGAGATTGCTCAGCGCCGCGGCGGCGAAGGGGTGCCGAAGGACAAGATCGTCGACGAACTGGTCAAGCGTGAGATCCTGCGGCAGTCGGCCGAAAAGGATCAATTGTTGAAGGATCCGTCGATAGCGGCGCGAGTCGACAATGCCATCCGGATGACTTTGTCGCAGGTGGCAGCCGAAAACCTGCTCAAAAAGCTGACGCCTACCGACGAGGAAATCCGGAAGGAATACGACCAGCGTGTTGGCGCGATGAAGGCCAGCGAATACAAGGCCCGGCACATCCTGGTGGAAGACGAGAAGACGGCTCTGGATGTGATCAAGCGCCTCGGCAAGGGTGAAAAGTTCGACGCGATCGCAAAGAAGTTGTCCAAGGATCCGGGTTCCAAGAACAATGGTGGTGATCTCGGGTGGTTCTCCCCAGACCAGATGGTTCCGCCCTTCGCGAATGCCGTGATCGCGCTGAAGAATGGCGAAACGACCAAGGCTCCGGTGAAGACGGATTTTGGGTGGCACGTGATCCAGCGGGAGAGCTCGCGGGAGCAGGAAGCGCCGAGCTACGAATCCGTGAAGCCGCAGGTCCAGTCGTTCCTGCAGAGTGACAAGCTGCAGAGGTATCTGGATGAACAAAAGAGCCAGGCGAAGATCGAGACGCTGATCAAGTACGACGCCCCCGCGGCCGGCAAGCCGGGACAGCCGCCCGCTGCCGTGGCACCTGCGGCGACCGGGGCGCCCGCTGCGACCGAAGTGCCGGATGACAACGACGAATCTGCCGAGGCTGGCGGACCGGTTGAGGTTGAGGAGGAGACGGTCATCGAGGAGCAGGTTCCACCGGAGGAGGAAGTACCGGAGGACGACACTCAGACACCTGAGCAGCCTGAATAGGCGTTCCTCGACTCCCGCCGGGTGCCGCACGGGGTCACGCTCCGCGCGGCATCCGGCCCAAAACCGCCGCCCTACTTGAACGACCTCAGTCGTCTTCCGCGAACAGATCCAATTGCGCTGCGTGCCGACGCGGCGGACGGAACAGCGAGGAGTCCAGCGGTGGCAACTCGCAACGCATACCCGATTTCCGCAGTGCGATTGCGAACCGCTGTCGCAGCAAGTCAGCGAATATCCCGGTGCCAGTCTGGCGCTTGCCGAATTGCGGGTTGTACAACTGACCGCCATGCAGTTCGGTCACGCAGGCAAGCACGCGGTGGGCCCGGAGCGGAAAGTGGGCCTCCAGCCATTCCCGGAAAAGGTCCTTGATTTCCAGCGGCAGCCGCAGAACGATGTACCCCGCCGACTGCGCGCCGTGGCGCGCGCCTTCGGTGATCAGATTCTCGAGATCCGCATCGTTGACGAACGGGATCAACGGGGCAACCATCAAGCGCACCGGCACACCGGCATCCGCCAGTGTCCGCACTGTCTCCAGGCGCCGTGCAGGCGCTGTGGCGCGGGGTTCCATGACCCGAGCGAGTTGTCCGTCCAGTGTCGTGATCGAGATTTGCACCTCGACCAGCCGGCGCTCGGCCATGGCCGCCAGCAGGTCGAGATCACGTTCGATCAGTGCCGACTTCGTCGTGATCGTGATCGGGTGTCGGCAATCGTGCAGGACCTCGAGAATTTCCCGCGTCACGCGATGGATCCGCTCGACCGGCTGGTAAGGGTCGGTATTGGCGCCGAGCGCGATCGGTTCGCAGCGGTAGCCCTTGCGCCCCAGCTCGGTAGACAGCTGCTCTGCGGCGTTGCGCTTGACGACGAGCCGCGTCTCGAAATCCAGCCCTGGCGACAAGCCCAGGTAGGCATGTGTCGGTCGGGCGTAGCAATAGATGCAGCCGTGTTCGCAGCCGCGGTAAGGGTTGATGGACCGGTCGAAAGGAATGTCCGGCGAACGGTTGGTCGAGACGATGGAGCGCGCGTATTCTTCGGTGACTTCCGTTCGCGGCACTCCGATCCCGATGCCGGAGTCTGCGGCCTCGTCGGGCTCCCGAACGGTGGTGTCGAACCGTGATGCACGATTGGTAATGGCGCCCCGACCTTTGATGGGTCCGTTGACCATAGTGACGTAGTGGGAAGTCCGACTGAATCCTCAACGGCGCATGGTAGCATCGCACGTTCCTTGACGCGCCTTAACCTGAACGCCGAGATGAGTTGCGACGACATCGTTGACCAGCAGAGCCTCCCGGTCGATCTTGCTTTGCAAGCCATGCTGTCAGAGGTTGCTCCGGTGTCCGCCTGCGAGCGCGTCCCGCTGTGGGAGGCCGTGGGGCGGGTCTTGGCCCAATCCGTGGTCGCTGCCAGGCCGGTCCCCGCTCATGCCAATTCCGCAGTCGACGGCTACGCCGTGCGCGCGAGCGATCTGGCCGAAGGGGACAACTCTTTTCGGGTCGCCGGGGTTGCGTATGCCGGGTCCCCTTACCAGGGTAATCCGCTAGCGGCCCACGAAGCGGTTCGGATCATGACTGGCGCGGTCATGCCCGACGGCGCTGACACTGTCGTGATGCAGGAACAGACGCAGGCGCTGGATGACGACCACGTGCGTTTCGCACCGCCGCTCCGTGCGGGCGCCAACGTGCGGCAGGCCGGTGAGGATTTGCGCGCAGGTGAGGTCCTGCTGGCCTGCGGACGCTGGTTGATGCCCGCGGATATCGGACTGCTGGCTTCGGTAGGTCTGGTCGAGATTTCCGTTTACAGGCGCTTGCGCGTCGGCGTCCTGTCGACCGGTGACGAGGTGCGCGGTTTGGGGGGGGCGCTGACACCCGGTATGGTGTATGACAGCAATCGTTACCAGCTTTCGGCTGCGCTGCGGCGTATGGGAGCCGAAGTCTGCGACCTCGGCATCGTCCGCGACGATCCCGGCGAGCTGGTAGCCACGTTGCACTCGGCGGCGACTCATCTGGACCTGATCGTGTCCAGCGGCGGCGTGTCCAGCGGCGCGGCCGACCGTATCCGCGAGGTCGTGGCCGACATCGGGCGGATCAGCCTGTGGCGAGTGGCGATGAAGCCCGGGCGACCGTTGGCGTTCGGGTCTGTAGAGAACGCGATATTTTTCGGATTGCCGGGCAACCCGGTCGCGGCGTTGGTAGCGTTCTGCTGGTTCGTGAGGCCGGTGCTGGAAAAGCGGATGGGTGTTTTGGACCGGCCGCTGATCCCTCTAATCAATGCAATGGTCGAGACGCCGCTGCAAAAACAGCCTGGACGCATGGAGTTCCAGCGGGGCATCTTGACTCCGCGGGCCGGCGGCAGCGGATATCAGGTGCGGACTACCGGAAACCAGGGCTCGGGGATTCTCCGCTCGATGAGCCTGGCCAACGGCCTGATCGTCCTGCCAGCGGCCGAAGGGCCGGTTGCCGCGGGCAGCCAGGTGGCCGTGCTCCCGTTTTCCGCGGTGTTCTAGCCGACATGTTCAGGTCGTGTCCAACCGCGGGCGACGAAGCGTCCCGGTCCATCCCACGCAGCGCCGTCACGACCGGCTTCCCCCGGGTCAGCGCCGGGTGGGACTATCGCACTCTGTGTCGTCGGCTGGCCACCGACGACGATGCGCCCGAACTGTTGTCGATGGCCCGCGCCGCACTGGAGACGCGCCTTGCAACGCTGGTGAAGCGGGACAGGGCGCCGGTCGGTCCCGGGCCAAAGGCGAGCATCGACGATTTGCGCTACCTTTTGCCCTGGCTGGCCGGAGCGGGAGCCGAACTGTGCCGTATTGCACAGGCGGCCACGGGCCATCGGCAGGCGCATGCCCTGTTGTTCGGCATCTATGTTCGATGCTTTGCGCCGGGAAGCCCTACCGATCAACTGCGGGCTGCAGCGCACGCGACCGATGACAGCCAGCCAGCGACGGCTGGCGGCGTCGTGGACTCAGCCGGTGACCTGCTCCATGAAGCGGTATTCCTGCGCCTTGGCCTCGGCTGTTTTCCGGTCGCATTCTTCCCCGAGATTCTGGGTTACGCGCTCGCCGAGATTCGCAGCACCGCTCCGCAGTGTGACGGGCTACGTGATGTCACGCGGGAGCACGCTGGCCTATTGGAGATTCTGCAAACTCAGGTGCGTTGCCTGCAGGCCGAACGCCCGGTGCTGGCTGCTGCGTGGAAAGCGGCGCGGCGCAGCGCCACTGGCCAGACCCGAAGCCTGCTCAATGCGCGCATGGTCCGCGGTATCGCCCTGCATCAATCGCTGACCGAGCAGGCTTGGCAAGCGCTCGAGGCGCATCGTCATAACGCAGTGGATGTCGTCGGCGCGATGCGCCGATTGCTGCTGAGCAAGGCACCGTTCGCGACTGGGTATCACGGCGGCGTGATGATCGGCGGACGCAGCCTGGACGCCTGGTTTGCTGATCAGCCATTCCAGACCGACGCCTTGCTGTCGGCATTGGCGGCATCGGCATGGATTGACCGCGAGGTGCCCGAGCGAAGTCATCTGTTGACCCTGTTCCGATTCGGCGGGCCGATGTTCGGGGTACTGACCGCCGACGAGGAAGCCACGTTGCGAGCCTGGCTCGCCGGACTCAGACGACCGGTGTCAGATCCTACGTACAAGGTTCCGATGGCGGTGGAGTCGGGAGATAGAGCTGCCGCTGGAGCGGGTGGTGGCGCGCCGCAGGTGGTCGCTGAGGTCGGCGTCGGGGCGTTGGTGCGGCGGGATGCCCGGAGGTTGTGCACGGTTCCCCGAAGCCTGTTTCACGTGCTGGTCAATCCGGAGGAACAGCAGCCGGGGGCGTTCTGCTCGGCACGCCGCTATATCGAGCGCTGTGTGCAGCGGGTAGCCCGCGATCCATGGCACCGATGTGACCGGTTTCCCTATTCCGAGGCAACCTTCGAAACGTGGTTGAACGCGCTCTACCGGCGCCAGACCGACTCACCCTCACCAAAGCCGCGAAGCGTACCGAAGCTGCCTCGTGGTGCCTATGTGTTCGGTATCGAACAACTCGCCCCCGCGGTTCTGGTTGATGGGTGCTGGCTGCAACGGGTGGACGGTCTGGCGCGCGTGTCCCCTGGGGTTGCGCGGCGGCTCACCACCATTTACGCCGACGAACTGGGCAGCGGGAACGTCGTTCAGAATCATCCCTGGATCTATCGGAGGCTCTTGGTCAGCCTCGGCATCGATTGTCCGGCGGTCGACTCCATAGACTTTGCATCAAGTCCCCGTTTTCTCGATGCAGCCTTCGAGCTTCCAGCGCTGCTGCTGTCGATATCGGTTCACACCCATCGCTTCCTGCCCGAGTTGTTGGGTCTGAATCTGGCGATCGAGGTCAGCGGCCTGGGCGCGTCGTACGGACAGGTCGCGCGCGATCTCGAATACTGGGGCATCGATGCCCAAATCGTGAGGCTGCACCAGTCGATCGATAATCTTGCGAGCGGCCATGCCGCACTGGCCAGGGACGCCATCGTGGTTTATCTCCGTGAGGCGCGTGGCCTGGGTGGTGAGGCAGCAGAACAGGAGCACTGGCAGCGCATCCAGCGCGGGTACGACCTGCTGCGCGTCGTGACCCGCCCTTTCAAGTGGCGACTGGCGGCCGCTTACCTGACACGCGGGTGGGTCCCGCGCCTTCGTACCCGAGTGATGGGGCCGCAGCCAACATGAAATCAGGACAGCCTGCTCGGGCGCAGGCCATGCCTTCCCGGTCTTCTCCGTGAGTCGTTCCGAGGTCCGGAATGGCGAGAGGCCAGTGCGCGTTGCCCTCGGGATCGAGTACGACGGCAGTCGCTTCGCGGGCTGGCAATGGCAAAAGGGGCGCAGGACCGTGCAGGAGGTTCTCGAAACCGCTCTGAGTCGCGTCGCGGCCATTTCCGTTCGGGTGCATGCGTCAGGGCGCACCGACGCCGGCGTCCATGCCCTGCAACAAGTCGTCCATTTCGATTGCGCGGTCGAGCGCCCAATGCGGGGCTGGATCATGGGGACCAACAGCGCGCTTCCCGACGATGTCAGGGTGCTGTGGGCCAGGGTGGTTCCGTGTGACTTTCATGCGCGTTACAGTGCGATCGCCCGGTATTACCGCTATGCCATCCTGAATCGCCCGATGCGTTCGGCGCTATTGCACCGCAGGGCCACCTGGTGTTTCTACCCGCTGGACGAGGTACGTATGCAGCGTGGGGCCGAGCATCTGGTCGGGGAACATGATTTTTCGTCTTTTCGGGCTCAGGGCTGTCAGTCGAAAAGCCCCTTCCGTCGGATGCACTTGCTCGACGTTAGCCGTGACGGTGATCAGGTCGTCGTGGATCTGGTCGCCAACGCATTCCTGCATCACATGGTTAGGAACATCGTCGGTGTTCTAATGACAATAGGTGCGGGCAAGGCTGAACCCGAGTGGGCCCGGGAAGTCCTCGACGCCCGGTCCCGGTCGCTTGCGAGTGTCACCGCACCGCCGGATGGGTTATATTTCGCCAGCGTCATGTACCCGGCCACTTTCGCCGTGCCACAAGATTCGATCTTTTCGCGCCTGCCCCCGGGCGTGGACCGCTTCAGACCCCATCATCCCCATGACGGCGTATCCCTGGCAACGAACTCGCGTTAAAATCTGCGGCTTGACTCAGCCCGGCGATGCCGAGCAGGCCGTGGCGCTGGGCGCGGATGCGATCGGACTGGTGTTCTACCCGCCAAGCCCGCGGGCGGTCGATATCGATCGCGCACAGGCCGTGCTGGCGGCGGTCGGGCCATTCGTGACGGTGGTTGGCCTGTTCGTCAACGCGACCGGGCACGAAGTGGACGGCGTTCTGTCCAAAGTGCGCATCGACCTGCTGCAGTTCCATGGGGACGAGTCTCCCGAGTATTGCGCCAGCTTTCGAAAACCGTATGTCCGGGCGTTACAGATGGCGCCGGACATCGATCTCGCAGCGGAGTTTGCCCGGTTTCCCGATGCGCTGGCGCTCTTGCTCGACGCCTACCACGGAGACATTCGGGGCGGTACTGGGCAGGCTTTCGACTGGCAGCGCGCGGTCGCGCCGCCGGGGCGGCAGCTCATTCTGGCGGGCGGACTTAACCCCGACAACGTGGGGCAGGCGCTGGAAGTAGCAAGACCCTATGCCGTCGACGTGTCGAGCGGCGTGGAGAGCGCGAAGGGCATCAAGGATGCTGCCAGGATCGCACGTTTCTTAACAGAGGTTTATGACTTTGATCAAAGACAGCGGTCGCGTTAGCGGACCCTACAATCTCCCGGACGAAAGGGGACACTTCGGCCCTTACGGCGGTATTTTCGTCGCGGAAACGCTGATGGAGCCGCTGACCGAACTGCGTGCCGCGTATGAACGCTACCGCACGGACCCCGATTTCATCGCCGAACTCGATCACGACCTCAAGCACTATGTCGGCCGTCCGTCGCCCGTTTATCACGCCGCGCGATTGAGCCGGGAAATCGGCGGCGCGCAGATCTACCTGAAACGTGAAGACCTGAATCACACCGGTGCGCACAAGGTCAACAATACGGTTGGCCAGGCGTTGTTGGCGCGGCGCATGAACAAACCGCGCATCATCG
This sequence comes from Methylotetracoccus oryzae, assembly GCF_006175985.1. Classification (GTDB taxonomy): domain Bacteria; phylum Pseudomonadota; class Gammaproteobacteria; order Methylococcales; family Methylococcaceae; genus Methylotetracoccus; species Methylotetracoccus oryzae. The sequence goes on along the minus strand of NZ_SRSH01000007.1, from coordinate 172,060 downwards.
CCGAAACCGGTGCCGGTCAGCACGGGGTCGCAACGGCAACAGTGGCTGCGCGCCTCGGTCTCAAGTGCATTGTGTACATGGGGGCCGTGGACGTCGAGCGCCAGTCCCTCAATGTTTACCGCATGAAGTTGCTGGGCGCCGAGGTGGTGCCCGTGGAGTCGGGTTCCCGGACTCTGAAGGACGCGCTGAACGAGGCGCTGAGAGACTGGGTCACTCATGTGGACGACACCTTTTACATCATCGGCACCGTGGCCGGGCCGCATCCCTATCCAGCCATGGTTCGTGATTTCCAGTCCGTTATCGGGCGCGAGGCGAAACAGCAGATGCGGGAACTGACTGGGCGACTACCCGACGCGCTGGTGGCCTGCGTCGGCGGCGGGTCGAATGCCATCGGCTTGTTCCATCCCTTCATCGACGACTGCGATGTAGCGATGTATGGGGTGGAAGCGGCCGGCGATGGCATCGAGACCGGCCGGCATTCAGCCCCGCTGAGCGCGGGCCGGCCCGGGGTACTGCACGGCAACCGGACGTATCTGATGGAGGACGAAGATGGTGAAATCATCGAAACCCATTCCATTTCTGCCGGGCTGGACTACCCCGGCGTTGGTCCCGAGCATGCCTGGCTGAAGGACAGTGGCCGGGCGACGTATGTGGGCATCACCGATGCGCAGGCGATGGAAGGCTTCCACACACTGACGCTGACCGAGGGCATCATCCCGGCTCTCGAGTCCAGCCATGCCGTGGCATATGCGATCCAGCTGGCCGCCACGATGAGGCCCGATCAGCAGATCCTCGTGAACCTTTCCGGGCGCGGTGACAAAGACATCAACACGATAGCCACACGAGAGGGTATCCGCCTGTGAGCCGGATCCAGAACACGTTCGCTGCGCTGCGGGAGTCGGGGCGCAAGGCGCTGATTCCATTTTTGACCGCCGGTGACCCGACGGCCGAGTTCACCGTGCCTTGCATGCATGCGATGGTCGCGGCAGGGGCCGACATCATTGAACTGGGCATTCCGTTCTCGGATCCCATGGCCGACGGGCCGGTGATTCAGCGTGCAAGTGAACGCGCACTCGCTCACAAGATGAGCTTGCGCAAGACGCTCGCCCTGGTGGAGGCGTTCCGCCGAACCGACACCGTTACGCCGGTGGTGCTGATGGGTTACCTGAATCCGATCGAGAGTCTGGGCTACCGGAACTTTGTTGAGCGCGCACGGGAAGTTGGTGTCGATGGGGCATTGACGGTTGATCTGCCGCCCGAAGAGTCAGGTGAGCTGCTGCCCTTGATGCTCGAGGCCGGGCTGGATCCCATTTTCCTATTGGCACCGAATAGCGGTCCGGAGCGCGTTCAAGAGATGTCCGATCTCGGTCGCGGCTACCTCTACTACGTCTCGCTGAAGGGCGTAACGGGCGCGTCGAATCTCGACTTGGACGACGTCGAACGACGCATTCGAGCGATCAAGGAAATCAGTTCATTGCCCGTCGGCGTCGGGTTTGGCGTGAAGAATGCCGAGATGGCGGGCACGATTGCGCGTTTCGCAGATGCGGTCGTGGTCGGGAGCGCGTTGGTGAGCCAGATCGAAGCCTTCCAGGACAGTCCGGATCAGGCGCAGGCCCAGATCGTTGACATCCTCAGGGCCATGCGCGAGGCCATGGACGCAAGCGCCGCGAGGGACGCATGAGCTGGTTTCAAAAGTTCGTTCCGGCAAAGATCCGGACCGAGGCATCGACCAAGAGCACCGTTCCCGAAGGCCTGTGGTCGAAATGCCCGCACTGCGGCGCGATTCTGTATCGGGCCGAGTTGGAACGGAACCTCGAGGTTTGTCCGAAATGCGCCCACCATTTGCGTATCAATGGGCGACGTCGTCTGCATTTCTTCCTTGACCCCGGCAATCGTCAGGAGATCGGCGAGCAACTGTCGCCGGTGGATCCCCTGAAATTCAAGGACAGCAAGAAGTACAAGGATCGCCTGGTGCAGTCGCAGAAAGGCACGGGGGAGAAAGATGCGCTGATCGTCGTTCGGGGGTATCTGAAAGGACTTCCCATCGTATCCGCCTCTTTCAATTTTGAATTCATGGGCGGCTCGATGGGTTCGGTCGTGGGTGAACGTTTCGTTCGTGCCGTCAACGAGAGCCTACGCGAGCGTATCCCACTGGTCGTGTTCAGTGCCAGCGGCGGCGCACGCATGCAAGAGTCGCTCATCTCCCTGTTTCAGATGGCCAAGACCAGTGCTGCCCTCGCCCGGCTGTCCGCTGCGGGTGTGCCGTTCATCTCAATCATGACCGATCCGACGATGGGGGGAGTCTCGGCGAGTCTCGCCATGCTGGGTGACATCAACGTAGCAGAGCCGGCCGCCCTGATCGGCTTTGCCGGTCCACGAGTCATCGAGCAGACGGTCCGCGAGAAGTTGCCGGAAGGGTTTCAGCGGAGCGAGTTTCTGTTGGAGCACGGCGCGATCGACCTGATACTCGATCGGCGTGAAATGCGTGACCGTATCCACCGGCTGCTGTTGCTGCTCACGGGCGCCCAGTCCAGAGACAAGGGGCGCGAATCGGAGCTGTCCCGACCGGAGGTTGCCGCACCGACGTCAGCCTTTCGCTCGGCGCTGGATAGTCCCGAAGCCCTCTGAACAATGCGTTTCGGGAGGCTGGCTGACTGGTTGGCCTGGCAGGAGACGCTGCATCCGCGCACCATCGACCTGGGCCTCGACCGCGTCGAGTCCGTGCATCGACGCCTCGCTGCGCCGGGGCCGGCTCCGGCAACTATCACCGTTGCGGGAACGAACGGGAAGGGCTCATCCGTAGCCTATTTGTCCGCCATACTGCGGGCTCAAGGCTACCGAGTCGGAAGTTACACGTCGCCCCACCTGTTGCGTTATAACGAGCGCATATGTATCGACGGCGAAGCGGTTGGGGACGTCACCATCTGCCGCGCGTTCGCGGACATCGATGATGCGCGCGGCGATACCACACTGAGCTTCTTCGAGTTCGGGACCCTTGCGGCTCTCGACATTTTCGCTCGCGAACGCGTCGACGTTCAGGTGCTCGAGGTGGGCCTTGGGGGGCGCCTGGATGCCGTGAACATCATCGACGCCGACGTGGTTCTGGTGACCAGCATCGGTATCGACCATGAGGAATGGCTCGGCGACTCCCGCGAGGCGATCGGCCTGGAAAAGGCCGGCGTGATGCGGCACGGTCGTCCGGCAGTGATTGCCGATCCCGAGCCACCCGAATCGATGCTGGCTCATGCCGACCGTCTCTCTGTCGACTTGCGAGTCATCGGGAGGGACTTTGATTTTCGCGAAGCCTCTGCCGGTTGGTCGTGGCGCAGCCGTACGGTGCGGGTGGACGATCTTCCGCTGCCGCCTCTCGGTGGCACCCATCAACTCCGAAATGCGGCCGGAGCGTTGCAGGCCATCGATCTGATCGCGGGGCTCCTGCCGGTCACCGAGTCGGCTATCCGGGCAGGCCTATCGGAGGCTCGCCTTTGCGGCCGGTTTCAGGTGGTTCCCGGTGACAATCCGATTGTGATGGACGTTGCTCACAACGTTCAGGCCGTCGGTGTACTCGCGGCGCAACTGCGGGAGCACTTTCCCGCGAGGCGCTTACATGCAGTCTTCGCCTTGATGCGCGACAAGGACCAGATCGGCGTGGTGACGCAGATGAAGGACCTGATCACTGCCTGGTATCTCCCGCGCCTGCAAGTGCCGCGCGCCGCGACCCCGGAGCAACTAAGGGATGTGCTTAGAAGTTCTGGCGTGGAGAGGGTAGAATGTGGGTTCAGCCGGGTCAGCGATGCCGTCGCGGCAGCACGTGCCGAAGCGGCTGCCGGAGATCCGATTGTCGTGTTCGGTTCCTTTTTTCTGATTGCCGAGTACCTTGCTCAAGACGGCCGATCGATTGGGTGAATGCCATTGGATGATCAATTGAAACAGCGGCTGATCGGGGCGACGATCATCGTCGCGCTGATCGTGCTGTTCGTTCCCTTGTTGTTCGACGCAGCGCCAGATCCGAGTACGGAAGCCGTTGGCGGAACGGCCGCGCAGTCGCCGCCTCCGCTCACCGAGGTCGTTGAGCCTGTGGCCGGCGTTAGCGAGCCATCCGTCGAGGGTGATGGCTATAAAATCATCCCCCTCACCGATTCGACCGGCGCGGAGCCCGTGACCGCTGCCCCACGGAGGGATGAGCCGTCAACGGCATCGAGTCCAGAGCAACAATCCGAATATTTGGAAGACGAGGGCGCCGGGACCGTTGAAGTCCCAACACCTGACAGCCCGCTGGGACAGGGGGCTCGCAGCGTCGCGCCTCTACCCCCTGCTGTTGAGAAATCCTCGGCAAAGAAGAAGCCGGCGGGCGCTGCGCCCGGCACTGACCTGTCGCATGGTGCCGTAGCGAAGGTGCCGGATGAGGACCGGCCGGTCAAAGCTCAGCCCGCCGCTGGCAAGGCGGCTCCCACGCATCCTAAAGCATCGGCCGAGGTTGCCAAGAAGCCGACCGCGGCCAAGGCGACACCATCTGCCACGCCACCGGCTGCGTCCCATCCGGCGACCAAGCCTGCCGCCACCGGCGGAACGGCGCGGCGGGAGGAGAAGAAAGCGGCGGTAAAGACCAGTGAGCCGGCGAAGGCCGCCGCACCCTCGAAAGCGACGAGCCCGGCGCCGCCTCAGAAGAAGAAGGTCGACGTCGCAGGTAAATCGTCGACGACCGTCGCAGAGGCCGGCACTGGCGAGGGCGCAGCTCCGGGTTCTGTGATTACTCAGTCCGCGAAGGCGCCCGCCCAGGCCAAGTCGATGGTGGCCCGGAAACCGAAGGGCGAGGATGCTCCAACACGCTGGGTCGTCCAGACCTCAAGCTTCACCAGTGAAGCGAGCGCCAGGGCATTGGCAGAGAAGTTGCGCAAGAACAAGTTCGATGCTTTCGTAGAGACCGTTCCGGGAGCCGGGGGCGTCAACTACCGGGTGTCGGTGGGCCCTGAGCCGGACAAGGGACGTGCCGAGCAGGCCCGCAAGCGTCTCGAATCGTCGGTAGGCATGAGCGGAACGGTTAGCGGCCGCAAATGATCAGATCCGCAGGGTTTGCCTTTGCCGCTATCGGTAGCGGCACGATGGGTTTGGCCCGCGACTAGGTCTGGCGCCGGTCATGCATTTCACTTGGGCCGACTATGTGATCCTCGGCATACTCGTCATTTCAGGCTTGCTCGGCCTGATGAGGGGGTTCGTCCGGGAGATCTTTTCGCTGGTCGCCTGGGTGGCGGCCGTTACACTGGCGGTGCATTTCAGTGATCAAGCGGCGGTGTATCTCCAGCACTTGATCGAAGCAGCCCCACTGCGCAAGGCCGCCGCTTTTTGTCTGATCCTGTTTGTAGTGCTGATCCTGGGCGCTCTGATTGGCAGTCTGCTCGCCGGAATCCTCTCCGGAACCGGGCTCTCGGGGACGGACCGTATTGTCGGTCTCATCTTTGGGGTGTTCCGCGGCGGTATCCTGGTGGCTTTGCTGGTTCTGGTCGGGGGTCTGACGCCCGCGCCGCGTGCAATCTGGTGGAAAGAGGCAACACTCATTCCCCCGTTCGAGAAGGCAGCGCTGTGGATACGAGACAGGATGCCGGCCAGTTGGCTGAGCAATTTGAACTATCACTGACGGCTCACTGAATCCGGAGTACGAAGTTATGTGTGGCGTAGTCGGTATGGTTTCCCATGGCGAGGTCAACCAGGAACTCTACGAGGCGCTGACGGTGTTGCAGCACCGGGGTCAGGATGCCGCCGGCATCGTGACCTGCGAGCATGATCGCCTCTACCTGCGCAAGGAAAGCGGCCTGGTCCGGGACGTGTTCCATGCGCGCCACATGCTGACGCTGCGTGGAACGATGGGCATCGGACACGTGCGCTATCCGACCGCAGGCTGCACCAGCTCGGCCGAGGCCCAGCCCTTTTATGTAAATTCTCCCTATGGCATCTCGCTGGCGCACAATGGCAACCTGACAAATGCCGAGGTCTTGAAGCGGGAGCTATTCGTGCAGGATCAGCGGCACATCAACACCGACTCTGATTCGGAAGTGCTGCTTAACGTCTTCGCCCACGAATTACAAGAGCTGGGAAAGCTGCAGATCAATGCCGAGGATATCTTCAAGGCGGTAGCGGGGGTACACCGTCGCTGCCGCGGAGCCTATTCTGTCGTCATGATGGTCACCGGCATCGGTGTCTTCGGTTTTCGTGATCCCTATGGGATCAGGCCGCTGGTATTCGGTGAGCGCGCCATCGGGCACGGTCGCAAGGACTATGCGATCGCGTCGGAGAGCGTCGCGCTGGATGTGCTTGGGTTCAAGCTGATACGCGATGTCGCTCCGGGTGAAGTCGTGCTGATCGATAACGATGGCGTCCTCCACACACGTCAATGCGCCGAGCATGTTTGGCACTCGCCGTGCATCTTCGAGTATGTCTATTTTGCGCGTCCCGACTCGATCATCGACAATATCTCGGTCTACAAGGCGCGTCTGAGGATGGGCGACAAGCTCGCCGACAAGCTGCTGCGGGAACGCCCCGATCATGACATCGACGTGGTCATCCCGATTCCGGATACGAGCCGTACGTCCGCGTTGCAACTGGCCAACCGGATCGGTGTCAAGTACCGCGAAGGTTTCGTCAAGAACCGGTATATCGGTCGGACCTTCATCATGCCCGGACAACAACAGCGCAGCAAATCGGTCCGGCAAAAGCTGAATGCGATCGACCTGGAGTTTCGTGGCAAGAACGTGCTGCTCGTCGACGATTCCATCGTGCGGGGCACGACCTCGATGCAGATCATACAGATGGCGCGCGACGCCGGTGCCCGGAAAGTCTACTTTGCTTCCGCCTCGCCACCGGTGCGTTTTCCTAACGTCTACGGCATCGACATGCCGGCCGCTCACGAGTTGATCGCACACGATCGTACCGACGACGAGGTGCAGGAGGCGCTCGGCGCTGACTGGCTGATCTATCAGGACCTGGACGATCTGATCGATGCGGTGCATCGGGGTAACCCGGAGATTCACCGCTTCGACACATCGTGCTTCAACAACGAGTACGTGACGGGGGACGTGAACCAGGATTATCTGGACCGTCTGGGTGAGGATCGCTCCGATCACGCCAAACGCGCGCGCGAATCGGAAACCTCGATCATCGAGATGTACAACACGGTTTGATCCGTCAATGCAGGGATTCGGGGCAGGGCCAGCATGAGTGATTTCGACTGGAGCGAGTGCGCGCTGACGACGCTGGCGATCCGGGCCGGTCAAAGCCGGACTGCAGAACAGGAACACAGTGATCCGATCTTTGCGACCTCGAGCTACGTTTTCCGCAGTGCCGCCGAAGCCGCGGCGCGTTTCAGCGGTAAGGAACCTGGGAACATCTATTCGCGCTTCACGAACCCGACCGTGCGCGCCTTCGAGCAACGCTTGGCGATGCTGGAGGGGGGAGAGCGATGTATCGCGACAGCCTCCGGTATGGCGGCGATCGCTTCCGTGGCCTTTGCGCTATTGAAGAGCGGGGATCACGTGGTCTGTTCCCGCGGCGTGTTCGGGAACACGACGCTGCTGTTTCGGAATTATCTCGAAAAGTTCGGTGTGGCGACGAGCTTCGTCGACCTGACGGACTATGCTGGCTGGCAGGCGGCGATCCGGAACGAAACCCGGTTCCTGTTCGTCGAGACGCCCTCCAATCCGCTGACGGAAATCGTGGACATCACGCGTCTTGCCGCGCTCGCCCATGACCGCGGAGCGCTGCTGATCGTCGACAACTGCTTCTGTACGCCCGCTTTGCAGCGACCGCTCGATCTGGGGGCCGATATCGTCATTCATTCCGCGACCAAGTACCTTGACGGTCAGGGCCGCTGTATTGGCGGTGCCATCGTCGGTTCGCAGGCGCTACTGGATGGCGAAATCTACCCGTTCTCCCGCACCGGGGGACCGGCCATGAGCCCGTTCAATGCCTGGGTCTTTCTGAAGGGTCTTGAGACGCTGTCCTTGCGCATGTTGGCTCACTCCGAACGTGCGCTGCGCTTGGCGCGCTGGCTCGAGACCCGATCCTGGGTCGATCGGGTCTACTATCCGGGGCTGGAGTCACATCCCCAGCACCGTCTGGCTCAGCAGCAGCAGGTCGCCGGTGGCGGCATTGTGAGTTTCGATGTCAGGGGAGGGCAGGAAGCCGCTTGGCGGGTCATCGACGGGACGCGCCTCGTATCGATTACGGCGAATCTCGGGGATGTCAAGACCACCATCACCCACCCGGCGACGACCACTCATGGCCGGCTGTCGGAGCCTGAGAGAACCGCCGCGGGCATCGGCTCCGGTTTGGTTCGTGTGGCCGTTGGACTTGAGGATACCGCCGACATTCAAAGGGATCTGGCTCGGGGGCTTGAGTCCTGACCACACTCCCGTGCTTTGAGCGTCTTTCACTCAACCAAAAGGAGAGGTGACATGAACGTCACGGTTTTTGGGTCCGGCTATGTCGGTTTGGTGACGGGCGCCTGCCTGGCCGAGGTGGGCAACGACGTCCTGTGCATCGATATCAGCCAGGAAAAGATCGATGGACTGAACCGAGGCGTCGTGCCGATCCATGAGCCGGGTCTGGATGCCGTCATCGCGCGGAACATGGCGCAGAAACGGTTGAGTTTCACGACCGATGTCGACGCGGCCGTCGCTCACGGGTTGTTCCAGTTTATTGCGGTTGGCACGCCTCCCGATGAAGACGGTTCGGCCGACCTGCAGTACGTGCTGGCCGTCGCACGCAGCATCGGTGCGCGGTTGCAGGAGTACCGCGTGGTCGTCAACAAGTCGACCGTGCCCGTCGGAACGGCCGACAAGGTGCGGAACGCGATCGCGGGCGAGTTGGAGAAGCGGGGCGATGCGGTCGAGTTCGATGTGGTATCAAATCCCGAATTCCTGAAGGAAGGTGCCGCGATCGATGACTTCATGAAGCCCGATCGGATCGTTGTCGGGGCCGACAATCCGCGCACTTTCGAGTTGCTACGGGCGCTCTACGCGCCCTTCAACCGCAACCATGACCGTATGGTCGGGATGGATGTGCGTTCCGCGGAGCTGACCAAGTACGCCGCCAATGCGATGCTGGCGACGAAAATCAGTTTCATGAACGAATTGGCGAATCTGGCCGAATGTCTCGGTGCGGACATCGAGAAGGTGAGGGTCGGTATCGGGTCCGATCCGCGCATCGGCTATCACTTCATCTACCCCGGATGCGGTTACGGCGGCTCCTGTTTCCCAAAGGATGTCAAGGCTCTGGAGCGGACGGCCCGGGATGTGCAGTACTCGGCGCAGCTACTGAAAGCGGTCGAAGACGTCAACGACCGCCAAAAGTTGAAGTTGTTCGAAAAGATTCGTGCTCACTATGACGGGGCGCTTGGCGGAAAAACGTTCGCGGTTTGGGGGCTGGCGTTCAAGCCGAACACCGACGACATGCGCGAAGCGCCGAGCCGTGTGCTCATGGAAGCCCTTTGGGAGGCCGGGGCGGCGGTGCGGGCTTTCGATCCCGTCGCGATGGAGGAAGCAGCACGGATCTATGGCCAGCGTCGGGATCTGACACTCTGCGAAACGCTGGAGTCCACGCTGGACGGAGCCGATGCGCTGGTCGTCGTGACCGAGTGGAACGTGTTCCGAAGCCCGGACTTCGAGCGCCTCAAGACGGTTCTCGCGGCGCCCGTCATCTTCGACGGGCGCAATCTGTACGACCCGCAACGGATGAAGGCGCTGGGATTCACCTACTACGGGATCGGGCGCGGGACATCACCCCGCTAGGACCATGTATCTCTACCAATCTGGCGTTGCCCTCGCCTCGGTGGAGGTACACGCCGAATCGCGCGATCGCGGCCAGCGCACCGTATGGAGGTCTCCCGCGAGATCGACATCGGCCGTAAGGGCCACGAGCCAGCCGGGGCGGGCCTTGTAGCGAGAATATCCCTCGCGGATCGCTGCTGTTCAGTTCGCACAGGCCAGTCCCGTTGGTGGCTCAGGGCGTTGCCATCAGGGCGCGGACATGTGCGGTAACGCTCCGGCTGAGTGCTTCGAGCGCATAACCGCCTTCCAGCGCCGAGACGATGCGGCCGTGGGCATGCCGCTCCGCAATCTCTTTAAGCTCATTGGTGATCCATGCGAAGTCTTCCTCGACCAGATCGAGCGCGGCCAGCGGATCGTCGCGGTGGGCATCGAACCCGGCCGAGATCAGGATGAGGTCCGGCCGAAACGTATCGACGGCCGGCAGAATGCGGCTCGCGACCGCGCTTCTGAAGATCTTCGAATCGGTGCCTTCGCGCAGCGGCACGTTGACGATATTGCCGACGCCGATTTCCTCGGCTCCACCCGTTCCCGGATACCAGGGGTACTGATGGGTCGACGCGTACAACACCGTGGGATCCTTCTGAAAGATCTGCTGGGTCCCGTTTCCATGGTGGACGTCGAAATCCACGATGGCAACTTTCGCGAGCCGATATGCCTGCTGGGCATGCCGCGCTGCGATGGCGACATTATTGAAGAGACAGAACCCCATCGGTCGACCTGATTCCGCATGGTGTCCGGGCGGGCGCACGGCGCAGAACGCGTTGCGTGCCTTCCCGGTCGTCACGGCGCCGACGGCGGCGCAAACCGCCCCGGCTGCATGCAGGGCGGCTTCCCCAGAGCGCGGGGATACCACGGTGTCGGCATCCAGATGCACGTGGCCCTGCCGCGGGATCGCTTCCAGCACGCGGCTGATATGGGCTTCGGAGTGAACGCGCAGCAATTGCTCGTGCGCCGCCGCGGGCGCCTCGCACCGAACCAGTTCCGAGAAACACGGATCCCGCAGCGCCTGCTCGATGACTTCCAGGCGCCGAACGCTTTCCGGATGCCCCTGCCCCGTGTCATGGTGAAGGAAGCTGGGATGGCTGTAATACCAGGTAGACATACTGTTTCAGCGTGAAAATCGGACGAGTCCGCCCCTATAATGGCTGACGGTCACCGTCGGGATCCAGCCGGACCGTGCCGTTACTCGTACCATCATTCGCAGGGTAGATCCGATGCTAACAGAATACCGCCAGCAGGTCGCCGAGCGCGCGGCCATGGGGCTTGTGCCGAAGCCGCTCACGGCCGAGCAGACGGCCGCTCTGGTCGAATTGATCGGGAATCCCCCGGCAGGCGAGGCCGAGTTTCTGCTGGATCTGTTGAGCAACCGCGTGCCCGCTGGCGTCGACGACGCGGCATATGTCAAGGCGGGCTTTCTGGCTGCGGTCGCTCGCGGACAGGTGGTATCGCCCATCCTGGATCGGTTGCAGGCGACGGAATGGCTCGGAACCATGCTCGGGGGTTACAACGTGGCGCCCTTGATCGAGTTGCTCGACGATCCGGAACTCGGGGGCGCGGCTGCCAAGGCCTTGTCGCACACGCTGTTGATGTTCGATGCCTTTCACGATGTGCAGGAAAAGGCGGACGGGGGTAACGTCCACGCCCGGGCTGTGATGCAATCCTGGGCCGATGCGGACTGGTTCACTGCGCGCGCGCCGCTCCCCGAGAAGCTGACCGTTACCGTGTTCAAGGTCCCCGGGGAGATCAATACCGACGATCTGTCACCGGCGACCGATGCGTGGTCCCGACCGGACATCCCGCTGCACGCGAAGTCGATGCTGAAGAATCCACGCGAGGGAGTGGTCAACGCAGAGCAACAAATCACCGACCTCAAGGCCAAGGGGCATCCGGTGGCCTTCGTCGGGGATGTGGTCGGCACCGGTTCGTCGCGTAAGTCCGCGACCAATTCCTTGTTGTGGTACACGGGCGACGATATCCCGCACGTACCGAACAAGAGAGCCGGCGGTGTCTGTATCGGCGGCAAGATCGCACCGATCTTTTTCAACACCATGGAAGATTCCGGAGCACTGCCGATCGAGTGCGACGTAACCGACCTCGCGACTGGCGACGTCATCGACATCTACCCGTATCAGGGTCAGATCAAGCGGCATCTGACCGACGAGTTGGTGACCACGTTCAAACTCAAAACCGAGATCCTGCTCGACGAGATCCGGGCCGGAGGGCGTATACCGCTGATCATCGGTCGCGGGCTCACGGACCGCGCTCGCAAGGCCATGGGACTGGTCACCTCGCCGGTCTTCCGGCGGCCTGTTGCCGCCGCTGATTCCGGCAAAGGTTATACCCTGGCCCAGAAAATGATCGGGAAAGCCTGCGGTGTGCCCGGTGTCCGCCCCGGGACCTATTGTGAACCGCACATGACGACGGTGGGCTCGCAGGACACGACGGGTCCGATGACGCGCGATGAACTCAAGGACCTGGCCTGTCTCGGTTTCTCGGCCGACTTGGTGCTGCAGTCGTTCTGTCATACGGCGGCCTACCCGAAGCCGGTCGACGTCCAGACCCACCACACCTTACCTGATTTCATCATGAACCGCGGCGGGGTTGCACTGCGCCCCGGGGATGGGATCATCCATTCCTGGCTGAACCGGATGCTGCTGCCCGATACGGTCGGCACCGGGGGCGACTCGCATACGCGCTTCCCGATCGGCATTTCGTTCCCGGCCGGTTCGGGCCTCGTGGCTTTCGCTGCCGCGACGGGTGTCATGCCGCTGGACATGCCCGAGTCGGTGCTGGTGCGCTTCAAGGGCACGATGCAACCCGGAATCACGCTCCGCGATCTGGTGCATGCGATCCCTTATGCTGCTCTGCAGCGGGGTCTGCTGACGGTGGAGAAGAAGGGCAAGAAGAATGTCTACAACGGGCGGATCCTCGAGATCGAGGGCTTGCCCGACCTGAAGATCGAACAGGCCTTCGAATTGGCCGACGCCTCAGCCGAGCGATCCGCGGCGGCTTGTACGGTGCGCCTCAACCAAGAGCCGATCGCAGAGTACCTGCGCTCCAACGTCGTCCTGCTGCAGTGGATGATCAGTCAGGGTTATGGGGACGCCCGCACCTTGCAGCGGCGCATCAGGTCCATGGAGGAGTGGCTCGCGAATCCGGTATTGCTGGAAGCTGACGCCGATGCGGAGTACGCGGAAATCATCGAGATCGATCTCGATGCGATCCGCGAGCCGCTGCTCTGCTGTCCGAACGATCCCGACGACGTCAAGCCCCTGTCGGAGGTGGCGGGTACTGCGATCGACGAAGTATTCCTGGGTTCCTGCATGACCAATATCGGGCATTTCCGGGCTGCGGGCCGCGTGCTGGAGAAGGCTGGCGGTCAAGTGCCAGGCCGGCTCTGGATAGCGCCGCCGACCCGGATGGATCAGGCCCAGTTGATGGAGGAGGGTTTTTACGGCGCCTATGGCAAGGCGGGGGCTCGCATGGAAATGCCGGGTTGCTCGCTCTGCATGGGTAACCAGGCTCGCGTCGCCGACAACGCCACCGTGGTTTCGACCTCCACCCGAAATTTTCCCAACCGGCTCGGGGCCGGTGCCAATGTGTTCCTGTCATCGGCGGAACTGGCTTCGGTCTGCTCGATCCTCGGGCGCATCCCGACCATGCAGGAGTATATGGGCTTCATGCAACAGATCCAGAAAGATGCGGATGACACCTATCGGTATCTGAATTTCGATCAGATTGCCGAGTATCGGGATAAGGCGGAAAACTCAGCCGCTGCCTGAGGGGCGCGAAGGATCCGGCTCCGAGGCAACGACAGCGCATCGCGCCGATCCCTGAAGGTCGGCGGTTGTGTCACAACCGAGGAGTAACCACGGATGCAGTGGACTTATGTGTTGATAGGCCTCTTTTCAGGGGTCGTGCTGCCGATACAGGCGGCCGTGAACGCGCAGCTCCGCCAGTGCATGACCAGTCCGGTGCTGGCGGCACTGATTTCATTCGTCGTCGGCACGCTGGCCTTGGTTGCCTACACCGGGCTGACCCGCATACCGTGGGCCGATCTGCGGAGCGCGGTCCTGGCGCCGTGGTGGGCTTGGCTCGGTGGTCTCTTCGGGGCGCTCTACGTGGTGACGGCGATCCTGGTGACGCCGCGGTTGGGCGCGGCGACCTTGGTCGCCGTCACGGTGGCCGGCCAACTCGTGGCTGCGCTAGTGATCGATCACTTCGGTTGGCTGGGCTTGCCCCTGCAGCCCTTCAGCGGCCCTCGCGTGCTCGGTGCGCTGCTGCTGATGGCTGGCGTAGTGCTGATGACGCGGAATTGACACTTGATGCGGCAGCGATCCCAGGGGGTAACTGGCTTCCGGCGCTCCCGGCTCCAGTCCAAGCGCCAGCACGTCCGCTGAATTGTTGAGTAGATATCTGCGGCATTTGCGGTGCGCTCGACAACCGACTACTCTGTGCCCTCCGGTGCCTTTTGAGCGCCGGCTCGAAGAACATCATCAGACTACAGGGGAGAGGAGAACGATGCGAAATGTCATGCTCATCCTGATCAATAGCCTAGGCAAGGCTGGCCTCGACAAACTGGAACGTGCACTGATGTTCGGCGCCGGTATCCTGGTGATCCTGGCTTTCGTCACGGGCAGTTTCCAGATGTCCAGGGAGTGGCTGACGTTCCTGTTCCGCTGGCTGCATGTGCTGTCCGGTGTCATGTGGATTGGCTTGTTGTGGTACTTCAACTTCGTCCAGATTCCGTCCATGCCCAAGATTCCGGATGAGCAGAAACCGGCGATCGGCAAGGTCATCGCGCCAACGGCCTTGTTCTGGTTTCGATGGGCGGCGCTCGCAACCCTAGTGACCGGACTCATTCTCGCCGCGCTGAACGAATACATTCTGGAAGCCATGCTGCTCGGCTACTTCAAGGGGGGCAAGGCGACCTTTATCGGTGTCGGCATGTGGTTGGGGCTTGTGATGGCCTATAACGTCTGGATGATCATCTGGCCCAACCAACAGAAAGCGCTGGGTATGGTCGCTGCATCCGATGATGAGAAGAAGGCGGCAGCCCGAACTGCGATGCTGACCAGCCGTTTCAACACGATGTTGTCGATCCCGATGTTGTACTTCATGGTGGCTGCGCAGAATCTCGGCTAGCTGCGCTGGCTTCGCCCGCGAGACCGGGCGCGGCTCGGCCGGCTCGTATCGGTCGCCGGCGGACCAGATGACAACAGGGCGGGTCCGCGGTTCGTGGATCCGCCTTATTCGGCCACACGCCAAGCGCCGGGCTCCGCCGGCGGCATATGCGATCCCGCGATTCGGCGCCTCCCCGAGACGGCCGGCTTGATCACGCCACCGGACACTAGCCTTGGCCGAAATGGTCTCTCGCCTAGCGGGCAGCATTCGAGGCTGCAGCGCCCGGAGAAGGGGGGAAGGCCGCGGCGGTCAATGAGATCGTCCCGACTGCATCGCTTTCGGCCATTCATTTCTCGCCAACCCCGACTTTCCCGAACGCTTGCCCGCGGGTGCGCAGCTGGACCGTCCGGATCCACCCGCCGGTCGCGGTGATCACAGAGCGAGATCGAGTTTCCAGTGCTAGGGCCCAAGCGCGGGCGCGCCAATATCGGACTCGTCCGCCGTCGCGGCCGACTTGCTCGTGCGGGCTGACGCCGATCTGCCCCATCCTGCCTGGACGGCACCTTTCTTCACTCTTTACCTGTGAGATGGCATGACTGCAAAGCTAAAGACCCAGAGCCTGGCGCTCTTTTGTGACTTCGAGAACATTGCCCTGGGCGTGCGTGAGGTCAAGTACGCGGCCTTCGACATTCGCAAGGTCCTGGAACGTCTGCTCTTGAAGGGTAACATCGTGGTCAAGAAGGCCTACTGCGATTGGGACCGTTACAAGGAATTCAAGGCAGGCATGCACGAGGCGGCCTTCGAACTGATCGAGATCCCGCATGTGCGCCAGTCGGGCAAGAACTCGGCGGATATCCGCATGGTCGTCGACGCACTGGACTTGTGTTACACGAAGTCGCACGTCGATACCTTCGTCATCATCAGCGGCGACTCGGATTTTTCGGCGCTGGTCAGCAAACTCCGTGAAAACAACAAACTCGTCATCGGCGTCGGCGTGAAGAAGTCGACCTCCGATCTCTTGATCTCCAATTGCGACGAGTTCATCTTTTACGATGATCTGGTCCGCGGCGCCGAAAAGAGTCAAAAGGCCAAGGTCAAACCTGAGGCGGAGAAAAAGCCCAGCCAGAAGAAATCCGGTGAGGACAAGGCAAACGACGAAGAGCGAAAAAAGCAGGAGGCGCTCGATCTCGTCATGGCCACCATCGATGACTTGAGCGAGGAACGCGGGGAAGAGGAGAAGGTTTGGGGTTCAATGGTCAAGCAGGCCTTGAAGCGCCGTAATCCCGGTTTCAACGAAACCTATCACGGCTTCCGGACTTTCGGAAAACTGCTGGAAGAGGCGCAGAACCGTAAGTTGCTCGGCCTGGAATACGATGAGAAATCCGGTGGCTACATTGTCAAGCTGCTGAATCGCGAAGATTGACCGAACGCAAACATGGCAAAGGCGCTCACAACAAGTGGGCTACCATCTCCCGTTCGATCAGTAACTCCCGTTCGGTGAGCGCGAGCTGCTTGCGACTGAATTCGTTCAGTTCGAGTCCCGGAACAACTTGGTACTGGCCGTCATGGGTGGTCACCGGGAAGGAGAAGACCAGGTCGTCTGCCATGCCGTACTGGCCCTGGCATGGAATCGCCATGCTGGTCCAGTCACCGTCCGGCGTCCCATAGAGCCAGTTCCGCATCTGATCGATCGCGGCGTTGGCGGCTGAAGCAGCGCTCGACTTGCCGCGGGCCTCGATGACGACCGCACCGCGTTTTTGCACCGTGGGGATGAAATCCTGCGCGTACCAGTCGAAGTCGACGCAGTCCAGCGCCGGTTGTCCGCGGATGAGCGCGTGATGAATGTCCGGAAACTGGGTGGTTGAATGGTTGCCCCAGATCGCAACGCGGCGTACCTCGGCAACCGTGCAGGCGCATTTCATCGCCAATTGGCTTACCGCGCGGTTGTGGTCGAGGCGCGTCATCGCGGAGAATGCGGCCGGCGGTAATCTCGGGGCATTGGTCATGGCAATCAGGGCGTTCGTGTTGGCTGGGTTGCCGACAACCAGAATCCTGATCGTTTCCTTCGCGGTTTCGTTCAGCGCCTTGCCCTGTTCCGAAAAAATACCGGCATTGACGATCAGCAGATCCTGCCGTTCCATGCCTTGAGTGCGCGGTCGGGCACCGACCAGAAACGCGAGGTCCGCATCCTGAAAGGCGATCTGGGGCGAGCTGGTGATGACGACGTCGTCCAGCAGCGGGGAGGCGCAGTCGACCAGTTCCATGACGATGCCCTGCAGGGCGCCGACGGCATCCGGCACATCCAGTAAGCGCAGCACGATCGGCTGTTCGGGGCCGAGCAGGTCACCGGCGATCAGGCGGAAGATCAGGGCGTAGCTAATCTGTCCCGCGGCGCCCGTTACGGCAATGTGTACCGGTGGTCTCATAGGCTGCCTCGTTAATTCAAGTCATTCCTTTGGCGTTTCCCGGGGGGGTGTCTCGTAACCGCCCTCTGTCACAACGAGTGGCCGCGGTTTTGTGGTGCAAGCGAGGCGATCTGGCCGTCTCGGGCGGCAGGGGGCCGTCGAGGCAGCGTCATCACGGCGCGCTATTGGACGCCAAGTGCCATGGAAAAGCAATCGGGACGTGTGTTATGCAAGAGGCGCCCGGGTCTGGGCGGGACACAGGCCCGGGTCGAATTCCCGCTTAGTCGGCCACCACGAAACCGCGGTCGACGATGGCCTTGCGAATGGCCGCCACATCGGCGATGCCTTCGTCGTATTCGACTTCGACCCGGGACTCCTTATGTGACGCATTCACCGTTTTGACGCCAGGGCACGCACCGACCGCTTCCTTGACATTGTTTTCGCAGCCGCCGCATTTCATTCCCTGTACCTTCAGTTGGACCGTCGTCATGATGCGCTCTCCTTCAGTTTTGGTGGGGCTGACCGTAGCTTCCCGGGTGTCTGGCGGCTCCGGGCTTGAGTCGCCAGCCGAGACTTGAAATTATACCGGCATAACGTGTCCGGCATGGTTTCTCGATGGGTGTGTGCATGTCGCAGCAGCACAGTCAGTCTTTGGAATTGGGCGTCGGTGACGCGCTGATCGTCATCGATGTGCAGAATGATTTCCTGGAAGGCGGCGCGTTGCCGGTCCCCGACGGCGATCGGGTGATCGAACCCCTGAACCGTTACGTCGCCGCTTTCGCGCGGCATGGCCTGATAGTGATTGCGACGCGCGATTGGCATCCGCCAACCCATTGTTCATTTCGGGAACAGGGCGGTTCGTTCCCGGTACACTGTGTCGCGGGCAGTGCCGGTGCCCGTTTCCCGGAACAGCTGCTTTTGCCCCAGCAATGTCCTGTCGTCGACAAGGCCGTGACGCCCGATCGGGAAGATTTCTCGGGTTTCGGCGCCGACGGTCTGCAAGTCAGGCTCGCACGCAATGGGATCGATCGGCTGTTCGTCGGTGGGCTTGCCACTGAGTATTGCGTGCTCGAGACGGTGCTGGATGGACTGGACCGAGGCTACGCCGTGGTCGTGCTGGTCGACGCGATTGCTGCCATGGACCTGCACCCGGGCGACGGCGCACGGGCGATCGAACGCATGACCGCGGCTGGAGCACGTTTCCTTTCCTTGGATCAGTTGGGGTTGTGATGGCGGCAGGCGATGCGCTGCTGACAGACCTCTATCAGCTAACCATGCTGCAGGGGTATTTCCGTGAATCGTTGACCCAAACGGCCAGCTTCGAGTTCTTCATTCGCTCGCTTCCGTCGTCACGGAATTTTTTCGTCGCGGCCGGTCTGGAACAACTGCTTGAGTTTCTGTCCGGGCTGGCGTTCAGCGCCGAGGATTGTGACTGGCTGCGATCCACGGGTCATTTTGCCGGTGACTTCCTCGAGTATCTGCGAGAACTGCGCTTCACGGGCAAAGTTTCGGCAATGCCGGAAGGCACGATTTGCTTCCCGAACGAACCCCTGGTACGGATCACGGCGCCGCTTCCCGAGGCTCAGATTGTCGAAACGCGCCTGATCAACTTACTGCAGTTCCAGACGATGATCGCATCGAAAGCCGTACGCTCGGTGATCGCTGCGCGTGGCCGGACCGTGGTCGATTTCGGCCTGCGCCGAGCTCACGGGGCGGAAGCCGGTCTGTTGGCGGCGCGCGCGAGCTATCTCGCAGGTTTTGCAGGGACATCGAATGTGCTGGCAGGCCGGCGTTTCGGCATTCCGCTGTTTGGGACGATGGCGCATTCGTATGTGATGGCCCATGACAGCGAAGCCGAGGCCTTTGTGCGTTTCGTCACGTCGCAGCCGGACCCAGCGGTTCTGCTGATTGATACCTATGACACCTTGCGGGCCGCGCAGACGCTCGTCCAGCTGGCACCGGGCCTGCTCGAGCAGGGGTTCGGTATCCAGGGAGTCCGGATCGACAGCGGTGACCTGATGACTCTCTCGCGCAGCACCCGGGACATCCTGGACAAAGGGGGACTGACGCAATGCCAGGTGGTGGTTAGCGGGGATCTGGACGAGTATGCCGTCCATGATCTCATGGCGGCCGGGGCGCCGATCGACGGCTTTGGGATAGGGACACAGCTTGTGACGTCGGCGGATGTGCCGGTGCTGAATTGCGCCTACAAACTCGAAGAGTATGCGGGTCGTCCGCGCCGCAAACGCTCTCCTGGCCGTCAGACGCTGCCGGGGCAAAAGCAGGTTTTTCGTGCCTTGGACGAGGGCGGCCTGATGCGGCACGACGTCATCGAGCTGTGTGATCATGCGGCCGAGGGGGAGCCGTTGCTGACTGAGGTCATGCGCGGCGGGCAACGGATCTCGGCAACTGAACCACTCAAGGAAATTCGCGCGCGAGTGGCCCAACAGTTGCGGCAACTGCCGGATTCCTTGCATGCACTGGAACGGGCGGAGCCCTATCCGGTGTTATTGGGGCACGCGCTCGCCGAGATGGTGGATGCGATGGAACAGAGCGGCCGCTGAGCTTCCTGGCAGCAGATCAGGCGTTCCCGTGGCTTCGGTACCACTGTGCGGTCACGGCCAGCCCTTCCCGCGCCGAGAACGGCGGCGTCCAGTCGAGATGCTCGCGAATTTTGCGGCTGTCGATGACGAGCGACTCGGAGAGTCGCGAAAACACGGCCGACTGGCCGGTCAGGATCGCAGCAACCCTTAGCACGGCAGGCGGTACGGCCAGCAGCCGTGCTTTGGCCGCCAGTGACGGCGCTAGTGCGCGGATCAGATCGGGCGTCGAGAGCGGTTCATCATCGGCTACCAGAAACAGCTGATTGGCAGCGCGTGGATCGAGGGTGCACCGCAATAGCGCGTCGCACAGATTGCGCAGGTAGACGAGGCTGCGGCGATTGTCGAGGCGGGCAACCGGCAGCGGCAGACCGAGCGACGCAAGCTTCATCAGGCCCAAGAAATTGGCGCGGACTCCCGGTCCGTAGACCAGCGGCGGTCGGACGATGACGACTTCGAGACCGGTCTCCGCGGCGATTTCGGTCAACGCTTGTTCGGCTTCCCGCTTCGAGATGCCGTAGGGATCGAGCGGTTCGGCGCGAGCGTTCTCGTCAAACGACTGTCCGGGCAGTGTCCGCTCTCCCATGGCTTTGATCGAACTAACGAAAACCAGGCGGCGAACGCCGGATCGCACAGCGGCGCGCGCCAGCGCCTGCGTGCCCAGGACATTGACCCGGCGGAACTCAGCCAGCGGGTCGGCTGATGGGTCTTGCATGACATGCACTCTGGCGGCCAGATGTACGACGACATCGACGCCCGCCAGTGCCGCGGACCAATCGGTGTCCGGTCCGAGCTCCTCGACCAACGCGGCCTCGGTATCCTCGGAGACAGACTGCGGCCTCCGGCTGGCGGCTCGGACGCACAAGCCCGCATGGCCCAGGGTGTGACAGAGCGCACGCCCGACGAAGCCGGAGGCTCCCGTGATCAGGACTCGCACTGGCTCATATCCGGTTTAGCATTACGAGAAAGTCCGGCGTCCCGTCAAATCGTGCGGTCACAGGTCAAACGGCGACCGTGCGAGACGCGCCGGGCAGACCGGTTCAGGACGGCTTTAGGCAGTCGGACAACGCAAGTTCCAGCGTTGGAAACTTGAACACGAGGCCCAATTCCTCCGTCAAGCGTTGCGGCACGACCCTCTGACTGGCAAGGAGTAGTTCCGCCATTTCGCCGAGCAGCAATCGCAACAGCGGCGCCGGAAGGTGGGCTATCGCTGGCCGATGCAACTGGCGCGCGAGCGCTTCGGTGAACACGCGGTTCTGGACGGGGGTCGGCGCGGTCAGATTGTAGGGACCTTGAGCTTGCGGCGTTTTCAACAGCGCAAGCATCGCCTCGACGTGGTCGTCGATGTGAATCCAGGACATCCATTGCCGACCGGTGCCGAGACGACCCCCGAGACCCAGCCGAAACGGTAGCGACATGCGTTGTAAAAGGCCGCCTTTCGGCCCCAGAACCAGTCCCGTTCGCAGCGTGCAGACTCGGACGCCGAGTTCGGTAGCCCAGCCAGCCGCTCGTTCCCAGGCGGCGCATAACTCGTGGGAAAATCCGCCGGAAGGAGTGGCGGCTTCGGAGAGCGACACATCGCCCTGATCGCCATAGTAGCCAATCGCCGATCCGCTGAGCAGGATGCGCGGCCGCGTCTGCAGGTCTGCCATCACGGAAACCAGTTGATCAGTCAGAGTGACCCGGCTGTCGAGTAACACGCGTTTGCGCGCTGCGGACCAACGCGGGCCGAAGATCGGCGCTCCAGCCAGATTAATGACGGCGTCGCACCGTTGCAGGATGCTGGCGAGGGCCGGCTGCTGAATAGGGGTGACGTTCGAACCGAACAGGCCCGCCACTGCGGCGGGCTGCCGGCTCAGTACAGCGACCGCGTGGCCTTCGGCCAACAGTCGGTTGCAGAGAGAGCGCCCGATGAATCCGGTCCCGCCCGTGACCAGGATTAGCATGAAAAACTATCCGGAAAAGATCGCGGGTCGCAACACGCCAACGCCGAGGGCCATATTGACTGACCGAATTCTTCGTGCTGAAGCCGGTATGCTCCAGCTTTATCTGACAGAAACGTTGCGGGGCAAGGGCAGTAGACGCGCAAACTAATGCGGCTGTTCCGGAGGCACGCCCTACGCTTGCCTCGCACCCGCAGCTTACTGCTTGTCGCTGTCGGAAAACACCCAACGAATGAAGAATACACCAATAGCAATGATGGCAATCGTGACGACGATGCCCATCGGGGATCTCATTTTTTCGACCAGATCGAGTATAGCTCCCATTTTTACCTACCTTAGTTGAGTGGATTTTAGTCAGAATAGGCTGCAGATTGATATCCGGCTGCTATCGCGGCGATATGTTACCCGTTGCTGACCTGCTGTCAAGGAAGAAACGCGTCAGCGGCCTAGGTAAAGCGATGGGGGCGGATGGTCTGGGGTACGCCGATTCCCCAGGTCGTCGCCCTTCAGACCCTTCCTCAGGAGGCCTTTGGCCATAAAAAAGCCCGAGTCTATGCTCGGGCTCTATTCTCTCGCGTTGCCTCTCGCTTGTGGTTTGTTCGCTAGTAAGCGATTCGTTGTTGTTCAGGCGAGGCAACCGGCAATCCGGAAGCGAAGATCAGCGCAGCGAGCTGAACGAAGATTCGAGCTTTTGCTTGTCGCCATCGGGAGAGTTGCCGCAACCCACGACGCCCAGAGACATCATGACCAGGCTCAGCAGGACCAGTACCTTTTTCATAAATCCTCCTCTTTCTTAGTACGAAGTCAGATAACAAGCTTCTTTGTTTATGCCCGGAGGGCACCGCGTTTTTATAAAGAATGTTCCCAAAAAATGCAAGCACGGAGAGGGTCACGAGCAGCCCGGCTCGCGCGGAGCCCGGAGCGGCGCGTGCGAACGAACGTGTGCGGTGCCGGCTGTCGTTGACGCTCGCGGGCTTTGCGCTGTATCATGCGCGGCTTTCGGTAACAAACCGACGCGGAGAGTTGGCATGTATGCGGTAATTCAAACGGGTGGCAAGCAGTACCGGGTGGCGCCAGGGGAGACCCTGCGGATCGAAACCCTCGCCGCCGAGGCAGGTCAGGTCATCGAACTCGATCGCGTGCTCATGATCGCTAGCGAAGAGGGTAACCGGGTCGGCCGGCCGTTCATCGAAGGCGGTAAGGTCACCGCGACCGTCACCGCCCACGGTCGGCATCCGAAGATCCGAATCATCAAGTTCCGGCGCCGCAAGCACCACATGAAGCAGATGGGGCACCGCCAAAACTACACCGAGATCCGAATCGACGGCATCTCGGGCTAGCCAGCAATCAGGAGATCTACCCATGGCGCACAAGAAGGCGGGCGGCAGTTCCCGTAACGGTCGCGATTCGAAGCCCAAAATGCTGGGCGTAAAACGTTTCGGCGGTGAGTTCGTACAAGCCGGAAACATCATCATCCGGCAGCGTGGAACGAAGTTCCATCCCGGTGAAAACGTTGGCCTGGGCAAGGACCATACGCTGTTCGCTCTAGCCGACGGTCAGGTGCAGTTTCGGGTGAAGGGTGCGGACAAGCGGAAGTACGTCAGCATCGTCGCTTGATCCGCTGGGCGGTGCCTGGCGGGCGTCGGTGCACGGCACTGATTGACGGTTGTCGTGCCGCCGTTCGGTCCTGCCTCGCGCGGAAACGGCGCGCAGTAACTCAAGAAGCCCCGGCTGTCGGGGCTTTTTCTATGCACGAATGAAATTCGTAGACGAAGTTCGCATTCGGGTCGAAGCGGGCGACGGCGGCAACGGCTGCGTCAGCTTTCGTCGCGAGAAATACGTCCCCTTCGGTGGTCCTGACGGTGGTGATGGCGGGGACGGCGGGGATGTCATACTGGACGCCGCCGAGAACCTGAACACTCTGGTCGACTTCCGTTTTCACGCGGTGCATCGCGCCGGACGGGGCGAGAAAGGCGGCGGAGCGAACTGCACCGGAGCCCGCGGCGAAGACTGTGTGTTGCGGGTGCCGGTGGGAACGGTAGTGCACGATCTGGCGACCGGCGAAAAACTGGGCGATCTGACGGTGGCCGGGCAGCGGTTGATGGTGGCGCGAGGCGGTTTCCACGGTCTGGGCAACACGCGATTCAAGAGCAGCACCAACCGCGCGCCACAGCGTGCGACCCCTGGCACTCCTGGCGAGAAGCGCGATCTGCTGCTCGAACTGCGACTTATCGCAGATGTCGGCCTGCTCGGCCTGCCGAACGCCGGGAAATCGAGCCTGATTCGGGCTATCTCCGCAGCAAAGCCAAAGGTCGCCGACTACCCCTTCACGACCCTGCATCCCAACCTCGGCGTGGTCCGCGTCGACGACGAGCAGAGTTTCGTGGTGGCCGACATTCCCGGGCTGATCGAGGGGGCGGCCGAAGGTGCAGGGCTCGGCGTTCAGTTTCTCCGCCATCTCGCTCGCACGCATCTGTTGCTGCATGTGCTCGATGTGGGCATCGTCAGCGATGACGAACCGATCTCCGCTTTCGCCAAAGTGGATGCCGAACTCGCTAAATGGGGGCAGGGTGTCGACCTGAAACCGCGCTGGCTGGTGCTGAACAAACTCGATACCTGGACCGCTGTCGAGGCGGCGGCGCGCTGTGACGAGATCATTGCGGCGTTGGGCTGGCAAGGTCCGGTTTACCGCATATCCGCTTTGCGCGGAGACGGTTTGCGACAGATGGTCTTCGACATCATGAGTTTTCTCGAACGCGCGGATACGGAATATGCAGAGCCGGACGGACTTTCACCGGACTAAACGCGTCATCGTCAAGATCGGCAGCGCGCTGCTGACCGGCGGCGGGCGCGGCCTCGATCACTCGGCTGTCACGGGCTGGGTAAACCAAATCGCGCAGCTGTGTCGCTCCGGGCGCCAGGTCGTTCTAGTGTCGTCGGGCGCGGTTGCGGAGGGAATGAGCCGGCTTGGCTGGAAGGTAAGGCCTCGTTCATTGCATCGGCTGCAGGCCGCGGCTTCGGTAGGGCAAATGGGTCTCGTGCAGACCTATGAGACCTTGTTTCAGATGCACCAGCTACCTACCGCCCAGGTCTTGCTGACCCACGACGATCTGTCGGACCGACAGCGGTACCTCAATGCGCGTAGTACGCTGCTAACGCTGCTGGGGCTTGGCGCTGTGCCGATCATCAACGAGAACGATGCGGTCGCAACCGATGAGATCCGCTTCGGCGACAACGACACGCTCGGGGCCTTGGTGGCGAATTCGGTCGAGGCGGAGTTGCTGATCATCCTCACCGATCAGCAGGGCCTGTTCGAGCGGGATCCGACCTTGTATCCGGACGCCGCATTGGTCACGCAGGCCGGCATCAACGATCCGGGCCTCGCGGCCATGGTCGGTGACAGTCGGAGTGGTCTGGGTCGCGGTGGCATGATCACCAAGCTGCGGGCGGCGCGTCTGGCGGCGCGTTCCGGTACCGCGACGGTGATTGCCTGCGGTCGCGAGCACGAGGTGCTGGCTCGGGTCCTTCGCGGTGAGGAGGTCGGAACGTTCCTGATTCCGGATATCTCACCCATGCTGGCGCGCAAGCGCTGGCTGGCGGGTCAGCTGAAATTGAAGGGCGCGGTTCGCCTGGACGACGGCGCCGTGCGCGTTTTGTGTGGCGAGGGGCGGAGCCTCTTGCCCATTGGTGTGACCGCGGTCGAGGGTGAGTTCAGGCGCGGCGATCTGGTGGCCTGCCTCGATTCAAGTGGCGTTGAGATCGCCCGGGGTTTGGTCAACTATGGAGCGGACGAAACCCAGCGCATCATGGGGCGGCCGAGCAGCGAAATCGAGGCTTGTTTGGGCTGGGTGGACGAGTCGGAGCTCATCCACCGCGACAACCTCGTGGTCAGCTAGCGGCTGATGCTGCTGAACCAAGCGCCAGCGCCTTGACGCGGGCGTTCAGACGGCTCTTGCTGCGGGCCGCCTTGTTCTTGTGGATCAGGCCCTTGTTCACCGACGAGTCAATCACCGGTACAGCCTCCCGGAAGGCGGTCTGAGCCTGAGCCACGTCACCGCTTTCCACGGCGAGCAAAACCTTCTTGATGTAGGTCCGGAGGCGGCTGCGCTGCGCCATGTTGCGAGCGCGGCGTTCCTCGGATTGATGAGCGCGTTTTTTGGCGGAGGCAATGTTGGCCAAAGCGAAACCTCGATTCTTGGAAAGACTGAAAACGCGAAATTATCGCTGTCGGTGCATGATGTGTCAAATCTGGCGGTCGATTCGGGCTATCAGGCGTCGTATCTCCGCGCGCTCCTGCGCGTTTAGTCCGCCGGACAGCAGTTTCCGACCCAGTTCATCGATCTGGCGGAGGTCAGTACGTTCGTCCTGTGTGAGAGCGCGGGAGCGCGACCCTTGAATCAGTTCGTCGTGACGCCTGTCGAGGGCTTGTGCCACGATGCGTCGCAAACTCCCCTCGAACTCCGCCTCCAGACCCCCTTCGGGCACGAGTGCATCCTGCGCTAGCAGCTCGTCGATCAACGCGTTTTGGGGCATGCCCAGCAGATAGGCGCGGAGGTCGGTGTCGGCTGCGGCCGGGTGTGCGCTCAGGAACGACATGATCGCCGTGAAGAGGCGCCCCAGGCGGGGGTCTGCGGCCGCGCTCGCCTGACTGTCCTCGTCGATCAGGCTGGCCAGGCGCGGATGCGCTATGAGCAGCGACAACATACGCAACAGTACCGAGGGGCGGGGTGAGGATGCGGGGCGCTGTGGGCGCCCCTGCCAGCGCCGGGTTGGAACGGACGTTCCCTTCCGGGTGGTCAAGTCCCCGAGTTTGCCCAGCATCATCTGACGAAAGGGGCCAGGCTTGATGCCCTGCAGCAGCGGTGTCGCGATCTTGATGAGTTTCGCGCGTCCTTCGATCGTATTCAGATCGGCGGTGGTCCGCCCCAATTCGGAGAAAAAGTAGTCGGACAAGGGGGGCGCTGCGGCAACGCGATTCCCGAAGGTCTCCATGCCTTCCTGGCGCACGAGGGAGTCCGGATCGTGGCCGTCGGGCAGCCTGAGAAAGCGCGTCGTCTTGCCGTCCGGTAGGATGCGGAGGGTCGCCAGCACCGCTTTCCAGGCGGCCTTGATCCCTGCGGCGTCGCCATCGAAACAGAACACGAGTTCGTCGGCGTGGCGGAACAACAGGGAAATGTGGTCCTCGGAGATTGCCGTCCCCAGCGTGGCCACCGCGGATGTGAAGCCGAACTGGGCCAGCGCAATGACATCCAGGTAGCCTTCGACGACGAGGAACTGCTGCGGATTACGCTGGGCTTCCAGCGCTTCGGACAGGCCGTAGACCTCACGGTGTTTCTTGAACATCGCGGTCTCGGGGGAATTCAGATACTTAGGCGTTGAGTCATCCAGAACCCGGCCGCCGAAGCCGATCGTGCGTCCCCGGCGATCGCGAATCGGAAACATGATCCGGTCACGGAAGCGATCGTATTGCGAAGTCTCTCGGGCGATCGTCAGGCCGGCTTCCCGCAGGTCGTCCTGGTCCCACTCAGGCGGCAGGTTGCTCCAGCCGGGCGGTGCATAACCCAGGCGGAAGCGGTCGATGCTCGCCGCGCTGATGCCGCGTTGCCTTAGGTAATCTAGCGCTCGGCGCCCATGCGGGTGGCTTTTGAGTTGGCGTGCATAGAACTGCGCAGCGCGGTCCTGGATTTCGAAGAGCTTCTGCGTGCGGCGCCGCTCGGCAGCAAGACGCGGGTCGTCCGGAGGGGTGTCGGGCAGTGCGACACCGGCGCTGTGTGCCAGGCTGGCGACTGCTTCCGGAAACGACAGGCGTTCGAAGGCCATCAGGAAAGCGATCGCATCACCGTGCACACCGCAGCCGAAACAGTGGTAGAACTGCTTCGGTCGGTTGACCGTGAAGCTCGGGGTCTTTTCGGTGTGGAAGGGGCAGCAGGCGGTGAAGTTGGTGCCGCTGGCCTTGAGGCTGACTCGGGAGTCGATCAGATCGACAATGTCGATGCGCGCTAGCAGGTCTTCGAGAAACTGGGGTGAGAAGCGTCCAGCCATCTAGCTGCGGCGGGTCTCGATGGGGTCTGCCTGCCCGCGCTTCACGCTCCCAGGCGGGTGCGAACGGTTTTGCTAACGGCCGCCAGATCGGCGCGTCCCTGCAGGGCAGGTTTCAGTATTGCCATGACTTTTCCCATGTCGCCGATGGCTTTTGCGGCCGTCCGATCCAACGCGTCCTCGATGAGGCGGGTCAACTCGGCTTCGCTCAAGGGTTGGGGGAGAAACGGCTGGAGCACGTCGATTTCGGCGCGCTCGATTTCGGCCAAGTCGTGTCGTCCGCCTTTTTCGTACTGGCTGATCGATTCCCGTCGTTGCTTCAGCATCTTGTCGAGAACGGCAATGACTGCCGTATCGTCGAGTTCGATGCGCTCATCCACCTCACGCTGCTTTATCGCCGCCATGGCGAGCCGAAGCGTGCCGAGTCGCGCCTTGTCGCCCGACTTCATTGCCGACTTCACGTCGGCCTGTAGCCGCTCCTTCAGTGTGGGGGAAGAGTCACTCATGCGGGTGTGCGCACCGGCGAATCAGACCTGGGGACGACCCTTACGAAGGTTTTGCAATGCGAAACGCTCGCGGGAGAGCTTCTTCAAATGCCGCTTTACGGCTGCTGCTGCCTTCCGTTTCCGCTCTTCGGTCGGTTTCTCGTAGAATTCACGGCGCCGCACTTCGGACAGTACGCCAGCCTTTTCGCAGGCACGTTTGAAGCGGCGAATGGCAATTTCGAAAGGTTCGTTTTCTCTGATTCTGATGGACGGCATGAATGACTTCCCGGGGCTCCTCAAGCTACTCAAATTACGGGCCTGAAGACAGCCCGACCTGGAAAAACTGGAGATTATAAACGGGTGGTCATGCAAAGCAACACTTCGTTTCGGGTGCTCGGGATCGAAACCTCCTGCGACGAAACCGGTCTGGCCGTCTTCGACAGCCGGTACGGCCTGCTGGCGCACGCGCTCCACAGTCAGGTTCAACTCCACGCGGACTACGGCGGCGTGGTTCCCGAACTGGCGTCCCGAGACCATATTCGCAAGCTTCTGCCGCTTCTGCGCGAGGTGCTCTCGGCGGCCGGGCTCGGGCGCTCGGATCTCGATGGTGTCGCCTACACGGCCGGACCCGGGCTGGTGGGGGCCTTACTGGCCGGCGCGGCCGCTGGCCGGGCGCTCGCCTGGGCCCTGGATGTGCCGGCGCTGGCGGTACATCACATGGAGGGGCATCTGCTTGCTCCGTTGTTGGAGGCAGATCGGCCGGAGTTCCCATTCCTTTGCTTGCTCGTGTCCGGAGGGCATACCCAGTTGATCGACGTTGCCGGCATCGGTCGTTATGGCATTCTCGGCGAGTCCTTGGATGACGCGGCGGGTGAGGCGTTCGACAAGGTGGCCAAGATGCTCGGACTCGGTTACCCGGGTGGACCCGCAGTGGCGGCGCTGGCGGAGCGCGGTATGCCCGGACGGTTCCGTTTCCCGCGGCCGATGACCGACCGTCCGGGCCTCGACTTCAGCTTCAGTGGGCTGAAGACCCACGTGCTGCAGGTGCTTGCGGCCCACCCCGACAACGCGGACGTACGTGCCGATGTCGCGGCTGAGTTTCAGGCCGCCGTGGTGGAGACGCTACTGGTGAAATGTCGCCGGGCGCTGCGCGAAACAGGGTTGCAACGCCTGGTCGTGTCGGGTGGCGTCAGCGCCAACCGCGCGATGCGGAGCGCACTGCGCGTGCTGTCTGAGGAGGAGGGGGTTCGGGTCTATTTCCCGCGGCTCGAGTTCTGTACCGACAACGGTGCCATGATCGCCTATGCCGGGTGCCAGCGACTCCTGGCCGGACAGGCCGAGCCGCTCCGGATTGCGGCTTACCCGCGCTGGCCGTTGGACACCCTGGCTCCGCTGTGAGCCCGTTTCCGGGCGACCCAGTAGCCGTTGTGCCAGCGCCCTCAGCGGCCGATGCGGCCCTCTTCGCCGCGTAGCAGTCGCTGAATGTTGGCCCGGTGGCGAACGATCAGCAATGCCGACATCGTCGCCGTTGCGACTGTCAGTTCGGGTGACCGGACGAGGAACCAGGAATAGGTCGGGGCCAGCAGTGACGCGACCAGGGCCGACAGTGAGGAAATGCGGAATGCGGCGGCCATGCCCAGCCAAGTGACTGCAGCAGCCAGTCCGACCCAGCTCGAATAGCCGAGCAGCACGCCCAGTGCGGTCGCAACCCCTTTGCCGCCCTTGAAGCCGAAAAATACAGGGAACAGATGGCCGAGGAATGCCGCGAGTCCGGTCGCCGCGATAACGATAGGCTCCGCGCCGACACCTTTCGCGATCAGGACCGGCATCAACCCTTTGGCGGCATCCCCAAGCAAGGTGATGACCGCAGCCTTTTTGCCGCCAAGACGAAGCACATTCGTCGCGCCGGGATTTTTCGACCCTTGCTCGCGTGGATCCGGCAGTCCGGCGATCCGGCTGACGATGACGGCCGTCGACACGGAGCCCAGCAGGTAGGCCAGGGGCACTAGGAACCAGTTGATCATGAGTGCGGTCTGTCGGTTGTCAGTCGGCGAAGTTGTGTGTTACCAATGCCGGCAGAAACATAGGGGATTAGATAGCGGTGGACATTATATTTCTACGCGGACTCCAGATCGAGACGACGATTGGCATCTACGACTGGGAGCGCCTGATCAAGCAGGTCGTGATCCTTGATCTCGAGATGGGGACCGATATCCGCAAAGCCGCGGCATCGGACGACATTGTCGACACACTGGATTACAAGGCGTTGTCGAAGCGCCTGATTGGATTCGTGGAAAGCAGCGAGTTTCTGTTGGTTGAGACGCTGGCGGAACGCGTGGCCGACCTGTTGCTCGGGGAATTTGCCATACCCTGGTTGCGCCTGACCGTGAACAAGAAAGGGGCCATCAGCGGCGCGAGTGACGTCGGCATCATCATCGAGCGCGGAGGCTCGGGTGCCTGAGATCTTCGTCGGTGTCGGCAGCAACGTCGACCGGGAATCGAGCATCGGTGCCGGCCTGCAGAGACTCGGTCGGGAATTCGGTCCGCTGCGCTTGTCCAGCGTTTACGAGAGCGAAGCCGTTGGTTTTGTTGGTGATCCTTTTTTGAATCTAGTCGTCGGTTTCGACTGTGAGTTGCCAGCGCTGAAAGTGGCGGAACGCCTGACGATGATCGAGGCCGACGTGGGGCGAATCCGCGCCGACGACAGGTTTGCAGCCCGTACGCTTGATCTCGACCTGCTGCTCTACGGTAACGCGGTGTTCGAGGCCGGGAGCCTTCGCATACCCCGGGATGACATTACGCGCTATGCATTCGTTCTGGAACCCTTGACCGAATTGGCCGCGGATCTTGTCCACCCTGAGCTGGGTACCAGCTTCGCCGCACTGTGGGCCGCGTTCGACAAGCGCTGCGTGCGGCAGCGGCGTCTGGACCTGCGGCTCATGCCTAATTGAACAGACTGCGCCCGCCGTCGACGGCCAGTATCTGTCCTGTGACGTAGGGTGCCCGATCGACCAGGAATACTACCGCGTTCGCAATGTCGCCGGGAGATCCGATGCGCGCCAGCGGCACTCGTGCGAGGATTTGCGTTTCCTCGTCGGGATTCGATGCGCTTTCCGGCCAGAGTATGGCACCGGGAGCAACGCCGTTGACGCGAACGCTTGGGGCCAGCTCTTTCGCTAGGCTCTTGGTCAGCGCCACAAGGCCGGCTTTGCTGATGCTGTAGATGGAATAGCCTTCGAGGGTGTGTTCGGCGTGGATGTCACAAAGGTTGACGATGGTTCCGCCGGTACTCGTGAGATAGCGTGCGGCCGCCCGGGCCAGAAAGAAGGGGGCCTTGAGATTGGTGCCGAGCAGGTCCTCCCACATCGCGTCGGTCGCTGTCTCGAATGGCGTTGGATAGAACGCTGACGCGTTGTTGACCAGCACATCCAGCGTGCCCCAGAACGAGAAGGCGGTCGCGACCAGTTGCGGGAGTGCGGCGACATCCCGCAGATCGCCTTGAATGACGCGCGCCGAATTCATCCGTTTCGCATTTAGCGTTTCCGCAAGTGCCTCGGCGTCGGCTACGGACTGCCTGCAATGCAGCACGACGTGGTAGCCGGCATCATGCAAGCCCGCGCTAATCGCAGCCCCGAGCCGCCGTCCTGCGCCGGTAATCAACGCGACCCGGGCCGCACTCATGGGGCGATCCCTCCGGCATGAAGGTCAAATCTGGGCGCGTTTGGATGCGTGTTCATGGCGCTTTGTCTGCATTCTGTCACTGAACGGTCAAGTGATTGTCCGAATAGTTTCATGCGGTAAGCCTACTGTCTCGCGCTGACAATGGCGCTGAGGATCCGATCATGAAGCTAATCCAGACAATTCATCAATATGACGTCGTCATGTTCAACTGGTTCATGGGTTGCCGGCCGGTTAGCCGCTGCGCTCGCGTCAGTCGGTGGATTTCGCGCACCGGCGACGGATACCTTTACCTACTGATCGGCCTTTACTGCTATGGCTATCGGTCGGAACTCCCGTCCGCGTCCCTGTTCTTGTCATGCGCGATGGCAGCCTTCGTCATCGAGCGGAGTTGTTACCTGCTGCTGAAGCAGGGCTTCAGGCGGGGGCGGCCACAACAGGCGCTGCCGAACTTTCGTAGTCTCATCGTTCCATCGGACCGCTTCAGTTTTCCCTCCGGGCACACCTCTGCCGCATTCCTGATGGCGACGCTGCTGGGCTATTTCTGCCCCGCGCTGCTATGGCCAGGCTATCTGTGGGCCTGCCTGGTCGGCTTGTCCAGGATCTCTCTCGGAGTGCATTTCCCGACCGACGTGCTGGTCGGAATGACCATGGGCATCACGGTTGCGGCGGTGAGTCTGCGGGTGCTGGGCTAGTGAAGATCCTTTACGGCGTTCAGGCGACCGGCAATGGCCACATCACGCGCGCTCGGGTCATGGCGCCTTTGCTGCGTGCGGCCGGGGCCGACGTCACCTTCTTGTTTACCGGACGACCGTGGTCGCGCTTGTTCGACATGGAAATTTTCGGTGATTTCGAATGGCGCGCCGGGCTGACCTTTCAGACCCACGCGGGTCAGGTGGATTATTTCAAGACCGCCCTTCATAACGATCTGCCGGGATTTGTTCGGGATGTGCGAAGATTGGCGGTAAGGGAATACGATCTGGTCATCACCGATTTCGAACCCGTGACCGCCTGGGCGGCAAAACTCAGGGGCGTACGGGCGGTTGGCATCGGGCATCAGTATGCTTTTGCGTTCCCGATTCCGCGCACCGGCGACGATTTCCTGGCGCGGACGGTCATGAAGTCCTTCGCCCCGGCCAGCATCAGTCTCGGCTTGCACTGGCATCACTTCGACCAGCCCATTCTCCCGCCGATCATCGAGACGCCAGCTGAGCCCGATCGCGTCCTGCCGGAGAAGATCCTCGTCTATCTGCCCTTCGAAGATGCGCGGATGACCGTGCGACTGCTGCAGGGCTTCAGGGAATTTCAGTTCCATGTCTACGGGGCCGGTCCGGTCGCTGACAAGCCGAGCCATATCCATGTTCGGCCACCGTCGCGACATGGGTTTCACAATGACCTGCGTGACTGCGCGGGTGTGATTTGCAATGCCGGTTTCGAGCTTGCCAGCGAGGCGCTGCAAATGGGCAAGAAGCTTATGGTCAAGCCGCTGCACGCACAGCTGGAGCAGCTGTCGAATGCGCTCGCGCTGGAGCAACTCGGGTTCGGAACGGTCATGCCGGATCTCGATGAGGCAAGCGTCGGTTTCTGGCTGAAGCACGGCCAGGCGCGACGCGTGGTCTATCCGCGCGTCGCCGAGGCCGTGGTGGAGTGGCTGCTGGGAGGGGATCTTCGAGTGGATCCCCTGTGGGTAGCGTCAGTCTGGGAACGTGTCGTTTACAGCGCCGGCGATGTGGCGGGGCCCGCGCAGTTGCGGAAGTTCGGCTAGACGCTCGGTCAGCCAGCGATCCCTTCCGCGTACTGGCACCAGTCTGTGGTCTTGTCACCGAACGCCAGGAAATAGGGATTCAGGAAGGTGTCCCGTTCGTTGTAGCGAAGTTCCTGTCCCTTCAGATCCGTTACTCGGCCGCCCGCTTCACGCACGACGCAATGCGCCGCGGCCGTATCCCATTCCGAGGTCAAGCCGATACGCGGGTAGATGTCCGCGGCGCCCTCGGCGACGAGGCACAACTTGAGCGAGCTGCCCATCGATGTCAGGTCGTGATCCCCCAGTCGGGTCAGGTACTGCATCAGTTCCTCGGTCTGGTGCGAGCGGCTACCGACGACCGTGAGCCTATCCCCGCGGCGGTCCCTGACGCGGATCGGCTCCGGAACCTCGTCTCCGCTCTGCTTGTAGGCGCCGCAACCTTCCGCGGCGAAATACGTGAGGTCGAGCACAGGCGCGTAAACCACGCCGAGTACCGGCTGACGGTCGAAGATCAGCGCGACATTGACGGTAAACTCCCCGTTGCGCTTGATGAATTCCTTGGTGCCGTCGAGTGGGTCGATCATCCAGCAGGATTGCCAGGCCTTACGGATCTCCGGCGCGACGGCCGTGGACTCCTCGGAGATGATCGGGTGAGTGGGGTGTAGGGTGGCCAGACCGCGGACCAGGCTTTCGTGCGACGCGAGATCAGCCTGTGTCAACGGGCTATCATCACCCTTCAGGTCGACCAGAAAGTCGGTGCCGTAGATGTCGAGGATTTTCTTTCCCGCTTCGCGCGTCAAGGCTACAACGGATTCGAGATAGTGCGATGGTTCTCTGGATATTGGCATGGAATAGGTTCCCTTGCTGCTCACGTTCGTCGGATTGGGATCATGTTTCTTTGGAGGATCATAACCGATGATTGACTGGAGCAGCATCGACACGGTGTTTCTGGATATGGATGGCACCTTGTTGGACTTGGGGTTCGATAACTATTTTTGGCGCGAGTTGGTGCCGCGTCGCTATGCCGAAGCCCGCGGCTTGAGCTTTACGGATGCGCAGGCACGGATTACTGCCCGCTACCAGACCCAGGAGGGTGCGCTGGCCTGGTATTGCCTCGACTACTGGAGCGCGGAACTCGGGATGGACCTGATCGCGCTCAAGCGGGAAATCGCATCCGCCATTACGGTGATGCCTTACGCGGAAGCTTTCCTGCGCGCCTTGCAGGCACTCCCGGTGCGCGTCGTGCTGGTCACCAACGCCCACCCGGCCAGTCTCTCGCTGAAGATGGACCGCACCGGCCTGGATCGGTTCTTCGCGGCACAGATTTGTTCGCATGAACTCGGTATGCCGAAAGAGTCGTCTGTTTTCTGGACGCGGCTGCGCAAAGTCGAGCCATTCCTGCCGCTCCGGAGCGTGCTCATCGATGACAGCCTCGCGGTGCTCCAATCCGCCCGGCGTCATGGGATAGGCCAGACCATAGCGATTCGCAGGCCGGACCTCAATCAACCACCGCGGCAGATCGACGACTTTGCCGCAGTCGACGACCTGCGCGCCGTCATGCCCGACTGAGACTCGGGTCCGCACGGTTTCATCTAAGCGTCATCGGAGCTTCCGCAAGTTGTCACGCGCCTGCCCTAAGGTGGCGTGATGTTCACCAACTCGCGGGAGATTGCACAGTGCTGGACTCAACTGCAGGGGCGCGGCCGTCCCGATCGCGGCGCTTCGCCACGTTCCTGGCGCGCGATGGAGAATTGGTGCACAAGGCGCAGGCTTTGCGCTACCAGGTTTTTGCCGGAGAGATGGGGGCGCGTCTGCACACGCTGGTGCCGGGTCTCGACTGCGACGAATACGATGCCTATTGCGATCATCTGGTCGTCGTGGATCAGTTGTCCGATCGAGTCATCGGCTGTACGCGGCTGTTGCGCGACACCGAGGCCAGGCGGCTCGGGCGATTTTACTCGCAGAGCGAGTTCGAACTCGACCGACTGCTGGCGCGTCCCGGACGTTTCCTCGAGATCGGGAGAACCTGCGTAGCGCCCGGATATCGTGGCGGCGTCATCATTACGGCGCTCTGGGCCGAACTGGCCGACTATGCGACGCAGCGAGGTTTCGATTATCTGATGGGTTGCGCGAGCATCCCGCCCGGCCCTAGCGGTTTTGCGGTCGATGCGGTCTACAGCCAATTGTCGCCGGCGCAGTTGGGGCCGGTTGAACTGGGCGTGCGGTCGCGTCTCCCGGTGCCCGCGCAACAGCGTTGCCAGCGTGATGAGAGTGGGATTCCGCCGCTGCTGCAGGCGTATCTGAGGCTGGGCGCCTGGGTCTGCGGCGATCCCTGCTGGGATCCCGATTTCAACGTCATGGATGTTTTCGTCCTGCTGTCGCTGGACCGGTTGGCGGAACGTTACGAGCGCCGCTTCGTCGGACTCAAGGAAACCGAGCATGCGACGATTTCTGCAATGGTCTAGAGCCGCGCTGATCGGCCTCATGTTCGCCGCCGGCATGACGGCAGTCGGCCTGCTGTTCCCGGTGTTTCGCTGTCTTCCGCTCTCGCCCGCCCGCCGCTTGGAAGGGGCTGTCCAAGTGGCCTGGTATCGCGGTCTGCTGAGCATTTTGGGCGTGAGGGTGCGGGTTTCGGGGCGTCCGTCTGCTGACGCGGTTTTGTGGGTGAGCAACCATGTTTCCTGGTTGGATATCGTGCTGCTCGGTGCCTGCCGACCGTTGACCTTCGTTGCCAAGCGTGAAGTGGGAGCCTGGCCGCTTGTCGGCTTTCTGGCCAAGGGTACGGGTACGCTGCTCGTCAGTCGCGGAGATCTGGCGAGCAGCGGCCTGGTGGCCGACCGGATGACCTGGCTGTTGCGGCAAGGGCAGGCCGTCGCCCTGTTCCCCGAGGGTACAAGCAGTACCGGAGCCACAGTCTTGCGGTTCCACGCAAGGCTGTTCGGGCCGGCCGTGCGGGTCGGCGCCCAGGTCCAACCGGTCGCGATCCGTTATCACGGTGCAGGCTGCGAGCATGTTCCGTTCGTCGGGGAGGATGACTTTCTGCCGCATCTTTGGCGCTTGCTCGGGGAACGGCGCGTCGCCGTTGAGTTGAGCTTCTGTCCGCCAGTCAGCGCCAGCGGAAAGGCTCGGGATGAACTGGCAGTACTGACCCGCTCACATGTGGTGTCGGGGCTGGGGGGTGAACCCGCAGACCCTCTCGCTCCCGGTTTGCGGCGGAACCGCTGCTGAAGCTGGCCGCGTGGTCGGGCATCCAGGCTACAGGCCTCGCTCGGAGCCGCTCGGCTCGTTCTGCGAGCGCTCCTTGGGCTTGCAAAATCGCCCCGTTTAGGCTCAAATTCCCGCACATTCTGCCGACATGTGGTTCCGGTCCGTGGCGTTGCCCGGACCCGATTGCGAATTGGTGCTGAGATCAAGGAGTTAATGGTGAGCGCGAACATTGTGCATTTGACCGATGGAGAGTTCGAGGAGAAGGTTCTCAAGTCTCCGGAACCCGTGCTCGTGGACTACTGGGCCGAATGGTGCGGGCCCTGCAAGATGATCGCGCCGATACTCGACGAAATCGCCGCCGATTACGCCGGCAAACTGACCGTGGCCAAGCTGAATATCGATGACAACCCGACAACGCCGCAACGGTTTGGCGTTCGCGGTATTCCCACCCTGATGCTGTTCAAGAATGGCGAGGTCGAGGGAACCAAAGTCGGTGCGATGTCCAAGTCCCAGTTGACCGCTTTCCTGGATACGCACCTGTAACGTTGCGGCTCTTCGCCACAGGCTGCCTCTCGTCCGATCACGGTGGACGGAGCGCGGCCCATGTGGTAATCTACGATCGTTCACATCCGTAGATCCCTGCTCCGCGTACGTCGCGGAAGCCCGCCTGCTCAGGCTCCCTTCCCGGGATCTTCCTTCCGAATCTCCGAGACTCTCGTTCCTCGCATCATCCTGCCGTGCTCTAACGCCATGAACCTGACCGATCTGAAGCGCAAGCCCGTATCCGAACTCATCCAACTCGCCGAGTCGATGGACATCGAGGGCGTGGCCCGCACCCGCAAGCAAGACCTGATCTTCTCGATGCTCAAGAAACTCGCGAAAAATGGCGAGGACATCTATGGGGACGGGGTGCTGGAGATCTTGCAGGATGGCTTCGGCTTCCTGCGCTCGACCGACAGTTCATACCTGGCCGGTCCGGACGATATCTACGTGTCGCCTAGCCAGATCCGGCGGTTCAGTCTACGGACCGGGGACACCATTTCGGGCAAGATCAGGCCGCCGAAAGACAGCGAACGCTACTTTGCGATGCTCAAGGTCGAGCAGATCAACTACGAGCCGCCCGAAAACGCCAAGCACAAGATCCTGTTCTCGAATCTGACGCCGCTGTTTCCGGTCGAGCGTTTCACACTGGAGTTGGGCAACGGCACGACGGAGGACCTGACGGCACGTGTGATCGATCTGATCGCGCCCATCGGCAAGGGGCAGCGCGGCTTGATCGTGTCGCCGCCGAAGGCCGGCAAGACGATGATCCTGCAGCATCTGGCGCAATCAATCGCCGAGAAGAATCCGGAGTGCTACCTGATCGTGCTGCTGATCGACGAGCGCCCCGAGGAAGTCACCGAGATGCAGCGCAGCGTGAAGGGGGTCGTGGTGTCGAGCACCTTCGACGAACCGCCCGCCCGGCACGTGCAGGTCGCCGAGATGGTGATCGAGAAGGCCAAACGCCTCGTCGAGCACAAGCGGGATGTGGTGATTCTGCTCGACTCCATCACCCGCCTCGCACGTGCCTACAACACCGTGATCCCGCCTTCGGGCAAGGTCCTGACCGGTGGTGTCGACGCCAATGCGCTGGAACGGCCGAAGCGCTTCTTTGGTGCCGCACGCAACATCGAGGAAGGTGGCAGCCTGACCATCATCGCCACAGCGCTGGTAGATACCGGCTCGCGCATGGACGAGGTGATTTACGAGGAGTTCAAGGGCACCGGCAACATGGAACTGCACCTGGACCGCAAGATTGCCGAGAAACGTGTCTATCCGGCGATCAATATCAACCGGTCGGGGACCCGCCGCGAAGAATACCTGGTGCCGGCGGACGAACTGCAGAAATGCTGGATCCTGCGCAAGATACTCCAGCCGATGGACGAAATGGCGGCCAGCGAATTCCTCCTCGGCAAGCTGAAGGACACCAAGACGAACGTCGAGTTCTTCAACATGATGAAGCGGTGACATTGGTCAGCGAGCTTCACGCAAGCGCGCCGCCAGGCGCGTCAGCCTTCGCTCGCCGTGTTCCCGACTAAAGGCGGGCGAAAACGCGTTCCGCCGCTGCCAGTGTCTGGTCTATCACGGGTTCGTCGTGGGCAATCGAGACGAATCCCGCTTCGAAAGCTGACGGGGCGAGATAGACGCCTTCCTCCAGCATGCCATGGAAAAAGCGGCGAAACCGCTCCTGGTCGCAGGCCATGACCTGCTCGAAACGGGCGATTTCCGCCTCGGGAGTGAAGAACATCCCGAACATGCCGCCGACGAGCTGCGTCATAAACGGAATTCCCGCCCTTAGCGCCCGCTCACTGAGTCCTTCCGTCAGATAACGTGTCAGGTCGGCAAGCCGCTCGAAGAACCCCGGTCTCGCGATCAATTCCAGGGTCTTCAGTCCGGCGGTCATCGCGACGGGATTTCCCGACAGGGTCCCTGCCTGATAGACGGGACCAAGCGGTGCGATCCGCTCCATGATGTCGCGCCGGCCGCCGAACGCGCCGACCGGCATTCCGCCGCCGACCACCTTCCCGAGTGTCGTCAGGTCGGGTATGACGCCGTACAACGCCTGGGCGCCGCCGATACCGACCCGAAAACCGGTCATCACTTCGTCGAAAATCAACACGCTGCCGTAGCGTGTGCATTGCTCGCGCAGTGTCTCCAGAAAGCCGGGAGCAGGCGGCACGCAATTCATGTTGCCGGCCACTGGCTCGACGATGACCCCCGCGATCTGCTCCCCATACTCGGCAAAGAGCAGCTCGGTCTGTTCGCTGTCGTTGAAGGCGGCGGTCAGCGTGTGTTCGGCGAGCGAGGCGGGCACGCCGGGAGAGCTCGGCACGCCGAGCGTCAGCGCCCCCGAACCGGCCTTGACGAGCAGCGAGTCGGAATGACCGTGATAACAGCCTTCGAACTTGAGGATCTTGTCACGCCCGGTGTAGCCGCGCGCCAGCCGGATCGCGCTCATCGTTGCCTCGGTCCCGGAACTGACCATGCGGACGAGTTCCAGCGAGGGCACCAGTTCGCACAGTCGCCTTGCCATCTCCGTTTCGATCAAGGTCGGCGCACCGTAGCTGAGGCCTCGGTCCACGGCGGCATGTACCGCGCTCAACACCTCGGGATGGGCGTGGCCGAGAACCATCGGACCCCAGGAGCCGACGTAATCGATGTAGGCGCGACCAGCGGTGTCGTAGAGGTAGGGGCCTGCCGCGCGCGCAATGAACAGCGGATCGCCGCCGACCACACGGAACGCTCGGACCGGCGAGTTGACGCCGCCCGGAATGTACTGCTGGGCTTCCAGAAAAGCATCGTGGGATGCATTCATGATGTGGACTCCTCGGGGAGGGGCTGTATTCGGCGGCGGACGGTGCGGCAGGTCAGGCCTTGGGCAGGGTGACGCCGGTCTGGCCCTGATACTTGCCGCCGCGATCGCGGTAGGAAACTTCGCATGGCTCGTCGGCGCCAATGAACAGCACCTGGGCCACCCCCTCGTTGGCGTAGACTTTTGCCGGCAGCGGTGTCGTGTTGGAGAACTCGAGCGTCACGTGGCCTTCCCACTCGGGCTCCAGAGGGGTGACATTCACGATGATGCCGCAGCGGGCATAGGTCGACTTGCCAAGGCAAATCGTCAGCACGTCGCGCGGGATCCGGAAGTACTCGACCGTACGGGCCAGCACGAAGCTGTTCGGTGGAATGATGCAGACCTCGGACTTGACGTCCACGAAGCTGCTTTCGTCGAAATTCTTCGGGTCGACGATGGCCGAGTTGATGTTGGTGAAGATCTTGAATTCGTTCGAGCAGCGGATGTCGTAGCCGTAGCTCGACGTGCCGTACGAAATGACGCGCTCACCGGCGGCGTGACGGATCTGCTGCGGTTCGAACGGTTCGATCATACCGTGCTCGGCGGCCATGCAGCGGATCCAGCGGTCCGACTTGATACCCATAATGTCGTGTCAGGCGGCGGAGGTTCAGGTGTTCGTGACGGTGATCTTGGGAAACCGGCCGCTGTAGTCCTTGGCTTTTCGCGCGAGACGCGCCGCCATTTTGCGGGCGATGGATTTGTACATCTGAGCCGCGCTGCCCTCCGGGTCGGAGATCACGGTCGGATGTCCGCCGTCTGCCGCTTCCCGGATCCGGATGTCCAGCGGCAGGGCACCGAGCAACTCCACGCCATAGCGCTCCGCCATCCGGTGTCCGCCGCCGGCGCCGAAGATCGGCTCGGCGTGCCCGCACTGGCTGCAGATATGGATGCTCATGTTCTCGATCAGACCGAGGACCGGGACGCTGACCTTTTCGAACATCTTGAGCCCCTTCTGCGCGTCGAGCAGCGCGATATCCTGAGGTGTCGTGACGATGACGGCCCCGGAAACGGGGATCTGCTGCGCGAGGGTCAGCTGGATGTCCCCGGTGCCGGGCGGTAGGTCGATGACAAGATAGTCGAGATCGTCCCAGCTCGTGTCCTTCAGCAGCTGCGTCAGCGCGCCGGTGACCATCGGGCCGCGCCAGATCATCGGCGTGTCGTCATCGATCAGGTAGCCGATGGACATGGTTTGCAAGCCAAGCGCCGTGACTGGCGAGAAGCGCTTGCCGTCCGTCTGGGGGCGTCCTGTGACGCCGAGCATCAGGGGCTGACTCGGGCCGTAGATGTCGGCATCGAGCAGGCCCGTGCGGGCGCCCTCGGCGGCGAGCGCGAGCGCAAGGTTGACGGCGGTCGTCGACTTGCCGACGCCGCCCTTGCCGGAGGCGATCGCGATGATGTTCCGGACACCGGGCAGTGGTGCCAGATTCTTTTGCACCGCGTGCGAGACGACCTCTGTGCCGATGTCGATGCTCACTGCCGTCGCGCCGAGGGTGGCCGTCAGGCTCTCGCGAATGGCTTCGGTCAGTTCGGGCCAGAAGCTGCGGGCCGGATAACCGAGCCGCACGCATAGCTCGATGGACGTGCC
Organism: Methylotetracoccus oryzae; assembly: GCF_006175985.1. GTDB lineage: Bacteria > Pseudomonadota > Gammaproteobacteria > Methylococcales > Methylococcaceae > Methylotetracoccus > Methylotetracoccus oryzae. The sequence goes on along the minus strand of NZ_SRSH01000007.1, from coordinate 130,038 downwards.
GTCGATCGCGATCTGCTTGACGGCTTTGGCGCTGATCAGATCGCTGCCGAGGTTGGGATCGATCAGAGTGCGGAGAACGGCTTCTACGTCGTTGTTCGAGAGAGACATGCGGGAAAATCTGCCGGTCGATTGAGCCTGTCATTGTACACGGTGAGGCCGCGGCCGTCGCAGTGGCGGGGCGGCTGTAGGGCGCCGCGAACGAGCCGCCCGGCGGATATGGGATAATGATGGGCTTGCCCTATGGACTGCATCAACCCGATGAACACGCCGCGAAGAATCCTGGTCACCAGCGCCCTGCCTTACGCCAATGGCCCCATCCATCTCGGCCACCTGGTCGAATACATCCAGACCGACATCTGGGTGCGTTTCCAGCGGATGCAGGGGCACGAATGCTGGTATGTCTGCGCGGACGACACACATGGCACGCCGATCATGCTCCGCGCGGAGAAGGAAGGTATTCCCGCCGAAGAGTTGATCGCTCGCGTGCACGCCGAGCATTCGCGCGATTTCGCCGGTTTCCGGGTCGAGTTCGACAATTACTACACGACGCATTCCGACGAGACGCGCGTTTTTGCGGAGCGTATCTACCGCGCGCTGCGCGACAAGGGCCTGATCGAGATGCGGGCGATCGAACAGTATTACGATCCGGTCAAGGCGATGTTCCTGCCCGACCGCTTCATCAAGGGCGAGTGTCCGCGCTGCCACGCGGTGGATCAGTATGGGGACAGCTGCGAGGCCTGCGGCGCGACCTATGCGCCCACCGACCTGATCAATGCGTACTCGGCCATCTCGGGGGCTCCGCCGATCCGGAAGGAGTCCGAGCACTACTTCTTCAAGCTCGGCGAATGTGCGGTATTCCTCAAGGAGTGGACCCGGGCCGGTCACCTGCAGTCCGAAGCTGCGAACAAGATGAACGAGTGGCTGGAGTCAGGACTGGCGGATTGGGATATTTCGCGCGATGCGCCGTATTTCGGCTTCGAGATCCCGGAGGCGCCGGGGAAATATTTTTATGTCTGGCTGGACGCGCCGATCGGCTACATGGGCAGCTTCGCAAAACTGTGTGGCCGCACCGGCCTCGATTTCGAGGAATACTGGCATGCGGATTCCGATACCGAGTTGTACCACTTCATCGGCAAGGACATCCTGTACTTCCATGCCCTGTTCTGGCCGGCCATGCTGCGTTATTCCGGCTTCCGCACGCCGACCCGGATCTTCGCGCACGGTTTCCTGACCGTGAACGGCGAGAAAATGTCGAAATCCCGGGGTACCTTCATTACGGCGGAAAGTTATCTGCAGCAGGGGCTGAATCCCGAATGGCTGCGCTACTACTACGCCTGCAAGCTGAACGGCACCATGGAAGACATCGACCTGAACCTCGATGACTTCGTGCTGCGCGTCAACAGCGATCTGGTCGGTAAATATGTCAACATCGCGAGCCGTACCGCGAAGTTCATTTCCGAGCGCTGCGGCGGAGAACTCGCCGCGCCGGAGCCGCCAGTCCAGCGGGTTTTCGATGCGTATCGTCAGGTGATCCATCGCGGTCAGCACTACGCCAATGAGATCCTCGGCGAGTTCGGAGTCGGGCTGCTCGCGGCGCAGGAGTGGCGTGAGCTTCACGGCGCGGAAGCGACCGAACCTGCGGACGATGCCATCGCGACGGCCGCAGGTGTGCTGGCGGCGGGGTTTCGCGCGCAGGCGGGCTATGAAAAGTTGGACTGCGCAAAGGCAATGCGCGAGATCATGCTGGCCGCCGACCGCGTCAACCAGTATGTGAACGATCAGGCGCCGTGGGCACTCGCCAAACAACCGGGCCGCGAGGCGGATGTGCAGCGCATCTGTTCGCTAAGTCTCAACTTGTTCCGTATCCTGACCGTGTACCTGAAGCCGGTGTTGCCGGCCGTCGTCGAGGCCGTCGAGACGTTTCTGGCCGTACCGCCGCTGCGTTGGGAGGATGCGGGTACGCCGTTGACGGCGGGGCACCGCATCAATCCTTATCAGCACTTGCTGACACGTATCGACAAGGTGCGCGTCGATTCGCTGGTCGCTGCCAATCAGGCCAGCTTGGCAGCGACGGACGTGCCGGTCCGCTCGTCGGCCAAGCCCAGCGAGCATCAGCAGCACGAGATTCACCCCGTTGCCGAAACGATCACGATCGACGATTTCGTCAAGCTCGATCTGCGCGTGGCGAAGATCGCGAACGCCGAGCATGTCGAGGGGGCGGACAAGTTGCTGAAGCTGACGCTGGATCTCGGCAACGAGAACCGGACAGTGTTCGCCGGCATCAAGTCGGCCTATCCGCCCGAAGCATTGATCGGGCGGTTGACGGTCATGGTCGCGAATCTGGCGCCGCGCAAGATGAAGTTCGGCCTGTCCGAGGGCATGGTGCTCGCGGCCGGACCTGGTGGTGCGGACATCTTCCTGCTGTCGCCCGATGCCGGCGCGCAGCCCGGGATGCGCGTCAAGTAGCTGGGTTTCCGGCAGCTTCAGGGCTCCGCGCCGGCACAGCGGCTCACCTTTCGGGGGCCGTCGCGCAGGTCGCACGCCAGTGCCCCTGAAGGTCGGCGTGATGGTCGATGTGGCGGTACCGGTGCTGCTTCAGAAGTGCGCCAACGGCATGGGCCTGATCGAAGCCGTGTTCCAGCAGCAACACACCGTTCGGGCGCAGGCGCGCGCAGGCCTGCTCGGCGATAGTTCGGTAGGCAGCCATGCCGTCCGGCCCTCCCTGCAACGCGATCGGTGGTTCAAATCGGAGGTCGCCCTCTCTTAGGTGCGGGTCGGTGTCCGGAATATACGGCGGGTTCGAGACGATCAGATCGAACTCCAGCCCGGCCGGCAAATTTGCGAACCAGTCGGATTCCAAGAAACGCACCGCGGCTCCCCAGCGGGCCGCATTGCGTCGAGCGACCGCCAGTGCGGGAGCGCTGATATCGGAGGCGGACACGGTGGCGGTCCGATACTCGGTTGCCAGCGTCACGGCAATGGCGCCGCTGCCGGTCGCAAGGTCGAGTACCGCAGCGGTCGGGTGCTCACGAAGGTGGGCTAGCGCCATCTCCACCAGCAGCTCCGTTTCCGGGCGCGGGATCAAGACCGCGGGTGTCACGATAAAGTCCCGGGACCAGAATTCGCGTGACCCGGTCAGATAAGCAATCGGTGCGCCGTTGACGCGCCGTTCGATCAATGCGTCGAAAAGCGCCTGCGGTTCCGGTTCCAGAGATGCCTCTGGCCACGCGCGAAGGTAGGTGCGGGATTTCCCGAGCACATGGGCCAGCAGGATCTCGGCATCGAGCAGTGCCGACGGGCTGGCGGTCTCGAGCCGACGCGAGGCAGTACGGAGCGCCTCGGCCAGAGTCGGCGCCGGTCCGTCAGGCTTCAGAAAGCTGGGCAAGCAATTCGGCCTGATGCTCGTTGGTCAGCGGCTGGATGACCGGATCAAGGTCTCCGGCGATGATCGCATCGAGTTTGTACAAGGTCAGGTTGATGCGATGATCCGTCAGCCGGCCTTGCGGGAAGTTGTAGGTCCGGATGCGCTCTGAGCGATCGCCGCTACCCACCTGCAGTTTCCGCGACGCGGCGATTTCGGCGCTCTGCTTTTCCTGTTCGGCGGCCAGGATGCGCGATTTCAGCAGCGACATCGCGCGGGCGCGGTTTTTATGCTGCGAACGCTCATCCTGGCATTCGACGACGATGCCCGTGGGGATATGCGTCAGGCGCACTGCCGAGTCGGTACGGTTCACGTGCTGCCCCCCTGCGCCCGAGGCGCGGTAGGTGTCCACGCGCAGGTCGGCCGGATTGATGTCGACCTCGACCTCGTCGACCTCGGGGAGGATTGCGACGGTGCAGGCCGATGTGTGAATGCGGCCCTGGGCTTCGGTCTCCGGCACACGCTGCACGCGGTGGGTGCCGGCCTCGAACTTCAGCCGCGAATAAACATCCTGGCCCGTGATCCGCAAGACAACTTCCTTGTACCCGCCATGCTCTCCTTCACTTTCGCTGACGATCTCCGTTTTCCAGCCGGAGATTTCGGCATAGCGCGTGTACATGCGCAGCAGATCGCCCGCGAACAAGGCCGCTTCCGCGCCTCCGGTGCCGGCCCGGACCTCGAGAAAGATATTGCGTTCGTCGTTCGGATCGCGGGGCAGCAGCAGGATCTGGAGTTGCTGGTCCAGTTCGTCGCGTTTGGCTTCAGCGTCGCCCAATTCCTCGCGCGCCATGGCGCGCACTTCGGGATCCGGATCCTGTTGTAGTGATTCGGCATAGACGACGGCGTCCAGTGCGTCGCGGTAGGCGCGAAAACAGGTGATCACCGGGTTCAGCTGGGCATACTCACGGCTCAGGGATCGGAAGCGGTCCTGATCGCCCTGTACCTCGGGGTCGGTCAGCAGCGCCGTGATTTCGTCGAAGCGGTCGGACAGGCTTTCGAGTCGGGTCTGGATGCTCGCCTTCACGGGTCGGAGGGGTCCTTGAGCTGAAAGAGTTCCCGAGCCGCGGCGACAAGATCGGGGCGTTCATTGATGCCCGCCATGCGGATCTGCAGGCTGGGGGTGTGCAGCAGCTGGTTGGTCAGCGTGTCGGCCAGCAATTGTAACGCGTCTTCGGGCGCCCGCCCGTTGCGTAGGGCGCGCAGTGCTTTCGACAAGGCGCGGTCGCGCAATTCCTGAGCATGTGCCCGGACATCGCAGATGGTCGTGTTTACTCCCTGCGCTCTGAGCCACCCGACGAAATGTGCCACCTCGACGTCGAGGATCTCCTCAGCCTTCTTGGCCGCTTCACGACGCGATTCAAAGTTCTCTTCAATCGTGTCCTTGAGATCGTCGACGGTGTAAAGGTAGGCGTCGGGGAGTTGTTCGACTTCGGCTTCGATGTCGCGTGGTACGGCGAGATCGACCATGAACATCGGTTTGTGCTTGCGCGCGCGGATCGCGCTCTCCACGCTTCCCTTGCCGAGTATCGGTAGCGGACTGGAGGTGGACGAGACGAGAATGTCCGCCTTGGCCAGATGCAGCGGCAACTCGTCGAGCGAGATTGCAAAGCCGCCAAACTGAGATGCCAGCGCATGGGCCCGGTCAAATGTCCGGTTGGCAACGATCAGGCGGCCGATCCTGTTTTCGGCGAGGTGGCGCGCAGTGAGCTCTATGGTATCGCCGGCGCCGATCAGCAGCGCAGTCTGCTCGCTCAGGTCGTCGAAGATGCGCTGTGCCAGCCGCACAGCAGCGAACGCGACCGATACGGGGCTGGATCCGATCGCCGTATCGGTACGAACTTTCTTAGCGGCCGAGAACGCATGGTGAAAGAGCCGGCTCAGGACCTTGCCGAGTGTGCCGGCCGCATTGGCCGTCTGGTAAGCCTGCTTCAACTGGCCGAGGATCTGCGGTTCCCCCAGAACCATCGAGTCGAGTCCACTGGCGACCCGGAACATGTGACGAATCGTGTCGGCGCCGCGGTGCTGATAGAGATAGGGGCGGATATCACCGGGTGACATTTGCTGCTGGCGAGCGATCCAGTCGATGAGCACCTCGCTCTGGGTCACGTCCGATTCACAGTACAGCTCGGTCCGATTGCAGGTCGAGAGAATCGCTGCACCTTCCACGTCAGGTATCGCGACAAGATCGCGCAACGCAGAGGCCAGCCGATCAGAGGGCAGCACTAACCGTTCCCGAACGCAAAGCGGGGCGGTATGATGGCTTAAGCCCAAAGTCAAAATCGACATCTACTGAAATATCGCGGCGATCAAGCGTATAATTGTAAAAAAAGCCCGTCCTCAAGTCCAAAGCGCAACGTCATAGCGCGCTGCGGCCAGCCTTCCATTTCGACGTGTCGCTTACGGAAACCTCAGATCGCTTGACCTTACGCTCGTTCCTTTGTTCGGCAGCATTCCTGCCGTTCGTTGGAGGGGGGGTGGCCTGCGCTGCGGGCCGTGCGCGCAGACGGTTGCGGTTTCAGACATGACCCGCGGACTGTTGTTGCGCCAATTGTGATTTCCATCTTGAGACCTTTGCTTCCCGGCCTTGTGCTGGCCGCGCTGCTGGTTGCCTGCAATGGGCTTTTCGGAACGGCTCGCAATGGGGTGGATTTTGCCTCGAACGACCTGCGAACCAGCCATTCCCCGTTGCCCCAGGCCTCGGAGTATGTCTATCTGGTGCTCAGCGCCGAAATCGCTGGACAGCGGGGCGATTACGCAGGCGCACTGGAGCATTACCTCGAAGCCGCGAAGCTCACCCCCGATCCCAAGGTGGCAGAGCGTGCGACACAGATAGCCCTCTACGCCAAAAATCTCGGCAGTGCGGCGGAAGCGGCGGCTCTGTGGAGCCAACGCGATCCGTCGAACACGGCCCCGAAGCGAATTTCCGCGATCCTGAATTTGAAGCAGGGCAATCTCGAACAGGGGGTGGCTCAGTTGCGCACGCTGTTGAGCCTGCCGTCGGTCGATGTCGAGAGCACGCTGATCGAATTGGTCAAGATGCTGGACGGTGAGTTGTCGAAGGAAGACGGCCTGCGTGTGATGAAGTCGCTTCAGGAGGCCTTCCCGCATGTCGCCGAGGTCCACTTCGCGTATGCGTTGCTTGCCACCAACAAGGGCGAATATGCGCTGGCGCTCGATCAGACGCAGAAAGCCCTGTCGATGCAGCCACGGTGGAGTCGCGCGCAATTGCTACAGGCTCAGTTGATGTCACAAATGGGTGACTCCGAGTCGGCGCGAGATATCATTCGCAAGGCCGTAAGCCGCGATCCCGCTAACGATCGACTGCGTCTGATACTGGCGCAATTCCTGACCAAGACGGGCGATCTGCGTGGCGCAGAGCGGGAACTGAAAGGCGTTCTGTCCCGTGATCCGGGTAACGATGATGCGCGATTCGGTCTCGCGGTGCTGCTGCTGGAGACCGGCAAGGAAGATTCGGCGCGGGCCGAGTTGCGCAAACTGCTGGGTACCGAGAAGTGGCGCGGACAGGCCAGTTTCTACCTCGGTCTGCTCGAACTGCGTCAAAACCACCTACCGGAGGCGCTGGTCTTTTTCGATAGTGTCGACTCGGGGCCCAGTGAGTTCGACGCGCGAGTCAACGCGGTGACCGTACTGGTCAGTCTCGGACGCGTGGACGAAGCGCGCGGCCGGCTTAGCGAACTGCGTCAGCGCTTTCCGAACGAGTCGCTGCGCCTGTATCTGGTCGAGGCCGACCTCCTCGTGAAGCGTAAGGAGCCGCAGGCGGCTTTCGATCTACTGACCTCGGCACTGGCCGAGGATCCGGGGCGGGCAGAACTCCTGTACAGCCGGGCGCTGATTGCCGACCAGTTGGGTCGTGCCGATCTCCTCGAGGCCGATCTTCGCGCCGTCATCGAGAAGAGCCCCAACGATGCGAATGCGTTGAATGCGCTCGGCTTTACACTGGCCGATCGCAATCTGAGGCTCGACGAGGCGAAGTCCCTCATCGCGCGGGCGATGCAACTGAAACCGAATGATCCGGCGGTGATGGACAGTTGGGGTTGGCTCCACTATCGCCTGGGTAAGCTCGATGTCGCGCTGGATTATCTCGAGCGTGCCCACCGTCTTTTCAAGGACCCGGAGATCGCCGCCCACCTGGGCGAAGTATTGTGGGAAAGCGGGCGCAGGGAAGAAGCGCGGCGCGTGTGGCGGGGTGCCTTGAGCAAGGATCCGGAACATCGGGAGATGCAGCGCATACGGTCCAAGTACCGGGAAGCGTTTCTGCGGTGAGCGTCCGGACTGGGGTTTACTGTGCCCTGATCTCCCTCTTGCTCGGCCTCGCAGCGTCGGGCTGTGCTCCGCGCTTGCCCCCGGTCGCTGCAACGCCTGACGCTCAAAGTCGGTTGCTCGGGTTGACCCACTGGCGGATGGTGGGTCGCATCGGAGCCCAGACCGCGTCGGAGGGGTTCCATGGCAGCATCCGGTGGGAACACGAGAACGCGCAGGACCGTGTCCAGGTTTCCGGTCCCCTGAGTCAGGGTGGTGTATCGATCGTTTTGCAGGACGACTGGATCCTGATTCGGGACGACCGCGGGGAGGTCAAGACTTCGCGCGATGCCGCAGCGCTGGTGCGGCAGGAACTCGGTTTTCCCGTGCCATTGTCCAGTCTCCGCTACTGGGTGATCGGTGTGCCGCGACCCGCTCGGGACGCCGTACCGCGGTACGATGCTGCCGGTCTTCTGCGGGAATTGAAGCAGGAAGGCTGGTCCCTGGCCTACGAGCAGTTCGTGTCGGCGCAGGGGGTGGCGTTGCCGCGTAAGCTGTCGGCGAGCGGAGATGAAATGAAACTGAAGCTGGTGGTCGATGAATGGGAAATTCTGCCGTAGGGGCGTCGGACGTGGTTGACGCGAAGGTGCTGCGCTTGCCGGCGCCCGCCAAGCTGAACCTGATGCTGCGGATCGTGGGGCGACGGCCGGATGGGTACCACTTGCTGCAGACGGTGTTTCAATTCATCGACCGCTGCGACTGGATCACGCTGCGGGAGCGCAGCGACGGTAGCATCCGTCTGCAGACCCCGCTACCCGGTGTGCCTGCAGACTCGGACCTGACGGTGCGTGCCGCGGCCCTGTTGCAAAGTCACACCGGCACCCGCCGGGGCGTCGACATTACGCTCGAGAAAAATCTGCCGATGGGTGGCGGCCTCGGTGGGGGTAGCTCCGACGCCGCGACGGTTCTCGCTGGCCTGAATGCGTTGTGGGAATGCGGCTTGACGTTGCAGGAGTTGCAGGACCTGGGCTTGAGGCTCGGTGCAGACGTGCCGGTCTTCCTGTTCGGTCGGGCAGCTTGGGGGGAGGGGGTTGGGGAGCAGCTTGTGCCGCTGGACTTGCCTGAGCCCTGGTTCCTCGTTGTCGTCCCGGCCTGCCATGTGTCGACCGCAGACGTGTTCAATGCGCCGGAATTGACAAGGGATAACCCGCCCGTCACAATACGCGCTTTTTTCGACGGCAGCCACGCGAATCACTGTCTGCCGGTGGTTCTGGAGCGTTACGGGCCCGTTCGGGCTGCCTTCGCGGTTTTGAGCGATCTGGGCGCGAAGCCGCGGCTGACGGGAACGGGTGCGTGCGTTTTTGCGACCTTCGAGGAGCAGGCTCAGGCTGAGCGCGCGGCCGAGCAGATGTTGGAGTCGCAGTGGGTGTGTTTCACGGCGCGGGCACTCAATCGCTCGCCCTTGCTTCAGGCGCTGCCGCCGGCGCCATAGGGAGCTGTCTTTAATTTTTGGGGCGTAGCCAAGCGGTAAGGCAACGGGTTTTGATCCCGTCATTCCTAGGTTCGAGTCCTAGCGCCCCAGCCAGATTTCGCGCGAATCCTCTCTGAAACAGTCTTGGTTAGTACCATGTCCGACGCGTCCTTCATGGTCTTTTCCTGCAATGCCAATCTCCCTCTCGCGGAGGGCATCGCGCGCAAGCTGAACATGCGACTGGGCATGGCTCGCGTCGGACGTTTCAGTGATGGCGAGATCCAGCTGGAAATCGATGAGCACGTTCGAGGACGCGAGGTTTTCGTGGTACAGCCCACGTGCGCTCCGATCAATGACAACCTGATGGAGTTGTTGATCATGATCGATGCGCTGCGGCGATCCTCGGCCTCGGTCATCACTGCCGTGATCCCGTATTTCGGGTATGCGCGGCAGGATCGGCGTATCCGGTCGGCCCGGGTGCCGATTACCGCCAAGCTGGTCGCGAAAATGATCTGCTCGGCGGGCGCTGATCGGGTGCTTACGGTCGACCTGCACGCGGATCAGATCCAGGGATTCTTCGATGTCCCGGTGGACAACGTGTATGCGTCGCCGATCCTGCTCGGCGATGTCTGGCGGCAGAAGTATCAGGGGCTCATGGTGGTCTCGCCGGATGTGGGCGGAGTCGTGCGGGCCAGGGCTTTGGCGAAGCGTCTGGACGAAGCCGACCTGGCCATCATCGACAAACGCCGCCCGCGGGCGAACGAGTCGACGGTCATGAACATTATTGGTGACGTCGAGGGGCGTAGCTGTGTGATGGTGGACGATCTGGTCGACACCGCCGGTACGCTCTGCAAGGCTGCTGGCGCGTTGAAAGACCACGGCGCGCTGAGGGTGGTTGCCTATTGCACCCATCCCGTGTTGTCCGGGCCCGCGGTGGACAATATCAACCGCTCCGTGTTGGACGAGCTCGTCGTCACGGACACGATTCCGCTGAGCGCGGAGGCGGCCGCGTGCGGGAAGATTCGGCAGCTCAGCATCGCCGAGATGTTGGCCGAAACGATCCGGCGTATCGCAATGGGTGAGTCGGTCAGTTCCCTGTATGTGGACTGAGCGAATCTGTGTTTTTATCTGCTTAGAGTATTTTGGAGAGAAAGATGGTAGGCGGATTTGAGTTCGAAGCGGAATTGAGAACCCCGAGTGGCAAGGGGGCGGCGCGCCGACTGCGGCGCACGAGTCGCGTCCCGGGCGTCATCTATGGTGCGGGAGCCGACCCGGTGTCGGTTTCACTGGACCACAATGACGTGCTGAAGAAGCTGGACAACGAGGCAGTGTATTCCCACGTGCTGACCATCCGGGTTGGCGGTCGCGAGGAGAAGGCGGTGCTGAAAGCCCTCCAGCGCCACCCCAGTCGGCCAATCGTCATGCACATGGATTTTCAACGCGTCAGCGCGACCGAGAAGCTCCGTGTTCATGTTCCGTTGCATTTCATCAACGAGGGTGCGTGCCCGGGCGTGAAAAAGGGCGGCATGGTCAGTCGCAATCTGATCGATGTCGAAGTCGCCTGCCTTCCGGCTGATCTGCCTGAATTTCTGGAGGTCGACCTCGCGCTCCTCGATCTGGGTCAGACCTTCCATCTGTCCGATTTGAAGCTACCCGCAAACGTCGAGCTGCCGGCGTTGGCTCAGGGTCCGGAGCATGACTTGCCTGTGGTGGCTATTCAGCATAGTCGCACCGGCACCGAGACGACGGACGAATCAGCCTGAGATTCGACGCTCGGCGCGGCGCTGACAAGTCAGCATTGTCCCGTCGGTCCGGGTAGGGATCCATGGCGCCAACGTGCATCCGGCTCATCGTCGGGCTCGGGAACCCGGGTGTGCAGTACGAGCGGACCCGGCATAACGCCGGGTTCTGGTTTGTCGAGGAAGTCTCGCGGCGTCATGGCGGAACTTTTCGGTCCGAAAATCGTGGGCAATGTGAGGCGGCTGAAATCGCTGTGAATGGTCGAGCTGTCCATCTTTTGAAACCGTTGTTATTCATGAATCGCAGCGGGCTGCCAGTCCAGACGTATGCCCGGTACAGACATATCTCCCCAGCGGAGATTCTGGTGGTGCATGACGAATTGGATTTTGCTCCGGGTGTGGCGAAGCTGAAGCTTGGCGGTGGTCATGGCGGGCACAATGGTCTTCGCGACCTGATCGCTGTTCTCGGGACTGCGGATTTTCCTCGCCTCCGCCTGGGCATCGGGCGCGCACCCTCGAAAGAGGGGGGTGCCGCTTATGTTTTGGCGAAAGCGCCGGGCAGCGAGGAGGAGGCGATCAGGGCAGCCGTAGGCAGAGTCGCCGACTCGCTTCCCGTCCTGATTGCTGGCGATCTCGCTGCGGCGATGAACGTGCTGAACGCGCTGCCGCAAAGATGATGTCATGATGGTAGTTGACAGCCTGCCGCAACTGCGACGATAATTGCCGTCTTAATTTCGGAGGGGTTCCCGAGCGGTCAAAGGGATCAGACTGTAAATCTGACGGCTCAGCCTTCGGAGGTTCGAATCCTCCCCCCTCCACCAGTTTCGATTGTTTCCAGCGGGTGTAGCTCAACGGTAGAGTCCCGGCCTTCCAAGCCGGCTGTGTGGGTTCGATTCCCATCACCCGCTCCAGGTGCGCTACATGTTCGCGCCCATATAGCTCAGTCGGTAGAGCACTTCCTTGGTAAGGAAGAGGTCACCGGTTCAAATCCGGTTATGGGCTCCAGTTTGCTGTAGGACTTTTAATAAATCTAAGAGCAGGGGTATCGGCGGATGTCCAAAGAGAAATTTACACGCACGAAGCCGCACGTGAACGTCGGGACGATTGGTCATGTGGACCATGGCAAGACGACGCTGACGGCGGCGCTGACGAAGGTGATGGCGATTAAGTTCGGGGGCGAGTTCAAGGCCTACGATCAGATCGACAATGCACCGGAGGAGCGGGCGCGGGGCATCACGATTGCGACGGCGCATGTCGAGTACGAGTCGCCGAGCCGGCATTATGCGCACGTGGATTGCCCGGGGCATGCCGACTACGTGAAGAACATGATCACGGGTGCGGCGCAGATGGACGGAGCGATTCTGGTTTGTTCGGCGGCGGACGGTCCGATGCCGCAGACGCGGGAGCACATCCTGTTGGCGCGTCAGGTGGGTGTGCCGTACATCGTGGTGTTCCTGAACAAGGCGGACATGGTCGACGATGCGGAACTCCTGGAGCTGGTCGAGATGGAAGTCCGTGAGTTGTTGTCGAAGTACGATTTCCCGGGCGATGACATTCCGATCGTCAAGGGTTCGGCGCTGAAGGCGCTGGAAGGCGACACCAGCGAGATTGGCGTGCCGGCGGTTGAGGCCCTGGTCGCGGCGCTGGACAGCTACATTCCGGAGCCGGAGCGGGCCATTGAGAAGCCGTTCCTGATGCCGATCGAAGACGTGTTTTCGATTTCCGGTCGTGGCACGGTGGTGACGGGTCGTGTCGAGCGTGGCAAGGTCAAGGTCGGTGACGAAGTCTCGATCGTGGGTTTGAAGGACACCGTCAAGACCACCTGCACGGGTGTCGAGATGTTCCGCAAGTTGCTGGACGAAGGCGTGGCGGGCGACAACTGCGGTGTGCTGCTGCGCGGCACGAAGCGGGAGGATGTCGAGCGCGGTCAGGTGTTGGCGAAGCCGGGATCGATCACGCCGCACACGCATTTCGAGGCCGAGATTTACGTGTTGTCGAAGGAAGAGGGTGGTCGTCACACGCCGTTCTTCAATGGGTATCGGCCGCAGTTCTATTTCCGGACGACGGACGTGACGGGGTCGGTGGAGTTGCCGGAGGGTGTCGAGATGGTGATGCCGGGCGACAACATCAAGGTGCAGATCAAGTTGATTGCGCCGATCGCGATGGAAGAAGGTTTGCGCTTCGCGGTGCGCGAGGGTGGCCGTACCGTCGGTGCCGGCGTCGTTTCCAAGGTTATCGAGTAATCGGTTCTCGAGCCGGCCTCGCTCAGTGGCGAGCGAGGCCGGTCACTTTCACAGGTCAGTAGCTCAATTGGTAGAGCAGCGGTCTCCAAAACCGCAGGTTGGGGGTTCGAGCCCCTCCTGGCCTGCCACTTTTTCCCACGCGTGTCGTTAGTCCGATGACAACCCAGGCAGAATCGATGTCCAGTGCCTTTGACACTGCGAAGCTCGTCTTCGCGGGCGTCCTTATGGTGGCTGGAGTGGTCGCGTACTACTACTTCACTGAGCAGTCTGTGTTCTACCGCGTGCTCGGTGTAATGGGCGCGGCAGCGCTGGCGGGCGCGTTGGTCTTTACGACCGGTTTGGGGCGCGGACTGTGGGCGTTCTTTCGCGAGTCCCGCAGCGAAGTGCGCAAAATGGTTTGGCCGACGCGGCCGGAAACCATGCAGACGACCTTGATCGTGTTCGCCCTCGTATTCCTGGTCGGCCTCATTTTGTGGCTGCTCGACATGGCGCTGTTCTGGGTCGTGACGACGCTGACCGGGCAGGGTGGGTGACGATGTCATTGCGCTGGTACGTGATCCACGCTTATTCCAATTTCGAGAATCACGTAAAGAAGTCCCTCGAAGAGCGCATCGTTCGCGCCGGCCTCGAACAGTATTTCGGTAAGATCCTTGTCCCCACCGAGGAAGTGCTGGAGATGCGCATGGGTCAACAGCGTCGCAGCGAGCGCAAGTTCTTCCCCGGATACGTTCTCGTGCAAATGGAGTTGAACGACGAGACGTGGCATTTGGTGAAGGAAGTGCCGAAAGTGCTCGGCTTCATCGGTGGCACCTCCGACAAGCCGGCGCCGATCAGCGACCGGGAGGCCGACGCGATCCTCAGTCGCGTTGAGGAAGGCTCGCAGCGGCCTCGTCCGAAGGTGCTGTTCGAGGTCGGTGAAGTGGTACGGGTCATCGAGGGGCCATTCAAGGATTTCAATGGCGTGGTCGAAGAAGTGAACTACGACAAGAGCAAGCTGCGTGTGTCGGTCCTGATCTTCGGTCGATCGACACCGGTCGAGCTTGAATTCGGTCAGGTCGAGAAGGCCTGATCAACACGTTGACTGCCGTATGCAGTCGCCCCAGGGGAGCTTACCCGTAAGCGCTACAACCCATCAGGAAACATCATGGCAAAGAAAATCACGGCTTACATCAAGCTGCAAGTCAAGGCTGGCGAGGCAAATCCGAGTCCGCCGGTAGGTCCGGCGCTGGGTCAGCGCGGCGTTAACATCATGGAGTTCTGCAAGGCGTTCAACGCTCATACGCAGAACGTCGAAAAGGGTTTGCCGTTGCCCGTGGTCATCACGGTCTATAGCGACCGCAGCTTCACCTTCATTACCAAGACGCCTCCGGCGACCGTGCTGCTGAAGAAGGCCGTAGGGCTGACCAAGGGGAGCAGCAATCCGAACACCAACAAGATCGGGACTGTCACGCGAGCACAGCTTGAATCCGTTGCTCAGGCAAAGATGCCGGATTTGACCGCTGCGGATATGGATGCGGCAGTCCGCACCATCGCGGGCAGCGCCGTGAGTATGGGCCTCGAAGTGGAGGGCGTGTGATGGCCGGTTTGAGTAAACGGCAGAAGGAACTCCGTAGCAAGGTAGAGGCTGGCAAAGTCTACGCCGCCGAAGATGCATTCGCTCTGCTGGCCAGCCTGTCGAAAGTCAAGTTTGTCGAGGCGATTGATGTGGCCGTGAATCTCGGCGTCGATCCCCGGAAGTCGGATCAGGCCGTGCGCGGTGCCACCGTGCTCCCGAATGGCACGGGGAAGTCCGTGCGGGTTGCCGTGTTCGCCCAGGGCGCCGCGGCGGATGCCGCACGTGACGCCGGTGCCGACATTGTCGGCATGGATGACCTCGCGGCACAAGTCAAGGCCGGAGAGTTGAATTTCGACGTGGTCGTGGCCGCGCCCGATGCGATGCGCGTTGTCGGGACGCTGGGTCAGATCCTCGGACCCCGCGGCTTGATGCCGAACCCGAAGACCGGCACGGTGACCCCCGACGTGGCCACTGCCGTCAAGAATGCGAAGGCAGGTCAGGTTCGTTATCGGACCGACAAGAAAGGCATCATCCACTGCACGCTGGGCAAGGTGAGCTTTACGCCGGCGGCCCTGCGGGAGAATCTTGAAGCCTTGCTGGTCGACCTGAAAAAGGCCAAGCCGAGCACGTCCAAGGGCGTCTACGTGAAAAAGGTCACCGTCTCGTCGACCATGGGCCCGGGCCTCTGTGTCGACCAGAGCAGCCTGTCGGCCTGAATCAATAGCAGACTTTGGGTTGCCGGGTGAGCCCGGTAGCCGTCAAAGACCGCAGGTGCAGCATGGCTGCTTAATGATCTGCCTGCGCAGACGGTAACTGAAGCCATTTCGGCCGCGGAAACCGTTTTTGAGAGCGCACCCCCTGGAAAGGGGGTGCTTTTTGAGGCTCTGAGCGACTCATAGAGTTGCTCGGTTTATCTAGGAGGTAGCACGTGGCACTGAGACTGGATGACAAGAAAGCTGTCGTCACTGAAGTCGCCGCTATCGCCGCAAAAGCCCATTCCGCTGTGGCCGCAGAGTATCGCGGTCTGACCGTTTCGGACCTCACGACCTTGCGCAAGACCGCGCGGGAATCGGGAGTGTACCTGAGGGTCGTAAAGAACACCCTGGCGCGTAAAGCCGTGGAAGGGACCGACTTCGCCTGTATGCAGGAAAGTCTGATCGGTCCGCTCATTCTCGCGTTCTCGCTTGAGGACCCGGGTTCGGCGGCGCGTTTGTTCAGCGACTTTGCCAAGACTCACGACAAGTTGTCCGTGAAATTGGTGGCGGTGGGCGGTAAGCAGTACGGGGCGTCTGAGCTCGAGAGACTTTCGAAATTGCCGACGCGGGATCAAGCCCTCAGCATGCTGCTGGGCGTGATGAAGGCGCCGATCGAGAAGTTGGCTCGTACGCTGCAGGAACCTCATGCCAAGCTGGTGCGGACCGTAGCGGCCGTACGGGACCAAAAGCAGGCTGCCTAAGTCCCTGGGCTACTGGTGAATCGATTTTTCGTTGGAGTGCGAAATGGCTGTATCTAAAGAAGACATTTTGGAAACCATTGGGAATATGACGGTCCTCGAGGTCGTCGACCTGATTTCCGCCATGGAAGAAAAGTTCGGCGTCTCCGCCGCAGCGGCTGTCGCAGCGGTGCCGATGGCAGCCGCCGGTCCGGCTGCTGCGGCCGCAGAGGAGCAGACGGAGTTCGACGTCGTGATGACGAGCTTCGGCGCCAATAAGGTCAACGTGATCAAGGTCGTTCGCGCGATCACGGGGCTGGGCCTCAAGGAAGCGAAGGACTTGGTCGAAGGAGCGCCCTCGACGGTCAAGGAAGCCGTGCCGAAGGCAGAGGCGGACGACATCAAGAAGCAGCTGGAAGAGGCCGGAGCTTCGGTAGACATCAAATAATTGTCGACTCCACTGTCGGCAGTTTTTGAGCCAAGGCTGGCGACCTCGCGTCGCCGGCCTTTTGGTGTTGCTAACGATGCGTCGGCGCCGAGCGCCGCCGCGGTGGTTCGGGGCCGTGCTCAATCTCCCCGAGCGATGCCTACAGCATAACCAGCATTGAGCAGCAAGTCAGCTTGGGAATCACTATGGCTTACTCCTTCACCGAAAAGAAACGCGTACGCAAGAGTTTCGGACAGCGCCGGGACGTACTCGATGTGCCGTATCTCTTGGCGACGCAGGTGGATTCGTACAAACGTTTTCTGCAGAGCGATACCGCGCATCGGGAACGCCTGGACGAGGGGCTGCACGCGGCCCTGAAATCGATCTTCCCCATCGCCAGCCACTCCGGGCACGCGATGCTCGAATACGTGAGCTATCGCCTCGGGGATTCCACGTTTGACGTCAAGGAGTGCCAGCAACGGGGAGCGACCTACGCAGCCCCGCTCCGCGTGCTGGTCCGGCTCGTGATCTACGACCGCGAAGCGCCCGCCAATGCGAAGGTGGTCAAGGACATCAAGGAGCAGGAAATCTACATGGGTGAAATCCCATTGATGACCGACACGGGTACCTTCGTCATCAATGGCACGGAGCGGGTCATCGTGTCGCAGCTCCATCGCTCCCCAGGCGTCTTTTTCGATCACGACCGCGGCAAGACACATTCCTCGGGCAAGCTGCTTTTCAACGCGCGCGTCATTCCCTACCGTGGTTCCTGGCTGGACTTCGAGTTCGACCACAAGGATTGCGTGTTCGTGCGGATCGATCGGCGGCGCAAGCTGCCCGCCACCGTACTGTTGCGCGCGCTCGGTTTGGAAAACGAAGAGATCATCGGGCGCTTTTTCGACCTGAACCGTTTCGAGTTCACCGACCGGGGTATCCTATGGGACCTCATCCCGGAGCGTTTTCGCGGTGAAATCGCGAGCTTCGACATCCATTTGAACGGCGAGCTGCTGGTCGAGACGGCCCATCGCATCACGGCACGGCACATTCGCTTGCTTGAGAAGTCGGGTTTGAAGCAGCTCGAGGTGCCCCGCGATTACCTGGTGGGTCGCATCCTCGCCCATAACGTCGTTGACGAAAGCACCGGGGAGTTGATCGCGCGGGTCAACCAAGAGCTGACCGACGAGGTCATCGGCCGCATCATGGCCGCCGGCGTCAAGGTTATCGAGACCCTGTTCGTGAATGACCTGGACCGCGGTCCGTACATGTCGAACACGATGCGGATCGATGTCACGGAGAGCAAGCTCGACGCCCTGGTCGAGATCTACCGGATGATGCGTCCCGGCGAACCACCGACCAAGGATGCCGCGCAGTCGCTGTTCGAGAATCTTTTCTTCTCGGCCGATCGCTATGACCTGTCGCCGGTCGGGCGCATGAAGTTCAACCGCCGATTGGGCCGCAAGGAGGTCCAGGGGCCGGGGGTCCTGAGCAACGAGGACATCATCGACGTATTGCGGCAACTGATCGCCATCCGCAATGGCAGCGGCACGGTTGATGACATCGATCATCTCGGCAACCGCCGCGTGCGCTCCGTAGGGGAGATGGTCGAAAATCAGTTCCGTCTCGGCTTGGTTCGGGTCGAACGCGCGGTGAAGGAGCGTCTCTCTCTGCCGGACGTGGACAGCCTGGTGCCGCAGGAAATCATCAACGCCAAGCCCGTTGCCGCGTCGATCAAGGAGTTCTTCGGGTCCAGCCAGCTTTCGCAGTTCATGGACCAGAACAACCCGTTGTCGGAAGTCACCCACAAACGCCGCGTGTCCGCCCTCGGCCCGGGCGGTCTGGCGCGTGAGCGTGCCGGGTTCGAGGTCCGCGACGTGCACACCACGCACTACGGTCGCGTGTGCCCGATCGAAACGCCGGAAGGTCCGAATATCGGTCTGATCAACTCGCTGGCGGTCTACGCCCGGACGAACGAATACGGTTTCCTCGAGACACCCTATCGGAAGGTCATCGATGGCGTCGTCACGGACGAGATCGAATACCTTTCGGCGATTGAGGAAGGCCAGTACTACATCGCTCAGGCCAGTGTGGCGCTGGACGAGCAGGGACGCCTGAAGGATGAGTTGGTATCCTGCCGGCACAAGGACGAGTTCAGCCTGGCCTCGCGCGACATGATCAACTACATGGACGTCTCGTCCAAGCAGATCGTGTCAGTGGCTGCGTCGCTGATTCCCTTCCTTGAGCATGACGACGCCAACCGGGCGCTCATGGGTTCGAACATGCAGCGTCAAGCCGTGCCGACGCTGCGTTCGGAGAAGCCCCTGGTCGGCACCGGTATGGAACGCATTGTCGCGAAGGACTCCGGCGTGACCGTAATCGCGCGGCGTGGTGGTTTGATCGAGTTCGTGGACGCGGGGCGAATCGTCGTCCGAGTCAACGACGACGAAACCGAAGCGGGTATCCCAGGCGTCGATATTTACAACCTGACCAAGCATACGCGTTCGAACCAGAACACCTGCATCAACCAGCGACCTCTGGTGCGGACCGGTGACACTGTGGCGCGCGGGGACATCCTCGCCGACGGCCCGTCAACCGACATGGGTGAACTGGCCCTCGGCCAGAACCTCCTGGTCGCGTTCATGCCCTGGAACGGCTACAACTTCGAGGATTCGATCCTGATTTCGGAGCGGGTCGTGAAAGACGACCGTTTCACGACGATTCACATCGAAGAGCGGACCTGCGTCGCACGCGATACCAAGCTCGGGCCGGAGGAAATCACCTCCGACATCCCGAACGTTGGCGAGGCGGCACTGGCGAAACTCGACGAATCCGGCATCGTCTACATCGGTGCCGAGGTCAAGGCCGGTGACATCCTGGTCGGCAAGGTGACGCCCAAGGGCGAGACGCAGCTCACCCCGGAGGAGAAGCTGCTCCGCGCCATCTTCGGCGAAAAAGCTTCCGACGTGAAGGACACCTCGTTGCGCGTGCCGTCGGGTATGGATGGTACGGTAATCGACGTTCAGGTCTTTACCCGTGACGGCGTGAAAAAGGACGAGCGCGCCCGGCAGATCGAAGAAGCGGAAATCGAGCGCGCCAAGAAGGACCTGCACGACCAGTTGCGGATCATCGAGAAGGACTTCTATCAGCGCGTCGAAGCGATGCTGGTCGGCAAGGTCGCCGATGCCGGACCCGGCGGCTTGAAGCGTGGCACCACGATTACCGCCGAGTACCTTGACGGGGTGAAGCCCGCCCAGTGGTTGGAGATCCGGCTTCAGGACGAGGATGCCAACCTGCAACTGGAGGCGATTGCGGAGCAGATCGCCCTGCAGCGCGAGGAGATGAACACGCGACTCGAGGAGAAGCGCCGCAAGATCACGATGGGCGATGACCTCGCCCCCGGTGTCCTGAAGATGGTGAAGGTCTACCTCGCGGTGAAGCGGCGCGTCCAGCCGGGCGACAAGATGGCGGGACGGCATGGTAACAAGGGTGTGATCTCGCAGATCGTCCCCGTCGAGGACATGCCGCATCTTGCCGACGGAACTCCGGTCGACATCGTGTTGAATCCTCTGGGCGTACCGTCGCGTATGAACGTCGGGCAGGTGCTCGAAACCCATCTCGGTTGGGCTGCCAAGGGTCTCGGCCTCAAGCTTGGCGAGATGCTGGATGCGAAGGCCCGCATGCAGGAACTCCGGGAGTTTCTGGATGAGGTCTACAACCGGACCGGGCGTACGGAGCGCTTGGACGAGCTGTCCGACGCCGAGATTCTGGAGTTGGCGGGGCATCTTCGCGGCGGTGTACCGATGGCCACGCCGGTATTCGACGGGGCCTGCGAGGACGACATCAAGAGCATGTTGCGGTTGGCGGGACTCCCCGCCAGCGGTCAGACCAAGCTCTACGACGGCCGGACCGGCGAGATGTTCGATCGCGATGTCACCGTGGGCTACATGTACATGCTGAAGTTGAACCATCTGGTCGACGACAAGATGCATGCGCGTTCGACCGGGCCTTACAGTCTCGTGACCCAGCAGCCGCTCGGGGGCAAGGCCCAGTTTGGCGGACAGCGTTTCGGGGAAATGGAGGTCTGGGCGCTCGAAGCCTATGGCGCTGCCTATACGTTGCAGGAAATGCTGACCGTGAAGTCCGACGATGTGACCGGTCGCACCAAGATGTACAAGAATGTCGTCGATGGCGATCACCGCATGGAAGCGGCGATGCCCGAGTCGTTTAACGTGTTGATCAAGGAGATTCGGTCGCTCGGCATCAACATCGAACTGGAGCAGGATTAAGGTGCCGCGCCCCGCGGTTTGCGGGGTGTTTCGTTCGGGGAGAAGGCGGGCAGACCAAGCAGCCGGAGGTACAGCCGATGGTGACTGCGTGTCTGTCCCAGATTCGCAAGGTTCTTGACCGGGTCGTACCGGGAGTGTGTCCAGAGTCGGTGTTCAGCGGGTGTCTGCAGTGGCCTGCGAAGCCGGTCGGGCAGTATCCCGCCGAGGCTCGGTAACGGGGAGATAACGTACGTGAAAGATTTGATCCATTTTCTGAAGCGCCAAACCCAAAGCGAAGAGTTCGATGCGATCCGGATCAGTCTGGCTTCGCCGGACATGATCCGGTCGTGGTCCTACGGCGAGGTCAAGAAGCCCGAAACGATCAACTATCGGACCTTCAAGCCAGAGCGCGACGGATTGTTTTGCGCCAAGATCTTCGGGCCCGTCAGCGACTACGAATGTCTGTGTGGCAAGTACAAGCGCCTGAAGCACCGTGGCGTGATTTGCGAAAAATGCGGTGTGGAGGTCACGCTGTCCAAGGTCCGGCGCGAGCGTATGGGCCATATCGAACTCGCCAGCCCGGTGGCCCACATCTGGTTCCTGAAATCGCTGCCGTCCCGTATCGCGCTGCTGCTCGACATGACGCTGCGGGAAATCGAGCGCGTGCTCTATTTCGAGTCGCACGTCGTCGTGGACCCGGGCATGAGCCCGATGCAGCGGGGCCAGCTGTTGAATGAAGAGGAATTCCAGGAGGCCGCCCAGACCCACGGTGACGACTTCGTCGCCAAGATGGGAGCCGAGGCGATCCGCGAGCTGCTGCGTACGATGGACCTCAGTGCCGAGGTCACGCGACTGCGGGAAGAGATCAACGCGACCAACTCCGAAACGAAGATCAAGAAACACACCAAGCGCCTGAAGGCCATCGAGTCGATGATCACATCGAGCAATCGGCCCGAGTGGATGATCCTGACGGTGCTACCGGTGCTGCCGCCCGATCTGCGTCCGCTGGTGCCGCTGGACGGCGGCCGCTTCGCAACGTCGGATCTGAACGATCTGTACCGCCGCGTGATCAACCGCAACAATCGTCTGAAACGACTTCTCGACCTGAACGCTCCGGACATCATCGTCCGGAACGAAAAGCGCATGCTGCAGGAGGCGGTTGACGGGCTGCTGGACAATGGCCGGCGGGGCCGGGCGATCACCGGGTCCAACAAACGCCCGTTGAAATCGCTGGCCGACATGATCAAGGGCAAGCAGGGCCGTTTCCGTCAGAATCTGCTGGGCAAGCGGGTCGACTATTCGGGCCGTTCCGTGATCGTCGTGGGCCCGACGCTGAAGTTGCACCAGTGCGGTCTACCCAAGAAGATGGCGCTGGAATTGTTCAAGCCGTTCATCTTCAGCAAGCTGCAGTTGCGTGGTCTGGCGACCACCATCAAGGCGGCCAAGAAGATGGTGGAGCGCGAGGCGCCGGAAGTCTGGGACATCCTCGATGAAGTGATCCGCGAGCATCCGGTGATGCTGAATCGGGCGCCGACCCTGCATCGTCTCGGCATCCAGGCCTTCGAGCCCGTGTTGATCGAAGGCAAGGCCATCCAGCTGCATCCACTGGTCTGTACCGCCTTCAATGCGGACTTTGACGGTGACCAGATGGCGGTGCACGTGCCCTTGTCGCTGGAAGCGCAGCTCGAAGCACGCACGCTGATGATGGCGACGAACAACATCCTGTCGCCGGCGAACGGCGAGCCCATCATCAATCCGACGCAGGACGTCGTGCTCGGCCTTTACTACATGAGCCGGGAACGTCCGCTGGCCAAAGGTGAGCATCTGGCCTTCAGTGACCTCGACGAACTGGAACGCGCCTTCATTGCCAAGGCCGTCGAGTTGCACGCACGCGTGCAAGTGCGCATCCGCGAACGGGTCACCGACGCCAATGGAGAGTCGGTATCGCAATTACGCCGTGTCGAGACAACGGTTGGCCGAGCCCTGATCTGGAAGGTCGTGCCGGAGGGTATTCCCTTCGAGATGATCAACCAGGACATGAACAAAAAGGCGATTTCCCGCCTGATCAACCACAGCTATCGCACGCTCGGCGTCAAGGCGACCGTCGTGTTCGCCGACCAACTGATGTACACGGGCTTCTCTTACGCAACCCGTGCCGGCGTATCGTTCGGCATCGACGACATGGCGATCCCCGAGGGGAAGCCGGCGATCATCGAGGCCGCTGAGCGCGAGGTGAAGGAAATCCAGAACCAGTTTGCCTCCGGTCTGGTGACGGACGGCGAGCGCTACAACAAGGTCGTCGACATCTGGTCGCACGCGAACGACCAGGTGGCCAAGGTCATGATGGAGGGGCTCGGCACTGAACCGGTCAGGGTTAGCAACCGGGGCCGTCTGAACCGCTGGGTCGTTAATGCGCTGCGCGCAGCGGAAGCCAGCAGGCAGACCGGTGAGCTTGCTCCCGCGGCCTACGAGGCGGAAGTGAAACGGATCCTGACGGCGCGAGCGTCCGGCGAAGTTTCGGATGATGAGCTTGGACCGGAAGTCATCGAGCAAAAGTCGTTCAACTCGATCTTCAAGATGGCGGACTCCGGGGCGCGAGGCTCGGCGGCACAGATTCGCCAGCTGGCCGGTATGCGCGGCCTGATGGCGAAGCCGGACGGATCGATCATCGAAACGCCGATCACGGCGAACTTCCGCGAAGGGCTGGACGTACTGCAGTACTTCATTTCCACCCACGGCGCGCGGAAGGGTCTTGCGGATACGGCATTGAAGACCGCCAACTCGGGCTACCTGACCCGCCGTCTGGTGGACGTGGCGCAGGACTTGGTCATCAAGGAACATGACTGCGGCACGACGGATGGTCTGTTGATGGCGCCGTTGATCGAAGGTGGTGACGTCGTCGAGCCGCTCGCCGAGCGCGTCCTGGGCCGTGTGCTGGCTGAGGACATCATCGACCCCGGTAGCGACGAGTTGATCCTCGAGGCCGGTGCGATGCTCGACGAGCAGGCCGTGGCCTTGTTGGAGCGCCGCGGCGTGGACAACGTCCGCGTCCGCTCGGTCATCACCTGCCGGACCCGCTATGGCGTATGCGGCTCGTGCTATGGGCGCGACCTGGGGCGCGGACACAAGGTCAACATCGGCGAAGCCATCGGCGTCATCGCCGCGCAGTCGATCGGCGAGCCGGGTACGCAGCTGACGATGCGTACCTTCCACATCGGCGGTGCGGCTTCTCGTTCTGCCGCCATCAGCAATGTCGAGGTCAAGTCCAACGGCACTGCGAAACTCGGGAATCTGAAGACCGTCACCAACAAGGACGGCAACCTCGTGGCCGTCTCCCGGTCGGGCGAAATCAGCGTGATCGACGAGCATGGACGCGAACGCGAGCGTTACAAGATCCCTTACGGGGCCGTGTTGTCCGTCAAGGAGGGCGCGCCGGTCCGTGCGGGGCAGATCGTCGTGAACTGGGATCCGCACACCCATCCGGTCGTCACCGAAGTGAAGGGTCGCGTGCGCATGGTCGATTTCATCGACGGCATCACCGTCCGGGAGCAGTCGGACGACGTCACCGGTCTGAGCTCGATGGTCGTGATCGATCCGAAGCAGCGCGGCACCACCGGTAAGGAACTCCGGCCGCTGGTCAAGCTGGTCGACGAGGCCGGCAATGACATCCGCATTCCGTCAACCGAAATCGCGGCTCAGTACTTCCTTCCGGCAGGCGCGATCATCAGCCTTCGCGATGGCGACTCGGTGGAGATCGGCGACGTCGTAGCCCGAATACCCCAAGAGTCGAGTAAGACGCGCGATATCACCGGTGGTTTGCCACGGGTCGCCGATCTGTTCGAAGCCCGGAAGACCAAGGATCCGGCGATTCTGGCCGAGGCGACCGGAACGGTGTCCTTCGGTAAGGAGACCAAGGGGAAGCGTCGTGTCGTGATCACCGACGCACAGGGTGAACAGCACGAATTGCTGATTCCGAAGTGGCGGATCATCACGGTGTTCGAGGGCGAGCACGTCGAACAGGGTGAAACGATTGCCGAGGGTGATCTGACGCCGCACGACATCCTTCGTTTGCGGGGTGTTGCGGAGCTGTCGTCGTATCTCGTCAAGGAGATCCAGGACGTTTACCGCCTGCAGGGCGTCAAGATCAATGACAAGCACATCGAAGTCATCATTCGACAGATGTTGCGCAAGGTCGAGATCACCGATGCCGGCGACTCGATCTTCCTATCCGGCGAGCAGGTAGATCGCTCGCGTGTGCTGGAGGAAAACGAACGGCTGGAGGCCGAGGGCAAGCTTTCGGCCTGTTACGAGCCGGTGCTGCTGGGTATCACCAAGGCCTCTTTGACCACCGAGTCATTCATTTCGGCGGCCTCGTTCCAGGAGACCACGCGCGTGCTCACGGAAGCGGCAATTCGGGGTTCGGTCGATCGCTTGCTGGGGCTCAAGGAAAACGTCATCGTCGGACGTCTGATTCCCGCGGGTACCGGGCTGGCCTATCATCTGGAGCGCAAGCTGCGCAGCCGGATGGATGAGGCAGAGGAATCTGAATCGGCAGTCGCGGATACGACCGACGTCGAGGAAGCGCTGAAGCAGGCACTAACCGAGGCCGGGTCGTAAAGCGACCTCCCGCAACCCGGAACCGCCCCTGCTGCGACCGAAGGCCGCAGCAGGGGTGGCGGTCGCCGGCCAGAGCTATCTTCTTGGGCGCCCGGCGCATCCGGAGCGAATCCGTGACTGTTGCGCGCCGTATGGTGACGCGCTGGTTCCTGCCAGTGTGGTTGTGAAACGCACGCCCCCCGCTAAACTATGCCGGCGCTGTCGCGGTCTTGCTCGGTCCTGTGATTTGCACGGCTTGCCCGTTGCCCGACCCGCACCTTGTCGGCGAGAGATTTATCCTTTGGAGCTACTTTGACATGAAACAAAACGTCCACTGGACCTTGTTGGTAACCGCACTCGGTGCCGCGCTGTCGGCGGCGCCCAGCCAGGCAGAGGGTGATCGCGAAGCGGGCAAGACCAAGTTCTATACCTGCGTTGGTTGCCACGGCATCAGCAGTTATTCCAATAGCTATCCTTCGTATCCGGTGCCCCGAATTGGTGGGCAGTACGCCGATTATGTCGTCAGCGCGTTGAAGGCTTACCGCTCCGGTGAGCGCCAACACGGGAGTATGCAGGGCAATGCGGTGAGCCTTTCGGACGCGGATATGCAGGACGTCGCGGCTTACGTTGCCGGTTTCCGCTCGATCACCGTGGACTTACCCATCAATGGCGATGTGGCCGCGGGGAAAGCGAAAGCAGCCGAGTGTGCGGGTTGCCATGGCGAAGATGGCAACAGCGATCCGAAGGCGGGTTTTCCGCGACTGGCCGGGCAATACCAGGGCTACCTGACTCACGTGCTCGAAGCCTACAAGTCGGGTGAACGTAAGCACGCCATCATGAACAGCATCGCGGGACAGCTTTCTCCGGAGCAGATTCGGGATCTGTCCGCGTTCTATGCGAGCCAGCGCCGAGGCCTTCTGGTCATTCAGGACTGAATCTAGAAACGGCCCGACGCGACGGGCGGGGCAACTCTCCGCTCAGGCACGTCCCGAACGTCGGCCCTGTCGACAGATACCCGAAGGATTCGAGGTGACATGATCAGATCGTGCGTTGCACCGCGGCGGCGCGCTGCGAGCGGCGCGGTGCTCCTCATGTTATGGGGACTTGCCGCTAGCGGTACGGCCGCGGCGAAGCCTACGGCGGAGCCGGTGCGCGATCGCGATCAGCCGCGAGAGCGTGCGGTTATGGGGTGGCTCGAATCCGTATTCTTCCGGCCGTGGAACGTACGGATGACCGCGAAGCTCGATACCGGTGCCAACACCTCGTCGCTCCACGCCGAGCGCATCGAGCGCTTCTCTAGAAATGGAGAGAAGTGGGTGCGATTCGCACTCGGCCGGGGTGACGACCACAAGAAATTGGCGGTGGAGCGCCCGGTCATCCGCATGGCCAACATCAAGCAGCACGGCAAGGGCTCTTCGCAGCGCGAAGTCGTCAAGATGACGTTGTGCAAGAACGGCAGGGAGTACGAAACGGAATTCACGCTGGTCGACCGGAGCAATTTCACTTACCCCGTACTTCTCGGTCGCAGTTTTCTGAAGGATAACGCCTTGGTCGACGCCGGCAGCACCTTCCTGTTTAAGGCGGATACCGACCCGTGCCGAAGGCCGGACGCCGAGTAAGCACGGCAACATGACGCTCGCCCGGCGGGCCCGAGGCTAGCGAGAGCAGCGTGCGCAATCTCCACGTCAAACTACTGGCACTGGTGCTGGTTCTGGTCGGCGCCGGCCTGTGTTACTACAAGGTCACGCGGCTGGGCTTGCCGCTCTTTCCCACGCAGCATGCGGAAGTCTGGACCGTCGAAGCGCGCGTCGAGTTCAAGGCCCGCCACGACACGCCGGTCAAGGTGCGTCTCGGGATTCCGAGAGCGCCGGATGGCTATACGGTGGTCCATGAGAGCTTTGTTGCCAGCAACTACGGGTTGACCACCGAGGACGATGGCCTCAACCGCTTCGCGCAGTGGGCGGTCCGGAAAATGAGGGGCTGGCAGGTTCTCTATTACCGCATTCAACTGGCGCGCGATCCCGCCCACGAATCCTTGCCGGCGCCGCCGCCGCCCGTTACCGAGTCCGCGGATTTTCCCGAGCCGATCCACTCTGCGGTAAGGGCGATCCTGGCCGAAGTTCAGCGTAAGTCGGCCGATGCCACCACCTTCGCCAAGCAACTGGTTACGCGCCTGCATGTGTCCTCGCAGGACAGCAACGTCATGCTGCTGCATCAGGACATCCAGAGCGACGAGGATTGGGCGCGGCGTCTGGTCGATGTCCTTGCCGTGGCGCAGATCCCCGCACGCCTGATGCGTGTGCTGCTGCTGAAAGACGGGGTCAGCCACGGCTCCCTGATTCCCTGGATAGAAATTCACGACGGACAGACCTGGTTGCCTTTCGACCCGGAGACCGGTGACCAAGGGTTGCCCGAGACCGCTGTCGTCTGGTTGATGGGCGATGCGGAACTGCTCGACCTTCAGGGAGGCAAACACGGCAAGGTCGAGTACTCGATCAGCCAGCAGACGCAGGAAATGACGCTCGTCGCCGAGGAGCGAGCCCGCCAGATGGGTTCAAGGCTGATGGAGTTCTCGCTGTTCAGTCTTCCGGTGCAGACCCAGAACGTTTATCGCGTGCTGCTGCTGGTCCCGATTGGTGCGTTGCTGATCGTGATTCTGCGCAACATCGTGGGTGTGCAGACCTTCGGTACCTTCATGCCGATCCTGATTGCACTGGCCTTTCGCGAAACCGAACTGCTTTGGGGTTTGATCCTCTTCACGACATTGATTGCGCTTGGTCTGGTGATCCGGTTCTACCTCGAGTATTTGAAATTGCTTCTGGTGCCCCGCCTCGCTGCCGTGCTGATCATCGTCGTCATGTTGATGCTTGCCGTCGGGCTGGTCAGCCATAAGCTGGGGATCGATCGCGGCCTGTCCGTGGCCTTGTTCCCCATGGTCATTCTTGCGATGACCATCGAGCGCATGTCCCTGGTCTGGGAGGAGCTTGGCCCGGCGGCGGCCTTTCGGCAGGGTTTCGGGAGCCTCTCCGTAGCCGCACTCGGTTATCTGTCGATGAGCAGCGTCTACCTCGGGCATCTCGTGTTCGTGTTTCCGGAACTCCTGCTGATCGTGCTGGCGGCAACACTGCTGATTGGCCGCTATACCGGCTACCGACTGTTGGAACTCTGGCGCTTCCGCGCCGTGCTGTTTTCGCGCCCGGGAGCATGAGCGGCGCCTGGGAATGGTTGCCTTGGCGACGTTTGCGCGCGCACGGCATCATGGGCATGAACGAGCGGAACGGTGATTTCATTCTGCGCTACAATCCGCGGCCCAATTTCCCGCTGGTCGACGACAAGCAGAAGACCAAAGCCATCGCACTCGCAGCCGGCATCCCGGTACCGGATCTGTACGGGGTCGTGGAAATCGAACACCAGATCGAAGAACTGCGCTTGCAGTTGTCCCCGCACGATGATTTCGTCGTGAAACCGGCGCATGGCAGCGGCGGAGAGGGTGTTCTGGTGATCACGGGGCGAGTCAACGATGCATATCGGCGCGCCAGCGGCTCAGTCGCATCCGAGGAGGAACTCGGACACCACATTTCGAATATCCTGAGTGGCATGTATAGCCTGGGTGGCATGCCCGACTGCGCGCTGATCGAATATCGCGTGAAGTTCGACCCGATCTTTACCGATATCAGCTATCTCGGCGTTCCGGACATCAGGACCATCGTATTTCGTGGGATCCCGGTCATGGCCATGTTGCGGCTTCCGACTCGCGCCTCGGATGGCAAAGCCAACCTCCACCAGGGCGCGATTGGCGTTGGGATCGACCTGGCAACAGGGCGGACCTTCTCCGGCGTGTGGCATGACAGTCTGGTCGGCGAGCATCCCGACACGGGCGGTGAGATCGAGGGTGTGCAGATTCCTCACTGGGAGGATATCCTCGCCCTCACGGCGCGCTGCCACGATCTGGTCGGTTTGGGTTATCTCGGAGTGGATATCGTGCTGGACGGCGAACTAGGCCCATTGATGCTGGAAATGAATGCGCGCCCCGGACTGGCGATTCAATTGGCGAACCGCACCGGCCTCTTGAAACGTCTGCGGACCGTCGAAGGACTGCGTGCCGTGCCCGAGGCGCTTGGGGAGCGGGTCGCGCTGGCCAAGGCCTTGTGCCGCTAGAGGGCACAGAACACGGGCGCGCCGTCGACATGTTTCTGTAACACTTGGCCTATATGATGCCGATCTACGGGTATACAATTCACGCCGCGAGAGGCGCTTGCCCCGATGGGAGCGTGCGTGCGCATGGCAATGGCGACCCGGAGTGACGGCGGCGAACCGCGCGGGCCGAAGCCGAGAAGGCGACACCAGCCTCGAACCAACGAAACCTTGACCGACACGTGTCGGTCGCCCTGGAACCCTCCCCCGGATAGCACCGCGTGGACAAGCCCACTCTCCTTTTGCTGATCCTCGTTCTGACGACCGCTGGCTACTATTTCGGTCGCAAGCGCTCGCTGGACATCGTGTCCGGCAAGGTCCAGGAACTGCATTCGCTACCCAGCTACTACGGCTACTACCTTGCGATGTGGGTCGGCGTGCCCACGCTATTGCTGCTGCTCATCTGGCTGGGGTTCGAGGGAGCGGTGCTGAGCCGTCTCGTCGTGGCTGACTTGCCGGGCGAACTACAGGGCGATTCCGGCGAACGCGCTGCACTTCTGATCAACGAGATCAGGAATACCATGGCCGGGGCGGGGTCCGGCAGTGGCGATCCGTCCATTCAGGCAGCAGCCAATCATTACCGGCACCTGCAGGCTGTCAGCGACTGGCTGTTGAGCCTTGGCGTAATCGCTCTGGCCGCGCTTGGAGGCTGGTTCGGTCACCGGCAAATCGAGGTCGAGCAGCGCGCCCGCAACAAGGTCGAGAAGGGCACGATGGTCTTTCTGATCGCCTGCTCAACGATCGCGATCTTCACCACGGTCGGCATCGTGCTTTCGGTCGTGTTCGAATCCGTTTTGTTTTTCCAGAAAGTGCCCGTAACGGACTTTCTCTTCGGGTTGCGCTGGAGTCCACAGATGGCGATCCGCGCTGACCAGGTGGGTTCCTCCGGCGCCTTCGGGGCCGTTCCCCTGTTCACGGGCACTCTGCTGATCTCCTTCATCGCAATGGTCGTGGCGGTCCCGATCGGCTTGATGTCGGCCATTTACCTCGCCGAATATGCCAGTCCCCGGGTGCGCACGGTCGCGAAGCCGCTGCTGGAGATTCTGGCTGGCGTACCGACCGTGGTATACGGTTTCTTCGCCGCGCTGACCGTGGCCCCTTATATCCGCGATCTCGGGCAGTCGCTCGGGCTCGACGTCTCGTCGGAGAGCGCGCTAGCGGCCGGTCTGGTCATGGGCGTCATGATCATCCCCTTCGTATCGTCGCTTTCGGACGACTTCATCAATGCCGTGCCGCAATCGCTCCGCGACGGGGCTTATGCCCTGGGGGCGACGCAATCCGAAACCATCCGGCAAGTCATCATTCCGGCAGCGCTTCCCGGCATCGTTGGCGGTATCCTGCTGGCCGTTTCGCGCGCGATCGGCGAGACGATGATCGTCGTCATGGCCGCTGGGCTTTCCGCCAACCTCACTGCCAATCCACTGGCCGCAGTGACGACGGTGACCACGCAGATCGTGACATTGTTGGTCGGTGACCAGGAGTTCGATAGCCCCAAGACGCTGGCTGCATTTGCTCTGGGTCTGGTGTTGTTCCTGGTCACGCTGATGTTGAATATCGCTGCGCTGATGATCGTGCGCAAATACCGGGAACAATATGAATAGTGCGTCCTCATCGCGTCCGATCACGCCCGGCGAAACACTCGCCAAGGTCAAGGCGGGTCTGCCGCGGCGCCGTGCGGCTGAACGGCGTTTCCGCGCCTATGGTCTCGCGGCCATCGTCGGTGGTTTGGTCGTCCTCGCGATCTTGCTGCTCGATATTCTGTTCAAGGGACATTCGGCGTTCTGGCAGACCCGCATTGAACTCGACGTGTTTGTCGACCCCGCCATGGTGGCGGCTTCCAGCGATGAGCGGACGCGCCTGATGGAGGCCGATTATTCAGGGATGATCCGGCAGGGCCTTGGTAAACTGTTTCCCGAGGTCACCGAACGCGGGCGTAAGCGCTCGCTAGGCGCGCTGCTGAGCGGAGGCGCGCCATATGAACTTCGCGACCGAGTCGTCGCCGATCCCGCCCTCATCGGCCAGACGATACCAATCTGGGTTACCGCCTCGCCAGACGTGGACATGTTCGAGAAGGGCCAACTCGGGGCGCCAGATACGGACTCGTTCCGGCTGAAGAGCGACCAGATCGAATGGCTGGCGCGCCTGAAGCAGGAGCACCGGCTGGAGAAGCGCTTCAATACCCAATTCTTTTCGGCGGGCGATTCCCGCGAGCCCGAGCAGTCGGGCATCTGGGGGGCGGCCGTGGGGTCATTCTTCACGCTGCTGGTCACCCTGTCCTTGTCGCTGCCGATGGGTATCGCAGCCGCCATTTACCTCGAGGAGTTCGCTCCGCGCAACCGGTGGACGGACGTCATCGAAGTCAACATCAACAACCTCGCTGCGGTACCGTCCATCGTGTTCGGTCTCCTTGGTCTGGCGGTATTCATCAACTTTTTTCAACTGCCTCGGTCATCCCCGCTCGTCGGTGGCTTGGTGCTGACGCTGATGACCTTGCCAGTGATCATCATTGCGGGCCGCTCGGCGCTCAAGGCGGTACCCCCATCGATTCGCGAAGCAGCGCTTGGCGTCGGCGCGTCGTCGATGCAGACCGTGTTGCATCACGTCTTGCCGCTGGCTCTGCCGGGCATGCTGACCGGTGGCATCATCGGTATGGCGCGGGCTCTGGGTGAGAGTGCGCCGTTGCTGATGATCGGCATGGTTGCCTTCATCGTCGATGTGCCGGGGAGTGTGATGGATCCGGCCACTGTCCTTCCGGTGCAAATCTATCTTTGGGCGGACAGTCCGGAACGCGCCTTCGTGGAACGCACGTCCGCCGCCATTCTGGTGCTATTGGCGTTTCTAATATTGATGAATGGCCTGGCGGTCTACCTGAGGCGGCGCTTTGAGCGCCGCTGGTAGGAAGGCGTCGAGGTAGGAGATAAAAACGTCCATGAACAGCTTGCTGGAACTGAAAACGGCTATGAGAGACGAAAGGACCGAGGTGAAGCCGGCCAAGAGGCTAGGTACGAACGTCTCGTTCGATCGTGACTACGGCGACACCGTAGGCGAAGTCACGGCATCCAACGCAAGAATGGTCTGTCGGGATGTGAACGTGTTTTATGGGCCCAAACAGGCGATTCATGGGGTTAACCTCGATATCGGCCGGAATGAGGTCATCGCTCTGATCGGCCCTTCGGGCTGCGGCAAGTCGACCTTTATCCGTTGCCTGAACCGCATGAACGACACCATCGTTGGTTGTCGCGTAACGGGTTCCATCCAGCTTGACGGGCAAGACATCTACGACCCGCAGATGGACGTCGTGCCGCTGCGGGCGCAGATCGGCATGGTATTCCAGAAGCCCAACCCGTTTCCGAAGTCGATCTACGAAAATGTTGCCTACGGACCGCGCATCCATGGCTTGACGCAGAACAAGGCGGAACTCGAAGAAGTGGTCGAGAACTCCTTGCGACGCGCGGGCCTTTGGGATGAGGTCAAGGACTCCCTGGACCAGCCCGGTACCAGTCTCTCCGGCGGACAGCAGCAGCGCCTGTGCATCGCGCGGACGATCGCAGTGAACCCGGAAGTCATTCTGATGGACGAACCGTGTTCGGCGCTGGATCCGATCGCCACCGCGCGAATCGAACAGTTGATCGACGAATTGCGCATGCAGTTCACGATTGCCATCGTCACCCATTCGATGCAGCAGGCCGCCCGCGTGTCGCAGAGGACTGCCTATTTCCATCTCGGGAAACTGATCGAAGTCGGCGAAACGGCGCAGGTCTTCACGAATCCCCGTCATCAACTGACTGAAGATTACATCACCGGCCGATTCGGCTAAATCTCGCGTGAGGAAGGGCCATGTCGGTACCTAGAGAAGGCCACATCGTTCGCCGTTACGACGGTGAACTCAGCCACCTCCACTATCTGGTTCTAGAAATGGGTGCCTTGGCGCTCACCCAGGTCAAGGATGCGAGAGACGCCCTGTGCGACCGCGACCTGACACTGGCCCAGCGTGTGATTGCACGCGAAAAAGACGTCGACGCCTGTGAATTGCGCGCGGACTCCGAAATCGTCCAGCTGATTGCCTTGAGGACGCCGGTCGGCAGCGATCTGCGCCTGGTTTTCGCGGTATCCAAGAGCATCACGGATCTGGAGCGGGTCGGCGATGAAGCGGCGCGAATCGCTAACCTCGGACTGCAGTTATTAGGCAGTGAAGGTGCCGATCCCAACCCGGTTTTGCTGCATGACATCGCCAGCATGGGCGCTCTTGCCGTTGGCCAACTGGAGAACGCCTTGCGAGTCGTGGACCGGTGGGACCGGAATCTCGCCGAGGACCTCCTGGAGGCTCATGAAGAACTGGATTTCGAGTTCCAGGCCGCGTTTCGCCGGCTGGTGACCTTCATTATGCAGGACCCCCGGAACATCGGCTTCGCCGTCAATATCGTCCTGATCATCAAGGCCTTCGAGCGTATCGGGGAGCACGCGCAAAATCTGGCCGAGTACGTTCTCTACCAGATCGCCGGCAGGGACATTCGGCATCGCGTCGAGCCGTGATCCATCTGCGGCGTCTTCGTGCGTGTCAGTGTCACCTGTTTTGGGTGGGCTCGGGTTCCGACCTAGGCAGACACCAAGACGCGCCCAACGCCCGGCGGCAGTTCGTAAACGAAAGGCGTGGGCAGGAAGCTCATCGGCCACTCGGGTGATACATCGGTCAACGGCGGCGGACTTTGCACATACTGGTAGAGGTCTTCCGTATGGAAAGTCTGGCGGTTCCACGGGTCCTTGTTCAGGACGAGCAGAGCCTCGCGGCCGGATCGCGGGGCCGCCTTCCACAGCACCAGGACGCCGGGGTTGGGGTGCGGCAGTACCTCGGTAAGGCTTTCCTCCTGGAATACGTCGTGACTGGCCTTGATCTGGTTGACGCTGCGAATGAAGTCCGTCAGGTCGATCGGCGTTTCCTCCCAGTCCGACGGCCGTGTGTTCACGACGTGCAATGGGCGGGCGAAACCGTATTCATAGCCCATCGGCATCATCACGCCGGCAGAGAACAGCGCCGCAAAAAGGTAACGCTGCTTCATCAGGTCCTGATTGCCCTGAGAGTCGGCAGCCAGCCGTGGCGTGTCATGACTTTCCGGGAAGCTGATCGACGGTGAGGTGTCGCGTGTCAGATGGTATTGCTCCATCAGCCATGGACTGGAAAAGTCCCACCACTTGGAGCTGTTGAAGATGTAATCGAAGCCGGCCCTCGCCGTCTCCTTGGTCTGATCGGCCGAACACCCCAGTGTCTCGGCGGCAAAGACGGTATCGGGCCGATCGCGCCGCGTGTCATTCATCAGCCGGGACCATACGGACTGCGGAATCTGATAAGCGGCGTCGCAGCGGAACCCGCGGAAGCCCAGCCCGGCAAGGTAATCGATGACTTCCTTGCAGAAACGGATCAGCGGCTCGCGCTCGCTGGTTCCGAAATCGAAGCGCGCGAGGTCTTCCCAGACCACAAGGTGGCCCTCGTGCAGGCAATGCGGATGAGCGATTTTCCCGCCTTCCCGTACGAACCACTTGGGATGGTCCTGCAGTAGCCGCGAATCATACGCACAATGGTTGATGACGAGATCCACCATCATCGACAGTCCCAATTCCGACGCATAGCGCACGATGTCGCGCATCTGCTCCTCGGCCGTCTGGGTCGAGGCCGGATCGAGCAGCGCCGTGTTGATCGCGAAATAGTCCCTGATCGAATACAGGCTGCCTGACTTGCCAGGCTGTTGAATCGGGTTCACAAAGACCCAGTCGAAGCCGAGATCGGCCGCGCGTTCCAGATGGGGTTTCCAGTCCTTCAGAGGGCCCGCCAGCAGCGGAAAAAGATTGTAGATGCGCATCGACTCGGTTACTGCGGCCTTACTTCTCGCGAATGTAGTCGTAGATGTTCATGTAGTGCTGCCCCGGATGGTTCCACGAGTAGTCATAACGCATGGCATTCTTCATGAGTTCGCGGAAGTGCTCGGGATACTCGTAGTAGCAGCTGATGGCGCGTCCGAGGGCCGATTCAAGCCCGCCGAAGTCGTAGTCGCGGAAGATGTAGCCGTTCCGCTCATGCAAGGGGCGGTGTGAATAGTCCTTGTCGAACACGGTGTCGGCGAGCCCGCCCACCTCACGTACCACGGGCACTGTGCCATAACGCATGGCGATCATCTGGGTCAGGCCGCAGGGTTCGAAGCGGCTGGGGACGATGACCATGTCGGCGCCCGAGTAGATCAAGTGCGACAACTCCTCGTTGAAGCCGATCTCGAGATGGCAGTCGGGATTGTCGTTGAGCTGGTGTTTGAGGCCCCAGAAATAATTGTTGATCTGACTGTCGGGGCTTGAGCCGAGCAGTACGA
This sequence comes from Methylotetracoccus oryzae, assembly GCF_006175985.1. Taxonomy (GTDB): domain Bacteria; phylum Pseudomonadota; class Gammaproteobacteria; order Methylococcales; family Methylococcaceae; genus Methylotetracoccus; species Methylotetracoccus oryzae. The sequence continues at coordinate 94,082 of NZ_SRSH01000007.1, read as the reverse complement.
ATTGCCCGTTTCGGTGCAATGTGTAGAACATCGCGTGCCGTATCAGTTCCAGACCCTTCTGCGGATCCAGACGCCCGATGAAGGCAACGATGGGCTTCTCGTTGTCCGACAACAACAAGCGGTCGCGCAACGCAATCTTGTTACGGTATTTGTCCTCGATTGTGTCGGCGGTGTAGTGGAACGGGATATAGCGGTCGATTTCCGGGTTCCAGGCTTCGTAGTCGATCCCGTTCAGCACGCCACCGTATTTCTGGTGATGTATATGGAGGGTTGGTTCCAGCCCAAAACCCTCGCCATGGTCCTTCGCTTCCACTGCGTGACGCGGAGAGACCGTGGTGATGAAGTTCGAATAGACGATCCCGCCCTTCGTCAGGTTGATGGCATGCACGTTGTTGTTGTCGCGCAGGCGATCATAGTGGAAGTAGTATTCGGGCCGGTTCAGACCGGTCGCGTGGAGCAGGTTGGCCCCTGTAACGCCCTGATGCTTGAAGTTGTGGATCGTGAAACAAACCCGCGGGTGGGTCATGCCCAGGTGCTGGTAGATTTCGTACAGGAATACCGGTACCAGCGCGGTCTGCCAGTCATGGCAATGAATGATGTCCGGATGTTTCCCCGATTTCCACAGGAATTCGAGTGCTGCCCGCGAGAAAAACGCGAAGCGCAGGATGTCGTCGTTGAAGCCGTAGATGCAACCCCGGTTGAAAAAGTTGTCAGCGGAATGCGGCTCGATGAAGAAGCACTTGCGGCCGTGGGCAAAGCCGAAATAGACGGTGCAATGGATCGAACCGCCGTACCACGGCACCCAGAGATCGTTATAGGTCTCCGTCAGGCCCCAGACCTGATCGTAGCGGAGCGAATCGTACTTCGGCAGGATGATCTCGACGTGATTGCCGCGAATCTCCTGTTCCTTGGCCAGACCGAACACGACGTCGGCCAAGCCTCCGACTTTGGCGACGGGTGCGATTTCCGGCGTGACATGGACGATGAACATGGATGGCCGAGGCGTCGGCTCAGGCGCCGCGACGGCGTCGGGCGCGTTGCCCGCTGCGGGCTCGCTCTCGGGTTCAAGACGGCCCGCGATTGAGGGGCCCGGTTCCGTTTCCGGCTCGGGAACATTTTCGGGGCCAGGTGCTGGGGCAGATAGGGGCTCGAAAAGAACCGGAGGCTCCGGGGCCGCCACCGCCTCCGGTTCGACTGCTTGGGGCGAACTGGATTCGGTCGCCACAACTGCGCTCACCCGTTCTTCCGTCGGGGTTGGCCCTGTAGCGGCCTGCAGCGGTTCCCTCGCAGCGACTGCCACGCTTGCCAAAACGTCGGCAGGTTTGTCGGGCGTCGACGCGGCCTTTGCCGGAGGCTGGGTGGCCGGTCCTACCGATGAGTCGGCCGGGGGCGGGGAGCTGTCGGTACCCGCTTTCTGATCTGGCGCCGCCTTGTCCTGCATCGAGGGGGTAACCACTTCACGCTTCGTCGGCTTCTCTGCAGGGCTACCCGTGCCGGCCGCCTGGCCGCTCTTCGTGGCTTTGGGCGCGGCAGCGCGCCGCTCAGTCACGGCCGGCTGATCCTCGCGGTTCTTGTCGGTTGTATGTGGGCTGCGCGAGGGAGGGGTTTTACCGCTCCCTGCCGGTCCTTTCGATTTCTTCGTCGTCATCGGCGAGCGTCTGTCAGTCACCCAGGTATGGGCGCTAAGTGTAAGTCATGCCTGGGTCAAAGGAAATCCGGGATAAGGTGCGGCGAATGACCGCAGTGACCAGCAATCGTCGTTGATTTCGGAAGCTGCTCTTTTTCCCGCCTATTTGGCAATCGTGATGGCCGGCGTGTTGAAACGCGGTAGATCGACGACCGTCATCTGGTAGAGGGTCGTGAGCAGCTGGAAGGCGGCTCGGTTCCACGGGTAACCGGTATCCGGCTTCAATGCGTAGTGCCGGCCATTCAGATAGGCGGTTTGCTCGGCATCGAGGATAGGCAGTGCCGACGACATCAGCTCCAGTGTATGCGGCGGGTTCTCCCGCACCGGCGGCGTGCGCGGATCGGGCGCAACATCGTACTCGGGCTCGTCGGTCAGATCACGGCCGACGAAGGCGAGCACATTCATGAAGCTGCGCAGCCGGAATTTGCCGACGATCGGAAATTCGCCGCCCGGAAAGCCGGGCCGGATGTCGATGGCGATCTCGTTTGGTGCGTTGTGCTCGATCACATCGTTCAGGCGGAGCCGTTCGTCGTTGGTCAGAGCGTCCGGGTCATAGTTCGTGATCATCAGCCTTCCCTCCTCCTGCTTCTGCAACCGGTAGGCCTTCGCGTTCGCGTCGTAGCTGACCTCGTATTCGTGTTCCAGCGCCTGGAAGCCTTCCGCTGTGACGGATTCGACCGGCAGCGTCCACTCGCGGACGAAGGTCAGGGGTTCCACGTAAAGATGGTTGCGATCCTGGATCGAGGACAGATGCAAGACGATACGGCGAAACAGCGGATAGCCCGCCGTATGGGAGGGGCGATTGAGATGTGAGCGCTCCTGTCCTTGCTCTTCGATGCGCACCTCGCCTGCCATCAGGCGCAGTGCCAGATCAATGTCGGTGTACTGGCGCAGCAGCAGCGTCAATTTCCCTTCATCCATCGGATTGAGCAGCCGCTTGGAGAAGTCCTCGCCCTCGATGGGAACGATGCTGAAGGTTGGATTGTCGGAGGCGCTGCCCCCGAATGTGGGCAGAATCATGCCGCCACTATCGCCTGTCAGTGCCGGGGTGGCGCCGGCGTTGACCGTGTAGTTGAAGGTGGCGGCGATGCTCGTGACGCCGGTGAAGTGTGCCGTTTGACGTTGACCGACCCTCACGATATTGGCTAGCAATTGCTCCGCGAGGATGTCGGTCGTCGCGGTGTTATAGCCCTGGACTGCCTGTTTCAGGGAGATTGCCGACATGCACCCTGGCTGCATCAGCAGGGCCGACAGTACCGGGATACCAAAGATTCGATGCAGCGCTGCCGACGGCTTGCATGTTGCTTCACACCGTTCGTTCTCTCGACCCATGCCGTTCCTGTTGCTTGAATCCGTCCGTATCCATTCTCCCATGGTGCGGGGCCGCAATATACTGTCAGGCCACGGGGAGGCTGGGCGAGGGGTGCGTTTGGCAGAGGGTTGGAGCGAGTAGCCGAGGCACCCGCTCCGATGATGGCCCGAACAGTTTACAAGAGGATGAAGACGAGTCCGATGCCGGCCAGGATGAAGCCGCCGGCAGTTCTGATCAGCCAGCGCTGGCTGCGGTAGTCACGTTTCACGTTGCAGTCACTCCAGGGTTAAAGGCGTAAGCCACGAGACGGCGGCAGTGACGCAGGAAAGAGCCTCGCTAACAGCGAGAGCAATCTGGTGCAGCGCACTGCCACCTCACACCCCACGTTGGGGATGCGGCGCGTGATTTCAACCGTTACGGCTTGTCCTGTCGCCAAGGCGGCGCCGGAGCACTTGATTTGCCGGCCTGAAACCTGCTGCTCATGGGTTGTGGAAGGCGTTGCTCGGTTCTGCTCTATCGATGATGCCCAACTCGGTGAGTTGCGCGGCGAGCGCTTCCCAGCGTTCGAGGCGCATCGTGCCAAGTTCGCTCTCGCTTGGATCGGCAGGGGCGATCAGCGGCTCTTGCGCCGCCGCAACGGCGGCAAACGTTTCCAAATCCATGGTCGGATTCAGTCGGTGCATCTCCGCATTGGCGGCCCGCGGGTCCTGCAGATAGGCCTGCCAGCCGCGGCGCACCGTGGCGACCAGGGAGCGCACGAGTTCGGGGTTTTCGGCGATCACCTTACTGCGGGTGATGATCACGCCGGCATAGGGGTTATATCCGACGTCGGTCAACGGGAACACCTGGGGATCGGCACCTGCGCGCCGCGCCGCTATCGGCTCCGCGGTGATGAAACACTGCTGGGCGAACAAGGGATCGTGAAGGAACGGTGCCAGATTGTTGGTGTAGGGTACGGCGCGCACTTTGTCCAGCCCGAAGCGCTGCCGAAGCAGCCGTTCGTAGGGTGTCCCCGGTTCCATCGCGATGGTACCGCTCTCGAAGACCTGGGCCAGCGACTTCAGCCCTCGCCCGGAGTGGGTCATGATGCCCTGCGGAAAAGTCTGGTACACCGCGTAGATGGCGACGAGATCGGCGCCACGCGAACGCGCGATCAGCACGTTGTCGGCACTCGAGACTCCGAAATCGATACGGCCCGCGGCCACCATCTGCTCGACGGGCGTTCCCGGACCTCCACCGCGCACGTCGAGAGACAAGCCTGCTTCTCGATCGGCCCCGATCTGCAGCGCTGCGTAGTAGCCTCCGAACTCGGGTTCCGGCACCCAGTTCAGTTGCAGGGCAACCGGAGTGCGGCCATCCGCTGCGGGCGCGTCGCCGCCTGCCGAACAGCCGGTGAGGTTCAGCACCAGCGCGAGCAGGAAGCCCGCTGAATACCTCATATGCATCCCGTCTACTCCTTGGTTTCCGAAACATGCCAGTGGCGCATGCTGAGAAAGCTCGCCAGGTTGACCAGTGCAAAAAAACCCAGGCCCAGCAGCGAGGCCATCAGCACGGCGGCGAATACCTTGTCGGTTTTCTGTTCCTTGATCGCCACCTCGATCGCGGTACCGATGCCGCCGCCCGCCTGATACGTGTCAGCGACGAACTCACCCACGATGGCGCCGATCACCGCCAGTCCGGAGGCGATCCGCAGACCGGTCAGGAAATGGGGAATCGAGCTGGGGAGTCGGAGCTTGAGCAGGGTCGCCAACCGCCCGGCGCGGTAGATGCGGAAAAGATCGCAGAGTGCCGGGTCGGTCGACAGCAGCCCGCTGAGCGTGTTGGCGATGATGGGGAACACCGACACGATGAACGCCGCGGCGGTGATGGCCCTGATCCCATAGCCGAACCAGATGACCAGCATCGGTGCAATCGCTACGACGGGCACCGTCTGAAAGAACACGGCGTAGGGATAGAAGGCCCGCCGGACCCAGGGGTGCATGGAGAGTACGACCGCGATCGTGCCTCCGAACACCGCACTGAACACAAGGCCCAGCGATGCGGCCAGCGCAGTCTGCAAGGTCGCTCGCGACAGTTCGCCGGCATTGTCTGCGAGGGCCGACAGGACCACGGATGGCCGGGGCATCAGGTAGGTCGGTGTGGCCGTGGCCAACAAGGCCAGTTCGAGGCCCGCTCCGATCACCAGAAGGCTGACGAGCGGCGGAACGATGGCAGACAGGCGTGAGCCGTGCGTCATGCCGAATGGCCCTGAGCCAGGACTTGCGCCAGCGCCGCGCATTCGGAGGCGAACTCGACGGTCGTCTGCACGGCCTCTCGCCGCGGTCGGGGCAGGGCGATGGGGCGGTCCGTCAGGATCGTACCGCCTGCCGCCGACAGCACGAGCGCACGATCGGCAAGGAAAACCGCTTCGGCGATCGAGTGCGTCACGAATACGACCGTCATCCGGCGTGCCATGAACAGTCCTTGAAGGTAGTCATCCAGATGCTGGCGGGTCAGTGCATCCAGGGCGGCGAAGGGCTCATCGAGCAACAATAACCGGGGTTCGGTTATCAGCGCGCGTGCCAGCGAGACCCTCATGCGCATGCCACCCGACAACTGCGCGGGAAAGCGCCCGGCCGCCTCGCCGAGTCCCACGGTAGCCAGCAGTTTGGCTGCAGCGTGCAGGCGTTGCTCCTTCGGTACCCCAGTCAGTTCCAGCGGTAGCGCGACGTTATGCAGAACGGTGCGCCAGGGCAGGAGGCTAGGGTCCTGAAAAACATAGGCAATAGGCCAGGGATTGCTGTCGATCGCGACCCGCCCGGCGTCGGGTCGATCGAGTCCCGCAATCAACCGCAGCAGCGTGGACTTGCCGCAACCGGACGGCCCGAGCACGGCGAGAAACTCGCCGGCATCGATGCGCAAATGGAAATCCGCGAGTACCTGCCGCCCACCGAAGTGGCGTGACAGCTTTGAAATGGAAACCGCGACGCCTATCCCGGACTCTGGGGTGTGTGGCCTGGGCGGAGAATGGCTCATCTTAGCGGGATCAGGCGGGCGCCATGTTCGTTACGGTAGCGGGGCTTCATGTCGAATCGCGGCTCGCCGTGTCGCGGCAGCCTCACCGATGCGTGCGGTCGCCCACACCGGGCAGTGAACCCACTCGGCTGGCGTGTGGCTGTTGCCGGGGGCGTCACACATGTCGCCTAGTGTAATACGGACGGGATGCAAAACTGGCAGCGGGCGACCTGCTTTTGGTAAAAAGGGCGGAGCGGGCCCATGCCCGCGAAGAACATCAACGGACGACCAAGACCACAATCATGAGCCTCACGCGTCGACATTTCATGCAATTGACTTTGGCTGCCAGCGCATTCTCGGCGCTGCGGGTGGCCGGTGCGGAATCCGAGCCCAGAGTCCGGTTGGCTCTGGGTGCCCCGGGCCCGTTCAGCTTTGACGCATTGAAGTCCATGGCCCGCGAACGGGCCAGTCGTGACTACGTGCCGCCGCCACAGCCTGACCCGGAAATCGTCAAGCAGATCGACTACGACGCGCACGGCAAACTGACCTATCGAAAGGAGGCCGCCTTGTGGGCGGACTCGGGTAGTGCCTATCCGGTCACTTTTCAGCATGTCGGCATGTTCTTTCCCAAGACCGTCAGGATGCATGTCGTGGAAAAGGGCCAGGCGCGAGAAATCGCCTACGACCCTCGCCTTTTCAATGCCGGGCCTGATCACGTCGCGCGCGGGCTCAAGCCCGAACCATCGGCCTTCGCGGGTTTCTGGGTCCAGGAGCGGCGCGACGGTCCGGACTGGAAGAAGCTGGAGCCCTGGGTGACTTTCCTCGGCGCCTCGTATTTCCGCGCCATCGGAGCGCTGGGGCAGGTCGGGTTATCGGCCCGCGGAATCGCGATTGCTCCCGGGACATCCAACCCGGAGGAATTTCCGGACTTCACCGCCTTCTGGTTCGAAGGCGCTGCCAAGGCGAGTGATCCGCTGATCGTCTACGCCTTGCTGGATGGTCCCAGCCTGGCGGGTGCTTACCGGTTCGCGCTGCATCGGACCAAAGGCGTCATGATGGAGATCCAGGCGGCGCTCTATTTGCGCAAGGATGTCGACCGTCTCGGCATCGCGCCGCTGACGTCCATGTACTGGTTTTCCGAGACGTCCAAGCCAACGGCGGTCGACTGGCGTCCGGAGGTCCACGACTCGGACGGGCTGGCCATCTGGAATGGCGTTGGGGAGCACATCTGGCGTCCCCTCAACAATCCACCGCATATTTCGGTGTCCAGCTTCCAGGACCGCACGCCCCGCGGCTTTGGACTGTTGCAGCGTGATCGCGTCCTGGATCACTATCATGATGGGGTTCGTTACCATCTCAGGCCCTCCGCCTGGGTCGAGCCCAGGGGTGACTGGGGAGCGGGCGCGATCCAACTCACCGAGATTCCGACCGACGACGAGATTCACGACAACATCGTTGCGATGTGGGTGCCGGCCGAGCCGGCCAAGGCGGGGCAGAGTTACGACTTCGCTTACAAACTGCACTGGCTGGCCGACGAGCCCTATCCGAGCCCGCTGGCGCGTTGCGTGGCAACTCGACTCGGCAATGGGGGGCAGCCCGGAAAGCCCCGACCCAAGGGCGTGCGTAAGTTCATGATCGAGTTTCTCGGGAAGCCGCTGGAGAAGATCCCGTTCGGTGAGAAGCCGGAACCGGTCATTACCGTGTCGCGTGGCGAGTTGTCCCGAGTCGAGATCGAGGCCGTTCCGGACGACGTCCCCGGTCACTGGCGCACTCACTTCGACTTGGCCGTGTCCGGACCGGAACCCGTTGAGATGCGGTGCTTCCTGCGCTTCAAGGATCAGGTTATGTCCGAAACCTGGCTGTTCCAGTACCACCCGTTTTGAACAGGTGGGGGGACCCGCATTGGGCATCTGCGTCAGCGTTGAACGAGGGCGCTGTGCCGTGCGGGCGTTGGTTGCGCCAAGTTACAGAGCAAAAACGACTGGGGTTGGCGATGGACGGAGTAAGAACCACGCGGCGCCGGTCCCGCTGTTGACGGGTATTGATCACCGCTGCTCGTCGTTCGTCGGGCCACTTCGGCCGGATTGAACGGCGATCGGTTGGTCGTGAGGCAGTTGGAGCGGGTGATGGGAATCGAACCCACGCTATCAGCTTGGGAAGCTGAAGTTCTACCATTGAACTACACCCGCTGGGGCGTGCGGATGGAGCCGCGGCCTCGCGCGAAGCGCAACCCGGGCGGCCATCGTCATGCCGATTCTACGCATTCCGCGGGACTCACCGCAAGTTGCCGCCTCGCATGCCGGTTCCAGATGAAACCCGGTACAGGATTCGATCTGGTGTGTACTGACCGGGATAGGGTGTGGCGCGACCGGCTCGAGTCGGCGTTTTCCCACCAACTCGTAGGAGGCAGCCATGGGACAGGAAATCGGCAGCGCCAGTTTCTCCAGGGCGGAGTGTCAGGCATTTCGCCTCCGACTCGAGGACGAGACTCGGTTGCTGGTCCAGCAGATTGCCGAAGGACGGTTGTCCACGGTAGGACATGTCGGCGGTGCCGAGCTTGAGGCCTGGCTGGTTGATCAGGCGCTCGATCCGGCGCCGCTGAACGACCGGTTCCTCACGCGCTTCGAGGACGAGGCATGCGGCGCGGAACTCGGCCGTTTCAATATTGAGTTCAATACGCCTCCGGCACCGCTGCGGGGGCGGTTCCTGAGCGGCTTGCAGCGAGCACTGGACGCCGTTCTGGCGCGGGCACGCGAGACGGCTGACGGGCTGGATCTCGATATCCTGATGATCGGCACCCTGCCCACTCTGCGCGATGACCAGCTGAATCTGAGAAATCTGTCCCCCCTCAACCGTTACCGTGCACTAAATGAACAGGTGTTCGCTGCGCGCCACGGCGAGCCGATACGGCTCGACATCGCCGGCAAGCAGGCGCTCCGCTCCGAGCATGCCGATGTCATGCTCGAAGCCGCGGCAACTTCGTTTCAACTGCACTGGCAGTTGTCGGTAGCGGACGCCGTGCGGCATTACAATGCGGCGCTGATGGCGTCGGCGCCGGTGCTCGCAGTCAGCGTCAACTCTCCCTATCTCTTCCAGCGGGATCTTTGGGCCGAAACCCGGATCCCGCTGTTCGAACAAGCAGTTGCAGTGCCCGGTTACGATGGCGCGGGCGGCGGAAGCCAGGCGCGTGTCGGGTTCGGCAGGGGTTGGGTTCGCGCATCGATTTCCGAATTGTTCGAGGAGAACCGCGATGAATTCCCGGTGTTGCTGCCCATGCTCTGCGATGAGCCAGCGACACGATTTGCCCATTTGCGGCTGCATAACGGCACGATCTGGCGCTGGAACCGGCCCGTGGTCGGTTTCGACCCTGACGGGCGTCCGCATCTGCGCCTCGAGCATCGCGTGCTGCCGGCCGGGCCGACGACCGTCGATATGGTGGCGAGTGCCGCGCTGTTTTTTGGTCTGGTCGAAAGTCTGGTCGTCTCTCCGCCCGCAGGGCCCGAGCCGAGTTTCAGGGACGTGACGACCAATTTCTATGCGGCGGCGCGTGAGGGCCTGGGCGCCCGCTTGCGATGGTTCGGGGGGCGTGAAGTGGCGGCGTGCGATGTGGTGCGGCAGATGATTGAGGCGGCACGGAGCGGGCTGACGACATTGGGTTTTGAGTCGGACGAAAGCGACCGATACCTTGCGATCATCGAAGCACGCTGTGTCACAGGCCAAACCGGGAGTGATTGGCAGCGGCGTTTTCTCCGGCGATATCCTGGCCAATTCACTGCGATGACACGAGAGTACCTGCGGCGCCAGAAGGGTGGGCTCCCCGTCCATGAGTGGGCCATATGAATGAACGGACTGTGCTGACACAGCACGACAGTATTCCGGAGGGTCTGCTGGACGCGTCCGCGGACTCGCTGCACGCCGTGTTGCCGTCCTGCTCCCTGCTGCATCTTCCCGGACTGCGTCCGCAACCCTTGTTTGTGGCAGTCCTGCTGCATGGCAACGAGACGACCGGCCTGCAGGCCGTGCAAGGGCTGTTGCGGCGTTACGAAGCGCGCCCCTTGCCGCGCGCCTTGTCGCTGTTCTTCGGGAACCTCGAGGCGGCGCGCCTGGGCGTTCGGCGTCGTGACGATCAACCCGATTACAATCGGATATGGCCGGGTACGGAACTCGGCGACAGGAACGAAGCGAAGCTGGCTCGCCAGGTCGTCGGGTTGATGACGCAGCGCGGTGTGCTGGCCTGCGTGGATGTGCACAACAACACCGGCCTGAATCCGCACTATGCCTGCGTTGACCGTATGGATCACCCGACGCTCCAACTGGCTGCGCTGTTCGGTCGCTTATGTATCTATGCCACGCGCCCCACCGGCACCTGCTCGGCCGCGTTCGCGGATGTATGTCCGGCAGTGACCCTGGAATGCGGCAAGCCGGGGACGGATTTCGGCGCCGAGCATGCGCTGGAGTACCTGGATGCCTGCCTACACCTCGACCATATTCCGGAGCATCCGGTGGCTCGTCATGATCTCGACCTGTACGAGTCCGTCGCGCAGGTCTTGGTCCCGCCCGACATCGAATTCGGGTTCGGGGCCGGCGACGCCGCGCTCGAGTTGATACCCGATCTGGATCGATTGAACTTCACGCCAGTGCCAGCGGGCTTCAAATGGGCCCGCGTTCACACCGACCGACTTCCGTTGCAGGTGATCAATGGCTGTGGCGATGACGTGGCCGCAAGGTATTTTCATGTCGAGGATGGGTATCTACGGTCGGTCAGGCCGGTGATGCCCTCCATGCTGACCCTGGATCGTCGCGCGGTCCGCCTCGATTGCCTGGGGTACCTGATGGAGCCGCTTGAGTATCCCGGCGCGCGGCGGGGATGACCGCGGCGCGGCGGTCTTGTATCGTAGCGGCCGCGGGTAACCTTGGTCCCCGCATACATCGATTACAGAACAACGAGTCGGAACGGGAGATGCGCTTATGTTGGGTGGGATAGTCGCGTTAGTCGTCGCGATCTGGTTTTATCGCAGTGCGGAGGGGCGCGGCCTGCCATCGGTGCCATGGGCCATGGCCGGGGTCATCGCCTATTATGTGCCGAATTTCATCTGGAGCCTGATGGTCGCCAAGCCTTGGCTGACGACGCTGCACGCCCAGAATGCCGCCGTCATGTCCAGTCTGGTCGGGCATTCGTCCATCTTCGTCGGACTGGCGTTTGCGGTGCTGGCTCGTCAGTTCGCCTTGATGAAGGCAAAGCCGAGCGTCTGACCAAGGTAGGCCGGACAAAAAAGCGCGGACCGCTGCGACACGGCCCGCGCTTCGCTCGCCGCCGCGCGCGCACCATTTGCGGTGCGCCTGCGGCCGGCAACCTCGTCAGAGGTCTTTGGCGTTCTTTTCCAGGTAGCTGGCGACGCCCTCGGCGTTGGCCGACATGCCTGCCTTGCCCTTGCTCCACCCGGCCGGACACACTTCGCCGTGTTCCTCGAAGAACTGCAGCGCGTCGACCATCCGGATCAGTTCGTCCATGTTGCGGCCCAGCGGCAGATCGTTGACGACCTGATGGCGCACAACGCCGTTCTTGTCGATCAGGAAGGTGCCGCGGAACGCGACGGCAGCGCCTTCGACTTCCACGTCATAGGCCTTGGTGATCGCGTGGCTGACGTCGGCAATCATCGTATAGCGTACGGCCCCGATGCCGCCCTTCTCGATCGGCGTGTTGCGCCATGCCGCGTGAGTGAACTGCGAGTCGACCGATACGGCCAGCACTTCGACGCCGCGTTGGGTCAACTCGTCAAGACGGTGATCCAGCGCGATCAGTTCCGTCGGGCAGACGAAAGTGAAGTCAAGCGGATAGAAAACGATGGCGACGTATTTGCCCTTCGTCTCCTTGGACAGGGTGAAGTCTACGATCGATCCGTTGCCCAACACCGCGGCAGCAGTGAAATCGGGCGCGGCCTTGCCGACTAACACACTCATGGAATCTCTCCTCAGGTTGACTACGGAAAATGGTTTTGAACCCCGCGCAAAGCGGCTGCATATGCCGGGTAGGATCTGGCGGGGCGGGACTGGACAGTCGCGGAGAGCTTACACCAAATCAGTCGGAAATTCTCGCCGTTGCGGGGTGTCAGGCGCAGTCGAAGGTGTCCATGATGTCCTGCCATACCGCGCTATTCGCCTGATCCGGGAGGCTTGATATTCGCGCGACCACGTTGCCGTTCACCGATACGATGTCGATGCCGGTGTCGGGCCGGCCACCGGTCATCGGCGTGGATAGACGCACCGTTTCGATCATGCTTTCCTGGAGTTCGAGCGTCAGGTTGCCTATGGTTAGCCAAAAACGCCCGTTTCGGCGACCGCAGCCCTTCACGGGGCCGTTTCCTGTCGGTTCCCGTGCGACATTCCCCGTCTGAATGACGCAGGGCAATTCGATGCTGGCGAGCAATGACAGTCGTTGTATCAGCGCGGACAATGGGATGATGTGGCGCATATCGGCGCTGATCGCGGTCTCGGTTGGACGTGAACCGACAACGGAACGCGCCAGAACGGTGTCGCGGTGGGAAACCCGTTCGGTCCAGCGTGAGTGGTGCGAGAGTGTTTGCATGATGGGGTCCCCCCTTTGGTTCCTGTCCTGATGCGGCGTGGGTCAATGCGGGGCTCGGTGCCTCCGCCTTGCCAAGCACTTCCTCCCCAAAAAGCATGCAAGCCACGCGCCAACGTTCCCGGTAAGCGGTGCGGCAGGCTTCCGTGTCGTTTCCTATCGGTTCAGCATCCGATGAGCACCGTCTGGGCGTCACCGTTGTGGCGTCTGGACAACGTCAGCTCGGTGACGCGAGTCCGGAGCCGGAGGCGCTATCCGTTACGGTGAGCCCCGTCCGCCCAAGCGCGGTAAAGTAGCAGGGCGTCATGACCGGACGATGACGCCGGAGTGCACCGCCGTCGGAGCAGGGCTGTTGTGAAAACGACGACAGGGCGGCCCGCTCGCACGCGGGCTAGCGTTGCCAAAGGTCTCAGCAGCCGACTGGCGGATGCGAAGGCGTTGGCCCGTTCTCCGCGACGCAAGAGTGGGCTGTTTCGCGCACCGATTTGGGTGTATTCGCGGCCTTGTGCCCTGAACCCGGAGTCTTGATGTTGTCTCTCGCCGCATCGATCCGTGCCGTCCGTCACGATCCCACGGTCCAGAGGTCTCGACCATGAAGCAGTTGTCGCTGGTGGCCTGTTATGGAGCGAAGTCGGTAGCCTACGCCGCGCTGTTGTCGCGCTGCCTGGAATCGATCCGAAAATCGCCTTTGCAGCCGTTCTTCCGGCCCTACGCACTGGAACAGATACACGCCACGGTTGTCGGGCTGGAATACCTCGACGACGACGGGGCGTTGATCAATGCCAATCTGCTGGCTCGAACCGGAGAACGAACGGTCATGCGTTTTGACCGGCTGTTGCCGACGCTTGAACGGCATCTGCCGCTGAGCATTCGTTTCGGCGGTTTCGCCCGCGGCGCTGCGCCGTTCCTCAGTTCCGGTCGCACGCCCTATGAACGGAGTTTTCAGCTGCAGTGGTCGAACCGGCGCGCTACGTTGATCGGCTGGCCCCATTGCGGGGGGGATTTTGTCGGTTACGGCGCACTCCGTGCTTTGCGCGACGAACTCGAGGAAGTCTGCGGGATGGCGCACAAGTATCGAGAGGATAATGACTTCTTCATGGTTCTGGGTGTGTTGGAACGACCCGAGACGCCGACGCGCGCCGCAAGCGCCGAGTTGGAACAGGTCGACGCTCTGCTTGGAGCGCAGCTGCGCGACATGCTTTCGGCCGAACCGTTTGAACTGGTGATCGGCCTGAGCGATGTCCGCATCGTGGCTTACGAAGACGTCGCGCTATGTCCTGATTCCACGACAGTCTTCGAATTGGACTCGGCCGATGTGACTGCGGAATGGGCTGACCGTATCCGGCGGTGAACGCGCCTCGGGCGCTGGGGTCCTCGGACCTGAGGCCGGTCGTGGCCGCCAGCTGTCCGAACTTGCGAATCTCCTCCGTGGCTCGGGGCCCTGCCAAAGTATGCGCAGGGCGGGAAGCCCCGGGATCGGAGCTGCCGCCCGGGCAGCACATCAGTCGGTTACGCCAAGAATGACCGCGCCGGCCTTGAAAACGGCAGTGGCCGGGATGCCGGTCGCCAGACCGAGCGATTCGACGCTTTGATTGGTGATCGTCGCCGCGACCGAGTCGCCACCGGGCAGGCCGATCACGACCTCGGCATTGACGGCACCCTTCTGCAGATGAGTGATGGTGCCGGACAGCTGGTTGCGGGCCGAAAGCCGATAGCCTTCCAGGTCGGCCACGACCATCACCAGCGGCGCCTTGACCAGCGCCAGGACTTCTTTGCCCTTGGCGAGACCCAGCGAGGCGACCGACTCTCTGGTCACTGCCGCGACCAGGCGCGCGCCTCCTTTCAGTTCCACATAGACTTCAGCGTTGACGGCGCCGATATCCACATCGGCGATCGTACCAAACCATTGATTACGCGCGCTTGCCTTCATGAACAGTCTCCTTAGCCACAATAACAGTTCGGGATCATCCGCCAGATTGCGATTGAGATCGTCCAGGAATAGGCGGTGTTCTTCCTGAAGTCGTGAAAACAGGGACAACAGTTTGCGTCCGGTCTCGGTCAGTTTCGTGCCTCCGCCGTCGCGACCGCCGGTCGCGGTTTCGATCAGCATGCGCGGGGACAAACTGTTGGCCCGCTCGATCATCTCCCACGCGCCCTTGTAGCTGAGCCCGACCTCGCGGGCCGCGCGGTTGATCGAGCCGATGCGTTCGACCGCCTCGAGCAGGTTGAAAAGCCGGGCGTTGAGGTGGCCGCCGATGCGAAGTTCGCCATCGATCAACTGCACTGGGGATGGGGGTTGTCTGGTGGATTTGCGCATGCCACGTCCGGTGGGTCTGATTAGGACAACGCCGGATAGTAGTCGTGGTGCTCCCATACCGTCCATCGCTAATCAAGGAGCGCAACCGCTTTGACCTGCGCCCAGACGGGCAGCCCAGGCCCGAGGTTCAGCGCGCGACTTGAACGCCGCGTGATTCTGGCGAGCAAGGGCGTGCCGTTGGCCTGCAGCCGGACCAGCACGTGCCCCGGACTTTCGAGCGGTCCGATGTCGACCACCGTGGCCGGCAGAATATTCATGATGCTGGTGTGCCCGGCGCGCTCCAGTGTGAGACTCACGTCACGGGCGTGCACCCGGCAGCGCAGTCTTCGCCCGATGGCCTCCGGGCGGCGGGCGACGAACAGGCTGCCGCCGGCGAAGTCGAGCCGGCTGAGTTCATCGCTGTCGTCGTGGGCGGCGACGATGGTGTCCAACACGACGCCGGCATCGTCCGCGAACGCGGCTGTAAGATCCAGCCGGGCCAGCGTTTCCTGCAGGGGGCCATGCGCGACCACCGATCCGTTCGCCATCAGTACCAGATGGTCGGCCAGTTGTGCGACTTCGTCGGGCGAGTGGCTCACGTACAGCACGGGGATATCCAGTTCGTCGTGCAGACGCTCCAGGTAGGGCACGATCTCGCGCTTTCGCGCGAGGTCGAGCGCGGCCAGTGGCTCATCGAGCAACAACAGGCTGGGGCTCGTCAGGAGCGCCCGGGCAATCGCGACGCGCTGCCGCTCACCCCCGGAGAGGCTGGCCGGTCGGCGGTCGAGCAAGTGCTCGATGCCCAGCAGGCTGATCGCGTGATCAAGCGACACTCTTCTGGATTCGCGCGGGACCCGCCTTTGGCCGAAGTCGAGGTTCCGCGTCACCGTCAGGTGCTCGAACAGGCTGGCTTCCTGGAAGACGTAACCCAGGGGGCGCCGATACGTCGGGAGAAAAACGCCTTTCGCGTCGTCCTGCCAGACCTGCCCGTTGATCTTCAGGAAGCCCGCTGGTGCATGCTCCAGGCCCGCCACGCAGCGCAGCAAGGTTGTTTTGCCGGACCCGGAATGGCCGAACAGCGCGGTCACGCCGGAGCCGGGAAGGTGCAAATCCACCTGCAGGCTGAACCCGGGATAGATCTGGCGCAGGGCGATGCGGATGCCGCCACCGGCGGCCGATTCTGCGGCTTCAGTGTCCACGCGTGGCCGGTTGCAGGCTGTAGAGCGCCAGCAGCACGAGGAAGGAAAAGAGCACCATGCCACCGGCCAGCCAATGCGCCTGCGTATATTCCATGGCCTCGACGTGATCGTAGATCTGGACCGAGATCACGCGAGTCTTGCCCGGTATGTTGCCGCCGATCATCAGCACCACGCCGAACTCGCCGACCGTGTGGGCGAAGCCGAGAATGGCTGCGGTGATGAACCCCGGTCGCGCCAAGGGTACGACCACAGAGAAAAAAGTGTCCCAGGGCCCCGCTCGCAGCGTCGCAGCGGCTTCAAGCGGCCGCTCCCCCAGCGCAGTGAAAGCGTTCTGTATCGGCTGCACGACGAAAGGCATCGAATAGATGACCGACGTGATCACCAGGCCGGGGAATGTGAAGGGCAACAGGCCCAGTCCCAGGAACTGCGTCAGATGGCCGATTGCTCCGTGCGGCCCCATCGCCAGCAGCATGTAGAAGCCCAGGACCGTCGGCGGGAGAACGAGCGGCAGGGAAACGATGGCACCGACCAACGCCTTGAGCTTCGACCGGGTCCGGGCCAACCACCAGGCGATCGGTGTCCCGATCACCAGCAGCAGGGCCGTTACCGCCGTTGCGAGTTTCAGCGTGAGCTGCACGGCGCCTAGGCTGGCCGCATCCATGTGAATGTCGCCTTAGGTGAAGGTTCAGAACTCGTAGCCGAACGACTTGATGATGGCCTTGGCCGGCTCGCTCTTCAGGTATGCCAGCAAAGCAAGGGCAGCCAAATTGTCCTTTCCCTTGGTCAACAGCACCGCATCCTGTCGGATCGGTTCGTGAAGCTTCTCCGGAACCATCCAGGCCGAGCCGCCGGTCAGCTTGCCATCCTTGATGACTTGTGATTTGGCAATAAAGCCCAACTCGGCATTACCCGTGGCGACGAATTGCTGCGTCTGGGCAATGTTCTCACCCTGCACGAACTTCGGCTCCAGCGCCTTCAATAGACCCAGATTGTTCAGTACTTCCACGGCTGCTGCGCCGTAGGGCGCGGTCTTGGGATTGGCCAGCGCCAGATGGGCGAACTTGCCGTTCTTGAGGACCTTGCCATCCTTGTCGACAAAGCCGGGCTTCGCACTCCACAGGACCAGTTTGCCGATGGCGTAGGTATAGCGCGAACCCGGTACGGCCAGACCCTCGGTTTCCATCCTGGCCGGCGTCGTGTCGTCCGCAGCCACCAAGACCTCAAAGGGCGCCGCGTTCTGGATCTGTGCGTAGAACTTGCCAGTGGCTCCGGTTGAGACCGCCGCCTTGTGCCCAGTGCTCTTTTCGAAGGCCACGGCAATTAACTCCATCGGTCCGGCAAAGTTGGAAGCGACGGCCACCTGAACGGTTTCGGCCAGCGCCTCGGCGCTCAGGCTCAGGCTTGCCAGCAGAAGCAGCGCATTTCGCATCATTCAGGATCACCTTTCGTTGGTTCGTGGCCCAGGGAGGGGGCCGAAATCCGGGGGTCGCGTCGATGGCGGGCAGTCGTTATATACCGGGCGACGTAAAGCAGTGTACCTTAGGCCTTAAGGGCATTCCACCTGCCGTTCATCGACGGAGCATTTCCAAAACCGGCTTGTGCCGGCCAGCCTTGATTAGGGTGTTTGGCCTTTTCGGGAGTCAATCCCGTAGCGAAAACGGCTCCGTTAGTGTCGATCTTTGCACGATCAGGAAATGGTGTGTCTGAATTGCAAATGTGAGTTGCGTTTCGGTTACAGCTGGCATTATTGTAGTGTCACCATAACGATAGGCCGACCTCAGGAAGCGCGATGCGACACGATGCCTGCTACCGAGTCCCGATGATGGCGTTGCTGCTGGGATTACTCGCCAGTGGGGTCGCGATCGCAGTGGAAAGTCCTGCCCCTCTCAAGGCCGGAGCACCCACGGATGCCACCCAACATGCCGCGGCGCCAGCGCGTAAAGCCAAGGCCCTTCCGCCCCCTGAGGACAAGGCAACCGCAAAGGACAGCCAGACGACCGACCCTGGTGTGGGCAAGACACCCGCAGAGGACAAGAAAGGCACGACACCCCCGGAGTACAAACGCCCCAACCGCTGGGGCTTGACCGCGGGCGGCAGCCAGCGCAAGGACTGGGTCACCGGCAAGAATCGCTGGGACTTACACGAGCATTACAACGCGAAGAAGATGCTCGGGATGCCGGAATGGCTGAACGGCATGTTGGAGCAGCGGACGCGGTACGAAACCTTCGACGTGCCGTGGCAGCGCGGCCAGACCGGTGGCCAGCACCAGATTCCGTTGCAGACCGTGCTGTGGCTGGAAGCGAACTATGCCGGCCTCCGGGCCGGGTTCGAGTTCTGGGATGCGCGGCAGTTCGGCGCCGAGCCAACCTACACATTGAACAACACGATGGTCAATGTCGCCGACTTCACGCAGATCTATGGCGCCTATGCGACCCAGAACCTGGCGGACACGGGGCTGGGCTTCGAGGCGATCGCGGGTCGCCAGACGATGGAGTTCGGCAGCCGGCGACTCGTCGCGCGCAACGTGTTCCGGAACACGACCAACGCCTTCACCGGCCTCAAGCTACGGATACGAGAAGGCGAGGGTGCCTGGCAAATCTACCCCTTTGCGATGGTGCCGGTCGTGCGCCTCCCGGAAGACAAGGCCCAGCTTCTAAACAACGACTGGGCCTGGGATCAGGAACAGGAGGGGACGGTCTTCACGGGCTTCTTCGCCGACACCCAGGCGCTACCGTGGGATATTCGGGGCGAGCTCTATCTCTACTACCTCGACGAGGACGAACGGAGCGCGCGCAACCGGCAGTTGTTCACGCCGGGTTTCCGGGTCTTCCGCAACGCCAAAAAGGGTGAATTTGATTTCGAGGGCGAGAGCATCGCGCAGACCGGTACCTCCCGCGTCAACGCGCTGTCGCGCCAGCTCGATCACGAGGCCTACATGCAGCACATCCAGTTCGGGTATACCTTCGACCTGCCCTGGGACCCGCGCTTCGTGGTGCAGTACGACTATGCGACCGGCGGCACGAACGGCAGCGGCACGACGACGAATTCCTTCGACACCCTGTACGGTGCGCGGCGCTGGGAATACGGGCCTACCGGTATCTGGGGGCCGTTCGCGCGCAACAACATCAATGCTCCCGGTGCCCGGCTGTTCGTCGTACCGCACCGCGACGTCACGAGCTTTCTGGCCTATCGCGCGTGGTGGATGGCGGACTCGAAGGCGTTGTGGCAGCCGGCCGGCCTGATCGATCCGACCGGGCGCTCAGGCGATTTCATGGGGCAGACGGTGGAGTTCGCGATTCGCTGGGATGCCCACGACAACATCTCGCTCGAAGGCGGATGGAACTGCCTGATCAAGGGCGACTTCGCCCGCAACGCGCCCGGGGCGCCAACCAACCACGATAACGTCAATTACTTCTACGCCCAGACGGAACTGCGATTTTGACAGGATGCGCGATCACCTGAGCGTAGCAAGGGCTTAGGCCCGGCCCAAGCCCTGGGTTGCGGTACGTTCGCTGGCGGCGCCGCTGGCACGGTGCACGGCGGCAGCAGCAGGCTCGACAATCACAGCGTCCTGCCGATACAGTTGGGCGCTGCGCACGTTCACCGCGTAGGATGGCAACGGCAGAAGGTCCCCAACCCCGGGTCGCGACATCGACATGAACGCTCAGCAACAGCATCCGAACAAGACCTGTCCGGACGAAACGTTTCGGGTCAAGTTCGAGGAATTGCCGGGAGTCCTGCGTGACTGGATGGGTGCGGATTTTCCATGGACGGAGGCCGAAGTCATGGACTTCGGTTGCGGACAAGGCGACATGGCACTTGGGGTAGCATCGCAACTCGGTTGCCGCAGGGTCGTGGGCACCGATATCGGAGCGGAGTTCAGGGACTGTCGGCGGCGCGCCGCGGCTTATCTGGGCCTGACGGAGTTGCCGGCAAATTTGGTTTTTCGTCGGACCTCACCCGGCAGGCTCGACTCAACGGATGATCGTTTCGATCTGATTTATTCCTGGTCGGTGCTCGAACACGTCGACCAACGGTTGCTGGACGGTACGACCGAGGCGCTGCGGACCGCGCTCAAGGCCGGCGGTTTCCTTTTCGTCCAGATTGCCCCACTTTACTACTCGGCGGAAGGCTCCCACCTGTCCCACAAGATCTCCGAGCCCTGGGGGCACCTGACGAATCAGTCGAACATCTACCGCATGAAGCTCCACCGGAGTTGCCCCACTTCAGATGAATTCAAACGCTTGTGGTCGACGTTCAACACTTTGAACCGGATCACGGCAGACCAACTCGAGTCCCTGTTGGTCCAAGGTGGCTTCCGAATCTTGAGGCGTTACACGACGCAGTGTGCCGCAGAACCGCCCGCCGCCTTGCTGGCGGTCTATCGGGAGGCCGTGTTGCGCACCGAACAGATCGTGCTACTGGCACAGCGGGATTAAGGGACGAAGGCATGCGGCCGCCGCCGGAGATCCTCTGCGGGTTCTGGTTGTCGTGCTGCGCCGGGGGTGCAACGGGCCGCAGACAGTGCGGGTCGCGAGCATGATGGGACGTGCCCGCGGCACCGGGTTCACTTTAAAGGGGGGGGGCGGTGCGGCACCCAAACAGGGCCACGATTGGACAGTCCGCCCGGCCCCCGCAAGAACGCCTATCCGAACAAGACCCGCCAAGTTCGGTGATCGGGCTCATTCCCGAACGGGCAACGACAGTGCGGTTTTCGGCGGCCGAGCGCCGAATAACAACATGAGTCGCCGAAGCGCAATGACTAGCAGGTCGGCTACGGCGGATCCTTGTTGCCTACCGAGCCATCGCCCGGAAAATCGCTACTTGCAGCCCAGGTCTAAGCGCAATGCGGCCAAGCGGCTAACCAACTCAGGTGATGAGGGTCCGGTGACATAGTCGTTACCGTCGGGCCCAATCCCATCCTGGTCCACTCGATGCAGCGTGCGCGCGATTTGGGCGCACGCGCTCGGATTTTCGCCCCTTAGCGTGAAGTCTCCCACGAGCAAAAGCTGATTCCGGACGGCCTGCACGCGATACGGTTTTCCCGGGGCTCGGGCGCCGACCAAACGGCCGGCCTTGACCTCGGCATCGAAAAATTCCAGTGTGGGCTTAATCGCCGGAGCGACCGCTGAGATGCGTTCGAACGCGCCGCTATCGCAGGCGGGATCTCGAGGACGCAACGCGTTCCGTTGATCGGTGCCGGCGCATTCCGCTCCATCGCCGGCGTGGAGGGCCAGACTGTCATCCGCCAATGCCAGCGTGCGGGTGTTTCCTCCATTGTCCAGCAAGGGCCCGAGTTCCGGGTCTCCTACGGAGGCGCCCGCTGCAGCCGCATTGCAACTGCCGTCACCGATCACCGCGCCGCTCAGGAAAGTGACGTAGGCGTTGCGACAATCTGTGTCGCCTCCCGGGTTACCGGCGATGACAGAATTGCGCAACGACAAACCGTACACTCCTTGCCCGGGCTTTCCGACGCGGACCCCGCCGGCCCTATTGCCGGAGATCGTGCTGCTTTCGAATGCCAGGGTCTCGCCGCCATAGTCGAAGACACCGCTCGCGTCGACGCCCATGCCGCCGTTGCCGGATACGGTGGAGTTGGAAAGTGAAGCGCGCGGCTCCCGTGTGAGTTCCAGACCAGACCCGAGGTTATTCGCGATCGTCGAGTTCGTGATGATCGTGCGATCGCCTCGAAAAGCCTCGCCCCGCAGGCCGACCCCGTTCCCGATCACGCTGCTTCCGTTGAGCTTGACGGACCCGCGATTATAGATCCCGAACGAGGTATTGCCGGAGATGACGCTGTTGTCGATGGTGCACTGGGCCGCATATCCATCGCAACTGATGCCGCGGTCATTGCCCGAAATGGTCGAATGTCTGATCTCGGCCCGCGCGTAGTTGGCAACCAGGACTCCGCTCCGGGCGTTTCCGGATACCTTGCTCTGCACCAGTTGCAGCCGCGCGTCGGTACCGGAGTACGGAAACCAGTCGTCGGGGTTGAGAGCCTGATAATCCACGACGATGCCATGGACTCCAGCGTTCTGGAGATTTATGCGCTTGACCGTCAGGTCGCCGCCCGGCCCTACAACCAGCAGCGAAAACGGAAGCGAATGGCCGCCGGGCTCGGGCTCGATCACGGCATTCTGGCGGTCATGATCCGGGTCGCCGAACAAGGTGATGGTCGACGTGATGGGTGGTAGCGCCGCCGCGAGACGGTAGGTGGCCGCCGTCAATTGCAGGGTATCGGCGCCGTGGCCCGCGGGGCATTCCCCCGTCGCGGTGTCGGTGTTGGCGGCGGTGATCGCCTCCGCGAGTGTGCATTTGCGGCCATCGACCACGAGGCCCGACTGGGCGTCGGCGGGACTCGATAGAACGACCAAAAGGGCCGAGGTTAGCGGATTAAGGACAAATTTACCGCGAGGAGATAGGGTCATAACATTGGTCATTGATGCTTCCGCAAGGGACCGTGTTCGTGTAACGGGAGGCAACGACACACGGTAGATGGCGCCATCCGCTCGCCCGGAGCGGCCATAAGGCGGTGTAGCGACACGACGCATGAGGAAAGAATTGAGGTCCGTTGGTGGACCCTTATCCATAAGTTAACGCTGATGTCCGCGGCGCACAACCGCATCCTGATGTTAGGTAGTGCTCGGTCGGCTTCGCGATGGTGTGCCACGCAAGCGGTTGGCCGCGATCCTCTGCGCCTGTTGCGCTCGGATACATCTGCCTGACGTGATCGTGACCTTCATCACACAAGCCCTGGGTCAAGCAGCCCGCATCCGATGGGGCTGGGTGCGGACGACGAACGGCGCTGCCACTGCCGCCGACGGTGGCCAGCCTGCGCTCCCGCGTGCGGTGGCAACCGGCTGGGTGCCAAGCCGACGGGTGATGGCGGCCGGAGCCAGGCCGTTGTTCCCGATGGCTCCGGCCGGCGATCGAACTGGCTTGCGTAGGGGCCACTAGCCTGTTCGGTGGTAAGCCCAGTCTGGTACGCTGCGCGTTGGCAGATCCATGGAGAGTCCGTGATGAAAGCTGAGAATGTCCTGGCCACCATCGGCGACACGCCGCATATCCGCATCAACCGCCTTTTCGGGGCCTCCCATGAGGTCTGGATCAAGTCCGAGCGCAGCAATCCCGGTGGTTCGATCAAGGACAGGATTGCGCTGTCCATGGTCGAAGCAGCGGAGGCTTCCGGCGCGTTGAAGCCCGGGGGGACGATCGTCGAACCGACCTCGGGAAATACCGGTATCGGGTTGGCGATGGTCGCGGCGGTCAAGGGTTATAAGCTGATCCTCGTGATGCCGGACAGCATGAGTGTCGAGCGGCGGCGGCTGATGTTGGCCTATGGTGCCGGCTTCGAGCTGACACCTCGCGAGAAGGGCATGAAGGGTTCGATCGCCCGTGCGGAGGAACTCGTCGCGTCGCTGCCGGACGCCTGGATGCCGCAGCAGTTTGAAAACGCCGCGAATATTGCAGTGCATGTGGAGACGACGGCAGAGGAGATTGCCCGGGACTTCCCGGAGGGCGTGGACGTGTTGATCACCGGGGTCGGGACCGGTGGTCACATCACCGGCTGTGCCCAGGTATTGAAGCAGCGTTGGCCGCATCTGAAGGTTTTTGCCGTCGAGCCGAAAGACAGCCCGGTGATCAGCGGCGGCCAACCGTCGCCGCACCCGATCCAGGGAATCGGCGCGGGTTTCGTTCCGAAAAACCTGCACACCGAGTTGCTCGATGGAGTGATTCAGGTCGAGGCGGAGGCCTCGCGCGAAATGGCGCGCCGCTCGGCGAGGGAGGAAGGGCTGCTTGTCGGGATCTCCAGCGGCGCGACGCTGGCCGCGATCGCACAAAAGCTGCCGGAAATCCCTGCCGGCGGCCGCATCCTGGGTTTCAACTACGATACCGGCGAACGCTACCTGTCGATCGAGGGTTTCTTGCCGGCGACCTGATCAAGAGCCCTACCGGTCAGGGAGGTTTCCATCGCCGCGTGCCGCAGGTTCCGATCTCACGCTGCAGCTTTCCACCGCACGGGGCCGAGGTTCACAGGCATCGGTCCTGCGGTGTCCTGGGATGGCCCTCTGCGCAACCAAGCCGTTGGAGTTCCTCCGGCCACAGCCAAAAGTGCACTGAGGCGCTTGCCGAAAACCGGACCCCGTTCCGGCCAGCGCCTCGCCAAATGCGTAAAGGGCGTCAAACAGCCTGGAATAGGGTAGTCACGTCGATGATGGGCTGATCTCGTTCTCGAAACGGGCAAACTCCTTCAGCCACGGTTCCTTGCTGTAGCCCCAGTCGCCTTCGGCGAGCCGCTGCCTCCCGATGACCAGTTCGTTTCTGGCGAGATCTTCGGCCTCATCCTGTTCCGACTCCCAGAGCGCCTCGGCATAGAACAGGTGGTTCAGGGGATGACGCGGATAGCGCTCCGCGGCCTGGCGCAGCAACTGCAGCGCCTTGTCCCCGTCGCCGATACCCGTGGGCCACGGAGGGGCCTTCAGATAAAGCATACCGAGTAGCCGCAGCGGGCCCCCGTCGTCCAGACCGGGGTCGAGAGCTGCACTCCGCTTGATCTCCGCTTCCAGCCGCGGCAGGCTGTCCGCCGCCAGGGCAGCGTGGCCGCGGACTACCAGGCCCAGGTTGGCTGCCAGGTAGTAGTGCACGGCGGCGTCCCCGTCCGCGCCCAGCGCGAGCGCGGTCTCGGCGAAGCGCACCCCTTCTGCGGCGAGGTTTTCTCGCACTTCCGGCTCGGTGCTGCGCTCGGCGAGGTGTAGCGCTATTCGGCTGCCGAGCGAAGTGTGCAGCAAGGCTTGATCACCGGTGCGGCGCAGCGACGCGAGCGAGCACTCCAAGGCGTGAGTGGTGCTGCGGGGGCCCAACTCGTTTTGTCGGGCGGAGAGGCCCGCGGTCGTCTGTGCGGGACAATCCGACAGCTTTTCGAACCGTACGAGGCTGTGGTCTGGTTGCGGACAGCCGGCCAATCCCGCAAGGAGCGGCAGGGCAATCATGCGGTAAGGGTTGCGCAAGAGTCTATTTCCCCTGATCCCAGCGTTCGATCAGCGGCTTGAAGGCGGCCGGGTCCGCCGGGACGAAGGCTTCCACGCCAAACAGGGAGCAGAGCTTCTTGCCGTCAGGGTCGCTGCACATACCCTGCAGGGCTTTCGCAAAGCGCTGGCGTTCCTCGGGTGTGGTCGTGATGCTGTTGGCCGACATTCCCATCAGCGGGATATCGGCCGAGGTAAACACCGGGGCGATCGGGTTCTTCAGTTCGAGCGCGGTCAGTGCGGCCGACTGCTGCCCATTCAGGAGCACTGCATCCAACTCTCCCTTGTCCAGGGCGCGCAGGGCGCGCAGGGCCTGTCGCGAGGGTTTCAGATCGAAGGTGTTCTGCGGGTCGAGTTTCCCGGCGAACACGATTTTCCTGACGAATTCCGGCTCCTCCAGAACTGTGCCCCCCAATGACTTCCCGGCAAGCTTGTCGAGGCTGTCCGGCCCACTCTTGAGGGTGATGACCTGGTAGCGTTCGAAGGTGGCGCCCCTGATACGGGGCTGGACCAGCGGCACCAGATGGTGCGTCCTCCGCTGCTCCAGGAACTGGCCGAGGGAGGTGATCGTAAAGCGCGGCTTCTTCGCAGCCAGCAGCTTTCGGCATTCGTCCACCCGGGACGTGAACACACTGGTCAGGCTATGCTCTGGCCACTGGCCCGCTTTTTCGACCACCCGCAGCATGGATTCCATCGCGGCATTTGCCTCGTCCTCACTGACCGGCCCGCCGGGGTAACACACGACGATCGGTGGTTGTCCGGCGGCCGCGTAGGATAGCCATCCGGCTAGAAGGCACAGCAAAGAAAGCTTGCGAGTCATGAGTTCCTTTTTCGATCAATCAGTTGGCCGATGGCTGGGGCGACAAGCAGCGTTGCCGCGAGGCAGCACACGAGCCCGATCGTTATGGCGATACCCAGCGTGGAAATTCCGCGATAGCGGGCGAGGCTGATAGCGCCCAGGCCGGCCAGTTCGGTACCGGCCGCGAGCGCGATGACCTTCCCGGCGATCAGCGTAACCTGCAGTGGGGTGTGGCCTTTCAGATCTCTCCAACGATGGCTGAACCAGACCCCGTAGTCCACTGCCAGCGCGATGACCAGGGGCAGAGCGATGATGTTGGCATAGTTGTACCGCAGTCCACCCAGCCACATCAGGCCCAACATCCAGCCCCCACCTATGACCAGCGGAAGCGCGGCCAGCACTACGCCGCGCACATCGCGCAAGATCAGAATCAGCCAGATCAGACACACCGCCACAGCCAGAACGGTGCCCCGGGCAAAGCTTTCGACGACGGATCGGGAAAACACCTGGTGTGTGGTCGGAAAGCCGGTGGCGTCGGGTGAGACCCCGTAGACGTCCGTGATGAGGCGATCCAACTTCGCGGGATCATACACAGTTTCCTTCGGAAACGCGTACACCGCGACGGTGCCGTCGGCCGCGAAGAAGCGGTCCCGCAGAGCCGGAGGTAGCAGATCTGGTGTGAGCGGTTCGGCCGTTCGCCATTGTTTGACGAGTTCCGTCCCCGTCAGGCCTGCCTGCAGCAAGGCTCGATAGAAGCCCTGGGTGCGCTCGCGGGCATGTCCTGGATCGCGGTCGATTCTCTCTCGAAGGTCCCCGATCTGCCCGCGCACTTTTTCCAAGCCCTTGACCAGTTCGGAGTGCCCGGCGGAGAAAGCCTGTTCCTCGGCGTCGTCGATGAAGTGGGGAAGGCGAGCGAGCAGCGTCCGCAGCAGATCGAAATTGGCGCTGTTCAGGCCGGCATGGTCCAGTTTCGCCAGCTGCCCCGCGTAGTCGCGGCGAACCGTCTCTTCACCCAGGCGCCGCGCCTTGCGCAGGCGTTCGTCGCCATCAGGGGGAAACAGGTTGGCCAGCGATTGCACCGTGGCGATGCTTTCCAGCCGCCGTGCCTGGTCGGTGATCCGCTGCGCCTCGGTCAGATCCTTGGCAGTAAAGATCACCACTTCTGCCTGGTAGTCGCTCTCGGCGAGCATCCGCCGTTGATATTGCGCCGCTTCCGAATCCTTGGGAAGCAGAGCGAGCACATCGTAATCGAAAGGAATGGAGAATCCTTTGGCCGCGCCAGCCAAGGCGCTGCCCAAAGCCAAAAGTACCAGGATGGCCGCGACCGGCAGCGGGAAGGAACCGCGCCGCTGGGTCGGCCCGGCGGCGCGCCATGACAACTCCGTCAGCCGGGGCGGTAGCAGAGCATAGAGCGCCGGCTGAATCATCCAGGTGCTAATCAGGATCAGCAGGACGCCCCCGGCCGCGATCAGGCCCAATTCGGAGAAACCCGGAAAGTCCAGGGTGGCGAGCACGCTAAAGATCAGCAAGGAAGCGCCGCCTGCGGTCAGCACCGTCGTGAAGGACGAACCGATCCCCAGGCCGATAGCCTCCGTCAGAGGCCTTCCGGCTCGGCGTTCCTCGGCAATGCGGGACGAAGTGAAGATGCCGTAGTCGGCACCCAGGCCGAACAGGATGGCGAGGAAACTGGAGGTGATGATCGTCAGATGCCCGACCGTGAGGAACGCCAGCCCCAGGCTCCACAGTGCCCCCAGCCCCATGGGTACGAAAATCGCCAGTGCCCAGCGGAAGCTGCGGAGGACCAACACGATCAGCGCGCCGATCAAGCCCGCGGCGGTCCATATCACCAGCGCGATGTCGTGCTCGATGTCGAGGTATTCCTCGTATTCAACGGCCGGGAGGCCGGTGAGCCCCACGGTCGGCGCAGTGCGCCCCGCAGCCTTGGCTTGACCGCTGAGTTCGCCCGCCACGGCCCTGACCTTTTCGATAAACGGCCTGCGTGCCTCGAACGCGCCCGAAGGGTTCTCCGGATGCACGAACAGAAAGAGCATCCGTCCGTCACGGGAAGCGAAATAGCCGTCGCCCATTCCCCTGGCCCCCTGAGTCGCGAGCAGCTGTTTCCAGTCCAGGCCGGCAGGGGCGGTGTCCGCTTCGAGCCACCGCTGCCACTCGTTCAGGAAGAGACCAAACCCTGCCACGCTCTGTTCGGCCGTGGCAAGGTCGATTCCGGACACCGGAGGGTGAGCCTCGATCCAGTCCAGGGCCCGTTTCAGTGCGACGGGGAGACCAGGCAGCGTGACGGGCGCGCCGGTCCTCAGGTAGGTATCGACTTGGTCGAACGTTTCAACTGGAGCGAGCAAATAGGCGCGTTCCATAAAAAATCGGATATCGAGTCGTTCCGTGACTTGCCTGATTTCGGGCTCCTGGCGCAGTTTCGCGGCGAGTTCGTTCGCGAAGGATTCGAGTTCCTCGCGGGGAGCGTTATCCAGTACCACGATGAGGTCGGAGGCGGCGCCGAACTTGACCAGAAAGTTGTCCAAACGCCGGGCGACCTCGTTATCCTGGGGTAGCAGCGCCTGACGGGAGGTATATACGGGTAGTTGGACGGTCGCCCAGGCGGCAAGGACCGAAATGGCCAAGGCCAGCGCCAGAACCCAGCGCGGGTGCTTTGCGCTGGCAACTGCAATCTTGGCCACACGTTGGCTCATCGGTCAGGTCCTTGGGCCTTCGGATTCGGGAAATGCGTTGCGCTTATAGACGGCGAGGCTTGGAAACCTTGGTCTTAGAGCGGTGACGGTTTGACGGTGGCTTCGCCGCTTGATCGGTCTGGTCGCGAGGAACATCGACGTGGGCTACGTGCCATCGCGATGACGGGAGCGATTGAGAGTGTTGGGGCGCTATCTCTGGCGTCAACTGGAAGCGCGCAAAACACCGGCAGAGCGCCTCGCGAGACGGTGGTTGCCCGGCTGGCTCTGTTGGCTCAGGCGATGCGGCGGCAGCCCTCTCAGACGCAGGCAGATGCGTGAGGCGCCCATCCGATCGCCTGAACCTGATCGCTACGTATACCACTCGTGGCGCGGACCTTCGCATAGCACGACAGCCCAAGTCAACACGGGATCGAAAGCCTGGGCAGGAGCGGTGTGCCCGACAGACGAAGTCGCGCTTTGGACAGGGGTTCTGATCGCCTATCGCGGCCGTCTCTTCGCTGCGTGGACGATCGCGATGGCAAGTCGCCACCAGTGTGATCTCGCCAGCCGGCTCAATGCGGGCGGTCGCGCGAGCGGCGCCAAGTCCGTGCGGGACGGCCTGATTCGGTACAGGGGCCGTCCGGTTCGCCCGCGCCTGTCCTTAGGGAACCGTTCTGTGGGTAGCGTTCAGGAAATTCCGGGGGGTGCGGCTGAGCCGATCTCCGACAGCAACTCCGGATCGCCACCGGGAGCGGTTTCGATGGTCGCCGCCCTCCCCGGAAGATCGAGCTCCAGCTCGATGGAGAAGTCCGGTGCGGGCAGGGTGTCGCCGCCCCGTTCCGGCCATTCGATCAGGCACAGCGAGTCGCTGCGCAGATAGTCGCGAAAGCCGAACCATTCGAGTTCGTCCGGGGACGTCAGGCGGTACAGGTCGAAGTGATAGAGGGTCAGACCGGGCAGGGCATACTCCTCGACCAGCGTGAAGGTCGGACTCTTCACGGCCCCTTGATGGCCGGCTGCGCGGAGCAGGCCGCGCACCAGAGTCGTCTTCCCGGCACCCAGGGTTCCGCGCAGGAACACCAGTGAACCCGGTTTCAGGAATTCGAACAGCCGGCGACCCAGGGCGAGTGTCGCGGCCTCGTCCGGCAGAAAAAGTCTCACTGGTTGACCAGCCGTCGCAACGGACCCAGCAGATCGCCGGCCAACAAGCCGCGCTCGCCATCGATTGCCGCGAGGTCCCCCGCTTCCGCATGCCATTGCACTCCGCAGCCCGCGGCAGCCAGCGTGTCGAGCCCCTGCGCCATCAAACCGGCGATGACGCCAGTCAGCACGTCGCCCATGCCGCCGCTGGCCATGCCGGGGTTGCCGGCAGTGCAGACCTGCACCAGTCCGTCAGGGCCCCTGATCAGCGACCCGGCGCCCTTCAGCACCACGACACCTCCGTAACGGGCCTGTAGTTCCGTGATCGCAGCGAAGCGGTCGCGTGCGACCGCTTCGGTGCTGGTCCCAAGCAGCCGAGCCGCTTCGCCCGGATGCGGCGTCAATACCCAGTCCTCGCGGCGCCGCGGTTGCAGTGCCAGCAGATTCAGGGCATCGGCGTCGACGACCAATGGGAGCCCTGTGCCCAGTGCAGTCCGGAACAGGTCAACAGACCACTCCCTTTGCCCCAGCCCGGGGCCCAACGCGAGGACGGTGGCACGGGCCAGCAGTGGCTCAAGGTCGGCCACCTCGCGTATTCCGCGGCACATCAGTTCGGGCCGGGTCGCATTGAGCGTGGGTGCGTGAGCCGGATGGGTCGCCACGGAGATCAGGCCGGAGCCAAC
Organism: Methylotetracoccus oryzae; assembly: GCF_006175985.1. Taxonomy (GTDB): domain Bacteria; phylum Pseudomonadota; class Gammaproteobacteria; order Methylococcales; family Methylococcaceae; genus Methylotetracoccus; species Methylotetracoccus oryzae. Next base: position 63,676 of record NZ_SRSH01000007.1, on the reverse strand, counting down.
GCGCGCCGCAGCCGAAGCGGCCAGGTATGCGGCGCCGCCGTAGCCGGCGTCGCCGCCGATCACCAGCACATGACCACAATGACCTTTGTGCGCAGTCGCGGTCCGGCGTGGCAGCCGGCAGTCCTCGCTTCGGATCAGCCGCGCGGAAGGCGGGGTGGACCGACGGACGGTCGCGGGTGTGTCCAGATCATCGAAGATGACCGAGCCGCACTGCGCCGGACCCGCAGCGGTAAACAGGCCGCGTTTCAGTCCGATGAATGTCACGGTAACATCGGCCTCCACGGCGCTGCCCAGCACGGCACCGCTGTCCGCGTGCAATCCTGACGGGATATCCACCGCCAGAACGCCAGCCGAAGTGCCGTTGATGGCGCGTATGACGGCCGCATCGCTGCCGCCAACCTCGCGGTCGAGCCCGGTTCCGAACAGGGCGTCGACGATGACCTCGGCGTGTTCGAGGTGCATCGGCACGTAGTCCAGCCAGGAGCCGCCGGCATCCCGATACGCCTGGAAGGCGAGTCGGGCATCGCCGCGGAGCGACTCGGGCGGACGTAGGGCGTAGACGCGGGGGTCGAGTCCCGCTTCCAGCGCCAGACGCGCGATCACGTAGCCGTCGCCGCCGTTGTTGCCACCGCCGCACACGATCGACAGGAACTTGGCCGCTGGCCAGCGTTGGCGCAGGGTCGCGAAGGCCGCCGCACCGGCGCGTTCCATCAATGTGAGGCCTGGGATGCCGATGTCTTCGATCGCGTGGCGGTCCATGGCGCGGACCTGATCGGCTGTATACAGATCGTTGGGCAGGACAGCGTGCATCGCAGTGAACATCGAAAACGGTCGGACTCGCTGCGGGACCGTCGGGCAGCTTCTGCTATTCTCGCCGAGGGCATGAAGCGAGGGCAAATCGGTGCGGTGGAAGATTCGGAAAGCGTCATGAGGACGACCAGCGGGACAGGGTCTCCGGATTATTCGCAGCTCGCCCGGCGCATCAAGGACTGGGGCCGGGAACTCGGTTTCCAGCAGATCGGCATCGCGGATGTCGATCTGCTGGCGCATGAGGAGCATCTGATGCGCTGGCTGGATGCGGGCTGCCACGGAGAGATGGCTTACATGGCCCGTCATGGCACGCGCCGCAGCCGCCCGGGCGAACTCATTCCGGGCACCTTGCGTATCGTCAGCGGGCGAATGGACTACCTGCCCGAGCCGCGAGAGCGCAGCGGCGCCGTGCTCGAGGATGCGGCGCGGGCTTTCATTTCCCGCTATGCGCTGGGGCGGGACTACCACAAGGTCGTGCGTTCGCGGCTTGCGAAGCTGGCCGCGCGTATCGAGGGCGAGGTCGGTCCCTTCGGACATCGCGCGTTCGTCGACAGCGCACCGGTGCTGGAGAAGGCGCTGGCCGAGCGGGCTGGTCTGGGCTGGATCGGCAAGCACACGAACCTGATCAACCGCCACGCCGGCTCGTGGTTCTTTCTCGGCGAAATTTACACCGACTTGCCGCTGCCGCCCGACTCCCCGGTGCAAAATCACTGTGGGAGCTGCGCTGCGTGCATCGAAATCTGCCCGACTCAGGCCATCATCGCCCCTTACCGCCTGGACGCACGGCGCTGTATTTCCTATCTGACGATCGAATTACGCGGTTCGATTCCCGAGCAGTTTCGCGCCGCGATCGGCAACCGGATCTATGGCTGCGACGACTGCCAGCTGGTATGTCCGTGGAACCGCTACGCCCAGTTGACGCGCGAACGTGACTTCCATCCGCGGCATGGACTGGATAGTGCCGCGCTGGTTCAGGTTTTCTCCTGGGACGAGGCGGCCTTTCTCGCTATGACCGAGGGCTCGGCGATCCGGCGCATCGGATATGTTTGCTGGTTGCGGAACGTGGCCATTGCCCTGGGCAACGCGCCGCGCTCGGAGGCGGTGGTCGCCGCGCTCGAAAGTCGCCGGGACCATTCTTCCGCGCTGGTCCGCGAGCATGTCGGCTGGGCGCTTGCTCGCCAGCGGGAACGCGCGAGCCAGACGAGCGAGGGTGTGTCCGATGCCGCGGAGGGCGCGTGACTGCGCAGGCGGACGGCGCCTTAGGCTGGGGATACGGGTGATGGCCATTTCTGTTGTGCTGAGCAAAGTGTCGTAAAATCGGGCGCTTTGTTGAAACCACGCCCAGGCATCCCCATACCATGAATATGTCATCTCATTGCCGCATCCTTCTTGCCATAGTGAGCGTTCTGGTTAGCTCCGGCGCCGCCGCCGGGGGCGAATGGGAGCCCTCCACCTTGTCCGACAAAACCATGCAGGCTACGCAGGACGCCAAGGTCGCGTACGACCGCTGTCTTGGGGAGCAACTGCAGGCGTCGATCAGCAGCGAGGCCGATTCGCGGGCCGTCGCCGACGGCATACTGCGGGCGTGCGAAGATCGTTTAGCCCCCATCAGGACGGCCTTGGTCGCGGAAAAGGTTCCCGATGGCATCATCGACCGCTATATGCGCCAGCAGCGTTCGCGCGCAGCTCAGGCTGTGTTGCGCGAGGTCATGGGTGCGCAGGCCATGCGACAGGCGACGCGGGACGCCGCGAAGCAGCCCTGAAGGCGTGTTCGAACGAGTCGTGGCTCGTTCCTTTCACAGTTGCCCTCTCTAAGTCCAACAAAAACACGACACCATGCATCTAGATACGAGTATTTGGCCGACCACCCTTGACGCCGGTCACGCCCTGCTGGCCGCCCTGGTTCTGGTTTTGCTGATCTTCCAGGTTCTGCTGCTGACGGCGGGTATCGTCGCCTTGCTGCGGCGTGGTCGGGTCGCCGAATCCGTCGGCGCCGCCCCTCCTGCAGCCGTAGCGACCCCGAACGTTCCCGAAGCCCGTGAGACCTCGGTGGAGGCGGTTCCGTCACCCTTGCGCGAAGCGGCACCCGATTCGGCCTTGCAGTTGCTCAGCCTGCTGCAGAATGAGGCGCGCTTCATCGATTTCGTGCAGGAGAACGTCACGAGCTATTCCGATGCCGAGATCGGCGCCGCTGCACGCATCGTGCATGAAGGGTGTCGCAAGGTGATTCATCAGCACTTCGAACTCGAACCGGTGCGCAGGGAGGCCGAGAGCAGCCGGGTCACCTTGCCCAAGGGCTTCGACGCCGCCAGCGTGCGCCTCACGGGCAATATCGTCGGGCAGGCACCTTTCAGCGGGACGCTGGTGCATCGTGGCTGGCGAGCGGTACAGGTCAAGTTGCCGAAGCTTGTCGAAAGCCATGACACGCGGATCATCGCGCCGGCGGAGGTGGAGCTGTGAGCGACTCCAGCCGTTTTTCGGTCGGCATCGATCTCGGCACGACGAACAGTGTGCTGAGTTACGTCGAGCTGGGGGCCTGCGAAGGCGAACAGGCAGCGCTGGAAGTTCTGGAAATCCCGCAACTTACCTCGCCGGGTGTGGTTGCCGAGCGGCCGCAATTGCCGTCCTTTTTGTACCAGGCGCACGAGGCCGAAGTGCGGCCCGAAGATCTGGAACTGCCCTGGGGTAACGATGATCGGGCCATCGTCGGCGAGTTGGCACGAACCCTTGGAAGCAAGACGCCGATCCGCCTGATTGCGAGCGCGAAGAGTTGGCTCTGCCACAGCGGCGTGGACTGCCGGGCCGCAATCTTGCCGATCCAGGCTCCGGAAGAGGTGACGCGCGTGTCGCCGCTGGAAGCCTCCAGGCTCTATCTGCGGCATCTGCGTGATTCCTGGGATGCGCGTTTCCCCGAGTCGCCGCTGAGTGAACAGGAACTCGTCATCACTGTCCCGGCCTCCTTCGATCCCGCGGCACGCGAATTGACCGTGGAGGCCGCGCATGCCGTGGGGCTGCGGCAGGCGGTATTGTTGGAAGAGCCGCAATCCGCTCTGTACAGCTGGATACAGCGCAGTGAAGGACGCTGGCGCGAGCAGGTCAAACCGGGCGATATCATCCTCGTGGTGGATGTCGGCGGCGGCACGACCGACCTGTCGCTGATTGCCGTGACCGAAGAGGACGGCAACCTGCTGCTGAACCGCGTCGCGATCGGCGACCATATCCTGCTCGGCGGCGACAACATGGATCTGGCGCTGGCCTATGCCCTGAAGATGAAGCTGGAGGCGGAAGGCAAACGCCTGGAGCCGTGGCAGATTCAGGCGCTGACCCACGGTTGTCGCGATGCCAAGGAGACACTCCTTGCCGACTCCGAGGTCCAGGAGGTGCCAGTCGTCGTCCCCAGTCGGGGCTCGTCACTGATCGGTGGGTCGCTGCGCACGGCGCTGACGCGGGATGACGTGACTCGCACATTGATGGATGGCTTTTTCCCCAAGGTGGCAATCGATGCCAGGCCTGCCGCGCAGTCCCGCACCGGCTTGACCACGCTGGGTCTGCCCTATGCAAAGGATGCCCGTATCACCTGTCATCTCGCGGCTTTTCTGGCACGTCAGGTCAGTGCGGCGAGCGAACTGGCGGGCTTCGATCTGCCGGAGGACGCACGGATGATCCGCCCCACGGCGCTGCTGCTGAACGGCGGCGTATTCAAGGCGGAGCAGCTGAGTCAGCGGCTGCTGGAGGTCCTGGGTTCGTGGCTGAACGAAGAGTCGGCTCCGCCGGCGCGACTGCTGCAGGGCGCCGATCTGGATCTGGCCGTTGCGCGCGGCGCTGCATATTACGGTTACGTGCGTCAAGGACAAGGGGTGCGGATCCGTGGCGGCATCGCTGCCGCGTATTATGTCGGCGTCGAAAGTGCGATGCCGGCGGTGCCCGGGTTCCCGCCGCCGATGCAGGCCCTGTGCATCGCGCCCTTCGGTATGGAGGAGGGCACGGAGGCCGAATTACCTCCGCATGAGTTCGGGTTGATCGTGGGCGAGCCGGTGCGTTTCCGCTTCTTCGCATCGACGGTACGTCGCGATGATCCGGTCGGAACAAGGCTGGAAGACTGGCACCAGGACGAACTGGATGAGTTGCAGGAGATCGAGGTCAGTTTGCAGGCCGAGCAATATGCTGCGGGGCAGGTCGTGCCGGTCTGTCTGGCGGCCAAGGTGACTGAGGTCGGCACCTTGCAATTGGAAGCGGTGGCGCGGGACAGTGAACAGCGATGGAAGGTCGAGTTCGATGTCCGAGCCAGCGACGGTGCGGCGGGAGCCGTGCCGGAGGCGGAACGCGCGCTCGCCTGACGTTGGCTTGGACTGAGCGGATTGCCGGAACAACGGCATGAGTCATCTGCCATCATCCCCCACCGGAGGCGCGGCGCGCTATCGGGTCGGCATCGACCTCGGCACGAGCAATACCGTTGTCGCGTTCACGGACATGGTGCAGGGCGCCGAGGAGAGCATCGAACTCTTCCGTGTCGAACAGTTGGTGGGGCCCGGAGAGGTGGCCGCTCGCGACTGTCTGCCCTCGGTCCGCTATCACCCGGCAGAAGGGGAACTGCCGGCTGCTGACGTGAGACTGCCCTGGCACCAGGATCCAGCTGAAGCGGCCGACACCGCTGTGTTGGGCGAATGGGCCCGCAGGCTGGGTGGCAGGAGCCATGGCCGCCGGGTCGCCAGTGCCAAGAGCTGGCTGTCTCACCCATCCGTCGATCGCACGGCAGCCATCCTGCCCTGGGGCGCCGCGCCGGATGTCGACAAGGTTTCTCCTGTTGCTGCGAGCGCGAGCTATCTGCGCCATGTGCGTCACGCATGGAACCTCCGTTACCCGGAGCATGCACTCGAGCACCAGGATCTGATCGTGACCATCCCTGCCTCGTTCGACGAGGGCGCGCGAGCCTTGACGCTGGAAGCCGCTCGGTTGGCCGGATTGCCGAGGGTTCGCCTGCTGGAGGAACCCCAGGCCGCCTGTTATGACTGGCTCTGGGTCCACCGCTCCGAACTGGTCCGCCAGCTCGAAGGTGTGCGCGTCATTCTGGTCTGCGACGTCGGGGGCGGTACCACGGATTTCAGCCTGATCCGTGTCGATCACCAAGGATCCGAGCCGACCTTGACGCGGATCGGCGTCGGCGACCACTTGATGCTCGGCGGAGACAACATCGATCTGATGTTGGCCCAGCGGATGGAGGCCGCGCTCATCGAGGACGGGCCGCGCCTGTCGGGGAGCGCGCTGTCGCAACTGATCGATCAGTGTCGCGATGCGAAAGAGCGTCTGCTGGTCGATGGGGCGCCGGAAGAAGTGCCGGTGACGCTGCTCGGTGCGGGGTCGCGCGTGATCGGTGGGGCACGTTCGCTGCCCCTGGCGCGGAAGGAAACCCACGAATTGGTGCTGGACGGTTTCTTCCCGGTCGTCGCGGCCGATGATCAACCGCTGCGGCGACGCAGCGGCGTGGTCGAGTTCGGCTTGCCTTATGCCGCGGATCCGGCCGTCACGCGGCATCTGGCGGCCTTCCTCGCGCAGCATCGCGACTTGCTGGCCGAGGCGCTGGGTCCCGGCGTCCCTGCTGTCCCGGATGCGCTGCTACTGAATGGCGGTGCCTTTCGAAGTCCATTGATCGGGCGGCGCCTCGTCCAGGTACTGGCTGCCTGGGCTGGCCGAGCGCCGCTCGAGTTGCGCAATGATCGCCCGGAACTCGCGGTGGCCTTCGGTGCGGTCGCCTATGCGCTGGCCCGGGCCGGGTCGACAGTGCAAAGGATCGAAGGCGGTTCGGCGCGGAGCTTTGTCCTTCTGGTTGGCACCGAGGGTGACGACTCGCAGCGGCGGAAGGGCGTCTGTCTCCTGCCGAAGGGAACGCGTGAGGAAGAGACGGTATTCCTTGCGGATCGTCGTTTTTCGCTGCGGCTAGGCCAGCCGGTTCGCTTCCAGATCTATTCGTCCACGGATGACCGACCGCTGCTTCCCGGGGAGTTGGTCGATCTGGAGGACGAGCGCTTCGTGGAACTGCCCCCGCTCGCGGTCGCGTTCGAAGGCGGAGGGGAAATGGAAGGGGGCGCTCGTATCGTCCGGTTGGGTGCGGCGATGACCGAGGTCGGTACGCTCGAGCTACGCTGCGTCGATGTGGATGACGACGAGCGCTTCTGGAACGTAGAGTTTCTGCTCAGATCCGGGAGCGGGAAACGGCTGCCGGAGAGTGGACTGCACCCACGGCTCGGTGAAGCGGAAGCCGCGATCGGGCGGGTGTTTGGCCGAAAGTCCCGCACGATCGAGACGGGTTCGGTCCGGACGCTGCGCGGTACACTGGAGAAATTGCTCGGCAGCCGCGAGGACTGGGACACTGGCACCTGCCGTGCTGTTTTCGGCGGCCTGCTCGAAGGCTTGCCCCATCGGCGGCGCAGTACGGATCATGAACGGGTGTGGCTTAATCTGGCGGGCTATACGTTGCGACCTGGAGTGGGATATCCCCTGGACGACTGGCGCGTATCCCAGCTCTGGGGCGTTTATCGCCAGGGGCTGCAGTTCCCGAAGGAGGCTCAGAACTGGGCGGAATGGTGGACGCTGTGGCGGCGTATCGCAGCGGGGCTCGACGAGGCCGCACAGACTCAGGTGTTTGGCGACATCCGCAATTTCATTGATCCGACGGCCGCGCGTCGCGGTAATCTGGCAGTGCTTGCGAAGAAGCGCAGCTATGAGGACATGGTACGGTTGGCGGGTTCGCTGGAGCGCCTTTCTTGCGAGCTCAAGGCGCAGTTGGGGGGATGGCTGCTCGAACGTGTCAGGAAGCCCGGGGAGCCGGCCGAAACGGCGTGGGCTCTCGGGCGGGTCGGTGCCCGGGTGCCATTCCACGGGAGCAGTCATGGTGTGATTCCCGTCGCGACGGCAGAGGGCTGGTTGGGGGTACTCGTCGGCATGGACTGGCGCAAGCAACCGGCGCTGGCGTTTTCAGCGGTGCTGATCGGGCGCATGAGTGGTGATCGGGAGCGCGACATCGGGCCAGAACTTAGGAACCGTGTCACGGCGCGGCTGAAGGCCGTGCGCGCGCCGGAGGCCTGGGTGCAGCTGGTTGACAGCGTCCAGGACTTGACCGCGGCTGAGGAGAAGCGGATTTTCGGTGAGGCCCTGCCGCCCGGGCTGGCACTGATAGAGTGATCGGGGCGGCGTGTCGGAATGGTGTCGGGAGCACGGCGGGAGCCGCTCGAAACTAAGCGTAAGCCTCCTTGTCGAAGGGGGCGTTGAGTTAATTAATTTAGGAGTCGCTGATGAGTCAAAGCTATACCCAAGTTCGCCGCGCACAGGTCGGCCTGCTCGCCACTCACAAGGTTTTGCGCAACACCTATGCACTGTTGGCGTTGACGTTGCTTTTCAGCGCGTTCACCGCCGGTGTCGCGATGACACTGAACATCCCGCACCCGGGCATTCTGGTGACACTGGTGGGTTATTTCGGCCTTTTGTGGTTGACGAACAAGTTCAGCCACAATGCCTGGGGTCTTGTTTGTGTGTTTGCCCTGACGGGGTTCATGGGTCTGACACTGGGTCCGATCCTCAACATGTATGTGTCGCACTTCGCCAATGGCAGTCAGCTCGTCATGACGGCAATGGGCGGAACGGCCGTAATCTTCCTCGGCCTGTCCGCCTACGCGCTCACGACGCGCAAGGATTTCAGCTTTCTCGCGGGTTTCCTGATGACCGGGATTCTGGTCGCGTTCCTGGCGGGGTTGGCGGCGATCTTTCTGCCGGCGATGCCGGGTCTGAGTATCGCGGTCTCGGCGATGTTCATCGTGCTGATGTCGGGCATGATCCTCTTTCAGACCAGTCAGATCGTGCATGGCGGCGAGACCAATTACATTCTTGCAACAGTCTCGCTGTATGTGACGATATTCAATCTGTTCACCAGCCTGCTGCAAATTCTCGGCGTTTTCAGCGGCGACGACTGAGATCGTCGGCCGCAGCCTTCCCGGCAGTAGAAATAAAAAACCCAGTTTTGCGACCTGGGTTTTTTTTTGGACGGGGCGATGTCAGAAGCGCCAAACGACGCCTGCACCCCCATCCCCTAGACTTTCACAAGATCTTACTCGCCGTCGGTCGGCACCGCCTTCATGCTGAGGCGTACACGCCCCTGACGGTCGATTTCAAGCACTTTGACCTTGACCATGTCGCCTTCGGAGAGCTTGTCGCTGACCCGTTCGACGTGCTCGTCGGAGATCTGGGAAATATGCACCAACCCATCCTTGCCCGGCAGGATGGTTACGAATGCTCCGAAATCCATCAGGCGGGCAACCTTACCTTCGTAGATCTTCCCGACCTCGACTTCAGCGGTGATTTCCTCGATGCGGCGCCGCGCTTCCATCCCGGCCTGCTTGTCGACCGACGCAATCTTGATCACACCCTCGTCCGATATGTCGATCTGGGCACCGGTTTCCTCGGTGATGGCGCGAATGGTGCTGCCTCCCTTACCGATCACTTCACGGATCTTGCTGGGATCGATCGTGAAGCTCATGATCCGTGGAGCGTAGTCGGACATTTCGTGGCGCGGCGTGGGGAGGACTGCCGCCATCTTCTCCAGGATGTGCAGTCGGCCGGCTTTGGCCTGCTCCAGCGCGACTTCCATGATCTCGGGCGTGATGCCGTCGATCTTGATGTCCATTTGCAGCGCCGTGACACCCTCGCTGGTCCCGGCAACCTTAAAGTCCATGTCGCCCAGGTGATCCTCGTCACCCATGATGTCGGACAGGACGGCGAAGCCGCTGTCTTCCTTGATCAGGCCCATGGCGATGCCGGCCACGGGTGCCTTTGTCGGGACGCCGGCGTCCATCAAGGCCAGGCTGGCACCGCAAACCGATGCCATCGAGCTGGAACCGTTGGACTCGGTGATTTCCGAGACCACCCGGATTACGTAGGGAAACTCATCGGTGTCAGGCATGATGGCCTGCACACCGCGCTTGGCCAAACGCCCATGGCCGATCTCTCGCCGTTTCGGCGAGCCAATCGCACCTGTCTCGCCCACGCAATACGGCGGGAAGTTGTAATGCAGCATGAACGACTCGCGATACTCGCCTTCGATCGCGTCGATCAACTGAGCGTCGCGACCCGATCCCAGCGTGGCTACCACCAACGCCTGCGTTTCGCCACGCGTGAACAGGGCCGAGCCATGGGTACGGGGGAGAACGCCGGTACGAATGTAGATCGGGCGCACCGTGGCCAGATCCCGACCGTCGATACGGCGCTTGTGATCGAGGATGTTGCTCCGGACGATGTGTTCCTCGAGTTTCTCGAACTCGCGGATCACCGCCTTTTCGCCATATTGCCCATCCTGGGTCAAAGCCTGCACGGCCGCATCCCGGGCGGCGCGGACCTGCTGCTGGCGGACGAGCTTCTCGGGGATCTGATAGGCTTCTGCCAGCGCCGCCTTGGCGACGGAGGCGAGGGCGCTGCGCAATCCTTCATCGACCGCTGGCGGCGTCCATGGCCATGTCTTGGGTCCGACTTCGGCGACCAGTTCCTGGATGGCCTTGACCGCTGCCTGCAACTCGCGATGCCCAAACAGCACAGCGCCGAGCATCGTCTGCTCGGACAGGACATCGGCCTCGGACTCGACCATCAGCACGGCATGTTCGGTGCCGGCGACGACCAGATCGAGCTGGGAGTCCTCCAAGAGCGTGGCGCTCGGATTGAGTACGTATTCGCCGTTGATATAGCCGACGCGCGCGGCCCCGATCGGACCCTGGAAGGGTAGGCCACTCAGGGACAGTGCAGCTGAGGCACCGAGCAGGGAAGGGATGTCGGGGTCGATCTCGGGGTTCAGCGACATCACGGTCGCGACGACCTGGACCTCGTTCGTAAACCCATCGGGGAACAGTGGCCGAATCGGACGATCGATCAGGCGCGCGGTCAGCGTTTCCTTTTCGCTCGGACGGCCCTCGCGCTTGAAAAACCCTCCGGGGATGCGCCCTGCGGCGTAGGTTTTTTCCTGGTAGTTGACCGTCAGCGGGAAGAAATCGCCATGCGCTGACGCCTCTTTTCTTCCCACCGCAGTGACCAGCACGACGGTTCCGGCCATTTCCACCATGACGGCGGCGTCAGCCTGACGCGCGATTTCCCCGGTCTCGAAGGTGACGGTGTGCGGTCCGAACTGAAATTGCTTTCGAAAGGGGTTCACGACGTTTCCTTATGCTGGAGTGATATCTGAATCAGGCGCGATGGACCAGGACGAGCCCGGTCTTACTTCCGCAGGCCGAGGCTTTCGATCAGCGAGCGATAGCGGTCGACGTCTTTGTTCTTCAGATAATCCAGCAGCTTCCGGCGCTGATTCACAAGCCGCAACAGGCCGCGACGGGAGTGGAAATCTTTCTTGTGAGCCGCGAAGTGCGGGCTCAAATGGTTGATCCGGGCGGTCAGCAGAGCGACCTGAACCTCGGGTGATCCGGTGTCGTTGGCGGAGCGCTGGTATTGCTCCATGACGGCGTGCTTCTCAACGGCGGTATATGCCACGGCGAACTCCTGAAGGACCTGTTCTAAAAACAATTGGGTATTTTAACGTGACCTGTCGCCGACGAACAAGGTGCTGAGCCGAGCGTCGGCTCGGCAGCCGCACGGGCAGCACCGTCGGTGCCGACAGTGACGGAGGTCACGGCGGACGGTGAGTCGAGGTTGAACATGCGCTGCGGGGCCAGTTTGCCCTCTGCTGCGGTGCCGATCCCGAAAAAGCTTCCCTTGCTGTCGTACAGCCGGACCAGTCCGTCGGTAAGGACGGCCGGTGCCGGCATGACCTGGCCCTGCTGGAGCCGGGTGCGGAGCGGGTCGTCGCAATCGACGCGCGGGAAGTCGGGGACCAGCAGGTCCATCGGCGCGATGCGGGATAGGCGCTCGTCCGGGGTCAGTGCTTCGAGCGCCTGAAGAGGGCAGGCCTGGCTCAGCGTCCATGGGCCGACAGCGGTCCGGCGCAGTGTTTCCATGTGGGCGCCGGAGCTCAGCGCGTGCCCGATATCCTCGGCCAGAACGCGGATGTAGGTGCCCTTGGAGCAATGGACATCCAGCTCCAGACTATCAGCCGTAAAGTTCACGAGCCGCAACTCATGGATATCGAGACGGCGACTCTGACGTTCGACGTGGATGCCGCGTCGTGCAAGTTCATAAAGCCGGACGCCACCCTGTTTGAGCGCTGAATACATGGGCGGTACCTGGTCGATCGTGCCGCGGAAGCCGGCGAGCACACTTTCCAGAAGCGCGGCGTCGAGCGGCGGGATCGGGGCTGTGGCGATGACCTGACCGGTGGCATCGGCGGTATCGGTGGTCACGCCAAGACGGATCGTGGTTCGGTAGCGCTTGTCGGTATCCAGCAGGTAGCCTGCCAGCTTGGTGGCTTCGCCCAAACAGATCGGCAGCACACCGGAGGCCAGTGGATCGAGGCTGCCGGTGTGCCCGGCTTTATGGGCACAGAGGAGATGTCGCACACGCTGCACTGCAGCGTTCGACGTCAGGCCGGTGGGCTTGTCGAGCAGCAATACGCCGTGTAGCTTGAACTGCGGGCGCCGTGGCCGCTGAGCCATCACGTGTCGTGCGGGTCGGATTTGGGAAGATGCAGACTGTCGATCACCGCATCCATGTGTAGCCCGCGCTCGACCGAATCGTCGAAAATGAACCGCAGCTCCGGAATCACCCGCATCCGCATCCGACGGGCGACCTCGTGCCGCAGCAATGGGGCGAGCCCGGCCAGCAATTTCAGCGACTCGTTGTTCGTCTGCTGGGCACCGAGAAAACTCACATAGACTTTGGCGACCGACAGGTCGCGTGTGACCTCGACGTCGCTGACCGTCACCATCCCCAGGCGCGGATCCCTGACTTCGCTGCGCAGCAGCTCAGCCAGTTCCCGCTGCAACTGGGAAGCGACCCGCACATTCCGGCTGAACTCTCTGGGCATCGGTGTCGGCTCTAGCGCGGTTGAACCAGCACTCGCTCGTAAGCTTCGATCTGGTCGCCGACCTTGACGTCGTTATAGTTCTTGACGCCGATGCCGCATTCCATACCGGCCTTGACTTCGCTGGCGTCATCCTTGAAACGGCGCAGAGATTCCAATTGCCCCTCGAATATCACGACGTTGTCGCGGAGTACGCGAATCGGCAGGTTCCGCTTCACATGACCGTCAATGACCATGCAGCCCGCGATCGTGCCGAATTTCGACGAACGGAACACCTCGCGGACCTCGGCAATGCCGACGATCTGTTCCTTGTACTCGGGCTCCAGCATACCGGTGATCGACTTCTTGACCTCGTCGATGGCCTCGTAGATCACACTGTAATAATGCAGGTCGATACCGCGCTCTTCGATCAGTTTGCGTGCGGTGGCGTCAGCCCGGACGTTGAAGCCGATGATGATCGCGTTGGACGCAAGGGCAAGATTGGCATCCGTTTCGGTGATGCCGCCGACGCCGCCGGAAATCACGCGAACGCGGACCTTATCGGTGGTCAGTTCGGTCAGCGCGCCGCGCAGCGCCTCGAGGCTGCCCTGAACATCTGTCTTGATGACGAGCGCAAGCTCGACGGCTTCTTCGGTTCCCATCCTCGAGAATACGTCCTCGAGCTTGGTGGCCGCCTGGGCCGCCAGCTTCGTGCTGCGGAGCTTCTCTTCGCGGTGCATCGCGATCTCGCGTGCCTTGCGTTCGTCGGCTACGACGATGAATTCGTCGCCGGCCTCGGGGGCGCCGGATAAACCGAGGATCTCGACCGGGCTCGACGGTCCGCCTTCCTTGAGGGGCTTGCCGTTCTCGTTGAACATCGCTCGCACGCGGCCGAATTCGCGGCCGCAGAGGATGAAGTCCCCCTTGTGCAGTGTGCCCTTCTGGATCAGCAGGTCGGCCACGGGGCCACGGCCTTTTTCCAGCTTGGATTCCAGTACCACACCGCTGGCCGGCAACTCGTAGGGGGCGCTGAGTTCGAGGACTTCGGCCTGCAACAGGATGGCTTCCAGCAGGTCGTCGATACCGACCCCGGTTTTCGCCGAGACGCTCACGAACTGCGTGTCGCCGCCCCATTCCTCGGGCACCACGTTCAGAACCACCAATTCCTGCTTGACGCGATCGGGGTCGGAGTCGGGTTTGTCGATCTTGTTGATGGCGACGACCAGCGGGACGCCGGCGGCTCGGCTGTGCTCGACCGCCTCCTTCGTCTGGGGCATCACGCCATCGTCGGCCGCGACGACCAGCACGACGATGTCGGTGACCCGCGCGCCGCGGGCACGCATGGCGGTGAATGCGGCGTGGCCGGGGGTATCCAGGAAGGTCACCGAGCCCCGGTCGGTGCGGACCTGGTAGGCACCAATGTGCTGGGTGATGCCGCCTGCCTCACCGGCCGCGACGCGGCTCTTGCGGATGTGGTCGAGCAGCGACGTCTTGCCGTGGTCGACATGGCCCATGATGGTGACCACTGGCGGCCGGGCGCGATGTTCGCTTTCCGCTTCACCGGCCATCGCATGAACCAACTCTGCCTCGAGATTGTCCTCGGCTTGCGCGATCGGTTTGTGGCCCATTTCTTCGACCACGAGCATGGCTGTCTCCTGATCGAGGGGTTGATTGATCGTAGCCATGACGCCCAGACGCATGAGGTTCTTGATGACCTCCGTAGCCTTCACCGACATGCGCATCGCCAGGTCGGAGACGGTGATCATCTCCGGAACCTGAACTTCCCTGATCATCGGCGCGGTCGGGCGTTCGAAACCGTGCCGCTGTTCCGGTAGCACGACCGGGCGACTGGGCTTGAACTTGCGGCGCTTGTTGAATTTGCCAGAGCTTTCGGTTTCAGTGGTCTCCTCCTGGTATTCACCAACTTGGCCTTTGCCGGCGCTCCCCTTCTTTTTCGCGCGGCGGATATCCGCCTCGGAAGGCGGGCGGGGCGCTGCCGGTGGGATCGGCGACGCGGGGGGCGGCGTGGGTACGGACGGACGCGCGGCGGGCTTCTCGACAGGAACCTCGATGGGAATAACCGGTTCGGGTGCTGCCGTTACTTCCGCCTCCGGCTGGATAACCTCGACTGCCTTCTCGGCCTCGGCCCGCTTTGCCAGCTCCGCCTGCCGGGCCTCTTCGGCCGCGCGGCGGCGTTCTTCCTCTTCCAGTGCGCGCTGACGGCGTGCCTCCTCGAGCTCGCGGCGCTGGGCTTCCTGCGCTTCGATCTCGCGCTGTTGCTCGTCTAAAGCCTGGCGCGCCTTCTCCGCTTCGGTCTTGCGCTCGCTCGACTCGGGCAGCTCGCTCTTCTTGACATAGGTCTTGCGCTTACGCACCTCGACGCTGATGGTCTTGACGCCCTTACCGGGAATCTTGCCCTGCTTCAACTCGCTGACGGTGCGGCGTTGCAACGTCACTCGGGTCGGCTCGACCGCGTCGCCTTTTTCCTTGCCATGACTCTGGCGCAGGTGGGCGAGTAGCTTCAGTTTTTCGCTGTCGCTGAGGACATCGTCGGGTTCCGCCACCGCCAGCCCGGCTTCGCCGAGCTGCGTCAACAGTCGATCCAGGGGGATGCCAACGACTTCTGCTAATTGTCGTACGGTTACGTCGCTCATTTCTCGGCCTCTGTCGTTGTAGCCTAACCCTCAGCAAACAGCGGGGAACGCGCCTGCATGATCAAATCCGCGGCGCGCTCCTCGCTCATCCCGTCGATTTCCATCAACTCATCCACGGCCAGGTCCGCCAGGTCGGAAACGGTATGGATGCCGGCTGCGGCCAATCGCTCGGCGGTTTCGTCGTCCATTCCTTCCAGGTCGCGAAGGTCCTGAGCCGGCTGCGTGGTTTCGATTTTCTCTTCGGTCGCGATGGCCTTGATCAGCAGTGCGTCGCGGGCGCGATTACGCAGTTCCTCGACCAGTTCCTCATCGAACTCTTCGATCTCCAGCATCTCCTTGGTCGGCACGTAGACGAGCTCTTCGATGCTCGAAAAGCCCTCTCGAACCAGGATCTGTGCGACGTCTTCATCCACTTCGAGCTGAGTCATGAACGAGGCGATCAGCTTCAGGGCCTCTTCCTCATTCTTTGCTTCCGCCTGGGTCGCGCTCATGACGTTGAGCTCCCAGCCGGTCAGCTGGCTGGCTAGCCGCACGTTCTGTCCATTGCGTCCGATGGCCTGGGACAGGTTCTCGTCGGCAACGGCGATGTCCATGGAATGGCGGTCCTCGTCGACGACGATCGACACGATTTCGGCCGGCGACATCGAATTGATCACGAACTGGGCTTCGTTCTCGTTCCACAAGATGATGTCGACGCGTTCGCCGGCGAGTTCGTTCGACACGGCCTGCACGCGGGAACCGCGCATGCCGACGCAGGCGCCGACGGGGTCGAGCCGGGGATCGTTGCTCTTCACCGCGACTTTGGCCCGGATGCCCGGGTCGCGAGCCGCGCCCTTGATTTCAATGACGTTCTCGCCGACCTCCGGGACCTCCAGTCGAAACAGGGCGATCAGCAATTCCGGCGCGCTGCGGCTGAGGAAAAGCTGAGGGCCGCGGGGCTCGTTACGGACCGCGCGCAGCAGCCCACGCAGTCGGTCGCCGGAGCGCACCGCTTCGCGGGGAATCATCTCGTCGCGAGGAATCAGCGCCTCGACGTTACCGCCGAGGTCCAGGATGACGTTCCCGCGTTCGACGCGCTTGACGATGCCCGTGACGAGTTCGCCGATCCGGCCTTCCCATTCCTGATGGATCTTGCGCCGTTCAGCCTCGCGCACTTTCTGCACGATGACCTGTTTGGCGGTCTGGGCGGCGATGCGTCCAAACTCGATGGACTCGATCGGTTCCTCGATGAAGTCACCGGGCAAGAGTGCGGGATCGCGCTGGCGCGCTTCGTCCAGAAAGATCTGCTTCTCGGGGAATTCCGGCGCATCCGGGAACTCCTCGGTGGGTTCGATCACTTCCCAACGCCGGAACGTCTCATAGTCGCCGGTCTTGCGGTCGATGGAAACCCGGGCATCGATACGGTTCTCATGGCGCCGGATGGTCGCCGTCTTCAAGGCGTCCTCTATGGCACCAAAAATGACTTCCTTCTCGATGTCCTTCTCGTTCGAGACCACATCGACGACAAGCAGTATCTCTTTATTGGCCATGGCGTCATCCTTTATTCGTTGTCTTCTGGAATTCGGGTACCAGCCGCGCCCGGTCGATCGCGCCGTAGGGCAGTCGCAGTGTGCCCGTATCCTCTTCCACCAGGATCTCTTCGCCTTCCACGCCGACAATCCGGCCCTTGACTCGCCGGCGGTTGTCGACGGGCATCCGGAGCCGGATGTTGGCGATAGACCCGATGAAGCGTTCGAAGTGACTCAGCGTGAACAGGGGTCGGTCGAGCCCTGGCGACGACACTTCTAGCTGGTATTGACCGGGGATCGGGTCTTCGACATCCAGCATGCCGCTGACCTGGTAGCTGACCCGGGAACAATCGTCAACGACGATGCCCTCTGCGCGGTCGATGTAGACGCGCAGCACGCGGCTTCGCCCGTCGAATTCAATGCCGACCAACTCGTAACCGAGTTGTGCCACAATCGGCTCGATGAGCTGAGTCAGGCGATCGGACTCTTTGCCAACCATCACGGATCTAAATTTGCTCGCTGCCAAACAAAAAATGGGCTCAAGGCCCATGGTTATCTGTCGCACAGAAACTAAAAAACCCCCGAAGGGGTTGTTCCTGCCACCCCGTCCCGGTCAAGCACCGGGTGGCCTACCACAACGAGTATGATACCACGTTGTTTCGATGTTTTGAATGAAGGCCGAGGTGACCTGCCGCTGCGCCAGCCGGCCGGTGCCGGTCAGTGCCGCCGAGGCTGACGGTATGCAACGTGAGACCCTATTCATCTCCGACCTGCACCTGGCAGCGGTGCGTCCGGAGATCGTTCGGGCTTTTCTGGATTTTCTGGAGTGGCGAGCGCCCCGTGCGGAGGCGCTCTTTATTCTCGGAGATCTGTTCGATGCCTACATCGGCGACGACGATGACCGATTCCCCAACGGTGTGGTTCGTCGTGCGCTCCGAGCCCTGGCTGACCGCGGCACACGCGTCCACTTTCAGCACGGCAACCGCGATTTTCTGCTCGGTCCGCGCTTTGGCGCGGCCGCCGGAATCGAACTGCTGGGCGACTACGCCGTCATCGACCTCTACGGTACGCCGACCCTGCTGACCCACGGTGACCTGCTGTGTACCGACGACGTGCGCTACCAGGCCGCGCGGCAGCGTGTCAGGACCGAGGAGTGGAAGGCCAATGCTCTCGGAAAGCCCTTGTTCGCGCGGCGCCTATACGCGCGCTGGTACCGCTTCCGCAGCAGTCGGCACAAGGGGGCCACGACGGCGGAGATCATGGATGTCAACCCCGGTACCGTGGTCCAGACCCTGCAGAAGTTCGGTGTCGAACGGCTCATTCACGGTCATACGCACCGACCGGCGGTGCATGAGACAACGCTCGGCGAACGGATCGCGCAGCGCATCGTGCTGGCGGAATGGATAACGGGACGGCCCGTTCTGGCGTGGGGCCCCGACGGCTACCATTTCGAGGCGGTTGACGCCGGACCCTGAGCCGTGAGTCGGGAACATGCTGCCGGCGGTCAGGCGCGTTCGACCGGAAAGGCAAGCACGTCTTCGATATGTGAGGCACCCAGGATCCCCATGAGGAGCCGGTCCAGCCCGATAGCGATCCCGGAACAGTCCGGCAAACCCGCCGCCAGCGCCGCCAGCAGGCGCACGTCTTTTTCCGGTTCGTGCAGGCCGAGTGCCCGGCGCGCGGCCATGTCCTCCTCGAAACGGCGCGCCTGTTCGACTGGATCCGCAAGCTCGTGAAAGCCGTTGCCGAGTTCGATGCCGTCGATGAAGACTTCGACGCGCTCGACGATGGCCGGATTGTCCGGATGGTTGCGGGCCAGCGACGGCAGGCATGCCGGAAAATCCGTCACGAACACCAGATCCCAGTCCGCAAGCTTTGGCTGCACGCCCTGGCTGAATAGAAAATCCAGCCAGACGGGACGCGCCTCGGCGCACAGGACCGCGGCCTCGGGATAACCCAGGCGTTCGGCGGCCCGCGCCAGGGCAGGAAAATCAGCGTTGATCGGATCGGTGCCGACCTCTTGTTCGAACAGTGAGCGGTAGTCGCAGCAAAAGGAACGGATGGTTGGGCGCGACGGAGTCAACAGGCCGCGGAGCAGGCTTTCCGTTTCCCGAATCAGTTCGTTCAGGCTGAAGCCTACGCGATACCATTCAAGCAGGGTGAACTCGGGGTTGTGCAACCGACCGCGCTCCTCGTTCCGAAAAGCTTTACAGATCTGGTAGATCGAGCCGAGGCCGCTGGCCAGCAGTCGCTTCATCGCGAATTCGGGGGAGGTCTGCAGGAATAACCGTTGCTGCAAACCTGCTCCACCCCCGGCGGGGCGAAACAGTGTTTCGAAGGGAACCAGGTGCGGTTCGGTCGCGCTGCGGGCCGCCAGCAGCGGGGTTTCGACTTCGAGGACCTCTCGATCGGCAAAGAAGGCGCGGATGGCACGGAGCATGGCCGCGCGTGCCCGCAGCGCGTCGGGCGACGCTGCGGGTGCCCAGTCGCGACTACTTGACACGCGAGACGTATTCGCCGGTGCGGGTGTCGACCTTGATGACTTCGCCGGTCTGGACGAACAGCGGGACGCGCACCACCGCACCGGTTTCGAGCGTCGCCGGCTTGCCGCCGCCGCCCGAGGTGTCGCCGCGGATGCCCGGATCGGTCTCGGTGATCGTCAGTTCGACGAAGTTCGGCGGGCTGACGGCGATCGGCGAGCCGTTGAACAGTGTGACCGTACACATGTCCTGTTCCTTGAGCCACTTCACGGCGTCGCTGACGGCGTTGGCGTCAGCACCATGCTGCTCGAACGTTTCCGGTGCCATGAAGTGCCACTGCTCGCCGTCGCTATAGAGGTACTGCATGTCCGTATCGACCACGTCGGCGCCTTCGAGCGTGTCACCCGACTTGAAGGTTCGCTCGACCACACGGCCCGTTTTCAGGTTGCGCAGCCGGACGCGATTGAAAGCCTGGCCCTTACCCGGCTTGACGAACTCGTTCTCGAGTATCGTGCACGGGTCGCCGTCAAGCATGACCTTGAGTCCGCCCTTGAATTCACTGGTGCTGATAAGAGCCATCTTTTCCTCGTCGTTCGGAGTTTTCGATAAAGCCGGCCATTATAATGCCGGCCTTTCCCCTGACGACAAGCCGATACCCATTCGCAGGTGACTACCTTTCGCTGGCAGGCCGACCTGGCCGAGTGCTTCACCGACCCTGGGGCCTTGCTCGCCCATCTGGGCCTCGAGGATTCAGAGCTCGCCGATGCGACCGCTGCGCAGGCCTTTGGGTTCCGCGTCACCCGCAGCTATGCCGACCGCATGCGCCGCGGCGATCCGCGCGATCCCCTGCTGTTGCAGGTCCTGCCAGCCCGGGAGGAACTGTTCGGCGCCCCCGGGTTCACCGCCGATCCGGTCGGCGATCAGGCTGCTGCGGTAGTGCCCGGCGTGTTGCACAAATACCAAGGCCGGGCCTTGTTGGTGACCACCGGTGCCTGCGCGATCAACTGCCGTTATTGTTTCCGCCGCGGCTTCCCCTACGGCGCATACCAACTCGGCCGGCAAGCGGAATCGGAGGCCTTGGGCTACCTGGCCGCCGATCCATCGATCGGTGAAGTCATCCTGAGCGGCGGCGATCCCTTGGTGCTGTCCGATACCCGGTTGTCCGACCTGGTCGGGCGGCTGGCGGCCATCCCGCATCTCCAGACGTTGCGGGTCCATACGCGCTTGCCGGTCGTGCTGCCGTCACGAGTCACGCACGGCCTGACTGATGCTTTGGCTTCCAGCCGGCTGGTGACGGTGATGGTGATCCACGCGAATCATCCGAACGAGGTGGACGGCGCGGTTCTGGCCGGGCTGCAGCAACTGCGGGACAAAGGCTTCATGCTACTGAATCAGGCCGTATTGCTGCGCGGGATCAACGATGAGGCCGAAGTGCTGGCGTCGCTGAACCGCCGGCTCGCGCTGGCCGGGGTGCTGCCGTATTACCTGCATCAACTGGATCGGGCGTCGGGCACCGCGCATTTCCTCGTGAGCGACCAACGCGCGCGGGCCATCCACGAATCCCTGCGCCGCCGGCTGCCCGGGTATCTGGTGCCGCGGCTGGCCAGGGAGATCGCCGGCGAGCCCTACAAGACGCTGCTGTGATCAGCGGTTAGTGATGCCGTGAGGCACGTGGCCGGTCGCCACGTGGCGGCTTGCGGATTCGCAGTGTCCGCGCTGATCATCGAAGAAGATATCCGCGCCGAAAGCGCGTAGAAACAAACCCTTGTCCATCCCCCCCAGGAATAGGGCCTCGTCGATCCGGATATTCCAGGCGCGCAGGGTACGCACCACCCGCTCGTGAGCTGGCGCCGCTCGGGCGGTGACCAATGCCGTTCGGATCGGCGCCTGATCGGCTTCAAACTGAGTCTGGATATGGTGCAGCGCCGCCAGAAAGTCCTTGAAGGGCCCTCCCGACAAGGGCGTGCGGGCCGCCGCCGCTTCGTTCTCGGTGAAGGCAGCCAGGCCCTGCGCCTGGTAGATCCGTTCAGACTCATCCGAGAACAACACGGCATCCCCGTCGAACGCGATGCGCAACTGGGCCGATGCGCTGCCGAGCGGGCTGGACCCGATGATGGTCGCAGCGGCTAGACCGGCGTCCAGCGCTGCGACGACATCCTCGGCATGCGCCGAAAGAAACAGATGAGCCCCGAACGCCGAGATGTATTGGAAGGGTGTCTGACCGCCCGTGAAGGCTGCCCGGCTGATCGACAGTCCGTGGTGCCGGATCGAGTTGAAGATCCTGAGGCCGGTATCGGCGCTGTTGCGCGACATCAGGATCACCTCGACCAGAGGTGAGGGGCGCTCATTATTGAGCGCCAGCAGCTTGCTGACCAGGGGGAACGCGACGCCCGGCGCCAGGGCCTCGTCTTCGTGCTCGATCTGGTAGCGGCAGTAGGCCTCTTTGCCGCTGGTTTCGAAGACGCGGTGTGACTCGTCCAGGTCGAACAAGGCGCGCGATGAGATTGCGATGACCAACTTGCTGTCATTCGGCATGGTCGCGGGTCTTAACGGTGGCTGTTTCACGATCGGGGGTGGCGGCCGAATTTCCCGGCGCGCAGTGCTTTGGTATCATCGCGCCCTTCTTTATTCTCACAGAGGTCGGGGTACTTGTCAGCGTGGCGCTTCAAGGCGCGACGCGACCCTTCGCCGATGCCGTACCGGCCACGATGGCTGCGGAGTTTGAAGAACCATTCGGCGGCGGCACACCGCGGGTCGCTTAGTCGGTCGACAAAGCTAGACGTTTCGAGGAGGGATCAGATGAGGAGAAAGCATTCGGCCATTTTGCTGATTTTATTCATCATTGGCCTCTATTTCTTCCAGAATAAGGGGGTCATTCCCTTTGTCACCAAAGTGGCTGAGTCGGATATGTTTTTCGAGGACAGTGTCGAGGAGGACGAGGAACTCGGGAACATTCGTAATGCCCGCACCGATTTCGCGTTTACCCACTGCAAGAGCGCGTTCAAGGACGAATTCGAACTGGGGGACGGCGCCGACCTGAATAGCAGTGACTATGAAGCTTGGGCGCTGGGCAACCGGACCTATCTGATTCGATCCACGGTCCGTGCGCCGGACGAGAATCAGAAACTGGTGGAAAAAAAGTACGCCTGCAAGATCCAGTACACAGGCACTGAGGAAGGTAATGCGGCCAGTTGGACGGTCGGCGGTATCGACTTCAACGAGTAGGCGTTTTTCCCTGTTTGCGGCAGCCTCGGAGGCTGGCGCGGCGGGATTGCTCAGCCGGGCGGCCAGTGCAGTCGGCGGCCGCCGAGCACGTGCAGATGCAGATGATAGACTGCCTGCCCGGCGTCTGCGCGACAATTGATGACGGTTCGGTAGCCGCTTTCCGCCAGTCCTGACTGGGCGGCGACCCGCTGCGCCGCGGTCAGCAATTCTGCGGCCAGACCTGGCTGATCGTCCGGGAAATCGTCCAGGGTGGCGATGTGGCGCTTCGGGATGACGAGGATGTGGACCGGCGCCTGCGGATGGATGTCGCGAAACGCGAGTACCTCCGACGTCTCGTAAACAATGTCGGGTGCGATTTCCCCGGCAACCATCTTGCAAAACAAACACTCGGACATCGCTGGATCCTCCGGGGTCACAGTTCCTGCCGGCCCTTGAAGGCGTGGGACAAGGTATTCACGTCAACGTACTCCAATTCGCCCCCGAACGGCACGCCATGGGCGATTCTGCTTGGCCGGACACCGAAATGGCGCGCCATTTCGGCGACATAGTGGGCGGTCGCTTCGCCCTCAACAGTGGCATTCGTCGCAAGTATCACTTCGCGCACCTCCCCCGAGCGGAGTCGGTTCTCCAGGTGATCGAGGCGCAGTTCCTGCGGGCCGATGCCGTCCAGCGGCGACAGCCGTCCATTCAGCACGAAGAACAGGCCTCCGTAGTTCGCTGCATCGTCGATGGCATACACGTCGGCCGGGGTTTCCACCACGCACAGCAGCGTCCGGTCGCGGGTCGGGCTCGCGCAGAGGTCGCACAATGGCGATTCGGTCAGGGTACGGCATTCGCGGCACTGCGAGACCTGGCCCAAGGCATTCTGGAGTGCCGTCGCAAGGCGCGCGGCACCATCCCGCTCCCGCTGCAACAGATGGAACATCATCCGCTGTGCCGACTTCGGCCCCACGCCAGGCAGGCATCGGAGGGCATTGACGAGTTCGACAATAGCGCCGCTTTTTCTCATGCTGGGTCGGGGATCATGCTCGCTGCTGGCTCGGTTCGCGCTGCCCGGCGGCTAGCGGAGGGCGCCACGCAGTGGTGTAACCGGTAGAGTCCGGTCTCGCGGCGCATCAGAAAGGCAGCTTGAAATCGCCCGGCAGATCCAGGCCGAGGCCGCCGGTCAGGCCGGAGAGTTTCTCCTGCTTGAGCTTGTTGACACGGCGGACGGCATCGTTCACTGCCGCGGCGACGAGGTCTTCGAGCATGTCCCGGTCGTTGGCCAGCAAACTGTCATCGATGCTGACCCGCAGGACCTCCTTCTTGCCGTTCATGTTGATCTTGACCAAGCCGCCGCCGGCTTCGCCGTGTACTTCGGTACTGGCCAGTTCTTCCTGGGCCTTCTGAAAGTTTTCCTGCATCTTCTGCGCCTGCTGCATCAAGGCGCCCAAGGGATTCTTCATGGTCGTTTTCCTCAGTTCAGTCCAAGGGACGGATCGAGCCAGAGACGATCTCGGCATCGAACAACTCTTTGAAGGCCTTCACGTTGTCGTCCTGCTCGATCGTCAGTTCAGCGCGGCGCTGCCGCTCCGCGCGCGCGCGCTGCTGCTGGATGGCCGGGGTGTCGTCAACTTCGCCTTCGACACTGATCGTCAGCTTCACCGGGGTGGCCAGATGTTTCCGCAGCGCTGCCTCGATCGTGCTCTCGACCTGGGGTGTTCGGAGATGCGCCTGAGGGCGGCCCAGAATCAGGTGGCAGGCTTCGGGCGTCAGTGTCCGCAGCAGGCAATGGCTGGCCAGCTCGCGCGCCATGCCACCCAGCCCGGTGGCTTCGATCAGTCCCGCCCATTCGCTGTTGGGTGAGCCCGGGGTGGCGCGCACCGGTGAGGCGGGCGGTGCGGCCACTCCCGGCACCGGCCTGACGGAATCGACGACAACGGGGTTCGCGTGGGCGACCGGCGGCTCATGCCTGACGCGCGGAGCGGCACCAGCACTAGGCGTCCGGACTGGCGCCTCGCTTTGCAATGGAGTTCGAACCGAGTTTACGGTGGGGCGGAACGCCAGCATTCGCAGCAGAACCATCTCGAATCCGCTCTGGGGATCCGTGGCCAGCGGCAGGTCGCGTTGTCCGATCAGGGCGATCTGGTAGAACAACTGGAGGTCTTCGGCACTGAGTTGTTCGGCAAGAGCCTTGATGCGTTCTGCGTCCTCGTCACGTTTCAGGATGTCGGGTGCCCACTGCGCGAGTGCGGCATGATGAAGGATCGCCAGAAGATGCTGCAGTACGTCGGTGAAATCAGGTGTGTACTGCGCAATCTCGGCGGTCAGCTGCAGCACGGCCTCAGCGTCCTGCGCAGCGATGGCCGTCAGCAAGCCGAATACGGGTTCTCGGGCAACGGTGCCGAGCATCGAACTCAGCTCGGCTTCCCGCAAGCTGCCGCCGCCGTGCACGATCGCCTGATCCATCAGGCTCAGTGCATCCCGCATGCTGCCGGCGGCGGCTCGCGACAGGGCGCGCAACGCGCTGGCGTCGTGGTCGATGTGCTCCTGTTGCGCGATGTGCTCCAACTGGCCGCGGATCTGCTCGGCGCTGAGATGCTTCAGGTTGAACTGGAGGCACCGCGACAGGACCGTGACCGGGATTCGTTGCGGATCTGTCGTGGCCAGCAGGAATTGCACATGGGGGGGCGGCTCCTCCAGGGTCTTCAACAGGGCGTTGAAGCTATGCGCCGAGAGCATGTGCACTTCGTCGATCAGGTACACCTTGTAGCGGCCGTAGCTCGGGGCGTACTGGACGTTCTCCAGCAGGTCGCGCGTGTCCTCCACCTTGGTGCGCGATGCGGCGTCGACCTCGATCAGATCGACGAAACGGCCGCCGTCGAGTTCCTGACAGGTGGCACAGGATCCGCAGGGGTTATAGCCGTCGCGGGCCTGGCAGTTCAGTGCCTTGGCCAGAATCCGGGCAATCGTGGTCTTGCCGACGCCGCGGGTACCGGCGAACAGGTAGGCGTGATGGGTTCGGTCGAATTGCAGCGCGTGCTTCAGCGCCTTGATGACGTGCTCTTGCCCGACGACTTCGTCGAAGTTTCGCGGACGCCACTTGCGCGCGAGGGCTAGATAAGCCATGGGCGGCGATCCACCAGCGGACGGAGAGAGCGGCGAGAGGGGAGCGTCAGCCACACCTCGGCACACGAGTTCGTTGCTACCGTTGCTCCCTTCCGGGCCTGGCGGGGTTTGCGACGTATCGTTGCGAGGGGACCGACGCAATTCGTTGTCGAGGGCATCCGAATCGAGCGCCCTTGCAAAGGATAGCCATTATGTCGCAGGCCGGAGGCCGTTACAAGAGGGGCGGCAGTCGATGACATGCGCATCGGGTCAGGCGGCGAGTTTGGCAAGCAGTTCTTCGAGGTAGGCGGCCTTTTCCTCCGGGCCTTCGAAGCTCTGATTGAACCGGAGTTTGTCGGGGCCATCGAGTCGGTACTTGCCGGCCGGTTGCTGGATCAAGAGAATGATCTTGACCGGGTCGATGTTCGGATTCGGCGCAAACAGAATGCGACCCCCGGTCGGGCCAACCTCGATCTTCTGTATACCCAGCTCCCGCGCGCGGAGCTTCAATTCGGCGACGCTGAACAGTGTCTTCGCGGCAGGCGGAAGGAGTCCGAAGCGGTCGATCATCTCGATCTGCAGATCGCGCAGTTCTCCGGCGCTGCCGGCGCCTGCGATCCGCTTGTACAACACCAGCCGATTATGTACATCGGGCAGATAGTCGTCCGGGATCAGGGCGGGGCTCTGCAGATCGATCTCGGGACCGGCCTCGTGCGAAAGTTCGAGTTCCGGCTGCTTGCCCGACTTCAACGCGGCCACCGCCCGTTCCAGCAGTTCGGTGTACAGTCCGAAGCCGATTTCCTGAATCTGCCCGCTTTGCTCGTCGCCGAGCAGTTCGCCGGCGCCGCGGATCTCAAGGTCGTGGGTTGACAGTACGAAGCCCGCGCCGAGCTCGCCCGAGGCTTCGATTGCTTCGAGGCGCTTCAGCGCATCTGCGGTGATGGCACTTTTCGGCGGCGTGATCAGATAGGCGTAGGCCCGGTGATGCGAGCGGCCGACGCGGCCGCGCAACTGGTGCAGCTGGGCCAGCCCGAGCAGGTCCGCCCGATCGATGATGATCGTGTTGGCCGAAGGCACGTCGATGCCGCTCTCGATGATGGTCGTGCACATCAGTACGTTGAAGCGCTGGTGATAGAAGTCCAGCATGATCTTTTCGAGTTCCCGCTCCGGCATCTGGCCGTGGGCGATGCGCAGGCGAATGGCCGGGACCAGCGCTTCCAGCCGGGCCGCGGTCTTTTCCATCGTTTCGATCTTGTTGTGCAGGAAGTAGACCTGACCCCCGCGCTTGATCTCGCGCAGGATGGCTTCCTGGACCAGCGCGTCCTCCCATTCGCTGACGAAGGTCTTGATCGCATGCCGGTTCGGCGGCGGGGTCGCGATGATCGAAATGTCCCGAAGTCCCGACAACGCCATGTTTAAAGTGCGCGGGATCGGTGTCGCGGTCAGCGTCAGGAAATCGAGTTCCGTTCGGAGTTTCTTGAAGTGCTCCTTGTGCGCAACCCCGAAACGATGCTCCTCGTCGATGATGGCGAGGCCGAGCTGCTTGAATTCGATGCCCTTCTGCATCAGCTTGTGGGTGCCGATCAGAATGTCCACCTTGCCGTCTTTCACGGCGTCGATCGTCTCCTGCTGCTGCTTGCGCCCGACGAAGCGCGATAGCAATTCGACCCGCACCGGAGTATCGGCAAAGCGGTCGCGGAAATTCTGGAAATGCTGCTGAGCGAGCAGGGTCGTCGGCACCAGCACGGCTGTCTGCAGCCCGTTTTGCGCGGCGACGAAGGCAGCGCGCATCGCGACCTCGGTTTTGCCGAAGCCCACATCTCCGCAGATGACCCGATCCATCGGCTCCGCGGAGCACATGCCGCGCAAGACGTCCTGGATGGCCTGTTCCTGGTCCGGCGTCTCTTCGAACGGAAAGCCCGCGGCGAAGGCTGCGTATTCGTCGGCCGCCAAGGTGCACCCGCGGCCCGCCTTAGCGGCGCGCCGGGCGTAAATGTCCAGCAACTCGGCGGCCACGTCCTTGGCGCGCTCCAGTGCGCGCCGTTTGGCCTTCTGCCACTGGTCGCCGCCCAGCTTGTGGAGCGGTGCGCTTTCGGGTGCGGCGCCGCTATAGCGACCGATCAGGTGCAGCGATGCGACCGGTACGTAGACCTTTTCCTGATTGGCATATTCCAGCGTCAGGAACTCCCCGTCGATGCCGCCGACGGTCAGCCGCTGCAGCCCCTGATAGCGTCCGACACCGTAATCCTGGTGGACCACCGGTCCGCCGATCTCGAGGTCCTCGAGATCGCGCAGCAACTGGTCGAAGGTGCGCTCGCTGCTGCGTCGGCGGCGCCGGCGCTGCTGGGCCCGCTCACCGCTGAGTTGCGTCTCGGTGATGACGGCCAGCCCCTGGCTCCGGCACCACAGCCCGTGCTCGACGGGCGCTATGACGAGACCGAGCGGCGCGTCCGCGGCGTGGAACGCTCCCCAGCCATCGAACAGTCGTGGGCGCAGCGCATACTTCGCAAGCGTTTCCCGCAACGCTTCGCGATGACCGGCCGTTTCCGCAACGAACAGCACACGCCCCGACAGCTGCTGCAGAAAAGCCTTCAAAGCGGCCGCGGCTTCCCCCGACTTGGCATCGAGAGCGACGACCGGCAGCGGGGGCGTATCGAATGCAATCGTGTCACTGGTCGGCGTCGACCCATTCGCGGGATCGATCCCGATTTGCCTGAAGCGCGTAATGCGCGCATCGAGTTCGGCAGCATCGAGAAAGAGCTGCTCAGGCAGCAGCGGAGGGCGGTCCAGATGACCTTCGCGCTGACGGTGGCGTTCAACCGCCTCCTCGTGAAAGGCGGCGGCAGCGCCGGCGACGTCACCATGCAGGACGATTGTGGTGCCTGGCGGCAGGTAATCGAACAGCGTCTCGGTCTGTTCGACGAACAACGGCAGGTAATACTCTATGCCCCCAGGTGCCAGGCCTTTGGTGACATCCTGGTAGATGTCGCTGTGGTGCGCAGCCTCCGGAAAGCGTTCCCGGAACTGGCGTCGGAAGTGCTTGATGGCCGCGTCGTCGAATGGAAACTCCCGCGCCGGAAACAGATTGATCGCCGGCACGCGTTCGATGGATCGCTGAGTCTCCGTATCGAAGGTGCGGATCGATTCCACGGTGTCGTCGAACAGTTCGATCCGATAGGGGTGGTGGCTGCCCATCGGAAACAGGTCGAGGATGGAGCCGCGTACGGCGAAATCGCCGTGCTGGAGCACCTGTGACACGCATTGATAGCCCACACTCTCCAGGCGCTGACGAATCTCCGCCAGATCGATCCGGCTACCGGGCTTGATCGCAAACGTCTTGCCGACGATGTGATTGCGGGGCGCCAGCCGTTGCATCAAGGTGCCGGCGGACGTAATCAGTATTCCCTTGCGATGGTCGCCGAGTTCGGCCAAGGTCTTCAGACGCTGTGACACGATCTCCGGCAGCGGCGAGAACACATCGTAGGGCAGCGTTTCCCAGTCAGGGAACGGCAGGATGGTGCACTTCGGGCCGGCGAAGAAAGCGATCTCGTGCTCGAGCCGAAGCGCAGTCTGCGTGTCGGTCGTCACCAATAAAAGGAGTTCCTCGCTGTGTGCGACGGCCGCGGCGAGGGCCAGCGCGTCTGCGCAGCCGTGCAGGCCGCTCCAGGTCAGCGAGCGCCGCTGTCGGGTGGGCAGGGGAGGGGCCAGTGGCGATGCTGAGGAGGGAGGCGTCGGGTCGTCGGACATGAACACGAACAGGCAGGTTGGGAAGTTCCGGATCGCCGTATCGGGTTGGAGGGCGCGGATGAATCCGCGGCAAGGCACCGACTTCGCGGGTCGCAAGGGATACGGCGCGTGGTTCCTTATTGTGTCAGGCGGGATTGCCAGCGGCAATCACGTACCGTGGCGTAAGCGTTCACACCCATCCTGTCGCGGCAGGGGCCGGGGAGACGAGACACACGGTGAAGACGTCCCTGTCGGCTCGGCTGCGGGGTCCGTCCCGCAGACGGTCCCGTCTCCCCGGTCCCACTCCCGTTACCGCTCCGAGGGGGTGTGAACGGTTACACCTTGACGAGAGTGGGTCACCCCGACAGGCGCACGCTCGGCTTTTCCGGGCGCGCCCGAGCGGCCCGCGTGCGATAAAATACGCGCTGGACGAACCACTGGCCGAGATAATGAACGGAACCCCTGCGCCCAGCCCTTACGCGCTGCTGGGCGGTGAAGCTGTACTGCGTGATGTCGTCGAGCGGTTCTACGGCTACATGGACGCGCTGCCCGCGGCGGCGCCGATTCGGGCGATGCACCCGGCGGACCTCTCCGGATCCAGGGACAAGCTGTTCAAGTTTTTGTCAGGGTGGCTGGGCGGCCCCAATCTCTATATCGAGGAATTCGGCCATCCGCGGTTGCGCATGCGCCATTTCCCGTTTGCGATCGGCCCTGCGGAAGCCGATCAGTGGTTGCAGTGCATGGGCCGGGCGCTGGATGAGACCGATGTCGATCCGGTCCTCAAACAGCGCCTGTTCGAAGCGCTGGCGCGAACCGCTTACCACATGATCAACACCCCCGATGAACCCACGGTCCAAGGGCCCTGAGGCGGATTTCAGACGATGCGCATGACCCCACGGGAATTCCTGGATTGTGAGCGCAAAGCGATCACGCTGCTCGGCATGTCCGGCGTGGGCAAGACCACCCTGGCCGACAAATTGCCCAAAGATCGCTGGTTTCACTACTCAGGCGATTACCGGATCGGCACCAAATATCTGGAAGAGCCAATCCTGGACAACATCAAGCGACGGGCGATGGATGTGCCCTTCCTCCGGGATCTGCTGCTGTCCGACTCGATCTACATTGGCAGCAACATCACCGTCGGGAATCTGGCGCCGATTTCGACGTTTCTCGGCAAACTCGGTAATCCCGCAGCCGGAGGACTGTCGCTGGTTGAATTCAAGCGACGCCAGGCCCTGCACCGTCAGGCCGAGATCATGGCGATGCGGGACGTGCCGGCGTTCCGTGAAAAGGCGCGGGAGATTTATGGCTATCAGCATTTCATCAACGATGCCGGTGGGAGTGTTTGTGAGCTCGACGATCCCGAGACGCTGGCACTGCTGGCCGAGAATACGCTCATCGTGTACCTCCGGACCACCCCTGAACTGGAGCAGGTGCTGATCGAACGCGCCCGCCTGGATCCCAAACCCTTGTACTACCGGCCCGAATTCCTCGACCAGGAACTGCCGGTTTTCGTGGCTGAGCGGGGCTACGGCAGCGTCGACGAGATTCCTCCGGACGAATTCGTGACCTGGGTGTTTCCGCGACTGTTCCACGCCCGACTGCCGCGGTACCAGGCGATCGCCGATCACTACGGCTACACGCTGGATGTGGCCGATGCCGCGCAGGTTCGCGACGAGAGCGATTTTTTGGAACTGGTCGCGGCCGCTCTGGGTCGCTAGTGTGACGGGCCTGAGCCCTTGCGGAGGATCCTGACCCCATGCCATTGGTTGCCCACACCGCGCTGCCTACGTTTCAGCGTCTTATCGACGAGGGACAGCCCGTCCTCTCCGTTGATGTGGCGGAGCATCAGGACATCCGGGAGATGCATATCGGGTTGCTGAACATGATGCCTGATGCCGCGCTGGAAGCGACCGAGCGCCAGTTCTTCCGACTGGTAGGGGCTGCGAACCCGATCGTCCAGTTTCACATGCATCCGTTCACGATCGAGGGACTCCCGCGCGGTGAGGCGGCCCGGGAGCACATCGCGCGGCACTATGAGAGCTTCGAGCAACTCCGCGAAGAAGGACTCGACGGCTTGATCGTCAGCGGCGCCAACGTGTCTCAGCCGAGCTTGCCCGAGGAGACATTCTGGGAGCCGCTGACCGAAGTATTCGACTGGGCGCGGGAGAATGTGACATCGATCCTGTGCTCATGTCTCGCGACGCATGCGCTGTTTCAGTACTGTTACGGAATCCAGCGGACGCATTTGGGCGGGAAGCGCTGGGGCGTCTATTCCCACCGCGTGGTGGAACGCCGCCATCCGTTGGTTTCCAACATCAATACCCGTTTCGACGTGCCACACTCCCGGTTTAACGAGATTTTTCGCGAGGATATGGAAAGTGTCGGCTTAAAGGTTCTGGTCGAGAGCGAGGAAGCGGGAGTTCACCTGGCGGTGAGTCCGGACCTGTTTCGCGTCGTGTTTTTCCAGGGCCACCCGGAGTACGACACGATCAGCCTGCTGAAGGAATACAAGCGTGAGATTGCGCGCTATGTACAGGGCGAACGGGAGGATTATCCGCCGTTTCCCGAGCACTACTTCAATCTCGAGGTCGCCGGGGTTCTGAACGAATACGGCCGGCACTTACGCAGCGCGAAGCGCGCGGGTCGAACGATCCCCGACTTTCCGGAAGCCTATGTCGTGTCCCATCTCGACAACACCTGGCGGGATTCCGCCGGTGCGCTGTTCAATAACTGGCTGGGCCGCATTTACCAGGTGACCGACAAGAACCGCCGCGTTCCCTTCATGCCGAATGTCGATCCGGACAATCCGCTGGGACTGGATCTCTAGTCTCGCGGGATTCCGGCGGTTCCGCTTCGCCGTTTATGCCTCCGGCGGCGGCGGGGCCAGGACTTCGCGGCTGCCGTTCGTTTCAGCGGGACCGACGATGCCGGCGCTCTCCATGTCCTCAACCATTCGCGCGGCCCGGTTGTAGCCGACCTTGAAGCGTCGCTGCACGCTGGAAATCGACGCTTTGCGGCTTTCCGTCACAAAGCGTACTGCTTCGTCGTAAAGCGGGTCCAATTCGTCACCTGACTCGCTCGCGCCGGTCCGGCCACCGCCGAAGTCGGCAGCGTCTTCGCTGAAGCGCGTAATGTCTTCAAGGTATTGCGGCTGCCCCGACGCTTTCAGGAAGTCCACGATCGCGTGCACTTCCTGGTCCGAGACGAAAGCGCCGTGGGCGCGCAGCGGGAATCCCGTGCCTGGCGGCAAATACAGCATGTCGCCGTTGCCTAGCAAGGCCTCGGCGCCACCCTGGTCGATGATGGTCCGGGAGTCGATGCGGGAGGAAACCTGGAAGGACAACCGAGTCGGGATATTGGCCTTGATCAGGCCCGTGATGACATCGACCGACGGTCGCTGCGTCGCGAGGATCAGATGCAGGCCGGCGGCGCGCGCCTTCTGTGCCAGTCGCGCAATCAACTCCTCAACTTTCTTGCCGACGATCATCATCAGGTCGGCCAATTCGTCGATGACGATCACGATCGTCGGCAAGGGTGAAAGTAACGGCGCTTCGGCGTCTTCGTCGAGCCCGGGCTTCCACAGCGGATCGCGCAGACCGGCACCGGCGGCGCTGGCGTCCGCTACCTTCTGGTTAAAGCCCGCCAGATTGCGGACGCCCACCAGAGACATCAGCTTGTAGCGGCGCTCCATTTCGGCCACGCACCATCGCAGGGCGTTGGCCGCTTCCTTCATGTCGGTCACAACCGGCGTCAGCAGGTGCGGAATTCCTTCGTAGATCGACAATTCGAGCATCTTGGGATCGATCATGATCAGGCGCACATCCTCGGGCCGCGCCTTGTACAGGATGCTCAGAATCATCACGTTGATTGCGACCGATTTTCCCGACCCGGTCGTGCCTGCGACGAGCAGGTGCGGCATCTTTCCGAGGTTGGCGACGACCGGCTGTCCGCCGATGTCCTTCCCGAGCACCAGTGTGAGCGGCGAGGCATTATCGCGATACTGTGACGAAGAAATCACCGAGTGCAGCAGCACGATCTCCCGCTCCTGATTCGGTATTTCCAGTCCGACCACCGACTTTCCCGGAATGACCTCGACGACGCGGACGCTGGTGACTGACAGCGCACGCGCCAGATCCTTGGCGAGTCCCGTGATTCGGCTGACCTTGACTCCAGCCGCCGGCTGCAGTTCGAAACGGGTAATCACCGGTCCCGGGTGTACCTCGACGACCTCCGCCTCGACGCCGAAATCGCCCAGGATGGCCTCCAGCTGTCGGGACATCTCGTCCAGTGCCGCCCGGGAATAGCCCTTGACCTGGGGCGCATGGGCATTCAGCAGTTCCAGGGGCGGCAGGGCGCCGGGGCTGGCGGCCGCTGCCGGACGCTGCGGCGGCAAGTGCTTGGGTGGAGCCTGTGGCGCCGGTACCGCCGGCTCCGCTGCCGGGGACTTGCGTACCGGGGCGACCGTGACAGCCGGTGTGATCGGCTTTTTGCCGCGACTGGGCGCGGCAGCCTCTCGCGCTGCGCTCTCGCGTTCGGCCACCGGGTCGTCGGCGGGTGCCGTAGAGGGACGCGCGAGTCCGGCCAAGACGGTGCCGAAACCTTGCCCGATCAACAATGCGGCCTTGCCGATCCGATCGACCAGACCGAGCCATGACAGTCCGGTGAAGAGCGATACGCCGGCCAGGAATGCGGCCGTCAAAAGCACGGTTGCCCCCGTCGTGCCGAACGCAAAAGAGGAGAGATTGACTATTTCGTTACCGACGATGCCGCCATAACCCCCACCGGACTCCGGCAGATCGATTGGCAGTTGTGCGAGGTAAAGGTGGGTCAGGCCTGCACCTGAAATCATCGCCAGCAAAAGGCCGGACCAGCGCAGGAGGCCGTGCAGGGGCTGAAATGCTTCCCGGGCCGGTGCGGCCTTGAACACGGCATAGCCGTTGGCGCCAAGGAGAAAGGGAAAGACGAACGCCATCACTCCGAAGAGCGACAGAAGAATGTCGGACAGCCAGGCGCCTACCGCACCTCCGCCATTGGCGATCGTTTTGCCGATGCCGGTGTGTGTCCAGCCCGGATCTTCGGTGCTGAACGTCAGCAGCGCAATCAACAGGAACAGGCCGAGCGCCGAGTAGGTGAAGAAGCCCGCTTCGCGGATGGCCCTGACCAAACTGGACCCAATGTCCCTTTCGATAACCGGCTTCGGTTCGGGTTGCTTTTTCTGTGGTCGTGCCAAAATCGTCACCGAATCAAACGTGTAGCAAAGC
The DNA here is from genome assembly GCF_006175985.1 of Methylotetracoccus oryzae. Taxonomy (GTDB): domain Bacteria; phylum Pseudomonadota; class Gammaproteobacteria; order Methylococcales; family Methylococcaceae; genus Methylotetracoccus; species Methylotetracoccus oryzae. The sequence continues at coordinate 28,999 of NZ_SRSH01000007.1, read as the reverse complement.
CCCGGTATTGTTTCAGACTTGGCAGTCGAACTTCAAGCGCGGAGTTTACGGACGTTTCGCCCCCGGTCATACTAATCGCCTCAAAATCATGTAATCATCGGGAAAAACGCGCGCGCACATGGCACAAGAGAGACATTCCAAACTGCTGATCCTCGGTTCCGGGCCGGCGGGATACACGGCCGCCGTCTACGCGGCCCGGGCCAACCTCAGTCCCGTGTTGGTGACCGGGATCGAGATGGGCGGGCAACTGACGACGACGACCGATGTCGACAACTGGCCCGGCGACGATGCCGGAGTGCAGGGGCCTGAGTTGATGGAACGCATGCGACGGCACGCCGAACGCTTCAATGCCGACATCGTCTTCGATCACATCCACACGGCGGTACTGTCGGAACGGCCGTTCCGACTGACTGGCGATGCGGCAACCTACACCTGCGATGCGCTGATCGTCGCGACCGGCGCATCGGCTCGCTACCTGGGATTGCCCTCTGAGGAGGCCTACAAGGGACGTGGTGTATCCGCCTGCGCGACCTGCGACGGTTTTTTTTACAAGGGCAAACCGGTCGCGGTGATCGGTGGTGGCAACACCGCAGTTGAAGAAGCGCTTTACCTCTCCAACATCGCCTCCCATGTCACGGTAGTCCACCGTCGTGACCGGTTCCGCTCCGAAAAGATACTCTCGGAAAAGCTACTGGACCGCGCCCGCAACGGGAATGTGTCGATCGAATGGAATCAGGTGCTGCAGGAAGTCCTCGGAGACGACAGCGGCGTTACCGGCATCCGGATACAGAGCGTTGCCGATGATTCAACGAAGGAGTTAGGTGTCGATGGCGTGTTCATTGCCATCGGTCATAAACCGAACACGGATATTTTCGCCGACCAATTGGAAATGCGGTCCGGCTATATCGTCGTCAACAGTGGCTTGAGCGGCAATGCCACGGCAACCAGTGTGCCCGGTGTGTTTGCGGCGGGTGATGTCGCCGATTCCGTTTACCGTCAAGCCGTGACGTCGGCGGGGTCGGGCTGCATGGCAGCGCTCGATGCGGAAAAGTACCTTGACGGCCTGGAGAGTTGATGGCGCGAGGTCCATGGCGTGGACCGAGTGCTTGTTCCGATGCGGGCGAGTGGTCTTTTTCGCGGGCTTTTGCTCTAATTCCAAGCTAGCGGTTTATTGCTGGTGCCGTTGCATAGCGCGCGTAAGATGCGGTCAGTGGCCCGGCGTGACGGGGTGATCGATAGCCCTGTGGCCTGTCTACCGCCATTGCAATGGACGTGATTCGTCTGAGGTCTTCACACGACGCGGCGCGAGGCATGCGCAGCGCGGGCGGCGAGACAGTCCGGCCGCGATCGCCGGCGTCGGGTCGTCAGATGTCACGGCAGGGATCATCGGGGCCGTGCCCACCGTCGCCGTGGACGACCTTTCCGGAGTGGCAGGGGCTTTTCATGGTGAGGGCCGTGGTGGAGGGCGAGTTCCACGGCACAACCTGCCAGCGCGTAAGCGCGATCATGCCACGGTCAAGGACCGGAGTCCTTTGGGGGGAGCTTCGGCCTGGGGCGGGGTATGTGACGAAAGAAGGCGGGCGAGCCCATGGTCGTTCGAGCTGTGCTCAGACGGCATGTTGAGATCGGGATTCCCCCCTGTTGGTTGCCGTCGCTGGCCAAAGCGATGGCGGGGTCTCAGCGAACGGCTCCCAGCCTGATCGGGAGTGGTGCTGATCACAGTAACTGATGCTTCCATTTAGACCTGAATGATGAAGATCGTGCAAACGAGGCCGAGAACCTTGGACGTCGAGGAGGAAAGCCCTTCAACTTACGCGTATCGCGTGTCGGCGCTCGGCAGCATGCGCAGCATGACGAATGTCGACTTCCCGTTAGTGACTCTCGTCAAGCTGCTCTTGTTCCCGACAATGATCGTTGCGACGCTGGCACTTGCGGTCCGCTTGCAGGGCGAGGTGTTTACCAGTTACTACGTGATCCTGGCACTGCTCTCCTTCCTCATTTCAGCCCATGTATTCGAAGAAATAAGCCTTTACCGAGCCCTGCAGCGGTTTCCGGTCTTCGTCGCGCTGAGCAATATCCTTTTGCGATGGGTCATCATTGTCGCGATCATCGTTTTTCTTGGCTATGCAACCGAGCTGCATGGCCATTTTTCGGAGCCAGTGCTGCTCCGTTGGTTCGTCATCACACCGGTGGTACTGCTTGGCGCTCAGGTCGCTGCACGCTCCGCCATTTACCATGTACTGACCGCAACGCAGCAAACCCGTAATGCCGTCATCGTCGGAGCTAATCAGCTCGGGTATGAGCTTTGCCGGAAGATAAACGACGACCGTTTATTACATACACACGTCAAGGGCTTTTTTGACGACCGGCGAATCCAGCGACTGCCTCTCGTGTCCGATGCTCAAAAACTCGGCGAACTCAAGGATTTGCCGGATTACGTCAAAGAGAACGGAATCAATCTGATATACGTGTGTCTGCCGATGGCGTCGCAGCCGCGCATTATCCGCTTGCTGGACGAGCTCAGAGATACTACGGCCTCGATCTATTTCGTTCCGGACATTTTCATGTTCGACCTTATCCAGGCGCGAATCGACCGGATAACAGGAATTCCGGTCGTGGCGATCTGCGAGACGCCTTTTTATGGGTTTCGCGGGCTGGTGAAAAGGGTTAGCGATATTCTGCTGGGAATTTTCATTCTGTTGCTCATATGGCCAGTCATGCTGGCAGTGGGACTGGGGGTCAAGCTGACTTCTCCAGGTCCCATTATCTTCAAACAGCGACGGTATGGTTTGGACGGAGACGAGATCGTCGTCTACAAGTTTCGAACGATGCGGGTATGCGAGGATGGCGATACCGTCGTTCAGGCACGACGTGACGACGATCGAATCACGCCACTGGGACGCATTCTGCGAAAGACATCGCTGGATGAATTACCTCAGTTTCTAAACGTGCTTGAAGGCAAGATGAGCATCGTTGGTCCAAGGCCCCACGCGGTGGCGCACAACGAGATGTACCGAAAGGTCATCAAGGGCTACATGATTCGTCACAAAGTGAAGCCGGGCATCACAGGTTGGGCTCAGGTCAACGGTTTTCGTGGTGAGACGGAAAGCGTCGACAAGATGAAGGCCCGGGTGGAATACGACCTGGACTATTTGCGAAACTGGTCACTGGCTCTGGATCTCTGGATCATTTTCAAAACGGTATTGCTTGTCTTCAGAGACAAGGATGCTTTTTGAGGCGCGGCAGATACGGTAACATTGCGCCGGGGGCGGAGAGACTGGTTGGATGTATCTGCCGGTCTTGATGATTAAGAATGACATGGAGGCAGGAGCGGCCGTGACCGTCGATTCCGCTGAAACGCGCAGAGTAGCGGTAGCCACTTGGCTCCGGGCGGTCGCCGTGTGTTGCCTGCCGATTATCTTGGCCGGAGTTGGCTGCAAGCCGAAGCCGAACGCCGGCGGTCAGGTTGCCGCGCAGGTCAACGGCCAAGAGGTCACCGTCCACGAACTCAACCAACGCCTGGCGAATGTGGAACTCCCTGCGCCTGAGCTCGCCTCCAAGGTCAAGCAGGAAATTCTCGATGAACTCATCGATCGTGAGTTGCTGATGCAGCGTGCGGTCGACATGAAGCTCGACCGTGATCCGCAAGTCATGCGGGCGATCGAACAGGCACGCGCCAACATTCTGGCAGAGGCCGTTCTTGAGCGGCGGGCGGCCGGCCGTCCGGAACCGACCGCAGAGCAAGTGCAAGCCTTCCAACTGTCGCACCCTGAATTGTTCGCGAAACGTCGTGTGTACGAACTCGGCCAATTCACGGTGGCGCGTGACGGCCTGCCGCAGGAGTTGCTGGCGAAGCTTGAAGGCGCCCGCAGTGAGCGTGAGGTCGAGCAGGCCCTCAATGCCGCAAAAGTCGATTACGCCCTCGCGGCCGTCAGTCGGGGTGCCGAGCAGTTGCCTATGGAGCTGGCCAGGAAACTGTTGCCGATGGCGAAAGGCGATATCGTGATTTTCCGCGATGGTCCCGAGGCGCAGCTGATCTTCATTCGAGATTTTCGCGAAGAGCCGCTCGACAGCGAGCAGGCGCGCGTCAACATCAAGGAATACCTGGTCAATTTGGAGCGGCAGACGGTGCTCGCGGCGCTCGTGAAGGAACTGAGAGAGAAGGCTGAAATACGCTATCTCGGCGAGTTTGAACGCGCTGCCGTGGCCGATCCTTCGCCGGAGAAGCCTCAAGACAAGCCAGCGCTCCCCGGGCAAACTCTGCCGTCGCACGTCGAACGCGGGCTGTCGGGTTTGGTAAAGTAACGGGCGTGCGACTCACCAACGAGTTTGCTGCCAAGGAACAGGACAAGAGTATGAACCGTGGCTACGGAAACACTATGAACCCTCGAAAAATACCGAAGCCGATGGCGTTGGCAGGTGGCACGCAACGCCCATGGCGTTCCGGCATCGGGCTCAACTCGCTGATACTGCTGGTTCTGGCTTGGTGCCTTGCACCGGCCGCGCTCGCGGCAGACTATCGCCTGGGTCCTGGCGATGTCGTGTCGATCAACGTGTACGACTATCCGGAACTGCTCACCGAGACGCGCGTCAGCGATTCAGGTTCGATTACCTTTCCGTTGATCGGCGAAGTGAGTGTCTCTGGGAAGACGCCGGCCGAGATCGAGAAGCTCATCACCGGGGCCCTGAGCAGCGGGGGGTTCATCAAACAGGCCCAGGTGCACGTAAAGGTTCAGGAATTCGTCAGCCAGAAAGTGTCGGTGCTGGGAGAGGTCAGGTCACCAGGCAAATATTCGACACAGGAAGCGACGAGGGTGACGGAAGCCATTGCGCTTGCGGGAGGCGTCAACGTGGAGACTGGCGGCGACAAGGCTTATTTGACGCGCAAGGACGATCCGACCAAGAAAATCGAGATCGACCTGCACGCACTGATGCATGCCGACGCCAGTCATGACCTTCCGGTCCAGGGGGGTGACATCATTTTCGTCCCGAAGGCCGCGCAGTTTTACATCTACGGCGAGGTCACCAAGCCAGGCCACTACAAGATCGAACGCAACATGAGCGTCCAGCAGGCGATCTCGGTGGGGGGTGGGCTCACGACCAAGGGGACCGAACGAGGCATGGAAGTTCGCCGAACACAGCCCAACGGTGAGCAGGTAACGATCGAGGTCGAACCGACCGACATGATCAAACCCGACGATGTTCTGTACATTTACGAGAGCTGGTTCTGATGAATTTTAATCAGGTTTTCCAGATTCTTCTGGCGCGGTGGAAGATCGCGGCGGCCGTATTTTTCGTGACCGTAATCGCTGCCTACGGAATCAGCAAGCTTCTGCCCAAGAAGTACACCGCTGCCACGACCCTCATCGTGGATTTCCAGGGCATGGATCCGATTACCGGCGCCGTGATCAATGCCCAGCAGCTCTTGCCCACGTACATGGCGACCCAGGTCGACATCATCAAGAGCCATGCGGTCGCGGTCCGGGTGGTCGATGCCAGCAAACTGACCGAAAGCCCCGAACTGCGCGAGTCCTACCAGCTGAGCACGGAGGGTCGTGGGAACATCCGCGACTGGACGGCCGATCTGCTTTTGAACGATCTTGCCGTAGAGCCTTCCAAACAGAGCAACGTGATCTGGATCAGTTTCACCGCTGCCGATCCGGAGTTTGCCGCGATGATTGCCAATGCCTTCGGCAAGGCGTTCGTCGAGACCAACCTTAACTTTCGGACCGTGCCGGCGCGACAGAATGCGGCATGGTTCGAGGAACAGTTGAAGGGGTTGCGCGAAAACCTGGAAAGGGCCCGCAGCAGACTGTCCGATCTGGAGCGGGAAAAAGGCGTGTTCGCGGCAGATTCCCAGACGAGGGATCTGGAGAGCGCTCGTCTGGCGGAACTGTCGTCGAAGCTGGTGCTGGCGCAGGCCGACCTTTCAGAAGCCTTGTCGCATCAACAGGAACTGCAGGCGGCACGAACCTCAGGTCGATCCCTGGAATCGTTGCCCGAGATCATCTCCCACCCGCTGGTCGTCAACCTCAAGACCCAGATCGCGCAGGCCGAGGCCAAACTGGCCGACCTGTCCGATCGCGAGGGGCGCAATCATCCCCAGTACCTCAGCGCCAAGGCGGAACTGGCGAGCCTGCGGGAAAAACTGAAACTTGAAATTGCAACGATCGTCAACGCAATCAACTCGGGGGTGACCATTGCGAAGCAGCGCGAAGCGCAGTTGCGTGCCACGATCGCAGTCGAGAAACAAAAGGTCCTGGAACTGGGGAACAAGCGCGACGAACTGGCGGTGTTGACGCATGAAGTGGAGAGCGCGCAGCGCTCCTATGATGAAGCCATGCAGCGTTTTTCCCAGACCCGCCTCCAGGGCGAAGCCAGCCAGACGAACATCGCCGTCCTGAATCCAGCGGTGCCCCCGCTCGAACCCTCGTTCCCCCGGACTCTCTTAAACGTCGCGCTGGCCGGAATTCTCGGTTCGTTGCTGGGGCTGCTCGCGGCCCTCGGCCTGGAGATGCTCGATCGTCGGGTGCGTGGAATCGACGATCTGGAGTTCGCGCTCGATTTGCCGGTGCTCGGCCTGTTGCCTGGCAATGGCGGGGCACGACGACTGGGCGGCAGCAAGGGACCGACCGTGGCGGCGTTACCCTGGGGACGAGCCGGTGGCGATTAGTCACGGTGTGGGGATTGGAGTCTTCAGCGGGCGCATGGCCAAACTTCGTGACCTGATGCTCGGGCAAGGCGTGCTGCGCGAAACGGCAGATGCCGCGGTGAAGACAGGCCGCCAGAGGGGTTCAGCGCCGAGACTGCATGCCTTGCTGCTGTGGGTTACTGCGCTGACACTCGTGTCTCCGGGGGTATCGGCGGTCCCACCGAAAACCCTGACCAAGCTGCCGAATAATCTGAATGAGTATTTCCAGCCTTTCATCTGGAATACCTTCAGCTACGACAGCAACATATACCGCGCACCCAACGATCCGCCCATCGTCGATCCGAACTGTGATCGCGGTGGTGCCACGGCCTGTTATCTGCCGCCCGGTGCGAGCAAGAGCGACTTCATCAACCAGCTGTCCATAGGCAGCAAGATCCTCGTGCCTTTCTCCAGGCAGCTGTGGACACTGAATCTATTGGGTGCCAATAATTCCTTCGTACGCAACAGCTCGCTCGACAACCTCTCGTGGGATACCAGCACGGCGTTCGATCTCGAGTGGGCCGACTCCTGGTCTGGGAAAGTGGGCGCGCGTTACGCGCGTCAACTCGGTGGATTCGGCAACTTCCGTTTTCCCGGCAAGGATCTATTGACGTTTATCAACTATTTCGGGAACGTCACCTACCGGATCAGTCCGCGTTTGCGGGTCACCGCGGGTGGCGACTGGAATGAGGTGACGCACAGCCTGCAACGACGTCAAAATCAGGACGTGGAAAATACCACGGCCCGCATCGAGACAGTGTACGCGACCCCGCTGGGCAACTCTTTCGGCTTGGAGTACACGCGCTTGGAAGGCAAGTACCCGGGGCGTGGTGCTGAAGTCGCGAATGGGTTTACGCGCACGTCCCAGGATAAGCCGCTTCTCGTGACGCGCTATCGGATCAGTGAAAAACTGACCTTTGATGGAAACGTCGGCTATTTGTGGCGCAACTTCGACAACGCCGACCGCGACTTCTCCGGCGAGGTCTGGCGATTGGGCATGACGTGGTTGCCGACGATCAAGACAGGGTTGACTGTAGCCGGTTACCACACGCTGGGAACCTATTTCGAAGAGCAGGGCCTGTTCTACATGGCCGAGGGCGTTTTGATCGAGCCAAGCTGGTACCCGACCGACAAAACCCTGATCTCGGCGACGCTGAATTATGAGACCCGTGATTATCCCCGGAGCGGGATAAATCGGCAAAACGAGGTTGTGGCGCCGGATCGGCACGATAACGCGTTTTCTGCCCGCGTCGCAGCGACCTATACGCCCGTCGACTATGCCGACTTCAGCCTGATTTACGAGTATGGACGACGCGGCGCGAATGGCGGCATCATCGACTCTCAGTTCTTCCAGTACAACTTCGACAGCATCTCTGCGATCGGGCGTCTCTATTTTTGAACGGGACTACACGGGATCGGTGCGCCGAATTACCTGGCGCTTCTGGCGCTGGATGCCACTTCGTAATCGCAAACTGCCGCAAACTGGGATTTCCGGTTACGCGGATTTCCCGTGCCACGATCGAACGGCAGATGCCTCTACCTCAGCGTCTCCGGCCCGTGCCCTGGCCCAGCAGGGAGCCCAACACACCTCGGACCAACTGGTTGCTGATCGATTTCGCCATCGAGCGAGCTGCAGTCTTGGCGAAGGCCTCAAGTACCGTGTCGGTTCTTCGAGACGCCGCCGGTCGCCCGACCTGTGCTGTCAGCACCGCCGCCTCAGTGGCGCGGGCCCGTAGAATTTCATAGGCGGATTCACGGTCGACCGGTTCGTCGTAGGTTCCCGCCAAAACGGAAGCACCGATGACCTCCGTGCGCTCGGCATCGCTCAAGGGTTTCAGCCGGCTCCGGGGAGGCAGGATCTTGGCGCGTTCCACGACCGTGGGCTGGCCCAGATCGTCCAGGAAAGACACGAGGGCCTCGCCGACTGCCAATTCGCTGATCGCGCTGGACACATCGAGCTTCGGATTGATCCGGAAGGTTTCGGCCGCTGCCCGTATGGCCTTCTGATCCTTCGGAGTAAAGGCGCGCAGCGCGTGCTGTACCCGGTTTCCGAGTTGCCCCAAAACCCGGTCAGGGATATCGATTGGGTTCTGCGTGACGAAATACACGCCCACACCCTTCGAACGGATCAATCGGACCACCTGTTCGATCTTGTCCATCAGCGCGTCCGGTGCGTCGTCGAACAGCAGGTGAGCCTCATCGAAAAAGAAGACCAGTTTCGGCTTGCTGACGTCGCCCACTTCCGGCAGGCGGTCGAACAATTCGGCCAGCAGCCAGAGCAGGAAGGTGGCATATAGCGTCGGTGACTGCACCAGCCGCTCGGCCGCGAGGATATTGATGCAGCCGGCGCCACTCGCGTCGGTCTGCATCAGGTCCTCCAGATTCAGAGCGGGTTCACCAAAAAACCGCTCGGCATCCTGTGATTCCAGCGCGAGCAGATTGCGTTGAATTGCGCCGACGCTGGCGCTCGACACGTTGCCGTACTGCGTCTTCAGTTCCGACGCGTGATCGCCCACGTACTGCACGATCGCTCGCAAATCCTTGAAGTCCAGCAGCAACAGCCCGTTGTCGTCGGCGACACGAAACGCGAGGTTCAGGACGCCGCTCTGCGTTTCGTTCAGGTTCAGGACACGCGATAGCAGCAAGGGTCCCATATCCGAGATGGTGGTTCGGATCGGATGCCCTCGCTCGCCATACAAGTCCCAGAACAGGACCGGAAAGCCGCGGTACGAGAACTCATCGACGCCGAGCTGCCGGGCCCGCTCGTTGATCTTGGCGTCATCGGAACCCGCCGCGGCAAGTCCGGACAGGTCGCCCTTGACGTCGGCCATGACGACCGGAACGCCGATCTCGCTGAACGCTTCGGCCAGGACGCGCAAGGTCACGGTTTTTCCGGTTCCCGTGGCACCTGTTATCAAGCCATGGCGATTGGCCATGGCCGGCAGCACGCCCAGAAACGTTTCGGCTTTTGCGATTGAAAGCAGCTCACGCATGACGATGGGGGAATCTGCAGAGTTGTGCGGAGGGTTTAAGTGAGGGCTCAATATTCCCAGGTTTAGCTGGAGCCGTACCGCTGTCGCTAGTCACTTGACAGCGAGTATGCCGCAGAAGTTGTACCAACGAAAGAAAGTCTCGCACGCCGTGAAGCCATTGCGGAGCAAGAGCTCGCGGTTCTCATTTTCGTGGTAGGGAATCAACACGTTCTCCAGTGATTCGCGCTTTTGAGCGATTTCGAGGTCGCTGTAACCATGCCGCCGTTTGAATTCGAGATGGCTGCGGATGAAAAAACGGTTCAGACGAGAATTTTCGCTCGACATCTTCTCGATCAGCAGGACGCAGCCGTCGTCCCGGAGTCCGCGGGCGATGTCGCGAATGACCCGGTCTCGGTGCAGTGGCCGGATGAACTGAAGGGTCCAGGCCATGATGACCACGGACGCGTCGTGGACGGGGGTCTCGTCGGCCAGATCCCGGCATACGACCTCATAGCCGTTATGCAGGCCTTCGCGCCTGAATTTGTCCTCGGCCTGACGCAGCATGGCGGCGGAGGAGTCGACGCCGACGAGTCGGACGGGCACCGTCACGGCGCGGTCCACCGTCAGCAGCGTGTTGCCGGTGGAGCACCCGAGATCGACGACCCGGGACCCCGGTGTCGCAAAGTCGGCGGCGATCTCGCCGATCATCCGCTGAATTTCGCGATACAGGGGGATCGAGCGATCCAACATGTCGTCGAAGACCGCGGCTGTCTCCGGGCCGAAATCGAAATCTTCGAGCGTTGAGCGCCGTTCGCGAAAGAGCGTGTCGGTCGTCACGGTGAGGAGAGGGGGCGCAGAAAGGGAGGGGCTCAGGGGCGATGGCAGGGCACGCTAGGCCAGCCGCCGGTCATAGTGGTCACGGCGCCCTCCCAGGAAGCACCCTGCAGGTCGATGCGGGCAGTTCACTTCTGGCGCAAATGCTTGTAGGCATTGATCAGGCCGTTGGTTGAGGAGTCATGCGACGACGCCGGCTCATCGTTGCTCAGCTCGGCCAGGATGGTCTGTGCGAGCTGTTTCCCCAACTCGACCCCCATCTGGTCGAAGGAATTGATGTTCCATATCGCCCCCTGCGTGAAGATCTTGTGCTCGTAAAGCGCGATCAGCGAACCGAGCACACGCGGGGTCAGTTTCCGGTAAAGGATGGTGTTGGTTGGTTTGTTGCCGGGAAAGGTCTTCGCTGCAGCGGGCTTGGCGAGATCGTTCTCATCCACGCCGCTGGCGCGAAGTTCCGCCAGGGCCTCGTCATAGGTCTTGCCGCGCATCAACGCCTCGGGTTGGGCGAGAAAGTTCGCGATCAGGATTTCGTGGTGACGCCCCAGCGAATGATGCCCTTGCGCGGCGGCAATGAAGTCGCAGGGAATCAGCTCGCTGCCCTGATGGATCAGCTGATAGAAGGCATGTTGTCCGTTCGTACCGGGCTGCCCGAAGATCACCGGACCCGTGGGATAAGCTACCGGCTGTCCGTTGATGTCGATGGTTTTGCCATTGCTCTCCATGTCTCCCTGCTGGAGATACGTCGGCAGATACTCGAGATACTGGTCGTAAGGCAGGATCGCGTAGGTCTGGGCGTCGAAGAAGTTGTTGTACCAGATGCCGAGCAATCCCATCAGCACCGGGATATTGCGTTCAAAGGGCGTTGTCCGGAAGTGCTCGTCGACCTGGTGAGCGCCTTCCAGCAATTCTTCGAAGCGGTCCATTCCGACGGCCAGCGCGATCGGGAGCCCGATGGCCGACCACAGCGAGTAGCGACCGCCGACCCAGTCCCAGAACTCGAACATGTTCGCCACATCGATCCCGAATGCGGCCACGCGCTCGGCATTCGTCGAAACCGCGACGAAGTGCTTGGCCACCGCCGCATCGTCCCGCGCGTGATCGAGTAGCCAGGCCCGGGCGGATAGGCCGTTGGTCATCGTTTCCTGTGTCGCGAACGTCTTGGAGGCGACACAAAAGAGCGTGGTTTCGGGGCTGAGGTGCTTGACCGTTTCGATCAGGTCGGCATCGTCGACGTTCGAAACGAAGTGGGCCCGCAGCTTGTCGGACCCGTACGGCTTCAGGGCTTCCACCACCGTTCTGGGGCCGAGGTCGGATCCGCCGATGCCGATGTTGACGATGTCGGTGATCGCCTTGCCGGTGTAACCCCGCCATTCGCCGGAACGGACGGCGGCGGTGAAGCGGGCCATGCGTTCGAGTACACGGTTGACTGCGGGCATCACGTCGACCCCATCGACGCAGATGGGCCGATTGCTCCGGTTGCGGAGCGCGACGTGCAGCACGGCTCGCTCCTCGGTGACGTTGATTTTGTCGCCTCGGAACATGCCCTCGATACGGGGCGCCAGCTCGGCCTGTCTGGCGAGTTGCAGCAACAGGTCGACGGTGCGTGGCGTGATGCGATTCTTCGAATAGTCGAAAACGAACTCGTCCCAGTGGATGGAAAAGCGGGAGTAGCGCTCAGGGTCCTCTTTGAACAGGTCGCGCATATGCAAGCCGGCAATTTCCGCCTTGTGGGCCTGCAAGGCGTTCCATGCTGGGAGCCGGGTGGGTTGGGTCATCGATGCCTCACTCTGACGGCGGTTCGCTTTGGTTGTGTTGGAAATGCTACTACAGACGCAAGGGACTTGGTACGCACCCGCGCCCAAACCAGGCGGAGCGCGTGATCGCGGGAATGAAGCTTGCTTTTCGGTATAATTCCCGCCTGTTGGAACACATGCGGGATCGATGATGAGCAGCGAACAGAAACCTTGGGGTGGGCGTTTTTCCGAGGCCACCGATGCCTTCGTGGAAGCGTTCACGGCCTCGGTCGAGTTCGATCGACGGCTGGCGCGGCATGACATTCAGGGTTCCATCGCCCACGCGCAGATGTTGCAGCGCATCGGCGTGCTGACGGAAAAGGAGATGCACGCCATCGTGCGCGGTCTGGAGGACATCGCCGGCGACATCGACCGGGGCGATTTCCACTGGTCGCTGCAACTCGAAGACGTGCACATGAACATCGAGGCACGGCTGGTCGATCGCATCGGGGAGACCGGAAAGAAGCTGCACACGGGCCGGTCCCGAAATGACCAGGTCGCCACCGACCTGCGTCTTTACCTGCGCGAGGCAGTCGATCTGATCTGCCGGGACCTCGCGCGGCTGCAGCGTGCGCTGGTCGACCTGGCGGAGAGGGAGGCCGACACCATCATGCCCGGGTTCACACACCTCCAGACGGCGCAGCCAATTACCTTCGGCCACCACCTGCTGGCCTGGTACGAAATGTTGGCGCGCGACCGTGAGCGGCTGCAGGATTGCCGGAAGCGCATCAATGTCATGCCCTTGGGCGCCGCCGCCCTGGCCGGCTCCAGTTTCCCGCTGGATCGGCACTGCACGGCGCAATTACTGGGCTTCGACCGGCCTGCGGCCAACTCGCTGGACGCTGTCAGTGACCGCGACTTCGCAATCGAGTTCGCTGCCTGCGCCAGCCTGCTGATGATGCATTTGACCCGGATCGCCGAGGAACTGGTCTTGTGGACATCGAGTCAGTTTGCCTTCGTCGAGCTCCCGGACAAGTTCTGCACCGGCTCATCGATCATGCCGCAGAAGAAGAACCCGGACGTCCCCGAACTCGTGCGGGGCAAGGCGGGTCGCGTCTTCGGTCACCTGTTCGGCCTGCTGACGCTGATGAAGAGCCAGCCGCTGGCATACAACAAGGACAACCAGGAAGACAAGGAGCCCGTCTTCGACACGGTCGACACACTGAGGGCCTGTCTGCGCGCCTTCGCCGATATGGTTCCCCACATTCGCGCGAATCGCGACGAAATGCGCCTGGCCGCAAGCCGCGGTTATGCGACCGCGACCGATCTGGCGGATTATCTGGTACGCAAGGGCTTGGCCTTTCGCGATGCGCACGAGGTGGTCGGCAAGGCCGTGCGGCTTGGGGTCGAAACCCGGCGCGATCTGGCCGCGCTTTCGCTCGGAGAGCTGCAGCACTTTTGCGAACTCATCGATGACGACGTCTTTGCCGTACTGACGCTCGATGGCTCGGTCTCGGCGCGCGATCATTTCGGCGGTACGGCTCCCATCCGTGTGCGCGAAGCGGTCGCGGAGGCCCGGCGCCACTTGCCGGCGGACTGACGTTGATTACCGAAGAGCGCGTATCGACGCTGATCGACCTGATGCGCCACGGCGAGCCCGTCGGCGGGAGCCGTTACCGCGGTCAGGTCGATGATCCGCTCAGCGACAAGGGTTGGCAGCAAATGTGGGCCGCCGTCGGCCGCGAAGCTCCGCCTTGGGACATCATCATTACGTCCCCCTTGCAGCGCTGCCAGGCATTTGCGGAAGAACTCGGGCTACGGTACGGGATCCCGGTTGAGCCCGAGCCGCGCATCAAGGAACTGGGATTCGGCGCCTGGCAGGGCAAGACCCACGAAGAGCTGGCGACGCTATATGACCCGGGCGTGCTGCAGCGCTTCTTTCGAGACCCGATGACGAATCGGCCCAAGGATGGCGAGGGGCTGGGCGATTTTCGGGAGCGTGTCGTCGCTGCGTTGCAGGAGACGGTCGACAAGCATGTTGGCCAGCACGTCCTGATGGTATGTCATGCGGGTGTGATCCGGATGGTCTTGGCACACATACTCGAGGTTCCGCTGCGGAACCTGTTCCGGATCAAGGTCGATAACGCGATGATCACGCGTATCGAGTGCCTGGAACAGGGCGACGAGTTTCTCGGTCATCTGATTTTTCACGGCCGCACGCTCTAGCCAACCTTGGCGTCCTTTAGTCCCATCCCGGGGTGGTGCCAGGCGAGCCGGTTCTCGCGTCGATTCAGGGGAAATGGACGGGCCGGCTGACCGCGACAGGCAGGATCCGATCCCCCGGTTCCCGACGGACCGTGCTTGCGCGCGCCGCGCCCGCCGTCGCCGCGCTCCGATTACGTCGTCACACCGCCGGAACTGCGACCTCCGTGACGAGCACCTTGTCGACCCGGTTGCGATCCATGTCGATGACTTCGAAGCGCAGGCCCTCGAATTCAAAGCAGTCGGTGACGCGCGGTACATTCCCCAGCCGCAGCATCACGAATCCGCCGACCGTGTGAAAGTTGCCCATCTGCTCCTCGGGCAGGAGGGCCAGGTCGAACAGTTCCTTGAACCGCTCGATGTCGAGCATGCCGTCGATCAGCCAGGAACCATCTTCACGCCGGACGACCTGCGGTTCCTCGTCGCTCGCATCGGAAGGAATGTCTCCGACGATTGCCTCGAGAATGTCGCTCAGCGAAACCAGCCCGTCCAACTCGCCATATTCGTCGACCACGATTGCGGTGTGCAGGTGTGACTTCTTGAACTGTTCGAGCACCTGCATCAGCGACAGCGAATTCGGCACGAACAGCGCCGGTGTCAGCAGTTCCATCAGATCCGCCTTCTCGCCGGCCAGCATCCGGTTCAACAGATCCTTCGTCTTCACGAAGCCAATCAGGTTGTCCAGCCCATCGTTGCACAGCGGGAGTATCCAGTGCGGGTGTTCGGTGATCGTTTGCCGGTTGCGTTCGAACGGTTTCTGGATGTCCAGATAAACGATGTCCTTGCGGGGCGTCATGATCGCGCCGACCTTGCGGTCGTCGAGACGCAGGATATTCTCGACCAGCTGCTGTTCGCTGCGCTCGAACACGCCTTCTACCGTGGCCTGTTCCAGCAGCACCTTGATCTCCTCTTCCGTCACGGACGGCTCGTCGGGTGGCCGGACGCCCAGCGCCCGCAGCACGAGATCAGTGGAAACGCTTAACAGTTTGACCAGCGGCAGCGCAACAACCGACAGCAGGTGCATGGGTCGAGCGAAGAAGGCGGCGATTCCCTCGGGGCGCAGCAAGGCCAGGCGTTTCGGGACCAACTCGCCGATGATCAGCGAGATATAAGTGATCGTGGCGACCATGATCGTCAGGGACAGTTCATGGGCGTAAGCGCTTAGCTCCGGTATCGTCAGGAAGTAATCGTGGAGCTGATCGGCGATGACCCGCTCGCCGAGCGCACCGCTCAGGATGCCGATCGAGGTGATGCCCACCTGTATCGTCGACAGGAAGCGTCCGGGTTGCTCGGCCAGTTCCAGCGCGCGAGCCGCCCCCTTGCTGCCCTTCTCAGCCGCATGTTGCAGCCGGACGCGACGCGCGGACACGATCGCGATCTCGGACATCGCGAACAGCCCGTTCATCACGATCAGGAAGAGTATCAACCCGATGTCAAACCACATGGCATGGTCCGGGTTTAGGCGCCGCGAGAACGCTGCCAACGGTGATCGGATCCGGCTCGTGCGCCGCGGCTGCCATGACGGAACCCGGCCAATGAGATGCCGGCTTCGGGGTCGAAGCGGCGGGCTGATAAGCGTTGATCGCCGGACGACGCGGCCGTCCCGGCTGAGTTAGCGGAGCCGGATGGGGAGACGATGATGGCAAAATCGGAGGTGACTCGCTGCTGGTGATACGGCCCCGATTATAGGGGACGGCGCCGAGAATCGGCCAGACTTGCCCGCGCTGAATGCCACGCCGGTGCGCTCGGGGCCAACTTGTGCGGGAGAGTCAATTCGTCTAACGTACCGCATCCGGAAGTCCGGACAGCTGAGCGCCGACTACCGCTGCCCGTTCTTCGTGTCATCTTCCAGCGTTGCCGCGCCATCCGTGAACACCGGCCGGCGGTACGTCTAGCAGACATTTATTTTGTGCGTGGGAATATCGTGTCGCCGTGCGGGTGCAGGCGTCGGTTGCGGTGGCCGACGGCAGCCGCCAGGACACGCCTCTTGCGCGTTCCAAATCCAACATTGAACGGCGAGTAGGGAAGGGGAGCAATATGGCCATGTCGATTGTCGCGTGCGCCCAGGAGGGGTTGCAGCTGATTCTGGCGGACCGGCGCACGAGAACCATCAGTTACGGTGCGCTGGTGGCCTTCTTCACGATTGGCTTCTCGGTTGGTTGGGGGGTGTCCTTCGCCTTCGTGTCGTCCATTGCCGCCCTGGTCTTCGGCATCCTGTCCATCGCCTGGATCAATGTCCAGTCCCCCGGCAATCTGCGTATGCAGGAGATCGCCGCGGCGATCCAGCAAGGCGCTCAGGCCTACCTCAATCGTCAGTACAGCACCATCGCCGCGGTCGGCGGCGTGCTCTTCGTCGTGATCGGTTTCGCGCTCGGCTGGGCCGTGGCGGGCGGTTTCGCCGTGGGCGCCGCGTTGTCGGGCGCCGCCGGCTACATCGGTATGCACATCTCCGTGCGCAGCAACTCGCGCACGGCGCAGGCCGCGTCGCGCGGGATGAACGCGGCCTTTACCATGGCCTTCCGTGGCGGTGCCATCACGGGCCTGCTGGTGGTGGGCCTCGGGCTGCTCGGAGTGGCCGGTTACTACACCATCCTGAAGAGCCTGGGTGTTGCCGATCCCCTGCATGCGCTGGTGGGACTGGCGTTCGGCGGATCGCTGATCTCCATCTTCGCTCGTCTCGGCGGCGGTATCTTTACGAAAGGGGCCGATGTGGGGGCCGATCTGGTCGGCAAGGTGGAGGCCGGCATCCCGGAAGATGACCCACGCAACCCGGCGGTGATCGCCGACAACGTCGGGGACAACGTCGGTGACTGTGCCGGCATGGCGGCCGACCTGTTCGAGACCTATGCGGTGACGATCGTCGCCACGATGCTGCTGGGCGGCCTGATCACCGACGGACGCGACAACGCCGTGATCTATCCGCTGGTACTGGGCGGCGTGTCGATCCTGGCCTCGATTGTCGGCACCTTCTTCGTAAGAATCACCACGGGCCGCCGCATCATGAGCGGTCTCTACAAGGGCGTGATCGTGTCGGGCGGCCTTTCGGCGGTGGCCTTCCTGCCCGTGACCGTGTTCATGTTCTGGGGTGGCCTCCCGTCCGGTGACACCACCCTGTCTGCCATGGGCATTTACGGCACGGCCCTGATCGGTCTGGTGCTGACCGCCGTGATGGTGGCGGTCACCGAGTATTACACGGCGACCGAGTATCAGCCCGTCAGACACATCGCCGGAGCCTCGACGACCGGTCATGCGACCAACATCATCGCCGGTCTCGGGGTCTCCATGAAGTCCACCGCGATTCCGGTCATTGCGGTCTGTGCCAGTATTTGGGCCGCGCACTCGCTAGCCGGTCTCTATGGTATCGCCATCGCGGCGACATCCATGTTGTCGATGACCGGCATGATCGTCGCCCTGGATGCCTACGGCCCCATCACGGACAACGCCGGCGGCATCGCGGAGATGGCGAATCTGCCCGAGGAAGTCCGTCATATTACCGATGCACTGGACGCCGTCGGCAACACGACGAAGGCGGTGACCAAAGGGTATGCGATCGGCTCGGCCGGACTGGCTGCGCTGGTGCTGTTCGCGGACTATACCCACGCTCTGGGTGGGCAGGTGGCATTCGATCTGTCCAACCATCGCATCATCATCGGTTTGTTCATCGGCGGACTCGTGCCCTACCTTTTCGCCGCGATGGCCATGGAAGCGGTCGGACGGGCGGCCGCAGGTATCGTCACGGAGGTCCGTCGCCAATTTCGGGAGATCCCCGGGATCATGGATTTCAAGGCCAAGCCCGATTATTCGAAGGCGGTGGATTTGTTGACGAAGGCGGCGATCAAGGAAATGATCGTCCCGTCGCTGTTGCCCGTCGCGGTCCCGCTGGTGGTCGGCCTGCTGCTGGGCAAGGAGGCACTCGGCGGCGTGCTGATCGGCACGATCGTCACCGGCCTGTTCGTCGCGATTTCGATGACCACCGGAGGCGGCGCGTGGGACAATGCCAAGAAATACATCGAGGACGGCGCCTTCGGCGGCAAGGGCTCCGAAGCCCACAAGGCCGCGGTGACGGGCGACACCGTTGGTGATCCGTACAAGGATACCGCCGGCCCGGCCGTCAATCCGATGATCAAGATCATCAACATCGTTGCGTTGCTGATCGTTCCGCTGCTGTCCTAGGAAGGCTCTGTTCCATGCAGAGTCTCCCTGGGGGACTCGACGCGCAGGACCGTCGCGCTGCTGCGCGACCACGATCGGGGAGATTTCGGTGCCAAATCAGACCGCGCTGAATGCCGTCCATCGACAGTCCGGTGGCAAGCTGGTGGAGTTCGCCGGCTGGGAACTGCCGCTGCACTACGGTTCCCAGATTGGCGAGCACATGGCGGTGCGCAAGGCGGCCGGCATGTTCGACGTGTCGCACATGGGGGTCATCGATCTGTCGGGACCGCGGTCGCACGCGTTCGTACGCCACCTGTTGGCGAATGACATCAACCGCGCCGGCGAGGCCGGCGCCGCGCTGTATTCGTGCATGCTGAATCCGGCTGGCGGCATCCTGGACGACGTCATCGCCTACCGCGGGGACGTCGGCCGTTGCCGCCTCGTGGTCAATGCCGCGACGCGGGAACGCGATCTGGACTGGATCACCCGCCAGGCGGAGCCTTTCGGCGTCGACGTCTGCTGCCGTGCCGACCTGTCGATGATCGCCGTCCAGGGCCCGCGGGCGCGGGATCTGGCGCACCAGGCCCTGCCCTGGCTGTCGGCCGGGGCGCCCGGACTGCCCGTCATGCACTTCATCACGATTGGCGATGCGCAGGCCGCGCGGACCGGCTATACCGGCGAGGACGGCTACGAGCTGATCGTTCCCAGCAGCGAGGCCGTTGTGACCTGGGAAGCCCTGCGGGACGCCGGCGTCGCGCCCTGTGGCCTCGGCGCGCGCGATTCGCTGCGGCTCGAAGCCGGGCTTCGGCTCTATGGCAGCGACATGGACGAATCAGTCACACCCTACGATTGCGGTCTCGCCTGGACGGTGGCGCTGGAGCCGGCCGATCGCGATTTCATCGGGCGCGCCGCGCTGCTCACTCGACGCGCGCAAGGTGGCTCCCGTTTCGTCGGTCTGATCCTCGAAGAACCCGGGGTATTGCGCGGCCACCTGCGCGTGCAACTGCCGGGAGGCGGCGAGGGCGTGACGACGAGCGGCGGCCATTCGCCGACGCTGCAGCGCTCCATCGGTTTTGCCCGCCTGCCGGCCGGCAACGAAGATCGCTGCCGGGTCGAGATTCGTGGCCACTGGAAGCACTGTCGCATCGTGCCGCCTCGCTTCGTGAAATACGGCCAGCCGCTGGTGGCCCTCTGAGCCGCCGGCCGGCGCGCTGGGGTGGCCCCCGGCCCGTTTGCGGGGCAGCGTGCGAACCCTTGTCGCGATCCGCTGACTAAAGGGTTACCCGCAGCCTACAACCGCATTTCCAGACTATCCCAACCCATCTGCCATGACCAACGTGAATCCGCTGCTCGAGAACCGCGAACTTCCGGCCTTCACCGCCATCAAGCCCTCCGACGTCGTGCCCGCCATTCAGCAGATCCTCGAGGAGAATCGTGCCGAGGTCGCCCGTATTGCGGCGCAGCCGGGTCCCTTCGATTGGGGCGGGCTGGTGGCAAGACTGGAGGTGCTCGACGACCGCCTCGCCAAGGCCTGGTCGCCAGTCGGCCATTTGAACGCGGTGATGAACAGCGACGAACTGCGGGTTGCCTACAACACCTGTCTGCCGCTGCTGAGCGCCTACTGGACCGAATTGGGTCAGAACGAAGGGCTTTACGCCGCCTACCGAGACTTATCCGCAAGCCCGGCCTACGCAACGTTCGAGCCGGCGCAGCGCAAGATCGTCGAGGACGCTCTGCGCGATTTCAGGCTTTCGGGCATCGAACTGGAGCCTGCGCAGCGGGAACGCTTCAAGGCCATCGCACAAGAGTTGTCGCAGCGGCAGAGCCGTTTTCAGGACAACGTACTCGATGCGACGCAGGGCTGGACCAAGCCAATCAGCGAAATCACGGCTTTGGCCGGTCTGCCGGAGTCGGCGCTGGCGGGTGCGCGGCAGGCTGCCGAACAGCGTGGCCAGGAAGGCTGGTTGCTGACGCTGGAATTCCCGTCCTATATCGCGGTGATGACTTACGCCGACGATCGCGAATTGCGGCGGGAAATGTATACGGCCTTCGCGACGCGTGCCTCAGACCAGGGGCCGAACGCCGGGCAATGGGACAACTCCGGACTCATGGAGGAGATTCTGGCGCTGCGACACGAGAAGGCGCAACTGCTCGGCTACGCGAGTTTTGCCGACTTGTCGCTGGCCACCAAAATGGCGGAATCGGCCGATCAGGTCATGGCCTTCCTGGTCGACCTGGGCGAGCGGTCGCTGCCCGTGGCGCGGCGTGATCTCGACGAACTCCGTGCGTTCGCCCGAGAGCACTGTGGGCTGGACACTCTCGAAGTCTGGGACATGGCCTATTGTTCCGAGCGCCTGCGTCAACACCGCTATGCGTTTTCGCAGGAGGAGGTCAGGGCTTACTTCCCGGCGCCGCGCGTGCTCGACGGCCTCTTTGCGGTCGTCGAGCGGCTCTATGGCCTGCAGATCCGGGTCCGCGACGGCGTCGAGGTCTGGCATCGGGATGTCCGCTTCTATGACGTGCTGGACGGGCGCGGTGAGCGACGCGGGTCGTTCTATCTCGATCTCTATGCCCGCCCGAACAAGCGCGGCGGCGCCTGGATGGACGAATGCGCGGCCCGCCATCGTTTAGAGGGCAGCGTGCAGTACCCGGTCGCTTACCTGGTGTGCAATTTCACGCCGCCGGCCGGCGACACGCCGGCATTGCTGCGGCACGATGAAATGGTCACGCTGTTCCATGAATTCGGGCATGGCCTGCACCACATGCTGACGCAGATCGATCACCGAAGCGTGTCGGGCATACATGGGGTGGAATGGGATGCCGTCGAGCTGCCGAGCCAGTTCATGGAAAACTACTGCTGGGAGAAAGAGGCTTTAAGCCTGCTGTCCGGCCATTATCAGACCGGAGCCCCTCTGCCGGCGGACTTGTTCGACAAGATGCTGGCGGCGCGGAATTTCCAGTCAGGAATGCAGATGGTGCGACAGCTCGAGTTCGCCCTGTTCGACTTCCGTCTGCATCGCGAATACGACCCGGCGGTCGGCGGCCGGGTACAGGCCATTCTCGATGAGGTGCGAGAGCAGGTTGCCGCGGTCATCCCGCCGCGCTTCAACCGCTTTCAGCACAGTTTTTCGCACATCTTTGCGGGTGGTTACGCTGCCGGCTACTACAGCTACAAATGGGCTGAGGTCTTGTCCAGCGACGCCTTCTCACGTTTCGAGGAGGAGGGCGTGTTCAACCCGGAAACGGGGCGGTCATTCCTGCAAAACGTGCTGGAGAAAGGGGGCAGCCGCAAGGCGATGGACTCCTTCGTCGCGTTCCGCGGGCGCCCGCCGCAGATCGATGCCCTGTTGCGTCACAACGGCATCCTCCCGGCGACGGCTTGACGATGGAGTTGGCAAGCGTGCGTGAGCGCGACCGCGAACCGTTGTTCGCCGCGGCGCGTTCCGCGTGGAAAGCCCCGCGTAGCTTCGAGCTTCCCTAGCGAGTCCCAAATACTACGATGGTTTTGCCATGGGCGCTGATGCGCCGTTCGCGCTCCAGCTGTTTCAGCACGCGCCCGGCCATCTCGCGCGAGCAACCGACGAGGCGCCCGATCTCCTGCCGCGTAATGCGGATCTGCATGCCGTCGGGGTGTGTCATTGCATCGGGCTGAGTGCAAAGTTCGTGCAGCGCATGAACGATGCGTTCCGATACGTCGTGCACCGCCAAAGACGCGCTGCGGCGGTCGCTCTTGACCAGACGGAGTGCCACTTGCCGGCCTAATTCGATCAGGATGTCGGTGGCGTAGGGTGCCAGAGTCGTCCGCAGCAGCTCGCGGAGGCGAGCATAGCTCAGTGAGGCCACCACGGCCGGTTCGCGTGCGATGGCATTGACCTCGTAGGCCCCCTCGCCCAGAAAGAAGCCGGCCACGCCAAGGAATTCGCCGCGACAAACGTAAGACAGCACGACGTCTTGATCGCTGGCCAGTGTCGTCTGGCTGTCCGCGGCGCGCAGGCTCTTTTCGGGCATGACGATGGCGATCGAGCCTTCGGTGACGAAATGCAGGGTATCGATTCGGTCGCCTGGTCTGAAGACATAGGCGCGCGAAGCATAGCGACGCTGATGAGAGTTCTTCAGCAGCGCGCTGATGGCAGGAGTGTGTAGTTCAACCATGACGTCTTGATCCCCCGTGGCACGGTTTCCTATTCGTGGCGGATGCGGACCTAAGTCTAGTAGTGCGGTCCTGCGTTTGGGCCGGAAAATTATGGTATTCTAGCGCGCTATTTTGGTGGCACCGAGAGTCATGAAAGCGCGGGTTAAGTGGGTTGAAGATGTCCTGTTCGTCGGCGAGTCCGGCAGCGGACATGCCGTCGTGATGGATGGGCCACCGGATAGCGGTGGGCGCAATCTCGGGGTTCGGCCGATGGAAATGCTGCTGCTCGGCATGGGTGGGTGTACCGCCTTCGACGTGGTGCATATCCTGCGCAAGGGGCGGCACGTCGTCGAAAACTGCGAAGTGCTCCTCGACGCGGAGCGGGCCGAAGCGGATCCGAAAGTGTTCACCAAGATACATGCTCACTTCGTTCTGAAGGGCGTTGGTTTGACAGATGCGGCCGTGCGGCGTGCAGTCGACTTGTCTGCCGAGAAGTATTGTTCCGCTTCCATCATGCTGGGGGCTACCGCCTCCATCACCCATGACTTCGAAATCCTGACGGATTGATGCGGGTTCGAGCGGTTTTGTCGGGCAATCCAGCACCGATTCCAAACCCAGCCGCCGAAGAGTCCCGCTTCGCAGTCGCTAGCTAATCAGCTCCAAATCTAGATCACCGGGGTGGCGTGAAGTCCATGGATAAGTTGCAACTGCACGGTTTCAACAACCTCACGAAGTCGCTCAGCTTCAACATCTACGACATCTGCTACGCCAAGTCGGAGCAGCAGCAGCGCCGCTACATCGAATACATCGACGAGGCCTACAGCGCCGAGCGGTTGACGCAAATTCTGACCGATGTGAATGCGATCATCGGGGCTGAGATCCTGAACATTGCCCGTCAGGACTACGAGCCGCAGGGCGCGAGCGTCACGATGCTGATCTCGGAGGGGCATGTGCCGAACAGCGTGACCAATATCGAGGGTCCGGGACCGGTCCCCGAATCCGTGGTCGGTCACCTGAACAAGAGCCACATCACCGTCCACACCTACCCGGAGAGCCATCCCTACGGCGGACTCAGCACATTCCGGGCCGATATCGACGTGTCGACCTGCGGACGCATCTCACCGTTGAAGGCGCTGAATTACCTGATTCACAGCTTCCAGTCGGACATCGTGATCATGGACTATCGCGTCCGGGGATTCACCCGCGACATCAGCGGCCAGAAGCATTACATCGATCACGAGATCACCTCGATCCAGAACTACATCTCCGACAGTATGGCGGAGCGGTATCAGATGATCGACGTGAACGTCTATCAGGAACAGATCTTCCACACGAAGATGATCCTCAAGGACTTCGTGCTGGACAACTATCTTTTCGAAACGGCAAAGGATGCGCTGACCCCGGAAGAGCGCACAGCGATCCAGAAGCAGTTGAAGCAGGAGATGGCCGAGATCTTCTACGGCCGGAACTACAAGCTGCGGCGCTGAAGCCAAGCCTCTGCAACGCGCGGCCGCCGCGGGGACGCCCAAGCCCTGGTTTGTAGTGGCCGGTGGAACTGGCCTGTTGGCGCGGCCGGAGCGCCGTCTTGATCCCGCCTCGTGACGCTCAAAGTGCCGCCGGACCGCATTCTGGAGACAGAAAGGGGGTCTCGGACACGCTTTCCGACCCCCGGCCCGAGCCGACTATCTCGGGTGAAGAGACATCGCTTCCCCGCGGCCATGCGCCAGTCGGGCGGCAGCCAGTGACGCGCTGCTGGTGCGAGGTGACATCGCGAGGGTCCAGGTACCGATGAATTGCACTCCCACGGTCTGCATACGGTAGGCGGCATGATTGATCAGTGCCCGGATGAAGACGATCACGCCAGCCATCTCCAGCGATTCTTCGATCGCGGTGATCAGATTGTACGTTTGCGTGTTTTCCCCGTGACGTTCCGAATACCAGCCGCCGATCATCTCCACGCCGATCGCTCCTCCCAGGAACAAGATGCCGCCGCCGATGAAGGCAAGGGCCGTCGGTGCAGGCAGGCGTCTTAGAAAGCCGACGAAGTAGAACGCCAGGACGGCAACGAGACCCATCGCGGGAATCACCCAGGCAAAAAAGAAGATGCCGCGCGGACCCGGTCCCATCATCGCGCGTATGGGTACCGCGAGCGACTCGTGCAGAGAACAGGCCTCATCGATCGCCATGAAGGCGAACCCGACGGTCAGCAGCCGCCAGCGCATCAGATCCTGACCGCTGCTGCGCGACTCGGCTACCGTGATGCCCAGTAGGAGTGTCGCGGCGATGAGATGCAGGCAGACGCTGAAAAACATCGGCAGACTCTGCTCGGCATCGAGATTGAAGAGGCTGGTCAGACCGAACAGGCGCTCATGCCCTGTGTGGATCTTGTAGGCCTGGATAGCCACACTGGCAACGACCAACAGCCCGGCGATCATACTCAGCCAGAACGTCGCCCAGGAGGCATGTACGGAAAACTGGTGGCTGACTTTGTTGTCATGCCGATAGGCTCGGTGGGTTTGCATCGTTTTGGCCTTATGGTTGGGGTTTCGCGCCTGTTGCGCAGCATGAGCAATGCCAATCTCTCAATGTTCTGTTCTTGAAGGAAAAAGGGATGTAATTCGGGGTATTTCGGGCGGGATTGAAAAAAATCCTGACAGCTCCGGTTGCCTCGCCGCAGAACCATTGCGAAGAAGAGTGTAGGACACGGTGGCGCCGGGCCCGGTGGGGCAGATCAAAACGGCGTCGTAGGCCTGACAGGGAATGGTCAGGACGGCGCCGCCGCAAGCGGGTCGCCCGCCGGACCATCGCGCCCGTCCCGGCGAACGCAGCGGCGGAGCTGCTCGACAGGCTAACGGGCGTTCGGCGGCACGGCCTGCGAAGGGGGCGGCGCTAGCGTCTCTGCGGCCTAGGCTGACGCAGGGGCTCTTTGGCGTCGATCGGAACTGCGGCAAGTTCTGCCTGGCATCACTGCCATGCCCGGCGGATATCGATTAGGAAAAGCGCGTGATGGGAGATGCCAAGGTGTGGCGGGTTCAAGACCTGGATGGGCGCAGCCTGGGATCACTGGCTCAGTCGGGCTGAACCGGTCGGCGGCATGCCTTCCTTGGTGGAGAGACGCCTGGCCAGCCGGAAAACGTGGGAGGGGCAACGCGGTAAGCCGCTGCCGCCGCATGGCCTCGCGGCAGCGGTCGCGGCAGATCAGTGGCGGAAGTGGCGGATGCCGGTGAAAACCATCGCCAGGCCGTGTTCGTCTGCCGCGGCGATCACTTCATCGTCCCGAACCGAGCCGCCGGGCTGGATCACGGCGGTCACGCCCGCGGCGGCTGCCGCATCGACGCCGTCGCGGAATGGAAAAAAGGCGTCTGATGCCACCACCGAGCCCTGCACGGTCAAGCCCACGTCTTCGGCCTTGATCGCGGCGATGCGAGCGGAGTAGACACGGCTCATCTGTCCGGCGCCGACGCCGATGGTGCGCAGGTCGCGACAGTAGACGATCGCGTTCGATTTCACGTAACGAACCACCTTCCAGGCAAAGAGCAGGTCTTCCAGCTCACGCTGATCGGGCTGCCGGCGCGTCACGATCTTGAGGTGCGACCGGTCGACCGCGACGATGTCGCGATCCTGAACCAACAATCCCCCCGCTACCCGCCGGTAGTCCCATTCGACGTCATCCGCCGGGTCGGTGCTGCCGCAATCGAGCACCCTGACATTCGGCTTGGTGGCCAGTGCCGTGAGCGCGTCGGCGCTGATCCCGGGCGCGATGATGACTTCAACGAACTGCCGCTCGACGATGGTCTTCGCCGTCGTCGCGTCGAGCGGGCGGTTGAAGGCGATGATGCCGCCGAACGCGGAAGTGGGGTCGGTGGCGTACGCGCGATCATAGGCTTCGAGCGTCGTCGCAGCCTGGGCCACCCCGCACGGGTTGGCGTGCTTGACGATCACGCAGGCCGGCGCATCGACAAAGGTCTTGACGCATTCCAGCGCGGCGTCAGCGTCGGCGATATTGTTGAACGACAACTCCTTGCCCTGCAGCTGGCTGGCGCCGGCGATGCTGCCGGGTTTCGGGTGCGTCTCGGTATAGAAGGCTGCCCGCTGGTGAGGATTCTCCCCGTAACGCATGGGCTGCGCCCGGGTGAAGCGCAGCAACAAGCGTTCCGGCAGTGCAGTCTCTCCGCCGAGGTATTCGGCGATCGCCGAGTCGTACCACGACGTGTGCCGAAAGGTCTTGGCCGCGAACGCGAACCGGGTCGAATCGGTCAGCGCTCCGTCATTCCGACGCAGCTCGTCCAGGACAGCGGGGTAGTCCGCGGGATCGACGATGACGCCGACCGAGGCATGATTCTTGGCGGCAGCGCGGAGCAACGCGGGACCGCCGATGTCGATGTTCTCGATCGCCGTGTCCAGGTCGCAATCGGGACGCGCAATCGTTGCCTCGAAGGGATACAGGTTAACGACGACCAGGTCGATCGGCGGGATGCCGTGCTCTGCCATGATGGCTTCGTCCAGCCCGCGCCGGCCCAGGATCCCGCCATGGACTTTCGGGTGCAGGGTCTTGACCCTGCCATCCATCATTTCCGGAAAGCCCGTGTAGTCGGAAACCTCGGTGACGGGAATGCCGTTATCGGCCAGCAGGCGCGCAGTGCCGCCCGAAGAGATCAGTTCGATCCCCAGCACGTGCAGATCGCGTGCGAAATCGACGATACCGGTTTTGTCTGAAACGCTGATCAGCGCGCGCGCGACCTTCTGCTGGGACATGGGAGTCAAGACGGGTCCAGTGAGTAGGAGGAAAGAAATTCAGGCCAGCCCGTGCTGCGCCATCTTCTTGCGTAGTGTGCTGCGGCTCAGACCCAGGACCTGAGCCGCCTTGCTCTGATTGTGTCCGCAGTGCTCCAGCACGACCTCAAGCAAGGGGCGCTCGATCTCCTGCAGCACCATCTCGTACAGGCCGTTCGGGGCGCTACCGTTCAGGGCGCGAAGATAGTGGTCCACTGCGATGCGGACGTGATTGCAGAGCAAGTCACGACCTTCAGGCGCGCAGGGAATGACGATGTCCATCGAGGCGCTGCGTGATTCCGCTGTCATTCGGATTCTCCCTGCCGTTGACTATCGAACAACGCCGGCAGCAGAGCCCACTGCTGCGTCGCTGTCTCCTGTTGATTGAAGCGCCGCAGGAGTTCGGAGGACGTTGCGGCGGCCTGACCAAGGTACCAGCCGACATGCTTGCGAGCGATACGCACGCCCGCGTATTCACCATAGTGCGCATACAGCCCCTGCAGGTGTTCGCGAACAGTGGCCAGAATGGCATCGGGTCCGGGGGGCGGGCAGTCGATCCCTGATTCGAGGAAACGCTCGATCTGGCGGAAGATCCAGGGTCGGCCCAGGGCCGCGCGACCGATCATGATCCCGTCCGCCCGCGTTGCCTCCAGCACTTGCTGCGCTTTCTCGGCAGAGTCGATGTCGCCGTTGGCGATGACCGGGATGTTGACAGACGCTTTGACCATGGCGATTGTATGGTATTCCGCAGACCCGGAGAAGCCGCAGGCGCGGGTCCGGCCATGCACCGACAGGGCGCTCACGCCGGCCGCTGCGGCCAGTTTCGCAACGCTTACCGCGTTGCGCTCGGCAGCATCCCATCCGGTCCGAATCTTCAGCGTCACGGGGACGTCGACTGCCTGGACCACGGCATCCAAAATCTGCGCCACCAGTCGCTCATCGCGAAGCAGCGCGGAACCGGCGGCTTTGTTACAGACCTTCTTCGCCGGGCACCCCATGTTGATGTCAATAATTTGTGCACCGCGCTCCACATTGAAGCGCGCCGCCTCAGCCATCTGCATGGGCTCGGCACCCAGGATCTGTGCCACACGCGGTTCTGTTTCACCGCGGTGATCCGTTTTCTGCCGGGTCTTCCGACTGTCGAGCAGGGCCGGGTTGCTCGTTGCCATTTCCGCCACCGCCATGCCGGCGCCCCAGCGGCGGCAGAGGTTTCGGTAGGGCAAGTCCGTAATGCCCGCCATCGGCGCGAGGATCAGACGGTTGGCCAGTCGGTACGGTCCGATCTGCATGACTTGGGGCGAGCGGGGAAAGGTCGCGAAGTTTACTGCAAACCGGAACCTTGGCAAAGGCTGTTGGAACAG
Source organism: Methylotetracoccus oryzae (assembly GCF_006175985.1). GTDB lineage: Bacteria > Pseudomonadota > Gammaproteobacteria > Methylococcales > Methylococcaceae > Methylotetracoccus > Methylotetracoccus oryzae. The sequence continues at coordinate 89 of NZ_SRSH01000007.1, read as the reverse complement.
GGGTGACGGCGCTCTGGCAGGCGCATCAGGGAACGCCTTAAGGCGGCGTAAGGCGGACGTGGAGAGGGCAGGTTGGATTGCTATTCCCC
>NZ_SRSH01000006.1 GCF_006175985.1 Methylotetracoccus oryzae | reverse complement strand
CGCGTTACCGGGGCCTGGCCAAGAACGCCGCCCAGGTGTTTACCCTGATCGGGCTTACCAACATCTATCTCAAGAGGCATGCCTTGATGATCTGACGGGCGACGTGCGCCCGGCATCCGCCCCTAAGGGCGAATCCGGGCGGAAATCGCCCTCTCAAACACGGAATTTGCGTCACTAAAGTCCATTTTCGACGCCTGATTCTCCGCGGGATGCGTCCTTGCGCGTCAACTCGGAATTGTTCAGATGGTATGGACGCCTCCACCTGAGGTTCTCGTTGTCGCCGGCCGTCGCGCTTGGCGCTAACGGGTGGCACAGTGGAGAGCCTAAGCCAACCAGCTGAACAAAGGTCCGCGGCCATGAAGACAAACGTAATCGGAATGGACATTGCGAAACGCGTCATTCAACTGCACACCGTTTGCCCCGAAACCGGAGAGATCGGGCGTTTCAGACTGCACCGACGGGACACTCTCGCGTTTCTGGCGCGCCGGGCTCCGGCGATCGTGGCGCTTGAAGCCTGCGGCAGCGCACACTGGTGGGCCCGAGAGATCAGCCGCCTAGGTCATGAGGTGCGATTGCTGGCGCCGAAGAGCGTCAGGCCCTTCGTGTTGCGCAACAAGACGGATGCTGCCGATGCGCGGGCGATCTGGACCGCGGCACAGCAGCCCGCGGCTCGCTTTGTCGCAGTCAAGACGGAACTGCAGCAAAGTATTCTGGCGCTCCACCGACTGCGCGCCCAGTTGCTCAAGTTCCGCATCATGCAGTCCAATGCGCTGCGCGGCATACTCTACGAGTTCGGCACGGTACTACCGGAAGGAATGGCCGCTCTCGGCAAAGCCTTACCAGGAGACCTGGCGGAGCTTGAGTCCCGACTGCCTGCGGTGCTGATGGCGAGTTTGCGGGAGCAGTGGGCGAGAATCCAAGGCTTGGATGCGGAGACTGTGGTGATCGAACGTCGGCTGACCGGTATTCTCAAGGAGTCCCCGCCGTGCCAGGCGATTGCCCGTATTCCAGGGATCGGGCTGCTTACCGCGACCGCTGCCGGTGCGAGCATCGGGGACGCCAATACCTTTCGATCCGGGCGCGAATTGGCCGCGTGGTTGGGGTTGGTCCCCAAACAGCGGGGCACCGGCGGCTGGGTTCGCCAACTGGGTCTGTCCAAACGCGGTGACGTATATTTGCGAACGCTGCTGATGCACGGCGCCCGAGCGGTGGTGCTGCGCCGTGGCGACCAACCCTGGCTCGCGGCGCTGCGCGCGCGCCGGCCCTTCAACGTGGTCGTTGCGGCGGTGGCCAATAAACTGGCCAGAACCCTCTGGGCGGTACTGGCTAAAGGCGAACCGTTCAAGGCTGCCCAGTTCGGTTTGGTGACCCCTTGAGCGGCGGCCCTAGCCCGACTTTCGCTATTCGCCTCCAATTTCTCCTCGACCGAGCAATTCTTATCCCGGCACTGGATCACAACCGCTTGGTTTCTTTAACCGCAGGACAGCAAAGCTGCCCGAAAACCGTGTGTAGTGCCGACCTTGGTTGTTGACCGGGGGTCGGTTATGTTCACAATAGGAAGGCATGTTTTTACGTGCCAAACGCCGTTTCAAGGACGGTAAGGAACACCGCTACTGGAGTCTGGTGGAGAACCACCGGGTGACCGGCGGTCGGGTGGTTCAGCGCCAGGTGCTCTATCTAGCCGAGATCAACGACGCCCAGCGGGCCGCGTGGTGCAGGAGCATCGAGGTGTTCGATGCCGACGGCGCCCGGTCACAGCAGATGGCCTTGTTTGCCGATGACCGCCCGGCGCCGGAACTGGCGTTGGCGGTGGTTCAGGTTCGGTTGAGCGAGCTGAGCCTCCATCACCCGCGGCAGTTCGGCGGCTGCTGGTTGGCGTTGCGGCTCTGGGAGCAACTGGACCTCGATGAATTCTGGGCCGAAAAGCTGCGCCCCAGTCGCAAGGGCACCCGCTGGCTCAACGTGCTGAAGGTGTTGGTCTGTCACCGGTTATTGGCACCGGGGAGTGAATGGCGGCTGCATCGGCAGTGGTTCAGAGAGACGGCGCTGGCGGATCTTCTGGGCGAGGACCTGGGCGTCGCCGAGAAGGATACGCTGTATCGCTGTCTGGATCGTTTGCTGGACCACAAAGAAGCGTTCTTCCAGTTTCTCACCGAGCGCTGGCAGACTTTATTCGGGGCTCGTTTTGAGGTGCTGCTGTACGACCTGACCAGCACCTACTTCGAGTGCGTACCGCCGGAGGAGGGGCAGCGCAAGTTCGGCTACAGCCGGGACAAACGCGCCGATTGTGTCCAGGTCGTCATTGCCCTGATCGTCACCCCGGAAGGGTTCCCGTTGGCCTATGAGGTGATGCCGGGCAATACCAGCGACAGGACCACGCTGGCCGACTTTCTCCAAGCCATCGAACGGCAGTACGGCAAGGCCAATCGGACCTGGGTCATGGATCGTGGCATCCCGACCGAGGACACCCTGGCGCTCATGCGCCAGTCCGATCCCCCGGTGCACTATCTGGTCGGCACCCCGAAAGGCCGGCTGACGCGACTCGAACGGTCCTTCCTGGCGCAACCTTGGGCCGAGGCGCGGGAGTCGGTTCACGTCAAACTGCTCGAACAGGACGGCGAGTTGTATGTGCTGGCCCGCAGTGACGGACGGGCCGACAAGGAGCGCGCCATGCGCCGCCGCCGACTGAAGCGGCTCTGGCAGCGACTCCACGAACTGCGCCGACAAGATCTCAGCCGCGATCAGCTCCTGCTCAAGCTCGGTGCGGCCAAGAAGGAGGCCGGGCGCGCGTACGGACTGGTGGACATCCAGATGCCCGGAGCCACACAGCCGGTGACTCCAGACACTTTCCAGTTTTCTTTGTGCAAAGCTAAGCTACGGCAGACCCGGCGCCGGGAAGGCTGTTACCTGCTGCGCTCCAATCTCACCGCGACCGATCCGGCCATGCTCTGGCAGTACTACATCCAACTCACCGAGATCGAGCAGGCGTTCAAGGAATTAAAAAGCGAGCTGAGCCTGAGGCCCATCTATCATCAACTGGACCACCGGATCGAAGCCCACATCTTCGTCGCCTTCATCGCCTACTGCCTGCAAGTGACCCTGAAGTTCCAGGCCCGCCGACTAGCCCCTGGGTTGACCCCGAGGGCCATCCTGGAAAAACTGTCGGCGATCCAGATGGTCGATGTGCATCTCCCGACCACCGATGGCCGCCACGTGATTCTGCCCCGCTATACCCAGCCCGATCCTGACCAGCAACTGTTGTTACAGCGCTTGAAGTTGGTCTTGCCCCAGCAACCGCCCCCGCGTATACGTTCTTCCAACCCTTCGGTCACCACCCTGACCGCCGCCTCCCTGTAGTGCCGACCTCCTGAATCCGTCCTACAACAAAACAATGGGGTAGCCCGCCAAAAGCCCCGAATAGCGAAAGTTGGGCTAGTGTCGTTGCTTACCGCACTTTAACCATTTTTCGGAGGGTGCAATTGGTTCGTTGTTGATGGCAGACAGGTTGGACCGGGACGGGATAAACCTGATAGGGAAAATTCACTCCCAGTTCGATGTTCAGATGAGGCCCCCGTCAGCGGATTCCATCAGGGCCCGCAGGCTTATGGCCTGCACCAGAAGGCCGAATATAAGACTGCATCCTTACCTATGCTGCTAAAACAATACGATCAGTTGCCTCTCTCGGAGGCGTCCATATAAGAGGTTCCCTAAAGCGAGCCAAAAGTGATTAAAGGGAGACTGGTTTCCAGATACCATACCCACAGCCCAGATAGAAAAACCACCATCAACTCCCGCATTTCCGCGCTATAACTGCACAGAATTTTGGCTCCAACTTGGCACCTTTCGAGCTACGAGCGCCAATCGAAATACGCTCAACTATTTCCGACGAGCCGCTGTTCAAACACTTTTGTCGCGAACTCGAAAAGCGCAAGGTCGAATTGGTTTTCCGCTGTCAGGCGACCCATACGCTCGCGCCCGACCAGTTCCTCAAACTGTGCTAGCCTCAAGGGAAGGGATGGCTGTTCGTTGGAGGTATTCTGGCGTTCATAGTCGCACTTGAAATCCGGATATACGATTCCGATATATCGTTTCATCAATAGAAGGCTTTCATCGAAACGTTCCACCAAGCCAAAAAACTCACTCTTCACTATATTCTCGATCGCGATATCGCGCCGAACCTCCCAGCTTGCGTCTGGCATTCCAAGGTTCAATATGGTACTCCGAGAAAGGAGGTAAACCTGAAAATTGTCGCAAATCCCCCCGTCAACGGACCTTCTCATGTAATCACCCAGATTCGAATATTCCGCATATCGTAGGGGCTCCTCGTAGGCCATGCGTTGAAATGAGTAGCGGAGACCGGACGCGATCCGGTCAATAGGGTGTCGTAGAAATAGTAAGGAATAGATGCGCAGCGCCGGCCCGCAGAAAATCGGATACGAAATCTGATGCGAGCTCAGCGCAGCCAGCGGCTGCGCCTCATCCAAAAACCGGAGAACCTCTTCGTTACCAATCTTCCCTGTCGGTTCAGGTAGGTCATAGGTGCGATGGAGATCGCCGAAATTCCGGCGCAGAACGTCTTCGACCGTGGTCCCGGCATTCTTGAAAATGTGGAAGTGGACGATGACCCACCGCTCTCCGTTGGTGGGCACTGAGATCTTGTGCATTAAACCCTAAAGCCGGTGCCTACATTGTTTTTTGCGGGTTACGTCAACGTGTTACGCGGGGGCGGCGTTGTAGGGCGCGCCACGTCGCCTCAAGGTAGAGGCGCCCAAATCGTTGATCAGGCTCCAGGTGACACCCCTCCGCCCATTCATTCCAAGCGTTCACGAATACGATTTGTTCATCTGGGCCATTCGGGGCGCGCTCTACCGCCTCGCAAGCACTTCGAAGCCACTGTTCATAGAGCTCCGGTGTGCTTCCCTGCCAAATGTATGCCGTGTTTCCCCGGCGAGCGGTGTTGTCCCAGCTGACCATCACACCTGGGAAGCGTTGGTAGGGCGGGCTTTCGCGAGCGCACGCTCGTTCCACGAGCGAATCATACGGGAAAATTTTTCCTGAAAATGGCCCCATCGCAAAATCATGGCTTCCCTCCACAATCACAGGTGGGTCAAGCTCTGGCACGTCGGCCTGCAACGGCGGGAATTCATATGCGGCGTCGAATCCAACACTTGCGGGATCGCAACGAGTGAATGCCTCGGCGCGACATAGGAAAATATCCCCAATTCCTGCGCGTCGACACTCCTCCCTCCAAACCTCGGCTGTCCGCTTCGGGTCTGGTAACAGCTCTGTTCGGTAAACCAAGAGTAACGGGCGACCGTTTATCCTGATGTAGCGTTCGTCCCGAAGGACTGGGATCACGTCACGAATGAAACGTACGTCCGTTTCATGTGAGTGGCGCTGCTCCATCAGAATGTGCTGTTCCCTGCCATCCCACCGCCGAGTCCAGCTCTCGTTCGCCCAGCATAAGCAGAAAGGGAAATCGGGCGAGCCACTCGCGAGCATTTCGTTGAGTGGCCGTTCTAGTAGGCGCTGCCCCGCGAACCAGTAATAGTAATAGCAGAATCCATAAATCCCAAACTGCCGTGCGAGGTCTCCCTGTGCTTCACGAACCTCGGCAACCCGTAGGTCATAGAAGCCGAGATCACTCGGCAGATGTGGTTGGTAGTGACCGGGAAAGAGTGGACGAGCCCGCGTGACGTTGGTCCATTCCGTAAACCCCTTCCCCCACCATATGTCGTTCTCCGGAATTGGGTGGAACTGGGGTAGATAAAAGGCGATTACCCGTGTGTCGCGGAGAACACTGGCCCCGACTGGATCACGCCCGGGTGAGGCGCCGCTCCCGGCGACTCCGTCAACCGCTGAGGGGACCTGGGAGATTTTGCAGGAAGGTTTTCCGAAGTGCTGCAGTATCTCCGATAATTTCGCCTGCCCCACCTCATGGGAATAAAGCGAAGCAACAAGCCGGAGACCCGCTTCAGAAAGCTGTTTCCACAAGGCGGGTTTCGTATAGGCCTCAATCACCGCCTCAGCAAACTCTTCCGGCGTTTCAGCCTGAAGGACGTCAACCTGGTGCTGGCAGCCCATCCCCTCGAAAGCGATCGGCGTACCGACTACCGGAACGCCGAAGGATAGGCTCGTTGCCACCTTTCCTTTTATGCCCGCCCCATATCGCAGCGGAGCTACCGTGATGCGACTCCGTTCCATATAAGGGGCCAGATCCTTTACGTATCCGACCGGTACTATTCTCTCACAGTCCCAACGCTGAAATTCGGCCGGCATATTACTACCGACGACAAGGAACCGCGCGGCGGGAAGGCGGGTTTTAACATGTGGCCACACTTCCTCTGAGAAATACCGAACAGCGTCCACATTCGGCGCGTGCAAAAAACCGCCCACGAACAGGATATCTGCCCTTTCCTCAAAGCCAGCTTTTGGGCCGGGAATATCCCTAGAAAACGGCACGCACCATACTCGACAGCCTGGAACCTCTGCTTCTAGAGCTTCTCTTTCCGCTGGACTCACGACAATGGTGCCATCGGCTCGCTTTACGTACTCTAACTCCATGGCCTTTGTCGCTTCAGCGGCCAATTTCACCTCCCAAGAGCCTTCGATCTCGGCGCGTCGCGCTTCTCGTACGAAGTGAAGATCGACTGTGTCGAAGATAATTTTGCTTTGGGGCTGGAAGCGGCGCACCAGCTCGAGATGCCGACCACCGGAACTCGCGCGCCTCAAGAATACAACGTCATATTCACAATCGGTTTCTTCTAGGTATTGCGAAAGACTCTCCACGTACGGCTCATAAAGACACTCAACACCAAGCCCCTGCAAGGAAGTGGTGTATTGGCCAAAATGGCTAACAGTATTGTCGGGGAAAAAGGTTACCTTGTAATTGAATGCGAGCAATGTCTTCAGAAGATTCAGCGCGTCGATGGAACCAGAATCCTTGTCTGGCGTTGGCCAAACATCGACAACTAGAGCCTTTGCCACCGCATAACGGTCCCGATGCGGCTTACCATCCTCCGATGGAGAGGGATGTCTGCTGAGCTCTCTCTTCCACTTCTCGTAGAATTTTTCGGCATTCAAGACTTGGTGCACTTTAACACCGACAGTCACGTCTGTGCCCGCCGTACCGCCCTCAAAATGGGTTAGCTCCGAAAGTGGCTGGTAGAGAACTCGTAGACCTGCCTGGCGAACCTTGAAGGCCAGATCGGTGTCCTCGTAATAAGCGGGAGCATAGCGTTCATCGAAGCTACCCAGCCGAATAAATACATCGCGCTCAATAATGATCGACGCGCCAGAGCAATAGTCCACCTCTTTCAAATAATTATACTCTGGCCTGCGGGGATCGTCATTCCTCCCGAAGTTGTGTCCCGAAGCATCGCTCCAGACCATTCCGCCTGCTTCTTGGAGCTTTCCATTCGGAAAAACGAGCTTGCTCCCTACAAGGCCTGCCAAAGGCTGTTGCTGCATGGCTTCAACGAGGGCATCAAGCCAGCCCGGATGGACTATCGTGTCATTATTTAGGAAAACTAAATATTTTCCGCGGGCCGATCGCGCCCCCCGGTTGCAACCCTTCGTGAATCCTAGATTTTGCGCGTTCGAAAGAAGATGTAGTCCGGGAATCCCGGTTAAGATTTTCTGGGTACCGTCTGTAGAACAATCGTTTATAACGATAACTTCAAAGCTGTATTTGGAGCCTACGTCACTGAGTGCTTTTAGGCACTTTGCCGTCAGGTCAATTTGATTGAAGACTGGGATTATAATCGAGACCCAGGGATTTGCGGCGTCGTGAAAGGATATCGACCTAGCCAGGCTGAGGGTCTCTTCGAAGCCTGTCAGGCTCTCACTGGGAAGATCGATTGAAGCTGGCAATTTATTTTGTTCAACTTCGTGCTTCTCCATTTCCATGCCTAGGCCTGAAGGCGCCAAAGGCGCATCCGTCGCTGATGCTATGTCGGAAGCGCCTGACGAAACGTTGCTATTGACAGGAGCAGGGTTTGAACAACCCACCTTGCTGTTCGTTCTTTTCGTTTCGAACTGCAACCACGCCTGATAGGCGCGGGTGTTTCTGATCAGCGGGCTTAGGACAGCAAAAAGGATGGATTTCAGATTTAGCTTCAGACTGACGGGAAGCGGCGCTATGAGATAGATCACTCTCAACCAGTGACCCAAGAGTGCTGAGATCGATGGGAGCCTCCGCTTTGCTAGCCGTAGTGGCCCACTGAGTCTCCATGAGGTGGATGAGTATATCGATGATAACTCTCGCTGTCGTTTGTCTACGGCGACTTCAAGCCGATCCCGCTCTCCTGAGGTAAGCGACAGGAGATGGTTCAACTTTCCCAACTCGGTGGCGTTAGAGGTGATGTCGTGAAGTAGGGACGCTAACTCTTCCTCATGCCTTGCGAGCTTCGCGTCGCGAGACTCCAGCGACCGCAACAGTGACTGGAAGCGCCCCTCCCACAAATGGCCCTGTTTCTCTAGCTCGCTCTTTAACTGCTCTTTCTCGTCACGAGTGGTCTGGAAGTCCTTTTCCCAGGCACACTTCTCGGCTAGCAATCCTTTCGCCGCTTCATGGAGTCGTGCAATTTCTTCTTCCCGTTCTAACAAGCCTCTCTCGCCAGCGGCAAGGCGGTCCTCCAGCTCTTCGGCCTCACTAAGGGCAATATCCAGACGCCTCTCAAGGTGAGTGACATAGGGGGAGAACGTGGTCAAACTTTCGACGGCACTCAGAAAATCATGCCAAACGGTTGTCTCCTCAACCGTCGCCAAGTCGGTCTCATCGCTTGCCACGCCAAGCAAAAGCTGATATACGGGAGCGGTGAGATTCGCCAACATCGGATAGGTTGAGAGTATCGCAATCCCATGACGGGAGTGGCGTAGACCCGGCGAAATGAAGGTCCGGCAGTACTCCGACTCAGACAACCTCTCTTGACTTACGGCTTCGAGGCCTAATGCGTTCGCGATGCGCGCTAATTCTCGGGCGGGACACTCAAGGAGTAAGTCATAGTCAACTACCACCCGCCTCGAGCGACGACTCCCGATTACCGCACTTCGTATGTGCTGCGCCCAAAGAAGAGCGGATTTCTCTGGTGCCAGACCATCTCTAGTCTGGAGCGAGCGCGACACACTTAAAGGGTTACGGACTGCGAGGATATAGCAGGGCTGAAGGCCTGATGCTATGAACGCCTCTGTCCAGAAAGGGAGCAAGGGCGCAGTCCTGGGGTCCTTAAAGCCCCAAAGCATCTGACCGGCCGTCTTTTTCGACAAAAGCTCTACAGCTTCGATGAATAAATCCGGAAACCGGGACGGGTCTAACGGAAAGGCGCCGCTTGGCATGAGGCTATTCCACCGCAGAGCGGCGGCCTCCAGCAATCGCTCATTCAGGGCGCATATATCGATATCTTCCCAATAGCCCTTGGGATTATTCTGATCTTCGGGTACAAGTCTTTCGCCAAGGGTGACACCGAGTTCGAGAAGACCTCGTGTAAGAACGCTGGTTCCGCTTCGGTGCATGCCAAGGACGACGATGACCTTCTCAGCATGAGTCAGGCCGTCATCAGGCGCGGCCTTAGGGTCGCTAACCGAATATGGGGTGACGTGCTCGTTCGTGTGCCCTTTTTCATTGAGCTGCTCTGTCGTGGTGGCCATCATCGTGTTTTCGCTTAGATTCTAGGGTTGGAGCGAAATAGCGTGTTTGTTCACAATTTCGCCCCTGGAATGTCATTCGTCCCTCCATTAGGGCGGAGGCAATTAAAGGGGAGGCGGGAATTCTGTATCGAAGGCTCGGTCGCGTACCGGAAGACGCCTCCGGGATCCCTGCGCTCAACAGCGCGCTCGCGTCCGGCCAAAGTGTGTCAACCAGCGGCTGGAAGGGGTGGACCTAGCGACCTTGCAGAATCGAGAGTACGACCTCCCTAGCTCGAGGACTAAAGTACAGCGGAAAGGCGGCAACAGCGGGTCACGGGGCGCAATCGCGCCGGAATGACCTTCAGCGCTGGAGTTAATCGTGTCATCAGTGAAACTAGCGCGTCTTGAGCATCTATCATATTTGGCGCTGTATGAGCCAAAGATTTGGTATACCGCTTCAACAGCTTTAGGAAATGACACACGCATCCGGGTTTGGGGGACGCTCGAAGCCTATAACAACAAATGCGGTCTCGCCTCCCCGTTGACGATACTCGCGCCGGTACGTCTCGACGGCGCCAAGGCGATCGCGGATGGCGTCGATGCGAGATCCTTGCCCAACCAATGGGAGCTCGCGATCGGACGCCCACCGCATAAGAGCTTACGCAAATTTGACACATTGCTATCGTTCGAGATATCGACTGCGGGAGCGGCCAAGAAGGCCAGCGGGGTTGAAAAACCCCATTCAGGTAACACGTAAACCTTACCGGACTGCCGCAACGCATCGCTAGCGATAAGGTTGATCGCATCCGAAAACTTTCTGACACCTCCGGTGGAAACGAGCTGACGCTGAAACAACGACTACTCCCAGACGTTCGTCGCGAATAAAAAGATAAGTATGCCAGAAACTGCCGACGTTGAGATCCACGGCCAGTATAATGGGTGTCAGGCGGGAATAGGCGTAGTGCCCACCTGTGTGGCGATCTCCGACCACCATGTCGGCCACGCCCTCGACTACTGGAGCAATCAGGTCTCGTTCCCGGTCGGCGGGGTAGGTCATGTCCGCGTCCGCAATAAGATATATGTCCGCATCGATTTCATGGAAGGTACGGCGTAGTGCATTCCCTTTTCCCTGTCGCGGCTCGTCGGTCACCCCGCCGATGTGCCCCGGCCTGAGCAGAGCCTCTGATGCCAGTTCCGGTGTCTTGTCGCTCGAGTTGTTGTTAATGACGTAAAGCGCTGCCTCGCGCAGCGCCTTCGCGAAAGCAGCAATGGTATCGGCAATCGTCTGCGCTTCGTTGTAGGCGGAGAGGATTACGACAATGTTTGGTGCTGACATGGATCCGCGAGATCCCAACGTAGTCACGGTTACAATCCGGAGATACATTGTACACGCGGACTCCGAAAAAGGCGCAAGACCGCATTCTACCGTGCGCCTCTCCGCGGTCCGCTCGCCCGTTTGCCGTCTTTTTCCCCTCGGCTCAAGACTGGCGACAGCTAAATGGACCATCCATTAGTCACCCCTTGCAAACCCCCCGGTAGATAGCGCAATCATATCCGGCCAATCAAATCAAAATTGTGAGATCTCCAACCCTAACCTACATTCCCTTCGCGCCCGATCCTTCAGGGCTTAGGCCCTGGATGAAACATGAACACCGATCGCCTACTGCGCAGAAACGCCGTACAGTCTTCGGCGATGGTTATATCGAGGCAGAGTTCTCCCTTGCACTTTCTACCTCACCGGAGCTCCCAATCGCCCCATCTCCGCCCTCGACTTAACCCAATTCGCTGGCCTTTGCCCTCGCGTAGCGGCCCTCCAAGATATTGGCTGGCAAGCGGAACCGGCTCGTTCGCGGTCAGGGCGCCGAACCGCAGGATAGACGGCTCCGCGAAGAGACACAGACCCGCCTCAACGCCCCGTCCTCCCCCGCTCGCCGGCACCGCGCCCCGAAACGGGCGCTGCGGCGGGAGTCGGAGCGGGGGGCGCCTCCGGCTCCTTCAACTCCACGATGACGTTCTCGATGGTACCGTTGAACCTGTAGGGCACATCGTAGCTGCGGACCACGGGCGTGCCGGTGTCCTCGCCGATGTCCAGGCCCTCGTCCAGCGTGATGCGGATGGGGATGGTCCGTTCGATGCGCCCTTCGGCCCAGACTTTCCCGTTGACGCGGAGGGTGGCCAGGCCACCCAAGCCGATCCCGCCGCCGTCGTATTTGAAGTCCACTCGGACCAGTTGTTTGCCCGGCCGCAGTGTCTCGGTCGCGGCGATCTCGGCGTGAAAGACGTCGGCGGTGTTGTAGTGGAATACCGGCCGGCCACGGTCCACGTAGAGCGCCCAGCCGGAGAACAGGCCGCCCTGCGTAATGATCATCCCGTTCGCGCCTTCCTCCGGGATGACCAACTCAGCCCGGACGCTGAACGTCTTGTTCTTGATGTCGGGCGCCGCGCCTTCCGGAATTCGGGTCATACCCTGGAAGAACTCGAAGGTGTCGCGACCGCGCGTCAGGCTGGGCCGGATGGCCGGGTCGAGCCGCTCGGTCTTGCTGTTGTCCAGCGGCAGCGCGTTGTAGCGCGCGGCTTCCGCATAGAACAGCAGCTGGAGTTCCTTGAGCTTGTCCGGCTGCTTGTCGGCCAGGTTATCGGCCTGGCTGAAGTCACGCTCGACGTTGTACAACTCCCATTGGTAGTCATTGATCACATCGACCGTTGACCCGCTCGGGTCCCAGGGCGCTGCCACCGGCGTCGTGGCGGCCACCCATCCGTCGTTGTAGATGGCCCGGTTCCCCAGCATCTCGAAATACTGTGTCGTCCTGGCGGACTGAGCGCGGGCATCGCTGAAGCTATAGGCCATGCTGACGCCCTCGACGGGCTTCTGCGCGACGCCGTTGACGCTGGACGGCATCTGCAAACCCGTGCTCTCCAGGATGGTCGGCACGATGTCGATTACATGGTGCCATTGGGAACGCAGCCCGCCCTTGTCCCGGATCTTCGCCGGCCAGGACACCACCATGCCGTTGCGGGTGCCGCCGTAATGCGAGGCGATCTGCTTGGTCCACTGGAACGGCGTGTCCATCGCATGAGCCCAACCGACGGGATAGTGATTGAACGTGGTCCACGAGCCGAGTTCGTCGATCCGACTCTGAATCTGCTTCAGATCCTCCGGGATGCCGTTGAAGAAGGTCATTTCGTTCAGCAACCCTTGAGGGCTCCCCTCGGCGCTGGCCCCGTTGTCGCCGGCGATATAGATGACCAGGGTATTGTCGAGCTGCCCGGTGCGGCGGATCTCCTGGATCACGCGGCCGACGTTGTAGTCGGTCTGCTCGAGGTAGCCGGCGTAAACCTCCATCATCCGCGCATAAAGCCGCTTCTGATCCGGCGGCAGCAGGTCCCAATCGCCGATGCCCGTCGGCTTGGGCGTCAGCTTGGCGTCCGCAGGCACAATGCCGAGTTTCTTCTGGCGGGCGAAGATTTCCTCGCGCAGTTTGTCCCAGCCCTGGTCGAACTTGCCGCGGTACTTGTCGATCCATTCCTTTTTCGGGTGATGCGGCGCATGGGTCGCACCGGGCGCGTAGTAGACGAAGAACGGCCGGCTCGGCGCGACCGCCTTCTGCATGCGGATATAGCGAATGGCCTGGTCGGCGATGTCGTAATCGAAGTTGTAATCGGGCTTGCCGAGGTAAGGCTCGATGGGGCGCGTGCCGTCGATCACGGCCGGCCGCCACTGGCTGGTGTCACCGCCGATGAACCCATAGAACGTGTCGAAGCCGAGACCGGTCGGCCACAGGTCGAACGGACCGGCCTGGCTGGTCTGCCAGTCCGGAACGTTATGGTTCTTGCCGAACCAGGCCGTGTTCCATCCGTTCTGTTTCAGCACTTCCGCGATGGTCGCGGTGTCCTTTCCCATGACGGTGTCATAGCCGGGGAAACCCGTCCCCGCCTCCATGATGACGCCGGTGTGCGCGGAATGGTGATTGCGGCCCGTGATCAAGGCTGCCCGGGTTGGCGAGCACAAGGCCGTCGTGTGGAACTGGTTATAGCGCAGCCCGTTCTGGGCCAGCGCGTCGAGCGTTGGCGTCTCGATAACACCACCGAACGTGCTGGTCGCACTGAAGCCAACATCGTCCAGCAGCACGATCAGTATGTTAGGCGCATCCTTGGGCGGCTGGGTGGGCTGCGGGAAAACCGGCTTGGAGTGGCGTGCATCCAGTCCAATCCGCCCTTGAAATGGCTGTGGCGGATGCGGCAGCACGTCCTGGGCGCCGGCAAACGACCCCACCACGAACAGCGCTACGAGGACGACAGACTGAAATGCTTCGGCTCGGGTCATCAACGAACTCCGGATTATCGCCGGAGATATCCGGCAGACGGCCATGGCGCGACGCCCGGCAGGGTCTCCGAGCGTCCAGGCGGCATCACGTAAGGCGCGGCCAACTGAGGGTTCGGTAACAGCAGGTCAGGTGCAAGCCCCCCCTGCTCAACGGCTCAGCCGGGCGGCCATCGACGGCAGCATCACAGCGGCCCAACTGCAGGGGCGTGCGGCCGTGCGAGCCGGCCAGGCGGTGGCCGATCTCGCCGTGCCTTCGCGCGCGAGCTTCAAAGACTCAACTGGCGCTATTTTTCCTGGAGCAGTCGCTCAAGTTTCTCCAGACGGTCTTCGAGGTCCGCGATCCGCTCAAGGGCAGCGGAAAGACGTTCCGACGTGTCACCGGAGGCACCAATGGAAACCCACTCGTAGTCGAAATCGTCGTCCGAACGTTTTGCGAGCACCTCACCGGACCGCCCGCCCTCGATGAGCGCCTGTCCATCGAGCCCCGGCTCGCCCTTCGGCCCGACCGGACCGGCTGGGCCCGCCACGCCCTGCGGGCCGGGCTCACCCTTGGGACCGGCGGGTCCGGTTTCGCCGGCGGGTCCGCGGGCGCCTACCGGCCCAACCGCCCCCGGATCCCCTTTCGGACCTACGGGACCGGCTGGACCCGCCGGACCCTTCGCCCCGATCGCACCAGGCTCGCCCTTGGGGCCCATGGGACCGACAGGGCCGACAACACCCGCCACGCCCTGAGGACCAGGCGGACCCGCGGGTCCCGCAGGCCCTTTGGCACCGGCAACACCGGCTTCACCCTTCGGACCTATCGGGCCCGCCACACCGGGCAGGCCTTGGAGCCCTTGCGGACCGGCTGGACCTATCGCGCCTTTAGGCCCCATTGGACCGGGCTCACCCTTGGGGCCCATGGGACCCACCGGTCCGGCGACACCCGCCACGCCCTGTGGACCGGGCGGACCAGCGGGTCCCGCAGGCCCTTTGGCACCGGCAACACCCGCTTCTCCTTTCGGACCCATCGGGCCCGCCACGCCGGGCAGGCCCTGGAGCCCTTGCGGGCCGGCTGGACCTGTCGCGCCTTTCGGCCCCATTGGACCGGACTCACCCTTGGGGCCCATGGGACCCACCGGTCCGGCAACACCCGGCACTCCCTGTGGACCGGGCGGACCAGCGGGTCCAGCAGGCCCTTTGGCGCCAGCAACACCCGCTTCTCCTTTCGGACCCGCCACGCCGGGCAGGCCTTGGAGCCCTTGCGGGCCGACTGGACCTATCGCGCCTTTCGGTCCTATCGGACCCGGCTCACCCTTGGGGCCCATGGGACCCACCGGTCCGGCAACACCCGCCACCCCCTGCGGACCCGGCGGACCTGCGGGTCCGGCAGGCCCTTTGGCACCGGCGATACCGGCGTCACCCTTCGGCCCTACAGGACCGGCAGGACCTACCGCTCCCTTCGGCCCCATCGGCCCCATCGGCCCTATCGGACCGGGCAGACCCGGTGCCCCCACGGGCCCGGCGGGCCCTCTTGGACCAACGGGACCCGGATCGCCCTTCCAGCCGATCGGGCCGGGGTCGCCCTTTTGCCCGGGCTCGCCCTTCGGTCCAGCCGGGCCCATCGGGCCGATCGGCCCCTGCGGACCCGCCGGGCCCAATGGGCCAGACGCGCCCTTGGCGCCAGGCTCTCCCTTCGGACCGAGGGGACCGGGAATACCCTGGGGGCCGGCCGGACCAACCAAACCCCGTTCACCTTGTGCGCCCGGCTCGCCCTTCGGTCCGGCCGGACCGGGCGGGCCCTTCGGCCCCACAGGACCGGCATCGCCCTTCCAGCCGATCGGGCCGGGCTCGCCTTTGGCACCGGCCGGACCTGCCGGACCGATCGCACCTTGCGGACCCGGAGGACCCGCGGGACCCGGCGCACCTTTGGCACCGGGCTCACCCTTGGGACCCGCGGGGCCAACGTCCCCTTTCGGGCCCAGGTCGCCTTTGGGGCCTGCCACGCCCTGCGGCCCGGCAACACCGGCTGAACCTGTGTCTCCCTTGGGGCCCGGCTCGCCCTTCGGACCTGGGTCGCCCTTCGGTCCTGCCGGGCCTGTGACACCCTGAGGTCCCGGAGGACCTGCCGGGCCCGGGTCACCCTTGGGACCCGGCTCGCCCTTTGGTCCAGCCGGCCCTGGTAGACCCTGAGGCCCCGCCGGCCCGACCTCGCCTCTGACGGCGACCGTCGGCTCGGCCCGGGGAGCGACTGCCGGCGTCACGGCAGCGGCGACGGATGGCGCAGTGGCGCCGACGAGCGCCAGCACCGGGGTCGGTCGCGCTTCGCGCTGCGGGATCGGCGCATCGGGTACTGCCGATGCGATCGCTTCGCGCTCCTTCAACAGCAATTCGGGCAGTTGCTCGACGCTGACGCCCTTGCTCGCCTGCTTGACTGTTCCCAACACGACCGGCACCAGCCACTCGGGCAGCAGCCGGGCAGCTTCCGAACCAAGCCCCACGGAACGCGCGGCCGATTGGATCGACCGGACCCCATCGGGAGAAAAGATCGCGTTCAACCATTGGCTACCCGCCTCGGCGGCCGCTTTCGCCTCGTCACCTTCCTTGAGCGCTGCCAGCCAGTCGAAGATGGTTTCGTCTATGGTTTCCAGTGCCGAGGACAGCACACCGAGACCGCCGGGCGAGGAGACCCGTTCGATTAGCCCGGAGAACATGGTTGGGACAACCCGCTCCGCTGCCGCCAGCAACCTTTCCTGATCCTCGCCGGTCAGGCTGCCGAACCGATCGATGATGGGCCCGTGTAACCTGTTGATTCCCGCGGCAACGAGATGCATCGCCATGTACTACCCTCCGAAGTGTGTCGATTTTCTGAGGCGATAGCGACGCGCCCGGGGGCCTTGGCTCCCGCAGCCCGACTGCTATCGTCTGCATTCGTTATTGTCACGGCCTCACCTATCCAGGACGTGTTTCACCTGGGGCAGCGCCGCCTCTCTTTGGTTGCTCGCGAGCGGTGTGGCAGACGCCCCGTGGCACCCCGCCGATCGCCGATCCGCAATACCGCCGACTGCGGCAGATCATTGATGGTGACTTTGCGATTGTCAAGCTGCGCGACCGGCCGAGAATCCAGGTTAGTGCAGCGCTGTTTTCCCTGAGACGGAGTTCGCGGGGCCGACAAACCACCGGCGCGGTCTAAAGGGAGTCGAGGCGGAGCGGAAGGAAGAGGCGGGAACGCGAACGGAGTATACTGTTGCGGCGCATTTCAAGAGGCTGGTGCCCGGAATGACTGGGTGACCAGGTTGACAGCCTGCAGGTGCCCGTGCATGCTGCCGCGCCTAGCCGGTCGCGGGGTACATGGATCCAGAGAAGAGGCCGGGAGACTTGCGGACGGTCCGCACGATAGCGACACACCCCAAGAAACCAAAGTAGAAAAGTACATGATCGACAATCTTCCAGTGATGCTGATTCTGTTTGGCCTGGCCGGATTCACCTTCTGGTTCGGACGTTCGAAGACCCGCGGGTATGATGCGCAGGCATCCGCTGCCGCGCCGGTTGTCGTGGCACCACCACCGGCCGCGGCCGGCGAGACGGGTGTCGCGCGCTATCTCAAATCACTTCCGGAACCTGCCGCGCCCGCGCCGAAGGCAGTCGAAGCGACCCCGTCGGAAACCGGCGTGGCACGTTACCTCAAGACGCTGCCCGAACCGCCGGTGGTGACCGGGGTGACCCGTTACCTGCGCGACCTCCCACCGCCACCGGTACTGACCGGGGTGGCGAAGTATCTGAAGGAGATCGCAACCGAAACCGCTGCCAGCGTTCCGGAGACGGGCGTGGCGAAATACCTCAAGAATCTGCCCATGCCGGAGTTTCCGCCTAAGCAGAAAAGCAGCGTCGACCGCTACCTGAGCAGCATGCCACCGCCAGTCAGGGAATCGGGCGTGGCGAAATACTTGAAGGGCATCGAACAGCGCTGAGCAACCCACGGTGCGGAGCGGGGAGTTTACTTCCTGCTCCGCCTTGCCTAAGGATGGAGCGTGCGCACATCAAGACGTCGCCGCCGACACCCCCTGGCCTCCGCGGGACAACGCACGCTGACTCGCAACGTCCCACAGTACCTTCACGTTCTTATCACGCCGCGGTTTGTTTGAAACCGCCGCTCATTCCCCCGTTGCCGCAGACCGCAAACCGTCCGTCATTCCTGGCGAAACGGCCCGACCAGCTTACTTTACGAAAGGCACGGCCCCCGGGCGTGACACGGGAGTTCGGGTAGACTTCCCCTTGCGTCCATCAACCAGGCGCGCGCAGAACAATATCGCCAGCACCACGGCATAGATCGACGGTGCCGTGATGTCCTTCTTGACCAGCCAGAAGTAGTGCAGGACTGCACCGACAGCGATGGGATAAATGAGGCGGTGGAGCCGCTGCCAGTTCCGTCCGAGACGCCGCATCATGCCGTTAGTCGACGTCGCCGCGAGCGGGATCATCAGCACGAAGCTGAAAAATCCGGCTGTCAGCCAGGGGCGTTTGAGGATATCGCTTGCAATCGATATCCAGTCGAAACTCTGCTCGAAAGCCAGGTAGACCAGCGTGTGGAGCATTGCGTAAAAAAAGGAATAGAGCGCGAGTATTCGCCGCAGTCGCAACACCCAAGACCAGCCGGTCACCTTGCGCAGCGGCGATAGGGCCAGCGTCAACAGCAGCAGCCGCAGCGCCCACAGACCTGTCGAGTGGGTCAGCGCTTCGACCGGATCGGCTCCGGCAGACCCGGTCAGAACCCCCCACGAAACGTGGACGAAGGGCACCAGACAGGCGATGAACGTCGCCACCTTGAGGCGCATCACGGACACTGGCGACAACTGTTTCATCATGGAACCCACACACGTCCGCACGACCTGCCGACGCGACATCCCCTGCATGGGGGAGCGACGCTTTTTCTTCTTCCGACCAAACCCTTAGGAATATACGCTGAGATCGATTTCCTCGCATACCATCAAATGCTCCAACGCGTCTTCCAGCAGCGCCCGGGCCTGACCCGCGACGCGATGAAGATGGGCGTGCAGCGCAGCGTCCCGCTCGTTGCGACTCTCACAATCCGCGCTGTACGTCTCGAACGCCGTGACGCGGAACAGCAAATCGGCCAGGTGATGCGGGCATTCGCAGCGAATGCCGGTCGGCAGGTTGGCGACGGCGGCCAGCGTCTTGCTGTCGAAACGGCGGAGCGGGATCGGCACGTCGCTCGCCGCGGCGACCGCCGCCAGGACTGCCGCCTGGAGCGCAGCCGCAGGCGCTTGGTCAACGCGGCAGGCTTCGCGGAGAGTTGCCGCCGTTAACGGCGCGCGCAGCGCGACCACGCCATCACGCTGCAGCCGGGCGATCTGCGCGGCGGGAGCGAATCCGTACACCACGACCAGTCGCCGCACCCCCGCCAGAGACTGTAACTTGGACCAGCGCGCAGGCGCATCCGGGTCGAGGGCCGGCCATTCGACCACCAGGACCTCCGGTCGCTCCGCGCAGGCCCGCTGCTCGAACTCTGCGTACGAAGTCGATGTGCCGATGATTTCCAACGGCAACAGTTCCTCGCGCCATGCATCAATAAGAAAGGGCAACGCATCGCCGTAGACGAGCACGCGCGACGGCGCTGCCGGTGCAGCCGCGGCTGCCGTTCCCGCTGACCGCGCGCTGTCCCGGTGCAGTTCCAGCCGTTCACGCAGCGACGCATCATCAAGGGTCGCCACGGTGCTGATCGCATGCCCATGGTCGACGAGTTGCTTGATGATCTGCAGCCGCACGATGTCGTCGTGCGTGTACTGCCGCTGGTTGCCCTCACCTCGGCGGGGCGCCACGAGGGCGTAACGCCGCTCCCAGGCCCTCAAGCTATTCAAAGGTATGCCCGTCAAGCGAGCGACCGCACCGATACCGTAGGTTGCCTCATGTGACCCAGGATGCGTCATGCCGCTTGTTCTCCCGCCCTGTCGGGCTCTTGTTCGATAGTTGCACCGCGATCTTAAACATTAGACAAAAGCTGTGCAACAAGGAACTTCCGAGCAAACACATGTACAAAGCGTGTACACGGCAAAACATTAATGTGACGACTGCTCACGGGGAAGGAAAGATGATCAGACACGCACTCGACTTGAACTTCATCGTTGGCCAGGGCATCGACCTGGCGGCGACGCGAGGAACCGAATGGGTCGCGGAGGCGCGCGTGGAGGACCTGCTGGCGCTGGTGTTCATCACGGCCGTCGTAGCGTGTGCCCACCTGGAATTCCGGCAACCCTTCCTCAGACCGGGACTGCGAACCCTGAAGCACTCCTACTTCACGAACGTCTGCACTTATCTGTTCAACGACGTCACTCTCTCGCTGCTTTCCATACCCTCGCTGTACCTGGTAGCCCAGCAGTTCTCCGGACGGGGTCTACTCAGCCACCTGCCCGAGGGGCCTGTTCAATGGCTGATCACCTTCCTGCTGCTCGACCTCATTTTGTATGCATGGCACTTCGCCACTCACCACTTCGACTGGTTATGGCTTTTTCACAAAGTCCATCACAGTGATCGCAGCTTCAATGTGACGACAGGACTGCGCTTCCACATGGGCGAGTTGATCCTGGAGGTTTTCGTGCGAGTCGCGTTTATCGCAGTAACCGGGGTCGACGCTGAACTCGTGTTGTTCAATCAGGCACTGATCTCGCTGTTCGTGCTGTTCCACCACACGAACGTCACGTTCCCCCATGAAGCCCTCCTGTCGCGCGTGATCATCGTGCCGCGACTGCACCGTATGCATCACTCGGATCTGCGCGAGGAACACGACAGCAACTACGGCGCCGTGCTGTCGATCTGGGACCGACTGTTCGGAACGTTGCGCGAGGGCGAACCACACGCAATCGGGTTGAAGGAGGTCGATGAGCAACGCTTCGCGGACCTGATCAAGTACGGCTTCACGTCGCGAAACGCCTTCAGACGCGCGTCGAAACTCGTCGAGTCCACGGAGGAGGCTTGAACGCCGGAGGCGTTCCGAGCGGCCCGTGACGATCCTCAGGGCATAGTCCGGACCGTGGCGACGTAGGAGCGACCCGCACAAGGCAGTTAGGGCGAGCCACCTCGAGCGCATTGCCAGTGCCCCAGCGCCATTCGCGCGTCCCGTGGTATAAGGTCAAATCTCGCAGTTGCCCAACGAGGCCGAGGCATCAGTCCCGTGGATTTCGACCACGCCATCGTACGCACCCCCTTCTCCAGCACCAAATGGAACAGGTATCGCGACCGGGACGTGATACCGCTCTGGGTGGCGGACATGGACTTCGCCAGCCCGCCCTCCGTACTGGCGGCCCTTCATCGAAGAGTCGATCATGGGATCCTGGGCTACACCAACGCACCCGATTCGCTTGTTGACGCGGTTCAGTGTTATGCGGAACGGCACTATCGGTGGACGATCGAGGCCGACTGGCTGGTGTGGTTGCCGGGTCTGGTACCGGGACTCAACCTCGCCTGCCGGGCGGTTGGGCAGGACGGGGACACCGTACTGACCGCAACACCCGTATACCCACCGTTCCTCCACGCGCCAGCGCAATCGGCGCGAAACCTGCAGACCGTGCCATTGGTGGATACCGCCGATGGCTGGCGCTGGGATCTCGGTGCGCTGGAAGAGGCTGTCAGCCCGCGCACGCGGTTGTTGTTGCTCTGCCATCCGCATAACCCGGTCGGGCGCGCTTGGCGGCCCGAGGAACTCGCCGGTTTGATCGATGTGGCCGAGCGTCACGGGCTGACCATCTGCTCGGACGAGATTCATTGCGACCTGCTGCTCGACCCCACGCTGCGGCATACCCCACTGGCCTGTGTCGCACCCGCATTCGCCGACCGGACGATCACGCTGATGGCGCCATCGAAGACGTGGAATCTGCCGGGTCTCGGCTGTTCCTTCGCGGTGATTCCCGACCGCGGTCTGCGCCGCCGTTTTCGCAGCGCCATGGCGGGACTCGTTCCGCACGTCAACACACTGGGTTTTACGGCCGCAGAGGCAGCCTATCGGGACGAGGGCGCCTGGCTGGCAGAGTTGCTCGTCTATCTGCGCGGAAACCGGGATCTGCTGCTGGACTGGATTGCCGCGTCATCGCAGCTGAAGGCAGCGACACCGGAAGCAACCTACCTCGCCTGGATCGACGCGCGTGGCGTCGACCCGGCCAACCCGTTGCCGCACTTCGAAACGCTCGGCGTGGGCCCGTCGGACGGCCGGGACTTCGGTTTTCCCGGCTACGTACGCCTCAACTTCGCATGTCGTCGAGCCCTGTTACAGCAGGCTCTGGAACGCCTGGCGCCACTACGGTAACGGGCCAGGCGGACCTCACTCGGCGCCCACCGGCGTCATCCGTGTTGGACTGGCCTGTACTATCCCGAAACGGTTACGCTAGTCTCAGAATTTCCCGGGCCGAGACTCATGCCATGGCAACACTTACCGACGAGATGAAGGCGGTGTTCGCGAAGAACCGAATCTTCTCCTTTGCGACAGCATCGCTGGACGGGACTCCGAACGTCGCTCCGATGTCGATGGTCGAGTTGATCGGCGACGACACACTCTGGATCGGCGACAACTATATGGCGAAAACCCTTGCGAATGTCATGGAGAACCCGCGCGGCGCGCTGTTCTTCTGGGACCCGGACGACAAGCACTGCTTCCAGATCAAGGGCTCGGTCGCCGTGAAGACCAGCGGACCGGAGTACGAGCAGATGCGGGCGAAAATCAAGGCGAAAGGCGCTCACTACCCGGCCAAGGGGCTCCTGGTCCTGACCGTCACGGCGGTGTTCCAGTGCTCTCCCGGAAACGGCGCCGGTCAGGCCTGCGCCTGACGCGGCCGAACACGTCCAGGCGCCTGCTCTGCAGAATCGAATGAAAAACGCCCGACTCCACCTGCTGGCGCCGCTGCTGGCCCTGATCCTGATCGGTTGCCGGTGGGCCGATCCGGCCTCCGCAGCGGTAGCGGCAACGGCCGCGACCCAGTGTGCAATCGCCACGAAGACGGCCCCGGTCGGCGATGGGACCATGGTCTACAACTCGGCGGGGACAGGCCCGACCCTGTTGTTGCTGCACGGCCTATTCGCCAACAAGGAGCAATGGAACACCCTGCTGTGCCTGCTGGCCGAAGCCGGCTACACCGCCATCGCCGTCGATCTGCCCGGCTACGGGAAAAGCGCGGGTTATTCGTTAGAGGACTATCGCCTCGAGCGGCAGGCGACCCTGCTGCGCGACTTCTCACGCCAACTCGGCATCGCACAACTCGACGTCGCCGGGAGTTCGATGGGCGGCACGATCGCGACCCTGTATGCCGACCGGTACCGAGGCCAAGTGCGCAGCCTGGCCTATATCGGCGCTCCGCTCGGCGTGATCGGCTGGGGGCCTCAGCTTCGCCGCGCTTTTTTCCGCGGCATCAATGCCTTCATTCCGGTCACCGGCTACCAGTTCGAACTCGAACTCCGGTTGCTATTCATGACTCCCCCAACGATACCCACTCCTGAGAAGAGGGCCATCGTCGGCGAGTATGTGACACATAATCGGCACTACGTGCAGGTCTGGGACATCGTGAACCTGTACGACGACATACTGCGGCGGCGGCCCATGCCGGAACTCCCGACGCTGATACTGTGGGGACAGGAGGATCGGATCTACCCGGTCGCGGGGGCCGGGACGCTGCAGCAAGTGTCCCCGCACAGCGAACTGCACACGCTGCCGGCGGCGGGGCATTTGCTGCTGATGGAGGATGCCGACGAGGTGGTCAAGCTTTATGTTCCGTTTCTACACCGGCAAGGCGAGCAGAAGCGCGCCACTGACATCGGCGGCACCCACCCGATTCAACGATAGGCCGACGCGACCGAGAGGCATCTCGAATAGCGTTGGGGCACCAGCGAAAGCCAAACACAGCGCGCAACCTGCCGTCGGAATCCAACAGCGCGCGAAGTGAGCGCTCGATGGCAGACCCGTAATACTCGCAGGCGAAGCGGGCGCGCCCCCGCTTCGCCAACAGAAGTTGGGTTCTAAGGGCCCGGTCGCCGATCAGCTCTTTTTCAAGCGCATGATACCCATGGCCTTCAGCGTCATCCGCTCGTAGGTCGGCTCGCTGATGCCCTTCCGGACCTTGCGCATGAAATACTTTTCGTACGCGATCTTCGCCCAGTGCACCCAGCGGCCTTCGGATGCCCATTGCACGTTGCGCGGCGGAATCTGCGGCATCGCCAGGAAGGCGACGCCCCGGTCGCCGAAGTCGGCCAGACACAAGGCATTCCAGGTGGCCTTGTGGGACGGCTGCTTGCCGTCGATCTCCTCCCGGACATTGTGCGCCGTCGCGGTCACCATGGACTCGATCATGTACCCGGTCTTGGGCACCCCGGTCGGGACCGGTGTCTGTCCCAGCGGCGGGATCGCGACGCAGACGCCGATCGAGTAGATGTTCTTGTAGGTCGGGTTGCGCTGGTGCTCGTCGATCAGGATGAAGCCGCGCGGGTTGGTCAGCTTGTCGATCCCGAACACCGCGTCCACGCCCTTGAACGCCGGCAGCATCATGCTGTGCTTGAAGGGCAGCTCATGCTTCTTCTTTTCCTGGCCGTTCTCGTCGACTTCCGTCACATACATCATGCCGGCCTCGACCTTGTCGACCTTGGCATTGCAGATCCAGTTGACGTGTTTGTCGCGCATTGCGCTTTCGAGCAATCCCTTGGTATCGCCGACGCCGCCCAAGCCCAGGTGACCGATGTACGGTTCGGAGGTGACATAGGTGATCTGCACCTTGTCACGGATCGCACGCTTGCGCAGATCGCTCTCGGCAATGAACAGATACTCGTAGGCAGGGCCGAAGCACGAAGCGCCCTGCACGGCGCCGATGACGATCGGGCCGGGGTTGGCGCAGAAGTTTTCCCATTCCTGCCCGGACACCGCGGCATGGTCGACGTGGCAGACCGATCGGGTATGGCCCTCCGGCCCGAGCCCGGGGATTTCCTCGAACGCGAGCTTCGGACCGGTCGCGATGATCAGGTAGTCGTAACCCACCTGACTGCCGTCGGCCAGTTCGAGCTGGTTGCGTTCGGGATGTACCCGCTTGACCTGCTGCTGGATGAAGCCGATCTTCTTTTTCTTGAAGACCGGCGCGAGCTCGACCTTGATGTCTTCCGGCTTGCGCCAGTTGACTGCAACCCACGGGTTGGAGGGCACGAAATGGAAGGTCGGCGTATCGGCAATGACGACGACCTCGTCTTCCTTGCGCGCGTTCTCCCGCATTTCGAAGGCCATGGGAATACCGCCGATGCCGGCCCCGATGATGACTATTTTTGCCACGAGCTATCTCCTCTTTTGTGTTATTGGTGAGGTCGCGTGCCTACGCAATCGGGGAACCTACACCCGGACGCCCCCTAAACCCGGCAACGCCAGTGCCGCCTCGGGATTTCCGTAACCCTCCGGGCGGCTCGAATACCCCGCATCGCCGGTAATCTTCCTGCCCTGCGCGGGCTCGAAAGCCGAGCCCGCGCATCATAGCGCAGGTCTCCGCAGTCCATGCAGATCAGCAATCGATAATGCGCATGAAACAAGGACCGTGCCAGATCGCTGCCATCGGGAGCCAGCCCGCGACTCCACCGGCTTCACCGAGTCACCGACCGGTGGCGCTCCCGGGAGATATCTCATAATGAAACATGCGAGACGTCTATGGTAAAGTTTCATCGCACAGGTGAAACATCTCCGAAACGCCGCGCGCCATGGCCCAGTCTTCACCCTTCTTCAATCGCTGGCTCAGTCAGATCGGTCCCGACACCGCCTTCGATGTCTTTACCGATCTGATCGACGACGCGGCCGTCTTCGTTGTCGATGCGGACAGCCGGATTCTGTTCTGGAGCAGTGGCGCCGAACGGATGTTCGGCCTGGGGTCGGAGAAAGTGCTGGGCGTTCCGTGCCATGAGGCACTGGGTTGTCATGCGGCGCCCAATGCGGCCGAACTCGCCGCGCAGGGGCTGATCAAGGCCCAGCCGGTAACGCTGCAACGCCCCGGCGACAAAGCCATGGCCTGTCGCCGAACCGCGCGAGCCTTCTTCGATGCCGCGGGCGAGTTCGCAGGCGCGATCGAACTGTTGCAGGCGGACACCGGAGAGGTTCCGGTCACACCCTCACGGACGGACGTTGAGAGCTTCCATGGAATCGTGTCGCGCGATCCCGTCATGAAGGAGGCGATCCGGATCATACGCAACGTGGCAGAGACCGACGCGACGGTGCTGATCCGCGGAGAGTCGGGAACCGGCAAGGAGTTGGTGGCCCGCGCACTGCACCGGGAAAGTCAGCGAAGGAACCAGCCCTTTCTGGCGATCAATTGCGCCGCGCTGACCCCGAGCCTGCTGGAAAGTGAATTGTTCGGGCACGTCAAGGGCGCCTTTACCGGCGCCGTCCGGGACCATCCGGGCGTTTTCCAGCAAGCCAACGGCGGCACCCTGTTCCTGGATGAGGTCGCCGAATTGCCGCTCGAACTGCAAGCCAAGCTCTTGCGCGTGCTGCAGGAGCGCAGCTTCATGCCGGTCGGCAGCGACCGGGCTGTGACGGTCGATGTCCGGATCATCGGCGCCACGCATCGCGCGCTGCGCGAAGAGGTCAAAGCCGGGCGTTTTCGGGAGGACCTGATGTACCGCCTGCGCGTCGTGCCCCTCTTTTTGCCCCCGCTGCGGGAGCGTCGGCAGGATGTCAGCCATCTGCTGTGGCTGTACATCGACCAGCATAATCGCCAGGGTCCGCGGCACATCGAGACGATCGCGCCCGGCGCGATGCGGCGACTGCTGGACTACGCGTGGCCGGGCAACGTCAGGGAACTCCAAAACGTCATTGAGTACGCCTTCGCCGTCGGCCGCGGCACCGAGTTGACACTGGAGGATCTCCCGCCGGAATTCCGTGAAGGACCACCGGCAACGCTCTCCGCGTTGGCGATGCCGCTACGACCGGCTCGCCGCCACGATGAAGCCGAGCTGATCCGCGAAGCCCTGCAGGTCACTGGCGGAAATCTGGAAGAAGCCGCACGCATCTGCGGGATGAGTCGTGCGACCTTCTGGCGCAAACGGAAGAAATACCAACTCACGTGACGCCCCGAGCACAGTTCGGTTGCAGTCGCGACACGACCCGGCTCGGCCAGCGGCTGGCGATGGCGTAACGGCATCACTCCGGCGCGGAACACAGGATGTCGTCGTTCATACCGATGGTGACGCCATTCCACGTGACGGCATTCCGAACGACCATACAGCCATTCTGATCTTTTTGTCCCGATGCTTGGGCCCTGACCATCAGTTCGCCATACGACGAATCGGCGCGTCCGTTCGCATAGGCCCAATGCGCGGCGGCCTGTCGTGCCGCCTGCAGCCCCGGATCGTTCGGCAGATCGGGAATCGCCTCCGCCTCCCGGTCCAAGCTGTACTGTCCATCCGAGCAGACCCGCCATAGCTCGGCGACCCGCCGCGCCGGATAGGTCGCCGCAACGGTGCGACACCGGTCATCGCCACCGGCGAAATTCATGACGACGGCCTGACCGTCGACCCTGGCTTCAACGGGGAGGAAAGGGCGTTCCCTGGCGACGCCGATCAGGGCCTCTTCCTCCGCAGTTCGCTGCGGCGCGGGCTGGGCGCCGGGTTCAGGCTCCTCGTCCGGAATCGGCTCGAGCTTCCGGAACACCGGCTCGGCGGCACGTACCGAGGGCCGTTCTGGGGTCGGACGCTTGGGCGCCTTCGGCGGGGAAACAGGTTGGCCCGTGCGACTGTCGACGACCTGCGCCGTCACCGCGTAGCGGCTTGGGGCGATCGGTTCGGCCCCACCACAACCGGCGCTTGCGAGAACCGCAGCGGAACCGCCCACCGAGAGGATTAGCCGGACCAGGCGGTACATCAACCCGAGCGGGCTAAAACGCCCCCTCGCTCTGCCGGTGGCGACCCGAGGCATTCGGCTCAGACGGAACATCGTGGCGCGGATCCCGCTCAATCGCGGCGAAGGACGAACTCGATCCGACGGTTCATCGAACGTCCGTGCGGCCGATCATTCCCGGCTACCGGCCGCTGGCTGCCATAGCCTCTGACGCGCAAACGGGCGGGGTTCGCACCGGCGTCGATCAAGGCTTCGCGGACCGACTCCGCCCGAACCTGTGATAAGGTCAGATTCACTGCGGCATCACCCGTATCATCCGTATGTCCGCAAACATCGACGACCACCCCCTCCGGCAACCGGTCCATCAGGTACGCCACGCGGCGAATCAGCGGCCGGTGTGCGGACGGCACTTCGTCGCTGTCGGGGGTGAAATGGATCACCCAGGCGCCGAGGATGGTCTCGAGATCGGCGAGCGGGGCACCGGTGTCGAGTTCGGCCAGCCGCAATGGATCTATCCGGCGATCACGGAGCCCGATGGCCAGGTGGTCGCCCCATAAAGCACGGAGTCTATGCACGATCCCGGCACCGTCGTTGAGACTGGCTGCGGTCACGTCCACGCGGCTGCCGCTCAGCAACAGGTCCACACCCGGCTGCCGGGTCAGCGACAGGACGGAAGCCAGCGCACCCAGCCATGGCGGAGGCGGCACGCGTGCATCGATCCGGAGTTCGCCGACGAGGTTGTTCTCACCCACCTGATCCGCCAACATTTCGAGCACCCGTGCTCGACTGAGCTCGTTGTCGACCACGCCGGCGTACTCCACCTGGGCACCGACATTGCTCAACGACAGGGTGGCCGATGTGGCTTTCTGAAAGACGACGGGCCGGCGGATCGGAGACATGGGCGACAGCGCCCAGTAGCCGAGCAACAGGCACCAGGCAAGGCTGACCGCAGCGAGCACCCCATGTCGGCGAAACGGCGCCGACATGCCGCGTGCTGCCGGCAGACTGGAATCCGGAGGAAGATACGGCCGTTCTAGCGCCCGGAGCGGTGGGTACGGTGCATCGGCAGGCGCCGCCGGTGCCGAAAGCCCCTCGGAACCCGCGGCGCACGCTCGCATCTGGCTCTTGGCGGCAGCCAGGGCGACCGGAGTCAGCGTTTCCAGCAGCGCGCGGGCCGCGGCGTTGTCCAGTTGCGCGTAGCGGGCCGCGCGCGAAACTAGACGGGACGCGGCGGCGTGCCCGACGAGACGGTTCATGGCCTGACGGCCGAGGGCCTGGATGCACTCCAGACCGGAAGGGTCGAGCGCGGTCGCCAAGCGCTCCAGCAGCGACTCATCGATCGCCTCGAACACCTCGGCCACACGACGCGCCTTTCCCGGCCGTGCTGCCACCCCGATCAGTCCGACCAGCAGCGGTGGGAGCACGGCCTCGACCGAGCTCCGGGCCTGCGGCAGGCCGGAATGTAGCATGCAGGCCAAACGCTGCAGTACGGCTTCGTCGAGACGACTGCGGATGAGTCCGAGCAGGCCCGATGTCTCGGTCGGGAGCCATGCAGCCCGACCCCACTGGTGGGAGGCGTCGCGCCGGCGAGGCTGTTCGCTGGCGGAACCGGAGGGGATGGCGTCGTATGCGCTAGCCATGCCGCTCGAAGCAATCAGTGGACGCACGACTGAAACGGGTCGCGACACTGGATCGCGGGTATGCAGACATACGGCGTAAATGATCGCAGCAGTGCGGGGAGTCCACGGTGTGTCGTCTCTACGGACCCGTCGGCGAGGATTCGGACGATCGGTTGCCGGGCCGGATTATCGCAGCATTTCCGCTGCGCACGCCAGCCGAGACCAACGCAACGGGCGCCGAGTCGGTTCTGTTCCAAGTCGGCCCGAGTTTCGGTAACATGCGCGGCTCCGCGGGTCATCGCATTTGCCGCAGCGCAATGGGCAGAGCCGAGGGCGACTTCTTTCAGCGTAATGGGGATGAGCATGTCGACTGACAACAAAGCCGCAACGGACTTCGTCGCAAGACGAGGCGGGCCGAAGAGGTCCCGCTGCAGGCTGTCCAGTTCATGCCTGGACGCTCTCTCCGGCTGACGGGCATGGGAGCCTTCCGCATACCTGCCGTCAGGCCCGTCGCGCCGCCCCATTTTCAGGCGAGTCCCGGCCAGCTGCGCATCCTCGTCGTCGATGACTACCCCGATGCCGCTGAAACGCTGGCGTTCCTGCTGGGGATGGACGGCCACGAGGTTAGAACGGCCACCGATGGCGGCGAGGCGATCGCGGCGGCGACATGGTTCCATCCCGACGTCATCGTACTCGACATCAGCATGCCGGGCATGGACGGGTTCGAAGTCGCTGGCCGTATCCGGGCGATCGACAGCGGCTCGACGGCGCACCTCATCGCGATGACGGGCTACGCCTCACGGGAGCTTCGGAACAGTGCCAGGAATGCCGGCTTCGATGAGTTTCTGGTCAAGCCCGTCACGCTGACCTCACTGCGAGACGCGTTGGCCAATTATCGCCACCGCACCGACGCTGCGACCGCCTAAGGCGCATCACCGCGCCGGGGGGCATCATTCCATTGCGGCTGCGGGGTGAGTTCCGAACGATCGGTTGGCCGCCGCTTCGGCGTGGTCTGCGCCGGCACCAGTCCCCGACATAGCCCCCATGCCCGGAGGCAACCAGACTTCGGTGCCGGCCGGTACCGGCACCACCTCCGCTGTGACCGACTCGCTCCAAGCGGCATTCATGCCGATCAGACGGTCTCGGTCGACACCGTAGCGCCGCGCCACCTCGGATAAGGGCAGGTCGGACGCCAGCACGACCCGCTCCCAGTCCAGCGGAGACTCGGCCTGCAAACCCTCCGGAAAAAATCGCTGAGGGTGCCGCGCAATATCCCGGGCAGCCAGAAATTCCGCATAGAAATTCCGGGACGCGAACCCGAACTTCGGATTATCGTAGTGGCGCACGATCCGCACGAAATCCTCCCCCACCGATTCCCGCGCCCGCTGCATGCCGGCAATCCCATGGTTGTAGCTGGTCAGAGCCAGCGGCCACACGGACAGCTTGCCCAGAGCGTACCGCAGGTAGCGTGCCGCGCCGCGCGCCGACGCAACCGGGTCCAGTCGTTCGTCGACCACGTCGTTCATGGTCATGAACCTCGCCGCAGCAGAACGCGTGAATTGCCAGATGCCGACGGCGCCGGCCGACGACTTGGCATGCGCCTGAAACGAGGACTCGACGTGCGGAAGATACGCGAGGTCCTCGGGCAGACCGGCATCGCGGAAAATGCGGCGGAACGTCTGCTCATAGCGAGCACTGATCTCCAGGCCGCGTTTGAAGCGTTCGCGCAAGCCGCGCTGCGCACGGACCCGATCGGCTGCGCCCAGGATCGCATCCGGCCTCGCAGCGGCCGCCTCGAGCCGGGACAGGATGGCCTTGTCCGGCCCATCGAGCGACCGGTTCTGAACCCAGGCCTCTGCCAGGTAGCGCATCCGCTGCTGCCAGTAGTCCTTCCGTTCACGCACGAGTTCCTTCTGTTGGGCGTTGTAACCCTCGGTGATCGATCCGGGGAGATCAACCAGTTCGTAGACGACACCGAGATACCGGTCGTCGTGGATGGCGACCTGCGAGCGGCTCCATGTGCCGTAAACCTTGCGCCAGAAATCGATCTGCGGTTCCAGATCGGCAGGACGGGGAAAGTCGTCATCTCCTGATGCTTGGAACCCCGAGTCCGGCTGACCGGGCGGGGGAGACGGAGCAGTCTCGGGCACGGCCACCGTGTGCCGCTGCTGCCGCGGTGGCGTCGGGCTGCTGCAGCCTCCCATCCCGAGGGTCGCGAATATCGCGCTCAGGTACAAGACCGACGTCAAGCGTTTCATCGAACGGCCTCCCTTGAACCGGCCCTACATTTTAACGGCTCCGCGCTATCGAACACGAGTCCGCCCCAGGCAGGGCAGACCGGTGCACAGCGTGACTCATCCCGTACGCGACTTGGGGGCGACGATGTCGGACGTCGGCGGCGATGAGGGCCCGGGGCCTTGGGAAAATGAGGCCACCAGGTCGCGGATCTGGTCGAGGCGGATCGGCTTGACCAGATAGCCGTCGAAACCGGCCTTCCGGGCCCGCACACGATATTCCGGCTGAGCATAGCCCGTCACGGCAATGATACGCGCCGACCGGGTGGCATCCATCTGCCGCAGGCGCCGCGCCACTTCAAAACCGTCCATGCCCGGCAGACCGATGTCCAGCAGGACCAGGTCCGGGCTAGCGGCGCTCGCCAGCTCCAGTCCTTCCGCTCCGTCTGCCGCGGCCTGCACCTCGATGCCGAAGTACTCGAGCAGCAGGGTGAGACTGTGAGCGGCGTCCACATTGTCGTCGACGATCAGCACGCGAAGCGGCCGCAGAGGGGCCCCCTCCGCGGGTTCCGGCACCGTGGACTCGACCGGCTCGCGGCTTGCCGTCCAGTCGCCCAGCGGCAGGCGGACGATGAACTCGCTGCCCCGGTCGACACCGACGCTCCGTGCTTCGATGTCGCCATCATGCAGGACGGCCAGCTGACGGGCGACCGTCAAGCCGATGCCCAGCCCGCCTTCCGAACGATCGAGATCCCGCTGTCCCTGGGCAAAGGGATCGAAGATATGAGGCAGTAGGTCGGCAGGGATACCAATCCCCGAGTCCCGGACCCGCACGACGGCTTGTCCCTCCTCGGCCACGGCCTCAAGCCAGATCTGCCCGCCCTCGGGGGTATAGCGGATCGCATTGTTCAGCAGATTGTCGAAAATCTGGGTCAGTCGAACCGAATCACCCGGAATCACGACGGTTTCTTCAGGCAAGGACAGGTGCAGTTGCTGACCGCGCGCCTTGATCTCCGGCCCATGCGACTCGGCCAGCTGCCGCAGCAGCGTCACTACCGCGATGGCTTCGGTTTGCAGGGCGATTTTGCCGCGGAGCAGGCGACCGACATCGAGCAGGTCGTCGACCAGGCGGATCAGGTGCGTCGCATGCCGACCCACCATGTCATGGACCCATTGCAGCGTCGGGTCATTGCCGGCCACCGCGCCCAGGATGTCGTTCGCGTTCTGGATCGGCGCGAGGGGGTTACGCAACTCATGACCCAACATGGCGATGAACTCATCCTTGCGACGCATCATGTCCTGTTGCGCGGCCTCGGCGCACTTCTGCCGATCGATGCTGACCCCTGCGCCTAGCCAGCCCTGTATCGACCCATCGCCAGACCGGTGCGGGACCCCGCGCTCGAGGTACCAGCGGTAGGCGCCGGCGCTGGCATCCCAGTAACGGAGCTGGAGTTCGAAAGCCTCCCCCAGCGCAACGGCACGCCCCAGTTCCGCTGCATAGCCCTCCCGGTCGTCGGGATGTATCGCGGCCAGCCTGCCGTGCCCCAGGCAGCATTCGCGGCTCAGGCCGGTAAGCCGCTCCAGCGAGGGCGAAGGCTCGACCAGTGCCCCCCCCCGATCCGCCATCCAGAAGACGGATTCGGTGGCTTCGACCCAGAAGCGGAAACGCTGCTCGCTGGCCTGCAGCGAGGCTTCGCTCCGCTTGCGTTCGGTGATGTCCTGGATGACCGCAAGATAGACGCCTTCGCCACCCTGACGAAACAACTGCAGATGAACTTCGACCGGATAAAGACTGCCGTCCGCCCGGCGATGGCTGGCTTCGAACACCTGCACCGTGCGTTGCCCGGACAACAGCGGAGCGACCAACGTCTTGAAGGACTCCGCGGTCACTTGCGGCTTCAGGTCGAGCGGCGTCAACGCCCGCAGGGCCTCCATCGAATAGCCCAGGTTCGATCGGGCCCCCTGATTCGCATAACGGAAGCGGAGCGTTTCCGCGTCGAACAGATAGACCTCGTTCAGGCTGGCGTCGAGCGTATCGCTCAACACCGCCCGCTCGCGTTCCGCCGCCTTGCGCTCGTCGATATCGATCATCGTGCCGACCATGCGCAGCGGTCGGCCATGCAGATCCCGCTTGACGACACGGCCGCGTGCTAGCACCCACTTCCAGTCGCCATTCGGCAAGCGCAGGCGGTGCTCCTTCTGCCAGAGCGTACAACCGCCGGCCAGATGTTTCTGCAGCGAGCGCTCGACGTCGGGCCAGTCACCGGGATGCACGCGTTCCGCCCAGCTGTCGTAGTGGGCCGGAACGTCCTGTGCCTTGACGATCCGCTGCCAGGCGGGGCTGTAGCGCACCGCGCCCGTCTCGACATTCCAGTCCCACACACCGTCCTGCGTGGCTTCCATGGCCAGCCGGTAGGTCTCTTCGCTTTCCCGCAACGCGACCGCGATGCGGCGGCGTTCGGTCATGTCCAATACCGTGAACGTGATGCCGCGGCGCGGATCACGCCGATCGAGATAGGTGGCGTTCAGCACGACATCGATCAGGACTCCGTCCTTGCGTACCCAGCGAACGTCGACCTCGTTACCGTAATCGGCCCCGTCTCTGCGGTACTTGAACAACGCGGCGCGTTCGTATTCCCCCTGATCGGCATAGAGAAAGCGGGTATCTCGTCCGACCAGTTCGTCCCGCGAATAACCTGTCAGGCGGCACAAGGTGTCGTTCACCTCGATCAACACCCGGTCGACGGCCATCGCGATGCCGATCGGCGCGATCTTGAACAGTCCGGCCAGCTTCCGCTGCTCCTCCAACAACGCTCGCTCGGACTCTCTCTCCACCGTGAGATCGACGTGGGTACCAACCAGCCGCGCCGGCAGGCCCTGCGCGTCGCGCCGGACCACTGCCGCGCGGGAATTGATGCAGCGCCATCCGCCCTGCTTCGTCCGCATGCGAAACACGAGATCGTAGGGCGGGCCATCGTCCCGTGCGGAGCGCAGGTGGTTGATCGCGTTCCAGGCTTCGGCGCGATCATCGGGATGGACGAGTTCATCCCATGTGGCCACACTCGCCGGCAACTCATCCGGCACATAGCCCAGCATCGTGTACCAGCCCGGACTGAACCGGACCTCCCCGGACTCGAAGTCCCAGTCCCAAATACCGGTGCCGGTTCTTTCGAGGACCAGATCCAGCTGCTGCCGGCTTTCATTGAGGGCATCTTCAAAGCGCTTGCGCGCCGTGATGTCGACGAACGAACTGACCACCAGCGGTGGTGCGTCGGAATGGTCTTTCGAAGCCAGCAGATCCGCGCAGACGGAGATCCAGATCAGGCTGCCGTCCGGCTTCCTCAGGCCCATTATCACGTCCCGCTGGGCCTGACCGGTTGCCAGGGCGATCATGGCGGGGTGACGGTTTCCGGGCAACGGTTGACCGGCTTCGTCGATGGCCTGCCACCGGGGATCGGCCGACGTGCGTGCGGTCAATTGCTCACCGGTGAGCCCCAGGATGCTTTCGGCCGCCGCATTGCTCAGCACGATGCGGCCATCAGCCTCCTGCAGGACCACGCCGGCCGGCAAAGCCGCCAACAGTTCGCGGTAGCGCGCTTCCTTGGCCTCATCCCTTGCCGTGGCCTTCGCCAGCGCGGCCTGCGCCGCAACGAGACGCTCGGTCAAATCGGAAGCGTCGCGGGGCCACCACTGCGTTAGTTGCGCCAGCAGATCCTGGCGCTCTCGACGCCGCGATGCCGATAGCTCGGCGTCGAGGGCGACATCACCGATGAGCGTGTGTTCCGCGGGGAAATGGTGCACCGCCCACGCAGTCACCCGTTCCATGGTCCGTCGCAACGTCTCGGGCTCCGAAACGCCGCACTCCTGGAGCAACTCCAGGAGTTCCCGATACGGGTCTGCCATGGTCGATTCGGTGGGCTCCGCACCCTCCTGGTGACCCACGGGGGCGGTCACAACGGCGGGACCGCGCACACGGCGAGAACGACCCTAGCCGCAACGCGCAGGCGACGGGTACGCCGCGAGGCTTGCGACGACCGGCTTGAGTGTACCAAGTGACCAGAGAACGAGCGGACTCGCATCCCTGTTGGATTAGCCATCAGGCGATCTCCGACGAAGGCTGAACGATTGCTCGATTGTCAAGGATTCGCCGCGGAATCCGCAAGCCGGTATTTCTGCCTAGTCGGGCGGGCGCTCAAGCGCCTCTGCTGCGCTGTTCGGTGGCGTCAGGCCGCCCCGAGGGGCCGGGCTACCGCTCCGGCTGCAGCAACAGCGGAACCTCCACGCAGCCCCCCGTAGGCAGCGCGCGGAAGGCGCGGAGTTCGAGGACGCCACGCGTGCCGAGCGAAATGATCAGCTGCAAGGCATCCGGGTACCCCAGCTGCATATCCAGCGCAGACGGCTCGGCCGGTGCAGCCGGGTGGGAATGGAACACGGCGAAGAGAACTTCCCCGCGTTCGCGCATGGCACGCATCGCCGCGATCTGTTGCTGCGGATCCAGCGCAAATCGGGATTCGCGCTGCTCGGCGACGTTGTCGACCGGATAGACCGTCGTTGGCGTCCCCTCCCGGGCGCCAATCAGGCCGCACACTTCGCATGCAGTCTGTGTCTGTGCATGCTGGAGGATCCTGTTGATCAGCGCG
The DNA here is from genome assembly GCF_006175985.1 of Methylotetracoccus oryzae. Lineage (GTDB taxonomy): Bacteria > Pseudomonadota > Gammaproteobacteria > Methylococcales > Methylococcaceae > Methylotetracoccus > Methylotetracoccus oryzae. The sequence continues at coordinate 198,598 of NZ_SRSH01000006.1, read as the reverse complement.
CGTGGAAACAGGGTGGGGGCAGTTATAGCCATGGGAACCTTCTCGAAAAATCAGTCCAAAGTTGGCGTTTGCGGCGTAAGGGCTGCGGGCATCATGGTCAGCCCGCCATAGCGCCGGTAGTCCGAGTCCGACACATGCAGCACCGCCAGCGCGGTCCCGTAACTGACAAAGCCGTCGGCGCCGACGAATCCGCCCGCAACACGATATCTGCCTGGCGCCAGGCCGAGAAACGAAACGCCGACCAGAAGACGACCCGTTCCGGACGTCAAACACAACGGGCCCGAGTATCGGCTGTCGATGCTTGCCACCAACAGATCGGCCGTGTTCCAGAACTGCAGAACCAGCCCCAGCGAAGAGTCGCCAGCGGCGCAGCGATACTCCAGCGTCCAGCGGATGGCGTCCCCGGGCGACACGGGCACGGGGCCGATCTGCAGACGGGTGATCGCCGCCGCACCGTCGCCGTCGATCGCGGGCTCGACGGCAAACGAGAAGGGATCGCCCTGAGCGTTCAGGTAACCCACGGCCTCGTGGTACTTCCGGATCACGGCTTCCGTGTCCCCGAAAACGACCGGCTTACCGTCGAGCAACAACAGACAGCGGTCGGCCACGTAGCGGACATTCATCTCGGCATGCGAGACCAGCACGACCGCCGTCCCGGCGCGCTTGAGCGCGTTCAGCCGATCGAGGCAGCGCTTCTGGAAGGCGATGTCGCCAACCGCCAGGACCTCGTCGACGAGCAGCACATCGACGGGCCCGGAGGTCGCGATCGCGAAGTCGAGGCGCGCGTACATGCCATCCGAGTAATGCCGCACCGGCCGGTCGATCGCCTCGTGCAAACCGGCAAAATCGACGATGCCGGACATGCGCGCGTCCACCTCGGACGGACTGAGGCCAAGCTGGGAACACTTCACGTACACATTCTCGCGTCCCGTCAGCATCGGCTGCAGACCCGAGCCCAGTCGCAGCAGACTCTGCAGTCGTCCCCGCGACTGCACGCTACCCCGGTCGGGACGATAGTCACGGGCAATGAGCTTCAACAGCGTGCTCTTGCCTGCCCCGTTGGGCCCGATGACGCCGAGACATTCGCCGCGCCGCACGGTGATGGAAACCCCATCGAGCGCCCAGAACTCGTGAGCGCGCGGGGCCGGACGGCGGGGTCGCCCGAGCGCCTGGCGGATCGCGTCGGCCACACCGTACCATAGCGCATGGTGCCGGGACCGGCAGAATGTCTTGCCGACCGCGTCCATGCGGATCATGACGTCCGTCACGACCAACCCCGGGATTCGCGTAGAATCGATCCATCCGCTTGCCCGAGGCGGCACCGCGCGCTCCGTCCGAAACCCCGGTATCCTGCCACTCCACACCGTTTGCCCCGGCCTTGAACAGCAGCCTCACGCCAACGACTCACGCCCTGCTTCTTTACTGCCGCGCCGGCTTCGAAAAGGAATGCGCTGCGGAGATCAGCGCCTTTGCCCACCGGGACGGCCAGGCTGGCTATGCGAAGACCTCGGATGGTTCGGGGTTCGTCGTTTTTCATCCGCATGAGACCTCGGCACGGGTAAGCGGTGCCGGAGGCATCGCGTTCGATCGGCTGATTTTTGCGCGTCAGTTGGTCCAGTCCGCTGTCCTCACGGGTCCGCTGCCGCCGGACGATCGCATCACCCCGCTGCTGGAGCAGGCCCTCAGCGTGGCCCACCGGTTCTCCGACATCCGGCTCGAAACCGCCGACACAAACGAGGCCAAGGCCTTGTCGACATTCACGCGAAAACTTGCGGTCCCGCTGCGACGTGCCGCCGAAGGCCGGAATCTCATCGCCGAGGGTCGCCTGGTACCGCGGCTGCATCTGTTTTTTCTGAGCGCCACCGACGCCTACGTCGGTGTGAGCTTCGAGGACAATGGATCGCCCTGGCCGATGGGCATACCGCGTCTCAGATTTCCGCGTGGTGCCCCCAGCCGATCCACGCTGAAGCTGGAGGAGGCGTTCCTGACCTTTCTCGAACGCGAACCGGCGTCGCTGCAACCCGGGATGACGGCCGTCGATCTGGGCGCTGCACCCGGCGGCTGGACCTGGCAACTGGTGCGCCGTCATGTGCGGGTGACGGCCGTCGACAACGGCAGCCTGCAGACCGAACTGCTCGATTCGGGACTGGTCGAGCACCGCCGTACCGATGCCTTTCGCTTCCGGCCCGCGAGACCGGTGGACTGGATGGTCTGCGATGTCGTCGAGCAGCCGTTCCGGATCGCACAACTGGTGGCGCGGTGGCTCGCGGAAGGCTGGTGCCGACACTGCATTTTCAACCTCAAACTGCCGATGAAAAAGCGCCGCGACGAAGTCATCCGCTGCGAGGAATTCATCGCCGTGACATTGGAGGACGCCGGCTGCCCCTATCGACTGCGGATCAAACAGCTTTATCACGATCGGGAAGAGGTGACCGGCTATCTGCAGCGGCTGCCGGAGCCGGGAACGCGGTCGACGAGGCGCTGAACCTAGTTCTTTCCGAACCGCCGGAACGAATCCACCGGAGTGACCCAGACCAACTCATCTCCTGGCCGGCCGGCTTCAGCGACGTCGGCGATGATGCGAATCAACTCGTCGACCTGATCGTCGGGGCAGACGATTTCCAGGCGCACGTGAGGCCAGGAATCGGTCAGAGCATCCCGCACACTGGTCGGGACAATGACGTCTTCGTGATAACTGCAACGCTCGAGTTTGCAGATGCTCATGCCCGGAAACTGTCGCAACTGGCTGAACGCTTCGCGAATCTTCGCGAGTTTTGACGGCTGGATGATGGCCTTGATTTCTTTCATCGCACGACAACCCACTCACGCTTCGTAGCGCTTTGCTTCGAACCAACGGTACAGCGTCGGCAAGACCACGAGGGTCAGCAGCGTCGAGGTGATCAGCCCGCCGATGACGACGATCGCCAAGGGGCGCTGGACCTCGGACCCGGGCCCGGTCGCGAACAGAAACGGCACCAGACCGAGCATCGCCACGGTGGCGGTCATCATGACCGGCCGAAAGCGCTGCTCGCAGCCTTGAATGATGGCTTCCGCCTGCGGAAGGCCGTCGTCACGCAGGCCTCGGATGCATGAGACCAGCACGACGCCGTTCAGGACGGCGATACCCCACAGCGCAATGAACCCGACCGACGCGGGAACGGAAAGATACTCGCCGGTCACGAACAGCGCAACCACGCCGCCGATGGACGCAAAGGGCAGCACGAGAATGATCAGTGCTGCAAAGCGCAGGGAGTTGAACAGCAGAAACAACAGAAAGAAGATCGCGGCGATGGTGATGGGGATGATGATCTGCAAGTGACCCAGCGCGCGCTCCATGTTCTGGAATTGACCGCCCCAGACCAGCGTGTAGCCTTCCGGCATCGTGACCTTCTCGGCGACGACGCGCTGCAATTCGGCTACGAAGCTGCCAAGATCGCGATCGCGGACGTTGACGCCCACGACGATCCGCCGGCGCGCGGTCTCGCGGTTGATCTGCGCCGGGCCATCCTGCAGGCGAATTTCAGCCACGGCGCTCAGTGGTACGAGGGCGCCGTTGGGCGAGGTCAGGAGGATATTGCCGATCGCCTCCACGCTGTTCCGAAAGCCCTGGGGAAAGCGCACGGCCGTCGAAAAACGCCGTTCGCCTTCGTAGATCTCGGTCGCCACCTTCCCACCGATGGCTGTCTCGATGATGTCATGAATGTCCGACGCGTTCAGGCCATGCCGCGCGATGGCATCGCGGTCGACGGTAATCGCAAGATACTGCTGCCCGGTGATCCGTTCGACCCGGATATCCTGGGCGCCGCGTATCGTACCGGCCACTCGGGCAATTTCGGCCGCCTTCTCGCTTAGCGCTGTCAGGTCGTCGCCGAAGACCTTGACCGCGACGTCCGACCGCACGCCGGTGACCATTTCGTCGACACGATCCGAGATCGGCTGGGCCATGACCAACTGCACGCCCGGGAGCGCGGCGCCGAGCTTCTCGCGCATCGCATCCGCGATCGTGTCCTGGGTCCAGCCATCGGGCCATTCATCCCGGGGCTTCAGGCTGACGATAGGCGTCGATTCGTTCTGGGACTGCGGATCAGCCGGGCTCTCGCCCCGCCCGACGCCGGACACCGCGCTCTTGACGCCCGGAATCTCCATGACCAGGCGCATCGCCTCCGACTCCATCTTGATCGACTCATCGAGGGAGATGTTGGGAAAACGGTTGATGCCCGGAACGATGGACCCTTCCTTCATCTCCGGAATGAAGGAAGTGCCGAGCAATGGGATCAACGCCAGGGTTCCGCACAACAGGCCGATTGCCGCGATCACGACGCTCTTGGGATTCCGGTCCGCGAAGTGCAGCAGTCGCAGGTACGGCGCCTTCATTTTCGCGATGATCCAGGTGTCGTGGTCGGCACCGCCCGTGAGGAACAGGGAACACAGGGCGGGGGTCAGGGTCATCGACAGGACCAGCGAGATGAACAGGGCAATCGCGATCGTGAACGCGAGCGGCGAGAACATCTTGCCTTCCATGTCCTGCAGCGTCATCAGCGGCAGGAAAACCATGATGATGATGCCCACGCCGAACAGCACCGGTGTACCGACTTCAGCGGTCGCGTCATTGATCACCCGAACGCGGCTGTACCCGCGGCCGCGGCGTTCGCCGAGCAGAGTGAACGCATTCTCGACGACGACGACCGAGCCATCGACCATCAACCCGATCGCGATGGCCAATCCGCCCAGCGACATCAGATTGGCCGACAGGCCGAAATAGTTCATCGCCATGAAGGTCATGAGCGGCGTCAGCAACAAGGTACTGACCACGATCAGGGCGGACCGGACATCGCCCAGGAACAGGAACAGAATCACGACCACCAGCACGACCCCCTCGAGCAGTACCTTGGTGACCGTGTGCAAGGCGGCATCGACCAGTTCGCTGCGGTCGTAATACGGGACGATCTGCAGACCGCCGGGCAACATGCCCCTCCCGTTGATCTCCGCCACGCGCGCCTTGATCTCGCTGACGACCCGCTTGGCGTTGCCGCCGCGCAGCATCATCACGACCCCGCCAACCGACTCGGTGTAACCGTCCTTGATCACGGCACCGACGCGGACCTCGTGGCCGATCTTGACCTTGGCGACATCGTGCAAATGCACCGGGATACCTTCTTCCTCCTTCAGGACGATATTCCCCAGATCCTCGACGTTGCGTATCAGACCAATCCCGCGAATCAGGTACTGCTCGGCATAATGCGGCAGCACCCCGCCACCGCTGTTGGCGTTGTTGCGAGCGACCGCCTGGTAGATGGCTTCAAGGTTCAGGCCGTAGTGCCGCATTCGGTCCGGATTCACCAGGACCTGGTACTGCTTTACGTAGCCCCCCTGGGAGTTGATCTCGGCGACCCCCTGAATCCCGCGCAACAGGGGGCGGACGACCCAGTCCTGGATCTCGCGGCGATACATCAGCTCGTCTTGGGTGAGCTCCCGCCGTCCGTCGTCCGGGTGGTCCAGCGTGTATTGATAGACCTCGCCCAGCCCGGTTGAAACGGGCCCGAGGATGGGCCTGATTCCTTCCGGCATGCGCTCGGCGACTTCCATCAAGCGCTCCATGACCAGCTGCCGGGCGAAATACACGTCGGTCTTGTCGGTGAAGACCAGCGTGATGATCGAGAGCCCGTTCTTGATCAGCGACCGCATCTCGGTCAGGCCGGGCAGACCGGTCATGGCGATCTCGAGCGGGACGGTGATGAAGCGCTCGACCTCTTCCGGCGAGCGACCGGGGGCATCCGTCGCGATCTGGACCTGGATATTGGTCACGTCCGGAAAGGCATCGACGGACAGTGCCTGCAAGGCCTTCATGCCAAAGCCGAGCAGGGCCACCGCGAGGACGACCACGACGATGCGCTGGCGCAGCGCACCGCGAACCAGAGCCGAGATCATCGACTATTCCAGTTGCGAGCGCAGGCGCTCGTTGTTCAGATGAAACGACCCGTTCGTCACGATCTTCTCTCCGACTTGCAGACCCGAGATGACCGGCCGCACGCCCCCTTCCGGGTCGCCCAGCGTGACGGGGCGCAGCGCGAACTGATCCTTGCCGATCGCCACGAACACATGGTCCTTGTCACCCTCGCGCACGATCGCTTCGAGCGGAATGACCGCCTCCTGCGTGGCCGGCTTGCGGATCATCAGGGTTGCCAGCATGTTCGGCTTGATGATGTCCGCGGGATTCGGCAAATCCATGCGCACGGTCATCGTCCGTGTATCCGGGTCGATCACGTCGCCGATGTAGATCAAGCGCCCAACGAAACGTTTGCCCGGCAGCGCGGCGATCTCGGCTTCGGCGTCATCGCCCTCGCGCGCCCATTGGGCGTTGCGCTCCGACACATCGGCCACCAGCCAGACATGGGAGAGGTCCGACACGGTGAACAGCGCGTCCGACGGCTGCACGACCTGACCGAGCGTGATGTTCCGTTCGATCACCGTGCCGGTGAGGGTCGCCGTGATCGGCGACAGCGACTTGATCGTACCCCGTGCGCCCAGGTCCGTGATCGCGGGATCGCTCATGCCCATGACCTTCAGGTGGTCGCGCGAGGTGTCCAGGTCCACCTCGGCTTCGGACAGTTCATTCTGGCGCTGCTGCAGGTTCGCCACCGCGATGATCCCGTTTTCGTATAACTGCTTCGCGCGGTTGTACGCTGACTGCCGGAGCTTGAGCTTGGAGATGGCCTTCAGATAGTCGGACTGGGCTGTGCCCAACTCGGCGCTGTTCAGCACCGCCAGCAGATCGCCTTTCTTGACGTCATCGCCGAGCGAGCGCCTGATCTCGACGACCCGACCGGAGACCGACGCGCCGATATGAGCCAGCCGCCGCCGATCGAGTTCGACGCGCGCCGGGACCCGCAATGAGTCGCGCAATTCGGTTTGGCCAACGACGACGATCTTCAACTTTGCCAGCAGCGCGGCATTTGCCGTGACCGCCGGCGGGGATGCATCCGTCGCCTTCAAAGGCGGGCTCAGCGCCAGTAGCAGTGACAACAGCCAGAACGGCAATGAGGTCGGAATTTTCATACCAGCAAGGAACGAATGAGCGGCGACGCGCGACGGTTCGACGCGAGTGGCTTTCGAGGGCGGCAAGGGGTGGTCAACGCGTCGATCACGGTGCACGATGCGGATGACGACCGGATCGGCATCCACGCTCCGTTTGTTCGCGGCTCAGCAGCGAAGCCGGGCATTAGGAGTAGATTTGATTCATCAGGCCGGATTGTAACAGGCCGATTCCCATTTGCCGCCGATTCTCGCGAGCCGGCGCGGTAGCGAGTGTGTCTCCCCGGACGAGGCAACCGAGATGCCGGGTGAGTGTACACACGCGGCCAGGCTTTCAGGCACTCAAGCAGAGGTCGGCGACAACGCGAATTGCCGCCGGCGGCAGCGCCGAGTCGGCGGTGCGGATGTTCCGGGGACGAGAAGCGGGCCGTCAGCCGGGAGGCCGACGGCCCGGTGACAGATCAGAAGCGGCGGGTACGACGCATCGGTTGCGTATCCGTCCGGGGGCGGGCTTCATTGACCCGAATGTTGCGGCCCTTCAGATCCGCGCCGTCCAGATTCTTGACGGCCGCCTCGCCGCAAGACTGATCGGGCATTTCGACGAATCCGAAACCCTTGGAGCGTCCAGTTGCTTTGTCCATGATGATGGTGGCGGAAGACACCTCGCCGAAAGCCTCGAAGGCCTGGCGCAATTCATCATCGGATAGTTGATACGACAGATTCCCTACATAGATATTCATAACGGACCCGTGCTCGAAATCGTGCCATTTCGCTCGTCAACATCAGCAGCTCAATCAATGGCACAGGTATCAAGAACTGATGATCGTAGCAGGTCTATCGCTTTCACCGCGTCGCAGGCCATCGAAGGAAGCACCACCGACGTGAATCAACTTGCGCCTACGATGGAAAAACAATTAACCGCGAATAGCCGCCTTGTCAAATGAATTTTTCGCGGCGGCGTCGTGACCGAGGGCGGCGAGCGCCGCGTCGTGACGGCGGGACAGGGCACCCAGAGCGGCCAATGCCCCCAAAAGGGCCATCGCCATGTCGCTTTGGGCGTCCCACGGATCGGCCTGGGACGCGATGAAGGCATCGGCGCGTCCGCCGAGCACGAGGTGGCTTGCCCATTCGCACAATTCATACAAGGCGCTCAGCGAGAGCGTCAGGGCAAGGACGACGACCGGCAGCAACAAGGGGAGGGCCATCGCCCGGAGGCGGATCAGCAGTTCCCGAAACACGATGGCCGGGACCAGCCCCTGAAAGAAATGGGCGAATTTGTCGAATTCATTGCGGTGGCCGGCGCCCCCCGGAATCGATCGCGGCCCCTCGAAGCCGGGGACCGCCGCGAAGCCGTAATGGCCGCCGACGAAAATGACGAGCATCAGCGCCAGACACAGCCAGACGGCGAGAGGCGTCAAGCGGAAGCGGCGGCCATAGGCGATCAGCGTGACATAAATGACCAGGGCGGGCGCGGCTTCCAGAAACCAGGTCAGCCGGTCGGCCGGCGCCCATCCCGACCAGAATGCCGCCGCCCAGATCAGGGCATGCCAGCCTGGACTCACGGCAACAAGGAGGCCCGGATCGGCCACATCGAGCTTCGGATCATGCCCGGCTCACGGCATGCTCGCACGTCGACAGAACGGGCCCGGCGAGCGGCAGCATGCAATCTTGGCAGCCTCCCGTTCGGCCGGGCACGATTCCCGCGCGCGCTAGGTGCGCCGGTAAAGTTCCGCGCCCGTTTCGACGAATTCCTGGGATTTCTCCTCCATGCCCTTCTCGAGCGCCTCGTCTTCCGTGAGATGGTGGGATCGCGCGTAGTCGCGCACGTCCTGCGTGATCTTCATCGAGCAGAAGTGCGGCCCGCACATCGAACAGAAGTGCGCGAGCTTGGCGCCCTCCTGCGGCAGGGTCTCGTCGTGGAACTCCAGCGCCTTTTCGGGATCAAGGCTCAGGTTGAACTGATCCTGCCAGCGGAACTCGAAACGGGCCTTGGACAGCGCGTTGTCGCGGCTCTGGGCGCCGGGGTGCCCTTTGCCGAGATCGGCGGCATGCGCAGCGATCTTGTAGGCAATGATGCCATCGCGCACGTCCTGCTTGTTGGGCAGGCCGAGATGTTCCTTCGGCGTCACGTAACACAGCATCGCCGTACCGAACCAGCCGATCATCGCGGCACCGATGGCCGAGGTGATGTGGTCGTAACCGGGCGCGATATCGGTCGTCAGCGGCCCCAGCGTGTAGAACGGCGCCTCGTCGCAGACCGCAAGCTGCTTGTCCATATTCGCCTTGATCATGTGCATGGGCACATGCCCGGGGCCTTCGATCATGACCTGGACATCATGCTTCCACGCGACCTGCGTCAATTCTCCGAGCGTCTCGAGTTCCGCGAACTGCGCCGCATCGTTCGCGTCCGCGATCGACCCGGGGCGTAGGCCGTCACCGAGCGAGAAGGACACGTCGTACGCCTTCATGATCTCGCAGATCTCTTCGAAGTGCGTGTACAGGAAACTCTCCCGATGGTGAGCCAGACACCACTTGGCCATGATGGAACCACCGCGCGATACGATGCCCGTCAGCCGTTTTGCCGTCAGCGGGATGTAGGCCAGACGGATGCCGGCATGGATCGTGAAGTAATCGACGCCCTGCTCGGCCTGCTCGATCAGCGTGTCGCGGAAGATCTCCCAGGTCAGTTCCTCGGCTTTGCCGTCCACCTTCTCCAGCGCCTGGTAGATCGGCACGGTCCCGATGGGCACCGGCGAGTTGCGGATGATCCATTCCCGGGTCTCGTGGATATGCTTGCCGGTCGACAGGTCCATGACGGTGTCGCCGCCCCAGCGGATCGACCACAGCATTTTCTCGACTTCTTCCTCGATCGAAGAGGACACGGCCGAGTTGCCGAGGTTGCAGTTGATCTTCACCAGGAAATTCCGACCGATGATCATCGGCTCGGATTCCGGGTGATTGATGTTGGCCGGGATGATTGCCCGGCCGCGCGCGACTTCCTGCCGAACGAATTCCGGCGTGATCACCGGCGGAATGGCAGCGCCGAAGGACTCGCCCGGATGCTGGAAACGGTAGATGTCGGGGCAGGCCTCAAGCCGCTGGTTTTCCCGGATCGCGATGAACTCCATTTCCGGCGTGATGATGCCTCGCCGCGCATAGTGCATCTGGGTCACGTTGGCACCCGCCTTCGCCCGGCGCGGCGCGCGGAGGTGCTCGAAGCGCAGGTGCGCCAGGGCAGGGTCGGACTGCCTCAGTCGGCCATATTCGGAGGTCGGCCCGTCCAGCGCCTCGGTATCCCCGCGTTCCTCGATCCAGGCGGCCCGCAAGGGTCGCAGGCCCTCGCGCAGGTCGATACGTTCGGCCAGGTCGGTGAACGGACCGGAGGTGTCATAGATGAAGACGGGCGGATTCGATTCAGCCCCCATCGCTACCGGCGTGTCCGACTGCGACACGCACCGCATCGGCACGCGAACGTCCGGTCGGCTGCCCGTGACGTAGACCTTCTCGGACTTGTCGAAGGGCTGGATCGAAGCGATCTTTTCCTGGACCGCGTCGTGGAGAAAGTCTTTGGGAATCGCGCTCATCGCTCTCACCTTCGTGGACGTTGTAAAGGCGGAGGAATCGGGGCCCGGCAGTAACGAATCGGGGCGGCTTTCCTACGCCGGTGTTAGCCGGATCAGGTTCGAAGGGTGTGTCTCAGCCCCGCGCCAGCCACATCGAACACGATGAGCGGGAGGGGGCACCCCTAGCCTCTGAGGGCCTTAAAACTAATGCATCACGCTGGGTTTTTCAAGTTTGGCGGGCGGGGCAACGGCCTGACGCCCGCTGTGGCGCGTCAGAACGTCCGCTGCTGTGGGGGCGTTCCACGTTTCAGCATAACGAGTGCGCGGAAGAACGTCGCACCCACGACACCGACGAACACGGACGAGATGTCCAGTCCCAGACCCAGCCAGAGGCTATGGTTCCGAAAGGCATCGCCCAGCAACGGGCGCATGACCAGATACATCCAGAACGCGAACCCGCCGTAGTAGACGATCACACCGCCGACACACCAGGCCAGTGGGGGCAGGGAATGACGTTCGGCGGTCCGGTAGAACCAAACGGCAATGGCGAGTATGGCGAGTGCGCCTATCATGATTCGACCTCGTTGGGGCTCGGGATTCGGTGTCCGGCGCGCCACCTGGCTCCAGGGAAAGCGCCCGTCATGAGGCGTCGCCGCTTCGCTCGATACAGTCCGCCAGCGCGCCCAGACTCGGCAGAACCCAGGTTCCGTCCGGAGGCCGGGAGGCGCTGGCCGCCCGCGATGGAATCAGCACCGGAATCAGGCCCGCGCGCTGGCAGGCCTGCAGGCCCACGAGCGAATCTTCGAGTCCCAGGCATTCAGCCGGGTCAGCGCCCAGACGGCGGGCACCTTCCAGAAAGAGATCCGGCGCCGGCTTGCCCTGCGCCACCTCGTCCCGGGTCACGACGATCGGAAACAGGTCCCGGGCTCCGGCCTGCTCCAGCACCTCCCGGGCATAGGGCGAGTCACTGTTCGTCGCCAGCGCATAAGGCAGTTCGCGCTGCCTCAGCAGGCCGAGGAAACGGTCCAGCGCGGGCATCTTGGCGACGCCGTTGGTGCGGATTTGGGCGTGCCAGAATTCTTCGGCGAGCCCGAAAAATCGCCGTAGATCGAAACCCTCGCCGCAGGCCTCCGCCAGGGCGGCATGCACGTCGTCCGCGTGCCGTCCGAACAGACCGTGGCAGAACGGCTCACTCAATTGGAAACCCAGGGCGGCTGCAGCCGCGCGCCAGGCGTCACAGTACGTGGCCTCGGTGTCCAGCGCCAGCCCATCCATATCCATCACCACGGCACGGAAGGGGGGGAGGATGGGCCCTTCCGCCAGTCGCACGGTGGGGTTAGGGGAAACGAGCATGAGGGCGGACTCAGCGGGCCTGCTTCAACATCACCTTCTTGTGGAACAGCGCAACCACGCCCGCTGCGATCACCGCCCCCGACAACTCGATCATGACACCGGAAACCATGCCGTGCGTCTTGAACGCTGCCCCCATCAGCGGCTTCAACACGGCAAAGGTCCACGCGAAGCGCACCGCGTAAAAGATGACCAGCGCGCCGATGACCCATTGCAGGGGATTGAGCTTGACCCTGATCGCCGTCTGGTAGAACCAGTAGCACAGCAGCGCCGCAATCAGACCTCCGAACATCGCACACCTCCTCGCTCGACATTTATCGTTATCGCGGCCCGGACTCTAGCAGACTCACACCCGCATCGCCACGCGCGAGCGTGGCCCATCGGCTCAGGCGGGACCGTGCGCCGCAACGTGCCGCTCGACGCGCAGGTATTCCCCCGGCGACTCCCGGCTCGACCCGATGACCAGGCGGAGACGGCCCGCCGCATCTTCCTCGAGTTGCCCGGCCGCCTCGACAACCTCCCCCCTGACGGCCTGGCCGACATAGGTGTGCGTGAAGACGAGAATCTCACCGACCTCGGGATCATCGACCCGGTAGCGCGCCGGGTAGTCGTAGGCCGCCGTGTCGTCGACGACGACGCAGTGCAGCCTCCGGGGGCCCAATTTCCGAACGGCCGCACTGGCGGCGGCTCCGACTGCCAGCGTGACGTCGAACTTCGTACCTTCGAACAGGGCCTTGTTCGCCTTGCGGCGCTCATGCCAGACGTAGTCGTCGAAACCGAGGTCACATCCGCGACGCTCCCAGGCGTCGCGCCAGGCAACGGCGTCCAGCGCAGCGAGATCACCGTTGGCGACACCCGCCACGATGAGCCGTCGCAAGTGGGCAAAGTCGGCACGCGAATAACTGACCAGATCCAGGTCGGAATCCGCGGTCTGCGCGCCGATCAGCAGCGACCCCGTCACACCGAGTTGATCGGCCGGGACGCCTCGGGCAACGAAGTACCCCACGAGACGGCACAACCGAGCCTCGATTGGCTCCGCACCACCCGAGGTCAGCAGGGCACCACAGCGCGCTGCGGCGCTGTGGTGCCGGCTGATGTGGTCCTGCGGCACACCATGTACCCACGCATCAGAGCGGCGGGAATGGTGCAGGTACAGCGGTGCGGTTTTCCTCAGCAACTCCATGGCTCTCCCGGTTTCCAGCTTGACCGGCCGGGAGGTCCCGCCCTCCCGCCGGTAGCGTAGCCAGCAGAGCACCTTGCCGTCCTCCGGGTCCGGATCGACGACGGCGAAAATCAGGCCCTCGGGAACTTCGATGAAGTCGCGGGGCCGGATCGGTGAGCTCACGCGTCGAAGTCGTCCGGAAAGAACATCGCGGCGCCGTCGGCATCTCCCGTATCCCGGTAGATCAGCACCGGCTTGTCCTTGTCGAGCAAGGCCCCATCGATCACACGCCCGACGATGACCCGGTGATCCCCCGCCGTGCACTCGCTCTCGAACACGCATTCGAATTGCGCGATACCGGCGTCGATCATCGGCACGCCATGCGGACTCGGATGCCAGGCCTGCCCTTCGAGTTTGTCGATCCCCGCGGACTGGCCGTAATGGAGGGCCAGATCAAACTGATCGCGGGCCAGCACGGCGACCGAGAACCGCCCGCCCTCTTTGAGGAGGCCGTAGGAGGAATGGCCGGGGTTGATGCTGACGGCCAGCATCAACGGTTTGAAGGAGACCTGCATCACCCAGGCTGCCGTGAAGGCATTTCTTCGCTCACCCGCGGCGACACCGATGACGTAGACACCATGGCTGACTCGCCGGAACATTTCGGCAATTTCGACGCTCATTGCTTCACTCTCTGCTTAAAATGACTCGGTACACGGTTTTGACCCCCAGCGAGCGAGTTCGATCATGGCTGACAAGCCACCCGTCCTGACTCATTTCAACGAAGCCGGCGCCGCACACATGGTCGACGTCGGTGCCAAGAATGCCACCGAGCGCGTCGCCATCGCGGAAGGCTACATCGGAATGGCGCCGGAAACCATGCGTTTGATCGTCGACGGCGGTCACAAAAAGGGCGATGTTCTCGGGATCGCCCGCATCGCCGGGATCATGGCCAGCAAGCGGACGGCCGATCTGATCCCGCTATGCCATCCGCTGGCGCTGACGCATGTCGGCATCGACTTCGATACCGACGGCGTCGCTTCCCGAGTGCACTGCCGGGCGACCGTCAAGACCGTGGGTCCGACGGGCGTGGAGATCGAGGCGCTGACAGCCGTCCAGATCGCGCTGCTGACGATCTACGACATGTGCAAGGCAGTCGACCGCGGGATGGCCATCGAGAACGTGCAGCTCGTCGAGAAGTCGGGCGGGCGATCAGGGCGCTGGTCACGGGCCGATTGACCGCTGACCCGCGTCTCGCTTGGTGCCGTCCGCCGTGCGATCGAGATCAGGCCACAACACAGGAGGCGATTCGCTCCAGGACATCGAAGGTATAGGGGCTGTCGAAGCGAGGATCGTCCGCGACATGCTCGCGCGACACGAGCGACCATTCGGCCGGTTCGAAGGAAGGAAAGAATACATCGCCCGGATAGTCGCGATGGATCGTCGTGAGGTATATCCGGCTGGCACGAGGCAACAGGGCGGCGTAGAGCGACGAGCCGCCGATGACCATCAGGTCGGCAGCGGCAGCGGCCTGCCTGAGGCCCTCATCGATGTCACGAACGACGATACAGCCCTCGGCGGCGCGGTAGGAAGGGTCAGAGGACAACACCAGATTTTGGCGGCCCGGCAGCGCTCGCCCGATCGAGTCATGCGTCTTGCGACCCATCAGGATGGGTTTGCCCCAGGTCAGGGTCTTGAAACGCTGCAGGTCTGCCGGCAGATGCCAGGGAAGACGATTGTCGCAGCCGATCACGCGATTCTGCGCCATCGCAACGATCAGCGATATCCGGGGCTTCAAAAGGGCGCACATGGTCGATCAGACTGCAATGGGCGCCTTGATGTGCGGATGGGCCTGATAACCCTCGACGGCAATGTCCTCGAAGCGGTAATCAAACAGACTGGGCGGGCGGCGCAGGAGCACCAGACGGGGCAGGGGCAAAGGTTCGCGCCGCAGTTGTTCCCGGGCCTGATCCAGGTGATTGCGATACAGATGCACGTCGCCGCCGCTCCAGATCAGTTCGCCGACCGCGAGATCGCACTGTTGCGCAATCAGATGGGTCAACAAGGCGTAGGACGCAATGTTGAACGGCAGACCGAGAAACGCGTCGATCGAACGCATGTTGAACAGGCAGGACAGGCGCCCTCCTGCAACATAGAACTGAAAAGCATAGTGACAAGGGGGCAGCGCCATCCGGTCGATCTCGGCCGGATTCCAGGCCAGCACCAGATGCCGCCTCGAATCCGGGTTCCGCCGAATCCCTTCGACGACCAGCGCCAGCTGATCGCGGAACGAACCGTCAGGCATCGGCCAGGCCCGCCACTGCTTGCCATAGACGGGCCCCAACTCGCCATCTGCATCCGCCCACTCATTCCAGATACTGACACCGTTGGCCTGCAGGTAGCGCACGTTGGTATCACCCGACACGAACCACAGCAGTTCATGGATGATCGAGGGGAGATGCAGCTTCTTGGTCGTCACCAACGGGAAGCCCGCGCCGAGATCGAAGCGCAGTTGGCGGCCGAACACGCTGAGTGTGCCGACACCGGTCCGGTCGGCCTTGGTGTCGCCGTGATCGAGAATATCCTGAAGCAGGTCGAGGTAAGCGCGCACGGCAAACCCGCCTGTCAGGCGGCAGCTTTCGGGCGATAGGCCCAGATGAACAGACCCAGGCCACCGAGGATCATCGGCAAACTCAAGAGTTGCCCCATCGTTAACCAGTTCAATGCGACATAGCCGAGCTGAACGTCCGGCTCGCGGACGAACTCGGCGATGAAGCGGAACAGCCCGTAGCCCATCAGAAAGACACTGCCGACCGCGCCGACCGGCCGTGGCTTGCGACTGAAGAGTTGCAGGATCACGAACAGCGCGAGCCCTTCGAGCGCGGCCTCGTAAAGCTGCGAGGGATGACGGGGAAGCGGGCCGCCCGTCGGAAAGACCATACCCCAGGGCACATCGGTCACTCGCCCCCACAGTTCGCCATTGATGAAATTGCCGATCCGGCCGGCGCCCAGGCCAATCGGGACGAAGGGGGCAACAAAATCGCCCAGCTCGAGAAACGACATGCCGTGCCGGCGACCGTAGATCCACATGGCGGCGAGGGTACCGATCAGGCCGCCATGAAACGCCATGCCGCCCTCCCAGACACGAACGATCATCAGGGGATCGGCCAGGAATCCAGGCAGGTTGTAGAACAGCATGTAGCCGATGCGGCCGCCGAGCACCATACCCAGGGCCGTGAAAAAGATGAAATCCTCGACCTGAGCCGGCGTCCAGGGGAATCCGGGCTGCTGTGCGCGGCGGCGAGCCAGCCACCAGGCGGCACTGATGCCAATGACGTACATCAGTCCATACCAGTGGACCTTCACCGGTCCCAGGCTGATCGCAACCGGATCGATATGCGGATAGGCAATCATCAGCGTGCGGTGTCCGGTGGGTCAGATGTCGAGATTGGATACGTCCAGCGCATTGCGCTCGATGAAGTCGCGGCGCGGCTCGACCTGATCGCCCATCAGCATCGTGAAGACCTCGTCGGCCGCAATGGCGTCCTCGATCTTGACCTGCAGCAAGCGGCGGGTGTTGCTGTCGAGCGTGGTCTCCCAAAGCTGTTCGGGGTTCATTTCGCCGAGCCCCTTGTAGCGCTGGATGTGCTGTCCTTTCTTCGCGTCGGCCATCATGCGATCGAACACCGCGGCGAAGCCAGTCACCGGGATGCGCTGTTCGTCTATCGCCAGCGTGGTCTCCGCGCCGAACAGGTCGCCGGAGACCTGGCCAAAGCTCGTCAGGTGCCCATAGTCGACGGAATTGAAAAAGCCGGCACCCAGCTCGAAATGCTTTTCGACGCCGTGCAGGCGCTTCGCGACGCGGATCGTGAAGCTGCCCGGCGCCTCGCCGCGAACGAGGGCGAGTTGAAACTGCGTGCGAGCATCCGCGCCGTCGAGCCTGGTTTGTAATTCATCGGCCCAGTCCTGCAGGGCCGACAGATCCTCGGCCACGGCCGGCGAAAGCGGGCGGTGGTCGATCAGCGTCACCAGCAACTGCTCGTCATAGCGATGAGAGAGACGGGCCACGACCGTCTGCACGTGGAGGTAGTCCCGCGCGAGCTTTTCCAGACCGGCGCCCTGTATCGGCGGGGCGCCCTCATGCGGGTACAGCCGCGCCTTCTCGATGGCGAGCTGCAACAGGTAGTCATTCAGTTCGGCATCGTCCTTGACGTAGTGCTCCTGCTTGCCCTTCTTGACCTTGTAGAGCGGGGGTTGGGCGATGTAGACGTGGCCGCGCTCAATGAGCTGGAACATCTGCCGGTAGAAAAAGGTCAGCAGCAAGGTGCGGATGTGCGAACCGTCGATGTCCGCATCGGTCATGATGATGATCCGGTGATAGCGCAGCTTGTCGGGGTCGAACTCTTCGCGGCCGATCCCGCAACCCAAGGCCGTGATCAGCGTCCCGACCTCCTCCGACGACAACAGCCGATCGAACCGGGCGCGCTCGACATTCAGGATTTTTCCCTTCAACGGAAGGATGGCCTGACTGCGGCGATCCCGCCCCTGCTTGGCGGAGCCACCGGCCGAGTCACCCTCGACAATGAACAATTCGGACAGCGCGGGATCGCGTTCCTGACAGTCGGCGAGCTTTCCCGGAAGCCCGGCGATGTCGAGTGAGGTTTTGCGTCGGGTCATTTCCCGCGCCTTGCGAGCGGCTTCTCGCGCGCGCGCCGCCTCGATCACCTTGTTCGCGATCAGCTTCGCGATGGCCGGATTCTCCAACAGGAACTCGGAGAGCTTTTCCCCGAGAGAGGACTCCACGACCGGCTTGACCTCGGACGACACCAGCTTGTCCTTGGTCTGCGACGAGAACTTCGGGTCAGGCACCTTGACCGACAGCACCGCGGTCAAGCCTTCGCGCGCATCGTCACCCGAGGTAGCGACCTTATGCTTCTTTACCAGCCCCTGCTCTTCGATGTACTGGTTCAGCGTCCGCGTCAGCGCACCGCGAAAACCGGCCAGGTGCGTGCCGCCGTCGCGTTGGGGAATATTGTTCGTGTAACAGAAGATGTTCTCCTGATACGAATCGTTCCACTGCAAGGCGACTTCGACACCGATGTCGTCGCGAGAGGTCTGGAAGTGGAATACCTTCTCGAAGAGCGGCGTCTTGTTCTTGTTCAGATGTTCGACGAAAGCGCGGATGCCACCCTCGAACTCGAACACATCCTGTTTCCCGGTCCGCTCATCCTCCAGCTCGATGCGGACACCGGAATTGAGAAACGACAGTTCACGCAGGCGCTTCGCGAGAATTTCGTAGTGAAACTCGATGTTCGTGAAGATGGCCGGACTGGGCCAGAAGGTCACCGTGGTGCCGGTCTGCTGCGTGGGCCCTATCGGAGCCAAAGGCGCAACCGGCTCTCCGTTGCGGTATTCCTGGCGGTAACGCTGCCCGTCCCGGCAGATCTCGAGCATCAGCCGCTCCGACAGCGCATTGACGACCGAAACGCCGACGCCGTGCAAGCCACCCGACACCTTGTAGGCGTTGTCGTCGAATTTGCCGCCCGCGTGCAACACCGTCATGATCACTTCTGCCGCCGACCGCCCCTCCTCGGGGTGAATGTCGACCGGGATGCCGCGACCGTCATCGCTGACGGTGACCGAGGTGTCCGGGTGTATCGTCGCGTGGATGCGGGTACAGTAACCGGCCAGCGCTTCGTCGATGGCATTATCGACGACCTCGAACACCATGTGGTGCAGACCGGAACCGTCATCGGTGTCGCCGATGTACATGCCGGGCCGCTTCCGGACGGCATCCAGACCTCGAAGGACTTTAATGTTTGAACTGTCGTATAGGGGAGCTTGGGTCATGGTTTCTCGAATACCCTGTCACTTAGCGCGGGACGACGCACCCATGTTCCACGTGGAACATGCCGACATCCTCGGCGCGGGCGGCATCCAGTTCCTGCCGGTCAACTGCCGTAATGAAGCATTGCGCCCGAAGCGACGCGAGGTAATCCCACAGACGACCCCGATTGATCGGATCCAATTCCGACGGCAGATCATCAATCATCACGCAGGCGGGATCGGCTGCGTTCTCCGCCAGAAATCCGGCCTGCGCCAACAGTAGCGCGTAGGCCAACATCTTCGTCTGGCCGCGCGACAAGAATCGCCGCGCAGCGCGGCCATTCGCCGCCAGCACGAAGTCGGCCTTGTGCGCACCCGACTGGGTGTAGCCAAACTGTCGATCCTTATCTCGCTCCTCTCTCAGCACATCCAGCAACGTCCGCCCGTCGGCCCAACCGGCCATGGCCCTAAGGCCCACATCGATTCCGGGAAGGAAGTGGGATACCGCCGCCTTGATGGCTGGCTGCAGGCGCAGCAGATACCGCGCCCTTGCTTCGGCGAGTATTGTACCGTAATGGGCCAAAGCCTGATCCCACGGCTCAAGATCCGCACCCGATCGCAGCGCGGCATTGCGCTGACCGAGGGCTTTGACGTGTCGCCGCCAGACATCGAGGTACCCATGTTCCACGTGGAACACACCCCAGTCGAGAAACTGCCGCCGCACGCGCGGCGCCCCATCGACGAGTTCCACGCTGGACGGCTGGATCAGCAGCAACGGAAATATCACGAGCAGTTCCGCACTGGAAGCAACCCGCTGCCCGCGGATGCGGATTTCCCGTTCTCCGCGGGCGACACGGACCCCGACAGGGAAGGCCGCCGCGCCTTCATCACCCAATCGGGCGGACACCGTGGCTTGAGCCTGATCGAAGCGGATAAGTTCCGACGCCCGCGTCGTCTTGAACGACCGGCCGCGCCCCACTAGATGAATGGCCTCCAAAATGCTCGTCTTTCCGCTGCCGTTCGCGCCTACCAGGCAGTTGAGATGAGCCGCGGGCACCAGCTCCGCCTGTTCGATATTCCGCAGCTGGGAGATCTCGAGCCTTCTCAGCACGGCAGGCCAATCGCCGTCATTGCTGTCGTGGTGCGGGCGACCGGACGCTTCGATATCCGGCCGCCTGCCGCGAGACTCAGAGCCTCATCGGACTGACCAGATACCGCACCCGCGGGTCGCTGGCTTCCTCGATGATGCAACCGGAATTGCTTTCCGCAAACGATAGCGTGGCCTTATCCGATTCCAGACTGCCCACGGCATCGAGCAAATAGGACGCGTTGAAGCCGACATTAAAGCCTTCCCCATCGAACTCCACCGCGATTTCTTCTTCGGCCTCCTCGCGATCCGGGTTTTGCGCCTTCAGCCGCAGCGTGCCCGCCTCCAGGAACAAGCCAACGCCACGGTATTTCTCATTCGACAGGATGGCAACCCGTGTCAGCGCAGCCTTCAACTCATTCCGGTCCGCCACGACGTGGCGCTCGGTCGTCGAGGGCAATACTCGTCGATATTCGGCATAGCGCCCTTCGACCAGCTTCGATGAAAACGTCAGATCGTCCATCCTCGCGCGGAGGCTGTTCGACGACAATTCCACACTCACCATGCCTTCATCGTCCTTCAGCAACCGCGCCAACTCCAGCGCCCCTTTTCGCGGGAGAATCGCCTGAGCCGACCCCGCCGCCAGCCCCGGCACCTCCGCCTCGAACAGGGCCAACCGGTGCCCATCCGACGCCACCGTGCGCAGCGTCGTACCCTCGATCTCCAGCAACAGGCCGTTCAGGTAGTACCGAACATCCTGCTGGGCCATCGCGAACATCGTCTTGTCCATCGCTCGCCTAAGCACCGCCACCGGCACCGCAAACACCCGATCCTGAGCCCCCGTGTCGAATTCCGGGTAGTTCGACGCCGGCATCGTACTGAGGGTAAAGCGGCTTCGCCCGCTTTGCAGATGGAAGCGCTCCTGCCGGATCTCCGCCACCAGCGGCGCCCGATCCGGAAGCAGGCGCACGATGTCGACCAACTTCCGCGCCGGCACCGTCGTGCTGCCCTCCGCTCGACCCTCCACCTCCAGGCGCGTGACCAATTGCACCTCGAGATCCGTGCCGGTCAACTCCAGCCGCCCGTCGTTCAGGCGCAGCAGCACATTGCCGAGTATCGGCAAGGTTTGCCGACGCTCGATAACACCCACGATCTGCTGCAACGGCGCGAGCAGCGTCTCGCGCGATGTTGAAAATTTCATCCGTTGTTCTGCCTTTCCAGGTTGCAGGGACACCAGCGCAACGCTACCGGCGCGTGTCTTCAGTTCGAAAGAATGCGCATCAGGTTTGAAAAATCTTCCAGGAATTTGCTGTCGCCCTCCTTGAGCTCCCGCACGCGCCGACACGCATGCAGCACCGTCGTATGGTCGCGCCCGCCGAAAAACTGACCGATTTCCGGCAAGCTGTGGTTCGTCAGTTCCTTCGATAGCGCCATTGCCAACTGCCGCGGTCGCGCGACCGAGCGGTTCCGCTTGGTCGACAACAGGTCGGCCACCCGAATCTTGTAGTACTCGGCCACCGTCTTCTGGATATTCTCGACATTGATCAGCCGATCCTGCAGCGCGATCAGGTCCCGCAGGGCCTCCTTTGCGAAGTCCAGCGTGATTTCGCGACCTGTAAATTCGGCATTTGCGATGACCCGCCGCAGCGCACCCTCCAACTCGCGGATATTCGAGCGGATGCGCTTCCCGACGAAGAAGGCCACCTCGGGCGGCAGATCGACCCCCGCCTGTTGTGCCTTGCTCATCAGAATGGCGACCCGCGTCTCCAGATCGGGCGGCTCGACCGCTACCGGCAGGCCCCACCCGAAGCGCGACTTCAGCCGCTCCTCCAGCCCCTTGATTTCTTTCGGATATCGATCGCAGGTCAGCACGACCTGATGTTTGTTCTCAAGCAAGGTATTGAAGGTATGAAAGAATTCCTCCTGCGACCGTTCCTTGCCTGCGAAGAACTGTATGTCGTCGATCAACAGCGCATCGACCGTGCGGTAGTATTCCTTGAAGGCGTTGATCGAGTTATGCTGCAGCGCGTTGACCATGTCCGAAACGAAGCGTTCCGAATGCAGATAGACGATATTCGCTGAGGGGTTGCCCATCAGGATCTCGTTCCCGATGGCGTGCATGAGGTGTGTCTTGCCAAGACCCACGCCACCGTAGATGAACAGTGGATTGAAGGCGCGACCGACATTCTGCGATACCTGCACCGAGGCGGCCTTCGCCAACTGATTCGATTTTCCCTCGACGAAACTCTCGAACGTGAACGTCGCATTGAGACTGCTCGCGCCCATGCGCCGCGACGGTACCGCCTTGCGCGACGGCGGCGCCTGCTCCGCAGTCACCGGCGCCTTCCGGCTGCCGATCTCCAGCACCACGCTCACCGGCGGCTGCTTGCCCAGACCCGCGACGACCGCTTCGATCTTGCCGATGAAATGCTGCTTCACCCAGTCGAGCACGAAACGATTAGGCGCCAGCAGACGCAGTTCCGACGGACCCTCGATGGCCTGCAGCGGACGAATCCAGGTGTTGAATTGTTGCGGCGGCAGTTCCCCCTCGAGCTTGTTGATACAGTGACTCCAAAGGCTGCTCATCGCGCGCTTGATCGATCCGGCTGGTGCAAGGGGCAGGTTACCCGTCAGGGGCACCCGTGAGGACTGGGTCGGTTAATATACCCCAATACCACGCACCCTACAGCCTTGACACCATGCGCTCCCCGCACGTAAGCTACGCGATCTTTTTGCGTCATCCTCTGTCAAGGTCCCCGGTATGAAACGCACCTATCAGCCCAGCAAAATCAAACGTGTTCGCACGCATGGCTTTCGTGCCCGCATGAAGACGCCCGGCGGCCGCGCGGTTATCAATGCACGCCGCGCCAAGGGCCGCAAACGCCTCACCGTTTGACCTTTGTCGGCCCATTCCTGCGACTTCCCGAAGTCGAAGCGCCTGCTGACGAAAGGCGATTATCGCTTCGTCTTCGCCGAGCCCCTGCGCGTTTGCGACGCGCACCTGACCGTGTTGGCACGGTCCAACGGCACATCCGCTGCGCGTCTCGGCCTGGCAATTTCCAAGAAGAGCCTCCGGCGGGCAGTCGACAGGAACCGAGTCAAACGCATCCTTCGCGAAGCCTTCCGCGAGCGTCACGCCGTGCTCCCGGGCCTGGACGTGATCGTCATGGCCCGCAACGGCTGCGCTGAAGCTTCCTCCGCCGCGCTGCGCACCTCGTTCAACCGCCACTGGAACCAGCTGTTGCAGCGATGCGCGCCGTCCTCCTGTCCGTCATCCGGGCCTATCGATTCCTGCTGAGCCCGTGGGTGGGCAATCACTGCCGCTTCCACCCGACCTGCTCCTGCTACGCGATCACAGCCATCGAGCGCTTCGGTGCCCTACGTGGCGCCTATCTCGCCATCCGAAGGCTGTTAAAATGCCACCCTTTGCATCAGGGCGGCTACGACCCCGTCCCGGAAACCTTCGGAAAGAACAAGAATGGCTAACATCAGGTTCGTACTGTTCATCATCCTGGCATTCATGTGCTATTCGCTCTGGCAGCAATGGCAGCTGGACTACGGACCCAAACCTCCGCAGCCTGTGGCGTCCGATACGCCCGGTGCAGCAGCGACTGCCGGCGCACCGGGTGACACCCCGACCGCAGCGCGCACCCTCGACGAGGTCGCCGGCGGTGACCGCGCCAAGTCGGAAAGTCTCAGTGCCTCCGCGAATCGCGTCCTGGTCACGACCGACACCTTGCGCGCCGCGATCGACCCCGCCGGCGGTGACCTGCGCCTGCTCGAACTGCTGCAGTACCCTATCAGCAAGAATGAACCGGATCGGCCCTTCCGTCTGTTGACCGACGAAAGCGACGTGTTCATCGCCCAGGCCGGACTGCTCGGCGATCCACGGGATGCGCCCACCCATCACAGCGTCTGGACCCCGTCCTCTACCGCCTACACGCTGGAGCCCGGCCAGGACAGCTTGCGCGTTCCCCTGACCTGGACCAACGGCCGCGGGCTGACGGTCACGAAAACGTACACCTTCCAGCGCGGCAGCTACTCCGTACAGCTCGAGCACCGTGTCGAGAACCGCTCCGCAGAGGGCTGGACCGGAAAGCAATACGTGCAGCTGCAGCGCACCGATACCAGCGACAAGGACAAGTCGCAGTTCGTCCGTTCCTATCTCGGTGGCGTGCTCTACACACCCGAGGCCCGCTACGAGAAGATCAGCTTCGGTGACATGACGGACAAGAACCTGAGCCGCAGCGCCAAGGGCGGCTGGGTCGCGATGATCCAACACTACTTCCTGGCCGCCTGGATCCCCTCCGCCGAACAGGACAACAGCTTCTATACCAAGGACCTCGGCAATAAGCGCTTCCTGATCGGCGCGACCGGCCCCGATGCCACCGTGGCTCCCGGCCAGACCCAAGCGCTGGCAGCCACCCTGTACGCCGGTCCGAAGCTGCAGCGCGTGCTCGAAGCCACCGCGCCCGGCCTGGAGTTGACCGTCGACTTCGGTGCGCTGACCGTGATCGCCAAGCCGATCTTCTGGTTGCTCGAATGGTTCCATAAACTCTTCAACAACTGGGGCTTCGCGATCATCTCGGTGACGCTGGTCATCAAGGCGCTGTTCTTCAAGCTCTCCGAAGCCAGCTATCGCTCGATGGCGAACATGCGCAAGCTGCAACCCAAGCTCCAGGAGCTGAAGGAACGCTGTGGCGACGATCGCCAGCGCTTCAATCAGGCAATGATGGAGATGTACCGGAAAGAGCGCGTCAACCCGCTCGGCGGCTGTCTGCCGATCCTGGTGCAGATACCTGTGTTCATCGCCCTGTACTGGGTGCTGGCCGAAAGCGTTGAGTTGCGCCAGGCACCGTTCCTGGGCTGGCTGAACGATCTGTCGGCCCGCGACCCGTACTACGTGCTGCCGCTGATCATGGTCATCTCCATGGTGATCCAGCAGAAGCTGAACCCCGCACCGGCCGATCCGGTGCAGGCGAAGGTCATGCAGTTCTTCCCGTATCTCTTCGGCGGTTTCTTCGCCTTCTTCCCGTCCGGGCTGGTGCTCTACTGGGTCGTCAACAACATCCTGTCGATCGCGCAGCAGTGGTACATCACCAAGCAGATCGAGAAGCCCGCGAAGTCCCCGGCCTGACGTCCACGGGCCGCCGCGCATGATCGCGCCGGCCTGCCACGACACCATCGCCGCGATTGCGACGCCCCCCGGCCGGGGCGGCGTCAGCATCGTCCGCGTGTCCGGGCCCGGCGTCGGTCGGGTCGTCGCCGCCATCCTCGCGCAGACCCTGGATGCCCGGCGCGCCCGGCTGTGCCGCTTCCGCGACCACGACGGCTCCGTGATCGATGAGGGCCTCGCACTGTATTTTCCCGGCCCTCACTCCTTTTCCGGCGAAGACATGCTGGAACTTCACGGCCATGGTGGTCCGGTCGTCAGCGACCTGCTGTTGCAACGCGTCCTCTCCGCCGGCGCGCGCCTCGCCCAACCCGGCGAATTCACCGAACGCGCCTTCCTGAACGGGAAGATCGATCTTGCTCAGGCCGAGGCCGTGGCCGACCTGATCGACGCCGCGACCGAACAAGCCGCCCGCTCCGCGCAACGCTCACTGCAGGGCGACTTTTCCAAGCACATCGCCGCACTCTGCGACGAACTCGTCTGGCTGCGCACCTATGTCGAGGCGGCCATCGATTTCAGCGACGAAGAAATCGACTTTCTGAACTCCGGTCAGGTGTCCGCCCGACTTGGCGAGTTGTCGACCCGCCTGGACGCCCTCGTCGCGACGGCGCGGCAGGGCGAATTGCTCCGCGACGGCCTCACCGTCGTCATCGCGGGTCGTCCCAACGTCGGAAAATCCAGCCTGTTGAACCGTCTGGCCGGTCGCGACACGGCGATCGTCACCGACATTGCCGGCACCACGCGCGATCTGCTGCGAGAGCACATTCAGATCGACGGACTGCCGCTGCATGTGATCGATACGGCGGGAATCCATGATGCCCCGGACCGCGTCGAACAGGAGGGAATACGGCGTGCCCGGGCCGCGATCGCCGAGGCGGGCCGCGTACTGCTGGTCCTCGACGATCGCTTTCCCGAACAGGGAGAAGAACTGTTGCAGGAACTGCCGGCCGGCGTGCCGATCACGCGAGTACACAACAAGACGGACCTGACCAACGCCCCACCGCGAATCGAGGTCACGCCCTCGGGCACACATGTGTACCTGTCGGCCGAAACCGGTGCCGGTCTGTCCGAACTGCGTCAGCACCTCAAGGATTGCGCCGGCTATCGGAGCGAGGAGGGCGGGATATTCATGGCCCGCCGCCGGCACCTGGAGGCGCTCCGCCGCACCCGCCAGACTCTCGATCAGGCGATGATCAATTGCGGGGCCTCAAACCCGGAATTGTTCGCCGACGACCTTCGCGCAGCGCACGAAGCCCTCGGGGAGATCACCGGCCGCTTCACGACCGAAGACCTGCTGGGCAGCATCTTCAGCAGCTTTTGTATCGGAAAGTGAGCCGAAGCGGCGCCAACGCCGGCCATCCATCTAACGGGTTGGCACCCGCCAACGCACGGCCGTCCGATCAAACCTTCGAGCCGCACCACCGCGGATAGCCGTCATTGATGCTGCGCAACCCGATTACGAAAACCGGGCTGCGGGTATGGCGCATCCGGCCGCCCAGGGCGACCGGATACCGGTGGGCGAACCTATTACAGGAGTTCCGGGGGCACGTTGCCGCCGTTATCGGCAAGCTTCTGGAGCACGGTTTTGTGCAGCCAGACGTTCATCTTGGCAGAATCGCCCATCAGATCGGCCGGGCAACCCAGCTCGGTAGCGAGCTCCTTGCGAGCCGCCAGGCTGCTGTCCAGGCCCAGCAGCTTCATCAGATCGACGATAGATGTCTTCCAGTTCAACTTTTCAGGGTTCGCGGCAGCGCGGCTGTCGAGTTGCGCGGTGACGTCGACCAGAGCGGCGCCGGCGGCCCCTGCGGCTGGCGCCGAAGCAGCGTGGGCACTGCCGAAACCGAGCTTTTCAAGAATCGTACTGAACAGGCTCATCTGACTGACTCCTTGTGCGTTGAAGAGCCACCAGTGTACCGAAAGTTTGCCGGTACCGGGGAACACCGGACACCCGGGAGGACAACTGCCTTGGCGCCGGTATGGCCGCGAGTCGGGCCCGCAGAGGCTTTATCCCTGTGCCGCCACGGCCTTCCCGGCCAAGTTGACGCCGCTCATTGCGGTCGACAGACCCAGGCCTGAAGAATGCCAGCGACAAATTTCCGATATGCGCTTTTTGAATTAGACTACAGCCGCTTGACGGCGCCGCACTCCGCCGCTCGCCGCGTACGCTCCGCAAGCAAGCCCGTCCGTCGCCCTTGGGCGGCGGTCAACTGAGCCCTGAAGAAGCCTCCGGGGCAAGCAATCACGCCTTTAGTTTGGAAACCGATCGCCCACCCTCACGTTTCTCCCGAGGTTTCCATGCTCAAGCCAATCCCGACGTCGACGCTGTCGCTGCAGCAAATGCCACCTTCCGACGCCGGACGTGTTCAAAACCCCGACGCACGGCCGTGGCGGTTCCCGCTGGCCATCCTGATCGTCACTGGCCTGATCGGGGCTGTCAGTGCGTCCGCATTCTTCCGCGCCCGCGCTCAGATGCGCCAGGAGTTCCAGAATCAGCTAACGGCCATCGCGGAACAGAAACAGCAGCAGATCCAGCAGATGTTGACCGACATCAAGGTCGACGCCGATCTCTATGCATCGGCCGAATCCGAGGTCGCGCAATCCATCGCACGGTGGATTGGCGGCAAGCGGAACACCGCGTTGGAATCGACCATTCGCCACCGTCTGGAAGCCATCGCCACTGCGCACCATTACCTGTCGATCGCCCTGTTCGATGCGTCGGCCCATGACCTGTTGGTGATCGGCTCTCCTGATGCAACCGAGCACGCCGCTTCAGTGGCGGCCATCCTGTCCGCAGAGCGAGGTTCACTGGTCGACCTGCACCGCAATGCCAACGGCCGGATCGAATTCGGTATGCTCGCGCCGGTAAGAATCCCCGGGGCGCCGTCCCCCGCCGTGCTGTATCTGGCCAAGGACGCCGCAACCTCCCTTTTTCCGCTAGTCGAACGCTGGCCGATTCCAACCGAATCGGCAGAGACGTTCCTGGTCCGGCCGGAGCGAGACGGTGTCCGCTTCATCAGCCCCTTGCGCCACCGGCAGGAACCTCCACTGAGTCTGCTTAAGCCCCTGTTGTCCCCGGGGCTTCCCGCCGCGTCCGCAGCGCGCGGTGAGCACGGCATCCACCGCGGCCCCGATTATCGGGGCGCGCCGGTTCTGGCCTATACGACGCCCATTGCCGGAACCTCGTGGTCACTGATCGCCAAGATCGACGCGGCAGAGGCGGACGCGGGCGTCAGGCGCCTCGCCACGTGGACGGTCGCCGTCCTTTCGCTGCTGGTCCTCGGGCTCACTGCGATCGGTTTCGCATGGTGGCGGCACGATCGCCAACGGCGAGCGATCTCGGCGCTGCTGGACCGCCAGGACTCCGAGGCACGCTTCCGGGTGCTGTATGAGAATGCGCCCGTCGGGATCGCCCTGATCAGTTCGCTGACAGGCCGCATCCACCAGGCCAATCAGCGCTTTGCGGAAATCGCCGAGCGTCCGCGCGAGCTACTGGCCACCCTCGACTGGATGCAGATCACCCATCCCGATGACGTGCAGGCCGACCTGACGCAAATGGCGCGCCTGAATGCAGGCGAGATCACCGAGTTCCGGATGAACAAACGCTACCTGCGCCCGGATGGTTCGGTGGTCTGGATCAACATGACAATCGCTCCTCTCGGAATCGATATCGGCCAGGGTCCGACTCACGTTTGCATGGTCGAGGACATCACCGCGCGCATCGATGCGGAAAGCGCCCTGCAACGCAGCGAAGAGCAGCACCGCCTCCTCTTCGAGACTTCCCCCCATGGCATCGTTTATCAGGATCGGAGCGGGGCCATCGTCGACGCGAACCCGACCGCCGCCTCGATACTGGGCGCGAGCGTCGACGAACTGCGTTCCCTGGACTCGCGCGCTTCCCGCTGGCAAGCGATCCATGAAGATGGATCCCCGTTTCCCGGAGACACGCATCCCAGCATGGTTGCGCTGACCACCGGCGAACCGGCACACGGCGTTCTGATGGGGATCTTCAACCCCGCCCGCGGGCAACATGTTTGGATCAAGATCGACGCCATCCCACTGCGTGCGGCCCCGGGCGGCGACGTCTGCGCGGTGTACACGATCTTCGAGGACGTGAGCCAAAATCGGGCTGCCGAGCACGCGTTGCGGGAAAGTAACGCCCGTTACGACGATCTTGTTCGCCGGATACCCGTGGGGATTTACTCGATCCTCCAGCGCGCCGATGGCACGGCGCGCTTCGACTTCATCAGCGACCGACTCTGCGCCCTGTCCGGGGTGAAGAAGGAGGACGCGCTGGCCAATTCGGGCGTTCTCTTCGACACCCTGCACCCACAGGATCGCGAAGCGTTCGAAGCCGCTCAGAGCCGCGTGGCACGCACCCTTGAGCCATTCCGCTGGGAGGGCCGCTTCGTCGTCGGGGACGACATCCGCTGGCTTCGACTGGAGTCCGATCCCGTACCCCTGGCAGGCGGCGACATCCGTTGGAACGGTGTCTTCATCGACGTGACCGAGCATAAACGGGCCGACGAGGCGCTGCGGATCAGCGAAGCGCGCCTTCGTCTGGCCCTGAAGGCCGCTCGTCAGGGGCTCTATGATCTCGACCTGCGGACCGGGGCAGCGATCGTGAACGACGAGTACGCGTTGATGCTCGGCTACGACCCGCGCCAGTTCCATGAGACCCATGCGCGTTGGCTGGAAAACCTCCACCCTGACGATCTCGACGCGGCGCAACAGGCCTATCAGGACCATATCGACGGCAGGAGTGACGACTACCACGCCGAATTCCGGCAACGCACGGCGTCTGGCGACTGGAAATGGATCTTGTCCACAGGGCGCGTCGTCGAGCGGGATACAGAGAACAACCCGCTCCGGATGCTCGGCACCCATACCGACATCGACGAGCGGAAGGCCATGGAGGCGAAATTGCGGGAAAGCGCGTTTTTCCTGCGGGAAAGTCAGCGGGTAGGACAGTTAGGCGGCTGGCGCGCCGATCCGGCGAACAACACGCTGATGTGGACGGAGGGCGTTTACGAAATCGTCGAGATGCCCGCGGATTACCAACCGGACCTGGCCACCGGACTCGATTTCTACCTGCCCGGCTCGCGCGAACGGGTTGTGGAAAGCCTCCAGCACACGCTTACCACAGGCGAACCGTTCCGGATCGAGGTCGAAGTGCGCGGTGCGCGGTCCGGAACCGTCAAGGCGACCGAGCTGCGCGGCTTCCCTCACTATCGGGCCGATGGCGGCATCGACTACCTGATGGGGACACTCCAGGACATCTCCGAACGCAAGCTGGCCGACCAGCGGGAAGCGGCGCGCATCCAGGCCATGGATCTGATCGCCCGGAATGCCCCTTTAGGCGAAATCCTCGATGCCATCGTGCACGCCGTCGAAGCCGGCCAGCCGGGAACGCTGTGCAGCATCCTGTTGCTCGACCCCGAAGGCAAGCACCTGCTGGTCGGTTCCGCCCCGAATCTTCCCGAGTTCTACAATCGCGCCATCCATGGGCTGGAAATCGGCCCATCCTCGGGCAGCTGCGGCACAGCCGCACACAGCGGGCAGCGCGTTATCGCCGCCGACATCTCGACCGACCCTTACTGGAGCCCATTCAGGACGCTTGCGGCCAGCGCCGGCCTGGCTTCCTGCTGGTCCGAACCCATCCTTTCCGCCAACGGTCAGGTGCTCGGCACCCTGGCCATCTATCATCGACAGCCCGCGTGGCCCACTGACGGGGATCTGCGCCTGATCAAGCAGGCCGCCGATCTGGCCGCGATCGCAATCGACCGCTTCCACGTCGAGGCCGCCACAAGGGCCAAGAGTACGTTCCTGGCCAATATGAGCCACGAGATCCGAACTCCGATGAATGCCATCCTGGGTTTGAGCTACCTGTTGCGCAAGGAGCCCTTGACCCCGACCCAGGGCGATCGTCTGACCAAGATCGAACAGGCAGCCCAGCATCTGATGAGCCTGTTGAACGACATCCTCGATCTCTCGAAGATCGAGGCCGACCGGATCGTATTCGAGCACGCCGATTTTTCCCTGCCCGAACTGCTGGAACACACCCGGTCACTGGTGGCGGATGCGGCCCAGCAGAAGGGCCTTCGCATCACGGTCGACGCCCGCAATGTACCGCACCGGTTACGCGGCGATCCTACGCGGTTACGACAGGCGCTGCTCAACTATGCCGGGAACGCCGTCAAATTCACCGAACACGGCTCGGTCACGCTGCGCGCGCGCGTGTTGGAGAACACGGGCTCAACCCTGTTGATCCGATTCGAGGTGGAAGACACCGGGCCAGGCCTCGATCCGGGGCGCCGCGAGCGCCTGTTCGCCCCTTTCGTCCAGGCCGATGCGTCGACCACCCGGAAGCACGGCGGCACGGGTCTTGGCCTGACCATAACCCGCAGTCTCGCGCAATTGATGGGAGGCGATGCGGGCGTCGACAGCACTCCCGGGTGCGGCAGCACCTTCTGGTTCACGGCGCGGCTCGAACACGGCAGCACGATCGAGTCCAGCGACGAAGTGCCGGATGCCGATTCCGCTCTGAATGCCTTGCGCCGTAAGCATGCCGGAACGCGCATCCTTCTCGCCGAAGATGACCCCATCAATCAGGAGGTCGCCCTGGAACTGCTGCGGGCGGCACAACTCCACGTGGATACCGCCGAGAACGGCAGAACCGCCGTTTCCCGCTGCGCGAGTGCCGCCTATGATCTGGTGCTGATGGATATGCAGATGCCGGTCATGGACGGGTTGGAGGCCACGCGTGCCATACGTGCGCTACCGGGTTATGCGGCCACACCGATCCTCGCGATGACTGCCAATGCCTTCGAGGAGGATCGGAACGCCTGCCTCGAGGCGGGAATGGACGATCACATCGGCAAACCCGTCGTGCCGGAACGGCTCTACCTGACCCTGCTGCAGTGGCTGGAACAGCCAGCCGTAAACGGCCCGGCGCCGTGAGCGCGCAGGCGACACGGCGTCAATGAGTCTGCAGCCAGCGACTGGATTCCTCGGCACGGATGTCGTGGTGCCCACGCAGTCGACCACCCGTCTCGGATACATCGCAACGACAGCCTAGCGACGGTCTTGCTTGTCCCTTGAGGCCGCCATGCCCGGATCCGGCAGCACCCTGGCCAGCATTTTACTGATCCTCGACCAGTCCTGTATGAGCGCAGTGCCGATCTGCCGGATCTCCCCAGCCTCGGCGCCGCGGCGCAGCGCAAGACCCAGCGCGTCCGCCAACGCGGCGACACTCTCGATACCCAGGTTGCCGGCCGCTCCCTTCAACGCGTGCGCCAGTCGTCCGATCTCTACACGCTTGTCCTCAGCCAGGAGCTCCGCGAGATGCTGCAGGTCCGGCGGATGCTGATAGACCAGCATCGAGAGAAATCGGAGATAAGTCGGCATTTTGCCGCCCGTGTGGCTCAACCCTGCCTCCACGTCGAGGCCCGGTATCGCGGCCAGGCGCTGCCGGTACTCGTCCTCAACCGAAACCTCCGCGGCATTGACCGGTCCATCGATGGTGCTAATGGTCCTGACGGGTAACCACTTCAGCAAGGTCGCGTATAGGAGTTCAGGATCCACGGGCTTGGCGACGAAATCGTTCATGCCCGCGTCCACGCAATCGCGCCGGTCCTCGTCGAACACATTGGCGGTCATGGCCAGGATCGGGACTGCCCGACGCTCCGGCATCGCACGGATGAGGCGCGTGGCCTCCAGCCCATCGATTCCAGGCATCTGCACGTCCATGAGGATGAGGTCGTAAGCGTTGGCCCTGACCTTCTCCACGGCCTGCTGCCCGTCCCAGGCGACATCCACCAATAGCCCGGGTGCCTGCAACAGTTGCAATGCGACCTCCTGGTTGATGGCGTTGTCTTCCGCCAACAGCAGACGGGAGCCCGTGTGGTTCCTTCGCAGCTCCGCCTCGGCCCAGGCCAGCGAGACACCGGGGTCGAGCGGAGCCCCTTCCTCCCCCCGCTTCAACCGGACCGTGAACCAGAACGAGCTGCCCTGACCGGGTTCGCTGTCCACACCGACGGTGCCTCCCATCAGACGGGCCAGACGTCGGGTGATGGAGAGTCCCAGACCGGTACCACCGTGCTTGCGGGTGGTCGAGGCATCGGCCTGCTCGAACGCCTCGAACAACCGCGCGGCTTCCTCCGGCGCAATGCCGACGCCAGTGTCCTGGACAGTGAAACGGACCAGCAAACCCTCAGCGTCCTCCCCCAGCAGCAGCGCCCTCAGGCTGATCGAGCCGCTCTCCGTAAACTTCACGGCGTTGCCCGCATAATTGAGCAGCGCTTGACGCAAACGCGTCGGGTCGCCCTTCAGCCACAGCGGCACATCGTCGCCATCCACGTCGACTGTGAGGCTCTTGGCGCGGGCCTGTTCCGCGATCAGCGAACGCACGTGATCGAGGATGCTGGCCAGCGGGAAGTTCGCTTGCTCCAGTTCCAGCCGGCCGGCCTCGATCTTCGAGATGTCGAGGATGTCATTGATGATGGAGAGCAGGTGCCGCGCTGCCCCATCGATCTTGCCCAGCCGCTCCAGTTGCTCCGGAGTGGGGTTATCGCCCCTGAGCAGATGAGCCAGGCCCAGAATGGCATTCATCGGCGTTCGGATCTCGTGACTCATGTTCGCCAGGAAGGCGCTTTTCGCCCGATTGGCGCCTTCTGCTTCCGCACGCGCGGCGACCACATCCCGCGTCCGCTGTTCCACCAGTTGCTCCAGATGTTGGCGATGCGTCTCCAGTTCCAGGAACAGTGCCTTCTTTTCGGTGACGTCCTCTTGCACGGCCACGTAGTGGGTAAGCCGGCCATCGGGCTGACGCAGCGGCGAGATGATGGCATCGTCGACGTACTCGCTCCCATCCTTGCGCCGGTTGAACAGTTCGCCCCTCCAGGTCTGGCCTTGCGCCAGCATGGCCCGCAGGCTGCGGAAGGTGTCGGCCGGCGTCTGGCCGGATCCCAGGAATGCCGGGTTTCGCTGCAGGGCTTCCTCTCGCGCATAGCCGGTGTTGCGGCAAAAGGCATCGTTCACGTACTCGATCAGCGAGTTCGTGTCGGTGATGATGATGCTGGCCGGACTCTGCTCCACCGCGAGCGCCAGCTTGCGCAGCTGGTCCTCCGCCTGCTTGCGGTCGGTGATGTCGGTAAAGGTCACCAAGGTGCGCTGATCCGGCAGGCGGGTGACATGAAACTCGATGTCGCGGGGAACCCCATCGGCACGGTGAACGGAGTAGACTCTCGCCTCATCCAACGTGCCCTCGTCCTCGCGAGCCATCACATTTTCCTGCCAGGCTCGCTGCACCTGTTCCCGATAGGCCGGCTCGGGGTAAGCCCTCCTGAACATCGTGTCGAAGTCCGGAATGTCAGCCAGCCGATACCCCAGCAACCGGGTGGCGGTCGGATTCAGGTAAGCCGTCGTGCCTTCCGTGTTGATCAGCAGGATGCCGTAGGGCGCGTTCTGCATCACGGAGAGCAGATTCTCGCGGCTCTGCAGCAGCGCCTGCTCGTTCAGCTTGAGATCATGGATATCCGTGCAGGTACCGAACCATTTCAGAATGTTTCCCGCGTCGTCGACGGCCGGAACGCCCCGGATCAGCCACCAGCGGTACACCCCATCGGCCCGCCGCAGGCGGCATTCCAGGGCGTAGGTGGCATTGGTTTCGACCGCGTTCCGCCACGCGACCCAGGCCCGGCTCCGATCATCGGGATGGAAGGGGATGTTCCAGCCGTGGCCGGAACTCTCAGCCAGAGACAGCCCCGTGTAATCGGCCCACTGATGGTTGAAATAGGTGTTCCGGCCATCTGCATCCGTGGCCCAGACGATCTGGGGCATGGCTTCAGCCAGCAAGCGGAACTCCCGCTCGCTGGCCGTCAGCGCGTCCGCCAGCTGCTTCCGCTCGGTGATGTCCTGCACGATGCCCGCCAGTGCCAGCGGTCGACCCTGTTCGTCGTACCGATGCCGCCCTTTGGCCCAGATCGATCGCAGCGCACCGTCCGCGCGCCGGATGCGGCACTCGAAGTCCCAGTCGGCACCGCTGGCGGTCGCGTCGCGGAAACACCGGTCCACGTGGTCGCGATCGTCCGGCACGACATGCTCCAGGAACATGTCGTAGGTCCAGAGCGGCAGCGCCTCCTCGTAGCCGAAGATCCGGTCGTGCAGCAGGGTGCGCATGGCAACACGGGTGCCCAGATCCAATTCCCAGGCGCCGACGCCGAGCGTCTCCAGCGCGAAACTCAAACGCTGCTCGCTGTCCGCGAGGCGCGTTTCCGAGTGTTTCAGCCGAGAGATATCCAGCACGATACCGCGATAAAAACGCTGGCTGCCGTCGGCATCGAGCACCGCCTGCCCTCTCGAAAGTAACCAGCGTTCTTCTCCCAGCGGGCTATTTGCCACCCTCCATTCCAGATAGAAATCCCCGCCGGTCCCAACAGCCGCATGCAGCTTCGCGATGGTGGTATCGCGATCATCGGGATGGACGCTGGACGCCCAGGCTTCATAGGATGGCTCACAGCTGCCCGGTTCCAGGCCTTAGAGACGCCAGATGCTGTCAGACCACAGGACTCGATTGCTCTTTAGATCCCAATCCCAGAGCCCCGCGTCAGCCGCATCCAGCGCAAACTCCAGACGATCCCGCTTCGCCTCGAGATCCGATGCCTGAATACGCTCGATCTCCCCCGCCAGGTCGAACAGTTTCTGGTGAATCCGGCTAAACAAGACCCCCATCGATGTGAAGATGGCGAAACTGACCAGGTGACGGGAATCCGCCACGACCCAGGAGAGCCGCGGCTCGACGAAAAAGAACGCGGCCAGCCCGACCGAGAGTATGGTGGCGAGCAGCCCGGCGTAGAGTCCGCCCAGCCAGGCGCTGAAAAAAACAGCGGGGTAGAAGAACAGCCAGACGAGGGGAGGGACGTGGGGCCATAGCACCCACTGCAGCCCGCAGGCCAGCAACGGGATCAGCGCACCCCACACCAGGGAATACGGAAGCTCGGGACGACGCAAGTTCTTCATCGTGATGACTCTGCGGGCGCTGTTCTTTTTGGTTGATGGCCTTATACCCCGCGGGGGAAATTATGCTACGAATCGCCCTGATCCGCTTCGCGTGATCACCGTCCTGCCGCCAGCTCGAAGGCGCCGCCACCGAGGTGGTCCTCGGCATCAGCAGCGCGCCGACGCCTTCTGACCGATCCATTTACGGGATAATCCACTGCCGGATTGCAGACTTCAAAGGAACTTTTCGATGGCCTCGATTTACGATTTTCTCGCTTCGCTCAGCATGTGGGAGATCGCCGCGCTGTTCGGTGCCAGCTATACGCTGGTCAGCATCGCAGCGATCCCTCTGCGACGCTGGCTCGTCGGGCGGGATGAAACCGGCCATCACGAGGCACTCGATGCCGTGTTCAACTCGGTTTCCGCGCTCTACGCAATCCTGCTGGGTTTGATCCTGGTCGCTGCCTGGCAGAACTTCCAGGATGCCGAGGCCGAACAGATCGATGAAGCCAACCGTCTCGTCAGCCTGTTTCGTCTGTCCGGCGGACTGTCCGAACCGGAAGCACAGAAGATCCGATCCAGCTTGTATCGGTACGCACAATCGACGGTCGACGAGGAGTGGGCCTGGATGGACTCGCTGTACCGGCAGACACACGGGGTAACCACCGGCATCCCCAAGGCTTTTGCGATCCACAACGAACTCTGGTCATACTACGTTCGCTACACGCCGAAGGAAGCGCGCGATGAGATCACGCTGAATCATTCGATGGAGGAACTGATCCGCTTCACCGAAGACCGGCGATCGCGTCTGCTGGATGCAAAACCTTATCTGCCATCGGACGTCTGGCGCCTCCTGTTCGGGGGGGCGGTCGTCGTCATGGTCATGGCGGCCTTGTTCACGCAGGGCAGGAACGGCCTGTTCGCGATCATGAGCCTCGCCCTGGGGGCCTCCATCGCCTTCGAATTGGCCGTGGTCATTTCCGTCGACCACCCTTACGCCGGACGCACGGCCGTGGAACCCAATGCACTGCGCAATGCGGTTCAGGTCATGGAGCATCTGGCGCTGACGGAGGGCCTGACATTCGATGCGTCCAGCCCGGGCGTGACCAAACCGCCAGGTTCCCAGCCTTGATGCCGACAACTCCCCGCGACCGCCGCGGCAGGGCGGCCGAACGGCCGCGCTAATCGAGCCGCCCCATGGGCTCACGGACGTCCGGCTCGATCTCGGCCTCACCCGCGGGGCTCAGCTGCCGCAGGGGAGATCATCGGGGGGCGGCACATTCGGTCACAAGTGGCGCGACCCTCGCGCCCCCTCCAATCGACAGTCTTGCAATCTCGGTCTCGGGTCGTTATACACCTAGCTTGAATAACGGCGCCCGAAATGCGCTGCAGCGCGCTCTCGAACGGGATGCTCAAGACAGCCGCCAGGCGCTCGAGCGCGTTCGCCATACCGACCACGGACTGGCAGCCACCGACCAGCAACAGCCCGCAAAGGGCACAGCCGAATCGCATGAAACGACTCACCCACCCGATCTTATCCCTGGCCATCGGCGCGTCCACGCTCACTGCTTGTGCCACCAACCCGATCACGGGCCGCAGTCAGGCCGCGCTGGTCAGCGATGCGGAAGCCGCGAAATCCTCGCAACAAGCCTACAGCCAGCTCGTCGCAGAAGCCCACCGCGAACGCGCGCTCGACACCGACCCCGCCACGCTGAGCCGCGTGCGTACGATCACGGACAAGCTCGTGGTGCAGGCCCAGAACCTACGCCCGGAAACACGCGCTTGGCGGTGGGAAGTGCACCTCTTGCGCGTCAACGAGGTCAACGCCTGGTGCATGGCCGGCGGCAAGATGGCCGTCTATACCGGCCTTCTCGACAAGATCAAGCCGACCGACGACGAACTGGCGCAGGTGATGGCGCACGAAATCTCGCACGCACTGCTGTCGCACCAGGCCGAAAAAATGTCCCGGGTACAGATGCAGAAGGCCGGTTTGCAACTCGGCATGATCGCCGGCGCCATCGCTGGGTATAACCTTCGTACGGTGGCCGGACTGGCCGATTCCGCCGCGACCCTCGCGCTGCAGTTGCCGAACAGCCGGGAAGCCGAGAGCGAAGCCGACGCCGTCGGCATGCAACTCGCCGCTCGCGCCGGCTACAACCCGCAGGCGGCGGTCAGCCTCTGGGAAAAAATGCTGCACGCCAGCGGATCCCGCACTCCGGAAATCCTCAGCACTCACCCCAGCCCGGAAACCCGGATCGACGCGATGCGAAAACTGGCCGAGAAATACATGCCGGTCTATCAACAAGCCTTGCACGGCCGCGGCTAGGGTTCAGGCCTCAATTCCCAGGACCGGGGCTGGCGCTCGCCCGAGAGCCACACGGCGCAACGGCGGGGATGCCGCGGGTCGGGATTACCGAGGGCAGAACGTCGACGCCGCCTCAGCTCAGCGATGCCGACGCTTGCCGCGCTACAAGGTCGAGGCATTACCCGACCCCAGTGATGCTTGCGATGCCAGGATTTGCTTTCATTCCAGCGGCCTGCAGGGCCTCGCCCTCGGCCGAAAACACATGTCGGAACTCCCCGCCCACACTACTCGGCCAACGCTGCCGGTGAGCAGCACTTCTCGGTGCTTCCCGCCGGCCATCCTCGCCTTGATCGGAACTACCGGCTCGGGATTTCTGGCATTCCTGGTTCATGGCGCAACCTGGTTGGTGCGCTGAGTGGCTCCCCACATTGCACCACTCCTACAACCGTTTTGCCTCCGGCGGGTGCAATGCTCCTACTCTCGGATCTTATCCGCGGTGTCACGGCAGCAACAAACTCCGCCCCAGCAGCAATGGCTGGTAGGTTTTCCAAGGCAGTTCCAATACCTCGCAGAGTGTAGGAACGACATCCCACCGGTTGCCGTGCGGCTGCAGCGCAACGTTCGACGCCAGAAAGGCGTTCGGCGCATGGGCATGAATCCTGGCACCCGGCGCATCGAAGCCATGGTCGGAGTACACGAGCACCACCTCGGGATGCAGCCGGTCACGCAAATAGCCCAGTTGGGCATCCAGTCTGATCATCTCCGCGTTCCACTGCGCCGACCCAGCCCCATATTGATGCCCGGTACGATCGGGGGCGGCGAAATGAACGTAAATGAAATACTGCCAGCGATGTGTCGACTGGTACCAGGCGACGTACTTCGCAATGTGCTGTTCGACGACTGCCATGGTTTCGTCGGTGGTGAGGCTATGGTTCCTCGGGATCTCGGACGCATTAAAATAGCCATCGAGTCCCCCGGCCTTGGCCCAAACAGCCAAGTCGTACCACGGCTCGCGACGGCCATCCTTTAGTAGATCATCTCCCGTGTGTTGGGGTTTCGAAAAGATCGCACTCACGAAGGTTTCCGGCCGCTCCCGCTTGACGATACCGAAGATCGTCCAGCCCGGCTGGATCTTTGAGTCAAAATCCTTGTTGGTGCGAACCCCAGTGATATTGTAACCGAGTCCGGTGAGCACTTCGGCATGTCCCGGCTTCGTAGCGGTGACGGGCCCACCGAACATCGGCACGACCTTCAACTCCGACAGATGGGGGAGCTTTCCGGCACGCATCAACCTTTGCGTCAGCGTCAGATCCATCCCGTCGTAACTCACCAGCAGCACCGTCTCAGGCGCTGCCCACGCGCCAGCGCACCAGGCCAAGAGAACTGCCGCGACGATCGCGAAAAACCCATGGTTTCCTGCGCAGGATTTTTTCTGGATTCCGTTCATTACACCCCCCAATGGGTAAACGTTTTTTGAATCCCTCTTCACTGAAGCCGGGCTGTACCACTCCTACTCTTTGAACGCCGGCGTAGACGATTTCACCGATTGCCGCTGGGCCCGGTGGATGACCTTCTTTTGGTTTGATGGTTGTGAGGCGCTCTCAGTGAATTCGCCTACGGAAAGACGCTATCACGCTCGCTTTTCGCTCGAATCGGTGAATTTACCTACCTCTCGTGTGCTCTGTCCTGTAGATAATTGACAGGACCTCTAACTCGTACGGAAAAGACCGAATTCGCGCATGGACGCAGGGTGAATCGCTAACTGGGAAGAGGATGGCGCACGCCATCGCGCGAACACGCCGTTTGCAGCAGGGTGAGACAATCTAGCGGTGGGACACGGAGAAGGCCGGATGCAGCTCGGCATGATTGCCGGCGCCATCGCCCTTCGACTGCCAAACAGTCGCGAGTCAAGCGGATGGCGCTGGCATGCAACACGCCGCTCGTGCCACCTACCGCCGCGCGGAGTACCCGTATCAACGGCCGCCGGCCTCAGCTCAGCGATGGCGACGCTTGCCGCTCCGTGACTTTGAGGACTTACCTGAACGGTAATGCTTGCGGTGCCCGGACTTGCTTCGGTAGTGACGCTTCCCGGAATGCGCATGCCGCTCGGGCACCGCATCTCCGGCGTCCATACCTTCGGCCATCGGCACTTCCGTCGGGTCCGTCAGCCCAGCCCGCGGCGCTGGCGGAACCGGCTCGACCGGGAGCATGTTCCGGATACGTTCACGCGACCCACCGTCACTGTCGAATCCCCCAACCGACGGACTGCCGAAACCGGGTCGGGTCCAATGCCTGGGTGGGGGCAACGGGGGCGGTTCCGAAACGGTGGGATCGATCTGTTCCACCGTGTCGGGCACGGTAAAGCCGCGCTCCCGCCGCTCGACATCCCGACGATAAAGCCACTGCCGCATCTCGTCCAGTTCGGTCAGGCCGGAATTGCCATCGTCACCTTTGGCACCTTCGAGATCGGGCCGCAACGCGTTGGCATCCGGCGATTGCCGCTTCGGATACCACCGCCAGTCGCGGGCTGAGGCTGGCCCCAGCACCATAACCAAAGCGAGACCCAGTGCCAGGTGTCGCGTCACGCTCACGGCTGCCACCCTAAGCCCGCATCAGCGTAAGACATGGCACTCGCATCCGCCGAAATCGCGGCGGCCGTGGAGGAGGAGAAGATCCATGGTCGATCCGTACTCCGTATTCCGAAAGGCGAAGCGCTGGGCGCGGGCCAAGCGGCGAATTGCAGGGAAGAGGGCGAAAGCCGCGCGGAACGCAAGGTCCAGCGCCGAGACAGCGAGTAGCAACGGAGAGAGTCCAGCAACCAACGAAACACTCCACTGCGTCTGCGGCCGAAGCACGGGCTCGCGCAGCGAATCGGCGCGCAGTATTGCAGCAATGCTCGCGTCCGGCAAATCGGTGGGACCGACCCGAGGGCTTACAACACCACATCGAAACCTTCGAATTGCGGATGCCCGAGATACAGGCCCTTCGCGCCGCCGGCACTGGCATGGGCCTTCCGGAATGCTTCGGAGTGGGTCCAATCCTCGAAGGCCGCCCGCGAGTCCCAGATCGAATGCGATGCGAAGAGCGTGCACTCCTCGGTGGCCGGGCCACGCAGCAGGTTGAACTCCCGAAAACCCGGCACCTCGTCAAGGTAGGTTTCGCGCTTGCGCCAGATTTCCACGAACTCATCCTCGCGTCCCGGGGCAATCCGGAAGCGGTTCATAGCAATGAACATGTCGGTCACTCGTCTGTCGAAAACGCCCGGAACGGGTCCAGGCAGGCCCATCCGTCATCCCACCCCACTCGGCACCTAAAATCAGACTAGGCCTCGGGGCTGCTGTCAAAGGTCAAAATGACCGATTTACCGGTACGGGTGTTGGTCGCACGGAAGGTTGCGACACCCGCATCGAACTCCACACTCTCGATGGCAACGGGCGGGTCGTCATAATCGGCCTCGGCAATCCCCAGGCGGTCCATCAAGTCCTGATTTTCCTCGGCGGTCAATGTCATGTTGCCGTCGTCATCGATCTCCATCGCTCGCTCCGTGTCGGGCCAAAAGCTCACAAGAGTAGCGCCGCGTCCGCCGACTTGCCACCACAACCCTCGCTCTGACCGCAGCCACCGCAGGAAGATCCGTGGCTAACCGGAACGAGGTCAGCGGCAAAAGGCACGAGGCGCCAGGGTGCGGCCCCAGGGCCGCACCCGCCCCACGAGACCGCCGGCCGTCGGCGGATAGGGACGATCGAGCGGATAACCCGCCGCCGCAAGCGCGCCAGCGGTCCACGTATTGCATGTGTTGAACAGATGAAAACGGCCGCGCCCCGGGTAGAAAGCCCCGCTCCCCGCGCGGCCACCCGGTAGTGGCGCCGTACGTGCCGATGCCGCTCGATCGAAGCTGTCGTGAACGTAACGCAGCAGACTTTCCAGGCGGGGCGGCGACAGATCCAGTGCGATCAGGTCGCTACAGGCGAAGACCGTCTCGGGCGGACTACGTAGCCCGGACATGAAGACGACGCTGGGCGACGGCCAGAGCGCGGCTTTCACGGCCATCCAGACGCCCGGGTCGGCTGCCTGGTAGAACTCGCGCTCGCCCCAACCGACCTCGACAAAATCGGCCTCGGGAAAATCCCCGCGTTCCGGCCATAGCCGGGCGGACCCCGCGTTACGCTCGACGATCAGGCCCGCGTGCCAACCCTGACCCAACAGGTAAACGCGTGGCCTATTGTCGAGACGACCCGCTGCCGCAGGCTCGAAGCGGGTCGTGCCGCATGCCGCGAGCAGCGTTCCGAGCACAAGCAGAGCGAATAAACGGCAACATCCGTTCTCACGGTCGAAATCCCTGGCAGCGACAGGCGTGTCAAGCGGTCGCGGGCTGGGCGCTGCGTTTCCGCGCGCGTCGTTTTTCAGGTGTCGACGGCGCCAAGTCTTCATTCGCGTCGGACCAGGTGTGGGCGGCCGCCTCGCTGCCGGCACATCCCCCGTCGCGGAACCCGCGACCCAGTGCATTGTTCAGTGGCAGCAGATACCACAGCGTCATCGCGCTGAACGCGATGCCATAGCTGCCGTAGTAGCCAACGCCGTACACGGCAGCGGACATGGCGCGTCCGACCGGAGACAACAGGGAACGCCGGCGCGGTGCCAACGCTTCACCGGTGCGGCGCTCCGTGCGCGCCGGAGCACTCGGGTTTCCGTCGTCATCGGCGTCCAGCGACACGCCCGCGCGCTGGTCCAGCGTGCGACTCAGCGCGGCAGACAATTTGACCCTTTTCGTCATATCCGGAGCTTCTCCCGACTCGTCGACCTCAGGCCGCAATGGTTTCGCAAATCCACCGGTAAAGCCCTCCAATCTCCACAGCACCCCGCCCCCGGGGCTCGAATTCCTGTATCGCCTTGCCGACGGTCAGACAGTGCACGAACGCCGCGCGCTGCGTGATGCGCACCGGGACCAAAGGCACCTGATAGCCGGCCACGGCCTCGGCCGCCTCGTCGGCCAGCGAGCCGCGCGGCGGCACCGCGTTCAGCACGACAGCGGCTGGCGTGCCGGCCAGCCGTGCCAGATCGATCGTCGTACCGATCGCATGCAAATCGAGGATCGCCGGACGGCAGGGAATCAGGATCAGATCGGCCG
Organism: Methylotetracoccus oryzae; assembly: GCF_006175985.1. Lineage (GTDB taxonomy): Bacteria > Pseudomonadota > Gammaproteobacteria > Methylococcales > Methylococcaceae > Methylotetracoccus > Methylotetracoccus oryzae. The sequence goes on along the minus strand of NZ_SRSH01000006.1, from coordinate 154,980 downwards.
CCCGCGCCGCGGCGAGGGCCGCACTTTCGGAATGCGGCGCCGTGTCGATGATGACGGCCGCCATACCGCCCTTGCGGGCCGCCTCGATATGCCGTTCCAGCCGATTCGCCTGCGCCGAAACGACTTCGGGCAGCGGCTCCGAGCGGCTATCGCCCCAGGTTGCCGCACTGGCCTGGGGATCGAGATCGATCAGCGCGCATCCGACGGATCCATCCCGGGTCGCCGCGACGGCGAGATTGATCGCCAGCGTCGTCTTTCCGGCGCCTCCCTTTTGCGAAATAACCGCGATGGTGATCATTAGTCCCACCGTAACCGAGAGCCTGAGCGCGGGTCAAGATCGGGGGCCCGGGCAGCGCCTCACCGGCCCGAATTCGGCGGCACCCGACACGCTGGTTCATATGCCCCGCCGCGAACGGTGGCTTTGCACCACGCCCTAGCGATGTGGCGGCCCGCCGGTCCTGCAAGCCTTTGAAAGTGCGTTTAGCCCACGAAAGGCCCGGTAGTTGCATGCACTTCAACGCATGATCTAGCCGAGGTAACCCGTGATCGCCATAGACCCCACGACCGCATCGCGCCAGACGCCGAAAACCGGCATTCCCGGATTGATCGAAAACTGGAAGTCCGACCTGACTTCCGGCTTTCTGGTCTTTCTGATCGCGCTACCGCTGTGCCTCGGCATCGCGATGGCCTCCGGCTTTCCTCCGATGGCCGGCATCATCAGTGCGATCATCGGCGGCGTGGTCGTCTCGCGTATCAGCGGATCGTACGTCACGATCAATGGCCCGGCGGCCGGGCTGATCGTGGTGATCCTGTCGGCCGTCCAGTCGCTCGGCGAAGGCGATGCCATGGCCGCCTACCGGTATACGCTCGCCGCGATCGTGGTCGCCAGTCTCCTGCAGATCGTCATGGGGCTGCTGAAGGCGGGGCGGCTCAACGCATTCTTCCCGGCGTCGGTCGTCCACGGCATGCTGGCCGCGATCGGCATCATCATCATGGCGAAGCAGTTCCATACGCTGCTGGGAGTCAAGCCGGAAGCGAAGGAACTGATCGACACGATCCTCGAGATCCCGCACAGCATCGCAAACTTCAACCCCGAGATCGCCTTCATCGGAGGCGTCGGTCTGCTGATCCTGATGGTCTGGTCGCGCGTACGCAACCGCTATCTGCGCATGGTCCCGGGTCCGCTGCTCGTGGTGCTGGTCGGCATGGCGCTGGGTCAATATTTCGATCTGGATCATCAACATGTCTACATGTTCCTGCCGAACGATCCGGCCATCCCCCATCACGAGTTCACGGTCGGCCCCGCCTTCCTGGTTGCCGTCCCAGAACATTTCTTCAGCGGGTTTTACTTTCCCGACTTCTCGAAGATCGGGACAGTTGCCTTCTGGGGCGCCGTGCTCAGCATCTGCCTGGTCGGCAGCCTGGAATCCCTGCTTAGCGCGACGGCCGTCGACAAGCTGGACCCCTATCGCCGGCAATCGGATCTGAACCGGGATCTGACCGCAGTGGGAATCGGCAACACCCTCGCCGGTATGATCGGAGGCCTGCCGATGATCGCCGAGATCGTCCGCAGTTCGGCCAACGTCGGGAACGGCGCGCGAACCGGCTGGGCCAACTTCTTCCACGGTGCATTCCTGCTGTTCTTCGTCGCACTGTTCCCGCACTTCATCCACGAAATCCCGCTCGCATCGCTCGCGGCCCTGCTGGTCTACACCGGCTTTCGGTTGGCCTCGCCCAAGGAATTCGCCAAGACCATGGGCATCGGCTGGGAGCAGTTCGCACTATTCGTCATCACCATCGTGGGCGTGCTGGCCACGGACCTCCTGATCGGCGTGCTGCTGGGGATCCTCGCGAAGTTGCTGATTCACGTGGCCCGCGGCGTCACCTTCCTGAATCTCTTCAAGATCATCTACACGGTCGAGAAGGCCGGCTCCGATACCTACCACATCGCGGTAACCGACTCGGCGGTCTTCTCGAATTTCATGGGATTGAAAGGCGATCTCGCCGCGATTCCCGCCGGCAAGACCCTCATCGTGGACTTCTCGAACACCACGTTCATCGATCATACCGTCATGGAATTCATCGACCATTTTCAGGCCGACTACAATGCCCGGGGCGGACGGTGCACGATTGTCGGTCTCGAGCATCACGAGCCGTTTTCCGACCACCCGCTCGCGGCGCGCCGGGCCAAGTCGAACGGAAACGGCAAGGGCCGGGTGAACAAACCCAGCGCGCAAATGGGTTGAGTTTTCGTATTGGAGACGAGCTTAAAATCCGGCCGGTGGCTCTCTGCCGAAGTCCCGGCCATGGTGCGCTGCCCCTGAGCGCGCCTGCGCCACGCAACGACCAGATTCAACATTTCGGGTGAGCCTGACCGGATCGCTTTTGCGCTCACCCTGAATTCGCGCGGCGATCCCGTTGTGCGGAGCGACCCGGACCGGGGAGCCCACGGTTTTTTCTTCTCTGGCATCACCGCGTTCAAGCCGTGATCACGAAGCGGTCACAATCACCGCTTACCCTGACCAACGCCAATGACTGGCGCCCATCCCGCCGTCAATTCTTCAGTCATGGACACGCACCGATCCCGAGCCGCTCTGCGCAGCACCCCGTGGATCATCCTTCTCATCATTGCCGGCTGCGCCTGCGGCCACCTGAGCGAAGCTTCGCCCGCAGCCGCAGTCCCACGCGTGCTGAGCGAGGATCAAGCTCTTGGCCTGTTCTACGCCCGTAATCTCGAGCTGATCTCGGCCGCCTTCGGTCTGGAAACCGCCCGCGCCGAAAAGATCATCGCAGCGGCGATTCCCAACCCCGAACTCAACCTGTATTCACAGGAAATCGCGCCGCACTACGTCGACCCGCGTTTTGGGCCTGCCATCTATGTCACCGTGCAGCAGCTCATCGAGACCGCCGGCAAACGCCGGCTGCGTACCGAGAGCAGCGTGCTCGGGGCCGAGGCTGCCGAAAGCGACCTGCGCGATGCAGCCCGCACGCTGAGCCAGGGCGTGCGTCGCGCTCACTATGGACTGCTGTTGGCCCAGAAGAGGGTCGAGGTCTCGCAAAGTCAGTTCGACCACGTGACTGAACTCGTGAAAGCGAACAAAGCCCGACTCGCGCTTGGGGATATTTCCGAACGCGACCTGGCCCGGATCCAGGTCGAAGCCGCGAAAGTCGCATCGGAACTGGACCAGGCGGGAGCCGAACTCGAGAAGGCCCGCGCGCAACTGGCCGTGCTGCTCGCCTGGCCCAAGGACAGCGAGCAGCTTTCCGCCGCCGATCGCTGGCCCGACGGCGATGCCTTTCGCAACCATACGAGCCTCGATGCCGCCACCGCCGCCGCGCTCGACCAAAGACCCGACCTGCAGGCCGCACGCCTGCGGCAGCAACAGGCCAAAAAGGACATGGAACTCGCCAAGGCAGAAGCCATTCCGAATGTCACGGTATCGGCCGGCTTCGGCCACGACTGGGGCAACATGGTCACGAATGCGGCCACTTTGTCGCTGCATGTCCCGATGCCCATCTTTTACCAGAACGAAGGCCAGATCGCGCAGGCGGGTATCCGCTCGAATGACGCCGAGGTCGCCATTCGGCGAACAGAGAATACAACTCGGGCCGAGGTGGCTACCGCCTTGGCGGCCTGGCAGGCCACCGATGCGGTGGTGCACCGCCTCGAGACCGAGGTCATCAAGCGGGCGGAATACATTCGGGATTCCGCCGAGTACGCCTACAGCCAGGGCGGCACCGATATCATCGACCTGATCCAGGCCCAGCGCGATTTCCGCGCTGCGCTGTTCGACTATTTCCAGGCGCAGGCCAATCGCGCCTATGCCTACGCCGATCTGAAGATGGCGCTCGCAGACGATGGCACCCGCGTGGCCATCGCGCCGGAGGCGAACCCTTGACTCGACTGTTGGCGCCGATCCTGCTGGCTCCGGCATTGCTGTTGGGATGCGACAGGCCCGAACCGCCCCCGGAAGCGAAGATCGCACCGCAAATCGATGGAGAGCGCATCACCCTGCCTCCCGAGGCCGGTGTCATCGAAACACAGGCCGTCGAACGCCGCGATGGTGCCGTACTTTACCTGCCGGGCCGACTGGCCTGGAATGAGGACCGAACGTCCCGCATCTTCCCGCCGTTTGCCGGCCGTGTGCGAGCGATCCTGGCCAAGGTCGGCGATACCGTCATGACCGGGCAGGTTCTGGCCTGGCTCGAAGCACCGGAATTCGGCCAGGCACAATCGGCCCTGCGCAAGTCCGAAGCCGACCTGAACCTGGCCCAGAAGAATGCGAATCGCCAACGTGCACTGTTCGAGCGCGGCATCACCTCACGGCGTGAACTGGATCAGGCGCTTACCGATCTAGCAGCGGCGCAATCGGAGGCCGAACGGGCCCGTACGCGTTTGTCGGCCTACGGTGTGGTCCCCGGCACCGTGGATCAGCGCTTCCCGATCCGCAGCCCGATTGCCGGCATCGTCGTGGAGCGCCAACTGAACCCAGGACAGGAGGTCGATGCCGCAGACAAAGAAGCCCTCTTCCTGGTATCCGACCCGACCCATTTCTGGATCATCCTCGAGGTTCCGGAAAAGGACCTGGCCGACGTGGAACTGGGGGATTTGTTTACTTTCTCGGTCAAGGCGTATCCGAACCAGCGATTCTCCGGCAAGGTCCGACAGATCAACGATTTCATCGATCCCCAGACACGCACCGTCAAGGTGCGCGGCGAAATCGCCGACCCATCGCGCCGACTGAAGGCCGAGATGTACGTCACCGCGGAACTGCGGCTGCATGGCGGCAGCGGCTTGCAGATCCCGGAGCAGGCCGCGGTGCTGGTCGGCGACAGCTACTACGTGTTCGTCGCCGAAGCGGAGCACACCTATCGCCGCCGCAAGATCGAGACGCGCAGTGCGGACCGCGGCCAGATCCCGGTGCTCTCCGGACTCGCGCCCGGCGAGCGCATCGTCGTGCAGGGCGCGCTGTTCCTGCAGCAACTCCTGCAGGCCGCCGCGAATCGCGGATGATCGAGCGACTCGTCGCCTTTGCCCTTCGGCAACCGCTGCTCGTCGCACTGGCGCTGATCGGCTACATCGGCGCGGGCGCGCTCGCCTTCCGCGGCCTGCCGATCGAGGCCTTTCCGGATGTCTCCGATACCCAGGTCAACGTCATCACGCTGTACCCGGGACGGGCATCAGAGGAGGTCGAGAAACAGGTCACGATCCCCGTCGAGATCGCGCTGTCGGGATTGCCGCATGCGGTGCGCATGTTCTCGCACACCCAGTTCGGACTGTCGTTCATCATCATCACTTTCGATGACAAGCCGGATGTCTATTTCGCACGCCAGCAGGTTCTTGAACGTCTGCGCGGCATCGACCTGCCCGACGGCGTCGAACCCGACCTGGCTCCCCTATCCACGGCCATCGGTGAAATCTACCGTTACAAGCTCGAAGCGGATCACCTCGATCCAAGGGAACTGCGCACGCTGCAGGACTGGATTGTCGCACGACAACTTAAACAGGTGCCGGGCGTCGCCGATGTCGTTTCATTGGGCGGAGAGGTCAAGCAGTATCACGTGACTCCCGATCTCGCGCGGATGCGCGATTACGGACTGGATCTGGGCGATCTATTCGGCGCGATCGGCCGTGCGAATGCCAATGCCGGCGGCGGCTCGGTGGAGCAGGGCGCCCAGCGTTATCTGCTGCGCGGTATCGGCCTGCTGCGTTCCAGCGCCGACATCGGCCGCATCGTCGTAACCGAGCGCCGCGGTGTTCCGCTGCTGGTCAAGGACATCGCCGAGATCCGGACGGCAGGCGCGCCGCGGCAAGGCGTCGTCGGTCAGGACGAGCGCGACGACATCGTTTCCGGCATCGTCATGATGCGCAAGGGCGAGAACCCCTCGGTCGTGCTGCAGGCGCTGAAGGCGAAGATCGCGACCCTGAACGACATGGGCCTGCCCCACGGTGTCACGGTCGTGCCGTTCTACGACCGGTCCTGGCTGATCGGCAAGACCCTGCATACGGTCTTCCGCAACCTCGCCGAGGGCGCGTTACTGGTCAGCGCCGTGCTTTATCTGTTCCTGTCGGATTTCCGCGCGGCCGCGATCGTCGCCTCGGTCATCCCGCTGGCCTTGCTCGCGACCTTCCTGGGACTGAGCTTCGTCGGGATCCCGGCAAACCTGTTGTCGCTGGGCGCGATGGATTTCGGCATCATCGTCGACGGCGCGGTGATCGTCGTCGAGAACGTGTTCCGCAAGCTGGGCGTGGCCGGAGCGACCACTTCGCGCCGGCAACAGATACTCGACGCGGCGGTCGAGGTCGGTCGGCCCACGCTGTTCTCGATGCTGATCATCATCGCCGCGCACCTGCCGATCTTCACGCTGCAGCGGCATGAAGGCCGCATCTTCGCGCCGATGGCCTACTCGGTCACCTCCGCGCTGATCGGTTCGCTGCTGGTCTCGCTGACCGTCGTGCCGGTGCTGTGTTTTTACGGGCTGCCGAAGCGCATCGCGCACGGCGAGAATCGGCTCGTCCGCGGGTGCAAGCGGGTGTATGAACCGGCGCTGGCCTGGTCGTTGCGGCACCCGAAGACCGTCGTCGGCACGGCGCTGCTGTCGCTGGCGCTCAGCCTCGGCATAGGCGCCCGACTCGGCACCGAATTCCTGCCCGAGCTGAACGAGGGCATGATCTGGATTAACGTCCCGCTGCCGCCGAGCATTTCCTTTCCGGAAGTCCAGGCCAAAACCGCGCAGATCCGGCAACTGTTGCATACCCTGCCCGAGGTCCGGACGGTCATCTCGAAAGCCGGACGGCCCGAGGACGGTACCGACCCCAAGCTGCTGAACAGCACCGAGTTCCTCGTCGAGATGTTCCCCGAACGTCAGTGGCGTGCGGGGATGGACCGCGCCCATTTGTTGCGGCAGATGGACCGGCTGCTGTCCGCGCTACCCGGTATCGAACCCGCGTTTTCGCAACCGATCCGCGACAACGTGCTCGAAAGCATTTCACAGATCGACGGCCAGATCGTCATCAAGGTGTTCGGCGACGACCTGAAGATCCTGAAGAACGAGGCCCACGAAATCCTCCGTTCGGTCGGCACGGTACCCGGTGTCGTGCGAGCCTTCATCGACCGCGACGGGGACCTGCCGCAGCATCTGCTCGAAATCGACCGTGAGGATGCCGCCCGCTACGGCATCAACGTTCGACAGCTTCAGGACCTGGTAGAAACCGCGCTGGGCGGCGCCGCGGCGACCGAATTGTGGGAAGGCGAGCGTCACTTCAGCATCGTCGTGCGACTCAAGGACGCCGAGCGCGCCATCGGCAACCTCGAGAACATCCTGATCAGTTCGCCGATGGGCGCGCAAATTCCGTTGTTCGAGGTCGTCCGCTTCCGGACCACCAGCGGTCCGATGAATATCAGCCGCGAGAACGGGCGGCGGGTCGTCTCGATCGGCATCTTCATCCGCGGCCGGGACATGGGCAGCGTCGTCGCAGACATGCAGACCCGGACGGCCACACTGCCCCCGTTACCTGAGGGCTACTCCATGTCCTGGTCCGGGGAGTTCGAGAATCAGGAGCGCGCGATGAAGCGCCTGGCGACGGTGATCCCGGTTTCGATCCTGCTGATCTTCATCCTGCTGTTCCAGACCTTCCAGTCGCTGCAGAGCGCGTTCCTGATCATCGCCAACATCCCGTTCGCGCTGGTGGGCGGCATTCTGGCCTTGTTCTTCGTCGGCTTTCCGTTGTCGGTCTCGGCCGCGATCGGGTTCATCGCGCTATTTGGCCAGGCCGTGCTGAACGGTGTCGTGCTCGTCAGCCATTTCAACCAGTTGCGGGAACTGGGTCACAGCGTCGAAGCCGCCGTGATGGAAGGCGCCCTGGTGAGGCTCCGCACGGTCCTGATGACGGGGTTGCTGGCGATGCTGGGTCTGTTGCCCATGGCCTTATCCACCGACATCGGTTCCGAGGTGCAGCGTCCTCTTGCCGTCGTCGTGATCGGCGGGCTGATCTCGGCCACGCTACTGACGCTGATCGTGCTGCCGACGCTGTATCTGCTCGTCAACTCCCGGTCCCGCCCGAATCCATCCGCCGGCTGACGAGGTGACGCACGCCCCGAGTTTGCCTACCCTGCCGGTTCGCCAGGCACGCTCGCGCCAAACGCCGCAACCCGAATAATCCGATGCGCGACCTGCTTCCCGAAAGCTCATCCTTCGACACCCCAACACCCACACGCCTGATCCACAGAATCCTTCGGATTGCCACCGACAACGACTCTTCGATCCTCGCAGGCGAGACCGTCTGCGGGAGGGACCCCGCAGCCGAGCCTACAGGGACGTATGCAAGGCGTGTCTCGACTGCCAGGTCCGCGCCCGTAAGCGCAGCTCGGACGAACGCACTTCCCAATCCCTACGTTTGACGATGAGCCGCGCCATGCCTCTGCCGTGCGCGACTTGGCGAGCAACCAGCGTCGATCGACCTGCCGAGCCTTGAGGCAACGACTGGCCGGCAGACTCGCATTTCGCGGCAGGGCGGCAGGGCGGCTGAGCGCCCCACCACCCGAAGCCGTGAATCCGTAGCCACCACTTCCGGCCATCGCCCCAATTCGGTGGTTTTGCACCACCCCTTACTGCCGATGCTGCGGGTGCATTGGACCCACCAGCCCAGCACCGACCGACGCCCACCTCACACCATCCTTTTGTTTCGCATAGCTGTTTTGTGAGTTCCCGGTGATGGCATCCACCTTGCGTTGCAATCAGCGACAAGGTTTTGTGCTGCCATCACGATGTCATCCGAATTCCAACGCGACCCGCACCGCGCGCCGGCGCTGACCCGGCAAGCTCACACCTTCCCAGATGCGAACTGCATCCGCTCCGCGCGATATCGGCCCGTGCTCCGCCGGGTTCGCATGCGCCCGTTAGGCATATCTGTCGCAACGGTGGGCCCATGAACAAGATCGTCATCATCGCCCTGCGGCGTCCGTACACCTTCGTCGTGCTGTCGATCCTGATCGTATTGTTCGGGATCCTGTCGATCGTCAAGTCTCCGACCGACGTCTTTCCGAACATCAAGATCCCTGTCGTATCGGTAGTGTGGTCCTATGCGGGCTTGATGCCGAGCGACGTCTCCGGCCGGATCACCTTCGTCTTCGAGCGCAACCTCACGGCGACGGTGGAAGGTATCGAGCACCTCGTCAGCCATTCCTACTATGGCAGCAGCATCATCAACATCTTCCTGCACCCGGAAATCAATCTGGCCGGTGCGGAAGCCGAGATCGATGCGATCTCGCAAACGGTCACGAAAATGCTGCCACCCGACATCTCACCGCCGATGATCATGCGGCTGGAAGCCTCGTCTGTCCCGGTGGCGACATTGCAGGTGACCTCCGACACGCTGACCCCGGCGGAACTGTACAACCTCTCCGTCACGCAAATCCGGAACCAGCTCGTCACGATACCGGGCGCGATCGTACCCCATCCCTACGGCGGCAAACCGGCACAGCTGCTCGTGTCGCTCGATCAGCAGAAGCTGCAAGCCCATCACCTGACGGCAATGGACGTCCACAAGGCGTTCGGCGACCAGAGCCTGGTCCTGCCGGCCGGCGACCAGAAGATAGGCCCGACGGACTGGATGGTGCAAACCAACGCGTCGCCGCTTGAAGTCGAGTCCTTCAACAACATTCCGATCAAGCGTGTCGGGAACGCGACCATCTACATCCGCGATGTCGCGGATGTCCGCGTGGCCGGTCCGCCGCAAACCAATGCCGTGCTGGTCGATGGCAAGCAGTCGGTGTTGATCGTCGTGATGAAGAGTGGCGAAGCGTCGACGCTAGACGTCGTCGACGGCATCAAACAGGCGATCCCGCGTATCGAACGCATGGTGCCTGGCGACGTGCAGCTGAAGCTGCTGAACGACGCGTCGGTGTTCGTCAAGGATTCGATCAAGGACGTGTTGCACGAGATGCTTACCGCATCGGCCCTGACCGGTCTGGTCGTGCTGCTCTTCCTAGGGTCGTGGCGCGCGACGACGATCATTGCGACCTCGATCCCGCTGTCGATCCTGTCGTCGATCATCTGCCTCCACTGGATGGGTCAGTCGATCAACGTCATGACCTTGGGCGGGCTGGCACTGGCCGTCGGGATTCTGGTCGACGACGCCACCGTGATGATAGAGAACATCGACACTCACCTCGCGATGGGCAAGCCTTTGGAAGTCGCCATCATCGACGCCGCGAATCAAATCGTGATCCCGACCTTCGTCGCCACGCTGTGCATCGTGATCGTCTGGTTGCCATTGTTTGAGCTCAGCGGAGTTTCCGGATGGCTATTCATGCCGATGGCCGAGGCGGTCATGTTCGCGATGCTTGCGTCGTTCATTCTGTCGCGGACGCTGGTACCGACGATGGCCAAGTTCCTCCTCGTGGACCACCACGGCGCGCCTGACGACGTATCCGCCGACCACGCCTGCACGGTGGCAAGCCGGAATGCCGAGGAGAGCGCGCTGGCCGGTCTCGGTGGCGCCCACTTTGCCGATGCCGTGCCGGACGAACGGCAGGCAAGACCCGAGACGTGGCGCGTTTTCAACCGCATCCAGCAAACCTTCGAGCGCGGCTTCGAGCGCTTCCGATCGCGCTACAACGATCTGCTGAAGCAGACGATCGCCCGCCGCGGTCGCTTCGTCGCGGGCTTTCTCGCCTTCGCCGTCGGATCGCTCGGGCTGTTCTATTGCAATGGCCAGGACTTCTTTCCGGAGATCAAGTCCGGGACGCTGCAGATGCACCTGCGGGCACCGCTCGGCACCCGGATCGAAGTCGCCGGCCGTATCGCCTCGCTGGTCAGCCACGACATCTCGGAACTGCTCCCCGGCCAAATCGAGGGCGTGGTCAGTAATTGCGGACTACCCGTGGGCCCACACAACCTGGCATTCATTCCGACCCCCACGATCGGCACGCAGGATTGCGACCTGACGATCGCCCTGAAGAACGAATCCTCGCCGGTCTGGGACTACCGCCGCATCCTGCGCGAGGGCTTGAGCGAGCGCTATCCCGGCACCGAGTTCACGTTCCAACCGGCCGACCTGACCGCGAAGATTCTGAACTTCGGCTCGCCGTCCCCGATCGATGTGCAGATCAACGGCATGGACATGGACGCCAACTACCAGTTCGCCCGCAAGCTGGCCAATGCGTTCCGCCGAATTCCCGGCGCCAGCGACGTGACGATCCAACAGACCATGCGGACACCCACACTGCTCGTCAACGGCAACCGCAGCCTCGGCCTCGGCATCGACCTGACGGCCAAGGACATCGCCGACAACCTACTGCTGACGACTTCCGGCAGCCAGCAGGTCGACCAGGAGTACTGGCTGGACCACAAGACCGGGAACTCCTACCAGGTCAACATCTACACACCGCAACCCCAGATCACGCAGATCCAGGACCTGTTGACGATCCCGATGGACAAGGGGGAAGTGCAGCCCACGGACAACAAGATCCAGTTGCTCGCCAACGTCGCCACACTGTCCGCCGTTGGCACGCCGGGCGAGATCACGCACTGGAACGGCATGCCTTTGTTCGACGTCTACGTATCCGCTGAAGGCCGCGACCTCGGCGGCGTGCTGGCCGACGTGGACCGGGCCGTCAGGGAGATGGAGCACCAGATGCCACACAGCGCCGCAATCGAGATCCACGGCCAGGCAGAGACGATGCACCGTGCCTACCTCGAATTGGCGGGCGGCCTGATCGCGGCCATCGTGCTGGTCTACCTGCTGATCGTCGTCAATTTCCAGTCCTGGCTGGACCCGTTCATCATCATCACGGCGCTGCCGGGCGCCCTGGCCGGCATCGCCTGGTCGCTGTTCCTGACCCAAACCAACCTGTCGGTCCCCGCGCTGACCGGAGCCATCATGTCCATGGGCACGGCCACCGCCAATTCGATCCTGGTGGTGTCTTACGCGCGGGAACGACTGGAGTTACACGGCGATGCGCTGCTCGCCGCGGTCGAAGCGGGTTATGCCCGCATCCGGCCAGTGATCATGACCGCATCGGCCATGATCATCGGCATGTTGCCGATGGCCCTGAGCAATTCCCAGAACGCACCGCTGGGCCGCGCCGTAATGGGCGGTTTGGCGGTAGCCACCTTTGCCACGCTGTTCTTCGTTCCGTGCGTCTACGCCATCGTGTATGCGCGGCGTGCTCACGCGAAACTCGCGATGGAGACGATCTGATGCAGAAGCTCATCCACGGGCTCGGCTTTCGGGCCATGGCCCTGCTGGTGCTGGTGTTCGTCGGCTATATGTTCCATATCCGCCAGCGCGAGGCCGACACCCTGCGCGTCGAAACTCTGGAACGCGCCGTACCGACGGTGGCCGTCACACAGGCGACACCCCTGCCACCGGTCGAGACGGTCACGCTGCCGGGCACGATCGAGGCCTGGTTCCAGGCACCGATCTACGCGCAGGTCTCGGGCTACGTGAAGATGTGGTACCGGGACTACGGCGCCCAGGTCAGAAAGGGTGAAGTGCTGGCCGAAATCAGCGCGCCGGCGCTCGACGCACAGTACGAACAGGCCAAGGCAGACATGGAAGCGCAGCGAGCCCAGTACAACCTCGCCCTCGTGACCGCACAGCGCTACGTCGCGTTGCGCAAATCACAGGCCGTGGCCGAGCAGTCGATCACGGTCCAGGAAGCCAACGCCAAGGCTGAAGAAGCCGAGTTGAACGCAGCCCAGCACAACGTCAACAACTTCGCGGCGCAAATCAAGTTCAAGACGATCGTTGCGCCGTATGACGGCGTCGTGACCGAGCGCAACATCAACGCCGGAGATTACATCAGCCGCGAAGGGAGCATCAGCGATCGCAGCGCGATCACCAACCTTTTCTCGGTCGCGGACATCCACAAGATGCGTCTGTTCATCTCCGTGCCGGGGACTTTCGCCTACTTCATCCACCCCGGTCTCACCGCAGACGTGACGGTGCCGCAATTCCCAAGCCGCCACTTCACCGCGAACTTCCTGACGGTCGCGAACGCATTCGACCCCAACACGCGCACCGTATTGACCGAGTTTACGATCGACAACCCCGACAAGGCCCTGTGGCCCGGCTCTTACGCTTCCGTAACGCTGTCGGTGCCGGCGGATCGCAATGTCCTGACGATACCGTCCAGCGCGATGGTATTCGACGAGAAGGGCACGCAGGTCGCGGTCATCACCGATGACGAACACATCCATTTCAAGCCGATCAAGGTCGGCAAGATCCTGGATGCGATCGTCGAAGTGACCGATGGCGTCGCCCGGAACGACCGCATAGTCAACAACCCCAGCGCAGCCTTGCTGGAGGGCGACCCGGTGCGCGTTGTCACGCCTCGGCGGGGTTACGACCTCGTCAGCGATGCCGGGACCGCGATGGCACGCACCAAGCCCAGTGCACCAACGACACACCAATGAACAATAGCCCGACACGCACAGGGCTCCCGCGCAGGAGCGCAGTTCGTACCCGTGGCCAGCGGCTGTTCGCCATGGCCGTGGCAGCGGGTCTGACCGCTTGCATCAATGGCCCTGCCATCGATCTCGCCCCGAACTACGCGCCGGTCCAGTTCGTCGTTCCTGATTCCTGGCACGGCGCCAGCCCGTTCATCGAAGCCAGGCCTTCCGATGCCGCGCTGCGAGCCGACTGGTGGACACTCTTCGACGACCCGATCCTGAACGAACTGGAAGCGCAGGCGATGGCCTCCAACCCGGACCTGCAGGCCGCTGCGGAGCGCTTCGTGCAGGCGCGGGACGAAATGATGAAGGCGCGGTCGGAGCTCCTGCCGCACGCCGGCATCGAGTTCGGAATGTCGAACAATCGGCAATCCGACAATGCCTTGTTTCGCGGGCTGGGCGAACCGAACCGGGACGCCAGCATCGCCACCGGGGGCATCGCCTCGTGGGAGCCGGATTTTTGGTCAGCCATCCGCAACCGGACCCGCATGGAGATTTACCGGGCCGAGGAGCGCGCGGCCGATTACGGCCTGGCCCGTCTGAGCCTGCAGGCAGAAATTGCCGCCAACTACTTCGCCTTGCGCGGGTTCGATGCCCAGGATGCGATCTACAGGCAATCGATCGAGAACTACAAACGCTCGCTCGAAATCGTCTATGACCAGTTCACCGGCCTGATCGGCTCAGGCCTCGACGTCGCCCGCGCGGAATACCTGTTGTCCAGTACCGAAGCCAAGGAACTCGATATCCAGGGCAATCGCCAGGTCGCCGAGCACGCCATAGCCATTCTCGTGAACCGCTCGCCCTCGACCTTTGCGGTTGCTCCGGTCGACGAACTCAGGGTCAAGCCATTCACGATGCCCAGTTCGATCCCGTCGAAACTGCTCGAACGCCGTCCCGATATCGCCGGCATGGAGCGGCAGATGGCCGAAGCCAATCGCGCCATCGGCATCGCGCGCGCGGCGTTTTTTCCGAACGTATCGTTCCGGCTCGACGGCGGGTTCGAGGACAACGGCTTCAACCTGATGAGACTGGCTAATGCCTATTGGTCCTATGGATCCTATGTATCGCTGCCGCTGTTCGAAGGCGGCTATCGCCGCGCGCAACTGCAGCGGGCCTGGGCTGCCTACCGCGAAACGGAGGACAAATATCGTGCCACGGTGCTGAACGCCTTCCGGGAAGTGGAGAACGGTCTGAGCTTGACCAGCCGGCTGAAGGCCGCCGCGGGGCGCCAGGATTCGGCCGTCGGTGCGGCATTGAAAACGCAGAACCTGACGATGGAACTGTTCAAGGGCGGTCTGATCTCGTCGCTGGATTTGCTCTATGCTCAGATCGCGACGCTGTCCGCACGGATCGACGAAGTCCAGATCAAGACCGCACTGCTGAAGTCCTCCGTCGAACTGGTTCGGGCGCTGGGCGGCGGCTGGAACCGCACGCAGCTTCCGACTGACGAACAGATTCAGCCGTTCGACGTATTCCAGTACACCGGCCTGGACAAGCCGGCTCCAGCCGGCGGCATCGACGTTCAGACGACCACCCGCCGGAACAGGGACCTGACTGGGCCCTTCACGCCTGCGCACCCCCGCAACCGCTGATCAGGCACCCGCCTTACGCCCGCGATCAAACGAGGTCTTGACCCTCCGCCTGTTGGATTTCTTCGGACCTTTGGATCGGGGGAGCCCCGATCCCAGCGCCAGCCACACGGAGTTTGCGACGTCTGTTTCCAATTCAGAAACGACCATTTTCTGTTTGGACGCGAAACCAGAAACCCAAAAACGGGATAATGTTTTCGGACCGAAATTTTTCTCTTTCGGTCGCGAATCCAAGAACAGACTCGATTCAGGAGGTAACCAACGATGGCAGCAACAACCTTGAGTGGTGTTGCAACCGTCGACAAGCCCTTGCTCGACCTGAGCTATCCGATTTACATCATCACCGGTTTCGGCGCGTTCCTGTACGCGAAGACGCGTCTACCGTGCTTTTCGGAAGGCATCTCGCTACCGTACCTGATCCTGGTCGTCGGTCCATTCATGATTCTGCCGAACGTCGGTCTGAACGAATGGGGCCACACCTTCTGGTTCATGGAAGAGCTGTTTGTGGCGCCGTTGCACTACGGCTCCGTGATCTTCTGCTGGTTGGCGCTGGCAGTGATGGGTACGTTGACCCAGACCTTCTACAGCTTCACCAAGCTGATCAAGAACGACCTGTGCCCGGACTTGCCGTAAACCAGAAACGGGCAATCCTCCCCTTCGACTCTCCTTGTAACGAGAGGAGCAGTTGATTACCTCGCTTGGACGCTTTGCGTCCCGGCGAGGCTTTTTTGCCGTACGCATACCGCTTCCTGTCGCGCACCCCTCTGGCACCAGTGGCCGATGGTGCCGGCTACTCCGGCGACCGGGGCTACCAGCCGACGAACAAAGAGCCCATGATGAGGTTGTTGTCGGTTTCATTAAGCAAATCGCGGTCCTCGACGTACTGGTTCATGTAACCGAGTTCGGCCCGCAGTTCCGGGCTGAAGCTCCAGCCGAAACCGAGAAACGCGCGATTCTGGTCGAAACCGGCCTTGCCGCCCCACTCGGTGCTGTTGACCCGCACGAAAAACTCGTCCCAGGCCACCAGGCTCAGTCGTTCGTCGAACGCGAAGGGCCGCAAATAGCGGATCAGCTGGCGCGGCCGGTAGCGGACATCGTCTCCCCGGATGAAATTGATGTCCACCATCGTCCGGAACATGAACACGCCGAATCCCGTCGGCATGATGTAGCGGAAGCCCGGAAAGAGGTCCTGTTGGGCGAAGTACGGCTTGCCCTCCAGTTGGGTCGGGACGAAATTGTAGCCGAGCCAGACCGTGGCTCGGTCGCTGAGCGAATAGCCCAGCGCGGCGCGCGCGACCCCCTGGTAGAAATGCTGCCAGTCTTCATTCCAGCGGCCCTGAAGCTCGAGCCACAAGCGCAGGCTTTCCAGGCGCGAATCGACGAAGCCGAGGCTTCCTTCGCCCACGAGCTGCGCCCAGCTGCCCCAGGTCGTGGTGATGTCCGCCGCGCCCGGGACAGCCACGGCCGTCAGCAGCCCGGCCAGCGCGACCGCACGGCAAGCGCCGCGAAAGCGCCGACACGTCATGGCTGGACACGTTTCACGTCGCACAAGGTCTCGTCCCGGCACTCTACATCGTAGAACGCGCTGCGACCGCAGCCCTCCGCGCGAACACGATAATCGCTGTACAGAAAGCCCCACGGGGCCCCCGGCACCTCCTTCTCCGACACGATGCTGACAGTTGCCGCAGGGCAGCTCAGATCCTGTCGGGCCTGGGTTCGTACCGTGCGCAGCGCCACCGCCGAGTTTTCATCGAGCAGTGTTCCGTCGCTGACGCAGCCGGAAGCAAGCGCCGGGAGCAGCACGAACATCCGACTCCAGCCTGTGCGGAGCGTCCCCTGTCTCCACGCTTTGGCGCGTCCATCGAACATGTTGTTACCTACACCTCGTCCACGAAAAAATGACGCTGTCGATGCCACTGCTCGCGGCGACGGGTCGATCGCCGCAAGGCACCGCCACTACGCCCGGTTGAGCCGCGGGCGGCGCTAGCTGCCTCAGCCCGGCGGCTCGCAGGTGCCTGTCGTATAGCGAAAGCTGTCGATCACGACGCCGGGCGAACCGTCGCCCTTCACGCCATAGGTGTCCAGCTGCAGCGCCCCCGCAGCAAATACCCGGAGGCGGGCGTAATGGTGCTGTGTGTTGTCGCGAAACGCGGTATAGGCCGGTGGCGTGAGCGTCTCGAACCGTGAAAACGCTCCGTTGATGCTGCTCATCTTGCCCCCCGGGCTGATCTTGACCCAGGTCACGCCATCATCGGCCGTGTAGCAGTCCCGGCTCAGGGAGGTCGGTGTGTTCGAAGCCGGAACGTCGACGAGTGGGTAGGTGCGCACGTAGGACTGGTCATGCGCCGTCAGGACCAGGGGCACGTGCAGGCGCTCGAACAGCGGCCCGACTTCCGCTCTTAGCGCCAGATTCGACCGATGATTCCTGCCGTCCGAAAACGGCGCCACATGCAGATACGGAATGACCCAGCGCGCGCCGGCCGCATAGGCCGCCTGAATGTCCTGCTCGATCCAGGCCTGCGTCCCGGCTCTGAGGCCATTCCTGTCCGAAATCGCAAAAATCGCGACGAAATGCACATCGCCGATATCGAATGAATAGCTCCGACGACGATCGAACCCGGCCGGCGTCGGAAAGCGCGCCTGCCACGCCGGCAGGTTTTCATCCAGCCCGACTTCGTGGTTCCCATAGACCGGCATCATGGGCACATGGCCAGCGATCGGCTGCATCTGGTTGAACCAGGCGTCGATCGTGGCATCGAGCGTCACATAGCGTTTATCCGTATTGAAATACGCGTAATCGCCACCGAGCAAAACCATCCGCGGCTTCAACCGCGCAATCTCGTCGATGACCTGTTGCGTGCCTGTGGTCAGGCCATCGAGCCGACCGATGAGGCCGGTGTCCGCGACGAATATGGCATCCCAGTCGGCTCCCGCCGGCGGGGCCGTGCGCAGCGTGAAGGTTTCGCTCCACAGTCCGTCGCCGCCCTGAACCTGGTATTCATAGGATGTGTTCGGCGCCAGCCCGTTGATCGCGACCTCATGCAGCGTACCCTCCGTGCCCGAGGGGCGTGGCCCGCCCGCCGCGGCATGCCAGATCAGCGAGCCCGGGGTTCGGTACCGGACCGCGGAAATCGATAAGGGATCCAGGGTGCGCCAGACGACGATCATCGACGTCGTCGGGTCTGGCCCCCATGCCAGATGAACCTGATCCAATGCGTTGCTCCGCCGATTGGACACGGTGAAGCTTGCATCCACGACGTCGACTCCGCCGGTCGGCAACACGACCTGAGCCGTAATCCGGTGAACGCCGTCGGCCAGCCTGCGGGTGTCGAAAGGCAGCGCCGACGTCGCACTGCCGCCGGCGAAATCATAGGGAGCGTTGCGCTCCACCCGGCGAGGCGCCCGAGTCATCGCCGGATCGTCCAGGTAGAACCTGACCTCCCTGGCACTCGCCGTGGCGACCAGAAATGCATGGATATCACCCGCTGCGTCGAGTCCGGCCAAGGCTATCGAGCCGGACCGATCCCGCGCACCGCTGACCCGCAACTCATGTGCCCGAACTGCATTGACCCAAACTACCGCCAGCACCAGGCAGCAAGCGCACCAGAGCCGATACGGGCCCCGATCGAAGACAGTCGTCATAGTCTCACCTCGTTTCGCATTCGAGTACAGCGCCGCCTCGCGAAACAGCCCCGTCGACGACCCTGCCCATCGCCGGCCTTATGCGGTCAACATTACCATACCCTCTGGGAAATCCGCATTTTACGCACCGTTAAGGGAATGCCTCGGCCGGAGACCGCGTCGCGATCGGCTGAAGTCCTCGACCTACTCTTCGACTTGTCGCACGCGCCCCGCGCGCCGTGCAAGGGCGGCGTGAGCCCCCCAAAGCAAGCTTATCGGAAAGCGCCCCGGGGGCGCCGTCGCCGACGCGCCGTGATGCGGAGCGCCAAAGCCCGTTCACCAGTTGAAGAAAACAGAACCCATGATCAGGTTGTTGTCGGTCTCGTTGATGAGGTTCTTGTCCTCGACGTACTGGTTCAGATAGCCGAGCTCGGCGCGGACGCCCGGCGTGAAGGTCCAGCCCAGACCGAGAAAGATGCGGTTCTGATCGAAGCCCGCCTTGCCACCCCACTCCGTGCTGTTGAGGCGCACGAAGAATTCGTCCCAGACCACAAGACTCAGACGCTCCTCGAATTCGAACGGCCGCAGGTAGCGGATCATCTGCCTGGGACGAAAACGCGCGTCGTCACCGCGGATGAAGTTAGTCTCGAACAGTGTCCGGAACATAAAGGTTCCGAATTCGGTCGGCAGGGTATAGCGAAAGCCCGGCCAGACATCCTGCTGCGCCACATAGGGCTTACCCTGAAGCTGGGTTGGCAGAAAGGTGTAGCCGAGCCAGACCGTGGCACGGTCACTCAACGAATAGCCCAGCGCGGCCCGGGCCATTCCCTGATACCAATGTTGCCAGTCTTCATTCCAGCGCATCTGGCCTTCGAGCCAGAGTCTCATTTTTTGCAGGCTGGGATCGATGAAGCCCAGATCGCCTTCGCCCACCACCTGCCCCCAACTGCCCCAGCTTGTCGCGAGCTCCGCATGGCCGGCGTCGGCAAACGACAGCAACAACACGAGGACAGACAACCCGACAGCGCGGGCGGGGCGCTTTGCCGATGCCTTGAAAAAACACCGCGAGCTTGGCTTCATGGGAACTGACGCAATGGGGGTCGGAGCCTCTCTCTAGCAGACCCCGCGCCATCTACCCGGATCGGGACACCCTTGTCCTATTCAATGACTTACCCAACCGCAGCGATCAAGCCTCGGTGCGAGGTGGTTCCTTTAAACCACAAGATCCGGCTCTATGCCCCGTCTTTCCCGGAAGAACCAACGCGAGGCCTGCCCCCGCGGCCCAGTCGCTCATGCCCGGCCGGCCCTAACGCGACGCGCTGCGCTGCACCGTGACCGGCACGCCGAGCGCCGCCCAGTCGTAGAGCCAGCCAGCTTCTTCAGGCGCCTTGGGCCAGCGGCGGTTGTTCGTGCGAGTCGGGATGTTGACGCAGCCGTGACTGGCCGGGCGGCCGAAACCGTTGTGCCACCAGGCGCCGTGCAGGGCATAGTCCGCATGGAAGTATTGCGCGTAGGGCACGTTCTCGACCACGTAATGGCCAGGCTCGCCAGGCTTGGCCTGACTGCGCATCGTCTTGCGCGGATAGCGCGCGTAGATGTAGTAGGACCCGGTCACGGTCGGTGTCGCCGGCTTGCCGGTGCTAACCTTGATCGTCTTGACGATCTGCCCGTTCTCGATCGCGCTCAGCCGCTGGGAATCCAGGTAAACGACGATCTTGCGGTCGGCCCCTGTCTGGAAGCTGCCGAGCAGCACCGCCGTGTTGGTCGCGCCCTTCACGGAGCGGATCCGGCCCGGCTCGGCACGCACCTCGATCGAACTGGTCGCCGGCCACTGCGGCTTCGGTGTGAACCGGAGCCGCTGGGCGCCAAGCCATTGCCAGCGGCCGTCGACCGGCTCACCGGCCGCGGTCTGGACGCGCAACGCCGCGGGCACCTGTTCACGATCGACTATCGGCTCGGCGAATCGCAACTCGACCGGCAAAGCCAGCCCGAGGTTGGTCTGTCCTTGAAGACTCAGGTCGGCATTCAGTGGCGGGGCCGACGTCAGTTGCAAGGCCAGCGGGGGGAGCGGCACGCCGTTGGGTGTCTCCCATTGCACCTCGACCGGGATCGTACGGCCCTTGGTGTAGCCGTCGACGACAATACGAAATGTGCGTCGCTCAGTATCGGGCTCGACCTTCGCCTTCAGGTCGCCTCGAACATCGAGACGCCCGACCGCCCGGTCGAAACTCAGCGCGACGGCATTGTCCGGGCCGATGGGCCGCAGCGTGCCGCCGTCCAGCCTGGGAACGGCGAGTGTCGTGAAGTCGAACTCGCGCGTGATCGGCTCGCCCGCGGCGCTGCGCCCCGCGGCGGACACCCGATAGCGCGAACCGAACTGCAGCGGCGGCGTGACGACGTATTCGTCGCCCTTCATCGCACCGCTGACCGGCTTGTCTTCACCGTCGTGGATTTCGACACGCTCCAGCCGCGTGCCCCCCTGCGCGCGCAGCGTGATGCCCAGCCGTGGATCGACCTCCCTGCTGCCGGCAGGCGGCTGCATCGTGATGTCGGGCGGACTTCCGCTCGCCAGGGCCGGCCATGGCCACTCCATTCGCGGCCATGGCATCTGGGCACACCCGCCGAGACCAAGGACGAGCGCCAGCAGGGAATAGCGCGGGACCGCCGGGCCATCCGCGCGTCGGGTCAGGTAGGATCGGACCATCTTTTATCTCTCGCTTCGCATCTCGGCTATGGCCCGCCTGTTTGTCACGGGGGGCACATCGACCGCTTCGTTGGCCGCCGACGCCCAGCACGGCCCGTGACTGTTCACGCCCCCACGCGCCGGAGCGGGCGGGAGGCCGAGACACGCCGTGAATCCGTCCCTGGAGGCTAGCCTGCGGGTTCCCTCCCGCAGACGGTCTCGCCCTCCCGACTCGCTCCCACTACCCAGCAAAGGGGGGTGAATGGTTACGCACGGCCCCGGGGTATACGCTGCCTATCAACCGAGGCCAAGCATAAGGAATTGGACGCAATTTTTACAGTCGGCGACGACCTGGCGCACGGCGCAAGAAGTTGACGACAGTCACCGGACAGCCGGGTGCATGCCGACACGTCACACCGGCTTCGCCCTGCAACCAGGACCGGGAACGACACGTCGCGCAACGGCTTGCGCGATGCCGACGGGGCACCCGGGGGGCGTCACATCACGACAAGGTTTGCGGCAAGACCGACGCGGAATCCGCTAAGTCAGCGGGCGAGTCGTGATGGTCGCGGAACACGACGCAGTTCTTGCCCCGCGCCTTGGCCAGGTACATCAGGCGCTCGGCGGTACTCAAGGCGGCGACGGCATCCGGTCGATGCGCGGCGATGACGGTGCAGCCCACACTGGTCGTGACCATGCCGTGAGGTCCCGGCGAATGCAGAATGGCCTGCCGCAGCTTGTCGATGGCCACCTCGGCCCCTGCGAGGTCCACTCCGCTGAACAGGCAGGCGAACTCGTCGCCGCCCATCCTGGCTATGAGATCGGTACGCCGCAGCGCTGCGGCCATCGTCCGGGCAACCACGCCCAGCGTCTGGTCCCCAGCCAGATGACCGTGTATGTCGTTGATCAGCTTGAAGTCGTCGAGATCGAGATAGGCAATGGCGATGCTCTGACCGCCGCGCGCGGCGAGATCGAGACGGTGTTGCAGTTCCTCGAGAAAGGTATGGCTATTCAAGACCCCGGTCAGAGGATCCGTCCTTACCAAGGACTGCTGAGAGGCCAGACGACACCGCAGCCGCACCACCCACTCTACGAAGATCAACAACAGCACACACTGCAGCGCTGCATTCGCCAACAGGGGCCACGCGGGCGTCGACAGCACCTCTGCCCAGGAACCGAAGGCAAGCGGCGCCAACGGCGACAGGGCGGCGATGACACGACCGGCCGCGTTCCCTCCGTACCAGGCTGTCCCACCCACCGGTCCGAGGTAGAGCAGCGTGAGATCGATGTCACCGCCCACCCATCGCTCGCCCGCAGCCACGAGCAACAGCGCCGCGGTCGCCAGCGCCAGGATGCGATAGCGCGGGATCTCGGACTGTGCCCGCTTCGCCGGGGTGACCATCGTCATGACTCGGTTTCCATCCGCGCCATTCCGGGTCGAACTGGGCAGCCGGGGCGCATGCCTAGCCAGGCAACCGATGCGAACGGCCAGCGCACGACCGCACGGCTAGCAGATGCCGGCGGCGCACTCGGTCCGATTGGGGGGGCGCCGCGAGGGGCACCCGCGAGCGCGTCGGAGCAGGGATCAACCCCTGCATCACGACGCGTCAGAGCAGCACGATCAGCGCCAGCACCGCCATGAACGCGGTCAGCACATAGGTCGCGAACTGCTCCGAGTCCTCGGCTGCTGCAGCGCTCAATCTTTCGACAAATGCGTTCAAGGTGGACATACACGGGCTCCTCAGCGGCCAAAACACAATCAACGCGGCGAACGCCGGACACCCGATTCATAAGCAAGATCGAAACCATCGCCCATTATGTCTTTTTTCATACGTTTGCGGACACTTTACCGGGGCGCACACCAGGGAGTGGTGGAAAGGCACCACCGCGGACCCCCGATTCCCCGCTGCGTCCCTGTGGTCTCGACCACCTGGGCCCAGGAACCGAAAACCTTGTGCTCAGCCACTGAGTCATCGGTGGAAGACCCCCGCGCATCCACGGCGCTCGGTTCATAACAACCTGATCACTCCGAGCAGGATCCTCGTCATGTCTCAGGATTCACTTCGATAACAGTCTGTTAGCACCGTGTCGGTGGTGTGGCACGAACACTGCAAACGCCTCACCGTGCAGGCCCCGAGGCTCCGCTGACCGCCGCCCCAATCGTCGAGGCGCTCCCGTCCACGCGCCGAGGCCAGAACTGCCGCGCCCCTGCGGCAACGCACGAACCGTCCCTCCGCAGACCGCCTTTCAGGAGATTCATGCTCGTCTTGGCCACTGTCGCACTGCTTGGCGCCCTGCTGTCGGCAGCGCTCCCGCTCGTTCAGATCGACGCCGAACAGAGCCGTGGTTTGGTCGTCCGCTTTCTTGCCCACTGGGCACGCCGCCGGCCGCGGGACCGGACGGCTCAGCTCGACGAACAGCGCTTCAAGTCCGCAGTCGAGTATGCCGCGTTCGGTCTGCTCGCCGGCTCGGGGCTCGCCAGTCTGGTGGCGGGTTGCGTAACGCTGCTGGCCGGCCAGACGCGGGTCGATCAACTCCCGCTGGGCCTGCCATGGCTGGCGTGGCACCTGCGCCTGGATCCCCTGGCCGGGTTCTTTCTGGGCGTGATCGGCCTGGGCGTGTTCGCGGTCGCGCTCTACGGTCCGGGCTATGTCCGATCTTTCCGGCACAGCGGACACTCCTTTGCGACACTCGGCTTCTGCACTGGCGTGTTCGTCGCGGGCATGGAACTGGTCGTGTTGGCCGACGACGCCTTCCTGTTCATGATCGCCTGGGAACTGATGTCGGTGGCCAGCTATGCCCTGGTTGCCTTTCAGCACGAACACGCCGCCAATCGGCGGGCCTCGTTCCTGTATCTGCTGATGGCCGTCGTCGGCGCGATCGCGCTGATCCTGGCCTACGGCATCGTGGCCGCGTTCGCGTCGGCCCACAGCTTCACTTTCGACGCCCTGCGTGCGGCACCGCTGTCGCCGACCTGGGCCAGCATTGCGTTCGCTCTGGCCCTGATCGGTTTCGGCATGAAGGCCGGACTGGTGCCGCTGCATGCCTGGCTGCCCGAAGCGCATCCCGTGGCGCCGTCGCATGTCTCGGCATTGATGAGCGGGGTCATGCTGAAGGTTGCCGTGTACGGTTTCCTGCGTTTCGTCTTCGACATTCTGGGCGAGATCCAGTGGCAGTGGGGCGCGACGACCCTGCTGCTCGGAACGGTGTCCGCAGTGCTCGGGGCCTTGTACGCGTTTCAGCAAAACAATCTGAAGCGCCTGCTGGCGTATTCCTCGATCGAGAACATCGGCATCGTATTCATGGGCTTCGGCCTGTCCATGATCTTCTTTGCCAAGGGTCACGGCGAACTGGCGGCGATCGGCCTGATTGCCGCGCTTTACCATGTACTGAACCATGCCATGTTCAAGACCCTGTTGTTCCTGCAGGCGGGGACGATCCTGCACCAGACTCACGAGTCCAGTCTCGAGCGGCTGGGCGGGTTGATCAAGCGGCTGCCTCGCACCTCGTTCATCATGCTGGTCGGGTGCATCGCCATCTCGGGCCTGCCCCCCTTGAACGGTTTCGTGTCGGAGTGGCTGACGTTCCAGACCGCGCTGCAGGCTTCCGCGCTCGACAGCGGCATTCTGCGTAGCTTCGTGCCGGTCGCCGCGGCCCTGCTTGCCTTCACCGGTGCAGTCACCGCCGCCGCCTTCGTGAAGGCGTACGGCATCGGCTTTCTCGGGGCGCCCCGCTCGCGCCATGCGGCCCACGCCGGCGAGCCCTTGCACCGGGGCATGTTTGCCGGGCCGGCATTGCTGGCCGCGCTGTGTGTATTGCTCGGGGTTCTCCCGGGTCAGGTCATCGCTGCCTTGGGACCCATCAGCCGCACCCTGCTGGGTAACGATCTGGCCAGCGCCTACGCCAATGGCTGGCTCTGGCTGACCCCGGTGTCGTCTCGCGTCGCGTCTTACTCCGCGCCGTTGGTGCTGCTGGCCTGCGCGCTCGCCGCCTGGGTCAGCTTCCGGCTGCTGCGCACACCTAAACTGGCGCCGGTGCGGGATCGGCCGCGCTGGGACTGCGGTTTCGGCGGTCTCGATGCCCGCATGCAGTACACGTCGACCGCGTTCAGCCAGCCCTTACGGCGCGTGTTCAGTCCCTTGTACGAGATCGATGAACGGGCGACCCGTGAGGATCGCGGGCATGCGTTGCTGACTCCCGCCGCACTGGACTTCGAACTGCGGATCGGCGACCGCTCCTGGCGTCATGGCTATCTGCCGCTGGCGCACGGGGTCGAAGGGGCCGCGCGCCAGATCGGGCGCATCCAGACGGGGAACATCCGCACCTACATCGCCTATTCCTTTTTTACATTGCTCGCCCTGCTGGCGATGGTGAGCGCATGAACTGGCTAACCTCGATCGTCGAAACGGCGTTGTTCATCTTGCTGGCCCCCCTGTTCGCCGGCTGGGTCAAATGGGTCAAGTGCCTCCTGCAAAACCGCCGTCCACCACCGCTGGTGCAGCCTTACCGCGATCTCGCGAAGTTGTTCCGCAAGCGGCCGATGATCGCCGATACCGCGTCGTGGATCTTCGAGGCGGCGCCGTTCGTCGTGTTCGTCACCGCCGTGTTCGCCGCAGGCATCGTGCCGTTCGCCATCGCCCACCTGCCCACGGCCAAGGTGGCGGACCTGATCGTACTGGTCGGCTTCTTCGCCCTGGGACGCTTCTTCCTGACCCTGGCCGGACTCGACCTCGGAACGGCGTTCGGAGGCATGGGTTCCTCGCGGGAAATGATGATCGCCTCGCTGGCCGAGCCGGCGATGTTGATGGCCGTGTTCACGCTGGCGATGAGCGCCGCGACGACGAACCTGTCGCAGGCCATCGACTGGGTCCTCCAGACGGGTCTGGTGCTGCGACCGTCGTTCGTGTTCGCGCTGGCGGGATTGATGCTGGTCGGTATCGCCGAGACCGGCCGTATTCCGGTCGACAACCCCGCGACCCATCTGGAGCTGACCATGGTGCACGAGGCCATGGTGCTCGAATACAGCGGCCGCTACCTTGCGCTGATCGAATGGGCGAACCAGATCAAGCTGATGCTCTACGGCGTGCTGATCGCCAACATTTTCCTGCCGTGGGGCATAGCCGAGAGCCTGACACCGCGTGATCTCGCCCTCGGTTTCGCATCCATCATCGGCAAACTGGCTGTGCTCGGCATCGCCCTGCCCATCAGCGAGACTCTGTTCGCGAAGATGCGGGTGTTCCGCTACCAGGAATTTCTGGGATTCGCTTATCTCCTCAGCCTGCTCGGCATGTTGAGCCACGTGATCCTGGAGGTGAACTGATGGGCCTGATGCAGCAGACGATCTTCGAACAGGCGGTGCTGTTCCTCGCCGCGCTCGTCGTCTTCACGTCGTTCCTGATGCTGGCGCAGCGGCGCCTGTTTCCGCTCGTCGGCCTGTTCGCCTGGCAGGGACTGTTGCTGGCTCTGACCACGGCGCTGGTCGCGTTCAACCTGCACTATCCCCACCTTTACGCGTCCGCGCTGATGACGCTGCTGATCAAGGCTGTCTTGATCCCGCTGATGCTGCGCCGCTGGATCATCCAGCTGGATATCCACCGCGAGGTCGAATCGCTGGTGTATCCGGCCTACGTGATGATGGCCGCCTCGGCGCTGGTGTTGTTCAGCTACTACGTCGTGCTACCGATAGAGCAGCTCTCGACGCTGGCGTCACGGAACGCCATCGCCGTCAGTTTCGCGGTCGTGCTGCTGGGAATGCTGCTGATGATCTCCCGCCGCCAGGCGGTTACCCACGTCGTGGGGTTCATGTCGATCGAAAACGGTCTGTTCTTCGCCGCAGTCACCGCGACCAGCGGCATGCCGATGGTGGTCGAACTCGGCGTCGCCTTCGACGTGCTGGTCGCCGCCGTCCTGTTCGGCGTGTTCTTCTTTCACATCCGCTCCAGCATCGACTCCCTCGACGTCGATCAGTTGAACCGGCTGCATGAGGTGGAACGTTGATGATCTCGCTGCTGCTGTGGGTTCCGCTGATGGGCATGTTGGCGATGACGCTGCTCGGTCACCGCGTCAGGGCAGGCCGGATCAATGTCTATGTGAACGCTGCGATGCTGGCGGTCAGCCTGCTGCTGGCCGGACAGGTCTGGGGCAGCGGTCCCGCGGAAAGCGCCGACGGGATGCTCCGGGTGGACGCCTTCAACGTCTACCTGATCGTCCTGACGGCCTTCATCGGCTTCACGACGTCGCTGTTCTCGGCGCCCTACATGGAGCACGAGCAGGGCCACGGTCGCCTGACCGAGGGAGGCTTGCGGCTCTACCACGCGATGTACCAGGGCTTCATGCTGGCCATGTTTCTGGTGTTGACCGCCAACAACATGGGCCTGATGTGGGTCGCGATGGAAGGCGCCACGCTCGCCACGGTGCTGTTGGTCGGACTCTACCGGACGCCCGAATCCATCGAGGCGGCGTGGAAGTATTTCATCCTGTGCGGACTCGGCATCGCCCAGGCCCTGTTCGGCACCGTGCTGCTGTACTTCGCTGCCGAACAGCTGCCGAACGCAGGTGAGCATGCCCTGACCTGGTCCTGGTTGTATGAACATTCGGCCGAGCTCAATCCCGAGGTGCTGACGCTCGCCTTCGTCTTTCTGCTGGTGGGCTACGGCACGAAGACCGGCCTCGTCCCGATGCATAACTGGCTGCCCGACGCGCACTCCGAAGGCCCGACCCCGATGTCGGCCATCCTGTCCGGGCTGCTGCTCAACGATGCCCTGTATGCGATCGTGCGCTGCAAGATGCTGGTCGACGGCGCGACGCATACACCGGCGGCCGGCTACATGATGATGGGCTTCGGCCTGTTGTCCTTCCTCGTGGCGGCGCTGTTCCTGCATCGTCAGAAAGACATCAAGCGCCTGTTCAGCTACTCGTCGATCGAGCATATGGGCGCAATGACCTTCGCCTTCGGCGTCGGCGGGCCGCTGGCGACCTTTGCGGCCCTGTTGCACATGACGGTGCATTCATTGACGAAGTCGGCCATCTTCGTGACCGTCGGCCACGCCTCGCAAATTGCCGGCACCCAGCGGATCGAGCACATCCGCGGCCTGATCCGGACGCAACCTGCCATCGGTTGGGGCCTGCTGATCGGCACGCTCGCGATTGCCGGTTTCCCGCCCTTCGGCGTCTTTACCAGCGAGTTCCTGTTGCTGCTGGCGACGATGCAGAGCTATCCGTGGCTGACTCCGCTCTTGCTGATCGGCATCGGCGTCGCCTTCGCGGGTCTGTTCCGGCATTTGCATCCCATGGTCTACGGGCCGTTACCCGAAGGCCAGCACCCCGTCACCGCCAACGTCTGGCCGGTGTTCGCCCACCTCGCCATCGTGCTGTGGCTGGGCCTCGCGATCCCGAGCGGCCTCGCCGAGTGGTTCAACCAGGCCACGCAGCTGATCGCCGGTGACCGGCCGCTGTGAGGTATCCGGTTTATCACCGGCACGCCGTCTATTGCCCCATGCAGGAGGACGTTATGGATGTCTGGGCACCGCTGAGCGACGCGCATCGCGCGTGGATGATCGAGCTGAACCGGGAACTCCAGGCTCAGGGGGTCGCTATTCGGGACGGCACCGGCTCGGCACTGCTGCCGGCGCATCTATGGGAAGTCGGTTCCCATGACTGGGAGCGCGTGGCCCGCGCAGCGCATCGTCGTCAGGCTCGCTGGGCCGGGCTGTGGCTGGATGACCTGGGCAATGGGCAGCTACGCGCCCATGCTGCGTTAATGAAGCACGGCGGACTCCTAGTGCTACGCACCCACCTGGAACCGCCGGATCTGTCGCTGCCCTCCCAGGCTCATGCGTTCCCCGCAGCGGACCGCATCGAACGGCATGCTGCCGACCTGTACGGCGTGACGTTCAAGGGCCATCCGGACCCGCGCCGCTGGACTCGGCATCAGGCCTGGCCACCTGACACTTTTCCACTCCGCAAGGCCTTTTCCGCGGCCGGCGACCCGGCTCCGGCAACGCCCCCGGACGCCGATTACCCGTTCCTGGCCAGCCCCTCGCCCGAGGTCTACGAGATACCCGTCGGGCCCGTGCATGCCGGGATCATTGAACCAGGGCACTTCCGGTTTCTCGCGGTCGGCGAGACGATGTTGAATCTCGAGGAGCGGCTCGGCTACGTCCACAAGGGCATCGAGAAGATCGCCGAGGGCCGTGACCCCGAAAGCGTCGCACGCCTCGCCGGCCGCGTCTCGGGCGACTCGACTGTCGCCCACGCCTGGGCCGCCTGCATGGCGATGGAACAGGCGCTGGGCAAGGTGATACCGCTGCGCGCGTTCCGTCTGAGGGGCATCCTCACCGAACGCGAACGGATCGCGAACCATCTCGGCGACATCGGCGCGATCTGCAACGACGTCGGCTTCCCCTTTGCGAATTACCAGTTCAGTCGGTTGCGAGAACAATGGCTGCGCGACAACGCGGCTTGGTTCGGCCATCGGCTGCTGATGGACCTCGTCGTGCCCGGCGGTGTCGCCCACGATCTGGCTGAAACCGACGCAGGAGCCATGCGGGATCATATCGCGGCCCTGAGGCGCGAACTCGACGAACTCCGTCCGATTCTCGACGCCAATCACTCGTTGCAGGACAGGCTGGTGGGCGCCGGGCATCTGAGTTTCGAGGCTGCGCGCGACCTTGGCTGCCTGGGCTACGTCGGTCGCGCCAGCGGCTTCGACACCGACCTGCGTCGCGAGCGTCCGTATGCCCCTTACGACGAAGTGACCGTGCCCGCTGTCCTCCGGACGGAGGGCGATGTGGCCGCGCGGCTCAATGTGCGCTACGACGAGATCAACGCCTCGCTGGCGGTCATCGAACAGTTGCTGGACCGGCTGCACCCGGGACCCGTACTCGCGGATCTCGCGCCGCCCGGCCGCGCCACCGAGGGCATCGGCCTCATCGAGGGCTGGCGCGGCGAGGTCATGAGCTATGTCCGCCTCGACGCGACAGGCCGCGTGGCCCGGTTCTATCCCCGCGATCCCAGCGTGTTCAACTGGCCGGCGCTGGAACAACTGATACACGGCAACATCGTTCCCGACTTCCCGTTGTGCAACAAGTCGGTGAACGGTTCGTACTCCGGCCACGACCTGTAGCGCCCAGATGAAATCCATTCTGCTGAAGATCGCCCGAGTCGGCATCGTCACCGAACCGGCGCGACCCTACTCCGACAGCGAACTGGAAGAAGTCGGCGCCGAACTGCGCACGGTCATCGACCAGCGCTTCCGTGGCAGTCTGGCCATACGCCAGGTCGACGCCGGTTCCTGCAATGGCTGCGAGCTGGAAATCCATGCGCTGAACAACGCCTTCTACGACCTGGAGCGCTACGGCGTCCATTTCGTGGCCTCACCGCGCCATGCGGACCTGCTGCTCGTGACAGGCCCGGTGTCGCGGCATATGCAGCATGCGCTGAAAGCCACCTACGACGCGACGCCGGACCCGAAATGGGTGATCGCCGTCGGTACCTGTGCGGCCGACGGCGGCGAATTCGGCGTGTCCTATGCCAGCCTGGGCGCGATCGAGAATGTCCTACCGGTCGATGCCGTGATTCGCGGCTGTCCGCCCACGCCCTTGACGCTGTTGCGCGGTCTGCTGACGTTTCTGACCCGGCGTTAGCCTCATCCCGCCGCTTAAACCCCGACACCCCCAAGCGCGCCATCCGTTGACCGTCCCATGTCTGGCATCGACGACTTCGTATAATGGCGGAACGTACCCTCAACGGGCTGCTAACCGTGCGATCCCTGATCTACCATCCCGCCCAACTGCGCGGCTGGGCCTTGCTGGGGCTATTGCTGCTCGTCCTCGCCATCCTCAGCGGCATGATTTGGCGCAATCTGGCCCGGCTCGAGTCGCTCGGCTCGTACGTGCGTTATTCGCACCGTATCCAGATGGCGAACCTGAGCATGCAGAACGCGCTGCTGGAACACATCGCCGACAATCAGGTGATCGACACGGGGCGGCTGCAGGGCATTTCCGAACAGGTTCGCGAACTGGTCCGGTTCGACCGTCACCTGGACCCGGAAACACCCGCCCGCCTGCTGTCCGTGGAACGCTCGCTGGCCGATCCCGGTGACGGCAGCGATTCGCCGGAAGCGTCGCGCACCCGGCTTCTGTCGGCGATGACACTGATGAGTCAGGCGCTGGACGAGGAGACGACGCGGCGCGAAAAAATGCTGAAATATCTGAGCAGCGACACCCGCTACGAAGTCGCGCTGGCCAGCGCCACGTTGGCGGCCATCCTGCTGCTGGCCGGGTTGTTCCTCCGCCACCGCATACTGGCGCCGCTGAATGATCTGCGCGTGCTGCTGATCCGGTTGGCCGAAGAGGACTTCAGCCCCATCGAAACCCAGCGGCTCGACCCCTTGTTGCGGCCGGTTTTCAACAGCTACAACGACATGGTCAAGCGGCTGGCGGAACTCGAGGGCGTGAAGCGGATGCATACGCAATCGCTGGAGGCCGAAGTGCGTGCGGCAACGCGCGCGCTGCTCGAACAGCAGCGCAGCCTGGCCCAGGCCGAGCGCCTGGCGGCCGTGGGCGAGCTGGCCGCAGGCATCGCCCACGAGCTGCGCAACCCGCTGGCCGGGATTCAAATGAGCTGCGCCAACCTGCGTGGCGAAGTCGAGAATGCCGAGCACGCGCGACGACTCGACCTGGTCACCTCGGAACTGAAGCGGATGGCACGCCTGCTGACAGACCTCCTGGAGCGTGCCAAGCAAAGCCCGGCTCCGGCGCGCCCGGTGGCCTTGTCGAAGCTGGTCTCGGAATTGGTCGCCCTGACCCGCTACCAGATCCCGTCCCATATCGAACTTCGCAGCGAGGTACCGGCGGATCTCGTGTGCCGGCTCGCGGAGAGCCGGCTGCGCCAGGCCCTGCTGAACCTAGTCCTGAATGCTGCTCAGGCGATCGATAGCCATCCCGGCAACATTGTCATCACCGCGCAGCGCGACCATCGCTCTGTCATCATCTCGGTCTCCGATGATGGCCCCGGCTTCAGCCAGGAGTTGCTCGCCGGCGGAATCCAGACCTTTGCCACCAGCCGGAAGCAGGGCACGGGCCTGGGCCTCGCGATCGTCCAGCGATTCGCACGCGACATCGGTGGCCAGCTCAGGCTCGCCAACCGGCTCCCCCAGGGTGCAGAGGTCACGCTCCAGATCCCCGTGGAAGAGGGTCCGATTCATGCCGAATAGCCTGCTGATCATCGAAGACGAAGCCCTGCTGGGCACCGAACTGTCCCGCCACTATAGCCGGACCGGCTGGGAGGTCGAGTGGGCCCGAACGCTGCAGGACGCCCGCCAGCTGATCCGGATCAAGGGCTTCGAGCCGCTGCTGATCCTGTCCGACATGCACCTGCCGGATGGCAACGCGCTCGACCTGATGGAAGAGTTGTCCGCACGCTTGACCTACGCCGAGTGGATCTTTCTGACCGGCTACGGCAGCGTGCCTGACTCCGTCCGGGCGCTCCGGCTCGGCGCCTATGACTTCCTCGAAAAGCCCTGCGAATTCGAACGACTCGATCTGGTCATGGCGAGTGCGGTCCGCTCCGCATCCGCCCATCGCCGGCTGATCGACCAGGCCCAGAATCAGCACCGGCGGTACACGGCCGAAGCCTACATCGGTCACAGCGCGGCAGCACGCCAGGTGCGCGATCTGCTAAGCCGACTGACCGACGTGCCGTTCAGTACCCTGATCATCAGCGGCGAGACGGGGACCGGCAAGGGACTTGCGGCCCGCGTGCTCCATTACGGAGGCAAGCGGGCCAAGGGTCCCATCATCGAACTGAACTGCGCCGCGCTGCCACGCGAACTGCTCGAATCGGAACTGTTCGGCCACGAGGCCGGCGCTTTCACGGGCGCGACGGCCCGCCATCGCGGCCTGCTCGAGCAGGCCGACGGCGGCACGCTGTTCCTGGATGAGATCGGCGAGTTGCACCTGGATCTTCAGGCCAAGCTGCTGAAGGCGATCGAGGACCGCAAGTTCCGGCGGCTGGGCTCGGAAAAAGAGATCGCTGTCGACGTGCAGATCATCGCGGCCAGCCATCGCGATCTGGCGGACATGGCCCGACGCAGTGAATTCCGCCAGGATCTCTACCACCGCCTCAGCGTGTTCCGGCTCCATCTGCCGGCCCTGCGCGAATGCAAGGAAGACCTGGAAGAATTGGTCCCCTTGTTCATCGACGAATTCAATGCCGCCTCGGGAAAGCAGGTCAGAAGCGTCCCGGAGCCGGTCTGGGCTCAGCTCCGGGCCTATGACTGGCCCGGCAATGTCCGCGAACTGCGTAATGTGGTCGAGCGTTGCGTGCTGCTTTCCGACGGGCCGGTCTTTCCCGGACAATGGCTGCAGTTGCCGGGCGTTGCGCCGCCCCCCGGACCGGACGCCGGGGGGGATGCGAACAGTCTGCGCATCCCCCTGGACGGCAGCATGGCGCTCGACGACATGGACTGCTACATCATCCGCACGGTACTGGAGCGCTACGACGGCAACGTGACCGGTGCCGCTCGTGCCCTCGGCACCACGCGCGAGACGCTGCGTTACCGCATCCGCAAATACGGCCTCGGCGACACCGTCTGAATCCCGATTGCCGCGTACCGGTTAGGCCGAAAGACAGCGTTGACTCGGCCAGGCGAGGCGGCGTATACGGTTGTTACTCCGCGTGTTCTGTGCTCGGCCACCGGATCGTCGGCCATCGATTTCATGATGATGACCATCCTGTCGTGCACTGAGGCCATGCCGTCGGCGAGCACACACGGAGACGCCAAGTCCAAACGCAAGGAGTCATCGCCATGTCCAAGAAAGACGACAAAGAAACCAAGGAAACCTCGAAGCAGGTTCAGGTTCAGCCCGCACGCCACACGGCGATCGGTCCGTTCGAGGAAATGGAACACCTGTTCGACGAATTCCTGTCCCGCGGCGGCTGGATACAGCCCTTCCTGCGTCGCGGCTTGTCCGAACTCGACATCCCGATACCTTTCGGCGCGCGCTCGCCGAAAGTCGACGTGATCGACCGCGACGACGAGGTCGTCGTCAAGGCGGAATTGCCGGGCGTCGAGAAGGACCATGTCGAGGTCTCGATCAACGACAACCTGCTGACGATACAGGCGACGGCGGAGCACGAATCCAAGGAAGAGAAGGGGCAGTACTACCGGCGGGAACTGAGCCGGGGAGAATTCCAGCGTACCGTCCGACTGCCGGGCCCGGTCGAAGGCGACAAGGCAAAGGCCTCGTTCAGCCAGGGTATTCTGGAGATTACGGTGCCGAAGGCGCCCGGAGCAAAACGCCAGAAGATCCGGATCGACTGAAGCGGGCGGGGCGCTACCGGCGGCTTCCGCCAGCGCTGCGCCCCTGCATCGGTATCGCGAAGTCCGGGCAAACCGCCCCGGACGACCGCAGCGGTCATGAGCGGCCGGGCAGACCTGCAACCCACTCGCCCGGCCGTTCAGCCCTTGATGCAGATGACCGGCTTCAGGCGGGCCACCAGCCGCGCGAGGCCGGCGCGCTCGCTGGCCAGCACCACGGCATCGACATCCTTGTAGGCACCCGGCGCCTCCTCGGCGACGCCCCGATAGGACGGGCTCCTGATAAGAATTCCGCACTCGGCCAGCGTGTCGACGACTTGCCGACCGCTCCAGGTGCGGGTTGCCTGGTGACGGCTCATGCTGCGGCCGGCGCCATGACAGGCGGACGCGTAGGACAGCCTCGCGTTACCGGCCATGCCCGCGAGAATGTAGGAGGCCGTACCCATCGAGCCGCCGATCAGCACCGGCTGTCCGGTTTCGCGAAAAACCTCGGGCAACTCGGGATGGCCCGGCCCGAAGGCGCGTGTCGCACCTTTGCGATGCACATGGAGCGGCCGCGGCTTGCCGTTTACCGGATGAGTCTCCAGCTTGCAGGTGTTGTGAGACACGTCGTAAAGGAGGTCGAGCGAGGCCCCGTTGAAAAAGCGCTGGAAGATGGCCCGCGTCAAATGCGTCAGGATCTGCCGGTTGGCGAGCGCGCAGTTGATGCCGGCCCGCATCGCGCCCAGATACTGACGCCCCACCGGTGAATCGATCGGGGCACAGCCGAGTTCGCGATCGGGCA
This sequence comes from Methylotetracoccus oryzae, assembly GCF_006175985.1. GTDB lineage: Bacteria > Pseudomonadota > Gammaproteobacteria > Methylococcales > Methylococcaceae > Methylotetracoccus > Methylotetracoccus oryzae. The sequence goes on along the minus strand of NZ_SRSH01000006.1, from coordinate 119,524 downwards.
GACGGATGCCGGCCTGCGCCGCCGCCGTCTGCATGGACTTCAGGAACTCGGTGCCGATCTGGTGGCCGAGACCGCGCGAGCCGCAGTGGATGGTCACGACGACCTGCCCGACCGCGAGGCCAAAACGCGCCGCGGTCGGGGCATCGTGAACCTCGGCAATCTCCTGCACCTCGAGATAGTGGTTCCCCGAACCGAGCGTGCCCATTTCGTTACGTTGCCGTTCCTTGGCCCGAACCGATACCGCTGCCGGATCGGCGCCGGCCATGCAGCCCTGTTCCTCGATGCGCTCGAGATCCTCCGGCGTGCCCCAACCGCGCTGCACCGCCCATCGCGCCCCGCCCACGAGCATGGCATCGAGAGCGCGGTCGTCCAGGCGGATGTCGCCCTGGCTGCCCAGACCGGCGGGAATCGCCGCATAGAGCGCATCGGCGAGTTGACCCTTGACCGCTTCGATGGCATCCCGGCGGAGCCCCGTCAGCAAGGTCCTGACGCCACAGGAAATATCGAAGCCCACGCCGCCGGCCGATACGACGCCGCCTTCCGATGCATCGAAGGCCGCGACACCGCCGATCGGAAAGCCGTAGCCCCAGTGGGCATCGGGCATCGCATAGCTGGCCCCGACGATGCCCGGCAGCTTCGCGACATTGGTGATTTGCTCGAAGACCTTGTCATCCATGGCCTCGATCAGCGGCGCGTCCGCGTAGATGACGGCCGGGACCCGCATGCCGCCGCTGGGGGCGATGCGCCACGCACATTCCGAGAGGCGTTCCAGTCGACCGGTGTCCATCGCCGCCGCTCCGTTCAGACATCCACGACGCATTGCGCCAGCCACGCTCCGCCAGCGTCCGGCGCGACTTTCAGCGCCGTGTAGGTGGCCCCCTTGACCTCGACGGCGGGTCGGTGCCGCGCCCGATCGATCGCCTCACCCCAGGCCGTCGCCTCCAGCCCGTCCGCGTTCACGCGGACCTCGAAGCGGCTGAACAGCATGCGGCGCACGGCCATCTCGTAGATCAGCGCATTCAGCCAGTCGACCAGCAGTGACTCCGTATCCGGCGCCTCGCATCGGATCGTCACCGCCCGCTCGGGGCGTATCGTCGCGGGGTCACAGAGGATGGCGACCATCGCAACCGCGGCCTGGGCGAAAGCCTCGCTGCAGTCGCGACCGAGCCCTCGGACCCCCATGTCCGCCATGTGGGAGAAATGTTCCCAGCGCGGGAGCGCGCGGGACTCCTCGGGCGGGCGGACGAGCGTCGGCGCCTGACTCTCGGGAACCGCCTCCGACCGGCCAAGGCCCGCGTCCGGCAGCTCATTCGGGTTTTCGCAGCGCGGCATTCAAGATACCCTACCGGCCATGGTTTCGCTTCGAGCATCCTAGCATGGTGGCGGTGCAGCTGCTCTTCGTTATCGGCCTCGCGAACGGCGCGCCGATTCTCGCCCAAAACCTGCTGCGGGATAACTGGCAGTACCCAGTCGACTGCGGTAGGAACTTCCCCGACGGCCGCCCGTTGTTCGGCGTCTCGAAAACGTGGCGAGGCATCGCCGCCGCACTCGTCGCCGCGACCATCGGTGCCGTCGGGGTCGGTTTGTCGGCAGCAACCGGGCTTTGGCTGGGAATCGGGGCCATGGCCGGCGACCTCATGTCGAGCTTCGTCAAACGGCGGCTCGGCATTGCGCCGAGCGGCATGGCTTTGGGGATCGATCAGGTACCCGAAGTGTTGCTTCCGCTGCTACTGGTGCAACACACGGTAGCCCTCACCACATCCGAAATCGCGGCGGTCACCGTTCTGTTCCTGATCATCGAATTGCTGCTGTCGCGGGTGCTGTACCACCTGCATATCCGGAAGCAACCCTATTGACGGCGACTCAGGCCGCACGCAACCGGTGCAGCGTCACCTCGGGCGGGCAGTTGAAACGCACGTCGGCCACGCTGACACCGCTGCCAGTCGAAGTGTATCCCTGTAGCCCGTTATAGCGCCAAGCGCCAACACAGATCTTCCGTGGGGCGTTGGCGTTCAGCATCAGCGGAATGCCGCCAGGCAGGCAGATCTGGCCACCATGCGTATGACCCGAGAGCATGACGTCGAAGCCGGCGTAGGCCGCATGGCGATACATCTCCGGACTGTGCGACAGCAAGATCGAGACGGCATCCCGCGGGATATGATCCGTGGCCTTCTCGATGTTGTCGGCGCGGTAATAGTGGGGATCGTCGATACCGGCGAGATGGATGGTCGCGGATTGCCGACTGATACGGACCGACTCGTTCAACAGCAGGCGGATGTCCATCGCCGCGAGTCCCGGCGCCATCCGGATGGTGTCGTGGTTTCCCAGCACGGCGTAGACCGGCCCGCGCAGATGCGGACGCACCCGCTGCATGGCATCCAGGGCCGCCTGATAGGGCCCGTAGGTCTTCACCCGGTAGTCGCCCGTCAGGACGCAGATGTCGTAGTCGCCGACCTCGCGCAAGGCGCGGATCACCGCATCGGGACTATCCGGCGCCATGTCCAGATGCATGTCGCTCAGATGCAGCAGCGTGAACCCGTCGAACTCACGCGGCAGGCGTTCGATGATGAGTTCGTTGTGGCGGACCTTCAGCGCGCGCGCATTGTCGCGCCCCCGCCGCTCCAGCATCGCCAGTCGGAGGGTGAAGCGGATCAGGGCATGCAGGGAGGTCCAGTTCTCGATATGGAAAATCGTCCGCCCCTGGCCGAAGATGCGCGCCTCGTAGTCGTGTTCGATGCCGAGCCGCTGCTCCAGGTGGCAACGCCCGACTCGCTGCTCGAGCCAGTGATAGTCCCCCACTTCGACCGGGGGACAACGGAGTTTGGCAAGCTTGTATACGCTCATGACGGCGACCCCTGTTGAGTCGATGTCGGATTCGGCCTGCAGTATAGTAAGGCAACGGCGCAGATCACGCCGCCGCTCGCCTACGAGGTATGTGCAAAGCTATCCAGCAGGCGAGCCAGCTTGCCAATCGCATCCTCGATGGCGGGCACCATCGGCGCGACCGCATGGGGATCCTTCAGGGCGCGCTCGGCCTTGTTGGCGGCGGCCGCCATGCTCTGGAGCGCTTGCTGATAGGCCGGGGCAGACGTGCTGTACTTTGCACCGGCGAGATCGATCTTTTGCTGGAACAGCTGGTCCATCAATTCATCGATCGTATCGGACGCGGTCGAAGCGCGGCCACTCAGGGTCTCCAGCGCTCGAATGGTTCTCTGGATGTCGTCGGTCAATTTGTCCATGGCTTCACAACCCCCGTTGCGCTTGATCAAGTATTTCGCTATCCGTCTGCAAGGCCGTGACACCCGCAATCCCACGCAGCATGCCGGGCGCGGATGAACGAATGGACGTACACCCGTTATTTTCGCCTACTTCGGTGCGATTCCAAAGATTCAATCGGAAAGCTCATGGATCTTCATCATTTAAGCGAGCGCCTGCGCCGCTTCGCCAACGAGAGGAACTGGGAACAGTTCCACAGCCCGAAGAACCTGTCCATCGCGTTGTCGGTCGAAGCAGCGGAACTGCTGGAGCGCTTCCAGTGGCTGACCGAAGAGCAATCGAGCGCGCTGCGGGATCGTCCCGATGACTATGCCGCCGTCGTCGACGAGATGGCTGACGTCCTGATTTACCTGGTACGTCTGGCAGACCGCCTCGACGTGGACCTCGAAGCGGCGGTCGCCGCCAAGATCGAAAAGAACGAGGCGAAATACCCGGTGCATTTAGCGTACGGAACCGCCGTCAAGTACAATCGCCGCGACACGAACAGCGACGGCTCGCAGGCCTAACGTCACTCCCCGGCGCCTCCCAGAAATGATCAAAACGCAGACGAATCAAGTCATCGCACTCGCCGGACTGACCCAGTGCGTCCACGCGGTGCAACAGATTGCCAAACGCGGCCATACGGACGAAGAGGCGATGCTGCCGTGCATCGCCAGCCTGCTCAAGGTCGATGCCGACGACGTGCTCGACATCTACGGCGGGCTGCCCGCACTGAAGCAGGGATTGCAGCTGCTGGAAAAGCAGATGGGCAATCCCAACCAGGTAGATCCGGAGCTCTCCCGCTATTCCGCGACACTGTGGTTCCTGGAACGCAAGCTGATGAAGTCCAGGGACAAGATGGCCCTGATCACGAACGGCGTGCGCAACATCGCGGAACGCGTCGCCGCGACGGACCTGCTTCAGGACGAGGTGCTGGCCGAACTGGCGGAGCTCTACCAGAAGACCATCAGCGAGATGCGGCCCAGGGTCGTGGTGATGGGCGAGGAACGCCACCTGCGCAATACGGCCAACGCCAACCGCATCCGCGCCTTGCTGCTGGCCGGGATCCGTTCGGTCGTACTGTGGCGCCAGTGCGGCGGCAGCCGCTGGAAAATCCTGTTGTCGCGGAGCAGCTTCCAGCGAACTGCGCGTTGGTTGCTGAAGGACCTTTAGGCACCGCCGCTTCGCCCGACGCTGCCGGTCAGTCGTATTTGACGTACTTGAACCGCGGATCGTCCGGCGTTCCCTCGAAAATGCCGCCGCTGTCCTCGCGGGCATGCCACTGGACGATTTCCTCGATCTTGCGCGCCAGCGCGAAGTCCTTGTCGGTGATACCTTTAGCCGAATGCGTCACCAGCTTGACGATGACGAAGGCATAGGACACCGTCAGATCCGGATGGTGCCACGCGGCCTCGGCCAGGTGACCCACCGTGTTGACGACCATCAGCGTCGCCTTCCAGCCGCTCGTGCGGTATTTGCGCCGGATCCAGCCGTTCTCGTAGGTCCAGTGCGGCAGTTCCTCCGCCAGACGCTGCTGAATCTCGGAATCGCTGTACGTTTTCGGCTGCTCTGTAGTCATGACGCGCTTCTCCTCCTCAGATTCCGGTTACCGTCCCATCCGCCGAGCCGCTCTTTCCGCAAAACGACGACCCGCCTTTACACCGAGCGCCGGTGAGCGCTAAATAAGACGGGCCGCATTCCGACTGCGGCATGTACCATCGACGGAGGACATCATCATGGACATCAACGACGAAATCGCCAAACTGCGTGACGGGCTGCTGCAACAGCGCGACGAGCTGCTGGTGCAACTGAATCTGGCCAAACTCGAAACCAAGGACGAATGGGAGGCTATCGAGTCGAAACTGGAACAGTGGCAACTGCATGCGAAGGGCGCTCTGGAAGAAGCCAAGGATGCGTCCGAAGACATCCACGCGAGTCTGAGCCTGCTCGGCGACGAGATCAAGGCCGCCTACGAGCGGATCAAGAACCGTCTCTAAACCGCTGCTGCCCTGGACGGACATGCGAGACGGGGCGCGTGGCCGACCCCAGTCAGCAGCACCGGTTGATGCCGTCCCACTTGCGCTGCGTGCGCTGCCGGAAGAACTCGCTGCGACTCAACGGCTGACCGCCCTGAGCGGCATGATGCGCCTGCCAGTGGCGAACGTACACCACATAGGCCCGATCTTCGGACAGCCATCGCGCGGCACGATGCACCGCCGCAGTTGCACGCCTTACGCTCCTAATCCACCGGCTCAGCGTCGCTCTGATCATCGCGGGAGTCTAGACCAGCGATATCGCGGGCCACAAGTATCCGCCGCTCCGTCTCCCGGCCAGTGCCGCGACATCGGCGCTGTGGTGGAACCCTGAGCGCCATCAGGCCATCGAAATACGCAGGGGATAACGATGGGGGCGACGCAGACACCGCCAGCTTCAAACCGACTCGCCGCGGTCCTGCGCGGACAGTGTTGCCGTCGGGAACCGGCTTTTCGGCTGCAGCCATCGGAAGCGCCGATCAAGCGCGACAAACCCCGTGCCGGACCGGTTCGACGCACCGGCGATCAATCACCCACCAGCGAGTGAAATACGCGTATGTTCTGGCTCTTCAACTACTTTGCCCTGTTCCTGGCGGCGACCATCGGCATCGTCGTGTTCGACGACAACCCAACCGGCGTCTCGCCGCAGGAATGGGTGCTGTTCGCGGTGATGCTTTACGCGGCTGTCTCGTTCGTGAAGTGCTACCGGGAAATGGTGGGGCGCAGCGAGGAGCCGGATCGCGACTGAGCCCCCCGAACGCCCCGGACCTTGGCGCGACGGTGCCCCGTTACTGGTAGCGCAAGGCCTCGATCGGATTGAGATCCGCGGCCTTCCGGGCTGGATAGAACCCGAAAAAGATCCCGACCGCTGCCGCAACGGCAAAGGACAGTCCGATCGACCAGGGTGTGATCACGGTCGGCATCCCGAGCGCCGCCGCCAGTGCATGCGTGACGCCGATGCCGAGTCCCACGCCGATCAGGCTGCCGGCCAGCGATATGAACAGCGCCTCGAGCAGGAACTGCCACAGGATGTCCCGCCGCCGTGCACCCACGGCCACGCGGATGCCGATCTCGCGCGTCCGCTCGGTAACCGACACCAGCATGATGTTCATGATGCCGATCCCGCCGACCAGCAGCGAAACCGAGGCGATAGACCCCAGCATGATCGACATGATGCGCGTGCTGGCCGCCGCGGTCTCGGCCAGCGCGGTCAGGTTCCGTACCGTGAAGTCGTCTTCCTGACCCTCCCGGATCCGGTGGCGCTGTCGCAGCAGCTCATTGATCTCCCGCTCGGCCCGGACCATCGCGTCCTCGGACTTCGCCTGGGCGATGATGAAGCGCACGGTTCCCGGAAAGCGGTTGCCGAACAGCTTGCGCTGAGCGGTCGTCAGCGGAATGACGGCTGTATCGTCCTGATCCCGTCCATCGAGACTCTGACCTTTGGGCGCCAGGAGCCCGATCACCGTGAAAGGCACGTTCTTGATGCGTATCGTCTTGCCAACCGGCGACGCCGGTCCGAACAGATTCGTCGCCGCGGTCAGTCCCAGCAAGGCGACCCGGCTCGCGGACCGCACGTCGACTTCGGTGAACGGCACGCCCTCGGCCAGTTGCCATGCCCGTATCGTCAGAAATTCGGGCGTCGTGCCCGTCACCGAGGCGCTCCAGTTGTTCGGGCCGGAGACCATCTGCGCGGCTTCGATGACGGTCGGAGCGGCAGCCGCCACGCTCGGCAACTCGCCGATCGCTTCGGCATCGGCGCCGGTCAAGGTCGGAATCGTGCCGAAACCCATGCGCGTCCCGCCCGAGGTCGAGGCGCCCGACAGGATCACCAGCAGGTTGCTGCCCATCGAGGCGATCGCGCTGCTGACCATGGACTGAGCCCCTTGGCCGACCGCCAGCATCACGATCACCGCCGCAACGCCGATGATGATCCCGAGCATGGTCAGCGCGGTGCGGAGCCGGTTGGCTCGCAGCCCCCGCAGTGACTCGGCCGCCAGGGCGGCGATCACGCCAGCGGCTCCGTGGCGGTATCCTCGACGATCCGGCCGTCGCGAAAGCGGATGCGGCGGCGGGCATAGGCCGCGATATCCGCCTCGTGCGTCACGATGATCAGCGTGATGCCGTCTTCGGTGTTCAAGGTTCCAAACAGTCGCATGACATCGACGCTGGTTTCACTGTCGAGATTCCCCGTCGGCTCGTCAGCCAGCAGCAGGCGTGGCTGGTTGATCAAGGCCCGAGCAATCGCGACACGCTGCTGCTGCCCCCCGGACAGCTGGTTCGGGCGCCGCGCGCCATAACCTTGCAGGCCGACGCGCCCCAGCAGCTGCTCGGCGCGTCGATGGCGCTCGCGCCGCGGCACACCCGCGTACAACAGGGGCAGGGCGACGTTGTCGAGGACATCGATACGGGGCAATAGATTGAAGCTCTGGAAAACGAAGCCCAGCAGCCGCAGGCGCACCGCGGCCAGTTCGTCGACATCGAGTTCGGCGATGTTCCGGCCTTCCAGCACGTAGTCGCCGCTGCTCGGCGTGTCGAGACAGCCCAGGATGTTCATCAGCGTCGACTTGCCCGAGCCGGATGCGCCCATGATGGCGACGAAGTCACCCGCCGCAATCCGGAGGTCGACCCCATGCAGCACGGGGACTGGCGGGGCATCGCCCACAGGGTACGCCTTGGTGACGCCGACCAGCCGGATGAGGTCATCCACGCTCAGAACATCCGGGTGGGCATCCGGCCACCCGACCCGCTCTTGCGGTCCGCGCCGATCTCTTCGATCACGAGACCATCGCCCTCGCGCAGGTCACCGGAGACAAGCTCCGCTTCGCGCCCGCCGAAGATGCCGATCCGGACCGCGATGGGCACCGCCTTGCCATCGATCAGGCGATAGACGATACGTTCGTCTCCCTTCACGGCCGGTAGCGGCACGTCACCCGCCGTGCCGGGGCGAAAGCGCAACGCCGCAAGGGGCAGGCGCAAAGTGCCCTTCCGCTCGGCGATCCGTATCGTCGCGACGGCCGTCATGCCGGGCAACAGCAACCGCTCGGCATTGTCCACCGTGACGACGACGTCGTAGGTCACGACATTCTGCTGGATGGTCGGGTTCATCCGGATCTGCCGGACCACCCCGTCGAAGTTGCGCTCCGGGTAAGCGTCGACGGTGAAGCTCACGGACTGGCCTACCCTGACCCCGCCCACGTCCGCTTCGGCCAGGCTGGTATCGATCTGCATGCGCGTCAGATCCTGGGCGATCTGAAACAGCACGGGGGTCTGGAACGTCGCCGCGACGGTCTGGCCGACATCAACGTTGCGCGAGATCACGATCCCGGAAACGGGCGAGCGGATGACCGTGTAGTGCAGATTGGTCTCATCGAAAGCGACCTGCGCCCGCGCCCGTTCCAGTGTCGCACGGGCGACGTCGACGGTCTTCATGGCCGTGTCCAGCTCCGCCTCCGCGAGGAATTTCCGGGCCACCAAGGCCCGGGTGCGCTCGGCGTTGCTCTCCGCCAGACGCAGATCCGCCAACGCACTGGCGACATTCGCCCGGTTCTGGCGCAGCTGCGCCTCGATCAGTCGGGGGTCCAGCTCGGCAAGAACCTGTCCCTCCCTGACCCGGTCGTTGAAGTCGGCGTGCAGGCGCTGGATGCGCCCGGAGATCTGCGTGCCGACGTTGACGAGGACCACCGGATTCAAGGTCCCGTTCGCCGAGACGGTCTGAAAGACATCGCCCCGCGTGACGGGCTCGGTGCGGTAACGGAGCGCCTCGCCACGGTCCTCCTGCTGTCGTCCGGCATAGTAGGCCGCCGCCGAACACAGCACAGCGACCAGCAGCCAGGTAAGCGACCAGCCGCGCCGCGCGGCCTTCATGGGGCGCGCCGATACACCGCGCCGGAAATCGCGGCCGCTCCTTCAGCGGGTGAAGACACGAAGCTCAAATCCGGTGAATCAGCCATTGCATCGCCGGCTGTGGCGGCGTAATGCAGGATCGGAGCGGTGAGGCGGGACGGGCAACAGCCGTTGCTCGATTGGAAATGTCGGCACCGGGAACGTGAGCGACCGCGCTGCCGAGTACCTCAAAGGCCCAGCATGACAGCCAACATCAGCAAGCTCATGAAGACCGATACCGTCATCAACACGGCGCCTTGTGTCCGCCGTGCCGGATTCCGAAGACCCAGAAAGCCGAAAACGATCCCGACAGGGGGCAGGAACAAGGTCGCGGCAATCAGGCCGGCCATCATGCCGAAGCTCCAGGCACGCCCGGAATCGACCGGCACGCCGGCAACGGTCAATGGCTCGACCGGCCGCCGACAGGATGTACAGATCACGGCATCGTTCTTGAGCTTCTTTCCGCAGTACCGACAGAACATGCTGCTACCTCGATCCGGGTGCTGTCTCTTGCTTATTCATGGGTGGTGCGTTCGGGATCGTCGTCAGGCCGGACCCGGCACGAGGCGGCCGATGCCAGCTGCGCCGCGCGTCAACCCGAGCCATAACCCATCGTGAGTCGCCGCTGCGCAGCATACCGGAACCTCGAAAACCGCGCTATCGGTGTTCCGCACGGGCTTGGGGCTAACCCTCGCCGTGCTAGTAACGCAGAAAAACCTGCCGGTAGTACTTCAGCTCGGCTATCGATTCCAGGATGTCCTCGAGCGCCTCGTGGCTGCTGCTCTTGCGGAAACCGTCCGCAAGATGGGGCGCCCAGCGCTGCACCAATATCTTGATCGAGGACACATCGAGATTCCGGTAGTGGAAGTGCGCTTCCAGCGACGGCATGCAGCGCGCGAGGAAGCGCCGATCCTGGCAAATGCTGTTGCCGCACATGGGCGAAGCGCCCTGCGGCACCCAACGCGACAGGAAGTCGAGCGTCTTGCGCTCGGCCGAACTTTCGTTCTCGCGGCTCGCACGAACGCGCTCCAGCAATCCCGACTTTCCATGCTGACGCTGGTTCCAGTCATCCATGCAGGCCAGCGCGGACTCGTTCTGATGCACCGCCAGCACGGGGCCATTGGCGAGGATGTTCAGCTCCTGGTCCGTCACGACCGTGGCGATCTCGATGATGGCATCCCGCTGGGGATCCAGCCCGGTCATCTCCAGATCGATCCAGACGAGGTTTTGCGAGTGATAGGGCATGGCGGTGGTCAGCTCAAGATCCTGGAGCGTGGGTGCTGTCAGCACGAAAGACCGGGCGATCCGATGCTTGTCACGCATTCTACCAGAGGCTAACCTGTCCGACTTTACCGGTCTGCGTAGCGAACCTCATATGAATGGCTTCACTGTAATTTTTCTGGCCGCGCTGGCGGCGGCAGTCGCCATCGAGGCCTGGCTGATGCGGCGACACTTGGCGCATGTGCGCGCGCACCGCGGCGCGGTGCCCGCACCCTTCCGCGACCAGATTGCTCTGGAAGCCCATCAAAAGGCCGCGGACTACACGCTGGCCAAGGGGCGCGTCAGCCAGTGGTCCCGCTGGCTGAGCGCCGCCACTTTGCTGCTGTTCACGCTGGGCGGCGGGATCGAATGGCTGAGCTCCGTGTGGGTCGCGATGGCCGGCAGCGGGATCGTCGCGGGTATCGGTGTGATTTTGTCCACGCTGCTGCTGATGCACCTGATCGAACTGCCGGTTTCGGTCTATCAGACCTTCTCCGTGGAGCAGCGCTTCGGCTTCAATCGCACGACGCCGGCCCAGTACGCCAAGGACATGCTGATGCAGGCGGGTCTGTCGATCGCGCTGGGTGCGCCGCTGCTCGCGTTGATGCTGTGGGTCATGGACCGTACCGGCCCTTTGTGGTGGCTCTGGGCCTGGGCCATTCTGATGGGCTTCTCGATCCTGATGAGCTGGGCTTTTCCGACCTTCATCGCCCCGCTGTTCAACAAGTTCACGCCGCTGCAGGATCAGGATCTGAAGCACCGGATCGACCATCTGCTGGAACGCTGCGGCTTTCTGAGCAAAGGGGTGTTCGTGATGGACGGGTCGCGCCGCTCCGGCCATGGCAATGCCTATTTCACCGGGATCGGCAACAACAAGCGCATCGTATTCTTCGACACGCTGCTGTCCACCCTCGATCATGACGAAGTCGAGGCGGTCCTGGCGCACGAGCTCGGTCACTTCAAACTCAAGCACGTCCTGAAGATGCTGATCGCCAGTTCGGCCATCAGTTTTTCGGGCTTTGCGCTGCTGGGCTGGCTGGCCGGGCAGGGCTGGTTCTACACCGGACTGGGCGTGTCGACACCGTCGCACGCCGGCGCCTTGCTGTTATTCCTGCTGATATCCCCGGTCTTCACCATTTTCCTGCAGCCGGTGACCGCCTATTTTCAGCGCCGGCACGAATTCGAAGCGGACGATTTCGCCGCCGGCCAGACACGGGCTTCCTTTCTGATCAGCGCCTTGGTCAAGCTTTATCGGGATAACGCCAGCACGCTGACGCCCGACCCGCTGTATTCCGCGTTTCACTACAGTCATCCGCCGGCCTCGATCCGGATCGCGCACCTTACGACGAAGACCTAGGGGCTTCCCTCCCGGTGTCCCGTGGAGTGATCGAGCGAGCGGCCCCGACATTACCCGGGGACGCCATCGGGCTGGTGATCGCCCATCTCGGCAAGAGCCTCGCCGTCGAGACCGCGCGCGGCGAGTTGCTCGTCTGCCAGAGCCGGCGTCGCATCATCGACGTCGCGGTCGGAGACCGCGTGCAGGTTGAAGCCACCAGTCCCGACAGCGGGGTCGTAACGGCCGTCCTGCCCCGCAGCACCGAGCTGTTGCGGCCGGCGCGTGGCGGCCGGACCCGTACGGTGGCCGCGAATATCCAGCATGTGTGGGTCGTCCTTGCCGTCGCGCCGGAGCCCGATTTCCTGCTGGTCGACCAGATACTCGCCGTCAGCGAACACCGCGGTATCGCCGGCGGCCTGCTGATCAACAAGGTCGACCTGGGGGGCGACCGCACGCGTCTGGATGTCGAAGTCCGGAACTATGCCGCCGCCGGCTACCCGGTGCTGGAAGTCAGCGCCCGAGCAGGAGTCGGCCTCGCCAGTCTGCAGCAGCGACTGCACTCGACCTGCAGCATGCTGGCCGGGCAATCGGGGGTCGGCAAGTCGTCGCTGACGAACGCGCTGATCCCTGATCGTTCGCTGCGCGTCAACGAACTGTCCGCCAAGAGTGGTCTGGGCCGCCATACGACCACCACGGCCACTCTTTATCACTTGCCCGGCAGCGGCGACCTGATCGATAGCCCGGGTGTCACGGTATTTGGCCTCGCGCAGATGAACGGCCGCGACATTGCCCACGGCTATCGCGAGTTCCGCGACTTCATCGGCCGCTGCCGCTTCAACGACTGTCGACATCTCGACGACATGGGCTGCGCCGTCCGCGAGGCGGTCGCCGCGGGACACCTCAGTGAGGCGCGCCACGCTCGCTATCGGAAGTTGTTGGAGAAGGGGGTGTCCGCCGCCTTCCTGACCTCGGCACAGCCGCCCGGCTGACCTTACCGCGCCGACCCGCAGCACCCGCAGCGGCCCGGTGCGGCAAATGCCGCACCGGGCCGTGTCAAATCGCGGTGCGCGCCGCATGCCGTCACGCTCCCCACCCGTATTTTCAGTACCTTACGGATTGGCACGCTGTCTGCGTTAACTGCCGGGACGACGCCAGGACGGCGCTCAATGACACTGTCGTCCGCGCCACTCACCACGAGTAGGCATCGACGGCCTACAGGACGAAGCTAGGCCACGGATGGAAGTTGGACCGCAGCAGGGCCCGGACGCCCTAACCAAAGGAAGACGGGGCTCGCCCCAAGGCGGGTCCCGGTTCCGCAAACCCCACCCAGACGCTCGATACAAACGGACCGCCGGGTGTCGGTGTGAGGCGCCGTGTCAGGGGGCAAGGCACGGCTCTAAAACCCACTTCAACCAACAGCCATACAGTTTCGGAGTCCCTTGATGTCCCAGACCATCGCAAAGTTTGTCAGTGCCAGCATCCTTACCGTAAGCGCGGCCACCCTGCCGGGCCTTTCAACCGCAGGCACCAGCGTCGTGTTCGGCGATCCCAAACCCAATGTGCCCGAGACGGACTGCAACGGTATCAGTTACGAATGGACCGTAACCCTCGGCAAGCCCGCGCGCGCCGGCTTCGTCCACCATGTTGGCGCCAAGAGCTGGAACGAGCCGCCTCCGTTCTATACCCCGCCCGAAACCGGCTGGACCCATACGTCCAACTTCGTGGCCCTGGAACTGAAAAAGGCGGCCAAGGTTCGTATCGAGATCTCCCGTCAGCAGGGCGTTCTGATGCCCACCATCATCACCGATCCGACCTCGGGCAGCCCGGCCATTGGCTACAATCTCGCCGGCAGCAAGCTGTTTCCGGCCTTCTCGATCTGGAAGGGATGGGAAGAAGAGGCCTGCGAATACACGGCGCATCGTTACAACAATGCCGGACCCATCGCATGGGCACCCGCGCTAGAGTACGTCGCAAATCAGCCGAATAGCGCCGGCTGGACCACGGCAACGCTGGTTCGCTCGCTGCCTGCCGGTAAGTACACGGTGGCCATTGGCGGCGCCAACGTCTCCTTCTGCTCGCCCACCGACGCGGCCTGCTACGGCGGTCGGCAAGGCTACCGGGCTTCGATCTCCACCGAGTGACCACTTGCCGGTAGCGCGGGCGCCGGACCGCTGCCGAAGGTCCTGATACCCGGACGGCCAGCGCGCGAGCTGGCCGTCTCGCTCGGATAAGCGGGGGAATAGCGTGAAGAGCCCCTCGGGAAGCACGCGGCGAATCGAGGAAATCTCGGCACGCCGGCCCTGCGGATCCCTTCTTTCCGTCGCTGACGGAACGCCGCGCGATCCTCTGACAGGATACCGATGCGCCCTCGCTGCCCACTCGCCCTGAGGCATTTCCCGCACTGGAATGTGGGAAATACCCAAGCGCCGGCGCAGCGAATCCAAGTAGGCCACTGAAATCGCAAGACTCAGCCTTTGGCACGCTGCATGCTGACGCATGGTGTCGCAGTTTGAGGGATCAGCTGCGGATAGCGCTTTGATCTCGGAGTCGGCGCCGCCGACGCCACTAAGGAATGGGTCTGAAGCCAGGGACTGGTGCGGCACCCACACCTCAAGGATTTCTGCTACGGAAGGAAGAGGGACCGCAGCCGGGCCGGGATGCCCTTGAGTTTCTGCTGCATCGTCGCGTTAGCCAGGATCGGCTTGGCGGATCGCGCCCAGGGCCAGATCGCCACCGTCGCTTCCGGCATACCTGACGATGTCAGTCTTCGTAAACCAAGGAATAACTAGCATCCAAGCGATGCACTTACTGGAGCTTCCCGCATGTCATTGAATAAGAGTTTCCTGCTCACGGCAGGCCTGCTGTCGGCCAGCGCCTTCGGCTTTTCCGGCACTGCCGCGGCCAACACCGTCGCGTGGATCACCCCGACCCCCTATGTGCCGGGCGTCTGCACCGGGATTGGCTACGAATGGGCTGTCACGGCCAGCCAGCGTGCTTCGCTGAGCTTCGTCCGCCGGGTTGGTGCCAAGAGCTGGAACGAAGTGCCTCCGTTCTACGTCGCGCCGGAAACCGGTTGGACCCACACCTCCGACTGGGTCAAGTTCGAGTTGACGCAGCCGGCCACCGTACAGATCAAGATCGCGCGTCAACAGGGCGTGTTGTTGCCCAGCGTTGTAACCGATCCGGTCAGCGGTGCGACGTCGATCGCCTACACCACGGCGGGCGACCAACTGTACCCGGCGCTGTCGCTGTACTCCGGTTGGGAAGAGACCGGCTGCGAGGATCACCGCTACAACAACAGCGCCAACTTTGCCTGGGCGCCTTCGCTCGATTTCATCGCCAATCAGCCGAACACCGCCGGTAAAGCGACCGCCGTGTTGACCAAATGGTTGCCGGCCGGCAAGTACAGCATCGTGATCGGCGGCGCGAACGTGTCGTTCTGCGCAGAGACCGACACCTGCTACAGCGGCTTTCACGGTTACCGCGCCCAAATCATTACGAAGTAAATCCGGTCCTGCCGTTCACGGCACGATCTAACGCCTTTTTGTCGGCCGGTTCTCAGGGAGGGGGGGGCCGGCCGCATTTTTGTTTGAGGCTCACGATGATGTCCCCCATGAACACTCAGCCGATGCGCGCAGCCGCTCGCCCGACACGCGCCCTTATCGGTTTCTCCGTCCTTGCTCTGGCCCTGCTTGTCGGGGCACTTCGGCCGTCCACGCCCGAGGCCCCGCGCATGATCGGGATGGCCGACCTGGACACGCTTTACCAAGCCTACGAACGCTGGAGCTCAG
The DNA here is from genome assembly GCF_006175985.1 of Methylotetracoccus oryzae. Lineage (GTDB taxonomy): Bacteria > Pseudomonadota > Gammaproteobacteria > Methylococcales > Methylococcaceae > Methylotetracoccus > Methylotetracoccus oryzae. Next base: position 103,967 of record NZ_SRSH01000006.1, on the reverse strand, counting down.
CGCGCGATCGCAGCGCCGCTCCGACCGCGTTCCGGATTCCTTTGGGGTACTCCAAGGCCTTCTCGCCGGTCTACACCGAGGCCAAAGGTCTCCTGAAAGTCGATCGGCAGAGCGGCCAGGTCAGCCTGTCCGTGTCTCACTTTTCGCGCGACGGCGCCTACCGCCTCTGGTGGGTAAGCAACGAGCCCGGCCCCCACCGTTCCATCCGGCCAGAACAGGGTGACCGGTTTCTCGATGTCGGCCGCTTCGTCGCCCGGGACGGGACGGCGCAACTCGAAACCACGTTGAGCCCCGAGCTGATTGCCAGCTTCAAGCTCGATCTGGCCGTAATCACGCCGGACACCGCGAAGCCCACCGACGGATTGATTTTTGGCGCGCCCAGTGCGTTCGAGACGCTGCGCCAGCGCGAGTTTCTCGGCGAACTGACTCGCCAGCGGACAGCCGCCGACTCGGATCCCCTGCGTGCGGTCGAGATGCTGTTGCCCGGCAAGGCCGTCGCCACCGGTCGCGCTCTCGACCTTGGCAGTGTGCTCGGCGAGCGCGTGGCACGCGGCCGCGACCTGTTTCTGAACGAGACCTTCGACGGGAACGGCCGAACCTGCGGGACCTGCCATCGCCCCGACAACAATCATACGATCGACCCGGCCTATATCGCCAAGCTTCCGCCGCATGACCCGCTGTTCGTCGCCGACACGAATCCGGCGCTGAAGAAACTCGAGAGGCCCTGGCTGCTCAGGAAATTCGGGTTGGTTCTGACCAACATCGATGGCTTCGAAGCCGACAAACCGCCGATCATGCGCAGCGTGCCGCATCTGCTCGGCCTATCCAACTCCATCGCGGTCGAGGAAGAGGACGCGGGGATGACCGCTCAGGCGGTGGGTTGGTCCGGCGACGGCGCGCCCGCCCCCGGCTCCTTGAAGATGTTCACTGCGGGCGCAATCATGCAACACTTTCCGAAGACGCTCGCGCGGGTTCCGGGCCAGGACTTCCGGGAAGCCACGGCCGAAGAGCTGGAGGACATCGAGTTGTACATGTTGTCGCTGGGCCGCGGTCCGGGCGAAGAGTTGGACCTGAAGACCCTGGTATTCAAGTCGGAGTTCGTCGAAAAGGGCAAGCTGATCTTCGACACGAAACAGAACGCCAAGGACCCGGTTACCGGCGAGATCGTGCATGGCACCGGCAACTGCAATGGCTGTCATGAGAATGCCGGCGCCAACAGTTCGACCACCAAGGCGAACCCGACACGCGACACCGGTATCGAGAACCTGCCCGACCACCCGGCCCGGCTGGCCCAGCCGAACATGGCTTATGACGGCGGCTTCGGCACGCTGCCGAACACCTGCGGGCCGGACGATGCGCGTGGCGCCTGTTTCGGGGACCACCGCTTCAACACGCCCTCGCTGGTCGAGGCCGCGGACACCGGTCCTTTCTTCCACAACAACGTCGTGAACACCATCGAGGAGGCGATCGCGGTTTACAACCAACCGGCGTTCAACAATTCGCCTGGCGCACTGACCTCGTCCGGCGCCGATCGGACCGTGCTGCTCGACCCGGACTCGATCAATGCCGTCGGTGCCTTTCTCCGCACGATCAATGCCCTGGAGAATCTGCGCAGCTCCGACAAACTCGACCAGCAGGCGCAAAGTCTCAATGGCTATGCGGCCCGCGAGATGATCCGCCTCGCAGCGGCCGAGACGCAGGACGCGGTTCAGGTGCTCCGCAAGTCACCGACCGGAATCTATCCGGACGCGCTGGCCTTGCTGCAGCGAGCCCTGTATCTGGAGAAGAAGGCCCATGAGTCCAAAGACGTTCCGGAATGGTGGCGCGATCGGCAAGTCCGCACCGCGATTTCCCTGAAGGATCAGGCGCGCCAGCTGATGGTGACGACACCCTGACCGACAGGGCTGCGGCAAGGACGCCGCTCCCGGACTGGTCAACGGCCGGCGTTGCCGGCCACGCAATGCGCCCCGCACAGGGTGGTGACCGTAGTCCGGTCGCTGCCCTGGTGCACAGCCTCAAGAGACCGGGCGCGGCCTCAGCCAGGCTCCGTCCAGACCTGATACTTGCCGCCAGCCATTTCACCCCCCCGGTGGCTTGCCCTCAAGCCATGGATCCTCGTCCACGGATGGCGTCCCCGGGCGCGGGGCCGTCGCCTCTGCGCTCCGTCGCCACAGTCCGCCCGCCGTGTAACAGGCCCAGCCCCAACGCAGCCAGTGCAACAGCGCGGCCGCCAGCCATAAGGCCCATGCCAGCATTGCCACTCGATACACCCACAGCGGAACCGACAACATCCAGGCCTGTGGCGGTGTCGCCGCACTGCGATCCTGATACCAGTGCAGCGAAGTCGAAGTCGAGGCATTCCCGGCAATCTGCATGTCCGGATAACCGAGCAAACCCTGCTGCACGGCCAGGCCCAAAGTCAGCAGCGCTGCCAGCGTCAAGGCCGCGAGGCCTGCCTGGATGGCATTGAACCGTCTATCGCTGAGCATCGACCCGCCCACGGTCGCTCGGCGACCCAAGGCCAGCAGCCAGATCACCACGATGAAGCCCGCAAGCAGGGGAATCTGGCTCAGGCCGATCAGCAACAGCAACCAGTTTGCGAACCCCAGCGGTGTCCACGGGATCCGACCCAGGCCAAACGCGAGTACCGCGACCACGGCCAGTATCCCCCAATACAGCACCGCGGGGCCCCATTGCGGTCCGCCCAACAACAACAACCAGCGGTCCTGGCCCAGTTCCACGTCGATACGGTGGTTGACACTAGACGCACCGAGATCCACCACCGGCGTCCGGAGCAAGCCCTTCGGTGCGGATTCCACACGCCAGTTCAGGGCAAATTGCTGTCGGCCCGGATGCACCGGCAGCGTCACCACGCGACCTTGTTGCCGCAGCGGTTGCACCGCGCCGTCGACAGTCGCCGACAACAACTGCGCGCCCTCTGGCAGTTGCACGCGATGCTGACTGCCCTGGGCGCTGCGTAGCGTCAGGGCGAGGACGCCGTCGAGTGCTCTCCGTCCGGGGCGAATCTCCAGACGGCTGGCATCGATGGTGAGCGTATTCCCTGGCGCTGCCAGGGGTCGCACCAGATGGATGGTCACCTGTTCCCCCGCCCAGGGCTGCCACTCCGGCAACCAGTTGCCGCCTGCGTCCCGATGGTGGACCACGGCAATGCCGGAGGTCACGACGTGCCACATCGGACCCGCATCGAGCTGCCAGGTCTCGACCCACTGTCCGGTCTCGGGCGCGCGCAGCCGTATCTCGTCGCGCGGGCTCAGGATCGAAGTCCATGCGAGACTGTCGATGCCCGGGGGCAAGTTGACGATGGCTCGTCCGTCCCGAACGCGGACCCCGGCCGTCGTGACGGCTTCACCGTCGAGCAGAGGAACCTCCAGCGCGATCGACTGATCGCTGGGCGACCGCCGCATGACGGTCGTCTGCACCCGCCAGTCCAGACCGACCCGCAGCAGGCGCGTGACCTCGACGAAGGGTTCCAGCGGACCGGGCAACAGCGACTCGCCGCCCGCCTGGCTCCGCTGGCGCAGCAGGCGCAACTGCGAGTCCGGGGTTCCGTCCTCGCGTACGCCCTCGACCGCCCACCCGATGCTGCGGACCTCCACCAGCCGCGGCACCAGCGGCAAGGTCAGCGCCACCTGCTCCCGCGCCGGCAGCCGGCCCGCGAGGGTGAGTTCATGCCGCCCGGGCTCGACCGCAAGGCGCAGGCTGCCGTCCGGCTCCCGCACCATGGCCTCGACCGGCTGCCCGTCCAGGGTCGCGGTCTCCGGCATCCACTGCCCCTCCTGACCGGGCACGGGCACGCTGACCCGCTGTTGCGCGTGGAGGTCCAGGCTCTGCGTCAGCATGTCGCCGCGGATATCGAGCCTCAGTCGGGCGATGTCCGCACAGGACGGCAGGCAATCGGGAGCTTCCAACAGGCCCCGGGAAAGCTGCTCGAGGACATCCGGCGGCGGAAAATCCGCGCGGGATCCCGGCACGAAGCCAAACATCAGAGGGATGAAAAGCACCGGCGCCCCCCACCGCGGACGGGGCGTCAGGCCGGCCAGGCGCAGGCCCAGCGCGATCAGCAGAATGACCCGTAGTAGATTCAGAACAAGATTCATCGCGGGAGACAGCAGCACCAGGCCGAGATTCTGACCGGCTACCACTGGCCCGTTCCAGCTCAGCTGCACCGACCTCCACTGCCAGCGCGGCACACCAGGCCCGGTCTGGGTAATGGCGCGGGGATCGATGTCATCGCGCGCACTGGCCGGAGCCGGCGGCTGGGCCAACCTCGGCTCCGCAGACCGCTTGACCGCACGCGAGGCGTAGTCCGAAAGCGATGCCATGGGCGACGGCGCCGCCTCATCGCTCGCCGCTGCCACCGCGGCTTCCTCTTCCATGGACTCCATGGGCGGCGCAGCAGCCCGCTCGACACCCTCGCTCCCGGCAGGCTCGCTGTCCGGCTGCCGCCAGGGCTGCTCCAACTGCGGGTAGAAGCCCCAGCGCACCTGATCGTAGGCGAAGGGAATGGCGAGCAAACACAGCAGCGCGAACGAAGCGGTGCGATAAATCTTCAGGCCCGTGGCGAGCCGGCCTTCCGGAACCAGACGAAGCAGCGCGATGGCGACCAGCAGGTTGAGCCACAGATACCGGGGGGCTCCGGGCTCCTGCCACAGCAACGCCAACCCGAGGAGCATCAGCACACCGGCCTGCGGAGTCCATAGACGCGCGGCGGCCAGACCGGCGATCAGAACCACGAAGAGGTCCAGCAGCGTCCAGCGGCCAACCCAGGTATCGGGTGCGTTGTCGACGCCGGTGGCGACCAGCAGTCGCCACCCCGGCGGCAGGTTCAGGCGCGCCTGCACGCGCTGGAAATCCTGCGCCCATCCGGTCGCCGGGAGTTGCGCCCCAAGCCCGTCGAAGCGGCTGTCGGCCGAGAGCTGCAGCGCCCCGCGGCGCACCTCGACGCCCTCCGCCCCCCCCTCCGCGAGCCGGGTGATGGGTTGTGGCTCGTCACCAAGACTGACCCGCCCCAGCCGCAGCGCCGTATCGGCATCCAGCCGCCAGTTGCGTGTCATCGAGCCTGAAATCCGGTCGGTCACCGTGTACCCGCCACCGTCGAAATCCAGCCACAAGCTGCGATCCAGTTGCAGCCGATCCGGCTCCGGCTCGGGATCGCCGCGGCGCAGGGTCTGGATTTCCATCGCCTCGCCCGCCGCCATCCGATACGCCGGCAGACTCTGCCACTCCTGCGGCACGTTCGTCTGCCGCGGGTCGATGGCCACCGGGCCCTCGATCTGTACGAGTCGCAAGGCGTTGCGCGGATCGAAGCTCCAGACCTCCTGTTGCGACCAGGGCACGACCGCCTCGGGCAGTCGCAACTCGGCCGTCTCTCCCGAGAACCGGCTGGTCACGTCGAGGTTCCACGATCCCGGACGCAGTTGCAGACGCAGCCGTCCGTCGGGCTCGACCCGCGCCGGCAGGGGACTGTCCAGCGACAACGGAATGGCACCGGGAAGGGTGGCGCCGACCAGCACCGCGTCGCGCGGCACGCCCGCGACACGCAGCACGATCCGCGTCACGACCTGCAGCGGGCGTTCATCGACGATCCGGCGGAAGACCTCCACCTCGACGCGGTTCTCCGTCGCTTCCGGCGCGGCCGCTGCGGCCGAGGTCCGCAGCCACAGCTGACCCTGGTCCTTGAAGGCGGGGAACGGCAGTTCGTTGCCGTCGACGGTCACGCGCAGCAGGCCCGTCGAGCGGGGCACGGTCAGCGTCTCGGGCAGCCGCTCCCAGCGAAAGCTGCCCGATACACGGTGCGTGCCGGCGTCGAGCCAGACCCGCGGCTCCCCCTCCGCAGCCGTGACGACCAGGGGCCTTCCGGACTCGCTGACATTCTGGGGCCAGTGGCCAACATCCCCGGGCAGCGGGCTCCAGCCCGCCGCGTACAGACGCAATGCCGCCTCGAAGCGCCCACCCTGGGCGTTCAACTCCAGCGCCAGCCGCCCAGGCCAGCTGCAGCGGCGATCGTCCCACTGGTCGAAGAGGAACGGGCAGATCCGATCTTCGTGGCCGCGGAGCACCCAGGAGATCCAGGGCTTGAGCGGTTCGGGTACCGCCTCGGACGTCAGCGGACCGGCGACGGCCGCCGCGGAGAACAGCCAGAGCGAGACCAGCGCGAAACGAACGTGTGCGGCCATGGCGGAATCCTCCCTGCCGGCGGCGAAAGTTGACGGGTTTGCACTCTAACCGCCGGCGGCCGGGCCGACAAGGCACCGATCACGGGGCCGCGGGTCCCGACGCCGACCGCCGGTCAGGCGTGGGGCGGCACCGGCAGGCGATCGTCCCGATAAGGCCAGTCCCGCAGCAGTTTTTCCACTTCGCCGGCATCCATCGCCTGGCTGTAGAGAAAGCCCTGCGCCTGATCGCAACCTTCGGACTTGAGGAAATCATGCTGCGGCTCGGTTTCGACGCCCTCCGCGACGACCTTGAACTGCAGGCTATGACCCAGCGCGATCACGGCGCGCGCCACACCGGCATCGTTGGTGTCGTGGGGCAGGTCCAGAATGAAGCTGCGGTCGATCTTCAGCTTGTCGACCGGCAGACGCCTGAGATAGGCGAGCGACGAGTAGGCCGTGCCGAAGTCGTCGATTGCCAGAGTCACCCCAAGCTCCCGCAGTGCCACGAATTGCTCGGTCGTCGACACCGGCTGCTCCATCACGAAACTTTCGTTGATCTCCAGCTCCAGCAGAGATGGCGGCAGGCCGGTGGCCTCGAGCACACGGCTGACACTCCCGTACAAGGTGCCGCGGAGAATCTGCGGCGCGGACACGTTCACCGCGATGCAACCGAACTCGATGCCGGCATCCAGCCACGCCCTGGCCTGCCGGCATGCGGCGCGCAGCACCCAGTCGCCCAGCGGGATGATCAGACCGCTCTCCTCCGCGATATGGATGAAGCGGGCCGGCGGGATGAAACCTTTCGTCGGGTGATTCCAGCGAACCAGTGCCTCCACACCGACGATATGCCTGGCGCCGAGATCCACCTGCGGCTGGAAATGCAGCACCAGTTGTTCGAGCTCGATGGCCTGCCGCAACTGCGCTTCGAGGACGACGCGGTCGAGCGCGGCGGAGGTCATCTCCTCCGAGTAGTACCAGTAGGCATTGCGCCCGGCATCCTTGGCGCGATACATCGCGGCGTCCGCGTTGCGCAGCAGCGACTCGGTCGTCAGCGCATCCTGCGGATAGATGCTGATCCCGATGCTGGTCGACACGTAAAGCTCGTGTTGCTGGACCCTGAACGGCTCGCGCAACACCCCGAGCAGTTTCTCCGCAAGAACCGCGGCGTCCCGCCCGTCCTTGAGCCCCTCCATCAGGACGGTGAACTCATCGCCCCCGAGGCGCGCCAGCGTATCGTCACGGCGCACGGCTGACCGGAGCCGCATCGCCACATCCCGCAGCAATTGGTCACCCGCGCTGTGCCCGAGGCTATCGTTGACGTGCTTGAAGCGATCGAGATCCAGGAACAGGAGGGCCAGCCTGAGGTTTGAGCGCTGGGCGCGCTGGATCGCGTGATCGAGACGGTCCCGGAACAGCAGCCGATTCGGCAGCTCGGTCAACACGTCGTGGTGGGCCAGGTGCTCCAGTTCCTCCTGGGAGACCTTGAGCGACGAGATGTCCGAGAAGACTGCGACATAATTGACCGTCGAACCGCGTCCGCCGGCAACCGCGCTGACCCGCTGCCACAACGGATAGCGCTCCCCGTTCTTGCGGCGGCTCCAGCTTTCCCCCTGCCAACGTCCGCTGGCTGCAAGCGCAGCCTTGCGCGTTGCGATCGCCTTCTCGTCCCCCGGGTCCGCGTCGAGCAGGCTGCGGTGCCGACCGATCACTTCACTGGCAACGTACCCGGTGATTTCCGTGAAGGCCGGGTTCACCGACAGGATCAGCCCGTCCGAGTCGGTCACCATCACCCCTTCCTGCATGCTCTCCACGATTCCGGCGGCTTGCAGCAGACTCGCCTTCGCTCGCCGCCGGTCTGCGGCCAGGATCGAGACGGCCAGACCGGACGTTAGCAGAAGCATGCAGTAGAGCCAGAACCGCAGCAGTCCGGTGTCGGCCAGATCCGCCGCAAAATCGCCCCATCCCGAGCGGGTGCAGAACCAACCGATCACTACCACCCCCATCAGGGCGAGGCTGACCGTCCGCCGGCTGCACCGCAAACCGACGATCGTCACGAGGGGGAAGAGCAAACCGGCGCCGTAAAACGCCAGGGACGGCAGCGGCCAGTGCGCAAAGGCTTCGACCGCGCCGAGGAGCAACAGCGCGCACCAGATGAGCGCCTCGGTGCGTGAACAGGAGGCCCACTGGAACGGGCTTACCTGCGCCAACAGCGCGGGCGTGAAGGTAGCGATGCCCAGGACCTGCGTCATCCAGCCGGCCAGCCAGACCCTCGGTTGCGCCTCAGCGCCCGTTACCAGCCCCAAAGCTACCGCCAGGAAATCCAGCGAAACACCCAGCGCGGAGCCGGCCGCCGCCGCGGCCAACCAAACGCCGAGATCGCGCAGTTGTGCTGCCGGCCCTGCCAGCCCCCTTGAAAGGCGTCCGATCAGGCGCGCTGTCAGGAAGCTACCCAGCGCGGCCCCGGCGGCGGAGAGCATGGCTGCCGGCCAGATCAGCCCGTCGATGAGGCGGGCCGCGAACGCGCCCAGCGCGATAGCCGGCCACAACCCCGGACCCAGCACGAGCAGCGACGCCACGGCCAGGCCGCTCGGCAAGCCCAGCCCGACGACGGACTCGCCGATGTTCTCCGGCAGCGCACCGTACGCCGCAACGACGAAGTAGCAAAGCGCCAGTACCATCAAGCGCGTCGCGGCACGGACCCGGTCTGCCGTTTCGGCCGAAAGCCCGCGGCTCATCGCTCGACCCTATGCGACCGGGACTTCGAACAAAGCGACTCACGGTCATTCCACTTCATGCCATTCAGCGCCTCGTGCGCAGGTCCAGTGTCCATCCATCTCCACCCGCCGCCAACGACCCAGGCCGCCTGGTATGCCGAACGCCCATCGAATTGTGCAAGCCCCCAAAATCCGCCGCTCCGCACGGCATTCTACGCTCAAACGGAAAATCCGAAGCTCAGCGCGGCGGCACCGCGGGTCCGTCTAGCGGAAGTACAGCTTCATGGCCAGAATCGCCAGGGCAAGCACGAAGGTTACGCCGTTGGCCACGATCACGGGCGTCGACTGGATTACCACCCCGTAGACGATCCATAGCGCCACGCCGAGGCTGAACAGCAGAAACATGACCAGGGAAATGTCCTGGGCCGAACGCGTGCGCCACGTTCGAAGCACTTGCGGTATGAACGCACAGGTGGTCAGCGTGCCGGCCGCCAGGCCGAGCAGGTCGATCGCTTGCAAGGTGACACTCCGCGAGAGTTTGGGGATAGCACCGGGGCTCCGGGTGTCACCCGGAGCCCCGCTGAAGGTTTGCGCTGCGGGACCCAATACGGCCTAAGGCAGGAAAATCCGCTCCAGGCTACCGCGCGTGAGGTTGCCACGCGCGTCTTCCGCCAGCACGTAGTAGCGCGTGTCGCCCGCCCCGGCTGGGAGCGGGGCCGTGAAGTAGCGTGCGGTGATGGCGGCATCGGTCTGTGTCGGGTAAAAGCCCCGGTCCTGCATGGGCAGGACCGTCTCCACACCGGCGCTGCGCAAGACCAGATTGACCGACTTGAGGCCGCTCACGTCCGCGACGAAGGTATGCACCGTCCCCTCGCGCGGCGCGTCGAGCAGGCACCCCTGTCCCCAGCGCTGTCCGCCGGGATTCTCAGGCGTGACCCAGGGCGGGAACACCGTCGGGCCGGTGTGATCCCGCCCACCCGACACCAACGCATCGATGGCGTCGCGGACCAGCGAGTACCCCAGATTGGCCGCATTCGTTACCTGTTGATCCCAGACCTGCTGCCCGGTCCAGTACCAGTAGCAACTGGTCTCGGCCGTCAGCAGCAACCGCGACACCTCGGCCAGCCGCGGATGTTCCGGCATCGCGTCTTCGAGCGCGTGCACGATGTTCTGGAGCGCCGTCAGCACGGCCCACGAATTCAGGTCCGGGGAGTAGGGCTGATCGTAACGGCTGAACCACTTCATGAACTGCGGATCGCCGTTGTCCGCTCCGGCCCAGGACCCGGGCTCGATATGGACGGTGCGCTCCGGATCAGGCGGGAAGCGCATCAGGTAGTCGTCGACGGTCGACAGCTCGAAGCGCGAATCCTGCTTCAGCCATTCGACCAGCCGGCCGGTGTTGTGGTGGTAGTAGCTGTCCGCGCCGCCGCCGTGATTGTCACCGTCCGAATGCAACAGAAAAAACGGCGGATGCTGCGGATCGTAGCTGCCACTTTCGACGATGCGGTTGTAGACCTGTCCGAGCACGTCCGGGTACTGCAAGGCGCCGAAGCCGCCGCGCGCGTCCTCGTTGCCGATATAGCGCTCGGCCGGCACCGCGACGATCCGATGGACGTTGCCGTCCGGGTCTTCGTAGCCGACATACTCGGGACGCAACAGCGACGGCGAAATCTTCGAGCCGGCCCAGATATTGTTGAGCTGCAGCCAGTCGTGGACGGGCGGATTGACCTGTTCGGCACGATTCGGCGGCAGCAGGCCCTCGCCGATGCCGGCATATGGGTAGTCGCGGCAGGCGCGGAACCGATGGATCGAGTCGTAGATGACCGCCGTGACGCCCGCCTCCAGCAGCGCCGGGATCATGCGGACATGAAACGCCGTCTCAGGCGGGAACAGCGTGGTCGAGGCCTCGACGCCGAACGCGTCGTGGATGATCCGCCGATGCCATTCGATCTGTCGCACGATATCGCGCGACGGGATCAGCGGCATCAATGGATGAAAAAAGCCGAAGCCGCTGAACGCGACCCGCGGGTGGCCGAGTTGGGTTCGCGCGTGGGCGATGGCGCGCAGGGACTCGTTCCACCCGGCGAAGCGCCCGCCGCACAGGCCCTCGACCCCGCAGCGCTCCAGCTGCTCGATCAGCGACCCGCTCCAGCTGGTCGATAGGCCCGCATGCGGCAGGCCGCCGTCGATGTACTGCCGCACCGCGGCCGGGACGAAATCGGTGTAATTGCCGCCGCGGGAACCGAAGATCGAGTCCTTTTCACCGTCCCAGTAGTAGCGGTCCGTCGTGTTGTAGTAGGGCTGGTGCATGTGCTTGTGGATGCCGAAGTACAGCTTCACGCCCTCCACGGCCCGGGCGACCGGCACCGCCGGTCCCGGCGCGGTCAGCACTTCGATGTCCCGGTACTGCTTGATCCAGTCATCGCCCGCGGCCTGAGTCAGATCGCCGCGGCGACAGCCTTCGATCTGCACCGTGATCCGGCCCGGCCCCGCGACGCCCGCGGGAACATGGGCCACGTAGTTCCACAGTCCGCCGGCCTGATCGAGCAGCGCGATGTTGTCCCCCTTGACCAGGACCGGCTCGCTGCCGCCATAAAGTATGACTTGAGGAAACGGAATTTCGCCGTTGGTGCTGAAGCTGATGTCGAAGGCCGGGCTCGCACCGGTACGGTCGCATTCCAACCGTGCCGGGCAGTCGATCTGCACGAACCGGGTAAAAACCCCCATGGCTGACTCCTTGGACGTGTGCGGCCGTGCCGGTGGCCGCTTCATGACAGGCGGCACCTAGCTTAACAAAACCGGATCGCGCCGAATGCGCCGCCGAAGGGTAAAGGTCCCGGTTGGCTCTGCGGGCCGTTCAATCGTCTGCATAAGCCGCGAGCGGCGGGCACGTGCAGACCAGATTCCGGTCGCCGTGCAGGTTGTCGATGCGGCCGACCGGTGGCCAGTACTTGTCGACCTGCGGGTCCGTCAGTGGAAAACACGCGCGCTGCTTCGAATACGGCCTGTCCCAGCGCTCGGCCACCAGCAGCGCCTGGGTGTGCGGTGCGTGCTTGAGGACGTTGTTCTCGCGATCGGCCTCACCCCGCTCGATCTCGGCGATCTCATGCCGAATCGCGATCATCGCGTCGCAGAAGCGGTCGAGTTCACGCCGGTCCTCGCTTTCGGTCGGCTCGATCATCAGGGTATCGGGCACCGGGAACGACATCGTGGGAGCATGGAAGCCGTAGTCGACGAGCCGCTTCGCGACGTCATCCACGGTGATGCCGCTACTCGCCTTCAGATGCCTGAGGTCGATGATGCATTCATGCGCGACCAGCCCGTTCTTGCCCGTGTAGAGGATCGGGTAGTGCGGTGCCAGACGGGCCGCGACGTAGTTCGCGTTCAGGATCGCAACTTGCGTGGCCCGTGTCAGTCCCGCCGCGCCCATCATGACGATGTAGGCCCAGGAGATCGTCAGGATGCTCGCCGAGCCCCAGGGCGCGGCCGACACCGTACCGATGGTCGCCTTGCCGGCCGCGGCCGGATTGACGCCCTCGACGACGGGATGATCCGGCAGGAACGGCGCGAGGTGGCGGCGGACGCCGATCGGCCCCATGCCCGGACCGCCGCCACCATGCGGAATACAGAAGGTCTTGTGCAGGTTGATGTGCGAGACATCCGCGCCGATCTGCGCCGGCTGGCAGATGCCGACCAGCGCGTTCAGATTCGCCCCGTCCATGTAAACCTGGCCTCCGTGCCGATGCACGATCGCGCAGATGTCGACGATGGCGGCTTCGAAGACGCCGTGCGTGGAAGGATAGGTGATCATCAGCGCGGCCAGCCGGTCTCCGTACTCGGCCGCCTTGGCCTCGAGATCGGCGACGGAAACGTTGCCGTTCTCGTCGCAGGCCACGACCACTACCTTGAAACCCGCCATCGCCGCGCTGGCCGGATTCGTGCCGTGCGCCGAGGCGGGGATCAGGCAGACGTCGCGCTGCGCCTCGCCGCGGCTCCGGTGGTAAGCGCGGATCACCAGCAGCCCCGCATATTCGCCTTGCGAGCCGGCGTTCGGCTGCAGCGAGAACGCGTCGAACCCGGTGATGGCGCACAGCATCTCCTCGAGCTCCTCGAACAGCTGCTGATAGCCCTGGGTTTGGTCCAGCGGCGCGAACGGGTGCACCGATGCGAACTGATGGTAGGTCACCGGCAACATCTCGGTCGTCGCGTTCAGCTTCATCGTGCACGAGCCGAGCGGGATCATCGCGCGGTCCAGCGCGATATCCCGGGCCGCGAGCCGGCGGACGTAGCGAAGCAGCTCGGTTTCCGAGTGATGGATGTTGAAGACCGGATGCGACAGGAAGTCGCCGGCGCGGAGCAGTCCGTCGGCCAGCGCCGGCTCGACCTCCGCGTCCAGCGCATCGATGTCCAGCGTGGCTTCCGAGCGCGTGGCGAACACGCGCCACAGCGCCGTCAGCTCATGGCGCTGCGTGGTTTCGTCGAACGAGATCCCTAGATGATCGGCATCGACCAGCCGCAGGTTGATCCGCGACTCGCGCGCGCGGGCCGCGATGCGCCGGGCCTGTCCCGGCACCCGCACGGTGATTGTGTCGAAAAAGGTCTCCGTGAGGACCTCGAAACCCAGCCGCCGCAACCCTTCCGCCAGAATTGCCGTCATCCGCTGCACGCGGCGCGCGATCGTGCGCAAGCCCTGCGGCCCGTGATAGACGGCGTAGAACGACGCCAGGATCGCGGGCAACGCCTCGGCCGTGCAGATATTGCTGGTCGCCTTCTCGCGGCGGATGTGCTGTTCGCGCGTCTGCAGCGCCATGCGCAGCGCCGGCCGGCCATGGCTGTCGACCGAAACGCCGATGATCCGGCCCGGCGTCGAGCGCTTGTAGGCATCGCGCGTTGCGAAGAACGCGGCATGCGGCCCGCCGTAACCCATCGGCACGCCGAAACGCTGGGAGCTGCCGACGACGATGTCGGCGCCCATTTCTCCCGGGGGCTTCAGCAACGTCAGCGCGAGCAGATCGGTCGCGACGCAGAGTAGGGCCTGATGACGGTGCGCGGCCTCGGCGATCGGCTCCAGAGAGCGAATCGAACCGCTCGATCCCGGGTACTGCACCAGTACACCGAAGGCGCCACTGGCTTCGAAATCCCGGTAGGGGTCGCCGGTCACGATCGTCAGTCCCAGCGGCTCGGCGCGGGTTCTCACCACGGCGAGAGTCTGCGGGTGGCAATCACTGTCCACGAAGAACACCGAGCCCGGGTTCTTGCCGACCCGTCGCGCCATCGCCATGGCCTCGGCTGCCGCCGTCGCCTCGTCGAGCAACGATGCATTCGCGATCTCCATGGCGGTCAGGTCCATGACCATCTGCTGGAAATTCAGCAGCGCTTCGAGCCGGCCCTGGCTGACCTCCGCCTGATACGGCGTGTAGGCCGTGTACCAGCCAGGATTTTCCAACACGTTGCGCTTGATGACGGCCGGCATGATGGTGCCGTAGTACCCCATGCCGATCATCGAAATGAAGATCCGGTTGCGCTCGCGCATCTGCCGGAGATAGCCGATCGTCTCGCGCTCGTTCATCGACTCCATCGGCAGCGGCGGCATCGTCGCTCGAATCGCATCGGGAACGGCCCGGTCGATCAGGTCGTCCAGCGAGGCGGCACCGGTCAGTTCCAGCATCTGCGCGATCTGGGCCGGGTCCGGGCCGATATGCCGGCGGATGAACGCGGTGCGCTGCTCCAGTTCGATCAGGGTCGGGCGATGTTCAGACATGGCTCACGGCAACTATGGCGGTTTCGGGCACGCCGCAAACGGGGTGCGGCGCGGTATCATTCGGCCACGCGAAGCGGACGCCGCGTGGCGCCTTCCGCCGCGCAGCTTATCGGGCCCCGACGGCTTTGACAAAGCCACCGGGCGGGAAGCGCCCACCGGCCCGATCGACCTCACGATCACCTGCCCGGACAACGCCATGGCCAAGCCCGTCACGCCGCTGCTGGCAGCGGATGCGATCATCGAACTGATCGACCAGCCCGGACGCCCCATCGTGCTGATCGAACGCCTGAATCCGCCCTTCGGCTGGGCGATTCCCGGCGGATTCGTGGACCTCGGCGAGTCGATCGAACAGGCGGCCATCCGGGAAGCCCGCGAGGAAGTGACGCTGGATATCCGGCTGATCGCGCTGCTTGGCCTCTACTCGCAACCAGGGCGGGATCCGCGCGGCTCCACCGCATCGGCGGTATACGTCGCCGAAGCCTCGGGCTGGCCTCAGGCGGCGGACGATGCCAAGAGCATCACCGTCGTCACGCTGGACGCGCTGCCGGAACCCCTCGCGTTCGACCATGCCATGATCCTCGCCGATTATCGGATCTTCCGGGAAACCGGGCAGACCGCGCCGCTGCGGTGAGTGCGGCGGCACAAGAGGCACCGGACCCATGCCGCGGCGCGTCCTGTTTCTGTGTACCGGCAACTACTTTCGCAGCCGCTTCGCGGAACTGCTGTTCAATCACTTCGCAGCCGCCCGCAGCCTCGCGTGGACGGCCGAATCGCGGGGTCTCGCGCTGGACCTCAGCACCGACAATGTCGGGCCGATCTCACCGCATACCCTCCGCGGCCTGGTCCAGCGCGGCCTGCCGCCCCCGGATCCGGCGCGCTTCCCGCTACCGCTGCAAGAGCGCGATCTGCTGAACGCCAGCTTGATCGTCGCCCTCAAGGAAGCGGAACATCGCCCCTTGCTCGTAAGCCGGTTTCCGGAATGGGTTGATCGCGTCGAGTACTGGCAGGTGCACGATGTCGACTGCTCGCGGCCCGAGGACGCCCTGGCCGAGATAGAACGGGCGATCCCTGTCCTGCTGGCGCGGCTGGACTAGGCGGCGAACGGCGCAAACAACCGCCGATCGGAAAGCGGGCGCTGCGCCCGGACCCGCCGACCAGGCGGACGCCCGGAGCGTGCGCATTTAAAGATGCAGGCCGCATTCGGTCTTCGGTTTGCCCACCCAGCGCCCGCTACGCTCGTCCCCGGGACGGGTGCAATGGCTGCAACCGATGGACAGGTAGCCCTTCGCGACCAGGGGATGAAAGGGCAACTTGTGCTCAACGATGTAGGCGTCCCGCTCCGCCTTGGTGACATCCAGCATCGGATTGAACTTCAGGATGCCGCGCCGTTCCTCCAGGAAGTCCAGCCCCGCGCGGTGTTCCGTCTGCCAGCGCATCAGGCTCGACACCCACACATGGTAGTTTTCCTTCAACGCCTCGAGGGGCTCCACCTTGTTGATCGAGCAGCAAAAGTCGGGATCCGACTCGTACACTTTCTCGCGCACCGTGTATTCATGCTTCCAGTCCTCCGCCCGCAAATCCACGACTTTCAAATTGAAGAGCTCCGTCAGGTAGGCCTTGTAGGCCAGCGTCTCCGGGAAATGAAAGCCGGTGTCGATGAAGGTGATCGTCTGGTCGGGACGAATGCGTGAAATGATGTGCAGAAAATAAGCCGAGGTCGCCGCGAATGACGAGGTCACCAGCACCTTGTCGGGATCGAAATCGTTGTAGAGCTCGCGAATCCGCGCTTCGAAGTCGAGCCGCGCGTAGGCGCGGTTCAGCAGGCGGATATCCTCGGCTGACAAGCCGGCCGAGTTGCCGGGTTTTTCCAGAGCGATAGCCATGTTCGACAGAATTACCTAAGTGGGTTCCGATTGAGGGCAGCCGGCCAGCGCTGCGTCCGCCGCAGCGTGGACCGTCCTCTTCCGTTTGGTCGCACAGAATAACGCAATGGAAAATTCCGAGACAGAATCATTTAGCCCTTCGTTATAGCGGAAGACTCTAAAGGCGCGCCATCAGGTTTTGCGCCGCCGTTTCGGGCTGCCCCCCCGGCAGCGGAGCGGTCCGAACCCGGTGCGACCGGACCCGCATGTCGAGCCACTCGTTCCGGCGTCTGGAGCCAGACGCGCCAAAGCGTATTCCTATGCCCTGGCGGGTGACATCTGCTCGCCTCCGCGCTGGCCTGGAAGTCCATTCCAACGGCTGTGCCCATCTCCCGGTGAGCTTTGTGCAACGGCCCCGGCTCCGCGACCCGGGCTGGCCGACCGCGGCCCGGTCAGTTCTTTTTGTGTGACTTGTGCTTACCCTTCGAGTTCGCGGATTTGTTGGCGTGCTTCGATTTGTTCTTGCCCTTGTGATGATTGCCGTTGCCGTCGTCGAAAACGGAGTTCACCGCATCTTTCGCGACCCCGGTCGCGGCCTTGCGCGCGGCCTGTTCCGCGATGTTCTCCACGCCGAACGCGTGGACCAGCCCCGGGCTCAGTGCCAATGCGCCCCAAAAAACCCAACTCGCCTTCTTCATCAGTCTCTCCGTTGATCCATGCCATGACGCAAAGGCGGTGCGGCCGTGTCGAGGGACACGTCCACCCGCTCGGGCTAGTCTATCGCTCTGCACGAAAGTCGTGGAGTGGCTCGCGCACTGGAAGCGCAGCACCACGGCGCCGCTCAGGCTCACCGCACCGATCGATAGAAAGGCCTGCCTTGGGCTGTCAGCTAATTTGACAGTCGAACACCATTGCAAATGGCAAGGCCATGAAAATTCTTTTGTTATTGTTCGACTGGAACGGGTGGTACAGGTCTTGCTGCTGTCAGGGGAACTCTGATTCGTTCGGAGCCTCCCGCGATGCGCCTCCGCTGTATCGCGGTCGCCTGCACAATCTGCCACGCTTGAGATAAGGAGCAACATGTGATTTCAAAACCCGCCAAGTCCAAGGCTTCGAAGCCGTCAACCCTCATACTTCTCGGCATTAATCTGATGGGCGTCGCAGGCACGGCTGCCGCGGGGAATTTATTCGGCACGATGTCGACCGCCGGTACCGCGACACGTCCTCACTCCATTCGTGTCGGGGACGTCAACCGCGATGGAAATCTCGATGTCGTCGTGGCGAACGGCTTCAGCGCAAGCGTCAGCCTCCTGCTGGGCAACGGCGACGGCAGCCTGCAACCCAAACAGGATTTCCCGGTCGGGCGCGGCCCCAAGACCGCTGAACTCGGCGACCTCAACCACGATGGACACCTGGACCTCGTCACCGCCAACCAGAATTCGCGGGACATCAGCGTTCGACTCGGCAACGGAAGCGGCGCCTTCGGGGAATTGGTCACCTATCCGAGCGCCGTCGAGCATCCGCATGAAGGCGCGCTTGGCGACCTCAATCACGATGGCAAACTCGACGTTGCAGTCGTCGGGAATTCCTCCTATGTCGCCGTGCGTCTGGGAAGGGGTGATGGCTCGTTTGCGGCCGAGACAACGTATGCGACCGGCAACACCTTACGCTCTGTCGTCATCGCCGACCTGAACAGCGACGGGTACAACGATATCGCCACTGGGAATATGGGCAGCCGAAGCATCAGTGTGTTGCTGAATGACCGTGCCGGCGGCTTTCAGCCCCAGGTGCAATATCCTGCCGGTGGGCGGGTCCACTCCGTTCGCGCTGCGGACCTGGATCACAACGGCTCGCTCGACCTCGTAACCGCCAATCAGACGAGCAATTCCATTAGCGTGTTGCTCGGAAACGGCAACGGCACCTTTGGACCACCCGCAACGCAAGCTGCCGGCATCATGCCGGTTTCGATCTTCCTGGGCGATGTCAACGTGGACGGCAACGCTGATATCCTGGTCGGCAACGGGAACAACAATTACCCTGCGCCAATCAACTTAGACAGTGGGAACACGGTCAGCGTCTTCCTCGGCCAGGGGAATGGCACGTTTAAGCCCAAGGACGACTACGCCGTGGGCGTCTCGCCCTGGTCGGTCTTCGCGGCGGATCTGAATTGCGACGGGGCACCGGAACTCATGGCAACCAGTTACTGGGAAGCGAACATCTCGATCGGACTGAATGGCCTGGGATCGCAGGTGCCTTGCGGCGCACGCGCATCACTGCCGTGACAGGCACGCTGATGGGTTGATTACTTGACGGGTGCCGAGATCGGGGCCGATAACGTCCTCGATCATGGCCAGCGCGAGCGCGGAGGTGAAGATGCGGGTTCCAATCGATTTTTCCGTCTCCGCGTACGGCGTTCGGGTCCCCCGGATCGTCTACGGCACCGCCTGGAAGGGCGAACGGACGGCGAATTTGGTCGAACAGGCCGTCAGCATTGGGTTTCGCGGCATCGACACCGCCTGCCAGCCGAAGCATTACCATGAGATGGGAGTCGGGGAGGGCCTGGTGCGCGCCCTGAGATCGGGGCTCACACGCTCCGACCTCTATCTGCAGACCAAATTCACCCCGCTACAGGGGCAGGATCCCGCACGAGTACCGTACGATCCCCGCGCGAGCCTGTCCGATCAGGTCGCGCAGTCGTTCGAGCGCTCGCTGCAGAACCTGCGCACCGAGTATCTGGATGGGTTGATCCTCCACTCCCCGCTGCCGGACCCGCAGCAACTGATGGAGGTTTGGCAGGCGATGGAACGCCTCTTCGACGCGGGCGGCGCCCGGCAGATCGGGATCAGCAACTGCTACGACGTGGACCAGCTGGATCAGCTCTGGCAGGCCGCCCGAATCAAACCGGCGATCGTGCAGAACCGTTTCTACGCCGCGACCGGATACGACAGTGAAGTCCGCGCGCTCTGTCGGCGCTGCGACATTCTGTACCAGAGCTTCTGGACGCTGACGGCAAACCCGCAGGTACTCGCGCACAACAGCTTGCAGACACTCGCCGCGCACTATCGGCGCACCCCCGCTCAGATCTTCTTCCGATATCTGACCCAGTCCGGGATCATCCCGCTGACAGGAACCACGACAGCGGCCCACATGCGGGAAGACCTCGAAATCTTCGGGTTCGCACTCCGGGACAGCGAGTGCGAACTGGTCACACAGTGCCTGGATCAGGCGAGCTCGCTGGGCGATACGGCCTGACCGGTCGTCAACACGGCGCGAGACCTGCCCGGAGGAGACGAAGCGCGACCTGAGGCGCTCGCGGCCTGCACCGGGCCGCCGACGTCAGAACCGCGCCGGTAGGCGGCGGTCGATATAGATGCGCCGGTTCTCGACGCGAATATAGCCGCCGTCCGTCAGCTCCTTGAACACCCGGCTGATCATCTCGCGCGAACACGCGACCCGCTCGGCGATCTGTTGCTGTGTCAGCGGCTGCTCGACGACCCTCTGCCCATCCCGTTCGACGGCGAGTTCCAGCAGGAGGCGAGCGACACGCCCATAGACATCCATCAGCGCCAGGCTGCGAAGCTCCTCGGTAGCCAGGCGTAGGCGACCGATCAGCCGCACGACGAGGTCGAAAGCCGCTCCCGGATCGTTTTTCAGGTGTTCCTTGAAGGACTGCTGGGTCACGTAAGACATTGTGCAGGGCTCAAGCGTCGCCACCGAAGCGCTGCGCACCCCCTCGACCAGCGCCAGTTCACCCAGGTAATCGCCGGGGCCGCAGATGGCCAGCACGACTTCGCGGCCATTGTCGTCGCTCAGGTAAACCTTGACCCGGCCGGAGAGAATCACGTAGAGCGCATCGGACGGATCACCCTGGGTGATGATGACCGTGCCTTTGGGGTAGCGAACCGTGTGACCGGATTCGGCCAGAGCCCTGGCAATCAGTTCACGACTGTTGCTTTCCGTCACGGCGCGGGCTCAACGACGCAAACGGACGAGCGGTGGGTACCGGGGCGACACCCGGCTTGCGCCGGTCGGCTATGCCCCGCGGCAGATGACCATCGACCGGACATCAGAATCGCGACGGCAGGCGCCGCTCGATGTGGATGCACCGGTTCTCGATGCGGATATACCCGCCATCGGTCAGTTCCTTGAACACCCGGCTGATCATCTCCCTCGAACAGGCGACCCGCTCGGCGATTTGCTGCTGCGTTAGCGGCTGCTCGATGACCTTCTTGCCATCGCGCTCGACCGCCATTTCGAGCAACAGGCGCGCGACGCGCCCGTAAACATCCATCAGGGCCAGACTCCGAATCTCCTCCGTGGTCCAGCGTAAGCGCCCGATCAGGCGCACCACCAGATCGAAGGCGGCATCGGGATCGTTTGCCAGGAACTCCTTGAAGGACTGTTGCGAGACGTACGAGAGCGTGCAGGGCTCGAGCGTCGCGACGGATGCACTGCGCACGCCCTTGTCCAGCGCCAGCTCCCCCACGTAATCGCCGGGACCGTATTCCGCGAACACGACTTCACGTCCGCTGTCGTCGCTGAGATACACCTTGACCCGACCCGAAATGATCACGTACAGCGAATCGGACGGGTCGCCCTGAGTAATGATGACGGCGCCCTTGGGGTATCTGACGACGTGTCCGCAGTCCGCCAGCAGCTTGGCGATCTGCTCTGCGGTTCTGGTTTCGGCCATAGCGCTCGCTTTTCCCATTCCAGATGTCAGGTAGATCGGACGGGCTCGCGACCGCGCGGCGACGCGACGCGCAGCCTTCAATCCTGAAGACACACCGTTCAACACTGATTTCCTTCGGAGAATGCGCGGGGACTGACACGCTGTCAACCCGGCCGGTGCGGGAAAAGAACGTCTTGCACTACGCGCGGGTCGATCGGGCGGGTAGCGAGGTCTATGGGAGTCCCGACCACCATTGTGCAGAGCGTCACGTCGAAAGCGTGAAAAGTCACACAATCGATGCGCAGCACCTCACTGCATCGGGAATCGGCTGCAGGCAATCTATCCCCAAGCCCGACGAGGTGGAACAAGTCCTCCCCGGGGCGCGAACAGAACCACATCATCCAGATTGGAGACCGAAAGCATGAACAGCAACCACCGTATCGTTCTTGGTGCCGCATTGGCCATCGTCACCCTGACCCATCTGTCGTCCGCCTCGGCCATGGGCCGATCCACCGCCCCTACCGCCGGGGATCGCTCGGTACCCGTCGAGTTCAGCGCATCATCCGCCGGCGCGGCGGTGAAGTTCCAGGTCGAAGCGTTGCGCAAGGAACTGGCGGAGATTCGGGCCCAGCTCGCCACGATACAGCAGCTTGCGTCGAACGACTGATTCGACCGCCGATTCACTGAAGACTGCCTACCTACCCGAGAAAACGAACAGGAACACACCATGAAACACGCGAACACCACCTTGTCTTGCCTCGTCGCGATGATCGGCGGCACGGTCCTGGCCCTGTCCAACATTGCCGAAGCGAAAGGCTATTCCCCGGTGGCCACAACCAGCACCACCGAACGCCAGGAAATCGAACGTCGGCTGACCCAGGTGGAAGAGCACCAGCAGCAAATGGAGCAGGCACTTCAGGCCGAACTGCGGCGGCTGCAAGCCGAGTTGAAGGCGGCGAAGGTAGAGCAGCTCGCGAAGAGCGCGGCATCGACCAACGAGTAACAGTCTCCCGAATGCGTCATTGCCCCGTGCGAGGCCCGTCCCCGCGGGGCGGCGGGAGGCCGGGACGCGACCCGCGTGTTGGCTGACCCGGCGGTAGCGCCAGGACTCCTGCAAATCTCTTGCCGAGGCCCGATCCCGCGATCGTTCGGGCGACGAGCAAACCGGTAGAGGCAGAATGGAAACGACCGGACTACCGTGAAAATTACCGATCGCGCCGGGTGAAAACCTACAGCGCCCGCCCCCCGGCTCCGGCACGCTATAGTCACCCCTGGCGGAGAGCATCTGGCTCTCCGCCCAGGCGACGCCACCGTGTTTCAGGAGCGAGTCGCATGAACCCTTTTCACAGACGCATCATCCTCGCAGCCGCGCTCGGCGTGGTCGCGATTCTTTCGCACGGCACGGCCGGGTTCGCCGTCCCGAGCCCGGCGAGCATGGCCAGACCGGGCTCGACGCCAGAGCCGACGAAAGCCATCCCGTAGGCCCTTTTCAAGATCGCCAAGGCCACCATCGGCGGCGCATTCCAACGGCTCCACTGCCCGCCTATCATGCTTGGCGGCCCACGGGGTTCTCTTCGGATCGAGAAAGTCAGGAGGTGACGACATGACCCAAGCTGCGGTCCTCTTTGGTGCCGGCGCCACGAAGGCGCTCGGCGGGCCTCTGACCGACGAGATACTCCCGCATGTTCTGGGGGTTGGGGCTTGCGTCTACTGTGGGAAAGCCCGGGAGGAATTTCCTCAGGACCGGACGGAAGATCACCTCGAAGTCGACAAATTCCTGCGGCTGGCCTTCAACGTTCCCGATGTCGCCAGCGAACGCCGCATCGACGACTACCCGCACCTGCCGCTGCTGATGACGCTGATCGACCAGAGCATCGCGAAGAACGAACCCCTGATTCCGGGTTACGGACGGGGACGGCTGCAGCGCGTGCGCTTGTCGATGCTGACGGTGATCTACGACTCCCTGATCTACCAGGAAAAGCGAAGAAACGCCGAGATGGTGAGGAAGGTCCTCCACAGGGACAACCCCTACCGCAAGACGCTGAGTTACATCGCAAGCGATTTGTCGAAAGAGTGCGGGGGTCGGCCGCGCTCCGCCTACGACTACCTCACGACCGGCGATCTCAAGCTCATCACGACCAATTACGACACCTACATCGAAAACACGCTGTTCGCGTTGCAGCATGCGCAGGGCGACGCAAGCCTGCGACCGGTCGATTACGGATGCCAGCCCGAACATCTGGTACCAACCGCCTACACCGATTTCGACCCGGCCGAGAGCCGGCATTTCGGCAGTCTGTACAAGCTGCACGGTTCGATCGCCTGGGGGTACTGCTCGTCGTGTCGCGCGCTCTACGACGGCATGACCGATCTCGCCACGATGGTCATCCAGAGCCTGACCGGGGCGCCGGAATCCCAGGATGAGGACCCGTCTCAAGCCCGTGAGTTTCGCCACACGGGCAATAACCGGGGCGGCTTTTCGTGTCGCCGTTGCGGGTGCGACGTCGGCTTCTTCATGGTTGCGCCGTCGATCCACAAGGAATACGAGAACGTCCATATCTCCCGGGTCTGGGATGAAGCCGAAACTGCGCTGCGGGAAGCGGAGCACTGGTACATCGTGGGCTACAGTCTGCCGGCGGACGACTTCGAGATCGCCCGACTCCTGATGCGCGGCCTGCGCATGGGCTTGCAGAAAAATGGCGAGAACGGGCGAAATGGCAAGCGGATCACCGTGATCCAGAAAAAGGCCAGTCCGGACACGCGCTCCCGCTACGAGCGCCTGTTCGGACAGAAGATCAGTTATCACAACTCCGGCTATCCGCCGCGGGCGCGCGCTGAGAAAGAGCCCTCCTGAAGCCGGAAGCCTTCCGTCGCGGTCATTGGCCGCACCCGGTTTTGGGGGTACAGTCTGCGCGCAGCGCCGCCGGGCCTCTCGATCCCGCTGGCCACGCACGGCACGTTCGCGCCCCGACTTCTGACGGAGAGGAAAATGCTCAAGACCGCACTGACCGCAATGCTGCTGTCGCTTTTCGCGACCGCCCAAGCCTGGGCTGCAGACCCCTTGCAAGGCTTCCCGCCTGCAGCGAAAGGCTTCGTTCGCCATGTCCTGCAACTGGCGCCACAGGACGACGAATCGGCCTACCAGGTCGAACTGCAGGTCGGAAAGACGGTCCCGCTGGACGAGCGGAACCGCTACTTCTTCGGAGGAAAGATCACCGAGGAAACCATCAAGGGCTGGGGATATACCCGTTACGTCCTCGGCAAACTCGGGCCCATGGCCGGCACACGTATCGCCGTGGACCCGAACGCCCCCACGGTTCCGCGCTTCGTGAAGCTGGGCGGCGAACCCTATCTGATCCGCTACAACAGCCGCCTGCCGGTGGTGGTCTACACCCCGGACGATGTCGAAGTGCGTTATCGGATCTGGAGCGCCGGAACCGAGTTCAAATCCCTGGAGCCGGGTTGAGGCACACCGGTGCGCGTTGCGTGCCCGGCTCCGGCAGCGTCTCGGCGATCGGAGAACAGGCTAGCCCCCCGGCCGGAGTCCGGAGGAAGCCATGCAGCACGCTCTGGGAGGCCCGTCAGGGAACCACGACCAACGTCAGGCTCTTGGTGGTAACGGCACCGCTATCGTCCTGAACCTGGATCGTAGGATGATAGGTGCCGCGCGACCCTTTGGCAGCCTTGCCCAGGATTACACCGTTCGCATTGATTCGAAGACCCCGTGGTAGATCCGTGGCTTGCCAAGTGTACGGCCGGTAACCTCCGCTCGCAGGTATCCTGACGCGGTAGCTGTCACGTACACCAGCCGTGGGCAACACCGACGTCCTGATCACCGGGGCACCAACGATCTTCAGCGCGTAGGTTTTGTCGACTACGTCGCCATTGGCATCGGTAGCACTGACCGTGAAAGTGAACTTGCCAGCCTTGCGCGGGGTACCCGTCAGCATGCCCGAAGTCGGGTTTAGCCGAAGGCCGTCGGGCAGCGATCCATCCGTAATGGTCGCAACATAAGGTGAATTGCCGCCGATGACGAGCCGACGCCTGGGGAAAGGCTGCGACCGGTCGCCGTCCTGAAGGTGTTCGATCAAACCCAGTGGGGCCTGCGGATCGAATTCCACCATCTGGGCACCAATGTATTCCCCAAGGACCGGGAGCGGTTGACCTGCGGCATCCTTACATTCGGGTTTCAGCTTATCCAGCTTCTTCTGGGTCCAGTTCTCGGTCCAGGTATCACACAGGGCTTCATTCGATTCGGGATCGTAAGGTCCGGCATAGCGATAGGATTCGTAACGTCGGGTGACCACCTCGTCGCCGTTTTTGAGAGGTTCCTGCTGACCCTGGTGAGCGTTGCGTTCACCGTCCGGTTTGTTGAACTCCTCCTGCAACAGTTCGAATTCGACCTCGACTTCGTCTGGCTCATTGTTTTTCCAGTTCTTGTCATCCGCCTTGGCGGGATCGTCGGACACGAGGTCTTCCAGCTTCACGCGATTGTTGTTGTGGGTCGTGGTGCTGATTTCTTTCACGAAAACCGCTTCGCCAAACTCCTTGACCGGGTTCTCCGGCCGCTCCGGCGCTCTGACTTCGGCTTGGACCACGGCCGGCGCATTGACGGCCGGCTGTGGTGGTATGTAGGTCCACGTTGGAGTCGCGACGTTGACCGAGGGTCCGCGTACCAGGTTTCCCGCTCCATCGTCGACCAGCCAGAAATAATGCACGGGCCCGGAACCATAATGGCCGACGCCGAAGTGCTCACAGCCCTGGTTCACACCGGGGTTCGTGCACTGGTGCCCGTCGGTCGGCTTTATTGGATTCTGGGGATCGGGTATCGCAGTGTAAGCGGTATAGCGACCCGCGGCATCCTTGGCACTCGCGTAGCGGATGACCACTTTCGGATGCAGCGGATCACTTCCGTCCTCGGTGATTTTGGGGGTGCCGTAGTGGTTGTAGTCGTAGGTGTACGTGACGGAAGAGCTCCGCGCATCCTCGATCTCGATCTCGAAGCCGTGTGTTTCCTGACCGGTGTCATTCACACAATCAAAATTGCTGAGGCTTCCGTAAGCGGTGCTCGCACTGGCAAGCGGCATCGCCCCGCAGAGCAGAGCGACCGAGCAAAGTGGTTTTACGTAATATCTGTGGTTCATCGATTTCTCGTTTGTCATGTCAACCAAGTCGACGCGGTAGCGCGGTAGCGCATGGCTATCTCGTGAAATGCAAGTCATCTGCTTCGAAATACCGTCACGCGGACCCTCTCGCAATTCACGGCGGGCAGCACGCAGGCGCCTGGTGCTGATCAGCCCAAATACCCAGCCGAACAGCGTTCCGAGCAGAAGCCGTGCCGTTTTCGATTAAGTCGTTCAAAGGGCGCACAACACGCTGCGTTACACGTCATCCATCGCGGACGGGTGTAAAGCAACCTGACGCACTCGGTCTGTTCTCTCCGCGTCCAGCCACCGGCCCGTGAGACGTACCGACGATCCGGAGCGGCGGAGGCTGCGGCCCTTACCTTTCCGTCAACCGCATCCGGTCATTCTGGCGCTGGTCTGTCAGCGGCGTAATTCTCCCGACGCGCAATGTTCCCCGTGCCAACCCAATTCAGGATGCTGCCACCGCGGCCGCTTCGCGCTGCCGGGCCCGCTCCAGCGCCGGACGTGACAGCGTACGTTCCAGGTAGCGCATCACGCGGGGAGAATCGGGCAGAACCTGCCCCTTGCGCGCCCAGTTCAGCGTGAGGGCAGCCAGGATATCCGCGGCGGTGAAACCATCGCCCAGCAGATACATCCTGTCGCCCAGCCCCTTTTCGAAGACCCTGAGCGCCACATCGAATTCCTTCAGGGCCGTGGGCTCGATTTGCGGCACCCGCCAGTCCGCAGGCAATGCGAAGCGGTGCTTCGCGATGGTCCAAAGCGGTTGCTCCAACTCGCCGATCACGAAGAAGCACCACTGGTGGTACTTCGCCCGCTCGGCCGTGCCGGGTGGCGGCGTCAGACCGGATTCGGGGAAGCGGTCCCCTATGTACGTGCAGATCGCGGCCGATTCGGTCAGCGTGAGCCCGTCGTCCACCAAGGCAGGCACCTTGCCGCCCGGATTGACCGCCTGAAAATCCGGGGATCGGCCTCCGCCCTTCGGCAAATCGACCGCGACATAGGCGTACTCGGCGCCAGCCTCTTCCAGGGCCCAGGCGGCGCGGGCGGAGCGGGTCTGGGGACAACCGTACAGTGTCATCATTGGGGTATCTCCGACAGTTTGCTTGGAGAGCGTTCGAGCCGGCGGCTCGTCAATGCCTTTCAGATGGGACAAGCCCTTCCGGCGCGACTTCCACCAGCACCTCGTTGCGCCGCAAGAACCAAAGCGTGAACGGTGAGTTGTAGCGGGCAAACACCGGTAGTCCCACCGGCTGCAATCCTGCCGCCCTGACGGCTTGCAACAGCGCCCTTTCGTGTTCGCGATAACGCGCCTCCGACCACGTTCCGGAATAAGTGCGAGCCGCCATCACCCGCGCGTCGATCCGTCGCAGCCTGACGCGTGAGTCGGTCGGACGCGGCAAGGTCTCCAGTGTATAGCCGGAGGGCATCATGAAGGTGAACGTGTACGAGCCCGGCGCATCGACCCGCGGACGTAACGGTTCACGCCTCGCCCTCGCGGGAGCGGGCGGGGAAGCCGAGAAACGCCGTGAATCCGTCCCTGGCTCGGCCGCGGGTTCCCGCCCGCAGACGGCCTCGCCCTCCCAGCCCGCTTCCACCACCAAGCCAGGTTAGGGTGAATGGTTACTACCGGCAGCCGGCTTTCGGGCTACTCGCACGACCAGCGGCCAGACGATGTGGCGCTTGACTTCGGGCCCGCCCCAGGCTGCCCACAGGTCACCACGAATCAGGTCCAGAGGATCGGTGCCGACCGCTGCGTGGTAGGCTGCCGCCGCCGACCAGGTGCCGAGATAGCCGAGCAGCTTTTCGAGCGGCCATGCCACACGCATCGCGAAAGCCGGTGCACCCAATTCGGGAAAGGGCAGGCACACGGAAGCGTAGCGCTCATCGACCAAAGCCCGTTCCGCCGGCCAGTATGGTCCGACAATCTCCTGGTAGTAGCGCTGAACCAGGGTGTTGGTCGCCGGATCTCCATCGATCTGCAGCGGCCCGTAGCTCCACACGGCCAGCACACCGCCGGGTTTCAACACACGGGCACACTCGGCGAAGAAGCGATCGATCGCAAACCAATGCAGGGCCTGCGCCACCGTGATCAAATCGGTCGACTCCGCGGCGAGCCCCGAGGACTCCGCCGCGGCCACCCGGTATTCGAT
The DNA here is from genome assembly GCF_006175985.1 of Methylotetracoccus oryzae. Classification (GTDB taxonomy): domain Bacteria; phylum Pseudomonadota; class Gammaproteobacteria; order Methylococcales; family Methylococcaceae; genus Methylotetracoccus; species Methylotetracoccus oryzae. Next base: position 75,485 of record NZ_SRSH01000006.1, on the reverse strand, counting down.
GCCCGGCGTCGGCGGCGCACGTCCGATCTGCGCCGCCGAGGCATCGGTTGCTATGACGTGTTCGAAATGGACGGCGAGGTCGCGCGCCGCCTGTCCGCTGCCGGTCGCACAGTCCCACGCCAATCGACGGTCGGGGGCCGTACTTGCCAGCCACGCGTAGAGCGCCGGCGGATAGGTGGGACGGCAATCGGCATAACGGGCCGCAACCGGCGCAAAGCGATCAACGAAACCTTCGGTCAAGGGACCTCCCACCTCCTCTGATGCTGACGTTCAGCCAGCGGACCGAAGCACGCCGGCCCCGAGTCATCGAACTGGACCCATCCTGCGCGGTGGCACGTACCTGCGGCACTATAGAAGGATGCTGGTCCCGGCACGTCAAGCCCATCGCTCGCTGGCGATAGCGACCCGCGCCCGCCCGGCCCATCATTCCGCTCACTCCGCGATATTTCTACCTGCCAGCATCTTACCTTCCGTATCGATAGCCGCCGGATAATCTTGCCGGAACCCAGGCCTGCCCACCTGTCCTTTCATTTGGACTCAAGCCCCATTTCCTCCGGTCCGTTGCGGGATACGACCGATATCACGTCTATCTCTGGGTGATATCGCTCACCGCTAGCTAAATCAGGTCGACCTATTCCTCGTCAAGCGTTCGCCGTCGAGCTCCGGAAACCCGCGTTAGTTCGAGGCCGCACGCCCAAAGCCGATTGACAAAAAAATTATGGCATACCCCTTGCTTATGCCATTCGGCCCGATCGTGATACGCCGTGTCCGAGAGACATCGATTGACTATTCGGCTCACTCGAACTGCCAACCGCAGATGTTTCGGGCACCGATCCCGGGTGTGGTGTTCGAACAGCAGGAAGGCATACCGATCGGTCCATCGAGTCCATTCCCCACCTATTTCAATTCCTATGAATATTTTCTCCAGAACCCTGTTTCTATTCATGTTCCTTGTTTTCTCCGGCGCGGCGAGTGCCAACTTGTCGCTGACCGAACTGCTGAGCAAGAAACCCAATCCGAACGTCAATGTGAACGGAATCGGCATCTACGTCTACGATGGCATGAACCCCACCGATGCCTTGGGTCCGTTTCAGGTTTTCCGCACGTCAGGTCTGAACGCCTTCCTCGTGGGTAAGCACAAGGGCGAGATCGTTGCGAATAACGGCCTCAAAATCGTCGTCGACAAGTCCATCGACGAAGTCAACCGCCTCGATATTCTTGTGGTTCCGGGCGGCGCGGGCGAAACGGCCATGGAAACGATGGATCCGGCGACCCTCGCCTGGATCAAGATGATCGACGCGAACACCATTTATACCACCAGTGTCTGTACCGGCGCCTGGATACTCGGTGCGGCCGGCCTGCTCGAGGGAAAAAAGGCTACCACCAACTGGTATCGTGCCGACGAAATCCTGACGAAGTACGGCGCGCAGTTTCAACAGAAGCGTTATGTGATCGATGGCAAATACATCACATCCGCGGGCGTAACGGCCGGCTTCGACATGGCGCTGAAAATCGTCCTGAAGCTGTTCGGTAAGGCCTACACGCAGGCGGTGATGTTGGACCTGGAATACGATCCGGCGCCACCGATCGAAGGCGGTTCGGTCTTGAATACCCGGCCGGACGTTTTCGCAGCCATGCGTGAAATGTACGACTACTTCCTGCTGGGTTTCATCAACAGCATCCCGTAGGCTGGCTGCCAAGCGGTCTCACCGCTTTGGTTCAGGGGCGCGGCGGCATTACCCGCACGGGCACGCCGCCGCCGTCCCGTCCCTCGCATGACTCAAACCAGTGTGCCGTCTGGCGCGCCCATGCCAACGGCCTTGCCGGAAGCAGAACCCGAGTCGGGGTGCTGGATTGTCAGGGCCGACCGCTGTGAGGCAGGGACGGTTATCTCCAGGGCACCGTGATCACAAAGCAAGCGCCCTGATCGCCCGGGCCGCTCTCTGCCCAAATATGCCCGCCGTGCGCGCAGACCACCAAGCGGCAGAAGTTAAGCCCCAGCCCGTAGCCGCGACGGTTCCCCTGTTCGTTGGCGTCGCCCCGGATGAACCGGCCGAAAATTCGCTCGCGCTGTTCGGGAGGAACGCCCGGTCCGGTATCCGTAATAGCCAACCGGAGATCGTCCAGTTCTACGGAAGCCGTGAGGGTGATGTGTCCTCCGCCGGGTGTGAAACGGACCGCATTGTCGAGGATGTTGGAAATGACGCGCTCGAACAAGCCCGGATCCACGTGCGGGCGGGGAAGCTCCTCCGGAAAATCCAGGGTCACGGTCAAATGCGCCGCATCGAGCAAGGGTCGAAGCCGATCGAGCACCGTGCGCACGACAGCGGATAGATCGGTCGGGGCCGGCCTGAACTGCAGAGCCTTGGCCTCGATCTGAGAAAGCTCGACGATGGCATCGACCAGCTGCGCGAGATGCTGACAATTGGCCTCGATGCTTCGCAAGGAGGTACGTTGCTCCTCCGACACAGCGCCCGGAACTCCCTCTGCCAGCAGAGTCGTCGACAGCGATATCGCATGCACCGGATTACGCAAGTCGTGCAGCAACATCTCCAGCGTCTGTCGCCACAGTCTCTTTTGTGAGCGCAGCTCGTCGCAGTCGGCAATGAGCTGGCTGACTTCCTCGGTCAATCCGTGCGCCTGGTCCCACGTGCTACCCAGAATTTCATCCGTGACCCGCAGTCGATGGCTGAGGCGGCCCAACAACTCCATGTTGACGTTCCCCCTTTGAAAGAGGATTTGCAGGAACTCGTCCCGATCGAGTCGCTGCAGTTCCGTCGGTTCCAAGGCAATGGCGGTGGCGGATCGCGGCAATCGTTCCAGCACGGCCATTTCGCCGATGAGCTCGCCGGCACCGCGATGCGCCAGAACGACAGGCGCCTCAACCTCGCCCTTGATGATGGCGACAGTTCCGGTCTTGAGCAGGTAAACCGAATCGCCCGGTTGACCTTCCCGGCAGACGATCTCCCCCGGATCACAACGGATATGCGTAAGGGAGGCGAGTCCGGGCAGGTCGAAGAGATCTTCGGACCGAAATGCCGCTGAGCCCCTGTCGCTGCGGCACTCCGGAGGTTTGAGTGGCCGCAGTTCGCGAAGTCGAAGGAGCCGATCGGGTGTTATCTGGGGCACGGCCTAGTCCTTGAAGTCATTCCGCCCGCTTTCGTTTAGGGCGGACCGTAAAGGCTATGTGAATCTCCCGAGGCTCGGCACGCTCCCCCCAGATGCGAGGCCTTGCCCGGCGTTCATAAGCACAGTCTGCTGAGTTCCAGCTGCATTGGCAATACGTGATCTTCCTTAAGAGAACACCCCACCATGCTCTAAAGGAATGCCCACGTTGATAGTGGGGGTAAATGCGCAGACACTGCCAGGTACCTCTTTTTGTGCCCTCGTCACGCGACATCCGAAAAAAGCCCCGGCATTTCGATCGCGATTGCCCCAACGCGATTTTCCCATAGCATCCTTAGGGTTTTTAACGTCGCGTTTGAATAACACAAAGAAAAGGACCCATCTGCATCCCCACCTAAGGCTGGACTTTATCGCTATCTGTTTGCGAAAACTGGCGGGACATCCCAGTCTCCGTCAGGAACCGAAAAGTGGCGAGACCCTTCGTCCAGGGTCACTCTCGGGGAAAAAACCCCCGCGGAAGAGCCGTCTCCCTGGCATTGCCATCGGTAAGCGCGTGATAACCTATGCTTCCAGCCCTATTTATTCCTACGTCAAATTGGCTGGAAGCCACGACTGGCGTGCCCTTCACCGTATACTACACGCGGGCCGCATTAAGGTCGCCCGGACTGGCGTTGGGCGGCGCAGGCCGCGCGCCGTTGTCGCGTTTGGTTGATCCCCGCCTTCTGTTGGTTCCGACAGATCTCATCACCGATGCCTGAGACCGCGCTCATCTGCCTCAGTCTCGCAGCCATCTCGTTGTTGTACGGGAGCGTGGGACAAGGAGGCGCCTCCGGCTACATCGCCGTCATGGCGCTTTGCGGCTTCTTGCCGGAGACGATCAAGCCCACCGCGCTGGTGCTCAATATTTTCGTGTCGACGCTGGTCGCAGTGCGCTTCTGGGTGGCCGGACAGGTCTCGTGGCGGCGCCTGTGGCCGTTTGTTGTGGCCTCGGTTCCCGCCGCGTTTGCGGGAGGTTACCTGACGTTGCCGTTCAGGTCGTTCAACCTGATCCTGGGCACACTCTTGCTGATTGCGGGCCTGCCGATGATCGGTCGTCGCGGCCCGCACGGCATCACCGCAACGCGGGCACCGCATCCGCTGCTGGCGATGTCGGCCAGCGGCACCATTGGCTTATTGTCCGGACTGACGGGCATGGGGGGCGGGGTGTTGTTGTCACCGCTGCTGCTGTATTGCCGCTGGTGTCACGTTCGGGAAGCGTCCGGGTTCGCCAGCAGTTTCATTTTGCTGAATTCGCTCGTCGCTCTCATGGGCTATTGGACGACGGGCAGCACGTTACCCGCTGACTGGTCCCTGTTGGCGCTGTCGGCGGTGTTCGGTGGCGCCATCGGTGCCGAGCTTGGGTGCCGGTATCTCTCTGAAGCGGTCATCTGCCGATTGCTAGGCGTCGTGCTGGTGATTGCGGGCGCTCGCCTCATCGCGTTCTAGAGCGCGACGCTGATCGGGCCAAACTGGGTCCAATACGGGGTCTCCCATTAGCCAGCCGGTTCCAACAGTCGAAGCCAAAAATTTTGCCTTTTCATATGCATAGCCCACAGTCCCGCTCGACATCCACTTCGCACCCGTAGCTTCAGTTCCGTAATTCAGTGCGTAGGCGTCGGATGAATCGTCCACACCACTCGCCCATCCTGGATCAAGGCGCGGCGGTGAGTGCCCTCAACGTCTGCCCCTGGCACCAGGCGCCCCAGCGTATCCTGGTGCCATGCCGTGTCGAAGGCGTGTCTACACAGCTCTTGTAGCTCGATCACGCGACCGTCCACCCCTCAAGTGGCTCGCGGCACAAGCGAATGATGTCCATCCAGGGCTCACCATAAAGCCTTGGTATGTCACCGACTCACCTGACCGGGAGTAGCCCCTACAGCGCCTTCGCCCTGCAGCAGCGCAAGCAACCGATGCCGGTCGACCTTGCCGACCGGATTCAGAGGCAGCTCCGGCAGAAAATGAATGCGCTCGGGGGTCTTGTAGGACGCGATACGCTCGCGACTGAACTGGCGTAGCTCGTCCTCGCTGGGGCTGGGATGATCGGCATCCAGCATGACGCCCGCGACGACGATCTGACCCAGACGTGCGTCGGGAAAGCCGACGACGCCGACCCGGAGCACGGCCGGATGCTGCGCGATGACCTCCTCCACCTCCAGCGGCGAGATGTTCGAGCCACCGCGTACGATGATTTCCTTGCGCCGGCCGAGAAACCAATAAACACCGTCGGCGTCCCGCCGGGCCAGATCGCCCGTATGCAGCCAGCCATCGACGATTGCGGCCGCCGTGGCTGCGGGATTGTTCCAATAGCCTACCGTGAGGGCAGGACTGCGGATCAGGATTTCACCCTCGTTGCCATCGGCAACTTCCTGTCCGTCCGGATCGATCAGCTTGACACTGACCTCGGGCGCGGGCCGTCCGATCGAGCCGGGCACCTTCGAACCGAAGGGCGGGTTGTTGATCGATCCCAGGCACTCGGTCATGCCCCACACTTCGCTGATTTCCAGCCCGCTGCTCAGGTGGAAAAGTTCCTGTATGCGTTGCGGCACGATGTCGCCACCGGCAACGACGCTGCGCAGCGACCGCAAGTCGGCCGGCTGGTGTTCGAGATGGTCCACCAGATCCGCTAGCACCGCGGGCAACATCACCAGCCGGGTACACCCGTGCGCCCGTATCGCCGCCACGGTCTCGCCCGGTGTCGGCGCATCGAGCAGCACGTTGGTGCCCCCGAGCGCCAGACTGGGCAGCAACTGGGTCGACAAGGCGGCCGCGTGCGCGAACGACAGCGTGATCAACTGGATGTCCTGCGGATCGAGTTGCCAGGCCGCGGTCTGAATGCGGTTGCTGGCCGACAGCGTCCCGTGGGTGTAAACCACGCCCTTGGGCCGGCTGGTGCTACCGGAGGTATAGAGGATCGCCGCCGGCTGTTCCGGACCGAAGGCGGCGGGCGGGGGCATGCACTCAGTCGGCCCCATCAGCGCATCCCACAGCAAGGTGCCGGGCGGCGCGGCGTCCGTACCGACGACGTGGCAGTTCCTCACGCCGAGCGCGGCCAGATCGAGCGACTCGACTTCCGGCCAGCGGCTGATATGGACCGCCAGATTGCTGGCCCCGGCATCGACCAGTGCGTGCGCGACTTCGGGCGCCTTATAGCGCGCGTTCAACGGCACCGCGACGGCGCCGAGCTTGAAGCAGCCCAGGTAGCCGAACGCCAGCTCGGCGCAATTGGGCATGAACAGGGCGATCCGATCTCCGGGCTGGACCTGCCGGCGGCGCCAACCCTCGGCCAGACGGTCCGTGGCGGCATCGAGCTCGGCATAAGTCCACCGCCGAAGCCCGTCGATCAGCGCGACCGCCGAGGGCCGGCTGCGGCAAGCCTCGACCAGCAAAGTGGCCAGTGTCATCGCGTTTCCTCCGGAAGTCTGATGAAAATGGCGTGCAGCCGTTGCGCAGTAGGCCTTACGGGCAGCCTGCCGGAAATCCGAAAAGCCGTGGTCTGTTGCCGGTTTCTTCCATGCAGAAATGGCGTCGGATTGCCCTCACACGTCTCTCACCTAACGCGCAATGGAACTTTGCACCCTTTTCCCTCGTGTCGTATCGACCGACAGCCTGGATCAAGGCAGCGCCGGCAACTGCCGGCATGCGCCTTGATCCAGTTCGCCCGCCTCCCAGATCGCCGACGGATCCACGAGTTCCTGATGCAAGGCTTCGGACTCCGGAACCTGGACACAGCGGCAATTGGCTTCCTGCAGGGTTACATTCCTGAGCAGGTACTCGGGAACCACCGAGCGCTGCAGAACGACCGCCGTGTACAAGGCCTTTGTCGACGCTTCAGGGGTAGAACTTCCCCATATCGTGAAGCCGAGACCGCTGAACGCGTTGCCGATGCTGAAATCGTCCCACAGGGCATTGCGGCGCGCTTCCGTCCTGAAAAGCTCCACCGCCAAGTTCAGGGTTTCCTTGAGGCCGCGGGTGTAAACCAAGAACCTTCGGTCCTGATAGCGCTCCGCCACGGCACAGAGTTCCTTCTCGCCTCGCGTCAGCGTGCCCGCCGCGCAATCACCTAATTCGCTCTTGATAACCGGCAGCACCTTGGGCCAAGTAGCGAGGATTGGATCCGTCCTCGGCAGGTCGCTCGGTAAGGGCCGACAAACCATCACGCCGAGATCCTGGCCTGTGCGGTAGTTGTTGCCAACGAAGTGGACCACTGCATCGACTGGGGCCGGCGGGTTCAAAAATGAGCTGACCGTGAAAAAGGCCCGCTTCGCTCGAGGCTTGCCCAGCGTCGTAATCTTCAGGCCCGGAGGAACCCAGATGAGTCGGAGGAAATCATGGAAATCGCCGGCCCGGGACCGGCGAGTCACGGTTGCCACGTTCTTCTCAGTCGTTCCCTCGCTCGACGGGACACGACTTGCATCCTCGAACTCGCTGACGAAGCCTGCTGCCTCCCAGCCTTGGGACAGATCGTCAGCCCGTGCCGTCTGTTGCCCGCCACCCAGCGTCACCACAGTCAACAGGGCCACAGCGCCCCGCGCCCACTGGCCGAGTAACCGCTCCTTCTCTCCGCGTTTTGATCGCATTTCCAGCCTCCTGCTTTCAAAACCCATGACTGTCTCGCCGACGATAACCAGCCGTGACATCTCATGCACCCTTACACCCGCCCGTCGGTCTGCGTACTGACTGCCAGGATAGATATCGTGCCTGTGTATAGCGGGTATCGAGTGCGATTCCTATCTGAGCAAAACGCGCGGCATTACCACGCAGCAATCAACCTTACCGTTACCCTAAACGCTACCAAGGACGCGCAGCGCCGGCAATCGCCAGCATTACGAACGGACCCACTTCATCTCGCGGAGAGCCGCCAGTAACTCGGGGCGCATGATGAACTGGAAGTGGCCTGTCTCTGGTTCCACGTTGCCTTCGACGGAATACGAAAGAGCGGTCCACCACATTGGTGAACCGTCCTTCCGCTTGGGTGGGTTGTAGTTCAGGAACCCAGCCAGGTTGCAGGCCAATATGCCGTACTGGAGGTTTGCTGCGTTGAAGTTATCATAGCCGGCCGCTTCCGCAAGCTTCGTCGCAGTTATGGTGCCATCTTGCGAGTGACCTTGTGCACGAAGCATCGCCAAGTGGCCATCTGGCAAGCTCTTGTCTCGCAGGGACAGCAGTGCCTTCTTGTACTGTTCTGTGGTTGCGATTGAGCTGTTTTCCGCCACGGTCACGCTCCCTCTGTTTGGGGTGTTGTGAGGCCTAACGCCAGGTTACGCCGCCCCGGCCGTACGGCTAGGCGAAGAGTCAGAAATCAATAGGAACACAATACAATTAGGTGACCGACCGCGGTTATTCCGTTGATAAGCGACCGTTCTGAGGGCCATTTTATACATGATGCCAGCGCCTTTCCGATACGACGATCCGAAAGGCGATAAACCGTGTTCTGTTTCCGGATTCCACTACATAGCCACGAAGGCTGCGGCAGCAGCGAGCAGATTCAAAAACAGTTGGACTGCAAAATATGTCACAAAGGGAAACGTGATTATCAGAGCTAACGCTTTAAAGGGCGACACTCCTTTTCCTGGCGGTGATGGAGGAGTTTGTGTGTCTAATGCTGTTGGTAGCGGTGGCAAGAGCCTATGAAAGATAAGAAGACAAGTCTGTAGCACGTTCAGTATTGAAAGCGAAGCGGTAGCTAATAGGGCCGTTGCGCCAGTGAATTTAAGTTCCGTCGCACTCATTTGTAGCGTGCCTAATCCGAACGGAACCTGCCAGCTCCGTGCTCCTTCAACTTCAGCGCCCCGCGAGAGAACCCAGAGTGCGTAGACAAGCAGTGCACCGCATATTGCGTAGTTCCTGACATTGTCAAATATAAGCTTAAGAGACGTAGCGGACTCTGGCATCAGGAAAACGCGTAGCTTGTGCAACATATCCTTTTCCGAGAAAGTGGCTTTATGAACCGCAAGTCGCTTGATTAGCGCAATCGCAACAGGGGACACGCAACAGGGGACAGACCACGGTTCTGCAGTTGATGACCTACCGATCGGAGGGCGGTTTGATACATGATGCATGCGCTTCTAGAAACGCTGAGTCAAAAACTGAAAAGCCGTGGTCTGTTCCCGGTTTTCCAACGCGAACCCCCGGGGAAACGGAGTCAGGTTGCTTTTCTGCGCCATCATTCGATTTCCTCGGCAGCCCTTGGGGAACCATCTTGGCCCATGGGCCCGCCATCACCTCGATCTCTTCCTGGAATATACTCGATCCGACTGCTCACTTCTCCTTGTTCAAACGCGAGCGTATCGCCTGGAGATCATGGGCCGCAGCGGTTGTTCGAACAGCTCGCGATTAACCATTGTGCGGGACACGGAACTCGCAGGAAATCGGTGACCCTTCTGAAGGGTTGGGCGGCTTTCTCCGCATGCTTACTTGTGGCCCGCCACAGCAAGCAGTGCCTTGGGATTGGTGCTGGCAATGGCGAGAAGCGTGCGAGCTGCGCCGCTAGGCTGCTTGCGGCCTTGCTCCCAGCCTTGCAGCGTCCGAACTGACACACCCATGAGCGCTGCGAACTGCGATTAGGACAGGCCCGTTTTCTTGCGCGCTTCAATGACAGGCAATGACACAACCCTGACCTGGCCAGCCTTCATTTCGCGCACGGACTCGAGCAGCTCTGCAGCCAGGTCTCGCTTTGCTTCGTATGCCGCCAGTTCCCTGGCATTCAGAGGTTTACTCTTCGAGGACACGACGGATCTCCTTCAACTTTGGACCAGTGAGGTTGTCAGTCCTGGTGTTGGCATACAGGGTGAGCAAGACGACCTCACCTTCGGCGTTCCGAGTGGAATAGATCACCCGGACACCACCCGACTTGCCCGAACCTGCTCGACCCCAGTGCACCTTACGAATGCCACCGGATCGGGCACAACATCTCCGGCAGTAGGGCGCTCCGCGATGTAGGCGCCGAAAGCGCCTCATTCTTCCTCAGTCCAGTAGAGCGGCTACTGCTTCTGGAAGAGCGGGGTTTCGACGACGGTAAGCATTACTAGACTATACGCCCAGGGCGCATAGTCCTCTAGCGCTCATTGATCCGCCCAAGGTCCGGCAGACACCCGTGACTCTTGACACGGGTAGCCTACTTAGGGAGTGCCATGGAATCTCTTGTACACCACGCCCTCGGTACCTGATGACCGGAGACCTGTCAGCCAAATTCGCGAGTTCCATCAGGGCCTTGGAAGGAAAAACAACGTACCCTTCAACGGGGCTCTAGCGCACAAAAGAAACCCCGGCTTCACAGCCGGGGTTGCCATCATCCCTCACTTTCAGACATTCGCCGCAGCCGAGCGAGGGCGCTCTCCCAACGCCCTTGAACCCGCCGCGCCGCCCTAACGATCCATCACTTCGGCAGATTCAGCGCCGGGTTCCGCCGGAAGAACCCGTAAGGCGTCAGGCGGAATGCCTGCACGCTTTCGTTGTTCATGACCGGGTGTTGTTCGATATCCGGGATATGGGTCAGCCCGGAGGAAATCCACAGCACCACGTCGGTATCCGCGAGCGCTTCGCCGTTGGAATACTGCGGCAAACCTTCGCCGGCCTGTCCCTGATTGGGGTGGTCGCCGGTCGCGAACATTTCGTCTTCCTTATACTGGGTAATCCACAACGGGTAATCGACGAAGGCCGCACGCTGGCGAGCGGCGAAATTGGGCGATGCGTACGGCACCGCGACATCGCCCGCATAAAGCGTATAACCGGTCGGCGAGCCCAGCCCATTCTTCGCCGTGCTGCTGACGACCTTCCAGGTACGCGTCCGGTCGATGTTGATGTCGCGCTTCGCCGCATCCTCGTTGCCCAGCACGCGCTCTTCGCTGACGAAGGCGTTGTCGAGGTCCGTCGGGGCCGACTTGACGTTGCTCTCCAGCGCCCGGTTGGTCGGGCCGTCGATGTCCATGTCGATACGGAAGTTGAAGAAATGCTGGTGGTTCGGCGCCGCGACCAGCGCCTTGCCGGCGTCCGTCGACTTGTTCCTGTCCATGGTGCGGCCGTAAGCCTCCCCCTCTTCGAAGCTGTTGACGCCCTGGTTCAGCGTCGTCCCGGTCGCGTTGACCCGCGCTTCCAGTGAGCCGTCCAGTCGGAAAATGTATTCCACGCCGTAGATGTAGTTGCCGATCCAGGCGCTGGACGTGAGAACGAGCTCGCGAGCCTTCCGGCTGTCCTGTACGACGGACGTGGGATCGACGCGCTTCCACAACATCCCGCCGTCGCGCTCATACAGCGCGATCGAGTTCGGAATCACGTACGAACCCCCGACGTCATCCGCGATCCGGGCATGGAAGAACTCGGCGTTGCTTGGCACGTCGCCTTTGTCTGACAGCGGGTTCGCGTAGCGCCCCATGCCGTATTCGCCGATGTCGAACGCGGTGCGCCAGACCCAGTTCGTGTCAGGCAGACCATACGGCACGAAGATCTCGGTCATGCTGATCCGGTAGGCCACGGAGCGCACGGCACCTTCTTCCTCCTGACCGATCGTGTAGAGCACGAGCCCCTCGCGCGGCAGCATCGCAAAGCGGAAGTGCCAACCCTGCCACGTCACCTCGTTACCGCAGACCTGATAACCGGGGCCTTCAGGCTGCTCCACCTTCAGGGCCTTCAAGGGCTCCCGCTCGGCGCTCGATGCATTGCCGTTGTAAACCGAGACGGGCGCGACCACCGTGTCCGTCACCTGCAGGATCTTCAAGCGGTTCATATCGACCGCGACCACGACACCCTCGATCGGCCGGTCGTAGGGGTTGGGCTTGGTACCGCGATAAAACGAGAGCACGCGCATCATCCGGGTGCCTGGCGGAAGCGGCTTGCCCTCCCGGTCGGTCGCAATCGGGATATCGCCGCCCGCCCAGATGTCGAGGTACACGTCATCCGGGTCGATGCCCCGCTTCCGTATCGCGGCCTGCCATTCGGCATCGGCGGTCACCAGCGGACCCACATCGCCGTACTCGCTTCCGTACGTGGCAGGCTGGACACCTATCGCATAGGTGCGGAAGCTGACGATCTGTCCGGACTTCAAATCGACCACCGCATCCTGCAGGCGGTTCTGCTTGCGGTCGTACATCTCGACGAAGGCTTCGCGCCGGTAGCCCGTCTCGCCCGGCCGAAACGCCAGCACCTCGCCTTTCGGCGGTTCCTTCAGCACCACCGTGGGGAAAAATGCACCGGAAAAGGTACGCGGGTCGCCCTTGACGATCTGCACGGCGCGCTCGATCTCCCCCTTCGTCAGCGGCGTCAACGGGTTGACGCAGGTCCTTGCCGCGGATGAGGTCCGGGACGCCATGTCATCCGCACCCCAGAGCTCGCGCGCCGCCAAGCGCGGCGAGAAGTGCTTCCCGGGTGCCGCCGCAGCCTGCACGTTAGAGGCAAGGAGAGATAAAGCCGCAATGGGCAAAAGGTGTCGCATCGTGAATTCCCAAGTCAGTTGGTAGGGTGTTCAGGATGCAGTCAGCAAAAAGGGCACCAAAACCTTGGCCGAAGCCTCGGTAAGGTCGGCTAGACCCGCGGATTCGGATCCTAAGCCCTGAGGGATAGGTATTGTTTCCCATAGCCGGGAGCCTTCCAGTTCACTACCATGCCTTAGACGGCGCTTGGGGGGCGCGTAACCGGATTCGACGCGAATGCCGTCCATCGCACCCGACAGGGAAGTCGCCGAGAGGGACTGCGATCAAACATCCGGGCATTCAAATCATCTGCATGATTCAGCGCGCCGCGCCGCAAGCTCCGGTGCGCACTGGGCCTCCCCACTTTCCGCTCTGCTTCACTTTGGCGGCCTTCCCTGCGCCGCCACGGAAGGATGGTTCCAATGAATAACGCCATGACACTGGGCATTGCAGCGCGCACACCCGTGACTCGCGGTAGGGTGTTGCTGATCGATTCGCGGCTCGGAGAGGAGGCCGCGAACCTGACTGCGCTCCTGCAGCGTCACGGCTGGCAGCCTCTGTCGGTCGACCAACCGGCGATAGCCCTCACCGCGGCTGCCGCCGAGGCCTGGGCGGTCGGAATCTTCTACGTCGGGGATTGGCCGGTCCGCGAACTGAAGATCTGGCTGCACGACCTCCATGACGCGAACCCCGGCCTGTTCTGGATCGCACTGACGAAAGCCGATCGCGAGTTGGACAGCCGCTTGCGAGATACCCTGGTTTCTCACTTTTACGACTTCCACCGGTTACCCGTCGACCCCGGTCGTCTCCTCGTCACCCTCGGACGCGTCGCCGGATTCGCTCGCTTGTTGGAGCCGATGCGGCCTCCCGATGATCCCGACCACGGGATCGTTCACCGCAGCGTCGAGATGAAGCGGGCGCTCGCGGACCTACGGCGCTGCGCCGTCGCCAAAGCACCGATCCTGATTACCGGGGAAACCGGGACCGGCAAGGAACTTGCAGCAAGCTACGTTCGCGAGATGTCAAGTCGCGCCGCAGGGCCGTATGTGGCGATCAATTGCGGCGCCATACCCTCGATGCTCATTCAGTCCGAGCTGTTTGGCTACGAGAAAGGCGCCTTCACGGGAGCCGACAAACGAAAACCGGGCCGCATCGTGACCGCTGACGGAGGCACGCTGTTTCTCGACGAAGTCGGCGAGTTGCCGCTGGAATTGCAGCCCAACCTGCTCCGGGTCCTGCAGGAAGGCCTGCTCGAACCCGTCGGCGGTGTCGATTCGGTGCGTGTCAACGTCAGAATCATCGCCGCCACGAATGTCGATCTGGAAGCTGCCGTTGCCGGACATCGCTTTCGGCAGGATCTCTTCTTCCGCTTGAGCGTACTCACTGTCAACCTGCCTCCACTTCGCAGCAGACCCGATGACATCGAACCACTCGCCTGGCACTTTCTGCGCCTGTACTCCCCCGAGGCCTGCCACCCCATACACGGCTTCAGCCAGGATGCCCTGGGTGCGCTGCAGCGTCACCACTGGCCCGGCAATGTCCGCGAACTCAGCAATCGCGTTCGACGCGCCGTGGTGCTTTGCCAAAGCCGCTTGATCGAACCCCGGGATCTCGATCTGGAAAAGCGCAAACTCTCCTCAGTTCGGCAAACACTCCAGGAAGTTCGTGACCTGGCTGAGAAAGATGCCGTACATAACGGCTTGCGGCATACCGGTCAGTGCGTCTCCGCGGCAGCCCGTCTGCTCGGCGTTTCTCGCGGGACGCTCTACAAACTCATCGCCAAGCATCAGCTTCAGGCATAAGCTCCCCCCGCGGCGTAATCCCCTTGGCGATGTTGGTTTAGACACGGAAAGGGGACCGCCGCCTCATAAACCTATCCCCTAAGTGCGGCGAACAGTTCCCCAGCCGATTCGGACACAACTTGTGAGCCGCCAGGTACATCCCGGACGCATTCCGGGAAAGACTACCGGCGAACGCATTCCCTAAAGGGACCGAAGCGCCATCCGACTACTCACGCCTCGCGTCCTTCCAGTTGTCCAGAATCCACTGGGGCCCGCATGTGCAATGCCTGCGCGGCGCATTCTGTCACGTAACTCCATTCGCACCGTAGCCCGAGTTAATTGACGCCCTGGCCAGACTGTGCATTTTTCTCTACACCCTGTAGGGGTTTTTTATTCAACTGATTCAGGCAGTTAGTACCTAGATCTTCATGAATGTTCAGGATGGTGAACGCCTCATCATCACAGCCTGTTCTGAAAACAGAACAAAACGGTGTTCCCAAGGGAGCAACACCAAAAATAGATATTTTTATTCAACAGCTTATTAATATGGCACATTATTCGCTGTGCATTAGTCGCGATCTGCTGAGCGAAGCCAGACCTGATGGAAAACAGTCTGCGCCACGCATGCTGGGATGTTTTTCGAGACCCCAAAACCCCTGAGTGGCTCTCTCCGGCGCGTGACTACAAGGCATCGCTCTAGGTTGATTGTTGATGAAGTTCGCACGCTTTCTTCACGGCAAAGCCATTCTTGGCAGTGTTGAATGGGAGTTCAAACTATGAACACGAAATTTCTAACAGCGGCCCTGCTCGCTGTATCCACCGCCGGCATAACGACTACTACGTCAGCCGCAACTATCTATAATACGGCGCCACTTTTTGCAGGAACAACTCAATCTAATGCCGTATGTTATATCTACAACGCTGGAGGACCTTTCGGCGGATCAGTGCACTTCAATAATGGTTTCTCACGTATCGGAAGCCTGTCAGGTAACATCGTTACAGATGTGGTGACTGGATTGTCACCGGGAAGCAATTGCCCAGGAATCTTCGGTCCCGGGCTGCCTCCGGGCCGGGCCTGCTATGTCCTGGGCCCCATCGCAAATAATGCGGCGCACACCTGCCGGGTATACGTCACTGAAAACAATGCAAATTTGCGGGTCAACCTCGAAATCCGCGACTCCAGCGGCGACGTGCTGCAGCATATCGATGGCCAGAAGTAATTATTGGCGTCGATCTCATAGATAGGCCTAAGGTCCCGAAGTGCGTGCCACTCGCCTCGGGACCTCCCTTCGCCATTGAAACAGGTCGCGGCGGATCCGTCGTGCCACCTCGCTATTTCACGTCCAGCTCATGCGTGAAATCCAGATCAAACACGAAGGGGTTGGTGAAACTGCCCTTGAAGTTCATTGTGTGCGCCCCTTTCGTCAAAGGCTTGAGCATCACGTAGATCGCGTCGTCGGCTCCCAGGTAGTTCCCAGCCTTGATCTGGGGTTCACCAAACGCCTGATACAGGTTCTTGTCGGGAACGATGGCGGGGTACACGGCCGACTGCACGCGGAAATCACGCTTGAGGTTCACCGCCAGTGGCTTGCCGTCCAAGGTTAGCCGCAAGCCGTGGTGTTGCTGCTGATCGTTGCCAACTGGCTCTTCATCTGGGCGATGATGGCGCCCGCGCTGAAACACCACCCGTTCTTTGCTTCTCCATGCGGCGCACGCGACCACCAAGGGTTGGGCTGCGGGTCTTACGCTGCTGATGCCGTTCTGTCACTCCGAACGGCATGTTGGGCGCAATGACCGAGGGTAAGGAAAGACAAATCCCGTTCGATTACCTCTCGGCGGAAATCTTCACACATCTTCCCGGATCGCGGCAGAGGTCGCTCGTGACACTGTCGGTCTTGCCGCGAATGAAGGTCCAGTCGGCTCGCGCACTGAGTGGCAACGACGACAGCGAAGATCTGCTGGCGACGCTACGCTCCGCCAGCATCAGGAAACGATAGACGGCTTCGGGCACTACGCCGGTTTGCTGGCGGCACAGGGCTTTCCCGGACCGGGAACCCACATTGCGACACTGCATGAGCAGCTATCCAGATGGCCACGATCTGGCAGAGCACCACCGCCGGTCTGACCAGCCAAGGAACAACTCGGACCGCACGTGCAGCAAACTCCGTGTCGATACGGCGCCCACAGCGCATGGCAGGACCCGTTCCGGGAACACCGGGCCCATGCCGTGCAGCTACCGTCGCCCGTTAGTCTTGAGTCCCGAAAAATCTTGTCAGCCGCTCCCGCAGCCAGGTCACCGGGTTGGCGACGCGGTCATCGTCCAGCACCCCGAGTGCGCGCAGCGATTCGCGGCAGAGCTGCACCTGCTCCCGCCGCTTGTCCATTTCGTCCAGAACCACCTGTTTCAGTCTCGGGTACCGCTCCAGCAGATAAAGAAAGCTCTCGGGCGGGATCACGAACAGCGACGTCCTTTCGACGGCACGGAGCGTCGTCGGATACGGCATGTTCAACAGCAGCGGCAGCTCGCCGAAGAACTCCCCCTCGCGGAAAGTGAACACCCGGCGGCTGATCTTGCGGTTTTCGTAGAAGGCGTCGATCGCCCCGCACAGCACGATGCAGAAGGCATGCTCGCGCTCGCCCTGATTGACCAGAATCTGGTCCGCCTCCAACTCCCGGCGCTGGCCCATTTCGATCAGACCGCGGATCTGCAGTTCGTCGAAATTCCGAAAGTACGGTAAGGAGAGCAGTCGGGCGCGGAGCGTTCGCGGCGGCACGGGCAGCGCCTCGTTCGATTCGCGCACCGGGGTGTCCGGGATTCCGACCCAGCCGTCGCTCTGGCGTTGCGGCACCCTAACACCGTGCAGGCGGAAGTGGTACTCGATGATGAAGTTAAGCGAACTGTGGATACTAAGGCTGCGATCGATCCGGTCGACCCAGACCCACAGCAGGAATTCGAGACCGTACTCGCCGAACTGCCGAAAAATGACTTTCGGTGCTGGTTCGCGCAGGACGGCTTCCTCGGCAAACGCGGACTGGAGCAGCAGTTCGGTGACGAGGACCGGATCGGTTCCGAATTCGACCTGCACCGGGATATCGATGCGGCCGCGCCGGCTGCTATAGCTCCAGTTCTCGACCGAGTGGTTGGTCAGTTCGCTGTTCGGGACGATCAGCTCGGAACCCCGGAAGGTGCGAATTACCGTGGCGCGGATCGAGATCTCCTGGATGAGGCCCGTCTTGCCGTCGAACTCGATCAGGTCGCCGACCTTCAGTTTGCGCTCCCCGAGCAGGGTGGCGCCGCTGGCCAGGTTTTTCGTCAATTCCTGCAGGCCCAGTCCCACACCGATGCCGAGGCCGCCCGCGAGCATCGCCAGATTCGCCAGGTTCAGACCCTTTGCCTGCAGGACGAGCACGGTGCCGGTCACGGCGACGACGAACCCGACCAGTGCGGCGATCACCTCCCGGTTGGCCTCGCCGATGCCGAAACGCCGCAACAGCCGGTTCTTCAGCAGGCGCTTCGCGCCATGAGTGACCAATGCCACCAGGCACAACAGCAGCGCCGTTTCCAGCAACCAGGACAGGCTGACGGGCTGTGTGCCGAGATCGAACAGCGGCGCGTCCAGCCCCGCCATCAAACCATCCACCCAGGATTGGAGCGGCGGCGTCACCGCTTGCTACCCGCGCTCAGCGCAGTGGCTGCCCGTTTTTGATTGCGGTGTGGATATCGTCCAGCTTCCGCTGCATGCGCTCCGTCGCGAGGCCGTTGTGATAGGTCATCAGCATCAGTTTCACCGAAACCAGGAACACGCCCGCTTCCAACAGCAAATCGTGCGTGAAGCCCTTCGCGAACAGGGCGGCGATGAACAGGACCAGCGTGATGGCCATGACGGCCAGGGTTCCCGCGTCGAAAGGCTTTCCGGTTTCCATCTCTCGCTCCACAAGGTTGTTTGAAGTACGTCGCGGACAGCATGCAGGGCGTCACTCGGCCCGTCCGGCTAAGCGGGCGGCGATGGGTTCGATTCCGTCATCACCACCAGATGCCGCTCGGCATCGAGTCCCGGAACGACCAGTGCGACCGTTTCGAGCCGAGCAGCCGGCAGGGTTTCCTGCTCGATCTCCCGGGCTCGGCCCTTCATGGCGAGTATCGCGCCGTCGGCTGCCAACAGGCGGGCGGTCTGCGACCAGATGTCGCTCAGCGACGCATAGGCACGCGCGACGATCACATCGAAAGGTTCGCGCGGCGCGTAATCCTCGATCCGGGAATGCTTGCCGGTGACATTGCGCAGGCCGAGCGCGATTGCGGCCTGCAGCACGAAGCGCACTTTCTTGGCGGTACGGTCGAGCAGGACGAACTGCCGCTCGGGAAACAGCACGGCCAGCGGAATGCCCGGCAGACCGGCGCCGGTGCCGACATCCAGCACGCGCCTGCCGCGCAGGTGCGGCCACAGGCTCAGGCTGTCCAGCAGGTGTAGACGGACGATGTCTTCGGGACGATCGATGGAGGTCAGGTTGTAAACATTGCCCCAGCGACGCAGCAGGGCCAGGAACTGCAGCAGTTGCCCGATCTGTTCCGGAGTGGGATCGAGCCCGAGTTCCCGCGCGCCCGACGCTAGCTGTTCCGCCAGATCCTCGTTCGTCACGCGCTCAGCTTGCGTATGTGCACAATCAGCAGCGTCACCGCGGCCGGCGTCATGCCGGGTATCCGCGAGGCCTGACCGACCGTGGCCGGCTGGCGCTGGTGCAGCTTTTCGCGCACCTCGTTCGACAGTCCGACCACATTGCGGTAATCGAAACCGGCCGGCACGCGCCAATGCTCGTAGCGCCGCGTGCGCTCGATCTCGGTGTGCTGCCGATCGATATAGCCGGCGTACTTCGCCGCGATCTCGACCTGATCCTTGACCGCAGCGTCGAATTCCGCGAAGAACTCCGGAAACTGTTGTTCCAGGTGCGCGACCGTGACATCCGAACGCTTCAGCAAATCCCGCAGCAGGCTGTCCTGCGTGGCCGCCGCCCCGCCCGGTTCGTCCGAAGGCTGGAACTCGGGCAGCGTGTAGCGAACCCGCTCGCTGTCGACCCTCTGCTGCAGCCGCTCGATCTGCGCGCGCTTGCGGTCGAACAGCGCCCACCGTGCGTCGTCAACGAGCCCCAGCGCGCGACCCTGCTCGGTCAGCCGCAGGTCGGCATTGTCCTCGCGCAACAGCAACCGGTATTCGGCCCGGCTTGTGAACATGCGGTAGGGCTCGGCGGTGCCGCGCGAGATCAGGTCGTCGATCATCACGCCGATGTAGGCCTGATCCCGCGTCGGGCACCAGGGTTCCTGACCGCGGGTCTGACGCGCGGCGTTGAGACCGGCGATCAGACCCTGAGCCGCGGCTTCTTCGTAGCCCGTCGTGCCGTTGATCTGGCCGGCGAAGAACAGTCCGGAGAGGGCCTGCGTCTCCAACGAGGGGCGCAGCGCGCGCGGATCGAAAAAGTCGTATTCGATCGCATAGCCCGGGCGTGTGATGTGGGCCTGCTCGAAGCCGCGGATCGAGCGGACGAATTCGAACTGCACGTCGAACGGCAGGCTGGTCGAAATGCCGTTCGGATACAGTTCCAACGCGTCCAGGCCTTCGGGCTCGACGAAGATCTGGTGCGAGTCGCGATCCGCGAAGCGGACGACCTTGTCCTCGATCGACGGACAGTAGCGCGGGCCCACGCCCTCGATGACACCGGTATACATCGGTGAGCGATCGAGACCGGACCGGATCAGTTCGTGTGTGCGGCCATTGGTGCGGGTGATGTAACACGGCACCTGCCGCGGGTGGTCGGCCCGCGAGCCGATAAACGAAAATACCGGCACCGGCTCGTCGCCGGGCTGTTCCTGCATGACCGAGAAATCCACGCTGCGCCGGTCGATGCGGGGCGGCGTGCCGGTCTTCAGGCGCCCCACCGGCAGTTGCAGTTCGCGCAATCGCTGCGCCAGCGAGTTCGACGGCGAGTCGCCGGCGCGGCCGCCTTCGTAGTTGCTTTCCCCGATGTGGATACGGCCGGCCAGAAAGGTGCCGGCGGTCAGCACGACCGCGCGCGCGGCGAAGCGCAGACCCATCTGCGTGACCACGCCCGCGACGCGATCGCCTTCGAGGACCAGATCGGCCGCCTGCTGCTGGAACAGGTCGAGGTTCTCCTGGCGCTCCAGCCGCTGCCGCACCGTCGCCCGGTACAAGGCGCGGTCGGCTTGGGCCCGTGTCGCGCGCACCGCCGGCCCCTTGCTGGCGTTCAAGGTGCGGAACTGGATCCCGGCGCGATCTGCCGCCTGCGCCATCCAGCCGCCCAGCGCATCGATCTCGCGCACCAGATGACCCTTGCCGATGCCGCCGATCGCCGGGTTGCAGCTCATCTGGCCGAGGGTCTCGATGTTCTGCGTCAGCAGCAGCGTACGGGCACCGGTACGGGCCGCCGCCAGCGCGGCCTCGGTGCCGGCGTGGCCGCCGCCGATCACGATGACGTCGTAGTGGGTTGCGTAAAGCATGGGGTCGCTTGGGTCGGAATCCTATCTAAGGCGATGAATCATAGCGGAAACGGCTTGATCGGGCGAGTCGCCGGGAGGGCTGCCCGCTCACTTCAGCGCCTTCTCGTAGGCCGCGCAGATCAGCCGCAGCACCTCGATCCGCGCGTGGTACTTATCGTTCGCCGGGATCAGATACCACGGCGCGAACTCGGTACTGGTCCGCGTGACCATTTCGTCGACCGCCGCCTCGTATTCGCCCCACTTCTCGCGATTCCGATAATCCTCCTCGGTGATCTTGAAGCGCTTGTAGGCCGTCAGCTTGCGCTCCTCGAAACGCCGGTGCTGCTCTTCCTTGCTGATGTGCAGCCAGAACTTCAGCAACACGATGCCGCGATCGGTCAGGTCTTCCTCGAAATCGTTGATCTCGGTGTAGGCGCGCATCCACTCCTGAGCCGTCGCAAAACCTTCGACCCGCTCGACCAGCACCCGCCCGTACCAGCTGCGGTCGTAGATCGTGACCTTTCCGGCCCGTGGCAGGTGCCGCCAGAAGCGCCAGAGGTAATGGTGACTCTTCTCCTCGTCGGTCGGTGCCGCAATCGGGATTACGCGGTAGTTCCGCGCATCGAGGGCGGGCGTGATCCGCCGGATGACCCCGCCCTTGCCGGCCGCGTCCCATCCCTCGAACAACAAAATGCTGGAGCGCTTCTCGGCCCTTAGCCGCCGTGTCAGCTGGCTGATCAGCCCTTGCAGCCGCGCCTTCTCCTTCTGATAGGTTTCGCGCTCCAGGCGTTGCGAAAGATCGAGCGAGCCGAGCAGGCTGGTCTCGGTGGCAGACCGCGGTACCGCGGTCGGCAGCGCCGGCGCGGCAGCGTGGGCCGATAGCCGGCTCGCGAGCCGGTCGATCAGGTGGTGCGCCACCGTCAGGCGCCGGTACTGCGCGTCGTAACCGTTCAGGATCAGCCACGGCGCGTCGGGTGTGCTGGTCTCCCGCAGCGTTCGCTCGGCGACTGCAATGAAGCGGTCGTAGAGCTTCAGGTGTTTGCGATCGACGTCGGTCACGCGCCAGCGCGTTTCCGGATTCTCTTCCAGCTTGTCGATGCGGCGCCGTTGCTGCTTCTTGCTGAGGTGCAGCCAGAACTTGACGACCAGCGCACCGTCCTCGGTCAACGCCTTCTCGAAACGATTGATCCGCGTCAGTTCGGCATCGAGCGCAGCGTTGCCGATCCGCTCGTACAGGCGGTCGGCCATCGGCGGACCATACCAGGCGACGATGTGCAGCCCGATACGACCGCGTTCCGGCAAGGCCAGCCAATAACGCCAATGCGCGGGGCGTTCCCGTTCCTCATCCGAAGGTTCGCCGTAGGCCGTGGTCCGCATGTAGCGCGGATCCAGCCACTCGTTCAGCACATGGACCAGGTCACCCTTGCCGGCGGCATCGACACCGGCCAGCAACACGATGACCGGGATGCCGGCGGCCTCCACCTGGAGCTGCAGTTCGAGCAAGCGGCTCCGGAGATCCGGTAGCGCGTCGACGTAGGCCGCCTTGGAGACACGGTTCTTCAGTTCCGCCAATTCAAACATCGCGCTGCGCTCCGGAAAACCTGTTGAAAAGCGCCCCTAGGATACGGGGATAAATTGTCGAAGAATCAGACCGCGGCCTCGGCATCCGACTTATCCACAGTCGTCCCACATCGGACGGGCTGCTTGTCCCCAAGGTAGCGGGTCGCTCATCGTCTTGACTCAGATCGAGAAAAGCACCTTATCCCAAGAAAACGGGCGCGGTAACAGCAACCACGAACCTTTAAGAAAGAATTCTTACTATGACGAGGCTGCGCTACCCGCGGATAATGCGCGAGGTTGACATCGCCACTGCCCGGAGATCATCGCCATGAGCGGCTTCACGTTATTCGTACTCGTCCTGCTGGCATTGGCCGTCGCCATCGTCGTGCTCGGTGTCAAGTTCGTGCCGCAAGGCCAGGAATACACCGTTCAGCGCTTTGGCAAGTACACCACCACCTTGCCACCGGGCCTGAACATCATCGTGCCGGTCATCGACCAGATCGGTGCGAAGATGAACATGATGGAACAAGTGTTCGATGTGCCCTCGCAGGAGGTCATCACCAAGGACAATGCGATGATCCGGGTCGACGGTGTCGTGTTCTATCAGGTCGTCGACGCGGCTCGCGCTGCGTACGAAGTCACCAACCTCCCGCTGGCCATCATGCAGTTGACCATGACCAACATCCGGACCGTGATGGGTTCGATGGATCTGGACGAACTGTTGTCCAAGCGCGACGAGATCAACATGCGCCTGCTGACCGTTGTCGATGACGCAACCACGCCTTGGGGCGTCAAGGTCACGCGGATCGAAATCAAGGACATCTCACCGCCGCAGGATCTGGTGGATTCCATGGCCCGCCAAATGAAGGCCGAGCGGGACAAGCGAGCCGCGGTACTGGAAGCCGAAGGTCACCGACAGGCCGAGATTCTCCGGGCGGAAGGCCTGAAGCAGGCAGCCGTGCTGGAAGCGGAGGGCCGCAAGGAGGCCGCGTTTCGCGATGCGGAGGCGCGTGAGCGGGCGGCAGAGGCCGAGGCGCGAGCAACGCTCGCCGTGTCCGAGGCGATTGCGAAGGGCGATCTGCAGGCGGTCAACTACTTCGTCGCACAGAAGTACATCGACGCGCTCGGCAAGCTTGCGGCCGCCGACAACAGCAAGGTCATCCTGATGCCGCTGGAGGCGAGCACGGCCATCGGTGCGGTGGGCGGGCTCGCCGAGCTGACTCAAGCCGCTTTCAAGAAGACGGAGCCGTCCCGATGACGCTCCCGATCGTCTTCTGGCACTGGTGGGCAGCCGGTGCGCTGCTGCTCGTCGTGGAGTTGCTGTCGCCCGGCATGTATTTTTTGTGGATGGCCGAGGCGGCGCTGCTGACCGGCGCCCTGCTGTGGGCCTGGCCGGATCTGTCCTGGGAGTCGCAACTGCTTACCTTCTCGGTACTGTCGGTCGCCAGCATCGTGCTGGCCCGGAAGCTGCTGACGCGGCATCCGATCGAATCGGACAGGCCGCTGTTGAACCGGCGTGCCGCCCAGCTCGTGGGTCGCATCTGCGTGCTGCCGGAGCCCATCGTCAATGGCGAGGGGAAGATCAGGATCGACGACTCGATGTGGCGCATACGCGGGGCGGATGCTCCGGCCGGGGCACGGATCCGCATCATCGGAGCCGATGGCGTGATGTTGCGGGTGGAGGCGCTGGATGGGGAAGTTCGTGGGGAGGGGCAGGTGCGTCAGGCGACCCGCTGATACCGAACCGGCAGTATCGCCTTTGCGGCGCCGACAGCGGCGCCGCAATCGGCCGACGAATGGATCAGTTGGTCTTCGTTTCGGGCGCGGGTGTCGCCGGGGCCATGCCGGCGCATTTGCCTTCCATCGCCTTTTTCTGCTGCGCTTCCTGCTGCTTCATCATCTCCTGCATCCCGGCTCCGCACTTCATTTCGGGCGCCTTCATCATCTGGGCACCACATTTGCCTTCGCCGCAGGTCATTTCTTTGGCTTTCGTTTCCTCGGCCACCTGCAGCAGGTAGCCCGACGACAGATCCTTGAGGGCAAACGGATCCCGCTCTTCAGCGACGGCGGCCGTCGTCAGGGACGTGACGATGGCGGTGCCCAGCACGCTCGAGAGCGGCGACTTGTTGAACTTCTTCTGCATGCTTCTTCCTCGACAAATGAAATGAAAAATCTCCGATGACGGGCAGCGTTTTTGTAATCCGGCCTGCGTTAGACCGTTGCAAACTCGAAAGTTGCGCCCACCCTCTCCCTAGGCAACCCTGAGCTTGGCGATGTTACACAGTTTCGTTTCGGGATCGAAGCCCGCCTCGGTCGGCGCTGCTTGAAAAGCACCGGCGCCAGCCTCAGAACTGAAATCATCGTGCTTTCGCCAATAAAGAGATTCCCACCATGAGAATGGACAAACTGACTAGCAAATTTCAGACAGCCCTGGCCGATGCGCAAAGTCTCGCGCTGGGCAACGATCATCAATTCATCGAGCCGCTGCACGTGGTCATCGCGCTGATCGACCAGGAGGGTGGCACGGTCAAGCCTCTGCTAGCCCAGGCCGGTGTCAACGTGAACCAGTTGCGCAGTGCGCTCGGCGCCGCGCTGGAGCGCATGCCCAGCGTGCAGGGTGTCGGGGGAGACGTGCAGGTCTCCAGCGATCTGGCCAAGCTCTTGAACCTGTCGGACAAGCTCGCTCAGAAGCGCGGCGACAGCTACATCAGCAGCGAGGTGTTCCTGCTCGCCTGTCTGGACGACCGCGGCCAGCTCGGTGAGCTGTTGCGCAAGAACCGCGTTGAGCGTGCTCCGCTCGAGATGGCTATCGAAGCGGTGCGAGGCGGACAGAAGGCCGACGATCCGAACGTCGAGGAACAGCGACAGGCGCTGAAGAAGTACACCATCGATCTGACCGAGCGTGCCGAGTCCGGCAAGCTCGATCCGGTGATCGGGCGCGACGACGAGATTCGACGCACGATCCAGGTACTGCAGCGGCGCACCAAGAACAATCCGGTGCTGATCGGTGAGCCCGGCGTCGGCAAGACGGCCATCGTCGAAGGTCTCGCCCAGCGCATCGTCAACGGCGAGGTGCCGGAAGGCGTCAAGGGCAAGCGGCTGCTGGCGCTGGATATGGCCGCCTTGATCGCCGGCGCGAAGTTCCGCGGTGAGTTCGAGGAACGCATGAAGGCGGTGTTGAATGATGTCGCCAAACAGGAAGGCAAGATCATCCTGTTCATCGACGAGTTGCACACGATGGTCGGCGCCGGCAAGGCCGAGGGTGCGATCGATGCCGGCAACATGCTGAAGCCGGCCCTGGCGCGCGGCGAGCTTCATTGCATCGGGGCGACGACGCTGGACGAGTACCGGAAATACATTGAAAAGGACGCGGCACTGGAGCGCCGTTTCCAGAAGGTGCTGGTCGATGAGCCGTCGGTCGAGGACTCGGTGGCGATCCTGCGCGGATTGAAGGAACGCTATGAAGTTCACCATGGCGTGACGATCACCGATCCGGCCATCGTCGCGGCAGCCCTGCTGTCGCATCGCTATATCACGGACCGTAACCTGCCCGACAAGGCGATCGACCTGATCGACGAGGCGGCCAGCCGGATCCGGATGGAAATCGATTCGAAGCCCGAGGAGATGGATCGCCTCGAGCGCCGCCTGATCCAGCTGAAAATCGAGCGCGAAGCCCTGAAAAAGGAGCACGACGAAGCGTCGCGCAAGCGCCGTGAGGCTCTGGAAGAGAACATCGCCGAGGCCGAGAAGGAGTTCGCCGATCTCGAAGAAGTGTGGACCGCGGAGAAGGCGGCGCTGCAGGGGACTGCCTCGATCAAGGAGAAGCTCGAAAAGGTCAGGCTGGACCTGGAGACGGCGCGCCGCTCCGGCGATCTCGCCAAGATGTCGGAACTGCAGTACGGGCAGATTCCGGCTTTGCAGGCCGAGCTGGAACGGGCCGAGAAGGCCGAACACGCGGACAACCGGCTGCTGCGCGACAAGGTCACCGACGAGGAGATCGCCGAAGTCGTGTCGAAATGGACCGGCATTCCGGTGGCGAAGATGCTGGAGGGCGAGCGCGAGAAACTGCTGACGATGGAAGCCAATCTGGGTCGGCGCGTGGTCGGACAGAACGAGGCGATCAAGGCGGTCAGCGATGCGATCCGCCGGGCGCGCGCCGGACTGGCCGATCCGAACCGTCCGAGCGGCTCGTTCCTGTTCCTCGGCCCGACCGGCGTCGGCAAGACCGAGTTGTGCAAAGCCCTGGCGGCCTTCCTGTTCGACACCGAGGACGCGATGGTCCGCATCGACATGTCGGAGTTCATGGAGAAACACTCGGTCGCGCGGTTGATCGGTGCGCCCCCGGGATACGTCGGTTATGAGGAAGGTGGTTATCTGACCGAACTGGTGCGCCGCAAGCCGTACTCGGTGATCCTCCTCGATGAGGTCGAGAAGGCGCATCCGGATGTGTTCAATGTATTGTTGCAGGTGCTGGACGACGGGCGGCTGACCGATGGCCACGGGCGGACGGTGGATTTTCGGAACACCGTGATCGTGATGACCTCGAATCTGGGTTCGTCGCGCATCCAGGAACTGGCTGGCGAGGCGAACTATGCGCAGATGAAGGCGGAGGTCATGGAAATCGTGACACAGTATTTCCGACCCGAGTTCATCAATCGCGTCGACGAAGTCGTCGTCTTTCATCCGCTCGCGAAAGAGCAGATCCGGGCGATCGCCGCCATTCAGGTGGACCACTTGCGGAAGCGTCTGGAGGGCAAGGGCTTCGGTTTGGCCGTCAGCGACGCGGCGCTCGAAAGGCTCGGCGCGGCGGGCTTTGATCCCGTCTACGGTGCGCGGCCACTGAAGCGAGCCATCCAGCAGAAACTGGAAAATCCGATTGCGCTGGCCATTCTCGCTGGGAACTTCGCCGACGGTGATGTAATCTCGGTCGACGTGTCGGGAGATGAGTTCACGCTGAGCAAGGCAGCCTGACGAGTGGCGGCGGCCGTAACGGAAAACGGTCGCCGCCGACCTTCGGCGTCTGCACTGTCATCGATCCTTAATATGCAGCACTTACGATCGGGGCTTTTTCGTAGATCCGGAGCTTTTGAGGATGTCCGAAATCAACGTGCTGGTGGTTGAAGACGATGACGCCATTCGTGAAATGCTGGTGATGGTGCTGGAACAGTCTGACTTTGCCGTGCGGGCGGCACCGGATGCGCATCAGGGTTTGGCACTGATGCTGGAGCAGATGCCCGACCTGATCCTGCTCGACTGGATGCTGCCGGGCCTCAGCGGTGTCGAGTGGGCCCGGCGACTCAAGAAGGACGAAAGCTTCGGTGACATACCGGTGATTTTGCTGACGGCGCGCGGCGAGGAGGAAGACCGGGTGCGAGGCTTCGAGGTCGGTGCCGACGACTACGTCACGAAGCCGTTTTCCACCCGTGAACTGGTCGCGCGGATCAAGGCGGTGCTTCGGCGCAGCGGCCGGCTCGGGAAGTCCGGACGCATCGATGTCGGCGGTATCGTGATCGATACCGATGAACATCGCGTTGCCATCGAACAGGCCGCCGTGAACCTGAGCCCCACCGAGTATCGCTTGCTCGAGTTTTTCCTGACGCACCCCGACAAGGTTTACAGCCGCAATCAGCTGCTCGACCAGGTCTGGGGTCGCAGCACGTATATCGAGGAGCGGACCGTCGACGTCCACATCCGTCGGCTGAGGAAGATTCTCGCCGAGCATCAACGCGAGGAGATGATTCAGACGGTCCGCGGTTTCGGCTACCGGTTCTCGGCAGCTTACTGATCGGCCTATGTCTTCTGCCTGGCGGGCCGAGCTATTCTGGGTTGTTCTGCTCGTCCTCGCCCTGGCCTTCCTGGTTAGGCTCAGCGGGAACTGGTTTTTCGCGACCAGTGTCTGCGCACTGATTTATCTGTTCCGGCACCTTTTCTTTATCAACCGTCTGCTGCACTGGTTGCGCGGCGGCAAGAGCGGCGACTTGCCCCAGGCGGATGGCATCTGGGAGGAAGTGTTCTATCTCGTGTTCCGGGTCCGTCGCCGGAACAAGCGCCGCAAGAAACAGCTGCTCCGGATGCTCGACCGTTTCCGGACGGCGACGGCAGCGCTGCCCGATGCGACTGTCGTACTCGGGCCGCGCAATGAGATCGACTGGTTCAACGATTCCGCCAGCCGCTTCCTGGGGTTGCGACGCCCTGATGTCGGCCAGCAAATTGCCAATCTCGTCAGGAATACCCGGTTCGTCACCTACTTGAGCGACGCGGACGCCGGGCCGACGATCTCGATACCCTCTCCCATCGATGACACCCGCGAGCTGGAGGTTCGGGTCGTGCCCTATGGCGACGAGGACTTCCGTCTGATGGTGGCGCGTGACGTGACCGAGCTGAAACTGGCGGAAAGGGTCCGCAGCGATTTTATCGCCAACGTCTCACACGAATTGCGTACGCCCATCACCGTGATGCGTGGGTACATCGAGGCGCTGTGCGACTCCGATTCAGCACTGCCCGAACGCGAGCGCATGATTTTCCGCCGCGTGGAGGAGCAGACGAACCGGATGCATGAGCTGATCGAAAGCCTGCTGGCATTGACCCGGCTGCAGTCCGGTCTGCAGCGGAGTACCCCCGAGACGATCGATGTCGCCGAACTGCTCGACGGGATCTGCCAGGAAGCGGAAGTTCTCTTCGGGTTCAATCCCAAGCTATCCACCGCGATCGACGCTGCCTGGGGTGTCCTCGGTGACGGGAACGAGTTGCGCAGCGCGTTCTCGAACCTCGTGATCAATGCCATGAAATACACCCCGGAGGAGGGTGCCGTCACGGTGACCTGGAGCGGTGACGAGAATGGCGCACGACTCGAAGTCAGCGACACCGGCCCCGGCATAGCTCCGGAGCACCTGCCCCGTCTGACCGAGCGCTTCTACCGTGTGGAAGTGCCGGGCGTTCGCAGCAGGAGTGGTAGCGGGCTCGGCTTGGCGATCGCGAAGCATGTCCTGAACCGACATGACGCCACGCTGCAGGTCGAAAGTGTTGTAGGAAAGGGAAGCCGCTTCATCTGTTGCTTTCCCGGCAAACGACTTGTTGCATTGCCCCCCCATGAACCCGCAGCGTCGTCGACAGGGGTCTGCGCAGCGTCGGACGAAGAGTTTGTCGACAGAGACCCGGACTGTGCCAGGCCCGCCCCGGATTCTGCACGATGACCGATTCCAAGGGCTCCGACCATGAAATTTCGTTGACAACGCAAAAAAGGGAGTGACGCCCCCTTGATTTCTTCCAGCCCCGAGAATAGTATGGTGTTGCTCAATTCGTCCTTGTTGTTGTTTTTTGGTGGAAGGAGACGGTAATGATTAACAAGAATCTGTGCGCATTTGCGCTAATAGGTCTAGCCGCCTCCGGGGTTCAGGCCGCGGAGTACGGACAGGATACGATGGCGATGGGAAGCGGCACCGAAGCGGTTGCGCCCGACACCACGATGACGGCTGCCACTGATCCGGCAGTCGCGGATCCGATGGCGACGGCGACCGAAGCGGCCCCGGCCGCCTCCGATACCGCTGCAGCGGCGATGACCTCGACCTACACCTGCCCGGACGGCACCTCCGTACCGTCGGCCGACTCGCGCTGCGTCGATGATCGCTGGTACTTGTCCCCGTTCGGCACGTTCATGCAGCCCGGCGGTGACCGCAAGGCCTTCGGCGGCTGGGGCGGCGGCATGGGCATCGGCAAGATGATCAACGAATGGTTGAACCTCGAAGTCCGCGGCCTGTGGATGAACTACTCGAACAACATTCGTGCTGTCGGTGGTCAGACCGACCTGACCGGCGGTACGGTCGACGCGCTGTTCTTCTTCGACCGCGACGTGTTCTCACCCTACTGGGTCGCGGCTGTCGGTGGCGTCAATGAAAGCTGGCGTTCGGCTCACGGTTTCGGCAACCAGTCTGCGCAGTTCCTGTTCCAGACGGGTGTCGGTGCGACGGTGGAACTGGCCGACAACTTCCTGCTGCGCGCTGACGTGCGCTACCAGTTGCAGACTGCGAACAGCCGCACTGTGACGAACCCGTTGACCGGCAACGGACGTACCTTCGGTAATGACGTTTTCAACGATCTGGTCGTGAATGCGGGCTTCGTGATTCCGCTGGGCGAGAAGCCGGTGCCGGTGGCGGCGGCAGCGCCGGCGGCGGTTGACGACTGCTCGACGAAGGATTCGGACGGCGACGGCGTCAACGACTGCGACGACAAGTGCCCGGGCACGATGAAGGGCGCCAAGGTCGACGAGTACGGCTGCTTGGTCCGCATCGAACTGCGCGGTGTGAACTTCCACTACGACTCGGCGGAACTGACCGAGACGGCGAAGGGCATCCTGGACGAAGTGTCGACCGGTCTGATCGCCTCGGGCGAGACCAAGGACATCGAAGTGCAGGGCCACACCAGCACCGAGGGTACCGACCAGTACAACATGAAGCTGTCGCAGCGTCGCGCGGCGTCGGTGGTCGACTACCTGAAGATGAAGGGTGTGCCGAACAACCTGTACCCGAAGGGCTACGGCGAGATGTACCCGAAGGTATCGCCGGACCGCACCGAGGAAGAGCGTTCGGTTAACCGTCGCGTGGAACTGGTCTGGATGGGCGAATAACGCCTGACGGGTCAGGACAGAATCAGGCCCACGGAAGGGCCCGGACAAACCCGCCGCTCGGCGGGTTTGTCTTTTGTGGGGACTTGTGTTTGCATTCCTGCGCGGAGGCCTCGGCGACCGCTTTGCCTGACCGGCTTCGTGCAGCGACTGAATTCAGACTGACTAGAGGACGTAATGAACAACGCCGGAATACTCAAGATCGCGGCTGCGCTCGGCGCGGCATTGGCTCTGTGCACTCAAGGCGCCATGGCTCGCGACTATATCCACATCGTGGGGTCTTCCACCGTCGCGCCTTTCTCCAAGGCGGTCGCGGAACAATTGGGCACAGGTGGCACCGAAAAGGTTGGAAAGAAGGGGACGAAGAAAGCGGTTGCCGGGCTGAAGTCACCCTGGCTCGAGTCCACCGGAACCAAGGGTGGCATTCAGTTGTTCTGCGAGAGCAACAGCGAGGATTCGGTGGATATCGTCAATGCGGTTCGCCGCATGACCAAGCGGGAATATGAGCAGTGTCGCAACAACGGCGTCAACGAGATCGTGGAAATCGCGATTGGCCGTGACGCAATGGTTTTTGCCCAGTCGGCGAAGAGCCCCGCGATGAATCTGACGCGGCGTGACTTGTACAACGCGCTGAGCCGGATGATCCCGAGTACCGACCGGAAACTGCATTTGAATACCAACAAAACGTGGAAGCAGATCAACGCAGCGCTGCCGGACCGCAAGATCGAGGTCATCGGTCCCCCCGCGAATTCCGGCTTTCGCGAAATCTTCCAGGATATGGTGCTGGAACCGGGATGCGACGGTTTTCCCTGGCTGTCGGCGCAGCGCGCCACGATGACCCAGGACTACAAGAAGGCCTGTCAGGACGTTCGCACGGATCAGGCCTACATCCAGGTGACGGTCAATGACGACCTGGTCGTGCGCGAGCTGGTTGGCAACGACCATGCGCTCGGACTGGTATCCTACAGCCTCTATCTGCGCAATAAGGACAAGCTGTCAGCCCTCGAAATCGACGGCGTGGCGCCGAAGTCGGACACGATCACGTCCGAGCTGTATCCTCTCTCCGGCGAGCTGTACATCTACGTCAAGAAGTCGCATCTGGACTATATCCCGGGCTTGGCGCGTTTCATTCAGGAGTTCACCAGCGAGCGCGCTTTTGGCGACAAGGGTTACCTTGTCGTGAAGAACGGGCTGATTCCTCTGGCGCAGGTGGATCGCAAGGTCTCGACCGACATCGCCAAGACCTTCGCACCGATGATGACTGAGCCAACGGAGTGACGCGATGAAGGCACGGCGCTGCGGCGGCTTGCGGCAATCGACGGGCGGGTTTTTCCGGCCGCGTCACCTGCCGGGGGCGGCGGCAGCGCTGGGACTCGGCCTCGCCTCTGTCACGATGGCTGCCGCTGAAGCGGGTCGCATCCAGGCTTGTCCGGCGACACCGAATTGTGTGTCGAGCAGCAGTCGGTCAGACAGCCATTATGTCCGGGCCTTTTCCTTCGAGGGTGACCCGGACGCCGCCTGGGCCAGGCTGAAGCAGGCCGTGCAGGGGGAACCGGGCTTGGCGGTCGTCGAGGACAGTTCAGTTGATCGCTATCTGCGCCTGAAGGCGACCAGCCGGGTGTTTCGCTTCGTTGACGATGTCGAGTTCCAATTGCTGCCGGCCAGCAAAATGATTGCAGTGCGCTCCGCATCGCGCGTCGGCTATTGGGACTTCGGTGTCAATGGTCGCCGTGTCGAGCGGCTGCGCGAACGCTTCAACGCTTCGGGCGAAGCCCGCTGACGAGGCGTTACGTTACCGTGGAGACCCACATCGAACCCCTCACCGTCGATCCTGGGCAAATCGCCTCGCTATTGGCCGAAGATGTGGGCACGGGCGACGTGACCGCATTGATCGTGCCGGCCACGGCCACCGCGTCGGCGACGCTGACGACGCGCGAAGCGATGGTTCTCTGCGGCCGTCACTGGTTCGATGCGGTGTTTCGGCACTTGGATCCCGAGCTGTCGCTGGTGTGGCAGGCCGAGGACGGAGATGAGATCCCCGCGGAACGGGTGTTGTGTCGCCTGTCCGGCAATGCGCGGGCCTTGCTGACCGGCGAGCGCACGGCCCTGAATCTGTTGCAGACCCTGAGTGGCACCGCTACGCTGGCGCGTTCCTATGCGCGTGCCGTGGCCGGTACCGGTGTCAAAGTCCTCGATACCCGCAAGACCGTCCCCGGACTGCGGCTGGCGCAGAAGTATGCGGTGCGCTGTGGCGGTTGCCACAATCACCGGCTCGGGCTGTTCGACGCCATTTTGATCAAGGAAAACCATATCCTGGCCTGCGGCTCGATTGCGCAGGCCGTGCGGGCGGCTCGAGCGGTCGCTCCGGGCCTGTCCGTGGAAATCGAGGTCGAAACGCTGGATGAGCTTGATCAGGCGCTAGCGGCAGGGGTGGAACGGATATTGCTGGATAATTTTGAAATTGACCGGATCCGCCAGGCCGTGCAGCGTACGGCGGGCAGAGCGGCGCTGGAAGTCTCGGGGAATCTGTCGCTGGAGACGATCCGGCCATTGGCTGAAACGGGCGTCGACTACCTTTCGGTCGGTGCGTTGACCAAGAATGTTCGTGCCGTGGATTTGTCCCTGCGCATCGATCTCGATCTCTGAATGTGGCTGGTGCGATGGCGGGGACTTGTTCCAATTTAGTGCAGACACGGCGCTGATCGGAGCACAGCGGCGAACGTGAAGATTGCGACCTGGAACGTAAACTCGCTGCGCGTGCGCTTGCCGCATGTCCTCGCGTGGCTGGAACGGCATCAACCCGACGCCTTGGCCTTGCAGGAAACGAAGGTCGCGGACCCGGAGTTCCCGGTAGCGGCGTTTGAGGCTATCGGCTATGGCGCGGTCTTCAGCGGGCAGCGCACCTACAACGGTGTGGCCGTGCTCAGTCGCAGTCCCGCGCTAGCCTGCGTGACGGACCCTCCTCAACTCGTCGATGACCCCCAACGGCGTGTTCTGGCCGTGACCGTCGACGGCGTGCGCATCGTGAATCTCTACGTACCGAATGGCAGCGAGGTCGGTTCGGAGAAGTATGCGTACAAGCTGGACTGGCTGGCGAAGATGCGATCGTTCCTGGAGGATGAGTTGTCTCGCTTTCCCTCACTGGCGGTCGTCGGCGACTTCAACATCGCGCCGGAAGATTGCGACGTCTACGATCCGGAAGCCTGGCGCGAGCGCATTCTGTGCAGTACGCCGGAGCGCGAAGCCCTCCGCCGCTTGAGTGCCCTGCCGCTGTCCGACGCCTTCCGTCTGTTCGACCAGCCGGAGGCGAGCTATTCGTGGTGGGACTACCGCACCGCGGCGTTCCGACGCAACCAGGGCCTGCGGATCGATCTGATCCTGCTCAGCGACGCGTTGAAGCAGCGGGTTAAGGCGTGCGCGATCGATGCCGAGCCGCGCAAGCTGGAGCGGCCATCGGATCATGCACCGGTCTGGGCGGAACTTGCGGCTGGCCCATGACGGAAACCCGGCTCGAGAACCCCTCACGGTCCGGCACTTTCTACCTCCCTATCCTCGTTCAATCTGGAAAGCACCTATGCATCATGTGACACTCATTCCCGGCGACGGCATCGGCCCCGCGATCGTCGATGCGACTGTTCGGGTCATCGAAGCTGCCGGCGTCCGGATCGACTGGGATCCGCAAGTGGCCGGCATGGCGGCGGTCGAAAAGCATGCGACGCCGCTCCCGGATGAAACACTGGAGTCGATCCGGCGCCACCGCGTGTGTCTCAAGGGACCGCTGACGACGCCGGTCGGCGGCGGCTATCGCAGCGTCAACGTGACCTTGCGTCAGGCCTTCAATCTCTACGCCAATGTGCGGCCGGCCCTGTCCTTCGAGGGCATGGACGACCTGCCGTTTCCGCATGTGGATCTGGTCACGATCCGCGAGAACACCGAAGGTCTCTACGCCGGCATCGAGCACTTCATCAAGGTCGATCAGGAGAAAATCGCGGCAGAGAGTATCGCGGTGATCACGCGCAAAGGCTCGGAACGGATCATCCGTTACGCGTTCGACTTTGCACGTCAGTCGCGACGCAAAAAGGTGACGCTCGTCCACAAGGCGAACATCCTCAAATGTTCCTCGGGACTGTTCCTGGAGATCGGGCGCGAGGTGGCCAAGGACTATCCGGACATCGAGTTCGACGACCGCATCGTGGATGCCTGCTGTATGCAACTCGTCATGAAACCGGAGATCTTCGACGTCATCGTGACGACGAATCTGTTCGGGGACATTCTGTCGGATCTGGCGGCGGGCTTGGTGGGAGGCCTGGGCCTGACGGCCGGCGCGAACATCGGGACCGACGCTGCGCTGTTCGAGGCGGTGCACGGCAGCGCCCCGGACATAGCCGAACTGGGCATCGCCAACCCGACCGCGACGATCATCGCCGGTGCGATGATGCTGCGGCATCTGGACGAGCCGGAGGCTGCCGACCGGATCGAACAGGCCGTCCGGGCGGTGATCAAGGAAGGCAAAACCCTGACGCCGGATCTGAAGAAGGGATCCAAGGACGGCACCAACGCGATGACCGACGCGATCATCGCTCGACTGTAAAGGTAAGGTACGGCGGCCGACTCAGTAGCAGTCGATAGGGTCGACATCCAGCGACCAGCGTACCTTGCACGCGCGCGTCAGGCCGGTTAGATGCGGCTGCAGTTGATCGAGCACGGCGTGCAGTGCGGGTCGCTCCCGACTTTGCAGTAATAGTTGATAGCGGTGCCGGCCTGACTGGCGCAGCATCGGCGCAGGAGCCGGGCCGAGCACCTCGATCCCGTGCCCGCAGCAAGCGAGGGCGTGCTCGCGCAGACGCGTCAGAAAGCGCTGCGGTACCTCGCCGTCGATTGCTTCGGCCCGCCACACTGCAAGGTGGCCGAAGGGTGGCAGGCCCGCCGCTCGACGCTCTTCCAGCGCCAGGGTCGCAAAACCGGGGTATCCCTGGTCGATCAGCGTCTGCAGTAGCGGATGTTCTGGGTTCCGTGTTTGCAGCAGAACCGTGCCGGGCTTTTCGGCGCGTCCGGCGCGTCCTGCCACCTGCACGATGAGCTGGGCCATACGCTCGCTTGCGCGGAAATCAGTCGCGAACAGCATCGCGTCGGCATCGACGATTCCTACCAACGTGACGCGAGGAAAATGGTGGCCCTTGGCCAGCATCTGCGTTCCGATCAGGATGTCGACATCCCCGGAATGCACGTCGGCGAGCTTTTCCTGAAGGCTTCCGCTGGTCGCGGTGCTGTCCCGATCGATCCGCGTGAGCCGGGCGGCCGGGAATAGTTCCTCCAGAGCCTGCTCGATCCGTTCGGTACCCATCCCCAGGGGACGCAGGTCGCGGCCCCCGCAGGATGGACATCCCCGCGGTACCCCCTGCTCGTAGGCGCAGTGGTGACAGCGCAGGCGGTTTTCCCGCTGGTGGATCACCAGTCGGGCGTCGCAGGCGCGACACTCGGCGACCCAACCGCAGTCGTTGCAGATCAGGGTCGGTGCATAGCCCCGCCGATTGATGAACAGCAAGGCCTGATGCCCTTCGGACAGCGTGCCGTCTATCGCATCGATCAAGCGGCGCGACAGACCTTCGACCAGGCGTTGTCGCCGCACATCAACCAAGCGCAGCGGCGGGGCGGCAGCGCCGCCGGCCCGATCCGGCAATCGCAACCGTCGATAGCGCTGCCGCTCCGCGTTCCACAGGCTCTCCAGGCTTGGGGTGGCCGAGCCCAGCACAATGGGAACGCCGAGGTCTCGGGCACGCTTGATCGCGACGTCGCGTGCCGAGAAGCGAAACCCGTCCTGCTGTTTGTACGATGCCTCATGTTCCTCATCGACGATGATCAGCCCTGGTCGCTGCATCGGGCAGAACACCGCCGAGCGTGTGCCGAGCAGTATCGGTGCGGCGCCGCTCTGCAGTGCCATCCATGACTGGAGGCGTTCGAGTTCGGACAGGCGGGAATGGAAGACCGGGACGTCGCGGCCGAGCCCGTTGACGAACCGCTGTTCGATCTGGGGCGTCAGGCTGATTTCCGGCAGCAGCAGCAAACACTGCTCGCCCCGCTCCATCACCCGTCGTACGAGACTCAGATAGACCTCGGTCTTCCCGCTCCCCGTCACGCCCTCGAGGAGGAAGGTGGCCGATCGCCCGAAGGTTTCCGCAACGGCATTGACTGCGGCGACCTGGGCCGGGTTGAGCTTCGGATCAGGGTGACTTCTCACACCCTCCGGAGACGAAGCCCACGCGTCATCGTCCGGCTGTTCGCAGTGGCAGGCGAGGCCTTTCGCAATCAGGGCCGGGGCCGCTCGTCGCCAGCCCGGCAACGCCGCCGCCAAAACGGACTCCGCGAGCCGATGGCCATTCGCCTCCTGCAAGGTCCGTAACAACAGGGCTTGACGCGGCGCGCGGCTTAGCGTATCCAATGGAAATCTTATGCCAGTCTCGGTGAGCGCGAGGTATTTGACGGATGCGACCATGGGTGAACGGCCCTTCCGGAGTAAGACCGGGAAGGCTGTCAGCAGCACTTCACCCAGGGGATGGTGGTAATAACGCGCCGCCCACGTCAACAGTCCCAGGTCCTCGGTACGAAGCAGCGGTGATTCGTCGAGGACTGCGGCCGCGGTTCTAAGTCGAGCGGGCTCCACATCCGAGCTGTCGACGATGTCGAGCAGACACCCGACAAGGGATTGCACTCCGAAAGGGACCCTGATGCGGCAGCCCGGTTGCGGCGTCGGTGACCCGGGAATCGGCAGGTAGTCGAATACTCGGTAGAGCGGGACCGGGACCGCAACGCGCCAGATGGTTGTCAATGGCTGACCGGTTCGGGTCGACGCCCCGCAGTCGTGACAGTCATGTCGGTTTCCGAACGCTGGATGGCGTTATCCACAGATTCTGTGGATAAGTCTGTGGGTTGGGGTTTAGGAATCGCCGGGAGCCGTTGTCGCGCATGTACCTTCTTATTACTGTAAAAAATTTCGACAACAATAACGGCAAAACGAGAAATCAAACACTTGAGCTGGCGCGAAGCCACTGAAGCCTGCTCGATACGCCAACCCCGCGGACTTGACAAGCGCGCAACGGCACTTGTGAATAACTCGCTCGTCGACGTTGTCAAAGGCTTGACGAATCCGTAGCTCAACACCTTGCGATTTTCCGGAGGGAATATGTTGGTCTGTCAGTTCCAGGTACTTCGCACCGATAGTTCGGGGATGCCTCTCGAATGGATCGGTTACCAGGAGGCTGCGAAACTCTACCATCTGGAACAGGTTGCCTATGCTTGCGGCTCGGTGCTCTACGAATTGCGCGGGGGGATCAACGCGCGTACGGGGTGCCGGAGCCTGATAACGGTCAACTCGATCATTGCAACCCATGGACATCCGCATACCGGCTACAAGGTGGACTCCGGCTATGTTCCCCCACTGAATAATCCGGCCCTGTTTCGGCGGGATGGCTACCTGTGCCTCTACTGCGGGCAGCGCTTCCGCCATTCCGAATTGTCGCGGGACCATGTCCGGCCGATCAGTCGCGGTGGCGCAGATCACTGGAACAATGTGGTTACGGCCTGCAAGCGCTGCAACAACCACAAGGCGGGCAGGACACCGGAACAGGCGGGTATGGAGTTGCTGGCAATCCCTTTCGCGCCGACGCATGCCGAGTACGTTTATCTGCAGGGTCGGCGGGTGCTGTCGGACCAGATGGAATTCCTGCGGGCCCACTTCCCTCGGCGAAGTCCCTTGCACCAGCGGTCGAGTTGACGCGCGCGGATCGCGGATCCAGGCGCATGTCGCGTCCCTTAACGGTGATAGCCGACGACCCGTTCGACCTCGTTCCTTG
This sequence comes from Methylotetracoccus oryzae, assembly GCF_006175985.1. Lineage (GTDB taxonomy): Bacteria > Pseudomonadota > Gammaproteobacteria > Methylococcales > Methylococcaceae > Methylotetracoccus > Methylotetracoccus oryzae. The sequence goes on along the minus strand of NZ_SRSH01000006.1, from coordinate 36,618 downwards.
ACCCCAGTATCAGCGGCACGCGCTGATGAATCGCGGTGGGCTGCAGTTCCATGATGCGCTCGCGTCCGTTCGAACTCGCGCCCCCGGCCTGTTCGACGATGAAGCTCATGGGGTTGGCTTCGTACATCAGCCGCAGATGACCGGACTGTCCACCGGGGCGGCTGTCGGACGGGTACAGGAAGATCCCGCCACGCGTCAGGATGCGGTAAACCTCGGCCACCAGCGAGGCGATCCAGCGCATGTTGAAGTTCTTGTCGCGCATGCCGGTTTCACCGCGCACGCATTCATCCACGTACCGTTGAACCGGCGCTTCCCAGAAGCGCTGGTTCGACATGTTGATCGCGAACTCCCGCGTATCCTCGGGAATCCGGATGTTCGGATGAGTCAGGATGAACTCTCCGACATCGCGATCGAGCGTGAAGCCGTTGACGCCATTCCCGGTGGTCAGCACCATGATCGTCGTTGGCCCGTAGATGCAGAAGCCGGCACTGACCTGTTTAATGCCCGGTTGCAGGAAGGTGCTTTCGGTGGGAGTCTCGCAGTGGTCCGGACAGCGCAACACCGAGAAGATGGTGCCAACCGAGAGATTCAGATCGATATTGGACGATCCATCGAGGGGATCGAAACAGACGAGATAATTGCCGCGCGGTAGCGCCGCAGGAATCGGAATGATCTCGTCGTTTTCCTCAGAGGCCATTGCCGCGAAATGGCCGGTCCATTCCAGCGAGCCCAGGAACAGCTCATTGGCGATCAGATCCAGTTTTTTCTGCGCCTCGCCCTGGACATTGCTCGACCCGGCCAGACCCAGGTTGCCGGCCAGTGCCCCGCGATTGACCTCATGGGCAATGGCTTTGCAGGCGGCCGCGATGTCGTTCAGCAGCAGCGTGAACTCGCCACTCGCGGCCGGTGTCTTGCGCTGTTCGTGAATCAGGAACTGCGTCAGCGACTCCCCGCGCATCCTGGATCCTGGGCCTTGTCCGTCGCGCCGGGTCAGCCGGTTTCGGAACGCTGCGGGGCAGCGGCCAGCACTTCCGAGATCCGGGCGATCTTCATGGCGTTGGTGCCACCCTTGACGCCGGTCAGGTCGCCCTTCGTCAGGATGACCAGATCATCCGGCTTGGCAACGCCCAGAGCCATCAACTGCTCGACGATGGCGCGGTTCAGCTCGGCGTGATCGGAGGTGTCGTGGTGGAAGGAGATGGGGTAAACACCACGGAACAAAGCGACCTTGCGGCAGGTCCGTTCGTGCGGCGTCAACGCGAAGATCGGAATGCCCGAGCTGATGCGCGACATCCACAGCGGCGTGGAGCCGGTCTCGGTCAGGGCACCGATGGCGCAGACCTTGGTATGGTTGGCGGCATACATGGCCGACATGGCAATCGCTTCGTCGATCCGGTGGAAATGTTCGTCGATCCGGTGATCGGACTGCCGGGCGCGCGGGTGTTTCTCCGCTTCGAGGCATACGCGGTCCATCGCGGCGACGGCCCGATCCGGGAAACGCCCGCTGGCGGTCTCGGCCGAGAGCATCACGGCGTCGGTGCCGTCGATCACGGCATTGGCCACGTCAAACACTTCGGCGCGGGTCGGCTGCGGATTCTGGATCATCGACTCCATCATCTGTGTTGCCGTGATCACCACGCGATTGCGGGCGCGTGCCATGCCGATGAGCTGCTTCTGCACCCACGGCAGCTGCGCATCGCCGATTTCCACGCCAAGATCGCCGCGCGCGACCATGATGGCGTCGGAGACATCGATGATCTCCTCGATGACCCCGGGATGTAGTGCTTCGGCGCGCTCGATTTTCGAGACGATGGCGGCATCGCCACCGGCCTTGCGCAGCAAGGATCGTGCTTCGCGGACATCATCCGCGGTGCGGGGAAACGAAATGGCGAGATAATCGGCCCCGATCTCGACCGCGGTGAGGATGTCGGCGCGGTCCTTGTCGGTGAGGGCGCTGGCGGAAAGGCCGCCGCCCTTCTTGTTGATGCCTTTGTGATTGGAGAGTTCGCCGCCGATGACGACCCGGCAGGCCACGCGGCTGCCCTTCACGGACTCGACCTCGAGTTCGATCAGGCCGTCGTTCAACAACAGGCTGTCGCCGGCCTTGACATCCGTCGGCAACTCTTCGTAGCAGCAGCCCACCTGGGTATCGTCACCGGAATCGGCGGGCAGGGCCGGGTCGATCGCGAACGGAGCGCCCGGCTCGAGCTGGATCTTGCGATCTCCGCTGAATCGGGCGATCCGAATCTTGGGCCCCTGCAAATCGACCAGAATGCCGATGTGGCGTCCCAGTTCCTCAGCAAACTGCCGGACCAGGTTGGCCCGGCGCAGATGCTGTTCCGGGGTGCCATGAGAAAAATTCAGGCGAACCACATCGACGCCGGCCTCGAGAACGGAACGCAAAGCCGCCGGTTCATCAGTCGCGGGTCCAAGGGTCGCAATGATCTTGGTGCGTCGCATCCAGTTCATCGAGGTATTGGTGATCATCGGCTTTCTCAGGCCTTCATCAGCGCGATGGTGGTGTCGAGCATCCGGTTCGAGAACCCCCACTCATTGTCGTACCAGGAAAGCACCTTCACCAGCGTGCCGTCCTTGCTGACCTTCGTCAGCGTGGAATCGAATACGGACGAGGCGGTCGAGTGGTTATAGTCCATCGACACCAGCGGCAGGGCGTTGTATTCCAGGATCCCTTTAAGTTCGCCTTCCGAAGCCGCCTTCAGGATGCCGTTCACTTCATCCTTGCTCGTCGGCTTAGCTGCAACGAACGACAAGTCGACCAGCGAAACGTTGATGGTCGGCACGCGGACCGCGAAGCCGTCGAGTCTGCCGTTCAGCTCCGGCAGCACCAGACCGACCGCCGCGGCGGCACCGGTCTTGGTCGGGATCATCGACATGGTCGCCGAACGGGCGCGGCGCAGGTCCTTGTGGAAGACGTCGGTCAGCACCTGATCATTGGTGTAAGAATGAATCGTGGTCATCAGACCGTTCACGAGACCGATCTTCTCGTGCAGCGGCTTGACCAGCGGCGCGAGGCAGTTCGTCGTGCATGACGCATTCGAGATCACCGTGTCGGTGCTCTTCAGCGTTCCGTGGTTGACGCCGTAGACGATGGTCGCATCCACGTCTTCGCCGCCCGGCGCCGACAGGATGACTTTCTTGGCACCGGCGCTGATATGCGCGGAGCACTTCGCCTTCGACGTGAAAATGCCGGTGCATTCGTGCACGACGTCGATGCCCAGTTCGGCCCAAGGCAGCTTGGCCGGGTCACGTTCTGCCAGAACCCGGATCCGATCGCCGTTGACAATCATGTAATCGCCATCGACCGATACCTCACCGCTGAACCGGCCGTGTACGGTGTCGTACTTGGTCAGATGCGCGTTGGTGTTGGCATCGCCCAGATCGTTGATCGCGACGATCTGGATCTCGCTGGTGCGCTTGTTCTCGTACAGAGCGCGAAGAATGTTTCGCCCGATACGGCCGTACCCATTGATAGCCACCTTGATCGACATACGCGTCTCCCGGTTTAGTGAATCAGTGCCTTAGAAGAAGAAAGCCGGCGCGTGGAGGAGGGAGCGAGCCGGGCAGCGGAAAACGGACCAGGACAGGGAAGGCCCGGACGTGAAGCCCGGGACTGAGGATTCCCCTACCGACAGCGTTGACCGACCGACTCTCAAAATGCGCCAGAAAACCCGAATTTAGGACGCGAATGGTAGCAAGCCGGCGGGTCCGGCGTCCAGTTCTTGCGATGCCCCGGGTCCGGCGATAGCGTATCCGAGAACGCCCTGACGGGAATCCGGCACAATCGTAGCCCATTGCGGTTGCGACCCGGATCGTGGCCGCGAGGGTCTTGCGCCGCCCTGCCGTCGTCCTTTTAACTCAACCCGCTACGGGGAGCCTCATGCCCTTATCGCCGCTGCCCCCGGATGATCTGATACCGCCGGCCGAAACGCGGCGCCTGCCCTTCGTAACGACAGCGGAGCTCGAGGCTTGGGAGGGTCCGTTGGGGCATCGCCGCGCCATCGATGCGATCAGCCTGGCGGTGGCGATGCCGGGTGAGGGCTACAACGTGTTCGTCATGGGCGAGCCGGGGACGGGACGGCTGTCGCTGCTCCGGCAGCAGCTCAGGGCTGCGGCGCAGGGTCAGCCGTCTCCGGGTGACTGGCTGTACCTGAACCGTTTCGACGAGCCGCGCGAGCCGGCGCCGCTCCGCCTGCCTCCGCGTCAGGGCAGTGTCCTGGCAACCGATATCGAGGAGCTGATTCATGCCGTCATCGCGAACCTCGCCGCGGTCGCCGACAACCCCGCCTATCAGCGGCGCCGCAGCCGCACGATGCGTGTTCTCCAACTCCGCTGTGACGCCGTGCTGGAGCGGGTTGCAGCAGGGGCGAAGGCCCTCGGGGTGGCCGTACTGCGCGATGGCGAGGCCTTGTCGTTCGCGCCGCTCCAGGACGGTCGCGTGGTCGAGGATGCCGCCCTCACGGCTGCCCAGCGCGAACAGTTCCAGGCCGCCTCCTGCCAGGTCGAGACCTCACTGGGCGATGCGCTGGTCGACCTGCCCCAGTGGCGCCGGGAGCGCGACGAGCAACTGCGCGCCTTGGCGTCTGAAGCGATTGCCAATGCCATTCGCTCACCGCTGGGCGTGCTCGTGGAGAAGTACCGCGCATTCGACGGTGTCACCCGGCACCTGCAGGCCATCGAGCGGGATCTGTGCCGCGCGCTGGCGCCCCGACTGAACGACGAGAACGAGCCGGACCGCGAAGCCCCCGGCGCGGATTGGCTGCGCCGGCGTTACACGCCCCGCGTCCTGGTGAGCCACCCACCGGACTGCGGCGCGCCAGTGATTTACGAGCCGAATCCGAGTTTGTCGAATCTGTTCGGGCGGATCGAGTTCGCCAGCGAAGCGGGTACGCTGATGGCCGACCATCACCTGATCTTCCCGGGCGCCCTCCATCACGCCAACGGCGGATTCCTGATACTCGAGGCAGCGAAGGTGCTCGAGGATCCCGCGGTGTGGTCCGCACTGAAGCGAGCCCTCAAGAGCGGTTGGTTGCGGATCGAATCGTCCTCCGCCGAGCAGGGCGGACCGGCCGTCGCGACGCTGAGCCCCGCCCCGCTGCCGCTACGGGTCAAGATCGCACTCCTGGGACCACACGACCTTTACTACGAGCTCCGGTCGCTGGATGCGGAGTTCCCCGAATTGTTCCGCGTGCTGGCCGAGTTCGATGGGTACTTCCCGCGTGATGGGGGCTTTACCTGCAACTACGCCAGGCTGCTGAAGACCTTGACCGAGGCGCAGGGGCTGCCGCCGCTGACCGCGCCGGCCATGGTGGCCCTGTGCGACTTCAGCAGCCGCGTGGTCGCGCATCGTCGCCGGCTCTCGCCGCATATCGCGCCGATGGTCCAGGTCGCACTGGAGGCAGACTTCGAGCGCCTCCGCGCAGGCGCCGCCCGGATCGAGGCTGCCCACGTGCGCGCCGCGCTGGCGGCGCAGCGCGAGCGCACAGGGCGCGCCGCCGAATACCTGCTCCGCGATATCCTCGACGGCATCGTGCTGATCGATACTGACGGTGTGGCCGTCGGTCGGGCCAACGCACTGACACTGGCCGAGATCGGCGATGCCCGGATCGGCATGCCGGCGCGCGTCAGCGCCACTGTCTGTCCCGGTGCGCGCGGGGTGGTCGATATCGAGCGTGAAGCGGAGCTGGGCCAGGCCATCCATTCGAAGGGCGTCATGATCCTGGCGGGGTATCTCGGGCAGAAGTATGCGCGGCGCTTTCCGCTGGCGATCTCCGCCAATCTCGCGCTGGAGCAGTCCTACGGCTACGTGGATGGCGATTCGGCCGCGCTCGCGGAGTTGTGCGCGTTGATCTCCGCCCTGACCGGCATCCCGCTGCGCCAGTCTTTTGCCGTCACCGCGTCGATCAACCAGTACGGCGACGTTCAGGCAGTCGGCGGTATCAATGAAAAAATCGAAGGATTCTTCGACCTGTGCGCGGCGCGCTCACTAAACGGCGCTCAGGGAGTCCTCATCCCGTGGGCCAATCGCGACAATCTGGTGTTGCGCGATGACGTGGTCGGGGCCGCGCGCGCCGGATTGTTCGGAGTGTATCCGGTGCGGACCGTCGATGAGGCGCTGGAACTGCTGACCGGCAAACCCGCACTTGCGATCAACGAGCTCGCCCTGGCCCGCCTGGAAAAATACTCTGCCCTGTCCCGCGACACTCTGCGCGATTGAGCGCGACGCCGGAGCGATTCTATGGGTACCGCTCCTCGATCTGTCCGTCGGCTGCAATCAGGACTGCGCTGGTCAGCCCGCGGAAGATGCCATGTTCGACGACGCCCGGTGTGTCGTTCAGGGCCGTATCGAGCTCGGTGCAGTTCATGTCCGGGGCAAAGTGCATGTCGAGGACCAGGCTGCCGTGCGACGTGACCGCCAGGCCGTCACCGGCTGCATTGGGCCGCAGATCGCCGCTGCCGCCCAGGGCCTCGAGGCGCTGCTTGACCAGTTGCCAGGCGAACGGCATCACCTCCACCGGGATCGGGAACCGCTCGCCGATCCGCGCGACCAGCTTGCTGCGGTCGACCATGACCAGGAAGCGGTCGCTGCCGCGGGCCAAGAGTTTCTCCCGCACCAGATCCGCGCCGCGACCCTTCAGTACGGTCAGGTCCGGGGCGACTTCGTCGGCGCCGTCCACATACAGTTCGAGCCGGCCGACGTTTTCGATGGCCGTCACCGGCAGGCCGTGTTGCCGTGCCTTGATCGCGCTGATCACGGAGCTCGCGACGGTCATGAGCTCGAGGTTTTCCTCGCGCTGCCGGCGCGCCAGTTCGGCAATGAAGCAATTGGCGGTCGAGCCGGTACCCAGCCCGATGAGCATGCCCGCCTCGACCTGTGCCGCGGCGCGGCGGGCGACGAGTTCTTTATCGCTCATAAATGTAAGGGAATTCAAATACCTTTGACTTTATGCCTGGCAGACGATGCGCCGCCCATGGCGCCTTGTCAAGCCGGGTCCGCGGGCGTTTCGCCCAGGGCTCCCTGGAATCGTCACGCGGCCGGCGGCAGGCGACGAACGGCTCGACGCCGTGCCGTGCCCGCGTCCGGCCATGCAATGGATCAGACGGCTTCCGTTTCGAGGCTCTTATGTTTTTTGGCGATCACCCGCAACAGCGCCTTGTGCGGCTCGGCGAATTTCGCGGTGCCCTCGTCCATCAGGACGGCTTCCAGCCTTGCCGGGTCGACCCTGGCGTCGATCTCGTCCAGGACCGACCGCTCCGGCAGCTGATCGACCTGGCGCGTGTAGGCCTTTCCAAGCGCATCGACCGCCTCGTTCGTGGCGGGCGGATTGGTCTGGATGTCGCTGCCGGCCAGCGCCTCGACGTACTTGTCGGGGGGATCCTGCGGCCGCTTGGTGCCGGTGCTCGCGAAGACGATTTCCTGCTGCAGCGGCAGCTGCTTGTCTCGCCAGAATTCCTCATTGAGCCGCCACAGGCGCTTGACGTTGACGATGCCCACCAGTCCCTGCGCCGCCGGGCTGAGCTCGGGCACGTGTTTTTCCGTGTACACGTCGACCCGCGACACGAAGATGCTGTAGACGCTCTTGAAATGTCGGAAGTCACCGCGGCGCTGCGCGCCGCGCCAGATCGCATCCCGCGCGATACGGTACTGGCGCTCCGAGAAAATCAGCGTCACGTTCAGGTTGATTCCGGCTGCAGCGAGTTCCTCCAGTGAATCGAGCCCGGCCGCCGTCGCGGGGATCTTGATCAGCCGGTTGACGTGACCGCGCCCCCAGTGCTTGCCGAGTTCGACGTACTCGCGGACCCGCCGTTCGTGCGGTGGTCCGAGTTCCCGGTCTTCCAGCAGCGGATCGAGCTCGAAACTGACATAGCCATCGTTGCCGTGCGTCTCTTCCCAGACCGGCAGGAAGACGTCCTGAGCGCGGCGGACCAGGTAGTCGGTCATCTCCCACAGGATGGCCGCATCGTCCATCCGCTCGTCGATCAAGGCCCGGATGTGCGCATCGAAGCGGCCGGTGTTGATGATGTCGGCGATGATGATCGGGTTCGAGGTGGCCCCAGTCGCTCCGAGCGCCCGGTTGCGCTCGACGAGGTCCGGGTCGATCGAATCGAGCCAGAGTTTGGTGCCGGATTGGATCAGCGATTGCAGAGACATGGCAGCCTCCTGTTCCGGTCGGGAACGGCAGGTTTACGTTGCCATGTGTTAGACACGAACCGCCCGCGACAATTCACCCGCACCGTTCGCTATCGAAACGGCCTGGCAGCCGGCACGAGGCCGATCAGCGCCGGTACGCCCCTCCGGCCGCGTCCAGCCGCCGCTTCTGTGCCGCGAAGTGGCGTTCGATGTAACCCAGCTCGAAGCGTTCGTAGCGCGTCTGGGACGCCACCTGCTCGATCAGTACCGGGTCCAGAAGGGCCAGCGGCTGCCCGCTGCTCATGGCAAGGAGTTGCGTCTGCGCGGCCCGCTCGACGAAGTACAGGTCGTCCCAGGCCTGTGCCACGGTAGGCGCCGCCGTCATGACCCCATGATTGCCGAGGAACAGCAATTCCGCCTGGCCGAGGATACTGGCCATGCGCTCCCCGACCGAGTCGCTCAGCGCCACCCCATCGTAGTCGGTGTCGTAGGCCACCCGGCCGTGGAAGCGGCAACTGGTGTGCAGTGCCCATTCCAGCCGTCCGCCGCGGAGCATCGTCAGTGCGGTCGCATGCGGCTGGTGGGTGTGCATCAGTACACGGGCGCGAGGCACGCGGCGGTGGATCGGCGCGTGAATATGGTGAGCGGATGCGGCGGGTTCGCCCTCACCGCGGACGACTCGGCCCTCGAAATCGCAGACGATGAGGTTCGACGCGGTGATCTCGGAGAAATGCAGCCCGAAAGGATTGACCAGGAAGTGGCGATCGTCCGGAAGGACGGCCGAGAAATGGTTGGCGATGCCCTCGTGCAGATCGTATTCGACCGCGAGATGGAAGGCGGCAGCGAGATCCAGCCGTAGCTGCCATTCGTCCGGGCTGAGGTTTACCATGGGATTGCGGTCTCGCGAGTTCGGAAGGTGCCGAGCGCTTCGGCCGGCTCCCACGGTGCGGCAGTGTCCGGGAAGTGTCAAGCAGCAGGCGGGTCGGTGCCCGCCCGCCGCGTGCAGCGGAACGCGAGGCATCTCGGCGGGTCTCAGGGTGGCGGTGACGACGCCATTGACCGCCTGTCGCGTCGGCGACTCGCGTCTTGGCATAAGCGCCTGTTATGTCGGCTTCTGCCGAAAGGACCGGTGCCGGATGCCCGCTCCCGTTGCGTCACACGGCTTTTGCCCCGAATTCTCTGCCTTGACCCATCCGGCAATCTCCAACACAATCCGTCACGGAATTCGGGCCCGGGAGCCCGGGAAATAACATAGAGAGCGGCGTGAAATTCAGCGGAGTTGATGCATGACCGACGATATCGATAACAGGAAACGACGCTTCCTGACGCAGAGCGCCGCTGTCGTAGGAGCCATAGGCGCAGGGTTCGCCGTCACGCCGTTCCTCGCCTCGATGCAGCCCAGTGCCAAAGCGCGTGCCTCCGGCGCGCCGGTCGAAGTGGATATCAGCCGACTGGAGCCGGGGCAGCTGATCCGCGTGATGTGGCGCGGCAAACCGGTCTGGGTGCTGCGGCGCACGCCCGAAGCCCTGGCGACGCTGGCCGAGGTGCGCGACAAGCTGCTCGATCCCGATTCCGAGGAATCGGATCAGCCCGAGTACGCGCACAACGAAGCCCGGTCGCTCAAACCCGAGATCTTCGTCGCGGTTGGCGTCTGCACTCACCTGGGGTGTTCGCCGACGTATCGGCCCGACCAGCGGCCGGCGGATCTGGGTCCGGACTGGCTCGGTGGTTTCTTCTGTCCCTGTCACGGCTCGCTGTTCGACATCGCCGGTCGGGTCTACAAGGGCGTTCCCGCCCCGAAGAACCTCGAAATTCCCCCTTATCGCTACCTGACTGAGAGCCTGCTGTTCATAGGCGGCGCCAACGAGGAGGAGTCCGCGTGATGTGGAGCGAACGAGCAAGCGCATTCATGGCCTGGGTCGATGAGCGGCTCCCGGTAACGAAGTTCTGGAACGATCACGCCGCGAAGTATTACGCGCCGAAGAACTTCAATTTCTTCTATTTCTTCGGGTCGCTGGCGCTCCTGGTGCTAGTCAACCAGCTCGTGACCGGCATCTTCCTCGCGATGGCCTACAAGCCGGACGCCACGCTGGCCTTCGACTCGGTCGAAATGATCATGCGCGACATCAGCTGGGGCTGGCTGTTGCGCTACATGCATTCGACCGGCGCGTCGGCCTTCTTCATCGTCATTTACCTGCATATGTTCCGCGCGCTGTTGTACGGCTCGTACAAGAAGCCGCGCGAACTGATCTGGCTGTTCGGCATGGTGATCTTCGTGCTGCTGATGGCCGAGGCCTTCATGGGCTATCTGCTGCCCTGGGGACAGATGTCCTACTGGGGTGCGCAGGTGATCATCTCGCTGTTCGGCGCGATTCCGGTCATCGGCGAGGATCTGGCGCTATGGATCCGCGGCGACTACGTGGTGGCGGATGCGACCCTGAACCGCTTCTTCGCGCTGCACGTCGTGGCAATCCCGATCATGCTGCTGGCGCTGGTGGTTTTCCACCTCGCGGCGCTGCACACGACCGGCTCCAACAACCCGGACGGCGTCGAGATCAAGAAGCTGAAGGGGATGGACGACATCCCGTTGGACGGCATTCCTTTCCACCCGTACTACACCGTCAAGGATCTGTTCGGTGCCGGGGTGTTCATCATCCTGTTCGTGCTGGTCGTTTTTTACCTGCCGGAGGGCGGCGGATTCTTCCTGGAAGGCCCGAACTTCGAGCCGGCCGATCCGCTGAAGACGCCGGAGCACATCGCGCCGGTCTGGTACTTCACGCCGTTCTATTCCATCCTGCGCGCCGTGCCCAGCAAATTCGGCGGCGTCGTTGCGATGGGTGCATCGATCGTCGTGCTGTTCCTGCTACCGTGGCTCGATCGTTGCCGCGTTAAGTCGATACGCTACCGCAGCCCGGTCTACGGCATTCTGCTGGGCCTTTTCGTCCTCGCCTTCTTCGGGCTCGGCGTGCTCGGTACGAAACCCGTGAGTCCCCTGAACACGATCCTGGCGCGGATCTTCGCGGTGATATATTTCGGCTTCTTCCTGCTGATGCCGTGGTACTCGGCGAAGGAGAAGACCTTCCCGGAGCCGATGCGGCTGGGCGAAGCCGTCGTGCCGCTGGCGAAGCGCCGCGGGCGTCACTGGGACCTCATCCGGCAGGGCCTGGCTGCGATTCAGAATTCTGCGATTTTCCAGAGCATGATCCTCAGGGTCGTCGTCGGATTCATCGTTTTCTTCGTCCTGCTCGATTTCCTCTTCTATTTCTGACCCCAGAGTGATGAACTCGGAAGTCACACTAGGCAACCTTTTAGGGAACAGCAACTCATGAAAAGGCTCCTGGCGGTCACGCTGGCCGCGGTATCCCTAACGGTGGGGGCAAGCGAAGGGCTACCCCCGATTCAGAGCGTGGACATCGACGTGTTCGATCGCGATTCCGTGCGGCGCGGTGCCGAGTTCTACGTGAACTATTGCCAGGGCTGCCACTCGCTCAAGCACATTCGTTACTCACGCCTCGCCGCGGATTACGACATCAGCGACGAGATCATGAAGTCGAACTTCCTGCTCGGCGAGCGCAAGATGCATGAAACCCTGCAGAGCGCCATGAAGCCGGAAGACTCCGAGAAGTGGTTCGGCGCACCCGCGCCGGATCTGTCGCTCGCTGCGCGGGCGCGGGGCGCGGACTGGATTTACAGCTATCTGCGAGGCTTCTACCTCGATCCGTCGCGTCCGACCGGCGTCAACAATCTTTACCTGCCGAATGTCGCGATGCCGAACGTCCTGGGTGGGTTGCAGGGTCTGCAGCAGCCCGTGATTTCGCACGAGGGTGGGATGGAATTCGTGGAGCGGCTCGAACTGGCCAAGCCGGGTTCGATGACCCCGGATCAGTTCGACGAAGCCTTGACCGACCTGATGAACTTCCTGGTCTATGTGTCCGAGCCGTCCATGCTGCAGCGCCTCCCGCTGGGCAAGTACGTGCTCGGTTTCATGTTCCTGCTCACCTATCTGCTGTATCGCGTCAAGAAGGAATACTGGAAGGACGTGCACTAGCGTCCGAACGCGCGAAGGCGGGGCGTTCCCACCCCGCCGGATTGCCTGAGCTCGCGTGCCGGGCATGAGTCGGGAAGTCCGGGGTTGGCGGGCCAACGGCAGCGAGGGTGTCGGTCGATGGAAAATCAGGCGAAAGCGCTTCCTGCGATGATCCGCGCCATCGATGGCGCGATTCGGGCCAACGGGGACAACGTCACCCAGCTCGATCAGGCCATCGGTGACGGTGACCATGTCTTCAATCTGCAGCGCGGTATCGAAGCCCTGCTTCCGCTGTGCGATGAGCTTGCCGGGAGTGCCTGGCATGCCGCGTTCAAGACGATTGGCATGACGGTCATGAGCACGATCGGCGGTGCCTCGGGCTCGCTCTATGCGACGCTTTTTCTGGGCATGGCCAAGTCCCTGCAGGGGCAGGATTCCAGTTTCCTGAGCTTCGCCGAGGCCTTTCGCAGCGGCGTCGAAGCCGTCAAGGCGCGCGGCAAGGCCGATGTCGGCGAAAAGACCATGCTCGATGTGCTGGTGCCGGTATCGCGGGTCCTCCTGGACGGAGCCGCCTCGTCGGCGCCCATCGACGAGGTGCTGCGCGAGGCTTGCGCGGCGGCCGATGCGGGAGTCGAGACGACCCGGGACATGCTGGCAACGAAAGGCCGGGCCTCGTTTCTCGGCGAGCGGGCGCGGGGGCATCTCGATCCCGGCGCCAAGACTGCGCAGTTGATGATCTGCGCGGTCTGCGGTGTTCTGCTCTCGCCCTGAACGCGATCATCCCGCGCCGCCAGCAGCGGATATCGGTGTCGGCGGGGTGGGGGCTGCGAAGCGGTGCATCCGGTTGCGGCCCGTCCGTTTGGCGATGTACATGGCCTGATCGGCGTGGCGCAGCAGTATGTCCGCGGTGCTTCGATCAGGCGGGCTCAGGGTGACGCCGATGCTGCCCGACACGAGGACGGTTTGCCCATTGGGCAGCGCATAGGGCCGCGATACGCTTTCCAGTGTCCGCGAGAGGATCTTCTCGCACTCCTCCCACCCACGCAGTCCAGCCAGGATGATCACGAACTCGTCGCCGCCCAGACGGCAGACGGTGTCGTGTTCGCGCACCGAGGCCTTCAACCTGCGGGCAACTTCGCACAGCAGCAGATCGCCGGCTTTGTGGCCATGCGTGTCGTTGACCGGCTTGAAGTCATCCAGATCGAGATAGGCCACCGAGACCAGCGAGTCGTCCCGCCGCCCCCTGGCCAGCGCCTGCTCGAGACGGTCCAGCAGCAGGGCGCGATTGGGTAGGTCTGTCAGCGCATCGAAGTAGGCGAGGTGCTCGATGCGTTCCTGCTGGGTCTTCCGATCGGTGACATCGGAAAACAGATCGATGAAATGGCTGATCCGGCCGCTTTCATCCCTGACCGCGCTGACCGTGGCCTGCACCGCGACCAGATCGCCGCTGCGGTGCCGGTTCCAGATTTCCCCGCGCCAGACGCCCTCGTTGACCAGGGTTTGCCAGAACTCGCGGTAGAACGCGGCATCATGCACCCCGGACTTGAGCATCCGGGGATTTTTCCCGAGCACTTCATCGCGCGGGTAGCCCGTGATCTGGGAGAAAGTCCCGTTGACGTCGATGATGTTGCCGGAGGCATCCGTGATCACGATGGCTTCCTGCGCATCGTGAAAGACCGTCGCGGCCAGACGGAGCCGCTCCTCCGAGGCTTCGCGTTGCGCCCGGGCCGTGGCGATGCGATACCCCATGAACGCCAGCAGTCCCGACACCAGCAGTCCGCCGAGCGCGATCAGCTTCCCGCGGTCGTCGAGAAAGGCGAGCAGCGTCATGGACCGTATGGGAACGAAGGTCAGCGTGACGGAATGGTCCGCCAGCGCGATCTGTTCCTCGACCCGGTGCTGGAACTGCGCCAGCTCTGCCCGCCGCAGCTTGGGCTCGACCCGTACCTCGCTCGCTTTCCTGGACTCGTGAACGTACACCGCCCGCGCGTCCGCTCGGTCGGTATCGAAGGCATAGACATGCTGGCCCAGGTGGGATGAGCGCGAGAACACCGCCTCGAACAGGTCGCGATAGCGATAGGTCCCGCAGATGAAGCCGGCGAGCAGGCCGACGCGGGTTTCGGGCGTCACCGGAGGGAGTCCGCTGCGGTAGATCGGAGTGAGCAATCGGAACGCATGGCCGCCGGCTTCGTGCGGCACGTCGGCGAAGGTCGTTCGGCCCGAGGCCGCCGCTCTCTGAGCGGCCGCGGTGGCAGACGGATCGCTGGACAGGTCCAAACCTGGCGCGCTCAGTTCGGTGCGGACCGGTTCCGCGTAGCGGATGGCCAGCTGGTATGGTGCAGTGGCGTTCTGCGCTATGCGCACCGGTTCTGTCGACGCCGAGAAATGGGTATTGGCTGCCCCGTAGTCTTTCCGCAAAGCGCGCTCGAAGCTCTTGCGCTCGGCCGGCGATACGCGCTGTAGGAGTGCCATCGACAAGCGGGCGGTGGCGGTGCCCGCCTCGGTCTGTCGCACGAAGTTCCGAAACTCCTCGGCATCGATAACTCCCGACGCTGCAAACAGCGCTCCGACGCCTTGCTGCCGGGTCAGCTCGACGAGATAGAGTGTTTTGACCTGTTCCGCCCGCTCCCTCGCGTTCGCGGCGAACTCCTCGAGGTAGATGGTCCGGTTGGTCCAGCTGTTCCAGGCGCAGAAAGCCGCAGTCACCAGCAGGCCGACCAGACCGTAGTTGAGGCCTGCCAGCGGCGCGAGCCGCCGATGTTCCGGAGCGGGCGGCCTAGACGGTTGCGATGCAAGCATCGACAGCACTGCCGGCTCGGTTCGGATTGAAGGCGATGTGGGCCGGTGGCCTTTCGGGTTGCACTGGGTAGGGCGTATCGGTATCAGCAGCCCCAACGGAGCGATGCCGTGTGGACCGGCGCATCCCACAGGCGGAGCAGTTCGTCATCGAGCATCGTCAGCGTGATCGAACAGCCGGCCATGTCCAGTGACGTGGTGTAATTGCCCACCAAACTGCGAACGACCGTCACGCCACGCCCGGTCCAGTAGCGGCAAGCCTGTTCGTAGACCAGGTAGAGTTCGAGCAGGGGGGTCGCGCCCAGCCCGTTGACGTGCAGCAAAGCGGTCTGGCCAGCTGCGGGTTGCAGTTCGTGGTGGATGGCTTCGGCGAGCAGGGCGACGATCTCCGAGGCGGTGCCGAGCGCACGGCGCTCGCGGCCGGCTTCGCCATGGATACCGACGCCGACTTCCATTTCGTTGTCCGCCAGCGCGAACATGGGTCTGCCGAGGGCTGGCACGGTGCAGCTCGTCAACGCAACACCCATGGACGCGGTGGCTTGCACCACCCGATCGCCCAGAGCCTTGCAGGCAGCCAGGTCGGCGCCTTCCTCGGCCGCTGCGCCAATGATCTTCTCGACGATCGTCGTCCCGGCGACGCCGCGCCGACCGGTGCTGTGATTGGCCGGCAGCGCGACGTCGTCGTCAACCACGACGGTCGCAAACGGGCAATCGAGCATCTCTGACGCCATTTCGAAATTCATGATGTCGCCGGCGTAGTTCTTGACGACGAACAGCACGCCGCCGCCCGATTCGACCGCGTCCGCCGCGGCGACCATCTGATCGGGCGTTGGTGATGTGAAAATCTGTCCCGGGCAGGCCGCGTCGAGCATGCCGAGGCCGACGAACCCGCTGTGTAGCGGTTCATGTCCGGAGCCGCCGCCCGAGATCACCGCGACCTTGCCAGTGTGGCCGGCTACCTTGCGCCGCAGGAAATGGGGGTGATCGTTGAGCGCCACCAGATCCCGATGGGCCAGCGCGAAGCCGCGCAGGCTGTCTTCGAGCAAGGACTCGGGGCGGTCGATCAGCTTTTTCATGGTGGAGCCTCCGGCTCGGTTACGCGGCGTTGTGGGTGTTTACCACACTCGGCATTGTCCCAAAAACCTGCCAGCTGTGCAGGAGTCCAGCCAGCGTGCAGCAGGACCCGTGCGCGACGGTTGGGGTACGGTCAGGATCCCGTCCGAAGGAAGCGGCGCGCGACCAGCATCGGCCACCGCACCAGCCATTCGAGCATCAAACGGATGTGCATCAGCGTGAGCAGCGTGTTGTCTCGCCCGTAACGGAAGTGCGAGACACCACCCTCCGCCGCCGACAGGTAGCGGACCGGTGCCGGAAGGTTGACGGTCGGCACGCCGGCCCAGCTGAGACGAACCGCGGCTTCGGGGTCGAAATCGAAGCGGCGCATCCAGCGGGTCCGGTCCATGAGCGCAAGCAGCGGCGCGATGGGGTAGATGCGAAAGCCGAACAGTGAGTCCGCTGCGCCGGCGCCGAGCGTCTCGAGCCGAACCCAGGCGTTCGATATCCGCCGCCCACGCACGCGCAACGCGGGTGCCTCGGCGCCGAAGACCGGAACGCCGGCGATGAGCGCCTGCGGCGCGGCTGACGAACGGTCCATGAATTCCCGGATCTTCGACGGCGGATGCTGCCCGTCGGCATCCATCGTCAGCACGTGGGTATAGCCCTCCGCCGCGGCCAGCCCAAGCGCGTGATGGATCGCGGCACCCTTGCCGCGGTTCTCCGGGAGGGCGAGCACGCGGACGCCCGGGTCATTCGCGGCCTGTGTGGCAAGGCGCCGGGCGCTCCCGTCGGTGCTGCCATCGATGACGATCCACACCGGGCTCCATTCGGCGCGGGCGCGCCGGACTGTGTCGAGCAGCAGGTCGCCGGTGTTGAAGCTGGGGATGACCACGACATGCGTCGCCGACGGCGTCATGGCGGCGGCTGCGCCCGTTGGGGTCGGCTCTCCAGGGTCGAGCGCATATAGTCCTCGACGCGCGTCCGCAGGCGCCCGGAGTCGTCATCGTGGGGAAATTGCATCCCGAGCTCAACACGATAGTGGATCGGGAATTCAGGTTTGCGAAACAGCGGCCAGCCGCGGCACAGATAGGCGCTGTCCGACCGGATGAACGCTGTCTGCACCGGCACCCGAGCCTGCTTCGCCATCAGTGCGAAGTTGCCCTTGAACTCGTTGAGCGGCGGTGTCTGCGTTCTTGTCCCCTCCGGGAACACCAGCAACTGCCGGCCGGAAGCCAGGGCTTCCCGCGCCCGCTTCATCATCTCCATGGGATGGTCTGCGCGAATATAGCCGGCCAGGCGGGCGCCGCCTCCGAGGAACGGGTTGTCCAGGATCTGCGCCTTCATGATGCAGACGACACGTGGCAGGCGGGAAACGATCAGTACGGCATCGAGCAGTGAGGGGTGGTTCGCGACGATGATCAGCGGCCGTCCGCGCAGCCGGTCCAGGGCGGACAGATCGCAGTGCACGATCCGGCTCAGCTGCAGCAGTCCGACGAAGAAGCGGAACAGGGCCATCATGACCCATTGCCCGACACGGTTCGCCAGGTCGCGAGGCAGGACCGCGCCAACCAGCGGGCTGATGGCGGTGTAGATCAGTCCGCCGGTGCCGAACACGAGCAGCGCACCGTACAGCACGGCCTGTTCGTAGGCGGATCTCAGCAGTTTCGGCAAGGTTCGAACGGAGTGACTGATGCGCATGTCTTTCTGCGGGAGGTCGGAAGCCAGTGCGAAATGGCGTCCCGGGGCAGCAAAAGAGTACCCCTTTTTTTACGCGCTAGGCACCCTCGGCGGGCTCAAGGCATGGCGCGCCGTGCCCTGCGGGAGCGGGGATAAAGCGATGTCAGCAACGAAAGCGTTGGCACGAGGACTACGGCAACACGCCTTGGGCTGATCTGCCGTGGGCTGCCGTTACGGGCGGTGGGTGTCGCAAGCCGGGGTCAGCGGCGGGCTCGGGGCGTCCCAGCCGAGTCATCGACGACGTCGGCGGGATGCTGTGGGGAACCTGGGCATTCCGCTTTCCCGCGGCCCAGGTCCCGGCTGATGTCTTTAGCTTCCGTGAATCAGGCAATTTCGGTCTTACGGAGCAGGCGGAGTCGGCAGCGGAAGGATCGGGCCTTTACGGATGTCGAGCTTGAACGGGAACACCCCCGTCGGCCCGGCAGGTCCACAATCCTGGCTGTTGCAGCTTCCGCCCACGGCCAGCAGATACTGTCCTTTGGTCAGCGTCTTGGAGAACGCGGCGGTGCCCGGCATCACGTAGGACAGCGTCGGGGTGCCCTTCTTCACCGTCTCGCCGTCACAGTTGATGAACGGCTGGTCGCCGGCATTCGCGTAGCCGACGAAGGCGATCGCGCCATCCCCGCCCGGCGTCTGTGGCTTCAGAAAGATGCTCGATCCTTCGAGGCTGACCTGGTTGTATTTGTGCGAAAGATGGTTGGCGCCCACGAAGCTGCCGTTGGTCTTCCACATTGAGAACGCGGGCTTCAGCCTCTCATCGCCCGAGCTCAACGTTACCTGCACCGTGGCGTAGTATGGTACCGTCACCGTGTACCAACGGGTGTTGTGGGCCCAGCCGCAATTCGGCGTCAGGCCGTTCCAGCCGTCCCAGGCGTAGTTCGGCGCAGTGCCCTCGAACTGAATGGCCGTCGGCTGGCCTTTCAGAGTACCCAGATCCACGATGACCTGGCTCCCGGGGATCGCCATCGCCGCTCCCGAGGCAACTGCAAGCGCTGAGCCGGCCATCAGAGTCGTGATCGCGTGGCGTAGTCCGCTGTTCATCTTTTTCATGTTCATACCTCTACTTTCGTTTGATGTCTGAATATTCCCGCTGCCGCATGGCAACGCGGTCCTTCACCACGGAAAGAGCCGCAGCGCCCGTGATCGCGCCGAGCTGTATTCGGCCGATCGTCGCGCCAGACCCCCGGGCACATACACAGCAACTATCGCGCCATAAGGATTTCCTAACATCCATGCGGGTCGAAGGGGGATTCGCCCGCGACCCGCTGCGGCAAATGCCGCAGGGTGCTGTGGTATTTCCCTGATTTTTTCGTGTGGTCACCTCGAAGTGAGAACTGACGGACCGCGTTTCGCCGGCCGGAATGCGCGCCTAGGGGCTGTCCTGCCGACCGCGTCTGGCTCGACGGTCATATCCTGAAAGCAGTATGAGCCTCGTCGAAGGGCCGTCTGCCCTGTTACCCGACAGTCGCCTCGACTGCCCGATTGCGGTTTGTCACGGCGAAACCCTTGCGGCCGAACGCTTCCTTGGCGAAGCGGTCGCGCTCGCCGAGCGTCTGCCGACGCGTTCGTGGGTCATCAACCTTTGTGCGAACCGCTACCATTTTCTGCTGATGTTCGTCGCTGCATTACTGCGCGGACAAGTCAGCCTGCTGCCGCATAACCGCACGGCGGCGGCGGTCCGCACGCTGGTCGACGAGTACCCGGACGCTTATGTGGCCTGTGATGAGGAGCCGCCGGATGCCGGTGCCGTGACGTTCCTCGTCGGCCGGCCCGTCCGATGTCCTCGCGAGGCGCCGAATCCGCTGTTGGACGGGAGCCGGCCGGTCGCCCTGGTCTTCACGTCCGGTAGCACCGGCAAGCCCGAGCCGCACGAGAAGACCTGGGACATTTTCCGCCGCAGCGTCGATCTGATCGCCGAGCATCTGGGCGTCGCTTCGAGTCAGGGCCATGCCACCGTCGCCACGGTGCCCGCGCAGCACATGTATGGGCTCGAGACCACCATCCTGCTGCCGCTGCGCTCCCGGTGCGTCCTGACCGACCGGCCGGCGTTTTACCCGGCCGATGTCCAGTCGGCCCTGGCGGCGCTGCCGGCCCCGCGCATGCTGGTCACGACCCCGATTCACTTGCGAGCCTGTCTGGCGTCCGGCATCGCGCTGCCGCGGGTCGACCTGATCGTCTCGGCCACCGCGCCCCTGCCGGTGGAACTGGCGCGGACCGCCGAGGAGCGGTTCGGCGGGGTGCTGAGGGAGATCTACGGTTTCACCGAGGCCGGATCGGTCGCTACCCGCCGGACCAGCCGCGACGATCGTTGGACGCTGTTTCGGGGCCTCGAACTGGATGGCGTCGATGGCGGGTTACGTTTGCTCGCCCCCTACTTGAAGGGTCCGGTGCCGCTGCAGGACCGCCTGGAGTCGACCGGCGGCAATCAGTTCCGATGGCTGGGGCGCCTTTCGGACCACATCAACGTGGCCGGAAAGCGCGCCTCCCTCACCGCGCTGAACGCAACGCTGCAGGCCCTTCCGGGCGTCGAGGACGGCGCCTTCTTCGTGCCATCGTCCGCAAGTAACGAGGCGGCGTCGACCCCACGGCTGATCGCGTTCGCCGTCGCGCCGCGACGAACCCGCTCGGAACTGTTGGCGGAACTCCGCCAACATCTCGATCCCGCATTTCTGCCACGACCCTTGTTCCTGGTCGAGGGCTTGCCGCGGCAGGAGAACGGCAAGCTATCCCGCGAGGCGCTGGAGGCCCTCGCGGAATCCTGTCGACGTCGGCGCTGAAGGGACTCAGAGCATCCCGCCGTTGATCGAAATGACCTGGCCGCTGATATAGGCCGCCCTGTTCGACGCCAGGAACCCGACCAGACCGGCGACTTCCTCCGGTTCGCCGGCGCGGCCCATCGGCACGCGCTGCTTGAGCTTTTCCGCGGGGAACAGGCCCTCGGTCATCGGACTCCGGATGATCCCGGGGGCGACGACGTTGACGGTGATGCCGCGTGAAGCGACCTCCAGCGACAGCGACTTGCTGGCCCCGATCAAGCCCGCTTTTGCGGCCGCGTAATTCGCCTGACCGCGGTTGCCGGCCAAGGCGGCGACCGAGGCGATGCTGATGATGCGTCCCCAGCGCGTGGCCATCATCGGCAGCAGCAGCGGCTGGGTCACATTGAAAAACCCGTCCAGCGACACGTCGACGACGGCGTGCCACTGCCGCTGTGTCATCCCCGCCAGTGGCGCGTCGTCGTGAATCCCGGCATTGTTGACCAGCACCTGGATGGGCGCTTCCTCCGCGAGCGCGCCCAGCAGCGTCGCGGTCCGGTCCGCATCCGTCACATCGAACAGCAGTCCATCCGCTCGCCCTCCGGCGGCACGAATGCCATCGATGAGATGGTCGAGCGCCGCAGGGTTGCGATGAGCCTGGGCGAAGACATGCCAACCCGCGGCGGCCAGTTCGCGGCAGATCGCCCCGCCGATCGCACCGCTGGCGCCGGTCACCAGCGCATGTCGTGTCGGGCTATTCATGGTGTGCCGGTCGTTTGGGAAAAAGGATGGACAGGCGGCCATCGAGCAAGGCTGCCCCCGCCGCAGCGATGGAGAAATCGTAAACCAGCCCACCGTGGTCGGCGAGTTGGCGCTCGGCCTGGATGATCAAGTCCTCCGGGACATCGTCGAGCCGCGCGCGTGCCAGCTGCAGTCGCCTGATCCCGCCCAGGTAGCCGGGTACCGCAGCAGCGCCCTGTACGCTTGCCCCCAATGCGGCATGCAGCGCGATGGCCTGCGCCGCATACTCGACACCGCAGACCGCATGCAGGCGACCCGCTACGGCCAGCGGGTTGGCCGGGTCGCGGTGCGAGGTCGCGCTGCAGCGGATGTACCCGGTATCCCATTCGAGGACTTGGTCAAGCAGGCACATCGGGCCGGCGTGCGGCAGCAGCTGCGCGAACGCACTGCGCTTCATTGGGCACACGAGACGACGACGCGGAGCAAACCCGGTCCGCTACAGGGCAGATGAATCAAGGCCGATGGCTCCTGCCGCGCGATGGCCGCGAGCAAGGGGAGTGCGCGCGCCGCCGGATTGCCGGCGCGCATCCGCTCGAGTGCCCGGTCGGACATCACGGTCGGTTCGCACCCGCCCGAGTCGTCGAAGCCGACGCTCAGCGCGATCGGACCCTTGCCGGAGGTCAGCCGCAGCGCCACCGCGAAGGGACACGACAGGGGCCGAAAGGGCGCGATCGGGAACGGTGGTGGCTGATCGAACGCCACCAACAGCACCTCGCCCGGGCCCTCGGCCAGCAGCGCGGACGCCTCGATCAGACCGGCGGCGAAACTATCGTCGTAGCAGGCCAGACTGGTCGTCGGCCGGTGCGAGCCGGAGGCGATGCTCCAGTAGCCGGACGCGGCGTTGTGGACCGAGTTGTGGAACTGCGTCGGTGATACCGCGCGCTCGGGTTCCGCGAGTTGGGTGAAGATGAGATCGCAGACATCGACCTCGCCGCCCGAGGACGCGAAAACGCTGGGGATGTCCCACCGCGAGCGGTCCGGGCCGGCAGCCTCCATGGCGGCTTCCAGTGCCAGGCGGGTCACGGCGGTCGCGCGTCGTCGCTCCGGGCCGCTGAGCGGGCTGCGACCACTTGGCTGGTACTCGGCGGGAACGTAGTGCTGTTCGCCGCGCAACACGGCGCTGGCCTGCTGCCAGTCGGTCAGGCCGGGCGCGCTGATGCCGATGCCGGCCACCTGAAGCCTCATCGGCGGAACAGCAGCGTGGCGTTGCTGCCGCCAAAGCCGAAGGAATTGCAGAGCATGTAGCGTACTGCTGACTCACGGTTGTCGAGCAGTATTCGGCACCGCAGACGAGGGTCGACTTCCTGCGTCTGCAGCGTGCCCGGCAGCAAGCCGGCATCCAGGCTCAGCGCGGCGATGATGGCGTTGACCACGCCGGCGGCACCGAGCGTGTGGCCAGTCCAACCCTTGATCGAGCTGCACCCGACGCGCTCTCCCAACAACGAGGCGATGGCGCAGTCTTCGGCGGCATCGTTGGCGAGTGTTCCGGTACCGTGCAGCAATACGTGGTCGACCGCCTCGGGACATACTCCCGCCCGCTGCAGTGCGTCCTGCATGGCCAGTCGCGCGCCCGCGCCTTCCGGATGCGGAGATGACATGTGGTAGGCATCGGCGCTCTCGCCGTATCCGATGAGCTGGACGCTTTGCCCTGCGTCGCTTGCCTTTTCCAACAGCACGAAACCGGCCGCCTCACCGATCGAAATCCCGTCGCGACGGGTGTCAGCGGGTCGGCAAGGCCTGGCCGAGGTCAATTGCAGCGCATGGAAGCCATGCAGCGTCGTTCCGCAGAGCGAGTCGACGCCGCCGACGACGGCTGCGTCGCAGAAGCCGGCGTCCATCAGGCGGCTGGCGCTGGCGAACGCCTTGGCGCTGGACGAACAGGCGGTCGAGATCGCTGTCGCGGGCCCGCCCAGGCCCAGGCAGCGCCGCGTGAAGTCAGCAACGGAGAAGGTGTTGTGCACCGTCCGATAGCGAAAGTCCGGCGGCAGCGCCCCCGAGGCCGCGTCGCGGCGGCGATACGCGGATTCCGATTCGAGGATGCCGGACGTGCTGGTGCCAACGATCACGGCGATGCGGTCGCGACCATACAGCGCGGCGGCCGCGGCGACGTGCTCGGAAAAGTCGTCGCCCTCCAGAGCCATCGCGGCGAGGCGATTGTTGCGGCAGTCATAGGCGCTCAGCGGGGCCGGTAGCGGCCGGTCTTCGATGTCGGGGACGCGACCGATCCAGGTGTCAAGTTCGATCTCGGGGAAGTCGCAGGGACGCAAACCTCCCTGCCGCGAACGTAGCGCGGCCAAGGTGGTTTCGGCCCGGGATCCGATTGCGGAAACCAGCGAGTAGGCGCTGACACGGAGGGGGGTCATGCGACGCGTAAGTGTTCACGCCTGCGACTCGCGGGAGCGGACCGGGAAGCCGAGACACGCCGTGAATCCGTCCCTGGCTCGACTGCGGGTTCCCTCCCGCAGACGGTCTCGCCCTCCCGGCCCGCTCCCGCCGCCAAGCAAGGGGGGTGAATGGTTAATGCGACGCGCCCGCTGTGAAACCAGTCGGGCTGCGCCGGGCGGGGTCTGGCGCGGGCATCCATTGCTGGCGATTATGCCGAAACCCGGGGCATTTGTCCCCGCCGGTCCTCTCGGCCCGCAGCCGGCCCCCGCGCTGTCGGCCGGTCCGGTCAGCGCTCCGGCTCGATGCGGATCTCGGACCGGTCGCCGTTCGCTTCGTCGATCCTGATCGACTCGATACGTGGGCCGCTGCCATGCACATAGACGACCCGGACGATCTCCGCGTAAGCGGCGTCGCGAGGAACCAGGGTCAGCACCCAGCGCCGCTCGGACCCGCCGAGCGTCGCAGTGAAGAGGCGCCTGAGGGTTTCCGCATCGCCGGTCAGGGGGGCCCGGATGCTCTCGATGGCCGCGAGCAGTGACGGATGATCCGACAGATGAACCGTGCGCGGTGAATCGGCGGAGCCATCCTCTATGGTCAGTCGGTCGCCGTCGATCCGCAGCGCTTCCTTGCGCGGTGCCAATAGCTGTTTCTCGAGGACGTCGGGTCGTCGGAAAGACAGACGCCCCGACGACCTGAGCGGCACCGCGACGATCTTCAGGGTACGGATCTCGCTGAACCGCGCAGTGCCTTCCGTGCGGGTTGCGAGCGTGCCGAGCAGGGCGTCGAGATTCCACGTCCGGGGTGGAGCGGGGTCGGCTGCCCAGGATGCGGCGCTGAGCAACGCGAGGGCCAGAGCCAGACGTCGGTTAGGTCGAGCCATCCCAGAAGTCATAGAAGTTGAACCAGTTGTAAGGCGATCCGCGGCATAAATCCTCGAGGCGCCGGGCATACTGCTGAACGACCTCGGCATTCGTCGGCAACGGCTCGGCGCGGAAATCCGCGAGCAACTCGAAATGCACGGCGTATTCGGCATCGCCGCTATGCGTGCAGGCGAACAACAGCAGCGGTACCCGAAACAGCCGGGCGAGTCTCGCCGGGGCTTCCGGAAACCAGGCCGGACTGCCCAGAAATTCGCAGGCGACACGCTTCTCATCGCGCATGCTGCGGTCGCCGAGCAGAGCCACGCAGCCGCCCGCCTCCAGGAATGCGGCGACGTCGATGAAGGTGTCGGGCCGGCCCAGCGCGATGATGCCGTCGCTCAGCGACGGATTGATGCGGCGAAAGAGGCTCATGATCCGGCTGGCGTTCTCGGGATACATCAGCGCACGGATCGACAGCCCCTTGTCGACGACGGCCAGCGTACGCAGCAGGTCGACACTGCCGTAATGGGCGCCCACCAACAGACAGGGCTGGCCGGTCGCGATGAAGCCTTCGAGCAGTTCGAAGCCGCGGACATCCAGGCGGAACAAGGACGCGCGTCCCGCGTAGACGAACAGCCGGTCGAGGAGGGTCTGTGCGAACGTGTGGTAGTGCCGAAACAGATCGCGCGTCCGCGGCGGGCGGGTCAGGACGCGTGCCAGGTACTGCCGGGATGCGGCGCGCGCAGTGCCTGAGAACACCAGGAAGTAGGCCGTGATCGGGTACAGCAACGCGCGGGCGACCGGGCGTCCGACATGCAGTGCGATCCAGACGATCGTATTGATCCAGAACGTGTTGCTACGTTCTCGCTGCCGCAGCCAGTGCGGTGCGGTCATCGCTGTCTCTCCCGCCCCCGCGACCGGCTCAGCCGCTCGACGCGGAGGTGATGTCGCCGTGGGCGGCGACCCGCGGCCCGACGCGACATTCGAAGCGATAGCGTCCGGGTCCGAGCGCTTCGATCTCGATCGAGCAGCTGTCGCCGGGCCGCAGCGGCGCCAGAAACTTCACGTTCGCAAGACCCATCGGTGCAGACATACCCTCACTTTCCTCCAGCAGCTGGAATACCCGCTGCAGCAGGGATACGCCGGGCAGGAGCGGGTCACCCGGGAAATGGCCGGGGAGTGCCGGGTGGTCCGGAGCCACCGAGAAACGGGCCCGGGCAATGGGTACGGACGACTCGGTCATGGGCATGCCAGGGGGCGGGCCCGAATCCCGCACGCAGCGGACAGCGGCGAGCACAGGGGGCTCCCGCGCAGGGCCTCAGGCCGCGATGCGGCGTTGCTCCACCGTTTCCGCCAGATTGCGCAAGGACGCAAAGGTGCGCACGGTGTCGGGGTCTTCGGATCGGATCTGAAAGCCATAGGACTTCTTGATGGCGACCGAAAGTTCGAGCATGTCGATCGAGTCGAGACCGAGGCCTTCACCGTACAGCGGGGCCTTCGGGTCTATCGATTCCGCGTCGACTTCGAGGCCCAGCGTCGCAACGATCAACCGGGCGAGTTCGAGTTCGAGAGGACTCATAAGGTCATAGCAAGACGAAGATTACGGCACGCGGTCCGGGGTATCCCGCCACGGACGAACGGCTCAAGCCAGCAAGTCGATGATACCTTCGATTTCGACCAGGAGCGAGCGGCGGCAGATCTCGCCCTGCAGGAAAAGCCACTGGACATCCGGCCGCAGCGCGCCGCTCAGTAGCGCTTCGGCCGCGGCCAGATCGGTCTCGTGCCGGAGGTAGACCGTCAACAGCGTGCCTGAGCCGGCGTCCTGCAAGCTCAGGCCCAGCGGCTGGAGCAGCGCGTCGAGGTTGCGCAAGGTCTCCTCGACCTGCTGCTCCAGCCGTCCTGCGTGCCGGCTGCGGTGCCCCCGGATGCTGGCGGTCCCGGAGACATGCAGGCACGGGCCGGCAGTGTTGGGAATCATCAGGGCGCGGGAGAACGCCGGACTCCTGGGGCCGTACTCTGGCGGGTAGCGGTACGCCTCGTCCTGGCGGATGTTGGACAGTGTCGATCCGGGGCTGCGGGTCGTCAGGAAGGCGACCCGCAGCCCCGGCTGTCGGGTGCCGATCGCGCAGGCTGCTGGCAGCGCCGCATCGGGGATCCGCCCCCACGCATCCAGCGCCTCCCGGCGGCCGATCGAGAACGCCTGGTAGACCTCGAGGCCGTTCGGCGCGGCATTGATGTCGGGCAGATAGTGCCAGACGCGGCTGAGATGCGGGAAACCAAGCTCAGCCGACACGCGAAGCAGTGTTCGATAGACTTGGTAAGTGGCTGCGCCGATGTCTGGCGCCGTTGCCGTAGGGTCGGCCAGAACGCCGAACAGGGTCTCGCCGTCGTTTCGACACGTGAGGTCGCCAATGCGTAGGGCTTCGGTCGGCGCTCGGCCCAGCAGCACGATGCAAGCCGGATCACGGGTCAGCGGGCTCAGCGGTACGTCGCAGATGGGCCACGGAGTGGGCGCCGCGGGGTTTCGACCATCGGCATAGCGCAACACGCCGAGGATGCGAGCGCGTTCCCCGGCGGCGAGGCGTTCCAGATCGCGATCGGCCAGCAGACGCCAGGTGCGTGCGCCGTTCGATGCCGAGACGAGCAGCGGTTTGCGGCGCGGGCTAGCGGGAGTCTCCGGCATGGGTGGCGGATTCCGCGCGGAGTTCAGGGCCGTCCACGTTTCGGCGACGCTGACGGTAGGCCGCCAGATTGACGCGGGGTGCGGCAAGAACGTGGAGGTAATAAATGACCCTGAAGAGACTCAGTCTCGCATGAATCGAGGTTTTGCCGAACAGATCCCCCGCCAGCAGGGACACCATGGCATCGCGGATCCGGAACATGTTCCGTGGATTCGTGACCAGATGCCGCATCGCCGGCGTGGTGATCCGGTAGATGAACCAGGAGAAGGTCTTCAGGCCCCGCTTCAGACGGCGCTGATGTGCGGCCAGGTGGGCCGTCGCGCGCGCGGGTTCGCGCAGCGCAGCGTCCACCGCGTCGGCGCCGGCAAAGGCCCCGCTCAGTGCGAAATGGACGCCGGTCGAAAATACCGGGTCGATGAAGGCGAACGCGTCGCCGACCATCAGATAGTTGCGGCCGTACATACCGGTGGACTGGTAGGAATAATTGCCGGTGGCAGTCACGTCGGAAACCAGTTCGGCCTTCGCCAGCCGCGCCTGAACCTGGGGTTGCAGGGCGATGGTCGACAGGAAAAACTCATCGACCGGCACTCGTCGGCTTTTCAGGTAGTAGGGCCAGCAGACCGCGCCGACGCTCATGATGTCGTCGCGCAACGGGATCATCCAGAACCAGCCGTGCTCGAACCAATAAATGCTGATGTTCCCCTCGGCCCGGCCCTCGCGCCGCTGGGCGCCCCGGAAGTGCCCAAAGATCGCTGCGCTGTTGTGCTGTTTGTTACGGGTCTTGGTGGCCAGACGGGTTGCCAGAAACGTGTCGCGTCCGGTGGCATCGACCAGAAAGCGGGATTGCCAATGGGTGGCCTGGCCCGATGGATCACGCGCAACCAGCCGGCAGCTGTCAGGAGCATCCAGCTCGACCGATTCGACGCGCCATCCCTCCTTGACTGCGACCCCATGCGCGGCCGAGTTGCGCAGCAGCAGCTCGTCGAATTCCGAGCGCCGGACCTGGAAGGCGTAGGGTGGGTTCGGGTCCAGGGCTTCGGCAAACGGGAACTCGACAAAACGGCCGTGTTCGCTCGACCAGAACTCGGCGGCGTGTTTGGTGACACCGATCCGGGCCACGTCGTCGAGTACGCCCAACTGTTCCAGCAGGGGTAGCGTTCTCGGCAACAGCGATTCCCCTATGTGGAAGCGCGGGTGGCGGTCCTTCTCGAATTGCACGACCGTCCAGCCTTTGTCGGCGAGGCGCGTAGCGACCGCCGAACCGGCCGGTCCTCCGCCGATTACGGCGACGTCGAAATTCGTCAGATGGGGTGCCGCCGCCTGGGCGGGCCGTCCGGCGGGAACGGGACCATGATCTTCAGTGAACATGTGCGCCTCCGGATGACGGCTGCATCGAACGGCATCCGCGGCGCTCAAGACGCCGCGAGTCCACGAACCCTTCCTGTGACCAGATGGGCGTCACTTCGAGCATCGCGTGCACAGCGCCTCCTGAAACCCGCCGTCCGCTGCCACCGACATCAGGGCGCGGTCGAGCGCGTGATCGACGGTTTCGCGGTATGCTTCAGCGCTGCCGTGATGCCCGTAATTCTGCGCGGTGCCGGTCTTCCGCTCGGACCAGCAGGTGCGTCCCTGGCCATCGAGGACGGTAGCGTCGATGACGACTCGCGCATCGTAGCCAGCGTTCACGTGCACGTTTTCGTTGATGAGGACCTGATACAGGCTCAGCGTGACGACAGGGGCACCCGCCGTGGTGGTCCTGACCCCGGATTGCCGGAATATCTCCCGTGCTGCCGAGCGCACCCAGCCTGTCGGGTCGCCGGTCAGGCTGATTGGCTGCGGTGCCACCGCTCCGCCTTCCAGTGTTCTTTTCCCCACCACGGACCCCGGCAGCCCGTTCTTCGCGACGACCGATGAGGCTACCGCGCAGCTTTTGACGAGCGAAACTTCCGACGGTTCGAGCATCGACTTGTAGGCCGGGGAGAAACTCGTCGGTGCAATCGACTTCTGCGCGCAGGACAGGATCAGGAAACCGACG
The DNA here is from genome assembly GCF_006175985.1 of Methylotetracoccus oryzae. Taxonomy (GTDB): domain Bacteria; phylum Pseudomonadota; class Gammaproteobacteria; order Methylococcales; family Methylococcaceae; genus Methylotetracoccus; species Methylotetracoccus oryzae. The sequence goes on along the minus strand of NZ_SRSH01000006.1, from coordinate 7,338 downwards.
CCTGCCAGCAGTGCGTTCGCGCGATGATGCATGGCCTTGTCCTCCGAGGGATCCAACCGTTCGCGGGATCATAACGGAGGGGGCCAGCGGTGCGCAAAGGGGGCGAATGGCCCGGTCAGCGGCGGCCACCCGCTCCCGGAAAACGTCCGTCGAGTCACTACGGGGATGCTACGGCTCGTATCACGGCTTGCTGCGATACTAAGACGATAAGCCAGGATGACCCCTTACGAAAGTTGCCTTGGTCGCTAGGGGCGTTCTTCAAGAATCTCGGCGGTGCTGGAGAACGAGATACCGGTTGTCGCCGCGGCGCCGATCATGACGGTCTCGATGTGCGGCGGCGATACGGCTTCCGCACTTTCCCAGGCAATCAAAAAGCTGGCCGCCGTTCCCCCCGATCGGTCTGCGCCGCTGATCACATAGTCGGTCGCAGCCATCGGCGCCAGCAGCCGCGGTTCGTCCAGGTAGGAACGGACGAATCGTCCCGCCGTGTCGAAATAGTCGACGCGGGTAATCTTCACCGGGTTTTTGCGATCGGTGTTGCGGACGGTGACGGTCGCCGACAGGTTCAGCGTATGCCGCCGATCGCCATAGGCGATTTCCGAATAAATCGGCACATAGAGCAGCTGGCTGCGTGCCAGATGCGTTCGAGTCTCGCCTGCCGCAACTGCCGCATCGAACGACAGTGCGGCCCACAGCAGTGCCAGCGCCTTTAGAGCACCTGGCTGCGACCGGCAGTGCTCCCGTTTGGCGAAGCCCAACGGGCCGCGGGCTGTGATGGTTACAGGCGGCACGTGCCGGCCGGTCATGCGATCCCTGAACCGGATGATGGCAGCGGTTCGTGCGGTCCGTGGTCTAGCTCCACCGATAATCGTCATGGGCGCCTGAATGAGATGAAGTGGGTGAGCGGGCCGGGGCCGGACAGACTCCCGTCGGCGACACTTTGGTGCCCGCGCTTTCCGCGCCATTAGACAGCAAAAGAAACTGGACCACCAACGGGTGCCCGCGCCGCAGGTTCGGGGGTCTCAGGAAGGTGATGCGTCGCCTTCGACGCTCGTGTCTTGCGGCGCACGAGGGCATTCGTCGGAGACTGACGCCTGGAAGCGACGTCGGCTTTAGGTGTCAGCTGTTTGGCTTGAGCGCAATCATCTGCTCTAACCCCAGCGTGCAGCGGAAACACGGCCTTGGCGGCAGTAAACCTCGAACATCGCTCCGAGGCGCCGCCAGACGGGAGGCGGCGCTGGGGGAGTGCAGTGTTTGAGAAGGTCTCTTAGAATCTCGCAAGCTTGAGCCGGATGCCCTGGCCCACGCGGGTGGAACAGATCAGCGTAACCGTACCATTCGCCCGACGGAGACAGCCGATGGCGTTGCCCGTCGTGGTATTGAACGCATCGTTGGCGTAGACGGCGCTTGCGACGTATTCGTTGGGTCTGAGTGTAATCGTACCCGTCGTTCTCAGGAAGACGGCATACATTTCCCGGTTCATAGGATTGCGAGAATACACCACGCTGGGTGAAGCATGACTGTTGGGGCTGTTGTAGGTCTGGGACGCCGGGTTATAGGTTCGCGCCGAAAGCGGAACCTCGGCGAGGTTGTCGAAATTGGGAACCGCCCGGATCAACTGAAGCGCATTATTGAATACCCAGGCTCCGTTGGTGTAGGTTTTGTCCACCGCCATTCCGACGACATAGCTGAACCAGGAACCCTGCCGCCCTGCGATGCCTGCAACCTCCAGGTGTTCCGACAGGAATTCGCCATAGGCTGGAAACTCGTTATGGGCCGTGCTCACATGCATCCGATCGGCGGGGATGAAGTTGCGGGGTGCGCCGTTGGCTTCATAGGAGAACGCGGGCTTGCCGGTTTCCGGATCCGTACTGTTCGCCCTTTGATCGTGCCCGGCCTGGGTTCCGCGCTCGAGATAATAGGCATCGAGTCTCAGGCTGCGGTCTGCATACCAGGCGCCGTATGTGGTGCCGGAGTTGCTGGTATTGATCTGGTACATGTTGGCCGCGACATAGTAAGGGAATCCCAGCGGTGAAGTCGCGCTGTGCAATGCGCTCGTAATGCGTTGGAGCAGGGCTTTTTGCCCTTCCTTCCAGGTGTTGTAATAACGTCCATCATGTTGCACATCCTTGTTTTCACAGCTGTTTCCTGGTGGGGTTCGGGCGATGTCGTCGAAGGTGGCGCCCGAGAAGCCTCCGTTGCGGATCGCGTTCGTGTAACCCTCGGCCAATCGCTCGACCACGTATCGACTCTGCAGGTTGGCGTAAGCCCAGATGCCACCGGGTGCGCTATCCAACGCGTGGAAGGCCGTCTGGAACTGCTCCTTCGTCACGGTGGGATCCAGGACGGGTTTCGCTGAGCTGCGGCTGCAACCGAAGACGGACAAGAGTTCCATGTCGGCCCGGCTCAGAGCGACGAGGTTGTTTACCGAGGTTCCCGGTCGTAGGAAATTACCACCGTAACCATTTTCGGCTTCCGATCGGTAGCGGACCCGGTCAGAGGAGAAGTCGAAAATAACCGGATAGAATGCCCCGTTGAGGTCCTTGGAAACGCCCAGATGGTCAAAGGCCGGATCATCTGCCACGCCCCGATTGACCGTACTGTAACCCATGGCAACCGCATGCCGTTCGGCGCGGGCCCAGCGACGATTCGAGCGCTGGTCGGACGAGTAAATCCGGCTCCAGTTGTGTATATGGTGATGCAGAATATCCTGAGGAGCCGTATGTCCTGCATCGGTAAATAGTGTCGCGAATGTCATACCGATGGCGAGGGAGGCGGTGCGTCGCATCATAGTCTTACCTTTCTCTTTAGGGGAGTCTGGGTTATTAGCCGACTTATTGGCTAAGTGGCCGCGGATAAGGCTTACCCAGCGGCGCGAATATTCTCGGGTTTCCGGAACGGCCCGGTTTTTGGCCGATAAACCTCACTGCGCGCGATTGGGGCCAGTGCCCTGCCGTATCGTGTTTCCTGTTGGCTTTTGTCGGCTTCAACGTTGACGCAGCGTATTGACTGGCTGGGTTCCCCGCACAAGTCGTGCCAGAAGGCCTCGTTCGCCTGATTTCGGGGGCTTGAAGGCTGGCGGATGACCCTTAGGGAAGAGAAAGGCGCCCAAAAGTGTCGTGCGGCGGCGACAGTGTCGGTGGCTGGATGTCTGATTGCAGCGACACCCAATAGAGCGGATGGCGATATCACTACGGATCCAGTGGCATCGCGCGTGTGGATTGCGGGTGGGGAAGGCGCTCAGTGAGCGCGGGATGAAAGCCGGCGGCTGATTTCAGCGCGGTTACGCTGTGTCCAGCGGTGGCTGCAAGCCTGAGTGCGACAAACGGGTACGTCGTCGGGTGGATAGCGCAGGTTGATGGCAAACCTGGGGCCCGCGGGCAAACCATGGACGCGTGACGCGGGTGGATGGAGTGGGCAAGGCCCTATGCCCGCCTGGGGAATTCATCCATTTACCTAGGAAAATCTCCCGTCTTTGTCCGAGCTTGCGGCCTATCCGAAAACCCGGTCATCACCGATTTCCATTTGTTCTGTAAGACAATATCCTCAGCTTGGCGCAGTGTGGGGAGTACGCCGGGCGATCCAGCTCATGGGGCCCGACCCCGGTCAATGCTCGTGATGAAGCTCGGTGACTGTTTTCTGGAGCCGATCGGTGCATTACGCAACGTGGGATTCGCGAGCCACGATCGGGAGGGGAGCAGATCATGACTCCCTTGCCCAAGCCAGAGCCGAAATCGAGTGAACGCAATGATCAGGACCATCGTCATGTCAGCCGCGCTGGTGCTGGTGACGGACGTCAGCCAGGGGGCGAATGCCTGTGAAGAGGCAGGTCAGGTGGTCAGTGTCGAGGGCGAGGTGACCATCCATCGCGTCGGTGAGTCGAAGCCTCGCAACGCCGTCGTAGAGGAACGTTTATGCGTCGGTGATTCGGTCGCGGTGGGCGGTGCAAGTCGCGCTGCGCTGAAACTCGTCAACAACGCCGTGCTGCGCCTCGATCAGCATACTTCGCTGCGGTTGGCTGTGGTCAGCGCCAATTCCCAGGATTTCACCTGGCTCGACGTGGCCCAGGGGCTGGTCCAGTCGTTCAGCCGCCAGCCGCAGCGCATGCGCATCGATACGAAAGCACTGCGCGCCATGATCCATGGTACCGAATTCGTGATCCGCGCCTCCGATCGGGACGCCGAAGTGACCGTAATGGAGGGTGAGGTGACGGTGTCGAACGAGGCCGGCGGTGGACGGCAAGCTGACGCAGGCCACCTTTTGCTATGTGGCCTCCGAGGGGGCGGACGTCACGGCCTCGTTCTCGCTGCCGGTTGTGTCGGGATTGCCGATGCTGGCTGCCACCTCGCTGGAGCCCGGTCTGCTGGGCGACCTTAAGATCGCCGCGACCTATGCGACGGGTTCGTGCATCTGCCGCATCACGTCGACCGGCAGCCGCGTCTGCTTCCCCACGGGTTGCTTCCGCCGCTAGCGCCTTGGCGCCAACCGAGCCCGGCCATGGCCACCGAATTCGAGCGTTGCGGTGCTGCCGCGCCGGACACGCCAGCCGAGACCCCGGAACGCGGGGGCCAGCTCGTGCCCGGCCCGCGGCCCGCGCCGTGGAATCCGTTCGGGGCGCTGGTGCGCGCCATTCGGCGGGTGGCAGTGTCTTTCGTGTCACTGCGCGTCGCAGTGCCAGGGTTGATCATCGCGCTCGCGGCCGTTCTCTCGCAGTACACGATAGACCGCTACCAGCGTTCCGCCGAGGATGTCGTGCGGGGCTATGCGGTCGCTCAAATGATGGACCGCATGTCCGCGCTGCAGGCGCAGATCGGCATGGCGGCGCAGTCGCGGCGGAACGACCGGTTCGAGTTTGCCCTGCCCCGGCTCGACGGCGTCACCGAGTCGGAGGAAACCTTGATCGCCGACACCCGCTCCCTGATCCTGACGGCTAGCGGTTCCGGTGCCGTCGGCCATTCGCTGCATGAGATCCTGCCGCGGGGCGTTGCAGCCTAGAACGGGGAGCCGCTACATGAGGTCGTGGAGCGGGTGCGACGGTCCGAGACCGGAGAAGTCCACGTGGCGGGGGCCGGACGGCTAATTTTCGGCTTTTCTCCGGCGTTCTTCGGCTCGCACCGGGTCGGTGTGGTGGAGCCCGAGCGGACGGGCGTCGTGATCATGCGGCGCGACTTGTCGCGGGATCTGAGCGCGGCTCGCGCGTCCGTGTTCAATCACACCATGGAGTCGGTCCAGTTGATCCTGGCGTCCGCCGCGGTCATCGGCCTGCTGATCCATTTCGGTTTGACGCTGCGGCTCAACCGTGTCGTCCGGGCCACCGAACGCTTTACCGCCGGGGATCTCGATCGACGGGTTCGCATCGGCGGGGTCGACGAGGTCGCGCGGCTGGGTCGAGCCTTCAACCGGATGGCCGAGCATGTGGCGGACACCCAGCGCAGCCTGGAGCATCGGGTCGAAGTACGCACGCTGGATCTGGCTCGGCTCGTCCGGAACCTGAAGCGGGAGGTCGCCGAGCGGCAGCGTGTCGAGCAGGCGCTGACCGACGAAAAGGAATTGATGCGGGTGACGCTGGCCTCGATCGGGGAGGCCGTCCTGACCACCGACCTGTCGGGCTGCGTCACCTATGTCAATCCTTCCGCCACGCTCCTGCTGGACGATCACAGTGAGTGCCTGGTCGGCCAGCACATGCGACAGATCATGCGCCTCATCGACGATCAGAGTTCCGACACCCAGCCTGATCGCTTGCTGTGTTTCCGCACGGGAACCGCGGACGACATCCGGACGGGTAGCGCGTCGCTGCTGCGTGGGGGGGGGCACGGCCGCTGCCGATCGATTATTGTGTCGCGCCCATACTTGAGGGCTCCGGTCTGCATGTCGGCACGGTCTGGGTGCTGCGGGACAACACCGAGGCGCAGAACGCTGCCCGCCGTCTCAGTTACCAGGCGTCGCACGATGCGCTCACCGGTCTTGTGAACCGCGCCGAGTTCGAGCGCCGGCTGGGCAACTTGTTGAAAGTCGGTCCGGATGACCGGACCCACTGCGCGCTGTATATCGATCTGGATCAGTTCAAGATCGTCAACGACACCTGCGGTCACGCTGCCGGCGATGAGCTGCTGCGCCAGATCAAGGATGTGCTGATGTCCCACGTGCGCCAGCACGACACCTTTGCGCGGCTGGGGGGCGACGAGTTCGGCGTGCACGGCCTGTTATGCGGCCAAGGAGCAGGGGCGCAACCGGGTCCAGGTGTTCAGCCAGGACGACTATGCGATGGTGCAGCGCCACGGCGAAATGCTGTGGGTACCGCGGATACAGGAGGCCTTGTCCAGCGATCGCTTCGTGCTGTTCTACCAGCCTATCGTGCCGCTTGCCGGCGGCCTGGAACAACACGGCGAGATCCTGCTCCGGATGCGCGACCGTGACGGCAAACTGGTCATGTCCTCGGCTTTCATTCCCAGCGCCGAGCGTTACAAACAGATGCAGGACATCGATCGCTGGGTCATTCGCCAGAGCTTCCGTAATCTTGCGCTGTGGCATGAGCTGAGCGCCGAGCCGCTGTCGCTGTCGATCAATGTGTCGGTGCAGTCGCTCAGCGACGAAGGGTTCCTCTCCTTCGTCGAGCGCGAGCTCACCGAGTCGAAAGTCCCGTTGGATTCGGTCTGCTTCGAGATTACCGAAACAGCGGTGGTGTCGAACCTGACCCATGCCAAGCAGTTCTTCACCCGGCTCAAATCGCGCGGTGCGCGCTTCGCGCTCGATGATTTCGGTAGCGGTCTCAGTTCGTTCTCCTATTTGAAAAACCTGCCCGTCGACTACCTGAAGATCGACGGCAGTTTCGTCAAGGATATGGCCACGGATCCGATCGATCGCGCGATGGTCGAGGCGATTCACCGCGTGGGCAACGTCATGGGGCTCGAGACCATTGCGGAATTCGTCGAGGACCACGAGATCGCGCAGAAGCTGACCGAAATTGGCGTGAACTATGGCCAGGGCTACGGCCTCGGGAAGCCTCGGCCGCTGGCCGAACTGTACGCTGGCGGACCCCTGCTCGACGCATCGGCATCCCGTTTGGCGCTGTGATCGGGTGCGCTGGCGCCTGATCCCACCCTACCGGCCAGCCTGTCGGTTTCTATGCCATCATCGATTTCCGGGCAGGCTTGCTCGGCAGGTTTCCGATCGTGGATACACTATTTGCCTCCCTGACAGAGAAATTGAAGGGGTTAAGGAGCCTCTGAACAAATGCGGCTGGTAAGCTATCGCCAACAGAGCACGTGAACGCGGTGACCGGATGAAACAGACGACCTTCGCCTCGCTGGCCTATGACCAGAAGAAGAAGCAGACCCG
>NZ_SRSH01000005.1 GCF_006175985.1 Methylotetracoccus oryzae | reverse complement strand
CGTCGGGTCTGCTTCTTCTTCTGGTCATAGGCCAGCGAGGCGAAGGTCGTCTGTTTCATCCGGTCACCGCGTTCACGTGCTCTGTTGGCGATAGCTTACCAGCCGCATTTGTTCAGAGGCTCCATAGGGCCCAGACGTAAATCATCGCGGGAATGTCAGAGCTGACCCGACATTCCCGCGAACTTCATTCTGAGCGCTGGATTACTTCCTTGACTTGGGCGGATAGGCCGTCGCGGTCAAAATGGTCCAATAGCTCGTGCCCACGAAGCCGTACGACCAGGTCTCCTTGACGGCGATGTTGGCGATCTTGTCGGTCCCGGCTTCAGTCAGCAACTCCTCGTAAGCCCGATACTGGCGGTCGTTCGTGCCCAGCGGAAGTGCGCTGAACAGCATGAACCCACCCGCCTGTGCCGTGATCTTCCGGCCTCGGTTTGTGTCGACTTGCGACAGATCGGGTGCGTCAGCAAACTTTACGGGCCGACCGGCACAGGCGCTCAGCAGCAACCCAGCCGCCAGCGCGGCAGAAATCTTGACGGTGACGTTCATCCGTTTACCTCTCGCACGCCATCGCCTTATTCACACGCTACATCATCCCAATCTAGGCGGAAAGCAACAGCCTGGTAGGCTAGTCTCATCAGCTCTCCAGAGTCCACTGTCATTTCTTGCCATGCCGCAAGCGCAGGGCATTCCCGATCACCGACACCGAGCTCAGGCTCATGGCCAGCGCCGCAATCAGCGGGGACAACAGCCACCCGGTAAAGGGATACAGGACGCCTGCCGCAATCGGCACCCCAAAGGCGTTGTAAATGAATGCGAACAACAAATTCTGACGCATGTTTCGGACCGTGTTGATCGAGATTTCACGGGCCGCGGTGATGCCTCGCAAATCCCCTTTCACCAGCGTGATCTGGCCGCTGTTCATTGCCACGTCAGTTCCCGTGCCCATGGCTATACCGACATCCGCCTTGGCCAGCGCAGGCGCATCGTTGATACCATCGCCGGCCATGGCAACAATGCGCCCCTCCTTCTGGAGGCGTTCCACAAGCGCCAGCTTATCGGCGGGTTTGACCTCGCCATGCACCTCGTCGATACCCAGTTTGGCACCCACTGACTTGGCCGTGGTCAGGCCGTCTCCCGTTGCCATCACGATGCGCAAGCCACTGGCGTGCAGGGCTTTGATCGCTTCGAGCGTGCTGGCCTTGATGGGATCGGTCACGGCCAGGATGCCCGCCAGTTGTTTGTCCACCGCAAGATGCATCACGCTGGCACCCTCATTGCGCAAGCGCTCGCCGTCGATCTTGAGCGTATCGGTTGCCACGCCCTCGGCTTGCATCAAGGCGGTGTTGCCCAGCAACAGATGCTTGCCCTCAATCATGCCTCGCACGCCGATCCCGCTGCTGGACTCGAAGTCCACCGGCGTCACCAGTCCCAGTCCTTTGGTGCGTGCGGCGCTGACGATGGCCTCGGCCAATGGATGTTCGCTGCCCTGGTCCAGACTGGCTGCAAGGTGTAGCACTTCATCCGCTGTGTAGCCGGGGGCGGCGACAGCGGAATCGAAAGCGGGTTTGCCCTCGGTCAGGGTGCCGGTTTTGTCGACGATCAGCGTGTCCACCTCCCGCATTTTTTCGATGGCTTCAGCATCCCGGAACAGCACGCCCTCGGTTGCCGCACGACCCGTCGCCACCATCACCGACATGGGAGTCGCCAGCCCAAGCGCGCACGGGCAAGCGATGATCAGCACCGCCACTGCGTTGATCAGGCCGAATACCCAGCTGGGTTCTGGACCGAACAGGCCCCAGACAAGGAAGGTGACGATGGCGATGGCTACCACCACGACCACAAACTTGCCCGCGACCACATCGGCCATGCGCTGCATGGGGGCCTTCGAGCGCTGGGCATTGGTTACCATCTCGACAATCTGCGAGAGCATGGTGGCGGCACCAACTTTTTCTGAGCGCATCACCAGGGCACCGCTGGTATTCATCGTGGCACCGATCACCTTGTCACCGACGCGCTTGGTCACCGGTACGGGCTCACCGGTCAGCATGGATTCATCCACGGCGCTGCTGCCCTCGGTCACAGCGCCATCGACGGGCACTTTTTCGCCAGGACGGATGCGCAGCAGGTCGCCGACATGTACCTGGTTCAGCGGTACGTCCTCTTCGCTGCCGTCCGCATTGATGCGGCGTGCCGTCTTGGGTGCCAAACCGAGTAACGCCTTGATCGCCGCAGACGTTTGCGAACGGGCCTTCAACTCGATGATCTGGCCCACCATGGTGAGCGAGATGATGACCACGGCCGCCTCATAGTAAACGGCCACACGCCCCATGGAGATGAACGAATCCGGGAACACGCCCGGCATCACGGTTGCCACCACGCTGTAGACGAAGGCCGCGCCGGTACCTAGCCCAATCAAGGTCCACATGTTGGGGTTGCGATGAACCAGGGACCGCCAGCAACGCAGGAAGAATGGCCAGCCCGCCCACATCACGACCGGTAAGGACAGCACCAGTTCAACCCAGGTTTGCACGTTCATGGCAAACCAGCCGAGGCGATGGCCGAACATGGCCAGAACGGTGACAATGACCGTGAGTGGCAGCGTCCACCAGAAACGACGCTGAAAGTCCTTTAGCTCAGGGTCGCCTTCCTCGCCCAGAGGAATGATGGGCTCCAAGCTCATACCGCACTTGGGGCAGCTGCCGGGAAAGCCCTGCCGCACCTCGGGGTGCATGGGGCAGGTGTAAATCGTGCCAGCCGCCGCCGGCGCGACTTCCGCGGGCGCGGTCGGTGCCAGGTACCGCAGCGGGTTCTCCGCAAACTGACCTTTGCACTTGGCGCTGCAGAAATAGTAGGGCCCGCCTTCGTGCGTCAATTTGTGTTCAGACTGCTCCGTCACGGTCATGCCGCACACCGGATCTTTCAGGTCCGTTCGCGGGGCTGACTCGGCAGAGGGGTGACTGCCGTGATGCTGGTGTGCATTCGCGTCCATTGGCTCATACCTTGTCGTTGTCGGAGCGCCGAAGCGTCGGTGCATGGTTGCCGTGCCACCATGACCGCCGTGGCCGCGCATCAGCTGCATCAGCGGACCGGTGAGCAGGGCAATGCCTAGGGCCAATAACCCAGGGATATCCAAACCAGGCCCCTTTTTCTGATCATGCGGCCTGTAACTGTTCACGCCCCCCTCGCGGGAGCGATCCGGGAGGCCGAGACACGCCGTGGATCCGTCCCTGGCTCGGCTGCGGGTTCCCTCCCGCAAACGGTCTCGCCCTCCCGGCCCGCTCCCACTACCTACCCAGCAAGGCAGCAGGGTGAAGGGTTACATGCGGCCTACCGGGCGAAAGACACGGGTGGGGCGCGGAATCGGAGATTCCGCGCTGGCCTCTGACGAATTTCGAATTTTTTCAGGGGAAGACGCACCCCGGCCCCTTGGGTCGTCTCGCCTGGAGGCACAACGGAACCGTTAGCCCTTAAGAAACAGTGAGCCGCCTTCGGCGACGCGCGTGGGAACCACCGAGCGATCCAGGTCGCCCTTCAAGGTTTCGAACAGATCCCGCGTAAAGGCCAGATTTCCAATCTGCCAGGAGTGATCGAACGTGCCAATCTCGGCCTGCTGATCCGCCTGTCTGAGCGCGGGGTCGCTGCTCAACCGCTCGAAATAGGCGCTGCAATCCACATTGACGGCCTTCGCAGGCACGTCGAGCGGCAATCCGTCGCGTCCGACCCGGGGCGACATGCCGACCCGCTTGGCGTTCGAGAGCTTCAGCACCGAATCGTAACGGTTCGAGTAGTTGGTAAAGCGCACGCAGTGGCGGTAGATGGCCTCACTGGTCGGGTTGTCTGCCGACATCGAGGCCGCCGAGACGTCACCGGAAATAAACAGCACCTGACTGATGATCCAGCTGAGCTGGGCCAGCAAGGCGTCATCGGCATCATCGAACGCCTCCCGGATCACAAAAGCGCCGGTCGAGTGCCCGAGCAGATGGACATTGATCGTACAGTCCGGCGTCTGTTCCTTAGCCAGCCAGTAGATGCCGTCCCGCATCAGGTGCAGTGCCGTTTCCTTGGCGTCGTGGCGGTCTTCCAGGTAGTTCAGCGGCATGTCGGCACTGGGCCAGTCGAACGATACGATGGCGCCGAGATAACCGACCGAGCGCAGATCACGCTGCAACTGCCGGTGCCTGCGCATCACCACGGCTTGATCGTTGTTGTAGCCATGTATGAAGACGAGGACGTCGCCGCGATCCTTGGTCGGGATTCGGGAATCCTGCCCCCAGACAGAGGCTTGCCGTAGCCGCTTGATCCATACGTCGCGGCGGACCTTGTGCTCCGGAAGCGGCACGGGCGCCGCGGGCAACCCGTCGCTACCGTCGGGCACTTCAAGGTAAAGACTAGCGCCCGGTTCGGACACGAACTTGCCGCTCCGAACGGCGCGAGCACACATCACGAAATCGGCCATGACCCCTCCTTGCCATCGTTGACGCTCGAACAAACTGATCGGAACACACCGTAGTCCCAGATCGGCCCGCCGTAAAGGCGACAAAAGTCGTACCGACTTTTTCGATGCTCCCCGACTGACACAGCCTAAACGCCGAAAAGCTCCTTCTGCAGCTTCCTGAATTCGGCATTGAAGTGCTCTTCGGCATCTGACGGGAACGGGAAGCCGTCGGGCCCGGCAAAGACGAACGAGACATCGTCGCCGCCTTTCGCTTCGCCCCGGTGCTTCTCGAAGGCCTCCAGCCAGGCGTCGTAATGCTCGATGAGCCGGCCGGCATCGCCCATTAGATGCGGCGGGATCAGGTGACCCTTCGACAGCAGAAGATCCCGGCAGGTCCGATTGCCCTCGCGCACCACATTCGCTTCCAGGTAGAGATTCTTGGACCGCCAGCGATTCATCGCGCGCCTAGTGCGGTCGAATTGCATGTGCAGCGGCCCCAGCAGTTCGAACAGCGCCTGCTGCTTCCAGGAGCGAGTGGACTCGAAGACCTTGAAGCGCTCATCGAAGTAGGCCTTGATCTCCGATTCCACTCGTTTGTTGCGGCGCAGAAACAGGGCGCCCACCGCGACGGCGGTAAGACTGCTTCCTAGCAGGCCACCCAGCGTCAGTTCCAGAAATCCCGGCATCGCACGTCTCCGTCGGATGGCTGGCAAAAGGGACTGTTCGAGCCGGATCCCGTTTTGCGTTGATTCACGCCCTTAAACCTTGGCTTCCAGCACCAGATTGGTCGGCGTCGCCGCAGCCCGCCGCACTTGGCTGAAGCCCCCGGCTTCGAGCACCGCGGTCAGCCGCTTCTCGCCGGCCTGGGCACCCAGGGCGAGGCCGACTTCCTGCGATTTCGAGGCGGGCACGCAGACCATCGTCGAGAACGAGTAATAAATCTGGCCCAGGGGATGCAGGTTCTCTTCAAGGCTGTCCCCGGCGAATGGCTCGACGAGCATCAGCGTCCCGCCCGTCGTCAAAGTGCTGGCGATATGCTGGGCCGCACCCACGGGATCGCCCATATCGTGCAGGGCATCGAAGACCGTGACCAGATCGTAATTCTTTCCGGGATATCCCTTCGCCGTTACCACCTCGAAAATGGTGTTGGCGGCAACGCCCGCGGCGCGCGCCCGTTCCCGCGCATGTTCGATGGACGGCCCGTGCAAGTCGAAGCCATGGAATGTGGAATTGGGGAACGCCTGCGCCATCAGGATGGTCGAGGAACCGTGTCCGCAACCCACGTCCGCCACCCGGGCGCCCGCTTCGAGCTTTTCCCGGACGCCGTCGAGGGCCGGTATCCAGGAGTCAATCAGGTTCTGGGCATACATGGGGCGGAAAAAGCGCTCCGTGCCGCAAAACAGGCAGGGGCTGTGGTCGCTCCATGGCAGACCCTTGCCGCTGCGGAAGACATCGACCACCTTGGATTCGTCGAAGTACACCGACATCACCGCCTGAAAGAAGCCCTGCATGCAGGCGGGATGGCCTTCGGCGGCGAACACCACGGCCTGTTCGGGCGACAGGGAAAAGCGGCCCGCGGCTGGATCGTAATTGACATAGCCAGCGGCGGCGTTGGCAGATAGCCACTCCCGGAGGTAGCGTTCGTTCATGCCGGTGTTGTCGGCCAGTTCCCGGCTGGTGGCGGGGCTGATTTCCGCCAGGGCGCTGTACAGATCCAGCTTGTCGCCCATATAGGCCATCAACAAGCCCAAGGCCCCGGCCACATCGCCGATGACTTTGCCCTGTAACTGTTCCAGCGCGGTTTGATCGATCTCGTTCAGGCGCATGCCCACGGTTCCTCCTGGATTGTCAACGGTAGATGGGTCGGCCCGACATGGAAACACGAAAAACATGCGAAAGACAGGTCGGATTAGGCTTCCGGGCCATGCATTCGGTTATCCGATGGGGCAACACGCACGGCCGTAGGCCTGGATGTCCGAAAACAATCTAACCTGATCCCCTTTCTTCCGCATCTGTGCGAGGCGCACGCTCGATCTCGGGAAAGTAGGCGAAGCGAATGATCGCTGCGGGACAGCGGACACCGAAGTGAATGTGCAGTTGAAGAAGCAGCCTTGGAATGGCGTGCTTGAACTCGTTCAACAACGCTAAGTGCTCGTTTCGCCCAATGCCCGAAGATGTCGACTTCCTGTGTTGGAAGTGCTCGTCTCGGAGCGACTTTAGCTTCCGAAAAGCTGCCCAGGGATGGCCAGGAAGGGTTTCCAAGTTCGCTAACGTAATTCCAAGTGTTGCGGCTCGTTTGACTACAGAAGCACGGAGTGATCTGGCATTCGAAAAGTACAGCCGTACTGGGGATTTGCCGGAGCGCAACTCATCAGCAATGAACTCAATGGTCGCCTTCTTCTTAGCGGAGTTCGTGCCATGGGACCACTGGTGCAGGCCGGTTCGCCCGTCAGGACGTATCCAACGATAGAGCACCGTTCGCTCGTCGGCCTTTCCGATGTACTTAATTTCACCCAGAGCGCTATATACGAAATAGATGTATGGCCCAGAAGCAGAGGCGTTCTCATGCGGCTGCGTGTTTGGGCCTGAGGGACGTGGTCCGAGTATGGGAAATCGCTTGTCACGCACAGATGGGCGGTCACGGACAAAGTCACCTGGTAATACCTCCGTGAACTCCGAAGCGAGACTTAAGGAGAGATCTTTGTGGCTTGGATGATTTCCCAATGGATTTTTCCTCCGGTCGGTTGATGTGCCCGCTAACGCTTGAGTTCAACGGCGTTTGAGCCGATGTGAGGGTTTGGCGTAGCCAAACCGAGCAGCGGGTCAAACGTCCGGTGCAACGATTTGTTGGGCGGCACCGTACTGACCGCCATGAAATCTATGCAAATCAAACGACTAAGGCCTGCCGAAGGCGATCTTTAACTTCATATAGATTCACCTGAAAACGCTTGGCGTCATCTGGGTGGATCACAATTACCAACCGATCGGAAAATTTGCCTTTGGCGGCTGCCTCAACGAATGATTCCGAGATCAACTCAATCATTTTGTTTCTTGGCACCTGAAGCCTGCCGCGACCCGTGCCGATGACCGGCACTGCTAGTTCTTGAAGTTCACCAGCTCTGCGTACATATTCCCAAAGACCGTTTAAGGCTTTCTTTACATCAGGGATCGTAGTCGAGGCATTGCCATCATCATTTAATGCTGCCATTGCTGTGAAGTAGAACGTCTTACCATGAGTGTTAACTGGCACGGTTGTGCCCATGGGGTAAGGAGGCTCAAGCTCCGCAGGTAGCCCGGCGGCAACTTCCTCTATCAGCTTGCTCTGATTCCCTGTGAAATACTTCGCGGTAAATTGACCCTGCAGGCTTTTGCTTGAGATTTTTCCCGACGCAACATCGCATTCGAAGTTCGTGTTTGTGCTAACCAGTACGGCGCCAGCGGCGTCAAATAGATCCCCAATTCGCACTTCTATCTCGAAATCCCGCTGCGCAAACCTAACGATGGTGCTGGTAATCGGGCGCCTACTCGCGATTGCGAGGATTGCAGCAATAAACAGAAACACAAAGAATGCGTACTTCCCGTACTCGTCGCGAGAGTAAATTCTGAAGAAGTCTAGAGCTTCAACTACTAGGTAAATTGCGCCAAAGACCGTCAGTACAGACTGAAATCCGGCGGCAGAGAAAATCACATATCTCCAATACGCCCAGCTAGAGATAGTTTCCCAGAAATATCGCACGCTAGAGCCCCAGCCTCGTGTAAACGCTGTCATTGTAGTAGTAAGGGCCAGAACTACCGGCTCTCTTGTAGGTTGCGTGATCAGCAGGCCACGAATCCATTGCGTGCTGAATAATTTTTTGCTGGAAAGGAACGTAAACCGCCAACTCGTCCCGAATTGCTCCGGGGCAGCGATCCGTTCTTGCTCTCGCACCATCCAAGTTCACGCCGACAATCGGGAGGTCTAGGCGTATCGCAACTTCCATTTCCCACTTCACGAACTTTCTGAGATAGCGTGTCTTTTCTCCAATCAAGACAATCAACATCTTGGAGTTGGCAAAGCGCTCGCGAAGCTTGCGCTTAATGCTCTCTTCAGCGCTCGAGTCTCGCGCCGTATTGAGATCGTGCGCATCATGAAAATTGAACGGCAAATTGTCATTTGCCTTCCAAGCCGTCATCAGTCGGTAGTAACGAATATCTTCGTCGCCATCGAAGCACACATAAGTCTTGTTTCTGTACGCCAAAGTCTTCTCCCTTCCTCCTGAATCGTAGCAATACCCAAGAGTGCCGCCCAACGTTGTTCTTTTGCGGAATCTGCTCTAAGCGCGCTTTACAGAATGTGGGATGAACGTACTATGCGGATTCTGTGAAGCGTGCCACCTATCGCGATTTGTCACTGATTCGGTTCAGTTTTCGGGCGGAGGCAGCCTGATATGTTGAAAGTAATACATGTGGCGTGCTGGGTCAACGCCGAGGTTGATGCGCTTGACGGTAGGGCTGGGCGATTGGTTTATTGGGTCGAGTCTTGCCCTCATGCATTGTTGCGTTCGGACGGTTCGCGTCAACGGAATGCTCGGCTGACATTGGTGGAGTGCAAACAGAAGTGATCGGCAGCTTTGCTGCATGGAATAACGGCCAGTGCCAAAACCGCGTGTGAAGACTTCGCTACGAACGGGTAGGCCTGCTTCCGGTAGCTTCGCGATCAGAGGTTTAGGCGTGGGAGTGCCAGCAACTCTCGTGGCACAGGATCGGCTCGGAAGAACGCTTCTTTCCGGTCCCGGCGCGAACTCACGTGATAAACTCCGCCCGTGCCCCGGATGCGAAATAGCTGAGAAAGATCGTCGGCGACATCACTGGTCTGTGCGAATGCCTGACGGCAGAGCTCAACCGGGCGAGGGAGGAGATGCGGTTGGATCGCCTTGTTGGGCATGATTTGCGATATACGAGGGTTCGGCGTGGAGCCGAATACCCAGGGCCGTCACCACCTTGAGAATTGTGTCAAAACTGGGAGATCTTTCACCGGAAAGTGCTTTGTAAAGGCTTTCCCGTGACATGCCCGCATCACGAGCAACTTGCGACATGCCTCTGGCACGCGCAATGTCGCCGAGCGCTTTGGCAATAAATGCGGCGTTACCATCCGCCTCTTCCAGGCATGCCTCAAGATAAGCGGCCATTTCTTCAGGAGTGCGCAGATGTTCGGCAACGTCGTAGCGTGAGGTTGCTGTCTTTTTCATAGGATTCCTACAGATTACGAGCAAGCCTTAAAGCCGCCTTGATATCTCCTAACTGGTTGCCCTTATCAACGCCAGCCAACAAGGTGACCAGATCTCTTCCTTGCTATTTGTAGTAGACCCGAAACCGGGGCCATCTTTGATTCGCAACTCGGAGACGCCTTCTCCAACGGGTTGGGTGTCGCCTGGATTTCCTTCTGCCAATCGTTCCACTCTGACGAGAATCCGGGCACACGCCCGGACATCGCGCAGGCTATCGAGCCACTTGGCACAAAAATCCGTTTTGCGAATCTCCATCATTGGCAAACTGTATCCGGGAGGCGACACCAGGTCAACTCTTCATTGGGAAGCCGGGCATTGTTTTGTAGCGCAGGCGGCGGGCCGCGTCCGAAGGTTTGCTGCGGAGCGCGGTGCGTGGTGTCTTGGGACGGAGGCGACTTGGGTGTGCCGGAACTAGCCGGCCTTAAGCTGCGTGAGGCGGCAGGGACGCCCTAACCCAACGTATCCTTGAACCGATGAATCAGCCGCCGGTCGCGCTTGTTCGGGCGGCCGTCGCTGACGACGTCGGAGGCTTGTTCCGCGCGCCGACGGTCGATTTCGGCCTGGCGCTTCGCAAGGCTTTCGGGGGTTTCCTCGTATAGCAGCACGGCTTCCTTGGCGGGACCACGGCGGCCGCTAAGCGCGATCACGGTGATTTCCCAGGAGAAATGGTCCTTGGAGATTTCGAGCGTGGCACCGACGGTCACGTCCTTGCCGGGCTTGGTGCGTTGCCCGTTCAGATGGACTTTACCGCCGGCGATGGCTTCGTTGGCGAGTTGGCGGGTCTTGAAGAAGCGCGCGGCCCACAGCCATTTGTCCAGCCGTACGCCTTCGGCGGGGGATGACGGTTTTCCGGGACCGCTCATGAGGGTGGCCGCAACCGGCGATCGCAGCGCGTGGGCCTGAGGCCGTGCGCCGGGTCGGGCTCAGCGGCTCGGATGCTGCGTGGGCAGTCCGGCCTCGGACCAGCCCTTGTAACCGCCCGCAAGGCTCACGACCCGCGTGAACCCGAGTTTGCCAAGCGCCTCAGCCGCCAGCGCCGAGCGACCGCCCGACTGACAATACAGGATGACTTCGCCATCCCGGCGTCCCTGAATCTGCGGGTGGCCGTCGATGCGGAATTCGAGCACGCCGCGCGGAATGTTGACGGCGCCGGGCAGGCAGCCAGCGGCGTATTCCTCTGGTTCGCGCACGTCGATCAACGCTGCGCCCAGCTTCGCCTGTGCCTGGCTGGCGTCGATTTCGGTGATCGTCTGCTTGGCGGAAGCGACGAGCTCCATTGCGGTCATGGCCATGATGACTTGCCTGAATTTGGGTATTGCGTCGGGTGGGTGGAATTGGGACGCGGTCGGATCAGGCCGAGCGGCGCAGATTCTTGGGCAGCGAAAAGACGACCTTTTCCTCGATGCCTTCCTTTTCGCTGACCGTATGGCCACCCCATTCCTTGAGCTGCGAGACGACGTTTTGCACCAGGATTTCGGGGGCCGAGGCGCCGGCCGTGACGCCGATGCGCTCGGCGCCCTCGATCCAGGAGCGATCCAGTTGTCCTGCGTGGTCGATCAGGTACGCGCGCTTACCGAGTTTCTCGGCGATCTCGCGCAGTCGGTTCGAGTTGGAGCTGTTGGGCGAGCCCACGACGAGGATCACGTCGCACTGCACGGCCAGCTTCTTCACCGCATCCTGCCGGTTCTGGGTCGCGTAGCAGATGTCGTCCTTTTTCGGGCCGATGATGTTCGGGAAGCGCGCGCGCAGCGCCTCGACGATGGCCTGGGTGTCGTCGATCGACAGCGTTGTCTGCGTCACATAAGCCAGGTTGTCGGGGTTCTTGACCTGGAGCGTCGCGACGTCCTCCGGCGATTCCACCAGATAGATGCCGCCGGCGGAGTTGGCATACTGGCCCATCGTGCCTTCGACCTCGGGGTGGCCGGCGTGCCCGATGAAGGCAATCTCGCGCCCCTCGGCGGCGTGATGGTGCACCTCGATATGCACCTTCGTGACCAGCGGGCAGGTGGCATCGAACACCTGCAGCTTGCGCTCCTTGGCTTCATCCTGGATCTCTTTCGAGACACCGTGGGCGCTGAAGATCACGGTCGACGCCTCGGGGACCTCCGCCAGTTCCTCGACGAAGACGGCGCCACGGTCGCGCAGGCCATCGACCACATAGCGGTTATGAACCACTTCGTGCCGAACGTAAATAGGAGCCCCGAACACCTCGATCGCGCGTTCCACGATCTCGATGGCTCGGTCGACGCCCGCACAAAACCCGCGTGGGTTCGCAAGAATGATTTCCATGGTTCGCTCTCGTAATTTCATACCCCGTGACTGGGGCATTGTGACATCTAGGGCAGGGGGGAATCAACGCGGCAACGGCCGCTGGCGCTCTTTCGACCACAAAACCTCGGCGCCGGCGTGGCGCGCCAGCACGCGCGCCATGACGAACAGGAAGTCGGATAGCCGATTGATGTAGGCCAAACCCGCCGGATTGATTTCCTCGACGGCCATCAAGCCGACCATCAGCCGTTCGGCGCGTCGGCAAATGGTTCGCGCGACATGGCAGGCCGCGGCCGGGGCGCTGCCGCCGGGCAGGATGAAGTCCTTCAGCGGCGGCAACTCGGCGTTCCAGTGGTCGAGCCAGGTTTCGAGCCAATCGGTGGCGTCCGGACCGAGCACGCGATAACCGGGAATGCACAACTCGCTGCCGAGATCGAAAAGGGCGTGCTGGATTTCGCCCAAACAGGCCGCGATGTCTTCCGGACAGTCCAGGGCCAGCAAAACGCCGAGCTGGCTGTTCAGTTCGTCGACCGTGCCGTAGGCCTGGATGCGCAGGGCGTCCTTGGCGACCCGTGTGCCGTCGCCCAGGCCGGTGCTGCCGTCGTCTCCGGTGCGGGTATAGATTCGGGTCAGGCGGTTGCCCATCAGAGCAGCTCGCTGTCGGCCACGATGATGCCGTCTTCGTCGGCATACAGGAAATAGCCGGTCTTGAAATTGACGCCGGAGAAACTGATCAGGGTGTCCTGTTCCCCCGCGCCACGGCGGTGATGGCTGGGCGCCGGGTGCGTGTGCATCGCGCGTATGCCGATCGGCAGCGTATTCAGGACCGCGGAGTCGCGGACACAGCCATAAATGACCAGGCCGGCCCAGCCATTCGCGACCGCATCCCGGGCAGCATCGGCGCCGACCAGCGCGCAACGGTGGGAACCGCCGCCGTCGATCACGAGCACCCGGCCGGCGCCCGGTTCCGCTAGCGCCTTGTGCAGCAACACATCGTCTTCGAACACCTTGAGCGTCTTCACGGGTCCGCTGAAGACCGTGGACTGTCCGTAGGGCTTGAAGATCGGTTCGGCGATCTGGAGATGGCGATCCGCGAAGCGGTCGCACAGGTCGGCGGTTCGAAAGCTCATCGGTGTTTGGCGTTATCAGCAGGTGAGGGGCGGAAATTCACAGGTATCGGGCGATCAACCCGTTGTCCCAGGTGCCGGGCGGCAGCGGGATGCGGACCTGCCAGCCGCCACCGGGTGCTTCGTGCAGGGCGTTGCCGCCGGTGTCTTCCATATGTTCGAGCACGATGTCGCGGTTGCCGGCCGGCGCGATGAGTTCGAGGCGATCGCCCACGCCGAACTTGTTCTTGACGAGGATCGAGGCCATGCCCGAGTCGGCTTCCGTACCGGTGATCTCACCGACGAACTGCTGCTGGTGGCTTTCGGAGTGCCCGCGCACGTAGTTCTGGTATTCGTGGCTATGGTGGCGCTGGTAGAAGCCGTCGGTATAGCCGCGCTGCGCGAGATTTTCGAGCACGCCCCACAGAGACGGATCGAACGGCCGGCCGGCCTGCGCATCCTCGATCGCCCGGCGATAGACCTGGGCCGTGCGCGCGACATAGTAGTACGACTTCGTGCGTCCCTCGATCTTAAGGCTGTCGACGCCGAGTTCGACGAGCCGATGCACGTGCTCGACGGCCCGCAAATCCTTCGAGTTCATGATGTAGGTGCCGTGTTCGTCCTCCAGCACCGGCATCAGTTCCCCGGGACGCGTTTCCTCTTCCAGGAAATACACCTCGTCCGCCAGCGGGTGACGATCGCCGCAGGTGCCCGCGCTCGCGGCCTCGTTCAAATCGGCCAGGTTCAGTTTGATCGCGCCGGGCACGTAGTCGCCCTCGGCGTTTTCTTCGGCAGGCGCCACCCGGTACTTCCAGCGGCAGGAATTCGTGCAGGTGCCCTGGTTAGGGTCGCGGTGATTGAAATAACCCGACAGCAGGCAGCGCCCGGAATACGCGATGCACAGCGAGCCGTGCACGAAGACTTCCAGTTCCATGTCGGGGCATTGCTGGCGGATCTCGGCGATCTCGTCCAGCGACAGCTCGCGCGACAGGATGATCCGGCGTATCCCGACCGACTGCCAGAAGCGTACGGCGGCATAGTTCAACGTATTGGCCTGCACCGACAAGTGGATCGGCAGGTCCGGCCAGGCCTCGCGCGTCAGCATGATCAGGCCGGGATCGGCCATGATGACGGCATCGGGTCCCAGCGTGACGATCGGTTCGATGTCCCGGATGAAGGTCTGGACCTTGCGGTTGTGCGGCAGCACGTTCGCCGCCAGAAAGA
Organism: Methylotetracoccus oryzae; assembly: GCF_006175985.1. Classification (GTDB taxonomy): domain Bacteria; phylum Pseudomonadota; class Gammaproteobacteria; order Methylococcales; family Methylococcaceae; genus Methylotetracoccus; species Methylotetracoccus oryzae. The sequence continues at coordinate 221,668 of NZ_SRSH01000005.1, read as the reverse complement.
ACTTGCGACCGAGCCGGTGCGCCTCGGCGATACCGGTCGCGAGATTGCCGGCCAGGAAGTCGTTGTTGCGGACGCGCAGGCTGTAGCGTGGCAGGCCGGCGTAAACCGCGTCGGCGCCGTAGGCGAAAGCGTACCGCATGTTCTTCAGCGTGCCGGCCGGCGACAGCAGTTCGACGTTCTTCATGGCGGGACGGGATGGTACACTCGGGGGCGTGGGCAGCCCGGAAGTTTAACGTAAACGCCGTTTCGACGCGCAGGATTTTGATGACGCCAGCAGCACCGAATTTCCAGACGATAGAGGCTTTTGTCGGCAATACCCCGCTGGTTCGCCTGCAGCGCCTCCCGGGAAACAGCCGCAGCGTGGTTCTGGCGAAACTCGAGGGGAACAACCCGGCCGGATCGGTCAAGGACCGGCCCGCGCTCAGCATGATCAAGCGCGCCGCGGAGCGCGGCGAGATCAAACCCGGCGATCGTCTGATCGAGGCGACCAGCGGCAATACCGGCATCGCGCTGGCCATGGCCGCCGCCATCGGCGGTTACCGCATGACGCTGATCATGCCGGACAACATGAGCGCCGAACGTCGCGCAACGATGAAGGCCTTCGGTGCCGAGATCATCCTGGTGCCGGCGGCGGGCAGCATGGAAGCCGCCATCGACCTGGCGCGCGCCATGGAAGCGCGCGGCGAAGGCAAGATCCTCGACCAGTTCGCGAACCCGGACAATCCCCGGGCGCACTACGAGGGCACGGGGCCGGAGATCTGGCGCGACACACGCGGGACGATCACCCATTTCGTCAGTTCGATGGGGACGACCGGCACCATCATGGGCACGTCGCGGTACCTGAAGGAGCAGAATCCGGACATCCAGATCGTCGGCGTGCAGCCCCGGGACAACGCCAAGATACCGGGCATCCGGCGCTGGCCGCAGGAATACCTGCCGAAGATCTACGATGCGGCGCGCGTCGATCGCATCATCGATGTGGGACAGGAGGACGCCGAGGAAACGACGCGCCGGCTCGCGGCAGAGGAGGGCATCTTCGCCGGGGTGTCGTCAGGCGGCGCGGTCTTCGCGGCGCTCGAACTCGCGCGCGAGCTGGAATCCGCCGTTATCGCCGTGATCATCTGCGACCGCGGGGACCGCTATCTGTCGACCGGCGTGTTTCCGGCATGAGTCACCTCACGCTTCCCCATGTCACCGCGATCGCCTCTGTGGCAGGACGACTGAGCCATGGCCGCTAAGCCGACGCGTGGCGCCGCCCGCAAGGCGCGGCTGGCCGCGATGCCGCCGGCGATCGCACCGATCGATTCGTTCACGCACGACGGGCGGGGCGTGGCCCATGTCGATGGCAAGGCCGTGTTCGTCGACGGCGCGTTGCCGGGCGAGGAGGTCGAGTTCACCTATACGCTGATCCGCCGGGATTATGCCGAAGGGCGGCTCGACCGGATCGTGTCGGCTTCGCCGCACCGGGTGGAGGCTCCCTGTCCGTGGTTCGCGGCCTGCGGAGGCTGCCGCCTGCAGCACCTGGCCCGCGGCGAGCAGATTGCGCTGAAACAGGGCTTGCTGCTGGAGCAATTGCAGCGCATCGGCCAGGTCCGGCCGGAAGCGGTGCTGCCGCCGCTGGTCGGCGAGGCCTTCGGCTATCGGCGCAAGGCGCGCCTAGGCGTCAAATATGTGCCGAAGCGCGGGCGGGTTCTGGTCGGTTTCCGTGAGAAGGCCAGCGCACTGCTGGCTGCCATCGATTCCTGCGCGGTGTTGCATCCGGCCGTGGGGACGCGCATCGCCGAACTCGGCGACATGATCCATTCCCTGCGCATTCGCGATCAGATCCCGCAAATCGAAGTGGCGGCCGGCGACGAACAGGTCGCGCTGGTGTTTCGCGTCCTCGCCGACCCATCGCCGGATGACCTCCAGACGCTGAAGCACTTTGCTGCAACGACCGGGCTCACGCTGTACCTGCAGCGCGGCGGGCCGACCAGCATCGCCCCGCTGTATCCGGAGCAGCCGGAGCCGCTGGCCTACCGGCTGCCCGAACAGGACATCACCTTCGAGTTCGCGCCGACCGAGTTCACGCAGATCAATCAGGACATCAATCGCCGGATGGTGAACCGGGTGCTGGAACTGCTGAACCTGGAGGCCTCACATGAAGTGCTGGACCTGTTCTGCGGGCTGGGCAACTTCACGCTGCCGGTCGCCCGCCGCGTGGCGCGGGCCACGGGCGTCGAGGGCGAACTCGGGCTGGTCGAGCGCGCGCGCTCGAATGCGCGCCTGAACGGCATCGCCAACGCCGAGTTTCACGTCGCCGACCTGTTCCAGCCGCAGACCGGCGTGCCCTGGATCGACAAGCCCTTCGACCGCGTGTTGATGGACCCGTCGCGCTCGGGCGGGCGCGAGATCCTGACCTGCGTGCCGCGCTGGCGGGCGCCCCGTATCGTCTATGTGTCGTGCAATCCGGCGACGCTGGCCCGCGATGCCGGAGTGCTGGTGCATGAGCACGGCTACCGGCTCACGCAAGCCGGCATCATGGACATGTTCCCGCACACGGCCCACGTGGAATCGGTGGCCGTGTTCGAGCGATGAGCGGTCCGGCGCCCGAGTCCGCCGAGCGCTTCCTGCGGGTCAGCATCCCGCGGCAGGCGCTCGACTGGGTAGAGCACGGCAATGTGCTGCTCAGCTACCCGGTGTCGACGGCCCGCAATGGCCCCGGCGAACGGCGCGGCAGCGAGTGCACGCCGCGCGGCTGGCACCGGATTCGCGCCAAGATCGGCGCTGGTCAACCCTCAGGGGCCGTGTTCGTCGGGCGCCGACCGACCGGGGAGGTCTACGGTGACGAACTCGAATCCCGCTGCCCCGGCCGGGACTGGATACTGACGCGCATCCTGTGGCTCGGGGGACTCGAACCGGGCTTCAATCGCTACGGTCCGGTCGATACGACCTGGCGCTACATCTACATCCATGGCAGCCCCGATCGCGGTGTCTGCGGCATCCCGCAATCCCACGGCTGCGTCCGCATGCGCAGCCCGGATCTGCTCGACCTGTTCGAACGCGTGCCGGTGGGTATGCGCGTGCTGATCAGCGAACAGGACTAGTCCGCAGCCGGCTTTCTGGCTCCGCCGCCGCCCTTGAGCCAAGTCTCTACCGGAGCCATCTCGGGCGGCACCAGTCCCTTGACGATCAGGTCCCGGAGCTCGGCCAGGGCTTCCTCGTCGAAGCGTTTCTCCCCGGGCAGTACCGCATGGCGGTTTTGCCGATAGACCTGCTCGGCCTCGGCGACGCGGCCGCTGTAGAGCAGCGCATGAGCCAGATTCAAACGCAGACGCGTCTGGTTGCCGTCGATCGCCAGCCCCCGCTGGGCGGCGTCCACGGCTTCTTTCGGCTGGCGATGCAGCAGCAGATAACGCGATAGGCGCCCATAAGCCTCGGCCGCTTCGGAGCGTGCCGCCGGCAAGCCCAGCTTGCCGGCGATGACGGCCAGCCGGTCGGCGCCGCGTTGCTGCAGAACGACGGCCTCGCCGAGTTTGTTCTGTGCGGCCAGCAAGGCCGCGACGCGCTCCTGTCCCGCAGCGACATCCCGCTGCCATTGCAGGTTGCCCGGGTCCTGGGCGGACAGACGGGAAGCGATTTCGGAGAATTTCTGATAAGCGGCGCGGGCACCGCCGATATCGCCCTGAACGGCGCGAAGGTCACCGGCCTTCTCGAAACTGACCGCCAGATCGCGCTGCCACTCGGCGTTGTCCGGTTCGCGCCGCACGACCTGCTGGGCGATCTCCTGATAGCGCTGGTAGGCGGCGTTGGCAGCCGGACGGTCGCCCTGCGTCAGGAACAGGTCGCCCAGGGCGCCGTAGCTGTGCCCGAGCTCCCGCTGCCAGTTGAGTTGGTCCGGCGCCTCGTTCGTCAGCTGCAAGAGGGTGATCTGCCGCAGACGAAAGGCCTTCAGCGCGCCGGGGAAATCGCTCTGCGCACTGAGAACACGGCCCAGACGTTCGTGCATCAGGGCCTGATCGTGGCGAACCTGCCGGTCTTCGGGCCGGGCCTTGGCCTGGCGTTCGAAGATCGCCAGCGCCTTGCCGTACGCATCCCGCGCCGCGGCGAGTTCACCGCGGGCTTCCTTCGCATCGCCGATTTTCGTCAGACTGACGGCGAGATCCCGCTGCCGTTCTTCGTCCTCCGGCTGGCGTGCCGCCAGTTCCTCCGCCAGCGCCAGCGCCTCGCGATAGGCGTCCAGTGACCGCGGCAAGTCGCCACGCCGCGCCAATGCCTCGCCGAGCAGGTCGAGCGCGACGCTGCGCGCCCTCAGCGCCGTGTCCGAGGTGGCCGCATCGGCCGGCAGCGAGGCGTAGTAGTCCAACACCTTGCGGGCCGGCGTTTCCAGTAATTCGATACGGCCCAGCGGCGTGAGCTGATCCGCAAACCCCGTCAGGATGAACGCCGCCAGATCCTCGCCCCGCCGACGTTCGTCCGCCGCCGTGCTGCGTTGCCGCTCGACCTCCTGCTGCAGCCCGTAGGCGATCACGGCCAAACCACCGGCGACGAGCACCAGCAACACGAGCAGCAGCGTCAGCCATACACCGCCGCGCTGCGCTATCGGCAGGGCAGGCGTCAGCTTGGAGGGGCGTGGGAGATTGGGGTCGTGGTTGCGCGGCATAAAGGAGCAGAGTATCGTCGAGGCAGGGATCCGACCGGTGCGCCCCTCGGGAACGCTCACAGGGAAGTGGAGGTGGGCAAAGCCACGGGCGTCGAGAAGTCCGTGGCCGGCTACCGATATGCGTCGTGCAAGACGGGCGCAATGCACGGTGTGGGCATCGAGGACGACTCAGCGCAAGCCCGGAATCGACACGACACTCCGGTTGTTCGTCACGTCCGGATCCAGGGGCGCTGCGTTCACCGAGACCGAGTTGGTCAAACTGGAGGTCAGGGCCCACTTCGGTTCGACGGTAAAGGTCACGGTGCCGACGGCTCCGGGTGCCAAACTGCCCAGGCGACACACCAGGATGCTTTCCCCGCTGCAACTGCCCTGACTTGCCGTGGCCGACAAAAAGCGAGCGCTGCTCGGCAGTCGATCGATCACATTGACACTTTCCGCGCTGTCGGTTCCCCGATTGACGGTGGACACCGTGTAGGTGATCGGATGACCGAATTCGAACGCAGACGGGACCAATTGGCTGATGCTCACGTCGGCGCTGAGCGACGGATCCACAGTCCGGTCCAGCCGGAAAACATCCCAGTGCCCTTTTCGGCCGTTGAGGTTCGAATTCTCGCCGTAGCTGTTGAAGGTCAGGAAACGCCCTTCCGATGAAAATGTTCCGACGCGCGGGGTGGCGCTGCCAAGCGTCGAATCGATCCCGGTCGAAACCGTCGTTTGGGCTTCGCGATCGCGGATGTAGATCTTCAAAGCGCCCGAGGGCGCACTGTCCGGATCCAGATTGGAGGAATAAGAAGTGAAGGCCACGAAGCGCGCATCGGCCGACAAGGTCATCGGGTTCATGAAATCGGTGTAACCCGTCGCCTGAGACCCGGACGAACTGACGTTCACACGGGTCGTTTCCCGGGTCCGCAAGTCGTGCAGGAACACGTCGCTTTCGCCGTTGCTATCCCCGCTAACGAGATTGTTGGCGGACGAACCAAACAGCACGTACCGGGCGTCCGGGGATATGGCCTTCAAAGAGGACTGACCGTTCGCCGGAATGCCGTCAGAATTGACATCCACGCGGGTGCGCTGGCGGTTGCGCTGGTCGTAGACGAACAGCCCCGACAATTCCCTGGTGTAAAAATAGAGTTCGGTGAAGGCGAGGTAGCGGCCATCACTGGAGAGATGGAGATCGGAGATCTCTCGTATCGGACACAAGTTGGTCCGCGCAACATCCCGCGTGATGCGTTCAACCGATCCCGTCACCCTGTCGTGCACGAACAGTTCAGGGAAACCACAGAAGCGTCTGCCGTCGAACGTAATCGCACCGTTCAGGACGACGGCAACGATACGGCCGTTCCCTGAGATGGCAATGCTGTCGGCGTTGGCCTGCTGTTCGTGGGCCAGTTGCCCTCCGCCCTCGATCGGCACTTGGAGGGTCGTGCGCCGCTGTCGGTCGCGGACAAAGGTCCGGGCAGCGGTGAGTCCGTTGTTGGCAACGACCGCGGCGTTGAAGGCGACGTAACGTCCGGTGTCCGATAGCGCCAGCCTATCGCTGCCGGCCGGGCTTCCGCTTCCCTGAATGCGTAATGGCTCGTTCGCATTGTCGAGGCTGACGAGTTCCACCGCTCCTGTCTGCATGTCACGGATGAACACATCCGCATCCTCGCCGTTGCTGTCGTCTCGGACCAGCCTGAAGTCTGTGGAGGTGAAGGCGACCAGACGGCCGTCGAATGACATTGCGCCGCCGGCCGAGTCGCCCCGCGCACGGCCGTTGGCGTTCTCGCTGACACGCGCGACTTCGCCCGAGGCGCTGCTCGGTGCGGCGGTCACTGCGGTTGCGAGCGCCAGAATCAAGGCGACCGCGGTGGGACGGCGGCAGGGGCGAGGCGGTTGCGCATCGAGCGCCGCCGGCCGTGCAGGGATCGGGGTTTCCATAGAGGCTTCTCGGTTCATTTCCCCCAATCGGCTTCGACCGTCCAACGAAACGAATCGGGAGTCAGGGGCAGGTATCTCAGGGGGAGAGGAACCGTCCGACATGCTTTTACCGGACGGATCATCGGTCACATTGCGCTGTCCTCCTCCGCCTGCAGTCGGCCAGCGCTCAGCGAGGTGCGAAGGCTATTCGATGCCGATCTGCCAGACTTCCTCGTTGGCTTCGACGATCTTGCCGGTCGTCGCGTCGACTTCAACTTTGATTTCCTTGCCATCCTTGGACACGATGTCGACCTCATACGACGCGGCACCGTCGGATTCGATCTCGTACTCGATTTCCTTGATCTCACCCGGATACTGCTTCAGTGCGATGTCTTTCGCCTGCGCCAGGCTGATCTTCGCCTTGGCTTTGAACGCCGGATGATCGGGCGTTTCGACTTCCTCTTCCTCTTCGGTGATCTTGCCGGTCGCTGCGCTGCACTCGATGTCGTACATCTTGCCATCGCTGCCGCGCACGTCCAGTTCGAACACGGCTTCGCCGCTTTCGGTCTTGCGTTCGACTTTCACCACCGTCCCCGGGTGCTTCGCGAGTACGCTGTCCATGCACAGATCCATCGCATTCTTCGTTTCGGGGGCCGAATTCGCAGCGCCGGCAATGGCTCCGGTGACCAGAGCAATGGCGCAGGAAAGGGTATGGCGCTTCATGGCATAAGCCTCCGTATTGTTCGTGTTCGCCTAGGATATCACGCCCTCTCGGGGCACCCGGTCGGCCGGGGCATTGCTCCGAAGCAGGACCCGCGATGCTGTTGTCGCGAGTTCTGTTCGAAGGCCCTGCGGTTCCCCGTGCTGGTTGGCCGAACACTGCCTTCAGCAGCGATCGCCGTCAACGGGACAATTTCCCTTAGTCAAGCGAGGGTGTAATCCGGCCGTCGCAGCACCGCTGGATACAGCTTCCTCAAGGGCCACCAGGGATGACCCGATCCAGGGACTGCCGCCGTGACTATCTCCTTCGTGCTGGCCGGAAAAAAGTTCGCGCCGGACTGACGGACGGGCGCCCTCCAATCTCTTGGTCTGATGCACCAACCGTGGTAGCGTCTGTCAGGCACCTGAGAGGACTCTTCCATGCATCAGCCTGCGAACCGCTTGGCCACCTACGAGGACTTGCTTGACCTGCCCGAGCATCTGATCGGAGAGATCCTCAACGGAACGCTGGTCACGCAGCCGCGGCCGGCGCCTCGGCATTCCCGCGCCGCATCAGCCATCGGCGGCGGGTTGATGAATCCGTTCGACCATGGCCGCGGCGGTCCCGGTGGCTGGTGGATACTGGATGAACCGGAGCTGCATCTCGGCTCGAACGTGCTGGTGCCCGATCTGGCCGGGTGGCGGCGCGAGCGGCTGCCGGTCTTTCCCGACGAGGCGTATTTCACGCTCGCACCGGACTGGGTCTGCGAGGTGCTGTCGCCCGGCACCGCGCGCACCGACCGGGTGGTCAAGATGCCGATCTATGCTGCCGAAGGCGTCGCGTGGCTGTGGCTGGTCGATCCGGACCAGCGCACCCTCGAAGTCTTCCGTTTGCACGAGGGGCACTGGGTCATGGAACACGCCTGGCAGGAGGCGGAGGAGGTTACAGCGCCGCCGTTCGCGGAACTGACGTTCTCACTGGCGGACCTGTGGGTACCCGCTGCCTGAGCGCTACTTCCAGCCCCCGTCCAGGAACATCTGATGAATCAGCCTGCTAACCGCCTGGCCACTTACAAGGATTTATTCGGCCTGCCCGAGCACCTGATCGGCGAGATTCTCCACGGAACGCTGGTCACACAGCCGCGGCCGGCGCCGCGGCATGCCCTTGCCGCATCGATTATCAGTGATGAGCTCATTGGGCCCTATCATCGTGGCCGTGGGGGGCCAGGCGGTTGGTGGATCCTGTACGAGCCGGAGCTGCATCTCGGGTCGAACGTGCTGGTCCCCGATCTCGCGGGTTGGCGGCGCGAGCGGCTGCCGGCATTTCCCGACGAGGCGTATTTCACACTGGCGCCCGACTGGGTCTGCGAAGTGCTGTCGCCCGGCACCGCGCGCACCGACCGGGTGGTCAAGATGCCGATCTATGCTGCCGAAGGCGTCGCGTGGCTGTGGCTGGTCGATCCGGACCAGCGCACCCTCGAAGTCTTCCGTTTGCACGAGGGGCACTGGGTCATGGAACACGCCTGGCAGGAGGCGGAGGAGGTTACAGCGCCGCCGTTCGTGGAACTGACGTTCTCACTGGCGGACCTGTGGGTGCCCGCTGCCTGAGGGGGATCGCCAGCCCAAGGGTTGCCGCGATCTCAGGGTTTCACTGACCCGTCTCCAACTGCTGCTTCAACTGATCCAGACCGCTGCGAAACAGTCTGCGCAGCGCCGTCTGGGCGGCTTCGTCGCTGAGCTTCTCCGGTGGTTCGTTGCTGGTATCGCCGCGGTAGGCGCGGCCGATCCACGTCACCTTACTGTTGGCTTCGTCGATCGGCGTGACCCGCAGGGTCGCCGAATACGAACTCACCGGCAGGGCTTCCAGGTTCTCCTTCGCCAGACGGTAACGGTACTCCCGCTGCGCGTCGTCGAAAGCATCGAGATTCTCGGTCACGCTCTGGCCATTCTCGAAAGTGAGAGTCCGCGAACTGCCAGCCATGTTGCCGCCCTGCAGTTCGATCTTCTTCACCGCGGGATTCCATCGATCGAGACCGCCAAAATCTCCGACCGTTTCCCAGACCTTGGCCGCCGGCGCGTGGATATCCACCGCCTCGTCGATCTTTTGTGGGGTCGGGCCGTGGGCGAGGGCGGTCAGCGGTAGGCAGGCAAGCAATACAAGCAAACGTTTCATTGGTTTCATGCTTCGTCAGTGGTTGGTCAATAGAGCCCGGCGCAGACGTCCGGCGAGCAGCAGCAGCGGCTCCACAAGAAAGGTCAGCGCCAGGGCGAGCAGCCCCAAGCTGGCCGGCCACGCGCTGAGGTCGGTGCGGACGCGCTGTTTTCGCGAGAAGTCGGGGAGCATCAGGGCGTGCGGGAGGTCTTCGGGCCGTTCCAGGCGCCGGTACACCAAGCCTGCCTCGCCAGCCAGTTCCTTCAGGTAGTCCTCTTTCAGCGACGACAGGTGCTCATTGCCGATTTCCCACGCGCTGCCGAAGGGGGCGTTCCGCTCGTGGTAACCCTCGATCTCGGTTGGATGGCGGTTCGGCAGACCGAAACTGGAGCGATGGGGCACCTCCTCGGCTGCGTAAAACCCGGCGGGCTCACCCTTTTCGTTGAATTTCGGAATGGGTGACAGCGCAAGCCCACCTACCCCGAGCACGATGCCGTGGCGCTTCCCGGCGAAATCGGCGAGCGCCGGGCGATAGCGTGGATTCCGCGGCGGAGCCTCCTGACCGTCGGTCACGAAGGCAAGTGCGGTATCGGCGTCCGGCAGGGTTCTCAGGGCGTCCACAAGCCCGTCGGCGATACGGCTGTCCGCAGCCCAGGCCATGCGCCAGTCGAGTTGTTCGACGGCAGCGCTGAGCACCGCAAACCCATGGCACACTTCGATGGGCTCGAACAGCAATGCGGAGCGCCGCTCCGTGAACAGGCCGAGGCCGAGCTGGGAACCGCAGGGCAGGTCTCGCACGGTCTGCAGCAGCGCCTTTTTGGTGAAGTCGAGACGGCTTTCGGGGCCGGCTTCCTGGCTGTAGTCGCGCACGTTCATGCTGCGCGTGATATCGACCACGACGATCGCCCGATAGACGGGCTGTGCGCGGGAACCGGTCAGACCGAACGCGGCCAATAGCGTACCAGTCAGCGCAACGGCCAGGCACCCGACCCGGACTCCGGGCAGTGTGATGCGGGCTGCAGGGCCGCCGGGATCGGCACGCACCGCGTCGGCGATCATGCGGCTCATGGCAGACCTCGCGGAAATCCGGGCAGCGTCGCCCAACTGCGATGGGTCTCGGTTTCTTCCTCGGCCTCGTCGGATCGATGGTCGCGCCGGGCCATTTCCGGCAGCAGACGCATGGCCACTTCCAGGTTGTACTTCGCATCCCAGAAGTCCGGCGCGAGGGTCAAGGCCTTACGGTAGGCGTCCTTGGCCAGTTCGAGAGCCGGTACGGCGCGGAAAATCTCCATCTTTTCGACTTGCTCGACGGCGCGGCGCAGGTGCAGGTTGCCCAGGTTGTACTGCAGCAACGCGGTGAACGCCGGATCGCCCCTTCCGGTCAGCCAGTTGTAGAGCTCCAAAGCATCGTCGTGACGTTCGCGCGCGGCCAGATGAATCGCACGCGCCAGTTGCACCGGCGGCGTGGCGCCGGGGCGGCGCTCCACCGGAAGGTCCTGGCCGGAAGTCAGCAACGCAAGATCGGCCCGCTGCTGGGAGACACGGCGCAGCGCACCGATCTCGATCATCGATCCCAACACGCCTAGCACGATGCCCAGCACCAGTAGCGGTCGCAGCGACTTCACGTCCGTGCCTCCGCCAGCTTCACTGCCAGCAACCAGCCGATCGCGAGCGCGGCGGTGGCGTAGCACCAGGCCTGCAGCGGCAGGCGGGGCACACGCTCCCGGTAGCGCATGGGCAGGCGTTCGATCCGGTCGATTTCGCGCATCGCGGCCGCCATGACGTCGGCCGACTCCGCCTCGAACGCGTGGTAGGGCACACCGAGGGTCTCGAAGAACAGATGCAGGTGACGTTCGGGGCGAATCTGCGGCGTGTCGTCGCGCGGGTCTTCAGGGGTCTCGAACAGGCCCGGTGTGTTGGCCGTGCGCAGGAACAGCCAGTACAAGTGAGCGCCGCTCTCGCGAAAGCGCGTGCGCAGCAGGCGTTCGCTGTCCGGGTCGACGACGGCGGCGCCGTCGGACACCAGCAGCACGATGCGGGCGCCGCCTTCTTCCGCCGTCGGTTCGCGAAACAGGCTCAGCGCCAGCGCGAGGCCCTTGCTGACATGGGTGTAGGCCAGGGCAGGGGTGGACAGTGCCCGCAGCGCCGCCAGCGTCGCCTCCCGATTGTCCGTCAGCGGTTCGACGAACAGCGGTGCGGTGCTGAAGGCGGCAACGCCGAAGCGGTCGTGGGCGCGCTTCGTCACGAAGTCGGCGAGCAACCGCTCCGCCGCGTGGGATTTGGACTCCTCGCCGCCGGCCGGCGTCCGACCCGCAAAACTGTGATCCATGCTGTTGCTACGATCGATCAGCATCGCGATATTGGCGCCTTCGCCCACGCGCAGAATCTCACGGCCTTCGCGCGCCGGGCCGGCCAGACCGAGTATCAGGCCCGCGATGCCGACGATCCCGGCGACGATCAGCGAAACGCCGAAGGCGCGAGACAGCGGGTCGGCTGGAACGCGTCCCAGGCTGGAATAGCCGCGACTCTCGAGCGACGACAGGCGCAACGGCAATAGCGCCAGAGGCAATAACAACAGCCACAGCGGCTGTCCGAAGGTCACCGACATCATGCACGGCGCTCGCGTTGGCGACACAGCGTCGCCAGTTCCAGCAGGCGCTCGGGTGGGTAGTCGGCGGGAGACCGGCCTGCATCGGAACCGAAATGCACGGCATACGAGGCCTGGAAGAATGCCTCGATTTGCGGTCGGATCTGCCCCCACGACGGGTGTGCCGACACGAAGTCATCCATTTTCGTCGCAAACAGGGGTTTGCCATAAGTGGCATTGAAAGCCTGGTGCACCCGTGCATAGGCCTCCAGCAACCGCGGACCGGCCAACGGTTGGCGGAGCTCCGCCCGCAGCCAGCGAAACACGGCGGCGAACGCCTGCCGACGGCGCGACCTCGGCAGCCATCCATTGAGCCAGGCGAGAGTCAACCCACAGGCGACTGCGATCAGGCTCCAGCCCGACAGGGGCCCGAGGTGACGCGCCAGGGAGGGCGGCTCTGGTGGCCGGTCGGGCCGCATGTAACTGTCGTCATGTCCCTTTCCGACTGCGACCGGTCGGATCGGTGCCATCGTGAAATTCCAGGCAGGAATCGGCAATGGCTGGCTGACTCCCTGGCACCGGTAGGCAATGGATACGGCCCGAATCGTCAGGGTCTTGACCTCCAGCGGTGCGAAGAAGGTCTGATAAACGCGTTCCAGCCGGAAGCGGCCAGACCCGAGTGGCTGTAGTACGGCACTGCGCAACTCCAGCCAATAGTCGACCCGACCCGGCTGCGGTAACGCTGCCGGCAGCGGCTCGCAGCCGGCAGGTAGGACGAACTCGGCGGCCAGGGGCACGCGGTCTCCGATCACATAGCCGAAGGGTCGCGGCGCGTCGATCAGCACCGGTGGCGTCTCGGTCGCTGCGCTGACCGGCAGCGGGAGCAGGGCCAGGACGAGAGCCGGCGTCCGCATCAGCGCACCGCGCGGAAATACTGGTTGACGGCGGCCGCGTCGAAGGAACCTTCGAGGAACAAGGGGTCCCGTCCCTGTGAGCGCAGGGTTTCACGGAGCCGCTGCCGTCGCTCGTTGAAGGCGTTCAACAGTCGCTCCCGGAGGTCCGCGCGCAGCCATAGCGCGCGTTCATGTCCGGTCTCGAGGTCGGTGAACCGTGCCGGCCCGTTGCCCCGCGCAACCCGCCCCGACTCGGCGGGATCCCACAATACGACCGGCACGACCTCGTGCCGGTGCAGCGTGAGCATGAGTTCCCGAATGACGGGCAGGGGCAAATGGAAATCGGAGATCAGGAAAACGAGGGCCCGGGTGGAACTCAACAGCCGGGCCGCCCGCAGTAGACCCCGCGCATGACTGCCGCGCGGGTGAAACTGCCGCAGTCGGGCGGCAAGGCGCTGGGCTGCCGTCGGCTGGCGCGTCGGCGGCAGCCGCCATTCGAGGCGCGGCGACTCGTCGCAGCCCAGAAAGCCGAAGCGGTCACCGACCCGGCAGGCGGACTGGGACAGGGCCACTACGAAATCGGCGAGCGTATCCATCTTCGAGTACACGCCCGGGTAGTCCATGGACGCCGACAGGTCGGCGATCAGCCAGACCGGAATGGTCACCAGTTGCTGCTGGCGCCGCACCCACAAGGCACCGAGCGGGTCGTTCAGGCTGTGCCGGAGGTCGAGGTGGCTGGCATCCGGTTTGCTCAGAAACGGCGCCAGATCGAAAAACTGCTGCCCGTCGCCGCTCGCACGCCCGGGATGACTGCCAGCCCGCACGCCGCGGGCGCGTCCGCGTAACCGATAGTCGATCTCCGCCATGTACATCATGGTGCGGCAACGGCATTCAGGATCTTGCAGATCAGTTCCGGCACGAGTTCCGAACGATGGAATTCGTAGACGGGGTCCAGCACCAACCGGTGCGCGATCACCGGGTGGAACACGGCCTGGACGTCCTCAGGCAGCACCGCTTCCCGGGCCTGCAGCCAGGCGTGTACCCGGGCGGCGCGCACCAGCAGGCTCATGCCACGCGGACTGGCCCCGGCCTGAATGGCGCCGATGCCCTCGGCATCGCGCAACTGAATGCCGAAATCACCCGGGTGATGAGTCGCCCGCCACAGGTCGACCGCGTACAGGCGCAGCCGCTCGCTGGCGTGGATCGACTCCTGGACTTCCGCGGCGAGGCTATTCAGACGTTTGAAATCGATGAGACCCTCCGGGACCGCACGGATCAGTTCGGAGGTGTCATGGAAGCGCGGCTCGAACATTACGGCCTGCAGATCCCCCGAATCGCGGGGGTAGTCGAGGGCGATCTCCATCGTGAAGCGGTCGCGAGCCGCGGCCGGGAGTTCGAAGGTTTCCTCCTTCTCGACGCGGTTACGGTCGGCGAATACGAGCAGATGCGGGAAATAGAACTCCCGGTTGAAGGCACTGACGCTCTGTTCAGCCATGACGCGTAGCAGCAGCGAGTGAACCTGCGGGCGGGCGCGGTTGATCTCGTTAAAGAAAAATGTCGAGAGCTGTTCGCCGTGACGCAGCAGGGGACCCGGATCCACGCCGGGCTTGCCGCTCGCATCGAGATAGGTGTGATAGACCAGGTCCGTGGGCATCAGATCGACGGTGCCTTCGATCCGGCCGCACTCACCACCCAGGCCACGGGCCATGGCCCGCAGCAAGGTCGTCTTGCCGATACCGACATTCCCTTCGAGCAGGGCGTGGCCGCGCGCGAAGACGGCGATCAACAACAGCCGTATGGCCTGCGGTTGACCGAGGATGACCTGATTCAGATGCGCTTCCAGCAGCAGGGCCGGGGCCCGCCAGTCGGCGAGCGTATGGGGTTTGGTCATAGAACGACTGGGGCAGATAAAGCGTGCCGCGTTGCCGCGGCGACCGGTCAGGAACGCAAAAGAAGGGGGGCGAGCCCCCCCAAAAGTCAGGAAGGGGTGTCGTTACCCGATCACTTGAGGTCGTCGACGTTGTAGACAAACTTGCCGGTCGTCGCGAGGTGCTCGACGCGCTTGCGGTTGCGGGCCTCCATGGCGCGCATCGACTCTTGCTGTTTGTTCAGCTCGGCAGGATCGTGCTGGGGGTCGTATTTGCTGCCCGCCACCTTGTCGGGGTAGCCGGGTTTCGGCTCCCAGCAGTTACCGGGGTATTTGCAGTTGGTGCCGTCATAGGCATTGGCGGTGCCCGCGGCGAACACCAACATCATGGCTGCCGGCAATGTGTGCATTTTCATCGTGTACTCCTCCTTAGGTTGGGATCGCAGTGATCTCACTTCAGCCAGTCGGCCTTCTTCGGGTCGCCGGTGTAGACACTGCGCAGCCAGGCCATGACTTGCAGCATCTCGTCGGCGTTCAGGTTGGTGTTCTGGGGACCCATCATGCCTTGCGCCCCGCCCCAGAGCGTCTCGAACAGACCCACGTCCATGGAGTTACGCGGGTAGGTCCAGTAATCATCGGCCAGACCCGGGCCGAGCTTGCCTTCGGCGTTGTGCCCATGGCAGCCGGAGCAGGCCGTCAGGTACAGACTGTGGCCCTTCTCGATGGCGGCGGCGTCCCCGTTGTACGGGTTCTTGCCGGTCTCCTTGAATTTCTTGAAGGCGTCCGTGTCGCCGCCTTTCTTGCCGAACGAAAAGTCGAGGGTTTCGCCGGTGATCGCGTGGCGGAAAGTAATCTCCGCGGTGGCCGTGCCGCTGAGGCACAGGCCGAGCAGAGCCAGCGCTGGGAGCTTGAATCTCATCGATGCCATGGGGTGGTTTTCCTTAGGATTTGTCTTTCGTAGTCGTTTTTGTGACAGAAGCTGCGGGCTGCGAGGCAGCGGTCGGTGCCACGGCTTTGGCCGTCGGCTGCGTCTCGCCATCCAGCGCGAGCAACGGAATCCCCTCGGCCTTGAGGACCGCGGCGATCTTCGATTGCTGCTTCGCCAAGACACGATTGATATCGTTCAGCAGGGCTTGCTCGCCGTTGCGTACACCGATCGACGTCGAATAATGGTGCGGAATCTTCAGCCCGTCGGACCGTTGCTGGTGGTCGGGAATGACGGTCAACGCCAGGGGCTTGTCGGCTGCGCGCACATAGCGGCCAGCCTGCGGGCCCCACAGCACGGCGATTTCGGCATTCCCGCTGGCAACTTCCTGCACCAGCTTCTCCGGGTCGTAGCGAACGTACTGATTCCGCCGCGATTTGAAGCCCACCAGGGACTGCTGGTAGTGGAACTGGTCGTTGTAGCGGCCGATCGACCGGATCATCGTTTCGGCCGGGGTATCCGGCATGAAGGCGATGTGCCCGGCCTTCTTCAAGGCCTCGCTGTTCCAGTCCTTTACGGACGCGATCTTGTCCTTGCGGTACACGAACACGTATCCGGAGCGGTAATACGGCTTGCTGGTCAGCATGCGCGGATCCCCGGTATCGACGCCCATGACGACGTCGCAAAGTCCGCGTTCGAGTTGATCGCGCACGAAGTAACGCGGATCGGTCCACCAGACGTACTCGACGGGCCGTCCCAGTTCCTTGCCGATCAGTTCGGCCAGCTTGTTCTCGAAGCCCTGGCCAGCCTGATTGGAATAGGGCAGGTCGTTCTCGGCGGCGCAGACCTTGAGCGGCTGCGCGGCGTCGGCGGCACTGGCGCCGAACAACGCCAGGACGCCACTCAAACACATGAGGCGTGCGGAACGCATGGAAGTGGAGATCTCCTGTGGGGGTTAGGGATTACGCTGCGCGGCTCGCCGGTGCGCCGGCCGGCAACGGACGGCGTCCATGGCGGGGAAGAGCTGCCACGCGCCGGCACGCGGCGTCGCGGCAGCTATATCGATCCGTTTACAGCGAGAACACGAAGACCGAGCCGCCCATCTGCGTGTAGTGCGCCAGTTCCTTGAACGCGCCCACTGCGCCGAGGCCCGCGGTCGGATCCTTCAGGTCGAACACCAGGCCGACACCCGGCCAGCCGCCGACGCCCGAATAGATCGCGAGGTACTGCTTGCCCTTGTGGCCGAAGGTGATCGGGTGGCCGATGACCCCGGACGGCAGTTTGAACTTCCACAGTTCCTTGCCGCTGCGGGAATCCAGCGCCTTGATGTAGCCGTCGAGCGTGCCGTAGAAGACCAGATCACCCGCGGTGGCCAGCGTGCCGCCCCAGACCGCGAACTTCTCGGGGATCTCCCATTCCATCTTGCCGGTCACCGAGTTCATTGCCTTGACCTGGCCCAGCGTGCCCTTCGGGCCCGGGTACATGTTCAGCGTCGCGCCGACGAAGAACTGGCCCGCCCGGTAGGGCAGCATGAACGGTTCCCAGTCCATGCAGATGTGGTTGACGCCCATGTAGAACAGCTTCTTGTTGGGGTCATACGCTTCGAGGCCCTGGTTGTGATAGCCCATGGCGGACGGGCAGATGCCCTTGGCCTCGTGGTCCATCCGCGTGCCGTATTCCGGATCGCGTACCGGCACACCGGTCTTCAGGTCGACCTTCTTGACCCAGTTGACGGTGTCGTCGATCTTGAAGGCGTTGACCAGCGCGCCCGTCTCACGATTCAAGGTGTAGACGATGCCGTTGCGGTCCGGGTGGGTCAGCAGCGGCTGCATCTTGCCGTCGACTTCCTGTTCCGACAGCCCCATGTAGTTGACGCCGGCGTAGTCCCATTCGTCATGCGGAGTCTTCTGGTAGCCGAACTTGGCCTTGCCCGTCGCGACGTCACGGCCCCAGATGGTCATCGTCCATTTGTTGTCGCCGGGACGCATGGTCTCGTTCCACGGCGCTGGATTCCCCGAGCCGTAATAGATCATGTCGAGCTTGGGGTCATAGGCATACCAGCCCCAGTTGGTGCCGCCGCCGATCTTCCAGGCATCGCCTTCCCAGGTCGACAGGCCCAGGCCGAACTGGCCGTAGTGCGGATTGGCCTTGTTGAAGTCCTTGTCGAGTAGCATCTCCTCGTCCGGGCCGGTCGCGTAGGCACGCCACGCCATGGCACCGTCCTTCAGGTTGTAGGCGGTGACGTAACCGCGCACGCCCAACTCGGCGCCCGAGGTGCCGACCAGCACCTTGTCCTTGACGACGAAAGGCGCGATGGTCAGCGTGGAGCCGACCGTGATGTCGGAGTTCTCCATCTTCCAGATTTCCTCGCCGGTCTTCGCATTCAGTGCGACGACATGCCCGTCCAACTGGTTCAGAAAGATCTTCGCCGGGCCGTGATCGCCGGATGGCACATAGGCCAGGCCGCGGTTGACCACGTCGCAGCAGGCGACCGCGCGGGCCGCGGGGTTCTGCTTGGGCTTGTACTGCCACAGGATCTTGCCGGGCTCGTTGAGATCCAGCGCATAGATGTTGTTCGGGAATGGCGTGTGGACATACATGATGCCGTCCGCGACCAGCGGGCCGCCTTCGTGACCGTGCAGCGTGCCGGTGGAGAAGGTCCAGGCGACTTTCAGATCCTTCACGTTGGACGCGTTGATCTGGGTCATCTTCGAGAAGTGCGTGGCACTGTAGTCCTTGGTCTGCATGACCCAGTTCTCGTCGCTTTCGGACATCCGGATGAGGTCCGGATTGGCCTGCGCCGGGGCCATTGCCGCGGCTATTCCGCCGGCTAGCAGGCTGAGGGCCACTTTTCGTACATGCATGTGAACTGCTCCTCCAGGTCGTTGGTCTTGTCATGCCAACCCACGGTCGGGGCGGGCATGAGATCTCGTCGTTTCGGCGGTGAATTCTGCGGCCGAGGGCACGCGGCGACCTACGGAATTCGGCCTGATTGGGGGCGGGAAAAAATCCGGCCCGGCCGCGCATACCATGTGCCGGCGGTGCTCCACCCATCATGGCCGTCGGTCGGAATAGCCGTAGGGTGGAACCATGGATGGGTTCTACCTGGCGGATCGCCCTGCGGGCATCCGTCCTACGATGAGGCGTGCAACGGCCGTAGGGCGGAACCATGGATGGGTTCCGCCGGATGATGGCGATGCCTCGCCCTACACTGTGTCCTTGACGTAGCGTGTTGGGTTCTGGCGGATCGCCCTGCGGGCATCCGCCTACGATCAGGCGTGCAACGGCCGTAGGGCGGAACCGTGGACGGGTTCCGCCGGATGATGGCGATGCCTTACCCTACACTGTGTGTTTGACGTAGCGTGTTGGGTTCTGGCGGATCGCCCTGCGGGCATCCGCCCTACGATGAGGCGTGGAAGCGGGGAGAGCGGATGCCGGATTATCGGCGTCATCGGGTACCGGGCGGGACCTATTTTTTTACGGTGAACCTGCTGGAGCGCCGTCGGGATATCTTGGTGCGGCACGTCGACCGGTTGCGCGAAGCGGTGCGGCGCACCCGGGAGGAGCGGCCGTTCCATATCGATGCGTGAGTGGTCATGCCCGATCATCTGCATTGCGTCTGGACCTTGCCGCCAGGCGACGACGATTTCTCGAATCGTTGGAAGGCGATCAAGATCCGCTTCGTGCGCGGTCTGCCGCGCACGGAAGGGCGCTCAGCGGTGCGTCAGGCCAAGGGCGAGCGCGGGATCTGGCATCGGCGCTTTTGGGAACATCTGATTCGTGATGATCGCGACTATGCCCGCCATGTCGACTACGTGCATTGGAATCCGGTCAAACACGGTTACGTTGATCGGGTGGGCGATTGGCCGTATTCATCGTTTCACCGCTATCTCCGGTTGGGCCTGCTGCCGACAGACTGGACCGCCAGCATCGACAAACACTCCGACACCTACGGAGAGTAGGGCGGAACCATGGACGGGTTCCGCCGTATGAAGATCCCGACGCCGCATCAGGGGTGGGTTCCGCCGGATGCTCGCGATTGTCCAGGGTTTCCTCGCTAGGGAAGTTTTCCCGAAAGTGGGCCGGGGCTAACCGCTCGGCTTGTGACTCTCCGGGCCTTGGGCTAGGCTGCGGGATCGACGGCAGTTCCATATCGCGACACCCGCCGCCGACTTCCCGTTCGTCCCATCCATTGTCTGTTCATGACTCATCGAACCTCGCTCGCCCCGCTCGCGGCAACGCTACTCGCGATGCCGGTGACGCCCGGTGCGGCGGAGAACTTCAAAGCCATTACGACACGGATACGGATCGAGGATTGCCGTGCGGCGGTCGCGGCCGCGCACCCGGGTCCGGTAATCAAGATCGAATACAAGTGGCGCGAGCGACGTCTGATCTACGAGTTCGAAGTCGCGGGCGAGGACGGTACGCGCTGGGAAATCGAATGCGACGGCTATTCCGGGAAGATCGTCGGGACGGAACGGGAAGTCGCGAGTCCGGATGACCCCCTGTTCGCTGCCAACCGTCGGATCGGTCTCGAAGAAGCGCGTCGCGTCGCGCTGGAGCGGTATCCCGGTGAGGTCGTGGAAGCCGAGTACGAGATCAAGAACAGCGGCGCAGCATCCTATGAGTTCGACATACGGGGCTCGGACGGTAGGGAATGGAAACTGGAGGTCGATGCCGCCAGCGGGCGTATCGTCGACGATGCGCACGAAGAGTTCCACCAGACCGGCCGTGACTAGCGCGATGCGTTCGATGGGCCTTGGCGGCGACGGGCGTCGGCGATAAGGATGGAGACGGGGCTGCCGTGAGTCTGCGCTTTCGTTTGAATTTGATGATCGGCCTGACGATGCTGCTGATCATCGGCCTCGGATTCGTATTCGCCATCCTTAATGCCCGCCGCTCCGTGGCGGAAGAGGTTGCCTCGACGGTCAATCTGGCGATGCAGTTGATCGAAGCCGGGATCGCCGAGCGCCGCGGTTCCGACCCGCCGGACCAGGCCTGGCTGGCGCAATTGCGGTCGCTGGACCGAACCCGTCACCTGCGTATCCACATCGATCAGCCCCCGGGGGGAATGCATCAGGGCGCGCTCAGCCCGGTCCCGACCTCGCGGGAAGTCCCAGCGTGGTTCGGCTGGGCCGTGACGCCGCCGGCCGGGGTGGCTGAGCGTCGCGTGCCGGTCGAAGGCGGTGCCGAGGCCATGATCCGGATCGAGGCCAACGCCGGCGACGAGATTGTCGAGGCCTGGAATGAAACCCAGGGGTTCCTGCTGTTGCTGCTCGTGCTTGCCGTGGCGATTTACGCGCTGGTCCACGTGACGGTCGGGCGCGCGTTCCGCTCGGTCGGAGTGATCCTGGAAGGACTGGAAAACATCGACAAGGGCGATTTCGGCAAACGCCTGCCGCATTTTCCGCTCCCCGAGTTCGCCCTCATTTCGCGGGCCTTCAATCACATGGCGGCGACGCTGGAACATGCCCGGGAGGAAAATCGTGCCCTGACGCAGCAGTCGCTGCGAATCCAGGAAGAGGAGCGGCGCTTCCTTGCTCAGGAACTGCACGACGAACTCGGACAGTCGGTGACGGCGATCAAGGTCATGGCAGCGACGCTGCGAGCCGCCGGAGAGCAACACAAGGAAGCAGTCGAGCAGATCATGACCATTTGCGACCGTCTGTTCGGCGTGGTTCGCGGCATGATGCGCCGGCTGCGCCCGACCGTACTCGATGAACTCGGGCTGAGTGTATCGCTCGAGGATCTCGTCGAGACCTGGCGGCAGCGACATCCCGAGCTGAGTCTGGCCTTCGATTGCGAGGCCGGTGTCGACGAATGCGCCGGCGAGGCGCGCATTCACCTGTTCCGCATCGTTCAGGAGGGTCTGACGAATATCGTCAAGCACGCCGGTGCGCACCGCGCCGACATCGGGCTGCGACTGCTGCGCGGCGGTGACGGCATGGATCAGGTGTTGCTGGAGGTGGCGGACGACGGTCGGGGTTTCGAGCCGGCCCAGCCCCGCCGTGGCTTCGGTCTGTTGGGGATTCGGGAGCGGGTGGCCAGTCTGGGAGGGCAATTCGAGCTACGGACCCACCCGGGTCGAGGCGTTGTTCTGCGGGTAATCGTCCCGTGCGGAGGTACGGTGCAATGATCAACACTATCAGTGTCATGCTGGTCGACGACCACGCCGTGGTGCGGGCCGGCTACCGTCTGTTGCTGACACAGTCCTCGGACATCAAGGTCATTTGCGAGGCCGAGCGCGGTGAGGAAGCCTGCCAGCTTTACGGACTGCATCGCCCGCAGGTCGTCGTCATGGACTTGAGCCTGCCCGGTATCGGCGGTCTGGCGACGGTGCGGCGGCTGATCGCCCGCGATCCGAATGCAAGAATCCTGATGTTCAGCATCCACGACGAGCCGGCCTATGTGGTGCGGGCGCTGGAGGCGGGCGCGAAGGGCTATATCACGAAGAGCTGTGCGCCGGAGATTCTTGTCGAAGCGGTCGAGCGCATCGCCGGGGGCCAGAACTATCTGGAACACGAAATCGCGCAGAAGCTGGCCCTGCAAACCGGGACGACGGCGCAGAGCAGTTCCTTGAACAGTCTCTCCGCCCGCGAATTCGATGTGTTCTGTCTGCTCGCCAAGGGCTACACGACGCGCGAGGTGGCCGAGGAACTCCGCCTGGGCTACAAGACGGTCGCCAACTATACGACCCTGATCAAGTCGAAGCTGAGCGTCAACACCTCGGCGGAGATGGCCCGGCTCGCCTATCGCCATGGACTGATTGCGAGTTGAGGACCTCGCTGCGGGAGACGCTTTTCGGACGGGGATCAGTAATCCAGCACAGGTCCGTCCGGGAGCGCGGCGCGGTTATGCCTTTGCAAAGCCTCCCCGAGTCGCGATAATTCGAAGGAGTTAGGGGAATGCCGCATCGCCGGCGCCAGGGATGTTGCGCTCGCGATGAGATGCAATCCGGTTGCTTGTTCGACGACCGGGCCCAATCGCGTAACGAGGCATCAGAACCGCACCTCGATTATGAACACGACAGCAGCGCACACCGATCCCGACCCGGACGCCACTGGCGATGAGTCGTCGGCTCGCCGTTTCGTGGTTGGCATCGGAGCTTCGGCGGGCGGACTGGAGGCTCTGAGCCAACTCGTCGCACACCTGCCGCGAGACCTCGGGATTCCGTGCGTCGTCGTACAGCACTCCTCGCCGACCTATCGCAGCATGCTCGTCCAGCTGCTCGCCCGCGAGACCGCTCTCGACGTCGTGGAAGTCGTCGACGGGACGATTCCTCTACCCAACACGATCTACGTCACACCGGCGACGCACAACGTCGTCCTGCGCGGCAATGCGCTGCGCCTGGTGGCCCTGGAAGAGGGCGTGGTACCGCGACCCTCGATCAACACGCTGTTCGCCTCGCTGGCCGAGGCCAAGGGGGAGGACGCCATCGGCGTCATTCTGTCCGGGACCGGCTCGGACGGCGCACTGGGTATCCGGGACATTAAGGCCGGCGGCGGGCTGACCTTCGCGCAGGAGCCCGAGTCGGCCAAGTACAACGGCATGCCCCAGTCAGCCATCGACACGGATTGCGTAGACTGGATACTGCCACCCGCCCGGGTCGCCGACGAAATCGCGGCGCTGGTCCACACCCGGGGATTTGTCGTCCCCGCCCAGGAGTCCGTCTCACTGCCTCTCACGCTGAAAAAGCTGCTTGCGCAGGTGCGTAAGCGGACACGGATCGATTTTTCCGGCTACAAGGACAATACGCTGATGCGGCGCATCGAGCGGCGGATGACGGCCAACCGCCTGTCGTCGCTCGATGACTACCTGGCCTTCGCGCAGGGCAACACCGAAGAGTTGGACCGGTTGTGCCGCGATATCCTGATCTCGGTCACCGCATTCTTTCGCGATCCGGAAGCGTTCCGTGATCTCAGGGTGGCGACCGCCACGCTGATCGCACCCAAGGCTCCGGGTGAGGAAGTCCGCGTCTGGGTTCCCGGTTGCGCCACCGGCGAAGAGGTTTACTCGATCGCCATCGTACTGCTCGAAGCCTGCAGGTCGGCCGCCAAGTCGTTACGCCTGCAGATTTTCGCAACCGACATCGACATCAACGCGCTGGCGAAGGCACGGCGCGGAATTTATTCCTCGAGTGCCGTAAGCCAGATTCCGGCCGAGCTGCTCGGGCGGTATTTCCAGAAGACCGGGGATCGCTACGAGATTGCAGCCTCGGTCCGCGATGCGGTCGTCTTCGCGCGCCAGGACCTCAACCAGGATCCGCCATTCCTGCGGCTCGATCTGATCAGTTGCCGCAACGTGCTGATCTATTTCAAGAACGACCTTCAGGCCCGCGTCCTGGCGATGTTCCATTACGCGCTGAATCCGGGCGGTTATCTGTTTCTTGGGCGTTCTGAGGGCATTTCCCAGCAGGAAGGCCTCTACAGTGTGGTGGACAAGGAGTCGCGGCTGTTCCGTCCGCGTCCGCAGGACAAGCGACTGGCGCTGCTGAACGGCGGCCGCCCATCCCTCGCTCGGGACATCCTGCCGCGCAGCGACCTGACGCCCCCACCGCTCACGCCGGAGTCCGAGTACCGCAACGAAGTGCTCCGGCATTACGGTCCGCCCAGTGTCGTCGTGGATGAAGAGTCGCGGTTGCTGCACGTCTTCGGTGATGTGAACAACTGGATGCAGGTTCCAGACGGCGCACCGTCGTTCGACCTCGCCCATCTGATTTGCCGGGGCCTGCGCAGCGACCTGCAAACCCTGTTGCGGCAGGCCAGAAAGCGGCAGTCGTCGACGCTCGGACGGGCACGATCCATCAGCGCGCCGGGCGGGCAGACGCTTTCGACCCGGCTCGCAGTCCATCCCTTCGTCAGGGACGGGCGGCAGCTTTTCCTGGTGGCTTTCGAACCCGCGCCCGCGCAGCCGTCCAAGGACTCGAAACGCGATGCGGCACCGGAGGAGGGCTTCGATTCTTCGCTGAAGACGCTCGAAGACGAACTGTCGGCCACCCGCGAGCATCTGCAGACCGTCATCGAGGAACTGGAAACTTCCAACGAGGAACTGCAGGCCCTGAACGAGGAAGTCCAGGCATCGAACGAGGAATTGCAGGCCTCCAACGAAGAACTGGAAGCGGCCAACGAAGAGTTGCAGTCGACCAACGAAGAATTGGCGACGATCAATCAGGAACTGCAGAACAAGACCCAGGAGCTGTCGATCACCAACGACGACCTGGAGAACGTACTGAACAATCTCGGTTATCCGGTGCTGGTCGTCAACAACGAACTGACGGTGCTGCGGTACAACCTGACCGCCGCTTCCATCTTCAGCATCGCGCCGGGCAACGCCGTGCTCAGACTGGGCCAGTTGCAACGACCGGCCGGCATCGACGATTTCACGCTGCAGGTGGAACGCAGCATCGCCGAGCGGCGCCCGGTGGAACTGGCGCTCACCAGCGGGGCCCAGCATTACTCGCTGCGGATCAACCCCTATGGCGGTCCACGCGCCGCAGGCGCCGGGGCCGTCATCGTCATGGTCGACACGACGGCCTACAGTGAGGCCCAGTTGCGCTTGCGGCAGAGTGAAGAGAAATTGCTGGCGATCATGAATCACTCGACCGCGCTGCTCAGCGTCAAGGACGTCGCCGGCCGCTTCATCTTCATCAACCGGGCCTTCGAGGCGTTTTTCGGCGTAGAGGCTGCTGCTGTGCTGGGCCGCACGGTGCATCAGGCGCTGCCTGCGGATGTTGCGCAGCAGTTCTGGGACAAGGACATGGACGTGCTGCGCCAGCAGTCCCCGCTCGAAACGGAAGACATTCTGGTCCGCGATGGGAAAGAACGGTGTCTGCTCACGGTCCGGTTCCCGCTGCTGGGTGAAGACGGCCTGATTTATGCCACCTGCACCCAGGCCACCGACGTGACCGAGCGCAAGCGCAGCGAGCAGGAATTGATGCTGGCCGCACGCGTGTTCGAGAAGGCCGGCGAGGGCATCATGGTGACCGATGCGCAGCACGTGATCCTGACGGTCAACGAGGCGTTCACCCAGATCACGGGGCATCGTGCAGAGGAAGTCATCGGTCTGACGCCGGATGTGCTGGCTTCGCATGGCGCCGCCAGCAGCTGGTCCGAAGATGTCCAGCGGGCACTGGCGAAATCCAGTTCATGGCAAGGCGAAGTCGTCAACCACCGGAAGAATGGCGAAGCCTATCCTTGCTGGTTTACCGTCAGCACCGTCAAGAACGGGCAAGGGGAAACCACGAATCACGTATGTCTGTTCAGTGACATCTCTCCACTGCAGAAATCCCAGGCCAGAAACGAGTACCTCGCCACGCATGACGCCATGACCGGATTGCCGAACCGCAGTCTGTTCATCGACCGACTGACCGTGGCCATCGCCAATGCGGAACGGTCGCAACAGCGACTGGCCGTGTTGTTCGCCGATCTCGACAACTTCAAGACCATCAATGACACGCTGGGGCACGATGTCGGCGACCAGGTCATACGCGCGGTGGCGGAACGCATGCGCGAGTGCCTGCGCATCGGAGACACCGTGTCGCGTTTCGGTGGGGATGAGTTCATCCTGCTGCTGCACATCAGCAGCGAGGAGGACATCCGCCAGATCGCGACCCGCATCGCCGCCATGCTCGGCGACTCCATCGAAGTCGACGGGCGGGAGATCTTCACCAGCAGCAGTATCGGGATCAGCTTGTATCCCAACGATGGGCTCGACCCGACCACACTGATCAAGAATGCGGACGCGGCGATGTACCTGGCCAAGGAACAGGGCAAGAACAACTTTCAGTTCTTTTGCGAGGAACTGCGGCGCACGGCCCAGGAACGCTGGGAGATCGAGACCGGCCTGCATCGCGCCTTCATCGAGGACCAGCTTTTTCTGGAATATCAGCCTCAGTACAGTCTCGCCGACGGGCGGATGGTCGGTGCCGAGGCACTGATCCGTTGGCGGCATCCGAGTTGGGGCGTCATCGCCCCGCAGCGCTTCATTCCGGTGGCCGAAAATTGCGGTCTCAGCGATCGGGTCGCGGAGTTCGTAATGAGTCAGGCGTTCGAGCGGCTGCGTGATTGGCGAAGCGGTTTCGCCATGCCGTGCCGACTGGCCGTGAACCTGTCGCCGCGCCAGTTCCAGCGATCGACTTTTCACGCCTACCTGCGGCGCCTGATGTCCGCCTACCGGCTCGAATCGCAGACGCTGACGCTGGAGTTTACCGAAAGCTTCCTGATGGACGACGTCGAGCACACGCGCCTGCTGTTGCACGAGTTGAAGGCCATCGGCATCCGCCTGAGCCTCGACGACTTCGGTACCGGATACTCCTCACTGAAGCTGTTGAAGCGCCTGCCCATCGACGAGATCAAGATCGATCGGAGCTTCGTCGAAGAGGTCGAGACCGTGGCGGACAGCCAGTCCATCGTGTCGACCATTTTGGCCATGGCGCGGTCGCTATCGATCGACGTCGTGGCGGAAGGCATAGAGACGACCGCGCAGTTGGACTTCCTGCGCCACCACGGTTGCCGCTACGGTCAGGGATTCCTGTTCTCCCGTCCCCTGGGCCTGGATCGTTTCGTGACGCTGCTGCATGATACTCCCCCCGCCGACTAGCCCTTCCGCAGCGCACTGCGGCCTTGCTTACGTGCTCCCCCATGACGCCCACTCCGCCGAACTCACGCCCCGTCGTGTACCGCTATGCCGATCCGCTCGACGTGATCTGGATCGCCTGCGCCGCTCGGGTCGGCTATCGGGTCGAGCGCTCGCGGGAGGTCTACGCCTCGACCGACGGACGAGGAACCCTCCTGATCGGGACCGACGACATACTCGACGCGGACGATTCCCTCGCGCAGATGATTCTCCACGAACTGTGTCATGCGCTGATCGAAGGAGAGGGTGGCGAAGCGCTCGCCGACTGGGGACTGGATAACACCAGCAACCGTCATTTGTCGCGTGAACGGGCCTGCCTGCGGCTGCAGGCTTATCTGGCGGGCAGCTTCGGCCTGCGGGACTTCATGGCACCGACGACGGACTTCCGCGTCACCTTCTGGAACAGTCTGCCGGCCGATCCGTTCGCAGCCCCTGAAATCTCGGGCGGGCGACGGGAGGCGAGTTGTGTCGCGGCGCGCATCGGTGCCTGGCGTGCCGCCCAGGCGCGCTGGGCCGAACCGCTGGCGGAGGCGCTGCAGGCGACCGCCGACATCGCGAACCGGGTTGCGAAGGCCCGCGCGAGACCGGTGCCGTCGCGGTTGGGGGATCCGGGCAACGCGGCCGCAAGCCTGCCGCCGTTGTGGGACACGAGCACCGAGCCGTCACCTCTTCATCCGGCCGGGCATGCCGCAATCGCCGGCTATCATCCGGGTCACGGTTGTGCCGATTGCGCCTGGTCTTTCGTCGCACGGCGCCACCGCCGCTGCCGTCACGCTCCCGCCGTAGCGTTACCGGACTCTGCGCCGGCCTGTGTGCGCTGGGAAGCGGCGGAGCAACTCGACTGCCGAACCTGTGGGGCCTGTTGCCGCGAGGCCTACCAGGCGGTGGAGATCGCGGCCTCGGAACTCGTCAACCGGAAACATCCTGAACTCGTCGAGCAGCGGGCAACGCATCGGCGGCTCAAGCGTGCCGGTGAACGTTGCGCCGCCCTGTGCGGAGGCGAGACGCCCGCCGCCGACTATGGGTGTCAGATCTATCCCAGCCGCCCGCGCAGTTGCCGCGAATTCGAACGGGGCGGTGAGCACTGCCTCGATGCGCGTCGCCGCGTGGGCCTATCGCTGTAGATCGCCCACCTCGGCGTCCGGCGACAGCAGGATCTTCAAGCGATTCGGCTCGCGCGCGGCCGCGAAGGCTTCGATTCCTGCGGACAAGGGATAAACGGCGCTGATCAACGGCGTCGGATCGACCCGCCGCTGTTCCAGCAGGCGCAGCGCCGGACCGAAGGGCCCGCAGCGCGACCCGATGAGGCGAACCTCGTCCACTACCAGTGATGACAGCGGCACCGGCACTTCACCCGCATAGGTGGATTTGAGCACCAGCGCCCCCCGCGGCCGAAGCAAACGACGCGCGAGCGCGAAGCCCGACGGCGACCCGCTGGCTTCGACGACGCAATCGAAAAGTCCGGCCGGAGGCGCGTCTTCGGAAAGACTTGCGATACCCTGCCGCGCGAGCAACTGCTGCTGCAGCGGATGTCGTGCGATCACCGACAGGTCGCAGCCGGTGAGGGCCAGCGTCTGGGCGATCAGCTGTCCCAGGCGGCCGGCGCCGATCAGTAACACGCGATCGTCCGGCCGGACATGCACCTGTTGCAGGATGGCCAGCGCCGCGGCGAGAGGCTCGGTGAACACCGCAGCGGTATCGGAGACCGCGTCGGGAACCCGGTGGAGATTGGCGGTCGGCACCGACAGGTACTCGGCGAATGCGCCGGCATGGCCGGCAATCCCTATGGCCTTCCGGAAGCGACAATGCGCCGGGCCCATCCGGCGACATTCTTCGCAGCCGCCGCAGCCGACGTTGATCTCGCCGACCACGCGCTGGCCGATCCATGCGGCATCATCGGCCGCGACGACGTCGCCGACGAACTCATGCCCGGGAATGCCGGTATAGGGATAGTAGCCGCCGAGCAGCGCCAGGTCGGTGCCGCAGATGCCGGCCAGACGAACCCGCACGATTGCCGTCAGCGGCTCGACAAGTTCCGGGCGGACCACATCTTCCCTGAAAGCCAGGGTCCGGCGTTCCAGCCAGAGGGCGCGCATGCGAGCGGGCAACGAAGGATTTCCGTTCATGCTTCGGAACGGTAGAACAGGCGCGCCGTTTCGACAAGCGCGGCGGCGAGTTCAAGCTTGCGGCATTCGCCCTGCGGTACCGGACAGGATCCTCGACACCTGTTCGGTATCGGCGAAGCTGTCGAGGTGGAAGTGAGCCAGTTCGTAGCCGCGGATGGCTGACGGCGGTCGCTGCTGACACACGAG
This sequence comes from Methylotetracoccus oryzae, assembly GCF_006175985.1. GTDB lineage: Bacteria > Pseudomonadota > Gammaproteobacteria > Methylococcales > Methylococcaceae > Methylotetracoccus > Methylotetracoccus oryzae. The sequence continues at coordinate 192,058 of NZ_SRSH01000005.1, read as the reverse complement.
CACGTTCACCGCGCCGGCAGCGTGACCGGCGGCGAGATCGTAGTAGTAGTCGCCGAACACCAAGGTTTGCGAAGGGGCGATGCCCCAGCCGCGACAAAGTTCCAGGATTGCCCACGGATCCGGCTTCACGGGCCCGTCGTCGCGAGTGAGTACGCGCTCGAACATGAGCCCGCAGCGCTGCAGCGTGATTGCCGTGGCGTTGCGGCTGTTGCGCGTAAACAGCCCGCATTTCAGGCGGAGGGCGGCGATCAATGCCAGGAACTCGGTAACGCCGGGCATCAGACGGGCCTGGAGTGCCCCCGCCATTTCATGCCGGTACAGCACGGCGTGGCCGCGGGCCAACGCCTCTGGGGGGAAAGCGTCGATCGCCTCCAGTACGGAGGCCTCGCTGCCCAGGCCGAGTTCGGTCTTGATGGCGCGGAAGTCCAGGCCGGAGTCCACCAGTGTCCCATCGAGGTCGCAGATGACCGCGGCGGGACGTAAGGCTCCGCCGCGATAGGCGCGCCCGAGGGAGTCGTTGACGGCGCGATCGGAAAACGAGGGCGCACGCGACGGATCTGTGGTGTTCACCGGCCGGGATGGTCAGTGAGTCGCGACGCTACCGGCGGCCGTAGGGGCGACGGCGAAGCGCAGCAAACCCACCAGCCGTTCGATGCGGTCATTCAACGACACGGCCTCGATCAGCGTCTGACGTTCGGCGGGCTCCCAGGGCAGGGCGCCCACGAGCAGATTGCACAGCATCAGGTCGTCGAGTTTGGTGAGCGCTTCCCAGTCGATCTCGAGCTGGGTGACGGCGAAGTATTCGCGGAGCAACAGCTCCAGACGCTCGCGCGGGAACGCCATGGCGTGCTCCGTATCGTAGTCGGAGCGGAAGTCGCCCCAGTCAACGGTCGCGCGGCGGTAGCCTCGCGTCGTAGGGATCTCTCCGGTGATCCGGTAACGACAGACACCGGACAAAACGATCAGCAGCCGACCGTCCTTGGTCTCGCTGAAGGAGACGATGCGGCCGGCCGTTCCGATGTCGTAGAGCGCGGGGGCGTTTGCCGTCGCGGCTGCCGCGTCGATCTGGATCATGCCGATCAACCGTTCGCCGGCCATCGCGTCGAAAACCATATTCAGGTAACGCGGCTCGAAGATGTTGAGGGGCAACTGGCAACCTGGCATGACCACGGCACCGGGCAGGGGAAACAGCGGCAAGGTCGCGGGTAGCCGATCAAAGTCCGGGTGGAAAGGATTGTCGGACATCGTTCACTCCATAGGCCATTGGCATCGGCTTGGATTCCTGCCGATGGCGAGGGTTCCCAAGCGGAAAAATCGGTGCGCGGGAACGCTTGAGGATAGCGTCGGGGTCATCCCTGATGACTCCGGGTTAGTGCTCGGTCGGTGTGCCCTGAACCCCGGGACTGGTCAGTGCCTTCAGAAACTCGACCAGATCGTCGACCTGAGCGTTCGACAACTCGAGGAAGTTGATCGCGCGATCCAGATGCTTGTTGCGCGCCCGGTCACCGGGACTGAAGCCCCCGCGGACGTAATGCAGCACCACTTCCCGCAAGGTCCTCAGACTGCCATCGTGCATGTAGGGTGCGGTCAGCGCCACGTTGCGCAAGCCCGGGGTCCTGAAGGCGCCGAGATCATTCTTTTCGCGCGTCACGGCGAAACGCCCCAGTTCGGAGGCCAGGCGGTCCGGTGTGGGGGGCGTTTGCTCGCGGTAGGCGATCCGTGGCGGCGGCATGCCGGCGGCGAGACTTTCGATTTCCTCCGGGTAGCGGTTGAAGCCGATGCCGACATTGTGGAAGCGGTTATCGGTGAACGTCGCGTGTGTTTTCTCGATCGTGTGACAGGTCACACAGCGACCCCAGGCGGTGAAAACCGCCAGCCCACGGACGGCGGCGGGCGACATCGCCGTCTTGTCGCCGGCAAACTGATAACGGTCGAAGGGCGAATCGCCCGCGACCAGGGTCCGTTCATAGCTGGCGATCGCCTGGGCCAGGGTTTCGGCCGAGGGTTCGGTCTGCGGGCCGAATGCCTCACGGAAACGGGTCGGGTAATCCGGGTCCACCCTGATTATCGCCAGTGCGGCATCCACCGAGGGCAGCCCCATCTCGACGGCATTGAACAGCGGCTGCAAGGCCTGCTCCTCAAGGGTACCGGCTCGACCGTCCCAGAACTGTGATGAGAGGTAGACGGCGTTCAGCACGGTGGGAGCGTTGCGTTGGCCGAGAGCGCCGCCGACGCCCTTCGACACGGCCAGCGGGCTGTCCGTGAAGGCACTGGCAGCCTGATGACAGGTGGCGCAGCTGACGGCTCCGGTCGAACTCAGACGCGGGTCGTGGAACAGCCTGTCGCCCAGGGCGATCCTGGCGCTGTTCTGAGTATTGTCCGGTGGAACCGGGACCTCCGGCAAACCGAGCGGCGCTGCCGCCGCCGTGGCGCAAGCCAAACCGGTGCTCAGCGCGACCGACGGCCAGGACAGCGACGGCATCACCGCGAATTTGCGGTCATTGCAAGTGAAGTGCGGGCGTCCGGGAAACCGTCCATTCACCAAAATGGTGCTATTCGTCGCGGACACCGAAATGGTAGAAGGTACGATCGAGGTAATACGAAACGTCGTTGACCTCTTCCACGGACCAGTCTTTTGCCGCATGGGTACTCCACGAGGAAACCTGTGATTGCAATTCGCGAAAGGTCTTGATGCGTCCCGACAGCGGCGAATGTAACAGCGAGGAATGACAGGCTTGACAGTGATTTTCGTAGAGCTGGCGACCGCGCTCGTAATCCTCGGACAACCCGGGGCCAGCCGCCAGTGTTAAACCCAGCGCGGCGCAGCACCCGAGCGCGCGGTAGCCGGTGCCCGTATCGGGACCGGCCGGGTGGTTAAACCGCCTGACCGTACGCATTTTCATTTATCCTTGTCACGTTTTGCTGAACGAAAGACCGTCTATGGTGCCCGGAGTCCTCGCGCGCAGGAAACGTCGGCTGTTGGCAGCCGCCGCGGCGGCTGGCTGTCCGTTCCGCGCGCTCGACGTGCGCCGAGCGGGTCTGTGCCGCATGTTACGACCACATGGAGTCAGGGCCAATACCCCCCGCGACACCCTTCGGATTGCGCAGCGAGCGAACCGCAATGTTCGAAGCTTTGATTTCCGGTAGGCCAAACCGTTAGTGACCATGCCCTCTACGACTCCTCGCGACAACCGACGACTCCCGATAGCCTCTGTCCTGGGCGCCATGCTGCTGGCGCTGGTGGCTTGCTCCAGCGCGCATCTGACCACCGATCACGAAGCCGGTTACGATTTCGCGCGTCTGCACTTCTGGGATTGGGCCGAACAGAGCGGAAGCCTGGAGACCCCGGCAGCCGTCAAGACCTCCGAACGAATTCGGCTGGACAGCCTGGTCCGCAGCCGCGTCGACGCGGCGCTCGCCCGGAAGGGCTACGTGCGGGATCGCGACAAGGCGCAGTTCCGCGTGGCCTGGTCGTTCGGCGAATGGGAACTGAAGCGAACGGGCAGTTCGGCGTCCCACTACGGTGCCGTCGGCCTGTATTACCCCGGCCTGCATGCGTCCAACACGCACACGAGCACCGACGGCCGCGCGCTGCCTCCCGCGGCCGATCCGTATTCCTCCGAGTATGAGCAGGCGAAGCTGGATCTGGTGGTCATCGACGCCAAGACGCAGCGCGTAATCTGGCACGGCAACATGACCGACAAGAACGATTTCGGCTACTACACGTCGGCGCAGACCCGAGAACTCGGCGCGGCCGTGGAATCGATCCTCGAACACTTTCCCCCTACCCCGTGACGATTGCGAAGATGGCCTTCCCGCCCCCGCTGCAACGAAACGCGACGGGTGCCAATCCTGATGCGCGGTCGCGTGCATGCCGAAGGGCCTGTCGTCGGGACGAGGCGGCCGTCCTGAGGGACCGACGGGCATGAGCTTGCGCGCGCCATACTGGATTTCCATCGCGCTGCTCGCGTGTTCCGGATTGCTGGCTGCATTCGACTATTGGTCGATACGCGGACAACTGGAGCGGGTAAGACAGGACGATCTGCGGGCCTCCATGCAGCGGCTGGTGAATCTGATAGGCAGCAGCAGCGCCGAAGGTATTGAAGACATCGAATGGGCCGCGTGGTGGCGTTTCATCGGAGCGGCCGCCATCGACGCGCCGCACCTCCAGTACATTGCCCTGATCGATGGGGCAACGGGCCTGCGCGTGGCGTACCCCGAGACGGGCTGGGCCGACACCCGGACCGAGCTCGATCCGCCGCCGCCCGCGAACTGGCGTAATCTGCTGCGCCGCGCGGACGGATCGACGCTCTGGCATGACACGGGACGCGGCCTGCTCTGGGGGGCCGTGCCAGTGCCGGGCGGTGCGACGGAGGACGATCGCCAAGCGGGCCGGTTTGCGCTGCTGGTCGCCGATACGCACGGTCTGACCGCCCAGAACGGGCAGGAAGCCGGGCAGCATGCCCTGACCGTTTTCGGTGGAGCGCTGATCATTCTGGCTGCCCTGGGCTGGATCCTGCAACGGTTCCTGTTCGGCCGTATCGAGCGTTTGCTCGCGTACGCGCGGTCCGGCGAGGCAGTCCGCGAAGCGGCGGAAGAGTCGCCGGTCGGCGGCCACGACGAGGTCGCCGAACTCGGTATCGAACTCCGGTCGCTGCGCCGGCAGATCGTCCACGGTAGGAATGAAGTCGCGCATCTGATCGACTGCCTGCCAAACCCCGTCTGGCGTACCGATCGCGACGGCAATTGCATCTACGTCAATCAGGCCTGGCTGGAGTTCACGGGGCGCCCGCGGGCGGCCGAGTTGGGCCGAGCCTGGGTGCACGACGTGCACCCCGACGATCTGCAGCAGTGCCTTGCGGAGATCGCCCGGGCTTCCGTACAGCGCGCACCGTTCAGCCTCGAATACCGCATGAAGCACAAGGACGGGCGCTACCGCTGGCTCCGTGACCATGCGGAGCCGGTATACGACCACGAAGGCGAGTTCCAGGGGTACCTGGGCGCGAGTTACGACATTCAGGACATCCTCGATACCAGCGAGGCGCTGGCCGCCAGCGAGCTGCGGTTCCGCGGGCTCGTCGAGAACAGTTCGGTCGGCGTCTACTTGTACCAGCGCCGGCGCCTGGTCTACTGCAACCCCCGCATGGCCGAGATGCTCGGTTGCGCCTCCGATACGCTCACTGCCGAGGAACTGGGCCGTCTCGTTCATCCGGACGACCTGCGCCCGCTGTGGCGCCGGCTGTTGCGGCTGCAGCGTGGGGTGGCCTCCTCCGGTCAGCATGAGTTCCGCGTTCGCCGCAGCGACGGCCGGCGCTTGTGGGTGGCGGTCTTCGGCAGCCGGATCGTCCAGGATGGCGCCCCGGCGATCATCGGCACGCTGATCGATATCAGCGAACGCAGACAGGCCGAAGAAAACATTCGCAACAGCGAGGAAAACCTTCGCGTCACCCTACAGAGCATCGGGGATGGTGTCATCGCGACCGACGCGGCGGGGCGGGTGACGCTGATGAATCCCGTGGCGGAAGGCCTGACTGGCTGGCTCGAGAGCGAGGCGCACGGACTCCCGCTGGATCGCGTGCTTAGGCTGCTTGATCCGGAAACCCGGGGCGACCTCCAACTGCCGCGGGATGGTTGCGAAGCACCGCGCGCCTGGGCGCAGGACGCGCTGCTGCTGGCTCGCGACGGCCGTGAGCGCCCGGTTGCGTTCAAGGGGTCTCCGATAGGGCTGGAGGCCGAGCAGGACATTGCCGGTGGCGTTCTCGTCCTGCGCGACCAGACCGAACAGCAGCAACTGATCGCCGCGCTGCGCGACGGAGAACGACGCTACCGGGTGCTGTTCGAAGCCAACCCTCACCCGATGTGGGTCTACGATCTCGCCAGCGGCGCCTTCCTGGCCGTGAACGATGCCGCCGTCTCGCACTATGGCTATACCCGCGCAGAATTCCTCGGCATGACGCTGGCCGACTTGGTAGCCTCCGGTCCGCGGGTGGCGAGCCCGGAGCGCAGCGACAGCGGTCTGGCGCAACATGGAATCCAGCGCCACCGTCTGAAGGACGGGCGCCTGATCGAGGTCGAAGCGGTGTCCCATACACTCGACTTCGGAGGGCGGAACGCCGAACTGGTGCTGGCCAACGACGTCACCGAACGGCGGGTGGCCGAGGCCGCGCTGCTCGCGAGCGAAGCGCGCTTCCGTGCCTTGTTCGAACAGGCCGCCGTGGGCGTGGCGCAATTCGAGCGCGACACCGGCCGCTTCGTTCAGGTCAACCGGCGGTGCTGCGCGATCCTGGGGCGCACGCCCGAACAAATCGTCGGGGCGCGTTTCGAGACGATGATGCACGCCGAGGATCTGGAAGCCTATCGGCAATGCCTGGCGGAGTTGCAGCAGGGCCAGCGGGCCGAGTTTTACCTGGAGCAGCGCTGGTGCCGCGAGGATGGCACCGAGGTCCCCGTTTACGTCGCGGTCACGTCGATGGCACTCCCCGGCGGCGGTCCGTCGGACCAGTGCATCGCCGTCATCGAGGATGTCTCGGCGCGCAAAGGTGCGGAACGCGCGGTCCGACAGTTTCAGTTCATGGTCGAAAGCGCGCTGGAGGAAATCTATCTGGCGAAGCCCTCCGGCGATCTGGTCTATGCGAATGCCGCCGCGGCGCAGAGTCTCGGCTACTCCGTCGAGGAAGTGCTTCGTCTGGGTTTCGGTGGGGTCGATCTGGTGTACGGCCCCACGTTTCCCAGCTTCTTCGCAGCACTGAAACAGGGCGAAAGCTCGGTCGTGGAAACGACGCATGCGGCCCGGAATGGCCGCCGCATGACGAAGGAACTGCAGGCGGTCTATCTGCAGATCGACGATCAGGAATTCGCCTGCGCGTTCGCGCGCGACATCACCGAACGCAAGCAGGCCGAGGAACGGCTGCGCCTTGCCGGCAAGGTGTTCCAGGCTGCTCGCGAAGCCATTCTGGTCACCGACTGCGACCGTCGCATCATTGCCGTCAATCCGGCTTTCGAGGAGATGACGGGGTATTCCCAGGACGAGGTCATCGGCAAGGATCCCCGGATTCTGCGGTCCGACCTGCACGACGAAGACTTTTACGCGGCACGCTGGCGCACCATCGAGCGCGAGGGTTCCTGGCGCGGCGAGATCTGGAACCGCCAGAAGAACGGTCGGATCAGCCCGGTGATGCAAACCATCGTCGAGGTGCGCGATCCGGCCGGGGCGCTGGTCAATTACATCAGCGTCTCGACCGACATCTCCACCCTGAAGCGTGCCGAGGAGCGCGTCCGGCGACTCGCCTATTACGACGCGCTGACCGGGCTGCCCAACCGGGAATTGCTGGCGGACAGGGCCAAGCTCGCGCTGGCCCAGCATGCCCGAAGCCAGAAGCAGCTCGCGGTGCTGTTCCTCGACCTCGACCGCTTCAAGTACGTCAACGATTCGCTGGGCCATCAGGAGGGCGATACCCTGCTGAAGAAGGTGGCCGGCCGCCTCGAGGCCCTGGTGCGTGAGACGGACACCATCGCCCGGGTCGGCGGCGACGAGTTCGTGCTGCTGCTGCCCGGCGTCGGCCGGGACGGCGCCTCGCACGTCGCCGATAAGATCATGGAGTCGTTCAACACGCCTTTCGAGATTTCGGGCGACAGCTTCGCGATCACGGTCTCGATCGGCATCAGCCTGTTCCCGCATGACGGGACACACTTTGAGGCGTTGTTGAAGAACGCCGATACCGCGATGTACCGGTCCAAGCAGATGGGACGCAATGCCTGCCGGTTCTACGACGCCGACATGAACGTGGCGACGCTGCAGTACCTCAAGCTCATGTCGGCGCTGCGGAAGGCGGTCCAGAGCGGCGAACTGCGCACCTATTTCCAGCCCAAGATCCGACTGACCGACGGCACGCTGGTCGGCAGCGAGGCCCTGGTGCGATGGGTACACCCGGAAGAAGGGCTGCTGCTGCCGGGACATTTCATCAGTGCAGCCGAACGTACCGATCTGATCGTCAGCATTGGCAACTGGGTACTCGACGATGTCTGCCGGCAGCTGGCCCAGTGGCGGGATGAGGGCTTTCCGCCGATGACCGTGGCCGTGAACGTCTCGGCCCGGCACGTCAGCGAACCCGGTTTGGCGGAGCGGCTGCGGGAATTGCTGGACAGATACCGGCTGCCACCCCATTCACTGGAACTCGAACTGACCGAATCGACCCTGCTGGAGACCGGAGAGCAAACGCTCTCGACCCTGGAACAGTTGAAGTGTCAGGGCGTGGATCTGGCGATCGACGATTTCGGTATGGGCTACTCGAGCCTGTCGTACCTCAAGCATCTGCCGCTCGCGTCGCTGAAGATCGACCGCAGCTTCGTGCGGGACATGACGACCGATTCGGACGACCGGACCATTGCGGCCACGGTCGTCGCGCTAGGTCACAGTCTCGGCCTGAAGGTCGTCGCAGAAGGCGTCGAGTCCGAGCAGCAACGTGACATCCTGATCTCGCAAGGCTGCGATTTCGCGCAGGGCTATTTGTTCAGCCAGCCGCTGTCATCCGATGACTTCACGGTATGGTGGCAGTCGCACCTGGCGGCGCAGGGCAGGAGCCTGGGCGGCAGGACCTACAACGCCTGAGCGGCCGGCGCGCGCTTCAGATCTGATCGGTATGGAGGATGGGCTCCACGCCGGGCGGTACGTAGCGAGCCATGTCGTCGAGCAGACGCGCCGGGTCCGCGTCGTCGAGAATCAGGCCACGGTGACGCGTCCGGATGAAGTCCTCGTCGAGCGCGTGCGCCACGACGCGCAGCAGGGGGTCGTAGTAGCCCCCGATGTTGAGCAACGCGCAGGGCTTGCGATGCAGACCGAGCTGGGCCCAGGTCAGGATCTCGAAAAACTCTTCCAGCGTGCCGTAACCGCCGGGTAAGGCGATGAAGCCGTCGGCCAGTTCCGCCATCATGGCCTTGCGCTCGTGCATGGTGTGCACGACGCGCAACTCTGTCAGGCCACCGTGCGCGACTTCCGGCCCCGCGAGGAAATCCGGAATCACGCCGATTACTTCTCCGCCGCTGGCCAGCACCGCATCCGCCAGTAGTCCCATCAAGCCGATACGGCCGCCACCGTAGACCAGGCCGATGCCGCGTTCGCCGAGCAATTTCCCAAGCTGTTGGGTGGCAACGCGATAGATGGGGCGGGCGCCTTCGCGCGAACCGCAGAATACGCACAGTCGCTTCATTCGAACCTTTGGTAACCGCCAACGGGGCGCCCAGTGTCCGCCGATGGGCCGCGCGCTGCAAGTCTGCTGTCGGCTGGGCGCCGTACTGCCTGCCCTGCCAGACGTCCGGGCGGAGCGGCTTACCTCCCAGCTTTGGGACACGCGGCGTGTGCTCTGCCTGAATTCCGGCCTTCCACGGTCTTACCGGGCAGCGGGATGGGCCTGTGCTATCCTCCGGCAAGCAAGGAATCACCCCGATTAAGCGCCCGTTCCGCCCGCCCATGCAGCTCCCGCCACCGATGAATTCACTGGCTGATCCGACACACGAACGCACGACTCGGCCTCATTGGTTGGTCGCTGGCAACTGGGTGCTCACTGCCCTGATTCTGGTATCGAGCGCCGCTGTGGCGCGTCCGCTTGCCGCAGGGGCTGCCATCGCCAGCGCGCACCCGTTCGCCACGCAGGCAGGTGTGCAGATCCTGTCTCAAGGGGGCAATGCCTTCGATGCCGCGGTGGCCGTCGCCGCAACACTGGCCGTTGTCGAACCGTCGGGCTCGGGCCTGGGTGGCGGCGGCTTCTGGATGCTGCATCGCGCCCGCGACGGCCGCGAAGTCATGGTCGACGGGCGAGAGCGGGCACCGCTGGCCGCGCACGCCGACTTTTTCCTCGATGGCGCCGGCCGGCCATTGCCCGGCGCTTCGATCGATGGCCCGTTGGCGGCGGGAATTCCCGGCTTGCCGGCCACATTGGCGCACGTTGCAGAACGCTATGGCGCGCTGCCGTTGAGCACAACGCTGCAACCGGCGATCGCCATCGCACGCAACGGATTCGCGGTTGGCGAAGCCTACTGCCGCGCTGCCGCCCGCCGCGAGAAGGCACTGCGTCAGTCACCGGCGGCGGCACGGATTTTTCTCGATCACGGCCGGCCGCCCCGGCCGGGCTTCCGCCTGGTGCAAACCGAGCTCGCCCACACGCTCGAGGCGCTCGCCGAGGATGGCGCGGACGGGTTCTACCGGGGAGCGGTAGGGGCGGATTTGGTGAAAGGCGTACGCGCCGCCGGCGGGCGCTGGGCAACGGAAGACCTCGCTGCCTACCGCGTGATCGAACGCGAGCCGTTACGGGGGGAATACCGCGGCGTCAGGATCGTCACGGCCGCGCCCCCCGGCGGCGGCGTCGTGCTGCTGGAGACGCTGAACATCCTGGCGGAGCACGAGCTGAACCGCTACCCGCCGCCGATCGCGACCCACGTGACGATAGAGGCCATGCGACGGGCCTATCGCGATCGGGACCGCTACCTCGGCGATCCGGATTTCATCCGGATTCCACTGACCCGCCTGCTGAGCCGGGACTATGCCGCCGGACTCAATGCGGCGCTGCGAACGGACCGGGCGCTGCCCAGCGCCTACCTGCCCGATGCGGCAGCCCCGGAAGGCGACGGTGCGAACACGACGCATCTGTCGATCGTCGATCGCGAGGGGAACGCCGTCGCCGCGACACTCAGCATCAATTACGGCTTTGGCTCGGGTTTCGTGGCGCCGGGCACCGGCGTTCTGCTGAACGATGAAATGGACGACTTCGCGACGTTGCCGGGGGTGCCGAACGTCTACGGCCTGGTCGGCGGCGAGGCCAACCGCGTCGCTCCGGGCAAGCGCATGCTGTCCAGTATGACGCCGACCTTTCTCGATGACCGGGGGCGCTTCGCGGTCCTCGGCACCCCCGGCGGCAGCCGCATCATTTCGATGGTGCTGCTGGCCACGCTGGACTTTGCCGACGGGCGGGGCCCGCACTGGATCGCGTCGCGGCCGCGTTTCCACCATCAGTATCTTCCCGACCAGGTCGAACTCGAACCCGACGCACTGCCGGCCGGGGACCGGACGCAGCTCACCGCATTGGGGCATCGGTTGCAGCCGCTGGAACGTCCCTACGGCAACCTGCAGATCGTTGTTCGCGAGCGCGACGGCCGACTGAGCGCCGCGAGCGATCCGCGGGGTGAAGGCTTGTCGATCGTGATCCCCTGACTGTCCGCTCGACTCTCCCCGGAGACCGCCCGCGCTGCAGCCCAGGCGACGCGTGGCGAGCCGCCGTCTAGGCCGAGTTGCCGGCTCCGGCTTGCTTCCGGGACGCGACAGCGCTAGGGTAGCGTCCTCTGCTGGCCGTGTGTCCCGCGGCATTCGCGCGACTGTTCGCCCGCCCCCCGGTCCATCGACGGGTGGAGCTTGTGGTAACTGCGTTGGGGGGGACCTGTGAACCATTCCTACGAGCTGTTGACGGATCTCTTTTCCGATCCTTTTTCCGATGAGTTCGGCGACGACGACTGTTCGCCATTCCCTGAATGTCAGGGCGCACCCTCCGAGACGGACGACTCGGTGGCGGGGCTCCCGGCGATGGATTGGGGAATGCGGGGCCTTGTGGTGCCGCTGAGGCGTGCCAAGGGTTACTCGGTTTCCAGACTTTTCTGAGGAGTCCTCTGCTTTGGACGCTGCGCGTGTCACTCGTTTCGTGGATGGGATCTGGCGGGACTCGATCGTCGACCGGCTGATCGAGTACATCCGGATTCCGAATAAGTCCCCGCTGTTCGACCGCGACTGGGAAGCGCACGGCTACATGGACGAGGCCGTGAATTTGGCCGCGTCGTGGTGCCGCGAGCACCTCCCGTCCGACGCGACGCTGGAGATCGTCCGCTTGCCGGGGCGGACGCCCGTGCTCTTCCTCGACATTCCCGGCACCGCCCCCGATTCCGTCCTGCTGTATGGCCACCTCGACAAACAGCCGGAAATGACTGGATGGCGCGATGGCCTGGGCCCCTGGCTGCCGGTCATCGAGGGTGACCGTCTGTACGGACGCGGGGGCGCCGACGACGGGTATGCCGTGTTCGCCTCGGTTGCGGCGATCCTAGCCCTGCGGGAACAGTCCGCGGCCTACCCGCATTGCGTCGTGCTGATCGAATGCTGCGAAGAGAGCGGCAGTTTCGACCTGCCGGATTACGTCGAGCACCTGTGCGACCGCATCGGTCGGCCGTCGCTGGTGATCTGCCTCGATTCCGGCTGCGGCAACTACGAGCAGCTGTGGCTGACGACTTCGCTGCGCGGCCTGATCGGCGGGGAATTGTCAGTGCAGATCCTGACCGAGGGGGTGCATTCGGGCGATGCCGGCGGCATCGTGCCATCGAGTTTCCGCATCGCGCGGCAACTGCTGTCGCGACTCGAAGACGAGACCACCGGCACGGTTGCCCGAAGCGAGTTTCACGCGGACATTCCGGTTCAGCGCGTTACCCAGGCCCAGCAGGCGGCGGAAGTGCTCGGTGAGCAGGTCTATGCGAAGTTTCCGTTCGCGTCAGGCGTACGGCCGGCCGGAACGAGTCTGGTCGAATTGATCCTGAACCGGACCTGGCGGCCGGCACTGGAAGTCACCGGAGCCGACGGCCTTCCGCCTCTCGAACAGGCGGGCAACGTGCTGCGCCCGCGGACGGCGCTGAAACTGGCGCTGCGTTTGCCGCCAATCGTGCGGGCCGCAGCGGCGTCAGAAGCGCTCAAGGAACTGCTCGAATGCGATCCCCCTGCGGGCGCCGCGGTACGTTTCAGCCCGGAGCAGGCGGCGGATGGCTGGAACGCCCCGGCGCTGACCGAGCGTCTGGCGCGCTCGGTGGACGCTGCGTCACAGCAGTTTTTCGGCAAACCGGCGCTCTACATGGGGGAGGGCGGGACGATCCCGTTCATGGGGATGCTGGGAACGCGTTTCCCGGACGCGCAGTTCCTGATCACCGGGGTGCTGGGACCGCAGTCGAATGCGCACGGCCCGAACGAGTTCCTGCATCTGCCGACGGCCCGACGCGTGACGGCCTGCGTCGCTCAGGTCCTGCACGACCACGTCGCGGCCTGAAGGCAACCCCTACTGTTGCTCAGCGCCGCCGTCTGCGCGCGGCCAGGGCCGGCAGTTCGATCTCCTTCCAGGCACCCGGCTCCAGTCCTTCCAGCGTCCACTCTCCGATGGCATAGCGAATCAGGCGCAGCGTCGGGTAACCCACGGCGGCCGTCATCCGTCGCACCTGGCGGTTGCGCCCTTCGCGCACGGTTAGGCGGAGCCACGACGTGGGAATCGTGGCCCGGTAACGGATAGGCGGCTCGCGCGGCCAGAGCGGTTCCGGAGGCGGTATGGCCGCTGCCCTGGCGGGACGTGTCGGTCCGTCGGACAGCATGACCCCATGAGCCAACGCGGCGAGGGCGGCCTGGTCGGGAATGCCCTCGACCTGCGCCCAGTAGATCTTCGGTAACTTGAAGCGCGGATCGGCGATCTGCGCCTGCCATCCACCGTCATCGGTCAGCAATAACAGGCCTTCGCTGTCATAATCCAGCCTCCCGGCGGGATAGACGCCGTCGAGCGGAATGAAATCGGCCAGTGTCGGGCGCTGGCGCTCGCGATCGGTGAATTGCGATAGCACACCGAAGGGCTTGTTGAACAGGATCAGCTGCGCCATGACTCAGGTGGCGAAATCGACCAATAGCAAACGGAGACGAGGCGCCATGCGCTCGAAGTGTACATGAATGGCAGAGACAGACCGAAGCGGCGCGGCGCGCCGCCCGCGCCCACGGGCTCCGACCGTGTCCGGCGCGGGGAGCGGCCGGTGCCGCGAAACCCACGGCCGGACAGCCTGACGCCGGAGTTCCACGACGTCGACAAGATCTGCGGCTTGTCGGCGGTTGCCGCGGTGTTCCGGCGCGATTTCGGGCGTATGCTGCGGCTGTACTAACGTCGCGGCAAGGGCGGTAATTCTGTTGTCATCGATCGCGGCCGCCTCGCGCGTCCGCGCGTCTGATCCGGCTGAATGAAGAACTGGACGGCAACCTCTCCGCTGGGGCGTTTGGCGACAAACCAGGCGGGCACCTGCTGACCAAGGACGAGGCTAAGGGACGCAAGCGCCTAAGCGCAAAGCGCCCCCCTTGAGCCGATTGGTGGGCAGCATCTAGAAGCCAGTGGGCACGAGAGAGTCCTGCTGACTCTCCCCCCGCTATCTGCCGCGTGGCAGGACCGTCAGTTTGTACTCGACGTCCTGCAGCAGACCCAACTTCGAACTCGCCACTTTCCATTTGATGGAATGCCGGCCAGGTGACAGCGGCGCGACGTATCCATACCAACCGAAATCGCAGTTGGCGGAGGCAACCCAATCAGGAAATTCAGTTTCTGAAAAACCGAGGTATGCGAGCAGATTGGTTTCTGTGTCTGTCGGCTCGGGCATCTGTACCGAGAAAATCGGTGATTGCTCAAACGCTTTTTGGCTGTAATTCAACGGCTTCCCGTCTAGAAGAGCCTCAATTTTTACTTTACCCAAGGCCTTCACTCCACTTTGGGTAAATGCATAACAGACCTCAGACGTCAGGGGTGGATCGGTTGCGAAGTTGATGTAAACATTATTGTAGAGCGGAAAAAAGAGTCCCTTCCCCATGGGCAACGAGCAGGAACGATTCACTTTCTGGCTATCGAATATTTTCCCGGCCAGGAACCACACTTGCCCGTGTTGGCCAATCGAACAGTCGACGCTGCCCTGATCAAAACCCGGGTGGGAGTCCGGCAGAACGACTGGCGTTTCGAGTGCCCAAGACCACCAAGATGCCGCCAACTGCCCATAAGGGTTTCCATGCGTGTCCCCTCGTGGTGGTGGATCTGCCGAGACCGTGCACAACGGCAGGAGCAGTAAACCCAGAAAAAGATACACTGCCGTCGCTTGATATCTCTCATGCAGGTTCTTGTTCATGACATTCACCTCACATTTACAAAGATCAGTTGTTGATGGCGCCTGCTCTCATTAACTGTGCTCACTCGCAGCGTGTTCAGAAAACGAATCCCTAAAAGAGACGGTGCTGGTCCAACACTCATATCACGAATGCCCTGTGGCGCTCCGCATGCCTGGGGCGAATAACACAAGCTTGCCAGCACGGCCGACGGTGAACTCTGCATCCGAAAGGGCACGAGGTCGCCGCGCACAGCGCGCGTAGGCGGGTAGCCTACCCACAGCTCAGCAGCTTCATGATTCCCACTGACGTTTCACCTGACGAGAGGGGTTACCGTAAAGATGTGCGGGACGGGCGGAATGTGCGGAAGGTAACGCTTCGACACGTACGCCAACCCGCCGGGAGATGTGGAAGCGCGACCCCAGCCAACAGATTTTCCGCCCTTGCTGTAGGCATAGGCGGCCGCGGAGGAATGGCCCTTGCCGATGGCGACTGACGTTACCGATATGCCTCCCCCCGCACTGATGTGATCAAGCTGGGCATCGTTCAGCGGGAGTCCAGCGCCGGCGCGCCCTACACACAGCAGGCATGCAACTCCCAAAGTGACATCACGTAAAGCTTTCATCTTGTTGCTCCAAAATCCCCGATAAGGTCATTACTGGACCGGATACGGCCGCTCTCGCGAGCGAGACGGCCCCCAGCGGGAAGACCTCCCATGGCTGGCGGCAGCCTTCGGCTCGCCCATACCCCACGGTTCCGTCGAGCTTGACCTGGTTACTCGACACGAGATCCGAGGGGCGCCCGATGGCACTCGGCGAACCCTGCCTGACAACTGCGCCAGCGGAAGGAGTCCTTGCCCCGCATTCAGATTGCCCGACAGTCGAGCGGCTGTTGTCCCAACCGTTCGCCCCCGAGCGCTCCACCATCAGTCTACGGGCTGTGCAGCGGCGCACAATTGACCCTTCGGACCAATAACCTATGCCCTTGGGTCTGCAAGCGTCCGCGCCGCGGTGCGAGGACGGGGCCCTTGAGAAGATCGGTGTGGATGAGAGAAGGAGAGTCCGTCGGGAGGCGAGGGCCGTCCGAGCCGAGAAAAGTCAAGACGCCGGCAACACCCAAGTCGTAAATGGTGAGGTCCGAGCCATCTCGCGGCGAGGGGTGAGCCGTGAGGCTTACGGGATGCGTGGCTCAGGCCGCATCCCGTAACGCGACGGCGTCTGACTCAGTAGGGGTAGGCTTTCGCGACAGCTTCGGCCCCGGCGCTTGCCCCCCCCAGGCATTGGAGGGAAACTGCGGCGTTGTCGATCGACGCCAGGACGCCATCCCCCGATTTGGCTGCCCGGTAATGCGCCACCAGGTCCAGCACCACGCGCGACTTTGCGATCGCCGTGGCGAGAGCGCTTGAGGCAGCCGCGGCGAATCCGTCCGTATAGGACCAGCCATGTTCTGCTGCCGCTATGGACAGCACTTCACTCACTGCAGCGCCCGAAGCGCTGCTGAATGACTCGGCGCGGAAAGTCAGCTGACTCCTGAACTCGTCAATGGCTCTCCCATTCACAAAGACCAGGTTGTTCACATTGGTACTGGTCCCACTACCGGCCTGGCCGACAGCCCTGGACCCGCCTCGCGAAAACGAACGGGCAGAGCCAAATTGCCGGCTCCACCGAAACATGCTGGGCTGCCATGCCACGCTGACACTCTGCGCGTACGCTTCGCTGTCGGCACTCGCCACCGTCAGGGTCGCATTGTTGATGTCTGATCCGAGATCGACTCGCGTCACCGCCCCAAAAGGCCCTGCGCGGGATATTTTGAACGTCGTGTTCCAACGGAGCCCGATCACTCCCTTCGCAAGAGCCTCGGCCCACCAGGCTTCGGCACTGGCATACCCAAAGGATTCGTACCAGTTGTCCGGCACAGCGCCGGCAGAGGCCTGAGCGAGTGCAGCGGCTGCCGCGCTCGAATAGCATGAGAGCGACAGGACCGAGCCGTGCGTGAGTGTTTGCGTCTTGCTTGTGGGGCCTATGGCCCCTTCAGTGCAAAATGAAATCGTCGCGAGTGCCGCAATCACTACCGATTTTTTACCAATGGACATAGTGCTTCACCTTCGTGTTTTTTTCTTTAGGTTAAACCAGACAAAGTTTGGATTCTGTCGCAGAACGCCTGACGGACCGCTACTAATAACCAAGCAAAAGACCTGTCCAATATACCGCGGTTATGGACTTTTCCTTGGTCAATGCCTTTCCGCATCATTAGGAACTACCGACATGCGAGCTCGGATATGCCGGCGCCCGTCAATGCCAATCCGAGTTTAGCAGAGGAAAAATTTAAAAGTCATTACCTGTTGGTGTAAACGAATCTAGCCCTTAGGGGTAAAATTCCTATCAAGGCGCCTACCACGAATAGCTATTTCCCTGCCGCAAGGCAGCCATCTGGAAGATCAATTCACGGATCCTCGTGCCGATCCCTCGCCGACACGCGGTGCCCGTTATCAGGTTTTATAGCCGGGTGAAGCTCGTGTCGCGTGAACAGATTAACGTCGACGGATAGTCAGCCAGTCTAACGGCTTCCGTCGCAAGTATTCTTTAATGGCAGGTAAGGACTCGGCGTCACTGGTCGGGCCACTGATCCAATCATTTGCATTGTGTACCGCGTCGGGTTGTGAATCGCCTTGTATATGAATCGTTGGGTGATACCGCCAAATAGTACTAGCGGTCGCCCGCGAAAATTCCTATCCTGTTCGCCGACCAATTCGAAAATCCCCCGGGTTCGCAATTGGTCAACTTATGAAGACATATTTTGCAGAGCAAATATGTTTTCCTTTCGCAAATTAAGTTGGAGTATAGCCATGAAAGCAATTTCATTGATCGCAGGTGCAGTTCTGATGTCGGGTGCCGGTCTTGCTAGCGCTGGTGAGGCGCTAACGGCCGCACAGATGGACGGTGTGACGGGTGGTGGCTGCTCGTATTGTGGGATTTCACTGAACCTGAACAAGAACATCACCGGAACGATCAAGGAGACATCGCTTGTCACGAGCGCAGCTTTGATTCTGGGTAATACCGCGGTTGCTGCCGGAAGCGCAGACGCCTACGGCAATAACACCTTTACGGAAGTGCAGACCGCGACTTTGACGACGGATTACAGCTCGAGCTCTGCCGGTGCCTCGGTTTCCGCTACTGGCTACTAAGTTGAGCGATCTTCAGAAATAGGCGCCTCAGCCTGCGAGGCCCCGGCAGTCGCCGGGGCCTCTTTTTCTTTCGCTTACGCTCTGCCATCCCTTGGCTTTGGAACCATCAATGGCGTGGTATTCATCTGCGGGCCCGTGCGAGTTTCCTGATGGTAAGGCGTCCCTTGGGTGGCGCTGTCTGCGACCGACCAAGGCTCACTGGTCGAGGGACACGGCGCTTGTGGTGGCTTTGGTTATCTGCGTTGCGTCGGGTGGTTCCTCCGCTCATGCAGCGGTGACTTCGTTGCTCGAAATGCGCCGGGACAAGGTGATCGTCCAGAAATGGGACATCAGTTGTGGTGCGGCCGCGCTCGGCACGCTGTTGAACTACCAGCACGGGGATCCGGTGTCGGAGCGAGAGATTGCCAAGGGGCTGTTCAGACGCGAGGAGTACGTCAAGAACCCGCGGCTGGTCCAGATCCGGCAAGGCTTTTCCTTGTTGGATTTGAAGCGGTATGTCGACCAGCGCGGCTACGTCGGTACCGGCTATGGCAAGCTGCACCTGGATGAACTGGTTCAGCGCGCGCCGATCATGGTTGCGCTCAATCTCCACGGATACAACCATTTCGTCGTGTTTCGCGGCATCATGGGCGATCGGGTTTTGCTGGCGGATCCGGCGTGGGGCAATCGCACCATGCGGATAGAGCGGTTCGAGGCGGCCTGGATCGACTACCCGGAACTCGGCAAAGTCGGGTTTGTGGTGGACCGGCGGGACGGTTCGTCCCCTCCCAACCAACTGGCGCCCAAACCGAAAGAGTTCCTGAACCTACGCTAGAGAGCGGACAGGCTTCGGGACCGTTTCGCGCGGCTGTGAAGCGCACAACTTCCCTTCGGCGGCTCGCCCGTATGACTCCTGTTCATCAATAGACGCCCGAAAGAAATGGGATGTCGAAGCGCCAGGTGTAGGCGAGCGCGACGCTATAGTCCGGTGCGGCATTCGTCAGTCCAATTCCAGCCGTGAGGTTGACGAATTGCGCCGAACCGACGATCGACGAGATCCCGAAGTTCATCGTTCCCAGCGTCTGGTCCGTTCCGCGGATGTCGCTGCCGCGAGTCTTGACGTTGCCGACGAATGACTGGTCCAGGACCATGCTGAAGGCGGTTTCCGGGCTGACTGCGAGGAAGGCTCCCAGCGCGAATCCCAACTGGTCGCCAGGGGTCACACCGTTTTTCGTAAAGCTGCCCTCGTAGGAAGCGGTCCCGACGAACACCAGCGGATCCTGACGCTTCGTAAACGTCAGCGACCCACTCAGTTCGTGGAATCCGCTCCCTATCAGGATGTCGCTGCCGGTACCGCCGCCGTTGTCGCTGTCCCAGGTCAGGCGCGCGATCACGTCCGGCCACCATTTTTTTTCGGTCAGCAGGCTCGTGGCCAAGCCCACGCGCACGTCGCCGAAATCCGAGTTGTCGGTTCTCTGTACCGCCAGTATGTTTCCGCCCGAACTGACGATGCGCTTTCGATCGACCGACTGCCATGGCACGCCGAGTTCGAGTTGCGAGTCAAATGGCAGGCCGAACCGCATGAAAAGACTGGGCGCGATGATGTCGCTGGTGCTATCGCTGGAGGCCACCAAGGCCTGACCGCCCGTTCTCGACGACGAAAACACCACCGGCTGACTTAGCTCATTGCGCACGTAGGCGAAATTGGGCTGGAGTTCCCCTTTACCGAATGGGAGCAACAGCGCTCCGCTGATCACCAAGGTCCGTTCGAGCGCACGCTCTGCCGCATCTTCGTCGACATCGAATTGCCCCGGCCCGGGTGGCTTCGACGCGGCCTTGGGTGATTGCTGAGTGGGGGTACCAGCGGGTCGTGTTTCTGCGACTCCGTTTGGCGCAGTCCCCTGCGCGACGGCCGGCTGCGAAGGGGGTTGAGTCACAGGCTCTTTCGAAGCCGAGGCGTCTGAAGCGGAGAGTGGCTTGCGGCTGCCCACCTGCCGCTCGAGTTCCTGCACGCGATCGAACAACTCACCGATCAGCGCGTCGCGCTTCTGGATGCTGCGAAGCAGTTCCTCGACGGTCGGGGCTCGTTGCGATGCCCCTCCCTCCGCGCTCGTCTGAGCGAGGAGGCACAGTGGCAAGGTGACCAGGGCCATCTGCGATGCACCAACGCGGGTGCCCTTTCGACGGTGCGGCGCTCCCATGGCACACGCCCGGATCACACTTCACCGCCGGTGAGTTGATCCGCCAGGAACACGGCATGCGTGCGATTGGTCGCGCCCAGCTTACGCATGATTTGCCGGACATGCACCTTTACCGTGCCTTCCTGGGTGCCCAGTTCTCGGCCGATTACCTTGTTGGAATACCCTTTGCGAAGAAGCCGAAAGACCTCCGCTTGTTTTGGTGTGAGCTTCAGCGATGACACGCCTGACATCCTGATCGACGGTTCCTCCCGGAGGCGCGGCACGACATGATCATTGACTGGCAAGAGAATTGACTCAGGGATGAAGGTTCCGCCGCTGAGAATAAGGCGCAGAATTCGGACAACGACGTCCGGGCATATCGAGTTGTTCAGGTACCCTTTGATCCCACATTGGAAAGCATCGAACACGACACGCGGACTTTCGCAATCGGCAAGCACGACCACGGCGGTGGCCGGGAAATTTTCCTGCAGGCTCCAGATCTCGCTGCGTAGATCTCCGTTGTCAATGTTTGGATCGTCCAGGCTGAGAAGGATTAGATCGAGGGCAGGTTTCCCTTCTCGTGCTTCAAACAGCGTTTCGCGAAGCGCTTCGGAGGTCGGGAACAAAAGAATTCTCACATCATCGACGGCTTCGCCGGCCCTGTGAGCGCCATGATTCATTTTCTCGGACAATAGCTTTCCGAGCGAGTTTCGTGTCAGTGACCGCCGCTCAACGACGGCCACAGTCTGCGGCCTACATTCCGTGAGCAACTCGCCCGACCTGATTGTATCGGAACTTAAATTATAACCCTGATACCTCGCGTCAGCTAATCGACTCGTCAAGACCTCATCGTTTGAGCTGCCATGCAGCCCAGACCATTTTTGCATTCCCTTTTCCCCCCAAGAAAGACTGAGTCTGCAATAATCGGATCACTGTTGGAACACGCGTCTCCTATCAATTCGACTTTTCGAATCCGGGTTACCCTGAGTTGACCTTGCCTGCCGATCCGATCCCGTCCGTAACGTTCTTCGGTGCTGCATAAAGGACAACTTAGAAAACTCGCTCTGTCTCGTTTACTGTCAACTGGCTCACAGCGCTATCAATACATGACCAGATGCTTGAAAAGCTCAATAGTGCGACGCCTTTTCAAGGATCAATAGGGAGTGAAGCGCGGGATTGAAAGGGAACATCCATGATTCTGGCGGGCAGAACGCTTGTGATCTTGGCTTCCCATGCATTAGTAAATGTATCCGTCCCTTTCTGGAGTGCGCATTTCATGACACGTTCTGGTCCGTAGGCTACCGGAACGCAAACGCTCCAACAACCGGTGAAACTACCTACGTCATTTGGGCTTAAAGCGGCGTGAAGACGGTCGCCATGGCTGTGCCAAGTTACATCTCGTTGACTAACTAAAGTACCGACTATCCGTCTTATTTCTGCTCCCCAGCGATTATCGAGCACCTTTTTCGATTCCCCGTTTTCAGGAAGGGCTGCCGGGGGTAAGCCTTTCAGTCATCGACCATCGACCATCGCCGACGTCGAGCGCGCCCTGACGTGCTATCTGATCGTGGCCTGGCGGATCGTCCGCCTGATGTGTTAGGCCGGACTTGTCCCGATCTGGGGGTGCCCTCATGTTTGAACGCGAAGAATGGGAAGCCGCCTCCATTCAGAGCAAAAAGAACCCGCCCCGTGAAGTGCCGCGGTTCAACGCGGTTATTGGCCTGAGCATACAACTCGGTGGATTTCCCGCTCGCAAGGGGGACGGCGAAAGCGGCGTCAAGACGAGACGGCAGGCTTATCGCGGGTCATGGATTCGCCCTCGGCCTACACTTCGCGCGGCACCTTCAGACTGAAGGACTTGGTAAGGGCATGGGTCAACAGCAGACCCTGGAAGCGCCTTGTGACGACGGGGCGAATCGGAATGATCGGGGTTCGGTTGTAGTGCGAGAACCCATCGCTTCGATCAGGCTGAGGGCGGCGAGTCAAGCGCGGCGAGGGCGGCCTGATCGGGAATGCCCTCGACCTGCGCCCAGTAAGTCTTCGGTAACTTGAAGCGCGGATCGGCGATCTGCGCCTGCCATCCACCGTCATCGGTCAGCAACAACAGGCCTTCGCTGTCATAATCCAGCCTACTGGCGGGATAGACCCCGCTCAGCGATATGAAACCGGCCAGTGTCGGCCGCTGCGCCTCATGGTCATGGTCGGTGAACTGCGACAGCAAGCCGAAGGGCTTGTTGAACAGGATCAACGGCGCCATGGATCAGGCGGGAGAAGATTTAACGGATATCGGAGACGATGCCCTATGCCTTGGAAATGTAAATGAACGGCAGAGACAGACCGAAGCGGCGCGGCGCGCCGCCCGCGCCCACGGGCTCCGACCGTGTCCGGCGCGGGGAACGGCCGGTGCCGCGAAACCCACGGCCGGACAGCCGGACGCCGGAGTTCCACGACGTCGACAAGATCTGCGGCTTGTCGGCCGTTGCCGCGGTGTTCCGGCGCGATCCCGGGCGCGTGCTGCGGCTGTACTACAGCGACCGGATGAAGGGCTCGGCCGGTGGCTTTTGCGCGACGCTCGCGGCGCAGCGCCGCCCTTACCGGATGGTTCCGGAGCCCGAACTGGAGCGCGTTGCCGGGACCGTGTTGCACGGCGGCATCGTCGCCGCCGCCACGCCGCGGCTCGTGCTGCCGTTGAATCCCGACGACCTCGCCCGTTGGTCAGCGGCCGGGGAGGCGCTGGTGATCCTGGACGGGATCGGCAATCCGCACAATCTCGGCGCGATCGCCCGGACGCTGGCCTTTTTCGGTTTGCCACGGATGGTGCTTTCGGACCATTCGGCCCAGGCCGGGCTCTCGGACGCAGCCTATCGCGTTGCCGAGGGCGGTCTGGAGTACCTCGAACTCTACTCGGCGTCCCGTCTGCCGGAATTGCTGAAGTCCATGCGCCCCTTGTACCGCGTCGTCGCGACGGCCGCCGAGCACGGCGCCGACGTCGGGATGCTCTCATCGCCCGGGAAGCCCATCTGCCTGCTGCTCGGCAATGAGGAGCACGGTCTGCTGAAGGCCACGCTGCGCGCCTGCGAGCACACCGTAACCATCGCCGGGGCAGGGCAGGTACAGTCGCTGAACGTGTCGGCAACCGCGGCCATCCTGGTGGCTGCGATCGCGGCGGGCAAGGGGCGACGGTAGCCGGTCTCCCGCTCGCCATGTCCCCCCATCTTCGTCCGGGGCGGAAAACCTGGATTTCCGTTTACGCGGGAATGACGGTTGAGCGTCGGCCGATCGAGCACTCGCAGCGTGGATTCACGCGCAGCGCACCCTCGGCCAGACCGATGAGCGGGAATCCAGTCTCGCCGGTCATGCGTGCAGCTAGTCCCAAGGCTGTTGGCGTTAGCGGGGAAGAGGGAATCCCGCGGCCTCGTCGTGGCTCCAACCCACTATCATTTCGGCAATTCCTGTCATTCCCGCGGAACCTGTCCCCGGCCGGACCGCTGAGCGGGAATCCACCACGCGACCGCGAGCATGCCCCCCTCGAAGGGGCGACAAGGCCTATTTCCTTGGTTGCCTTGAACGCCACGCAATGAGATCGGTATGATGCCCCATCGCTTCTGTAATGAATTCGAAGGGCGGTCCTGTCCACTTGGCCCGAAAGGCAACTTCATCGGAGCACCCACGCGACGTCGGTGACCACCCCAACGGGTACGACGGCTCAAGCTTGAGTTTCATCGACACCTCTCGCGTTTATTTCTCCAGTTTCTATCTTCACGGCTTCAGCGAACTTGCTGATACAGGCAAGATCCGGTTGCGCGTGATCAACCGCATCCCCACGCCACTGAGGGCCGCGGTCCAGAACCCGGAATGGCAACATCTTCTCTTCGCGATGTGCCTGTTCGAGTACCGACAGGGGGCGCGCACGCGCTACTTCTGCATCGACGCCCATGACGGGAATCGCCTCGACAGGGCGGCTCCGAACGGCGGCTATCACTGGCCGCTGCTGCAAGCCGTGGATGCGTACTTCAAGGTGAACCTCAATGCCGGCGTCATCGCCGAGACGCCCGAGCTTGCTGCCCATCGCGGAAAGATCTGGAGCGTGCCGCAGTTCTTTCCGGTGAAACCGCCGATGATTGCCGCTCTGGCGCGACGCATCCTGCTGCCCACGACCTGGTTTGGTTTCCGGCCTGGGATGGCACACGACCAGGCCTACGGCGGGCACCGCGCGGACGCCCTTAGAAGGTTTCGCGACTTCGCGAACTTCCCCGCGATCGACGCCATGCTGAAGCGTCGGACCGATCAGAAAGACATCGACATCTTCTTCGTCACGAGCTTCTACGCCAAGCCTCGGCATCGCGCGATGATGGAGCGCCGCTATCAGATCATGCAACGGATCGGACGCTGCAACGACCTGAACTGCGTCGTCGGCTTCACCAGCACGGAGTCGGTACCGGAGCCATTCAGCGATGCGCTGAGTCCACGTCTGACGCTTGAGCAATACATCGCGACGGTCGCACGCGCCCGGGTCACCGTCTACACGCAGGGCATGGAACGCTGTATCTCGTCCAAGTTCGCCATCGCGATGGCGCTGGGCAGCGCGCTCGTCGGTGAACCCTTGGGCAACGACGCTTCGCTGTTGGAGCCTCACGCCTCCCTGTCGGAACTGCTGAGCACCGAAGAGCCCGATGCCATTGCCCAGCGCGCCATCGCGCTGGCCCGTGACCCGGCGCACGCCCGCGAAATCGGCGCCGCGAATGCACGCATCTTCGATGCCGAACTGTCACCCCGCGCGTCGGCGGCGCGCATGCTCGGCCTGGTCAGCCGGCTCTGAGTCCGCGTGAGATCTCGCTCGCAGGCGCATGACGCGACAGATACCTGAAACATTCCATCGACACGGCACAGCCCGATAACCCGAGGGGTAATCCGACATGATTGAAGAGGCGAAGAAAGACTCACAGTCCGCCACGCCGGCTTGGGACCTCAAGCCGCCGAAGCTGGAAGGCGTTCAATTCAAGGAGTGCAAGAACATCATCACGGCGAATTCGATCGTCAAGGAGGTCTACCGCCGCGACTGGGCACTGCACGACCGCGACATCAAACACATGATCACGGTGACCGCGTGGCCGGATGCCGTGTTGGCATGGCATCAACACCTGATCCAGACCGATCACGTCGTCGCGATCGACGGCACCTTCACCGCCGTCCTTTTCGACGATCGGGAAGCCTCGCCGACCTATCGACAGCTCGAGGTGCTGCGCCTCAGCAATTTCCGGCCGGGCGTCCTGGTCATTCCGCCGGGCGTGTGGCACGGCTTCAAGAACATTACGGGGAAGGAAGCGACATTCCTCAACTACTTCGACCGGGAGTACCAGTACGACGACCCGGATGAATATCGCTTGCCGTGGGACACCGACAAAATCCCTTACCGGTTCTGAAGCCGGCAAACCGACCTTCGGTATCTGCATCCCGCCATATCGTCCAGACCATGAACACCAGTACAGCAGCCGGATTCGGCGACCGATTCGTACTCACCCTGATCACCGACGACCCGGCGCTCGCGCGGAGCGGCGTCATGGCCGGCATCGACCGTATCGGGCTGGATCTCGAGATCATCGGCAAGAACGAGCGGCAGGGTGGAATGGGAACCCGCATCTCGGCGCACGATATCGACCGGCTGCCGTTGATTCGCGAAACCATCGGCGATCATCCGCTGTTCGTTCGCGTGAATCCCATCCATGAGCAATCCCCGGAGGAGGTCGAACGCGTCATCGGGGGAGGCGCGACGCACGTCATGTTGCCTTACTTCCATCGACCCGACGAAGCGCGCCGTTTCGCCGACCTCGTCGCGGGCCGTGCGACGACCGTCTTGCTGGTGGAAACCGCCGCCGCACTGTATTTCATCGAGGAACTGGTGTGCCTACCCGGCATCGACGAAATTCACGTCGGACTGACCGATCTCAAGCTCTCGATGAAGATACGGTCGCGGTTCGAGACGCTGACCTCGTGGATGCTGGAGCGCGCCAGTGAGATCGTGCATGCCGTCGGGCTGCCGTTGCACGTGGGCGGGGTCGCCCGAATCGACGACGCCTCCTTGCCGATCCCGTCCGACTTGTTGAACGCGCAGTACCCTCGGCTCGGCGCAACGGGCGCACTGGTCTCGCGCTCCTTCACCTCGCCGGTCCCCACGGCCCAGGCATTGACCGAGTCCGTTCGCCGCTTTCGAGAATCGATGAACCACTGGGGCGCTGCCGGTCCTGAGGAATGGGAACTGCAGCGCCGGGCGCTCAAACAGTTCGTGGTGGACGCGGCGGCGGAGGGTCGCAGTCTTCCCTGAGACCGGTCGCCTGCCTTCCTCGCAACCCCAGTCCTTCCCGCGCTGGCGTCTTTCCCGTGAAAACGGGAATCCCAGCCCAACACCGCACCTCCGCCCCCGCGTTGTCGTCATTCTCGCGCACCCTCGTCATTCCCGCGCAAGCGGGAATCCAACAGCCCGCCGCGTGCACGCGCTCATCCTATTCCAGCCACATGTCCGCAATCATCGCGTTTGCTAGGGAACATTAGCTCCACCGATTCCGTGTACCTGTGCCCGAGGCTGCTACGGTAGAACAGTCCATTTTTCCCCCGGAAAATATTGATGTGGCAACATTCGAGACGGGGGTACGACTTAAGGATTAAGTCCGACAACGGGGTGTGGGCAGCGGTCGCCGGACATCGTGCGGCGCCGCTGTGCCTGCCGGATCAGCGCTAGCTGCCGTAGCCCGGTATGTCTCCCTCACTTAGTTCGCCGCGGCATGACCGCCGCGTTCGAATACGTTCACGACCGATCGCATCGCATGCGGGTTTTGAGGGATCGTCGGGCACGGTAGCACAGCGCAATTTCCACCCGCATAATGTCCGAACGGCGTAATACCCCGATCCGGAAACCCAGTCGGACGAAGTGCGTCGCAGTTTCCGGTCGCCGCCTTTCTATTCATTTCTGCTGATCAAGGAGCGATTGGCCATGAAACACTGGGAACGGATCTACGAGCTGCACAAGGTTCTGACAACCCGACGCACGCCGGTTTCCGAACGCATCCTCGAACAGCATCTCCAGTGTTCGCGCTCCACCGTGTTTCGGGTCATTGCCGACCTGCGCGACGGTTTCGGCGCCCCCATCGAGTACAGTCCCGAACACCATGGCTATTGCTACAACCGACAGTCGGATCGGCCGGGAGCTTGCGGGTTAACCCGTTTATTTATACGTCCGTATCCCGCATAAGGGCCTCGCAGGCCCTCTCGGTCGCCGAGGAAGGTTGGCTTCCAAACCACAGCGTCTTCTCCCTGACGAGATTTTCCGCGCGGCGACCTTGGTCGTTGGACCCCGTCTTGCAACCCCGTAAGTTCAAGGTATCGTAGGGGCTACAGTTGGGCCGGGAGGTAGCCGGGCATCACGACTGCGTGCTGAAGCGGGCTTTGTAGCCCCGAGGCCGGCGGATTCGGTGTTTTGCGATCGCATGTACGGACCGAGTCACGCAGTCGGCCGTGCCCGCGGAACTGGGCAATGAGTTCAGGTAACAGGCTATTTTCTCGGGGGCAGGCATGGCGGGATGGTTTTCCTCTTGGGCTTGTGTGCTGAGGGAGCGATATCCTCTTTTCATTTATCTGGCGCTGTTCACGGCTGCTTTCGCCACGGTGGTCGTTCGTTCCACCGGCGATGTACCCGCGCCGCGAATCACCCTTACGGCAGGCCTGGCAGGGACCACTCGCGCCGAGTTGGCGCAGGCGCTGGCGGACGACATTTCGTCCAGAGGCACGCTTACCCGCGTCGTTCCGAGCGCCGATACCACCGCCGCGCTGAAAGCCGTGAATTCGGGTGCCGTGGATCTGGCCATGGTGTCGGGGATATTTCGCAGCGGCGACTACCAACACGTGCTTGAAGTCACACCGCTATATGCCGAGGCCCTGCATCTGCTGGTCAAGCGAGAGATGGCGGAGGAAGTCACCCGGAGTCTGACGGCGCTCCGAGGGCATATCGTCAGCCTGGGTTCCGAGGGTTCCGAGACGCACGAATTGGCCAGCAACGTGCTGGGACTGTTGGGGATCTCGTCCGCCAGCCTGTTGAACTCC
Source organism: Methylotetracoccus oryzae (assembly GCF_006175985.1). Taxonomy (GTDB): domain Bacteria; phylum Pseudomonadota; class Gammaproteobacteria; order Methylococcales; family Methylococcaceae; genus Methylotetracoccus; species Methylotetracoccus oryzae. Next base: position 163,710 of record NZ_SRSH01000005.1, on the reverse strand, counting down.
AATGGCATTCGCTCCCAGAGCCTGCGTCCTGCCGAGATTGATCGCTTCCTGACCCAGGGACGGCGGAATGACTTGCCGGACGCGGTATTCCACCTGGCCACGGTTCCTTCGAAAGTCGCGCTGAAGTTCATACGGCATGCCGATTATCGCCTCGTCCCGATTCCATTTTCCGAGGCATTTCGCTTGAGCTCGATCGTCTCGGACAACCCGCTCGATGACACCAACAGTCAGATCGAGCGGCTGTTCACGCAGGACGTGGTGATTCCGCCCTTCACCTATGAGATCGAACCGCCGGTGCCGGCCGGGCCCATGCATACGCTCGGCGCCCCGCTGCTGCTGGTCGCGAACGAATCGGTCTCGCCGGCGACCATCGAGCGCGTGATGGAAGCCGTATTCGATTCCCGCTTTGCCCGATTTCAACAGCCGCCGCTCGACCGCTCGTTACTGGCGCTGCCGTCGAGAATGACCCTGCATCCGGGTTCCGCCAGTTTCAGAGAACGGGAACATCCACTGCTGACCGCCGACGATGTCGACACCTTGAGCAACAGCCTCAGCGTTCTCGGCGCCCTTCTCGGGGCTGCGCTGTTTCTACGCGAAGCCTGCCGGCAGCGCGGGCACTCACGACGACATGGTTTGTTCACGAGCTATCTGGCGCGCATTGCCACCATAGAACGGCGACTGGCGACGCTCGAGTTGTCTTCCTCCCTCGATACGGAGAAGCTCAGTTCGCTGCAGCGCGAACTACTGGAGCTGAAAGGCGAGGCGCTGGAGCAATTCTCCAGCGGGGTGATCCCCAGTCAGTCCACGCTGGTCGACCTGCTCGGGCCGATCAACAACGCGCGGGATCACATCGCGCGTCTCCTGCTCTGCGTTCGGGAAGCGGCGCAAAGTGACTCCACTGCTGTACCGCGGCAAAAGGCCGATTCAGGCAACGCGAACGCACATAACGGAGAATGAGGCGGCCTCGTTCGTAATCGGAAGCCGTGCGAAAGACGTGAACGCCCGCTCCCCGGTTCCGGCCGGGGAGGTGTTTCGCCCGACCGACCGTGTCCGGTACAAAGGGCAGTGTGTGTGGAAATCCGCAACGCGATGCCTCCTCTCGCATTCACCGATGTGAGGCTCCGCCGCCCGTTTTCGATCCGGAAAACACCCCGGTCGGCGCAAAAAGACTCGACGGCCACACTCGGAGCTCCGACGCCGATATTCCGAGAGTCGCGGTCGGCACAAAAAGAGTCGACCGAGGATCTCGGAGCATCGACCGGCACACTCAGAGAGTCGACGCCGGTTCTCGGAGCCTCGCCCGGGATTCTCGGAGAACCGGCGCCGATACTTTTTGAGTCGAGCTCGACGCTCGGAAAATGGCCATCGGTTGACTGAATCCCGACGCCGATTAAAAAAGAATCAAGACCGACATTCTGAGCGGGGACGCCGGTGCTCCGAGAATCGAGCGCGGCTTTCGGAATGTGGCTACCGCGGTTCGGCACGGCGCCGCCGAATGGCAGAGCGCCCGCGCCCTGGTCCGGGAAGGCGCCGGGCGCTTGTCGAGCATCCAGCGGCGTGTCGGCCGCGAACAAAGCCACCGAATACCGGACCGTGGGCCCGTCCGTCGGCCTGCACCCTGCGCCAGCACTCTTGCAACTGCCCCCGAGGCGAAATGATGTCGTGGACTCCTTGGCGGCTGCTGACCAGGCTCCCTCCCGGTCGAAATGTGCGGCAAGGTTAGTGCGAACGTCTCACCCCACGACGTAGTACGCCGAGTCAGCAAATCTCACGTGCAAGCGTTGGAAGGGTGCGGTCAGGCGGTAGAGACGTGAGCCATCGATCGTTGTCCGGCCGGCGCTCAGCGTGACCGCGTTGGCGGTCCTGTCGACCTTTTTGAAGATGAACTGCTCGGTAGGTATGCTGTTTGACGGGTTCGGCAGGTACAGCGTGAAGGGCCCCTGAGAGGCATCCAGCAGGATCAACCCGCCATTGGTCGGGCCGCTGTTGTTGCCGCCGATCGTGGTTCCATTGGCGCTCGCATCGTATCGCTGCAGCCCGATCTGGTTCGCGCTGAAGATCATCTCCGAGCCGCACATGGCATAGCGGGTTCCATAGACCTCGATTTTCCCTCCACCCACGCTGCATAACGTCCGGGTCGCGGCAAGACTGCTGGCCTCACTCTGCAGGTAGGAATCGAATACCCGGATGCGCAGTTCCCTGGATTCATTGCGAACGCAATTGACGGAGATGCCAGGGTCCTTCGACATGTTCCGACAGATGGACCACACGCCGAATAAATGAATGCGCCCGGTTGCATTGGGGCGCGCCAAGCAGCCGATGACGCTCCCGGTGGGGTCTGCGATGTCGGGGTATCCGTAACCGGTTCCAAGCTTTCCGCCGAAGACAAAGATGCGACAGTAGTTGGCGCCGACAACGCCGATGTGATCGCCTCCGGTCTGGCCGGAAATCAGGTGGATGTTGCAGTCGTGGATATAGACATGCCCGCCGCCGGCGATCTCGATGCCGGTTCCCTCGGTGACGATGGCCACATTGCGGAATTCCCCAAGGTCCACGTAACCGAGTGAGCGGAAGCCGCTTGCGGTGCCCTCGACGGTCACATCGACCGAGTCGACGAGAAAACTGTTCAGAGTCCCGGTGCTTCCGAAAAGGGCGGCGGAGCCTCCCATGGAGCACCGATGTTGAATCGTGAGGTTGGATACGCTCGTGTAACTCGCGATACGGAAATTGAGGTCGTCGCTGGTGCGAAAGATCGTTGACTGGCGATTCGTTCCGGCAACGCTGATATAGGGCCGCAGCACCACGGGCCTGCGATTCTCGCTCAGGTCGTAGCACCCGGGATCGACGAGGATCAGGTACGGCCGGTCGCGCGAGGCATCGGAGATGGAGTCCAGCGCTGCCTGCACTGTCTGGTACGGGCGATCCGGTCCGCCGACGTGTCGGAGTTGAACCGCAAGCGGGGCCGCCTGCGCGAGATTGCTCGATGCGGACAAGCTCAGCGCCAAGCCGCCCGCGGCCAGGCTATTCAGAAATGCGCGTCGATTGGTGATTCCTGGTTTGTCGTTCATCGTCGTTCCCCCATTGTGTTTGGCATGCCGTTGCGCTGCCACTGAGGCGATGGCCCGACACGGCTGCCGATCGGGCCTCTCGTCCGTTCCTGCCCCTCAGGGCTGGACCTCGAAGGCCCCGATGTCCATGTGTGGGCCGCCGAGGCGAAGGAAGCCGGGACCTCGCTGGTCGTAGATGTCGGTGCGGCCGTAGATCACCTTCTCGAAATCGGGGTCACCAGCGTCCATGGCCACACTTCCCGGAAGCAGGGCATGCGTGAGCGTGGCGCCCCCATTGTCTTCGAGCGCACTGTCCAGGATCGCGGCCAGCGGTTGAGTGGGGACGATATCGCGCGTCCCGGGCGAGAAGCCGACCAGGCCGGCCCGGCCGCCATAACCAAAGAGATTAAAGTGGTTGACCGTGGCGTAACGCGAGCACAGCGCGCCCTGGCAAACCATCTCGGGGCCGGTGCCGTCAGCGCTATTGCCCGTTACCAGCGTGTTCGACAACACCGTCGGGCTGTTGGCGGTAAACAGGCCTCCGCCACTTTCGTTGGCGTGATTGAAGGCAATGGTGCTGCGCGTCAGCGTCGTGACGCCCTCTCCCCAGATCGAGACGCCTCCGCCCGTGGTGCCGGCGGTATTGCCACTGATGGTGGTATTCACGACCAGCGTGCCGTTGTGCGACATGGTGCCGGTGAGACCGCCGCCTCGGCCGTCCGAGCTATTCCGCGCGATCGTGCTTGAGCAGATGGTCAGCGAAGCGAACGCACCATTCTCGATCCCACCGCCCGAGGTTGTGGCGTGATTTCCCAGGATATTGCTGTCACTTATCGTACTGCGGCTATCCCATTCCTGACGTATCCCGCCGCCATAGTTGGCCCGGTTATCCCTGACGGTCGACTGCCTCAGCGTCAGGTTGCTGGCACCATTGTAGATTCCGCCGCCGTCATTCTTGTTGGCGAGGTTTTCGGAGATAACCGAATCGGTCACTTCGGCCGTGCCATGGTATTGAGCCAGTCCGCCGCCGGTACTTCCGGTATTGCGCGTAATCAGGCTGTTGATAACCCTGAGCTGGCCGTAGTGGTTATAGATGCCGCCGCCGCGGAAGTAGCATGCGTTATCGCACACGGTGCTGTTTTCCAGGTGGACGGTTCCTTGCGAAATCAGGATGCCGCAGCCCCCATTGCGGACGCCACTGGCGTTGTCCCAGGTTGGCTGTGCGCCGCCCTGCAGGGTGACATTCTTCAGGATCAGCTTGCCAGTCACGGTCGCCAGACGAAATGCCGGTGCGGAGCTGGCGCGGACGATGCGGCTGTTATTGCCTTCGATCGTGATCTCCGACGTCACGACCGGTAACCCAGTCGCTCCGTAGGATCGGTTATCGACAGCAGTGAGCGACTGGGTACTGTCGGACGGCAGCACGATCACATCAGGCCCGCTGCCGGGTGGGCAGTCGGCGTGTGTCCTGGCATCGCGGTTGGCGTTGATGATCGCCTCGACCAGCGAGCACAAGCCATCCGCCCGTGCGGCCGGTGCCGTGCCCGCGGCAATGGAGATCGATGCCGCCCAACCCTCGTTGCCACACAGTGCGAGCAGCAGGCCAAGACCGGCAAGGCCACCACTGACGCGTAACGGTTCACGCCGCCCCCTCGGGGGAGCGGGCGGGGAAGCCGAGACACGCCGTGAATCGGTCCCTGGAGACTCGTCTGCGGGTTCCCTCCCGCAGACGACCTCGCCCTTCCGGCCCGCTCCCACGACCCAGCAAAGGGGAGGTGAATGGTTACCACTGACGCCCGGTCGGAAGCGGCGCTTGCCCCACCGCGGTCGCGCCGTTGCCTCTTTCCGTCCTTCCCCGCGGGCGGCGGGCATTCCAGTGGAGGGGCCTAGCGACAGCGGCAACGGCGTGTGGTTCGCGTCTGGCCCGTAATCCGGCGGGGGATTAGATACCCTGCTTGTCCCAATGAGGTGGGGTTCTGATAGATCGGCATTCCACGCACTCGGTGTGCCCGGCAGGTCATGGTCGTGGGCGTTCATGGCATTGGCCTCCGATGAGGCAAGCCTTTCCCAGGCTTGATTATTGCCCAGCCGGCCCGGTGAGGTATCTCTCCGTTAGCAATCGTCCGATACCTGCTTGCTCATCCCGTCGCAACGCTTGCAGCGCGATGTATCTTGATCCAGAGCGATCGATTACCAATCATCTCTCGATCCGCGTCAGCCTCGCAGGGCAATCGCATAAGATGGCTTCGTGCGCACAGCGCACCCTAGAAAAGGTATCCCGTAGCGCCGTGCGCACGACATCGATCACCAGCAGCGACATCTCGTAGCGTGCGCCGTGCGCACGACATCACTCGTAGGCGTCATGCGATTGCCCTGCTCAGCCTCGCTGCGCGTTACGGCGAGCCAGGCCGGTTTCCTTTTGACAAGAGCCTTGGCTCTTGTCGGTTCTCTATAGAGGAAACATTAATGACATTTATGCGATATTTCTATTGGCGAGATTGCCCAATACGATAGGTATATCCCTCTCATTTCGTACAGCCCATCGGAAAGGATTCATCACCAGAAAACAGGTATGGCTCCGGTCCCAGGCACACGTTCGCGGTCGCTTGAAGGCTCGAAGAAGCGCTGGCGTAGGCAGGGCCTTCCGCGCTGCACAGCGGTGGTTCACACGGATCAGAGGCTGTAAACGTTCTGATCCGGTGAGGTGAGCGGAAACCGGTTCCAGGGCAATCGCGACGCTGGACCGCGAAACGGCCGCGCTATGGCCCGGAAAGCCCTCGTCCCCGCCGCATATCTCCCGCCGTGATCGACAAATCGACAGGGCAGGGGATTGAGCGGGTCGCGAGGGCGCTGCGGGAGTCGGGCTTTAGTCAGGTCCGCCAGGGATGGTCGGGGAGGGCAGAAACGCCGATGACTTCGACGCCAGCCTGGGCGACGAGATGGTCGTTTTCCACCGAACTGCCGCTGACACCCAGGCCCCCGATCAAGACGCCCTGTTCGGTGACGATCGGGACGCCGCCCGGGAAGGTGATGAGTCCGCCATTGGAATGTTCGATGCCGTACAGGGGCCCGCCGGGCTGCGACAGGCTGCCGATCTGTCCTGTCGTCATGCCGAAGAGGCAGGCGGTCTTGGCTTTCTTGACGGCGATGTCGACACTACCGACCCAGGCATCGTCCATACGGGCGAAAGCTTTCAGTTCGGCGCCTGAATCGACCACGGCGATGCACATTTGGGTATGCAATGCATTGGCCTTGCGAATCGCGGCCTCGATGGCCTGTTGTGCTTGTTCAAATGTCACGTGCATGGTGCGGTCCTCCGCGAGAGCTGGGAATTCGTCTCATCCGACGACCTGAGCGCGCCCGGAACGACACCGGGGGCAAACGCTCTGGTGCATCGTACACCCGCTGCGGCGAATCACACCGATGGTGCGGTATCCGCATGATCGGCATGGCGTTGCAAAGCAGTGCAAAAAAAGGGGGGGCGTTCTGGCGCGCATCGCACCGGAGGTCGCGCGCCGGGCAGGATTTGGCTTTCGTCGGGCCGGTGTCGCTGGCGAGGCCCAACATCGACAAAACGGCGAATGGGCAACCAGCGGCCCATCGGAGGGGCCGCTGGTGCAAGGGCGGTTAGACGCTGAACGTGTCGGCGAAGAGGTTGTTTGCCCAGGCAAGCATCATCTTGTAGTTGTCACCACTGGGCTGTTCCGCTTCCGCCAGCGAAGCATCGATGCGGACCATTTGTCGCGACACGGGGTCGTAGCGAAAGCCGACGGTCAGCCACGATGCGGTGGTGCTGCTGATCGGGCTATAGCAGGCAGAGTTGGTCACCGGGACTTCCTCGGCGGTGCGAGGTGGCAGGATGCCGAATTCCCGCACGATGGCATCGGCGCAGACCTTTGCTTCGCTGTTGGCGACATGTCCGGCCTTGGGCTGCTTGGAATCGTGGGCATCGCCGATGACGTGAATGTCCGGGTCGGCCAGGGAGGCGTAGGATTGTTGGTCGACGGGCACGAAGCGCTGGCCCACCGGGATCAGGTCAGCGGCGAAGGCGATGGCGCCGGCCTTGTGTTCCGGCAACACGTTCAAGACATTGCAGGTTTGGGTGCGAACCGAGCCGTCGCCGAGTCTAACGCGCGCCGTCTTGGTGCCGAACTGTCCGCCGGTGGTGCCCACTTCGAGCAGTGTCGCATTCGGCACATACTCCACGATGCTGCCGTAGGCGCCGGTGAAGGCCGTGCTGAACGTGTGCTGCTCGGCCTGGATCGCCGTGTATTTGTCCGCGGGGTTCGTTGGCGCATTGGCATCGAAGATCACCACGCGACCGCCACGCTTGACGCGCTTGAGGATATCGGCCACGACGCAGGCCCGCTCATACGGTCCCGGGGGGCAGCGGTAAGGGGCCTTCGGAATGCACAGCACAAAAACGCCGCTGCTGCTCGGCATGCGGTCGATCTGCGCCTTGAGGTTGCCCACCTGGGGTCCGGCTTGCCATGCATGCGGGATCGGGAGCTTGCCGCCTGCGATGCCCCGGTTGGCCGCCAGCATCGACGGTAGTGTGTTGAATGCAATGCCGGGGCTGAGAACGACCTTGTCATAGTCGAGCAAGGTTTCGGTACCGTTATCGTGTGTTACCCGCACGAGGCGCGCACCGCGGTCGATGGCAGCCGAACCGGCAACAAACCGGATGCCGAGCTTTGTTGCGGCGGTCTGCAGATTGAACGTCAGGCTTGCCAGGCTTTTCTGGCCGTTGAGCACCAGGTTGCTGAGAATCGGCGAGACGTAGGTCGATGCGAGGCTGACATGGGTCACTTCCACCTGAGCCTGTCCCCACAGTTTCAGGTATTTAGCGACCGTGGAACCCCCGAAGCCGCCACCGATGACGACCACCTTCCTCACTACCGGGGCGGCCTCAACCGCGCCGACACGGGTCAGTGTGGGCGCGATGCCGGCGGCCGTGGCTGCGGCACCAAGACCGGCGAACCGCAACAGATTTCTACGTTTGATATCCATGGGCGGTTCTCCTTAGCGAAGGGTGGCAAGGTAGTTGGCGATGGCACGCAGTTCCGCATCGGTATAGATCCTGGCCTGCGCGTGCATGATGTCGACGTCCGGCTTTTGCTGCATTTCGCGCATGTCGCCGTAGATGTCCGAGGCGGATTTGCCGGCGATGGTGTCGATTTCGCCTTTGCTGCGCCCGTTGGGACCGTGGCACTGATAACACTGCGAGGCGAGCAGTGCGCCATTGTCGGCGGCCGCATAGGGCGCCGCGAGAGCGAGCAGCGCCAAAGCGGCGCTGTATCTGTAGCCTGTCATGGGAGAACCTCCATTACTTGAGCTGAGACCAAGGCCGCGTTGGCGCAGCCCCGGGAATAAAGGCTAGTCCATATTTGCTTTGTGCTAGATCGATGTTTTGCTGGACCAGCGCTTGCGAACACCAAAACCCTCGCCGTCATGAGGTCGTACAGCTCAATCCTTTCACCACTTGAGTGCAGGGAAGCGTGCAGTACGACCGCGCCGAAGTGGCTTGAGCTGCAGTCAGCGGCCTGATGCATAAGACGGCCGGGTCATCGTTGCGATGACCATCCAGGAGCGTTACCGAGAACCGGACGCGGAAATAACCGTAGAGCTTACGAGGGTTTTGGCGGTCGGAGAGTAACTTACGATGGGGGTGTCGTGCAATCCGGGTATACCGCAAAGGAACTAGGGCAGTCCCTTACACCAAACGGACCCGGAAGGATGGCGCGACGCGTTTCCGGGGCACGGTTCGCGGCCAGGGTGAAAGGCCTGCGGCCACTCTTTCCGCTCTTGCTCAACATGCGGGATGCCGGGGTATCGCGCGATACCTCGGAGACGCTCACGCCGTGACAGCCGCTGTCACGGCATTCCTCAATCAACGCTTGTCGGTTTCGAACAGGATGGCCTGCATCGGATAGCGCATGGGGCTGCTGCCGAGTTCCTTGCGGAACGCTTCGGCCAGCGCGTCGGTGATCGCCTCGGGATCGACACCGCCGCGGTCGCGGATTTCGAACAGAACCGGGGTGTAGACCAGCGCCCGGGCAAAGGCGGAGACATCGAGAATCTCATACTCGTGGCGTTGTACCGAGATCACGATGGGGTCGAAACCGGCGCGCAGCAGCTTTTCCTTGATCGGGTCGATCTGGTGGCAGGCCACGGGGTCGAGCAGAAAGCGGGGCGGGTTGTCCGGGAAGAATCGCTTGAAGACCTCGAAGCTGACGCTGGCGAACGGATTGTAGTGTTCCGAGTCCCAGACGCGGAACAGGTAGCGTCCGCCGCGCTTGAGGGTCCGATAAGCTTCCCGGAAAGCCACCGCCTTGTCGAAGAACATCACGCCGAATTGGCAGACGATCGCATCGAAGGTTTCGTCGTCAAAGGGCAGCGCCATCGCATCGGCATTCTGAAAGGTGACGCGTTCGCCCGGGCGGAACTTGCTGCGGGCCAGTGCCATCATCGAATCGCTGATGTCGATGGCCGTCAGGTGGGAGGTCTCCGGCATCAGGTTCCGCAGGTGGCGGGTGACGATGCCGGTACCCGCGGCGATCTCGAGTACATCCCGCGGCGCGAGTTCGGCAATGCGGCGGGCCGTGTCGGCGCCGTAATGCTCGAACAGCACGGGCCCCAGGTCGCGGTCGTAGGGGATCACCACATCGTCGACATAACCGGTCATGAACGTACTCCAAAGCGAGTGATTTAGGCGTCGGACCCGGGCCGGGCGTAACGGTTCACGCCTCCCCCTCGCGGGAGCGGGCGGGGAGGTCGAGACTCGCCGTGAATCCGTCCCTGGACGCTAGCCTGCGGGTTCCCTCCCGCAGACGGCCTCGCCCTCCCGACCCGCTCCCACTACCCAGCAATGGGGGGTGAATGGTTACGGTCGAGCTTCCGGAATTCGCGCGGCGCGCGGTGTTGCCATTATTTCACCGGGTGGGCCGCGAGCAGGTTCGGCGGGGGACCGATGGGCTCGAAGTTCTTCAACAAGGGAATGTCGTTCTTACTGACCCAGCGCGGCGTGAAGTCAAAGTTGCCCTGCGGTCCCCAGCCGCCGGTGAACTGCTGGCCGTCGGGCGTGAAGGTCCAGCACATATCCTCGCCGGCAGTATTGATCGTATCGCCCAGATTCAGGGGTTCCTGCCAGTCACCCTTTGCGTTCCGGTACGCAATCCATTCGTCGTGCCCGCCACGCGAGGCAAGGTCGGGCCGGTTGCTGGTGACGATCAGGCTCTGGCCGTCGCGTGACAGGCCGGTCCAATGCAAATGATCGCGGTACGGTGAGTTGAGGCGCGGTCCCAGGCTCTGCGGCGGTTGCCAGACGCCATTCTTCTTTTCGACCTTCCAGACATCGCTGTCCTGCGTGACGCCGGGCTGCTGGTAGTTGAAGTAAATCAGGCTGTCGGAAGCGATGACGGGGCAATGTTCCTCGCCGGTCGCGGTGTTGAGGTGCGGCAGCTCGGGGACGTCATTCCAGTTCCGGGCCGGCTGCCAGACACCGTCTACCTGCTGCGCGACGTACAGATCGCCCGTCGACAGGTTGCCGGCCTCGTATCGCGTGAAATAGATCAGTTGGCCGTCGTCCGAGAAACTGGCCTCCAGTTCCCAGGCCGGCGTGTTGAGATTCGGGCCGACGGTCGGATCGATACCCGGCCCCAGCGGGACGGGCGGCTGCCACACGTCGTTGACCTTATGGGCCAGCCAGATATCGAAGTTGTAGGGTGTCCCCGACTCGATGCTCCCGGGGCGGGTCGACGTGAACAGGGCCGTCTTGCCGTCGGCGCTGTAGGTGATCTCGAAGTTCGAGCCCGCGGATGCCAGCCCGCCGCCCATGGGGTGCGAAGTGGCGGGAGGCTCGGTGCCGACCCCTCCGGTCATGTCCATACCCGGCATGGCTTGGGCAATTCCCCCGGTCAACAGCAGCGCGGTCAGTGCGCGCAGGATTCGTCCGACATCAGCTTTCATTGGCCTGCAACCTCTCGGCACGCTACGGTGCCTGGACCCGTTCGAAACAATGATGAGCATGGACAAAGGCGCCGGCCTCTTTGGCCGATCTTCATCAAGGCGACTGATCGATGCGACCCGGCCGCAACCGATCACACATCCACAAAGACGTCGGAACCGTGAACCCGTACCGAAGCTGCGCGCACAGGGCGCGGAATGCGAAAATGCCGGGCTTGTTTACCTGGTACCGCGTTCGCCATGCTTGATGCCCTGCACGATTTTACGATGAATGTCCTGGATCCGATCGGGATTTGGCTCGGGCTGGTACTGGCGGTCCCGGTTTTCTGGACCTGGTGGGACGTCGTCATTGGACGCCGCCGGCGGCGGCAGCGGTGGTTCGATCAGGTGCGGCGCGAACCGGGCCAGCGCCCGGCGATTCTCCTGGTGGACCTGAAATCCAACATGGACATTCGCGTGCAGGTCGAGAATTTTCGCATGGGCGAGGAGGGCTTGAAGGACATTCCCGAGGAGCGCATCGCGCGGGTGTTTCGCGACAAGCCGCTGACGCCCGAGGCGATTCCGGAATTGCTCTACGAGGTGCGCGACCGCAGTGCCGAATTCATGCGCCAGGGCATCGACACGATCCATTTGTTCTATGCCGGACCGCTGGCGCCGATGGCCATGATCGGTGCGTCCTTCGGCAATGGCTTTCGGGTGCTGGTCTATCAGCACCAACCCGGCAGCGGCGGGCGCTACGAGAACTGGGGGCCGCTGAAACCACCGCAATAGCGAAATTCTTCAGGCCCATGATGGCGCTGCACCCGAGAGGTTCCCCGTCGGAGCCCGGCCCTCCGGGCGAACCAACGCTGCCCTCGACGCCGCGCGATTCGCCGAGAGGGCTCGGCTCCTACAGACACGCCTCGGGATGCCGGTTACCGCCCGACGGACAGATCAAACCCGTCGCATCCGCGATCGCGCTGCGCCCGAGAGTTTCCTTGTAGGAGCCCGGCCCTCAGGGCGAACCAGCGTTGCCCTCGACGCTGCGCGATTCGCCGAGAGGGCTCACAGCAGACCCGAGGGATCAGAACATCATGAAGGCGATGGCGCCCAGCAGACCGACGGTAAGCGTGAGCGTGGCCGCAGGGCGCTCGCGCAGCGTCGGGCCCAGATTGCCCTTCAGGCTGCGGAAGGCTTCGGTGGTCGCCGCCGTTGCGCGACGCGTCTCGGCAATCGTCTTCTGCACAAAGCGGATCAGCAGGTAGATCAGCCCGGCCAGGGCGGTCCACGCAAGCACGCCCTGCGCCTGCCGGGGCGACAGGTGCAGCAAGTGTTCAAGCAGGTGCTCCAGCGGCACTTCGACCACTTCGATCAACAGGTGCAACACATGGCCCAGCGTCGGGAGCACCGCATCGCCAACGAGGATCAGAGTCGGCACCGCGATGGAGAGACCGCTCAGGCACGGATACGCGCGCATCAGCGCGCGCAGTTCAGCGATGGGTTTACTCTGGATGAAGTTCACGGGATATCTCGCGATTCGGATTCGGGGCTACCTGTCGCTGCCCGCCCCGCAGCGGGACCGTAGCCCAGCGGTTTCATCTGATACGTGCCAAGCAACAAAAAGGCCAGCAGGTAGCGTGGGTGCCGTACCGCATCGGGCGGACTCCCCAAACGTGACAGCTATCGGCGGCAGTCGCAGGAATGCTGCGTTGCAGTGCAGTCGTGCACCAAACGGGGCCGGGCGCCAAGCCGGCGCCGCGGTGAATCCCTCTCTAGAAGGCGTTTCAGCTGCTCGCGTTCATGCGGGCGTGCAGAAAATCGACGATGCTGATCAGGTCCACGTTCTGGCTCTCGGCGTCGCGGCGCCCCCGGTATTCCAGCGTGCCGGCATCGAGGCCGCGCTCGCTGATCACGACCCTGTGTGGAATGCCGATGAGTTCCATGTCGGCGAACATGACGCCGGGCCGGGCCTTGCGATCGTCGTACAACACGTCGAATCCAGCCTCGCGCAAGGTGCCGTAAAGTTCCTCGGCAGCCGCGGCGAGCCGTTCGGAGGTGTGCATGTTGATGGGCACCAGGGCAACCTGGAACGGCGCGATCGGTTCGGGCCAGATGACGCCGCGCTCGTCGTGGTTTTGTTCGATGGCCGCGGCGACGACGCGCGAGACGCCGATGCCGTAGCACCCCATGATCGCGACCTCGCTCTGTCCCTGCTCGTTGAGCACCTCGGCCTTCATGGCCGCGCTGTATTTGGTGCCGAGCTGGAAGATGTGGCCCACCTCGATGCCGCGGGCGATGCGCAGCGTGCCTTTGCCGTCCGGGCTGGGGTCGCCTTCGACCACCTTCCGCAGATCGGCGACGCGCTCCGGCTCGGGCAGGTCGCGGTCAAAGCTGACCCCGGTGTAGTGAAACCCGGCCTCGTTGGCACCGCAGACGAAATCGTTCAGGGCGAGCACGGCGCGGTCGGCGATGAGGCTAACGGTTTCCGGTGCACCGACCGGGCCGATATAACCGGCACGGCAACCCATGTACCGCTCGATTTCCTCATCCTCCGCGAAGCGCAGTTCGGCCAGTTCCGGCAGCTTGCGGGCCTTGATCTCGTTCAGTTCATGGTCGCCGCGCAGCAGCAGCAGATGGAACTGCTCGCCGCTCATGACCGCGATGGCCTTCACGACACGCTGCGGCGGAAGACCGAGGAACTCGCTGACCTCTTCGATGGTTTTCTTGCCGGGCGTGGCCACCTTCTCCATCGCTTCGGCCGTCGGCGGGCGCGGGGTGGTCGGGCTGACGGCTTCGGCCATTTCGACATTAGCGGCGTAGTCGCTCTGATCGGAAAACGCGATGGCGTCTTCGCCCGAATCGGCCAGCACATGGAATTCGTGCGACAGACTGCCGCCGATCGCGCCGGTATCCGCCAACACCGGCCGGAACTCCAGGCCCAGGCGTGTGAAGATACGGCTGTAGGCCTGGTACATTGCGTCGTAGGTCTGCTGCAGGCATTCCCGGTCGCGGTGGAAGGAATAGGCATCCTTCATGATGAACTCGCGCGCCCGCATGACGCCGAAGCGCGGACGAATCTCGTCGCGGAATTTGGTCTGGATCTGGTAGTAGGTGATCGGGAGTTGCTTGTAGCTCTTGATCTCGCCTCGCGCCAGGTCGGTGATGATCTCCTCGTGCGTAGGGCCGAGGCAGAAGTCGCGGTCATGGCGATCTTTCAGGCGCGCCAGTTCGGGCCCGTACAGTTCCCAGCGACCGGACTCCATCCACAATTCGGCGGGCTGCACCGCGGGCATCAACACCTCCAGCGCGCCGGTACGGTCCATCTCCTCGCGCACGATGCGCTCGACCTTGCGCAGCACCCGAACACCCAGGGGAAGCCAGTTATAGAGGCCGGCAGCCAGTTTGCGGATCAGCCCGGCTCGGAGCATCAGTTTGTGGCTGACGATCTCGGCGTCGGCGGGCGTTTCCTTGACGGTGTTCAACGGGAACTGGCTGGTGCGCATGGTGGGGGGAGCGTCCTGTGTTTGCATTCGATTGGCTATTGTAGCGACAGGGGCCCCGGACCGTCAGCTTCGCAGCAAGGTTCCGGCATGCCCTGACGCGCCATTTCGGGGCCTGCGGGATTAAGATACCGCCGCGAGCCGGCGGCGGTACCTCCGGCGTCGACGCACCGGCACAAGCCGTCGGAGCTGATCCGGTCGCTCTCGGACCACGACACCCATTAAAAAACGAGTTAAAAACGAGCAGGACGACCATGCTGACACGACGCCGCTTTCTGGGCCAATCCGCACTCGGCATGCTGACGCTGGCGGGCGGCTGCGCTCCGGCGAGCCTGGTGCGCCTGAAGGACCGGGCGCCAGTCGTCACCACCGATGCACGGTCGCTCGCGGTGAAGGCGCGACGGACGGCACTGCGGGATCGCGTCTTGGGTTACCCGATCAACATGTTGATGCCGAACGACGACTTCTTCGCCTGGCGGCAACAACTCCAAGCCGTCGGCATCGGGCGTGTGGCGTATAACAACGTGGGCAATCCGTTCGAGCGCAGCTCGATGCTGTACGACACCCGCGACATCGAAAAGCGGGTGATCCTGGATTTCGCGCCGCTCTATGGCTTCGCTCCGGACGACACCTGGGGCTTCGTGTCGAACAGCGGCACCGACAGCAATATGCATGGCATGTACATGGGCCGGACCCTGCTGAAGGCTCGTACAGGGGTGTTGCCCAAGGCTTATTTCACGGTC
This sequence comes from Methylotetracoccus oryzae, assembly GCF_006175985.1. Lineage (GTDB taxonomy): Bacteria > Pseudomonadota > Gammaproteobacteria > Methylococcales > Methylococcaceae > Methylotetracoccus > Methylotetracoccus oryzae. The sequence continues at coordinate 148,476 of NZ_SRSH01000005.1, read as the reverse complement.
GAGGCGCATTACTCGATCCAGATCCTGCAGGATCTGCTGGGCATCGAGCGGGTGCTGGTCGGCACGCGGCCCGACGGCAGTATGGACCCGGCGGATCTGCAGCAGAAACTGGCGGCCAATGCCGATAGCCCGGCGCTGGTCGTCCCGACGTTAGGCACCACCTTCAAGGGTGCGATCGATCCGCTGGACGAAATCCAGGCCGCACTACAAGGCCATGCCGCATATGTCCATCTGGACGCTGCACTCTTCGGCGGCTATCTGCCGTACACCCGCCATGCGGTCGAACTGCTGCGGGGGGGATCTTCGGGTATCCCGGCCCGTTACGACTCGATCGCGGTCTCCTGCCACAAGTTCTTCGGATTTCCGGCACCGGCCGGGCTTTACCTGACGACGGCGGCGAGCTTTGAGGAATTCCACCGCCATTTCAGTCGCGTCCACAATCCCGAATATATACGCCATGTTCCGGGCACCATCACGTGTTCACGTGACGCGGTCAAGCCGGCGGAATTCCACTATTTCACGACCACTGGCGCGCGCGCGGCACTGACGGAGAACGCGAACGGCATCCTGCAGCGAACCGGTTGGCTGCTGGATCAGCTACGCACCCGCTTGCCCCAGTACCGGGCAACCCGGGCGAACGAACTATCCAACACCGTGTGTTTTCGTCAGCCGAGTCAGGCGCTCATCACGAAGTATTCGCTGGCCACGATGCGTCAGTCGTTTGACGGCAAGGCGGACGAGTGCGCGCATGTGGTCGTAATGCCGCACGCCAGCGAAGCCATTCTGAGCGAGTTCCTCGCCGACCTGGAAGCCGATACCCGCGTGCCGACCTGAGTGTCGAGCGGGGCGGAGATGGGCGCGGCGGCACGACGGCGGGCGCCGCCGCGTAGGGATTCGGTGCAGCGGGGCAGGGATCGCCTGAGACTCGGGCGAATCACACCGCCATGCAAGAGAGCCGACGGGCAGGCATCAGCAGCCTGCCGCAGGTCTTGTCACGGCTGCCCGCCTCTCGGGATGGGTTACTTTTCGGTATGCCCGCCGAACTGGTAGCGCATCGCCGAGATAATCTTGCAGGCGAACTCGTCTTCACCGCGGGAGGAGAAACGCTGGAACAAGGCTGCAGTGAGTACCGGCGCCGGCGTGCCCTCCGCGATCGCGGCCTCGATGGTCCAGCGGCCTTCGCCCGAATCGGACACGCGTCCGCCGAAATGCCCCAGGTCCGGGGACTGGGACAGCGCGTTGGCCGTCAGGTCCAGCAGCCACGAGGTGACCACGCTGCCGCGGCGCCACAATTCGGCGATGTCGCCGAGATCGAGGTCGTACTGATAGTGTTCGGGGTGGCGCAGCGGCGTCGTCTCCGCGTCGGCCGCCCGGCCCTGTTTGCCGATATTGGCGCGGTGCAGGATGTTGAAGCCTTCGGCATAGGCGGCCATCATGCCGTACTCGATGCCGTTGTGGACCATTTTGACGAAATGCCCGGCCCCGGCGGGACCGCAATGCAGATACCCCTGTTCCGCCGTGCCGATGCGGCCGTCGCGACCCTCGGCCGGCGGCACATCGCCCTGGCCCGGGGCCAGCGTCCGGAAGATCGGGTCGAGGTGCTGCACGGTCTTGGTTTCCCCACCGATCATCAGGCAGTAGCCGCGTTCCAGTCCCCAGACGCCACCACTGGTGCCGACATCGACGTAATGCAGTCCTTCCGGCGCCAGTTCCTTCGCGCGCCGGATGTCGTCGATGTAATGCGTGTTGCCGCCATCGATCAGGATGTCGCCGGGCTCCAGATGCTCCTTGAGCCGGGTGATCGTCGAATCGACGATGGCCGCCGGCAGCATGATCCAGATGGCGCGCGGCGCTTCCAGGCCCGCCACGAACGACGCCAGGTCGCTCGTGCCGTGGGCGCCGGCCGCGCTCAGCGAACGTACCGATTCCGGGTTCACATCGTAGACCGTGCATTGATGGCCCGCATTGAGCAGGCGGCGCACCATGTTGGCGCCCATGCGACCCAAACCGATCATGCCTAATTGCATCGTGTCACTCCAAAGTTCTGTAATCGTAGAGGGTTGAGTGGCTGACGCCCGGCGGCGTCTGCGGCCACCGCGTTGCGGCGCCGTTGCGCTGCGCACGCCCGGTCACCCGAGGTTCCTGGCGGGGAGCTAGCAAGTAACGCACCATCGAACGCCGATCGGCTGCGCCCCATTCCCCGCGGCCGCGCGTGATTTTACTGGAACTGGTTGACGGCTTGGTGTCGGGCGCGGACTTTGGGCTCGGGTCGTTTGAGTTGGATCGTCGATGGCACGCCACCCGCCGGGCGGGTGACAGGCGGCCCACCGCTGCGGTCAATATTCGAACTGATACAGCACGCCGGCACTGCTGGCGCCCGTGCTGGTTGCCGTGGCGTTGTTGTTGCCGGCTCCGACCGTGCCCTCGAGCTTGAGTCCTTCGGTAACGTCGATCTGCACCGCGGCCTGCGGGATGGCGCTACCACCGCTGAAACCTTGTTTCGCGCCGAGGTAGACGCCGGGCGCGACATAGCGCCCCGCCTCCAGTGTGGGCGCACCGGCTTTCGTGCTGCCGACCGCGAGGCGGTCCAGTCCCAGTCCCTTGCGCACCGTTTCGAGGGGATTCGTCAGACCCGATGTGACGCCGGTCAGCGAGGCAAGGGCACCGGCAATCTGCGCCAGTTCGAGCGGACTCAGGGCGGCGGAACCCCGGCCGAACAGCAATTGCGCCAGAATCTCGTCCTGCGGCAGTTCCGGCACGCTGGTCAGCGTGATCTTCGGCTTACGGGCCGTGCCACCGACGGCGAGCGTCGCCGTGATGTTGTTGTTGGTCGCATTCGCGACGAAATCCAGCGTCGGATTGGTCAGCGTGCCGCCGTCGAAGCCGACCTCGCCGCGGCTGAAGGTCAGCGTCTTGCCCATCAAGGTGAACTGCCCGCGACGCATCGCGAAACGGCCATTCGGTTGCGGTGCGTTCGCGGTGCCGAGCAGGTGGATCTTTCCGTACATCTCGGCATCGAGGCCGCGGCCCCGGACGAAGATCTCGTCGGTGGCATCGATCGTCAGGTCGACTCCGATGTCCGGACCGGCTGCGGGCGGCGGGGGAGGGGGCGCACCCGGCACCCGCACGTCGAGCACGGCAATCGTGGCGGGAATGTGCTCCGGAATACGGATCTCGGCCCGGCGGATGTGGATGTTGCCGGCCGCGGCCAAGCGCTGGTGGGCATCGCCATGCAGCGTCAGGTTCGAATCGAGCGTGACGGTCATCCGGTCGCTGGACAGCGGGCGTGCGTTGCGGGCGGTCAGGGTCAGATCGATCGGTAGCTCCGCCTGTAGCACGCCGATGCTGCCACGCATGTCGATACGACCCGGCCCCGCATGGGCTTCCAGTCGGTCGATCCGCAGCCGATCGCCGTCCGACTGTACCGATGCGGTCAGGTCGGACAGGCGCAAGCCGATCGCATAGTCCTCGAATTCGCCTTGCGACAGCTGGAAGCCGCCCGTGATGGCCGGCTCGCCCAGCGTGCCCCGGAGACCGGCATTCAGTGCGATGCGGCCTCGAGCGCGCCGGCCCTCTGCCATCAACAGGGGATCCAGCAACTTCAGATCAACCGCCCCGTCCGCTTGCAGGTTCAGCGGCTGTGACGGTCGCAGCGGCACGTCGCCGCGCAGCGTGATCTGGGCGTTCGGCCCCCCTGTCAAGCGACCATCGAGGCGCGCAATCTCGCCGTCGAGCAGTGCATTGGCACTGAAATTAAGGGCCGGGAGACCTCGGGCAGCACCCGAGCGACCTTGCACACCGGTCACATCGACACGCACCGAACCGCGGGGCTGTGCCGGCGGGCCATTCAGGCGGGCGGATGCCTGCAGCCGACCGTCCAGAGCGTAATCGGGGTCGATCAGAGCCAAGGCGTCGGCCGGAACATCACGCAATTCCGCGGTAAGGTCCAGATCCGGCGACACGCGCCCGTCCACGTCGAGGGACGCTTGCCGCCACGCCAGACTCAGCCGGCTGACCGCGAGCGTGTCTCCGAACCCGAGATGCGCCGGGCGTCGCAGCCGGAGCACTTCCTGCCGCCAGGTAGCCTGCAGGGCCGACAGTTCGAGTTCGCGCTGCATGGCATCCAGAACCAGGGTGGCCGTCAGAGCGGCGGGCGCGCCGCGGACACCCGGCAACTCGGCCTGCAGCCGCGTGGCCAGCGCCTCGGCGGGACCGGACGCGTCGATGCGTAACGAACCGCCCTCGACGGTACCCGTTCTCAGGCCTTTCAGTGCCAACTGTCCGCTGAACACCGGATGCACGAGCGGATCCTGCGCCGTGGCCTGCAAGCTGAGCGCCGCGGCCACGGCCGTCCCTTCGATACCGATGTCATGCCCCTCCGCATTCAGGCGCGCCTGCATGGCCCGGTCGCCGCGGCTGGTGTCCAGGGTGACGGTCAGCGTACCGGTCAGCGGAGCACGGGCCAGACGCCGCAGGTCTTCCATGCGACCGACGCGTGCCTCCACCTTGCCGATCGGCACGACCGACCCCGGTTGCAACGACAGAGCACCGGTCGCGTGCAGGCTCTTCCAGTCGAGTTTATCGATCCGTACACTGACCTCGCCGCCGAACACCGGCGTCGCAGCGACGGACAGGGACAACGGTGCATTCTCCAGGCTCCCTTGCGCGGTGAGTGTCCCCGACGGCTGGCCGGGCAGGCCGGTCACCTTGAGTTTCGCGTTCAACGGGCCGCTCGGTATCCCACGGGCCGAAACGTCGCCGGCGAGCGTGGCATCCAGCGCCAGCGCCGCCGGTGGCCCGGTCAGCGCGCCATCGACGTTCAGGCGCCCGCGCAATTCCGGCGACAAGGCCTTGAGGTCAAGGAGCGCGAGCTTGTACTTCAGGGCAACGGCCTGCGGGCTCGCGCTTCCGTCGGCGGCCAGCGACAGCGCCTTGCCGTCGAACTGAAACTGCGGGAGGGTCACCTCCGTGCCCCGGATCTGCGCGGCCGCTCGGAACGTCGCGGCGGGTCCGATCAATGCGGGCAATGGAGCAGCGCCGGTTTTGGTCGCCAGCTTTCCATTCACATCGATTTGCAGGCCGTTCTGCTGCTCGGTGACGCGAAAGTCCAGGGCCGCCGTGCCCTGCAGGTCGACCCCGAAACCGGCCAGGACCGGTGCCAGCGCCGGCAGCGCCAGATTGCCTTCGACCTGCCGCTTGCCGACGGTGACTGCCGTGCCATCCACGCCGAGCAGGGGATGCCGCAGCTTGAAAGCGATCGGCCGGTTCTTCGCGCGCAAATCGGCGGATGCCGACAACGTCAGGGGATGGTTCTCGAGCAAGCCCGGGCTGGGGCCGGGCAATCTCACGCCGGATGCTTCGGCTTGCACCTGGACTCGCTCGGCGTCCCCGCGAAGATCGGCGGTCAGGCTGCGGACGGTCGCTCCCCCGGCCGTCAACTGCCCAATCTGCGCGCTGCCGTTGGCCTTGGGGCCGGCAAAGGGTCCGTCAATGTGCGCAGTCACCTGAACGGACTGCCAGGACAGATCCGGGCGCGGCTTCATGGCCGGCGCCGTCAGCTTGATGGTCACCCGGGCGGTGCTGGCGGACCAATCGATTGCGCCGCCAGCCTCGGCGCGCAACGGACCGGCCTTCAGATTCAAAACGATGCGACTGTCCGACCAGGGACCCTCCATGCTTGCCCGGGCCTGAATCGAACCGAGATCGGGCAGTCCTGCGAGACCCGCCAGCAGACCTTGAGGAGGCTCGTTGACGATGGCCTGCAGCTGGGTTCCGTCGGGGCTCACGGCACCGACGAGACGATAGCTGCCGGGAGCGTCGGTGCGTTCAATCTGCAGGTCGGCGCTCCCCCGGTCCAGGGCGCTGAGGTCGCCGCTGCCGGTGATGCGTAAACTCATCGGAGCTCCTGCGACCGTGGCGGCGAGGTCGCAACGGGCGACGGACAGTTCGCGGAACGCAAAAAACAGCGGCAGGGAGTTATCTTCTTCGGGATCCTCAGGGTATTCCGGCACCCGCTGCATGACGATATGGCCCACGGTAAGGCGATCGATGTCGGCGCGGCCCTGGAACAGGTGGCGGGCGGACCAGTCGAGCGCTACGTCGTCAAGGTGACCCCACACCCCGGCCGGGTCGATCAACTCGATCCGCGCGACCCGCAAGCGGTCCGGAAACCGTCCTGACAAACCCGAGATCGCGGCCTCACCTTCGCTGAGCAACGGTGTGACGCGCTCGATCAAGCGTAAGCCCGGCGCCGTGTTCAGGAAGAGAAGCAGACCGGTCAGCAGCAGGACCAAGCCCACCAGGATGCGTGTAAGCCACAGGACCAGGCGTCGCATCAGAAAGCCTGCCCGAGACCGAGATAGAGTTCGAAGGACCCGCTGTTCGCCTCGGGCGTCACCGGCACGGCCACGTCGATGCGAATGGGGCCGAGGGAAGTGTAATAGCGCGCGCCCAGTCCGGCACCGATGCGCCAGCCGGCGGTGAAAGGCGCGCCGTTCGCCGATACCTGACCGGCATCCACGAAGGCGACAGCGCCGTAGTCCTCGAAGAAGCGCTGCCGGAACTCCAGGGTACCGGCTGCGACGGCCGTGCCACCTTGCGGCCGGTTGTCCGGAAATCGCGGGCCGACCGATTGAAAGCGAAAGCCGCGGACAGTTGCGCTGCCACCGGCGTAATAACGTTTGTCGGCCGGCAGGTCGAACTGGCTGACGCCGATGGCATACCCGATCAGGCCGCGTAGCGCAACGATACTGCGCCCGGGGTCTGCGATGTCGAAATAGGTCGATGCCGCCACCTGCGACAGCGCAAACGGTTCGGAGATGCGTCCCGCCACCGGCTGGATTGGCGTGAATTGTCCTGCTGCCCGGATACCCTCCGTGGGATCGAGGAGGTTGTCGGTATCGTCGTACTTGAGCGTGGCCGGCAGACTCAGCAGGGTATAGTCCGAGGTCGCGCCCTGCTGCGTGATGCTCTCCTGCTCGCCCGCGAGGCCGAGGCTTCCGCCCCAGTGTTCCGAGAAGCGCCGGTTGACCAGGACACCGGTGCTCGCGGCCGTCTGGTCGAACGCATCGAAGTGCTGTTTGACGGCGCCGAGACTGGCCTGGAAGGATTGCTCCCGCTGCAGCCAGTCCGGCTTGATGAACGTGATCGCGCCGTTGTAGCCCACCCCGATGGTGCTGTTGCCACCGAGTTGCGAGATGCCGATACTGAGATTGAGCTGTTCGGCGCTGCCGAGCAGATTGCGGTGGCGCCATGAGACGCCGGCGCTGCCGCCGATGTCGGTCGAATACGCGCCGCTGATGCTGGCCACCCGCTGTGGCCGCTCGGTGACGGAGAACTCGATGGGGAGTCGGCCTTGCTCGTCCAGCGCATCGGCCGGGCGCGCCCGCACCGACGAGAACACCCCGAGCGCGGAGAGATCCTGGCGCGCCTTCTCGATCGCCTCGGGATTGAAGGGTTCCCCCGGGGACACCATGACGCGCTGTTCTAGGAAGCTGTCGCGCATGCGGTCGGCGCCGGTCACGGAGATCTTTCCCAGATCGACGCTGGGGCCGGCGTCAACCTTGAACGTGATGTCGAGCACCTTGTCGGCGGTATACAAGGTCGCGATCGGCGGATCGACCTTGGCGAGCGCGTGGCCCTTCTGTCGCAACAGATCGATCAGGCGGCCGTGCGCGGCCAGCACCAGCGACGCGGCGGCCGGCGCACCAGGGGAAAGCCCTAGCTCCGCCCGGACGTCGGCGGGCGCATCCCCTTCGACGACGATCTTGCGGAGACGGAACAGGGGACCCAACTCGACTGCAACGAGCACCGGGATCGGCGGATCCGCGGGCGCCCGGTCGAGGCGCGCCAGCAGGCCGGCGTCGTCGAGTCCTTTGCCGCCGATCGTGACGCTGACTTTCCCATCGTAATAGCCGAAGCTACGCAGCGCGCTGACGAAGCGCTCGCTGTCCTCACGTGCCCTCGCCACGAGAGCAAACGGCCCGACCGGGGCGCCTTCCTGCAGGCTGAGCAGGTTCGAGACGTCCTTCAAGGCCGCATCGAGCTCGGTCTGGCCCGTCTCGCGCAGGGTGACGGCATAGGGCTGCGGGTCGGCCGCGTTCGCGTTGGTGATGACGATCAGCAGAACGGCTGTTGGCAGCCAGCGCAGGCCACGGGCACCGCAGGCGGCCCATTCCGATCGCCACGGGACCAAAGCAGGCCGGAGCCCTCCGGGGGCTGCCGGTGCGGTTTCAGCCGCGCGGCACGACCGGCGAGCCATGGCCTATCGGGAATGCCCCCTCGATGGGACCAGACGTTCGCAGTGGCGCGGCCAGTGGGGCCGGGCGCGATGAGGTCTTGCGGCGACCGGTCGGGCAGTTGCGGATCAGATGGCTACCCCGCTCGCCGCGCGGGGTTCCGAAGCGGGATCGCAATGCACGCAGCGGGCCAGCGTGCCGGGGCAGGATCGCGGCATACCGACGCCGCCTGGCAACCCCGTCAATCCATCAACACCCACTGACATTCCTTGGGCATCCGGGAAATCTCGATATGGTGCGGGGCCTTGCGGCCAGGCGTGGGTGTCGTCGTCGGGGCCCGGAACCACCAGTCCATCGAGCTGTCGCAGCCATCCCCCGCCGGCAAGGGCTCCTGGGACTCGCATTGCGGGCTGTCAGGCGGACACGACAGGCGGGCATGGAAATGGTCGTCATGACCCCACCAAGGGCGAATCTTGCGCAACCAGGAGCGGTCGCCGGTCGTCGAGCGGCAGAGTTCCCGCTTGATGTGCGGATTGACGAAGATGCGCTCGACCCGGGGGACGCGGGAGGCAAATTCCAGCACCCGGGCATGTTTGTCGTCCCACAACATCTGATTCAGGCCGCTGCCGGTGCGGTTCAGCAAGCTCGGTGCATCGAGGTTGGAGCGCAGGGAATCCGCCCGGCCCAGCAGCGACGAGTCCATCGCAAACCAAACGTCGACATCGAGTCCGGTCTGGTGGCTGCGGTGCCCGAAAGGCGTGGGTCCGCCGCGCGGCTGGGACAAGTCTCCCACATGCAACACGCCGAGCCGGTCACGCGCCGTCGCGCGGCCGATAGATTCGATCATGTCCACCAGATGGGGATGTCCGAAGTTCCGGTGACGCTCGAGATGCATCACGTGATAACCGACACCATCGGCCGGCAGGGCCACGGCACCGGCCAGACAGCCTTTGGAGGTCTGACCGATCGCCTGAGGACGGCCGGGAGCCGGATTGGTCACCTGTGACCACTCTTTCGCGCAGGCAAACCCCGCAGTCAGCAGCAGGCCGGCCGCAGCGAGGCAGCGGAGGGAATTCGTCATCGTGTGTGCTGGTCTCGGCTTACGGAACAACCTACTCATCTCCCTTGCCTCCGTCGTCCAGATCGGCCTCCGCCGACTTGTCGGGATCGGCGTTCCGTCCCAGCGAAAAGCGGCGCTTGGCATTGATGACCCAGCCCTTGGCCTTGGCGATCTTGATATCGCGGATCTCTTCTTCGAGGATCAGACGCTGCCGTTCCAGCGCCAGCAGTTCGATCTCGCGCTTCAGTCGGTCCTCGGTATCCTCGACCATCCGGGCGCGGCGGTCCTGGTCCTTGAGGTCGATGTCCCGCTCGAGATCGCGCAGATGGGCCTCGGTCCGCAGCTGTTCCTCGCGCTGCCGCGCCTCACTGAGGCGTTGCTCGGCCTGGCGCCGTTCCTCGGCGGCGATTTCGGCTCGCAGATCTTCGAGCTCGCGCTCGCGCGCGGCCTGACGCAACTCCGCTTCCTTGCGGGCCAGTTCGAGCGCCTCGTGTTCCGCTGCCAGACGCCGTTCGCGCTCACGTTGCTCCAGTTCGAGCTGGCGTTGACTCTCGGCCTCGAGCAATTCGTTTCGGCGTCGCAGGAGTTCGTTGCGCAGGGCCCGGTAGCGGACGTCCTCTGTGGGCGCATCCAGCGACGCCCCGATCAAGCCTTCGAGATCGACCGTGACCGTGCAGCGCACCCGGCTCTGGATGTCGCGCAGAGCGAGGGTCTCCTGAATCGCGTTGACGATCCGACGCTCGATGGCGTGGCAGCCGTCCGTCAGCCAAACGGGGTTTTCCAGCGACTTGAGCTCTTCCTCGACGATATCGGTGAGCAAGGTGAGGAATGAGTTTCGGATATGCGATCCCAACGCGGGAAGACGCGTTAGATCCTGGCTGGCATAGCGGAACGTGGGCTGGAAGCGCAGTTCGACCGAGGTTTCCACGAAACAGCCGGGCAGCAGCTCGCGCGAGGGTATCGGCAGCGTCCACTCCTCGATCGGCAATTCGTAGACATCGTGAAAAAAGCGCCGGGAATAGCGCTGCGGCCGCGGAAAGACGCGGCGGAAGACACCCAGCCGGGAGACGACGACGGCCCTATCGCCCTCGAAACCGGCCTCCCAGGTCGCGTCCTCGAAGGTATCGTCAGCCATGGCTCTTCGGGTTCAACAGGACCCGCAAACGCTCGCCCGGATCGGGCAGGCGCGCCAGACCCTCGGCATCCGTGCGCAGACGATCGGCGATGATCGGATAGAGGTTCGGCGCGAATTCCACCGACCGGCGGTCCACCTTGCGAAGAAATCCCCGGTTCAACAGGAAGGCCACGACGAACATCCGCAACCAGTCGGCGTACCGACGCGCGCGTTCCAACTCGGTTTTCTCGATGACGAACTCCAGTTCGTCGTCGTCGTTGATACGGAATTCATTGAACTCGACGATGCCGCGAAAGGCCAGATCGCGCTCTTCGTCGGTCAACGGGCCCGGCGCCGTGAATTCCAGACGGTAGGACAGCACCAGCGTGAAGAAGTCGACCATGGCAGCGCAGGCCAGTGCGAACCAGGAAAGGTCTTCCCACATTGCGAACGACGGCGTCATGCCGCGTGCGAAGCTGCCATAGCTGACGAGTTTCGGCGGGGCGACGGTTTCGCCGCCCTGACCGGCGATCAACCGCTCGGCAACGCCGCTGACGTTGTTGACCGCGGCTATCACCTGATCGTACGCGGCCGCATTGCCGAGATCGAGCGAGAAGCGCTGCAAGGCCGATCGCGCCTCCTGGATCGGCGCATCCAGGGCCTGCAACTGGGACGCCAGTTCCTTAAGGCGGGACTGCTCCGACTGCTGCAGTTGGTTGAAGTGGCTCCACACGCGCCCACGCCCGATCTTTCCCCGGCGATTCTGCTGCTGACTCGGCAGCGCATTGAGAAAAGCCTGCTTCGCCTCGAGCGCCGATTTCTCCATGCGCGTGCGCTGGTCTGCGATCAGCGCCGCCTTCTGCCGCGTGACCGCGGTCAAGAAGCCATTGACCTCGGTGTTCAGCTGCCGCTCGCGATCCAGCAGAATGGTGTCCCGGTGGGACAGCTCATAGAACTTGAAGTAAGAAAACGAAACCGACACGAAGACCGCGATGGCCAAGGTGACATTGACGGTGATGAAGCGGGTGAGATTGGCGCGCCAGCGCACGCTCGCCAGTTCGAGCGAACAGATCACGATGACCGACTGCACGGCGACCGTGATGACGACAGCGATCCAGTCGGTGATGAAGTGCGATAGCCCGTAGTAGGTGGTGTAGCCAGAGGCCAGGCTCAACAACAGCACCAGAGGAATGGACCATATCTGGAGCAGTCCGACGAAGCTGGTCTGGACCGAATTCAGGAATTGGCCAATACGCCAGATGGATGAGGTCATGTCGGATTGAGATCGTCGCAGCAGTGGCCGGGGTCCCCGACGGCGGCGCAGCCGGCGGCCGAGAGCAATAGCGGGGCGTGTTTATCGTTCTTATTGTTGTTTGCGCAGATGGCCATCGTCGTTTGCCTGTTCGAGAGCCCGCCGATCATGGACCACTGTACTGATCGGAATTGTACGAACATAAGGAGTTCGATGACAACGTCACCCATTTCGGGTTTGACGGCGCGCGGCAGGCCGGCTCGGCATCTGCGCTAAGCTTTCGGGAGCCGGCAGGGGAGGGCGACGATGACGAACGATAACGTTTTGATTGGGCATGTGTGGGAAATCAGGGGCCGACGCATCTCCGCACGTTTGCTCGCGGATCCGCCGGGGGAGGCTGACAGCCCCGGCGCCCGGGGCCAGGTCGGCACCTTTGTCACGCTGCAGCAGGCGACGAGCCGCCTGATCGCCGTCGTGCAGGAGATGCGCGGGCTGGATGCGCGGATTCCCACCGCGGCAGGCGGCACGCTGATCGTGAATCCGCTGGGCGAGATCACCGCCGAGGGCCGCTTCCGGCGAGGCATCAGCGATTACCCCCTGCCCGGCGCCGAGGTCAGGACAGTCACGGCAGCCGATGTCGACGCCATCTTTGCCGGCGTCCGACCTCTCGATTTTCCGCTGGGACGGCTGAAGGATTACCCGGAAGCCCGGGTGTTTCTCGATCCCTCCAGTCTGTGCGGCCGTCATTTCGCGATTCTCGGTCAGTCGGGTTCCGGCAAGTCCTGGGCGGTGGCCTCGGTGTTGCAGCATCTGGTGGCGACGAGGCCGCGCGCGCACATCATTCTGCTCGATCTCCACGGCGAGTATTGCTGGGTCGACCGGGACGGCTCCGAGCGCAGCGCCTTCGATCCGGACTGCGTCCGCTACCTCGACGCGCGTCAACTGGAAATCCCCTATTGGCTGATGACCTTCGCCGAACTCGTCGATCTCCTGATCGATCCGAACGACGGCAACGCGCCCGTGCAGACCGCTTTTCTGCGTGACATCGTGCTCGATCTGAAGCGCAAGAATGGCGCGCAGTTTGGACTGCAGTCGATTTCGGTGGATTCGCCGGTCTATTTCCCGCTGACACGGGTCTATGAATCCTTCAAGGAGGCCAATGAACTCCGGACCGACTTCGGCAAGACACGCGGGCCGCTGTTCGGCCAGTTCGATCAGTTCCTGATCAAGCTGCAAAGCCGGCTGGCCGACGGGCGCTATGACTTCCTGCTGAATCCGTCACGCCGGAACTGCTCCGAGAGCCTTCCCGGCCTGTTGCGCGACTTCGTCGGGCTTGGGTCTCCGAAGCGTGCCATCAACGTGATCGATCTCAGCCCGGTCCCGTTCGACATCCGCCCCGGGATCGCGGCGCAAATCGGGCGCCTCGCCTTCGAATTCAATTACTGGAATCCGCGCGCCCGGGAGTTCCCGATCCTGCTGGTCTGCGAGGAAGCGCACGCCTACATTCCGCGGGACCCCGGATCGAGTTTCGCAGGTGCGCGCAAGTCGATGGAACGCATTGCCAAGGAAGGGCGCAAATACGGCGTCGCGCTGGCGGTCGTCAGCCAACGTCCGCAAGAACTGTCCGAGACGGTCCTGTCGCAATGCGGAACATACATCTGCCTCCGGCTGACGAATCCCGACGATCAGGCTTACGTGCGGCAGCTGGTTCCGGAGGGCGAATCGGATTTCGTGAATGTGCTGACCACGCTCGGGCGCGGCGAGGCGATGGCCCTGGGTGAGGCGGTGCCGGTGCCGATCCGCTTTCAGATCGACCGGCCCGATCCGGTGCCGAACAGCAGTGACGTCGATTATCACGGTTGTTGGCGCGACGGCCCGGAAGACCTGGACATCGAGGGCATCGTGGGCCGGTGGTGGCGCCAGGGACGTTGAGCCCTCGCCGCAGATGTAACGGTTCGCGCTTCCCCCTCGCGGGAGCAGGCGGGGAAGCCAAGACACGCCGTGAATCCGTCCCTGGAGGCTAGCGTGCGGGTTCCCTCCCGCAGACGGTCTCGCCCTCCCGGCCCGCTCCCACTACCCAGCATGAGGGGTGGTGAATGGTTACGCCGCAGCTTGCAGGGGGGTCGCAACGCAGGCGCCCACTGCCGCTTCGACCGCGGGCAACCCGCTCAGGCAACTGACCGGGAAAGGGTTCTGCTATAATGCGCGGTCTTTCCGTTTCAGTGGATTGCCGACGCTGCTTCCCCGCATTCGCTGGGGCTCCCGCATCCCGCTGAGGGCTTATTCTTTGCTCCGTCCCTGTTGAGACGCTGAATCAGACCAAGAGTTGCCATGGGTTCGTTTGCCAAGGAAGTCATCCCGGTCAATCTCGAAGATGAAATGAAGCAGTCGTACCTCGATTACGCGATGAGCGTGATCGTGGGACGGGCGCTTCCGGACGTGCGCGACGGGCTTAAGCCGGTGCACCGCCGCGTGCTCTACGCGATGCACGAACTCGGCAACGACTGGAACAAACCGTACAAGAAATCGGCCCGCGTGGTCGGTGACGTGATCGGTAAATATCATCCGCACGGCGATTCGGCCGTCTACGACACCATCGTGCGCATGGCGCAGCCGTTCTCGCTGCGCTACATGCTGATCGACGGCCAGGGCAACTTCGGGTCGGTCGACGGCGACCCGCCCGCGGCGATGCGTTACACCGAAGTCCGCATGGCGCGGATCGCCCACGAACTCCTGTCGGATCTCGACAAGGAGACCGTCGACTTCGTGCCGAACTACGACGAGTCGGAGCGCGAACCGTCGGTCATGCCGACGCGCGTGCCCAACCTGCTGGTCAACGGCTCGGCGGGTATTGCCGTCGGCATGGCGACAAACATTCCGCCGCACAACCTGACCGAAGTCATCAACGCCTGCCTGTTGCTGATCGAGAACCCCGCGGCCACCATCGAGCAATTGATGGAACACGTGCCGGGCCCCGACTTTCCGACGGCCGGCATCATCAACGGCGCCAGCGGCATCCGCGAGGCCTACCATACCGGCCGCGGGCGCATCCATATCCGGGCCCGGAGCCATTTCGAAGGCGCCGAGGACAGCGGTCGGCAAAGCATCGTCGTCACCGAGTTGCCGTATCAGGTCAACAAGGCCCGGCTGATGGAAAAAATCGCCGAGTTGGTCAAGGAAGGCAAGCTTGAAGGCATATCGGGCCTGCGTGACGAATCCGACAAGGACGGCATGCGCATGGTCGTCGAGCTGAAGCGCGGCGAGAGCGGCGAGGTCGTGCTGAACAATCTGTTCCAGCAGACCCAGATGCAGACGGTGTTCGGCATCAACATGGTCGCCCTGCTCGGTGGGCGGCCGCGCTGCCTCAACCTGAAGGAAATGCTGGCAGCGTTCATCGACCACCGCCGCGAAGTGGTCACCCGGCGGACGATCTTCGAACTGCGCAAGGCGCGCGAGCGCGCTCATGTCTTGGAAGGCCTGGCCGTGGCCCTGGCCAACATCGATGAAGTCATCGAACTGATCAAGACCTCGGCCAACCCGGCCGAAGCCAAGGAGCGGCTGCTCGGGCGGACCTGGCGCCCGGGGGTGGTGGCGGATTTGCTGGCGCGGGCCGAGGACGCGCAACGTTCCCGCCCCGAGTTGCTCACGGCCGAGTTTGGCCTCGTCGACGGGTTCTACCGTTTGTCGCCGGCCCAGGTCCAGGCCATCCTCGATCTGCGTCTGCACCGCCTGACGGGCCTGGAGCAGGACAAGATCGTCGACGAATACAAGGCGCTGCTGGGACAGATCGATGAGTTGCTCGCGATTCTGGCCAGTGACCGCCGCTTACTCGAAGTGATCCACGACGAACTGATGGCCGTGCGCGACCAGTTCGGCGACGCACGGCGGACCGAGATCATCGAAGGCCATCTGAATCTGTCGACCGCGGACCTGATCACCGAGGAAGACATGGTCGTGACGATGTCCCATGAGGGCTACGTCAAGTCGCAGCCGCTGTCGGCCTACCGCGCACAGCGCCGCGGCGGGCGAGGCAAGGCCGCCGCGGCAACCAAGGAAGAGGATTTCATCGAGAAGCTGATCGTGGCGAACACGCATGACACGATCCTGTGCTTTTCGAGCGTCGGCAAGGTGTACTGGCTGAAGGTCTACGATCTGCCGGTCGCCAGTCGGACCGCACGCGGCAAGCCGTTCGTCAACCTGTTGCCGCTGGAGGACGGTGAGCGCATCAACGCCATCCTGCCGATACGCGAGTTCGATGAGGCGCATTTCATTTTCATGGCCACGACGCTCGGCATCGTCAAAAAGGTGCCGCTGCGCGAATTCGAACGCCCGCGACCCAGCGGCAAGATTGCGATCGACCTGCGCGTCGACGACCGCCTGGTCAACGTCGCCGTGACGGACGGACAGCAGGACGTGATGTTGTTCAGCAACGCCGGCAAGGCCGTGTGCTTCAACGAGGTCGAGGTCCGCTCGATGGGGCGCACCGCGGTCGGGGTGCGCGGCATGACGCTGCAGGAAGGTCAGCGCGTGATTGCGCTGATGATCGGCACCGAGGGCACGGTACTGAACGTCACCGAGAACGGCTATGGTAAGCGCACACCCGTCAGCGATTTCCCGAAACATCGCCGCGGCGGGCAGGGCGTGATCGCGATCCAGACCACCGAGCGCAACGGCGCCGTGGTCGGCGCGGCACTGGTTGCCGACCAGGACGAACTGATGCTGATCACCGACGCCGGTACGCTGGTCCGCACCCGGGTCGAGGAGATTCGCGTGCTCGGCCGCAATACCCAGGGCGTGACCGTCATCCGACTGACGTCCGGCGAGAAGGTTGTAGGGATGGACCGCATACCCTATCTGCCGGGCGAAGGCGACGATGATGCCGGCGACGACGAGAATTTTGATGATGTATTGGAGTTAGACGAATGAAACGTGTGTACAACTTCAGCGCCGGGCCATCCACGATGCCCGAGGCCGTCCTGAATCGTGCCCGGGAAGAGATGCTGGATTATGCCGGCAGCGGCATGTCGGTGATGGAGATGAGCCATCGCGGCAAGGAGTTCATGGCGATCGCCGCCAAGGCCGAAGCCGATCTGCGCGAACTGATGGGCGTGCCGGACAACTACAAAGTCCTGTTCCTGCAGGGTGGCGCGACCACGCAGTTTGCGATGGTGCCGGTCAACCTGCTGCGCGGGAAGAAGTCCGCTGCCTATGTCGAGACCGGCCTGTGGTCGGAAAAGGCCGTCGCCGAAGCCAAGCGCTTCTGTGAGGTCAAGATCGCGGCGACCTCGAAGGCCGACAAGTATCTGATGATTCCGGACCGGGCCACCTGGCAGATCGATCCGGATGCGGCGTACCTGCACTACACGTCGAACGAGACCATCGGCGGCGTCGAATTCCCGGACATCCCGGATGCTGCCGGCCTGCCGCTGGTATGCGACATGTCTTCGAACATTCTGTCGCGCCCGATCGACGTTTCGCGCTTCGCCGTGATCTATGCCGGCGCGCAGAAAAATCTGGGTCCTGCCGGCATCACCGTCGTTATCGTGCGTGACGACGTGATGGGCGAGACACTGCCGCACACACCCTCGCTATTCGACTACCGGGCGCAGGCCGACGGCGGCTCGATGATCAACACGCCCCCGACCTATAACTGGTATTTGCTGGGCCTGATGCTCGAATGGATCCGCTCCGAAGGTGGGCTGGAAGCGATCGGCGAGCGCAACGCGCGCAAGGCCGCGAAGCTGTACGGTGTCATCGATACCTCGGATTTCTATTCGAATCCGGTCGATCCGGCGGTCCGGTCCCGGATGAATGTGCCGTTCCGGTTGCGCGATGCCTCGCTCGAGAAAACCTTCACGCAGGAAGCGAAGGCCGCGGGGCTGGTGACGCTCGACGGTCATCGCTCGGTGGGCGGCATGCGCGCCAGCATCTACAACGCGATGCCGGAGGCCGGCGTCGATGCGCTGATCGCCTTCATGGGCGATTTCGAACGCCGTTACGGCTGAGGTTCCACATGTACAAGATTCTGACTCATAACGCCATTTCGCCCAAGGGATTGGAGCGCCTGCCACGCGACCGCTACGAGATCGCCTCGGAGATACAACACCCCGATGCGATCCTGCTGCGCTCGTTCAAACTCCATGGCCTGCCGATTCCCGATTCCTTGAAGGCGGTCGGTCGTGCCGGTGCGGGGGTGAACAACATCCCGGTGGCCGAGTACACCAAGCGCGGCATTCCCGTTTTCAACACGCCGGGCGCCAATGCGAACGCGGTCAAGGAACTGGTGATCGCCGGCATGTTGCTGGCGAGTCGCAACATCTGCCAGGCCTGGGATTTCGCGCGTCACCTCGAAGGCGACAATGAGACGATCAGTTCGCAAGTCGAGAAGAGCAAGAAGCAGTTCGGCGGCTCGGAACTTGCCGGCAAGACGCTGGGCGTGCTCGGGCTCGGTGCGATCGGGGTCCGGGTGGCGAATGCGGCCATTGCCCTCGGCATGGATGTCGTCGGGTATGACCCGATGTTGACGGTCGACAGCGCCTGGCAATTGTCCTCCTCGGCCGCGAAAGCCGTAAGCATCGACGACTTGCTCAGCCGTTCGGACATGGTCACGATCCATGTCCCGCTGAACGACCAGACGCGCGGGCTGATCAACGCGGGCCGCATCGGCTCGATGCGTCAGGGCGCCGTGCTGTTGAATTTCTCGCGCGCCGAGACGGTGGACGAGGCCGCGGTGCTTGCCGCACTGGATGGCGGCAAGATCCGCACATACGTGACCGACTTCGCCTCGCCGCAGCTGGTCCGCAACGGCAAGGCCATCGTCCTGCCACACCTCGGTGCGTCGACGGCCGAGGCCGAAGAGAACTGCGCGGTCATGGTCGCCGACCAGATCCGTGATTTCCTCGAGGATGGGAACATTCGCAACTCGGTCAATTTCCCCGAGGTTTTCATGCCGCGGACCGAGGGTTGCCGGCTGGCGATCGCCAACGAGAATGTCCCCAACATGGTCGGCCAGATTTCCAGCCTGCTGGCGGATGCCAATTTGAATATTCTGGACCTGTTGAACAAGTCCCGCGGTGACTATGCGTACACGCTGATCGACCTGAACAACCCGGTGCCGGACACCACCCTGGAGGCGATCCGGGGTATCAGCGGCGTGTTGTCGGCACGCATCGCGTGCGGCAACGGTCAGGACTGATCCGGCAGGGCTGCTCACGTGTCGGAACCCCGTAGCCTTCTGGAACTGCGCACCCAGATCGATGCCGTCGATGCGCGCATTCTCGCGCTGATCAACGAGCGGGCGGGCTACGCGCTGCAGGTCGCCGAGTCCAAGATGGCCAGCGGCGAGACCGAGTGTTTTCATCGACCCGAGCGGGAGGCCGAGGTGCTCCGGCGCATCGCCGCGGAGAACCGGGGCCCCCTGTCCGACGACGCGGTCAAGCGCTTCTTCCGGGAACTGATGTCAGAGTGCCTGGCCTTGGAGAAGCCTTTGTCGGTCGCTTTCCTGGGACCTGAGGGAACATTCACCCAGCAGGCGGCCTACAAGCACTTCGGGCATGCCATCCTGGCTGAGCCGTTGCCGGCCATCGATGAGATCTTCCGGGCCGTCGAAAGCGGTGACTGCCAGTACGGCGTCGTGCCGGTGGAGAATTCCACGGAAGGCGTGATCACGCATACTCTGGACAGCTTCCTGAAATCGTCGCTGGTGATCACGGGCGAGGTACTGCTGCGTATTCACCATAATTTGATGAGCTCGGCGGGCAGCCTCAAGGAGGTCCGCGAGGTGTTCTCACATCAGCAGTCGCTGGCCCAGTGCCGCGAATGGCTGGACCGGCGCCTGCCTGAGGTCCGGCGCACCGCCGTCAGCAGCAACAGCGAAGCCGCGCGGATGGCTTCCAGCACCCCCGATACCGCGGCGATTGCGGGTGAGGTGGCGGCACCGATCTATGGACTCGAAATCCTCGAACGGAACATCGAAGACGAGCCGGACAACACCACACGGTTTCTCGTCATCGGTCGGAACCCGGTCGGACGTACCGGCTCCGACCGGACATCGCTCCTGTTGTCGACGCGCAATCATCCCGGGGCGCTCTACGCGATGCTGGAGCCTTTCGCCCACTTCGGCCTGAGCATGACCAAGATCGAATCGCGCCCCTCGCGTCGCGGTCTGTGGGACTACGTGTTCTTTATCGACGTCGAGGGGCACCGGGAAGATCCGGCCCTGAGCAGCGCACTACAGGCGCTGGAGCCCAGCATCACGATGCTGAAGGTGCTTGGTTCCTATCCGCGCGCCGTCTGAGCCGATTCACCGACGACCCTTTTTCCTGTCGAGCGTCCTTATGGCTTGTGAGCCCCTGATTCCCGAACGACTGGCTGCGCCGGGTGTCCGTGCGCTGACGCCCTATCAGCCGGGCAAGCCGATCGGCGAACTGCAGCGAGAACTCGGTTTGCAGCAGATCGTCAAGCTGGCGTCCAACGAGAACCCGCTCGGCCCCGGTGCCAAGGCCCTCGAAGCGGCGCAGCGTGCCTTGCTCGACAGCCATCTCTACCCGGATGGCAGCGGACATGAACTGAAAACTGCGCTGGCCCACCACAACGGCGTGGCGCGCGAGCAGATCACGCTGGGCAACGGCTCGAACGATGTGCTGGAAGTGATTGCCCGCTGCTTTCTGGCGCCGGGTGACAGCGTGGTGTTCTCCGAGCATGCCTTCGCGGTCTATCCGATCGTGACGCAAGCGGTCGGGGCGACGGCAATTGTCGCGCCGGCGCATGACGGGCGCCGCGCACCGCGTTACGGCCACGATCTCGAGCAGATGGCTGCCAGCATCGAGCCCGGCACCAAACTCGTGTTCATCGCGAATCCGAACAACCCGACCGGGACTCATGTCCCGTCGGTCGAGCTGGAACGCTTCATTACCGCCGTACCGCCGCAGGTGCTCGTGGTCGTCGACGAGGCTTATGTGGAATACGCCCAGGCGCGTGACTACACCAGCGTGCTGCCGAACCTGTCGCGTTACCCGAATCTGATTGTCACGCGCACCTTCTCGAAGGCCTATGGGCTGGCCGGGCTGCGCGTGGGCTACGCCGTTTCGAGTCCCGCTATAGCCGATTTGCTGAACCGGGTTCGGCAACCTTTCAATGTCAATTCCGTCGCGCTCGCCGCAGCGCAGGCCGCGCTGGCCGATGACGATTATCTGGCGCGCTCCGTTGCATTGAACCGCGCAGGTATGCAGCAACTGACGGAAGCGTTCAGGGCAAGGCGCCTGCCGTACATTCCGTCGATCGGCAACTTCATCGCCATGGATTTGCAGCGCACGGCCGGTCCGGTATACGAGGCCTTGCTGCGACGAGGTGTCATCGTACGGCCGATCGCCAACTACGGACTTCCCAACCACTTGCGCGTGACGATCGGGACCGAGGCCGAAAACCAGTTCTTTATCGACGCACTCGATCGGGTTCTCGGTTCATGATTGACCGCCTCTGCGTGATCGGCGTCGGATTGATCGGTGGATCGGTCGCCCGCGCCGCGCGTGAACGCGGTCTTTGCCGGGAAATCGTCGGGGTCGACCGGGACGCCCGGAATCTGGCCGAAGCCACGACGCTCGGCGTCATCGACCGGGGCAGTGCCGCGGTGAGCGCAGCCGAGGATGCCGACTTCGTCGTCATTGCGGTTCCGGTCGGGGCGGTTGGTCGCGTTTGCGGCGAACTGGCGCCGTTCTGGTCCGACACCGCCGTGTATACCGATGTGGGCAGCACCAAACTGAGTGTCATCGATGCCTGCCGTGCCGCGCTGGGCACGCTGCCCCCGAATTTCGTCCCGGCCCATCCCATCGCGGGCGCCGAACGTAGCGGCGTTGGTGCCGCAAACGCAGAACTGTACGCGGGCAAGCGCGTGATCCTGACGCCGGATCCGGCCACTTCGACCCTCGCCTGCGAGCGGGTTACGGCTTTCTGGACCGCCCTCGGGGCGCGCGTGTCGGCGATGGACCCGGCGCATCATGACGAGGTGCTGGCGGCTACCAGCCATCTGCCGCATGTGCTCGCCTTCACGCTGGTCCATTTGCTCGGACGCAAGGATGAACAGGCCGAGATATTTCAATATGCGGCCGGCGGCTTCCGCGATTTCACCCGGATCGCTGCCAGCGATCCGGAAATGTGGCTGGACATCTGCCTGGCGAACGCCACGCAGATCCTGACACTGCTGCAGGCGTTCGGCGCCGAGCTGAACGATTTCGCGGACTGCCTGGAACAGCGCGACGCGACGCGCCTCTTCGAGTTCCTGTCGACGGCCCGGGAAGCACGACAACGATCACTAGAACGCATGGACAACTGACCACATGGCACATTCCACTTTAACGTTCCGGATACAGCCGGGCGGAAAACTTCAGGGCGAACTCCGCGTGCCCGGCGACAAGTCGGTCTCTCATCGCTCCATCATGATGGGCGCGATTGCCGAGGGCGTCACCGAGGTCAGCGGCTTTCTGTCAGCCGAGGATTGCCTGTCGACTATCCAGGCCTTTCGCCAGATGGGCGTCCGCATCGAGGGACCGGAGGCTGGTCACGTGCGTATTCACGGGGTGGGCCTGCACGGGCTGACAGGGTCGGAGGCACCACTCGATCTCGGTAACTCCGGCACTTCCATGCGGCTCCTTTCCGGCCTGCTGTCCGGCCAGGCGTTCGATTCGGTGCTGTTCGGCGACGAGTCTCTGAACCGCAGGCCAATGAAAAGGGTAACCGAGCCACTCAAGTCCATGGGTGCGGTCATCGATACGACAAACGCCGGCACGGCCCCGCTGCACATCCACGGTGGCCAGCGGCTGCACGGCATCGCCTACGACATGCCGGTTGCGAGCGCGCAGGTGAAGTCCTGCCTGTTGCTGGCCGGACTCTATGCCGACGGCGAAACCCGTGTGCGTGAACCAGCGCCTACCCGGGACCATACCGAGCGCATGTTGACGGGCTTCGGCTATCCGTGGCGGCGCGACGGCGACTGGATCGCCCTGTCCAGTGGCGGTAGCCTGCGCGGCACGCAGATCGACGTTCCCAGCGACATCTCGTCCGCCGCCTTCTTCCTGGTCGGCGCCTCCATCGCACCGGGCTCGGACGTGTTGCTGAGACATGTGGGCATGAACCCGACGCGCACCGGTGTGATCGACATCCTGCGCCTGATGGGAGCCGAACTGGAAGTGCTGAATGCACGGATCATCGGCGGAGAACCGGTCGCCGACATCCGGGTACGATCCCGCCCCCTGCACGGGATCGTGATTCCCGAACACCTCGTTCCGCTGAGCATCGACGAGTTCCCGGCCCTGTTCGTCGCAGCGGCCTGTGCGGAGGGCGAGACCGTCCTGACGGGCGCCGAGGAACTGCGTGTCAAGGAAAGCGACCGGATCCAGGTCATGGCGGACGGCCTGTCGGCGCTGGGTATCGAAGCCAATCCAACGCCGGATGGCATCCGCATACGCGGCGGACAGCTCGGGGGAGGCGCGATCGTCTCCCATGGGGATCACCGTATTGCCATGTCATTCGCGATCAGTGCGTTGCGGGCACAGGGGGAGGTCGTCGTGCGTGATTGCCGTAATGTCGCCACCTCATTCCCGGGCTTCGTCGACTTGGCGGCCGGCCTTGGGCTGGCCATCACCGCTGCAGACGAGACGGCACCATGAGTCACGTCGTTCCGGTACTGGCGATCGATGGCCCCAGCGGCTCCGGAAAGGGGACGGTCAGCCGGGCCGTGGCCCGCCGCCTCGGCTGGAACTTCCTCGATAGCGGTGCCATCTATCGCGCCTTGGGTTTGGCGGTCGAACGCGACGGCCTCTCGCTGGATGACCAGGACGCCGTGGCCAGACTGGCGGGTCGCATGGATCTGCGCTTTTCATCAGGCGAGCCCCCAAGCGTCTGGCTGGACCAGATCGACGTCACGGACCGGATCCCCACCGAGAGCTGCGGGGCGATGGCCTCGGCGGTCGCCGCACTTAAGCCGGTTCGCCAGGCGTTGTTGCAGAAGCAACGGGACTTTCGACAGTTGCCGGGGCTGGTTGCCGATGGCCGGGACATGGGTACGGTGGTCTTCCCGGACGCGGAATTCAAGGTGTTCCTGACCGCCAGTGCGGCAGTCCGGGCACAGCGTCGCCACAAGCAGTTGAAAGAGAAGGGTGTGGATGTTACCCTTGCGCGCTTAACCAAGGACATCGAAGAAAGGGACGAGCGCGATCGCACACGGGCCGAAGCGCCATTGCGTATCGCGGACGGGGCGCTGGTGATCGATTCATCCGATCTGGGTATCGATGAAGTGATCGCACGCTGCCTCGCGGTGGTTGGCGTCCTCTGACCGCCGCGCACCCGGCAGACCGTATAGGACAGACTTTGGGCTCGCCTTCGTGCTGACGACGGGCGGGGTTTTTTTAATCTGATCGACTGAGTGAGTATCGCCCGGTCGCTGATTGGGCGGAAGAATCTATGACCGAAAGCTTTGCGCAACTGTTTGAAGAAAGCCTTGCCCGCGCTGAAATGCGCACTGGCAGCATCGTCCGTGGCACCGTCGTCGACATCGGTTCCGATGTCGTCGTGGTCAACGCGGGTCTGAAGTCGGAGGGCGTAATCCCCCGGTGGCAGTTCCTCGCCGCCGACGGAGAGCTCGAGGTTCAGATCGGCGATGAGGTCGAAGTCGCCCTGGACATGATCGAGGACGGCCTCGGCGCCACGCTGCTTTCGCGCGACAAAGCGAAAAAGATGAAGGCCTGGACCGATCTGGAGCAGGCTTTCGAGGATAACGAGACCGTCGTCGGACGCATCGTCGGCAAGGTTCGCGGCGGATTCACCGTCGCCGTCGGCGCTCTCCGAGCGTTCCTGCCGGGTTCGCTGGTCGACGTCCGCCCGGTGCGCGACACGACGTTCCTCGAGAATCGCGATCTCGAATTCAAGGTCATCAAGATCGATCAGAAGCGGAACAACGTCGTGTTGTCACGCCGCGCCGTCGTCGAATCCGAGTACAGCGCCGAGAAGGAAGCCCTGCTCGAGAGCCTGAAGGAAGGAGCGATCATCAACGGTGTCGTCAAGAACCTCACCGATTATGGTGCCTTCATCGACCTGGGCGGCATCGACGGCCTGCTGCACATCACGGACATGGCGTGGAAGCGCGTTCGCCATCCGTCGGAATGTGTGCAGATCGGCCAGGAGATCCAGGTCAAGGTTCTCAAGTACGACCAGGAAAAGAACCGCGTATCGCTGGGCCTGAAGCAACTGGGCGAGGATCCGTGGGTCAATATCGCTCGCCGTTATCCGTCCGGCTCGCGCCTCTTCGGCAAGGTCAGCAACCTGACCGACTACGGCTGCTTCGTCGAGCTCGAGGAAGGCGTCGAGGGTCTGGTCCACGTCTCCGAAATGGACTGGACCAACAAGAACGTCAACCCGGGCAAGCTCGTGCAGCTCGGCGACGAGGTCGAAGTCATGGTGCTCGATATCGACGAGGACCGTCGACGCATCTCGCTGGGCATGAAGCAATGCCGGGCGAATCCGTGGGAAGAGTTCTCGGCCTTGCACAAGAAGGGCGACAAGATCTCCGGCAGCATCAAGTCGATTACGGACTTCGGCATCTTCATCGGTCTGGACGGCGGCATCGACGGACTGGTCCATTTGTCGGACATCTCCTGGAGCACTACCGGCGAAGAAGCGATCCGCAACTTCAAGAAGGGCGACGAAGTCGAAACCGTCGTGCTGGCGATCGACCCGGAACGTGAACGCATCTCCCTGGGTATCAAGCAGCTCGAGCAGGACCCCTTCCAGAACTTCATCGGAGCCCACGAAAAGGGCGCCATCGTTCGGGGCGTGGTCAAGGAAGTGGACGCCAAAGGGGCTGTCATCACGCTGGGCGACAACGTGGAGGGCTATCTCCGGGCCTCCGAAATTCAACGCGACCGAGTCGAAGACGCGCGCAGCCTGCTGAGCGTCGGCGAAGAGGTCGAGGCGAAGTTCATCGGCGTCGACAAGAAGAGCAAGAACATCTCGCTGTCGATCAAGGCCAAAGACCACGACGAAGAATCGGCTGCACTCAAGGATTACACTCAGGCAGCCTCCGCCGGGACCCCAACCCTCGGCGACATCTTCAAGGAACAGATGGAGAATAAGTAGTCTCGATCCACGCCAACCCCGGGGTAACCCCGGGGTTCCCACAGATTCTGCTCCAGATGACAGTGACCAAATCCGAACTTATCGAGTCATTGGCCGCTCGTTTCAGTCATTTGCCGCCCCGCGACATCGAGTCGGCAGTCAAAGTGCTGATCGAATACATGAGCGATGCCCTATCAGGGGGCCGGCGCATCGAGATTCGAGGCTTCGGCAGCTTTTCCCTGCACTATCGACCGCCGCGGCTCGGACGCAATCCAAAGACGGGTGAGTCTGTACCGCTCGAATCCAAATACGTACCCCACTTCCGTCCCGGGAAAGAACTCCGCGATCGGGTGGATAAGCACTGACTGACGTTCTTTCCGGCCCAAACAGGACTTCTTGCGATATTGGCTTGATATCGGCTGTGGGTTCTTGCAGCTAGCCTGCGCAAGCGCAAATCTTGAATGCAGCGGGTTCCCGTCCTCGGACGGGAGCCCGCTCACGGCTCCTGGGTGCGAGGTTCCTTACAACCGCGGCAGGATAAGGGAACCTGGGCACCTCCCTTCGTCCTTTTCGGCATCACAGCGCCGCTCGCTGGATGTTGGGGTCGCGAACGACAAACGCATTCGGGCTATCCCTGGCTCGACCGAACCGTTACCGTGGCGCCGCTCCAGCGCAGCTATCGCGCCTGTGTAGTTCCGCTGGATCGGTTCTCGAATCGTCGCGCCTATGCACGGTGCCGTTCCCGTCCCTGGTGTAAACCGCTCAGGCTGGCCCATGTTAGAGTTGCTCGCTCTCCTGTTACCCATTGCCGCGGCCTCAGGTTGGTTTATCGCGCGCCGCCAATACGCCGCTGACCGCCGCTTCCATCGCGTCCGGGAACTGAACGCCTCCTATACACGCGGCCTGGAGTACATGCTGCAGGATCGGGTCGAGGAAGCCCTGGATCTCCTGTCCGAAACGGCAGCCACGGATACAGAGGGCCGCGAATTGCGCCTCGCGATCGGCAACTTCTTTCGGCGCCGTGGCGAAGTGGACAAGGCGCTGGCAGTGCACGAAGCACTACTTTCCCAGGCCGGGCTAACCGAACCCTTCCGATCCCGCATTCAACTGGAACTCGGTACGGATTACTCTGCCGCCGGCTTATTGGACCGTGCCGAGGGCATTTTCATCGCGCTTCAGGACCGCCCTGACTTCAGCACATGCTCTCTAGAAAGCTTGCTGAGAATCTACGAGCGTGAGAGGGAGTGGGAGAAGGCGATCGACTGCCTGAAGAGACTGAGGCGATCACAGAAGCCGCTCCACCGTGAAACCATTGCCCAGTTCTACTGTGAGTTGGCGCAGCAGGAGCACGACGCTGGCCGCGACGACGACGCGCTCGCTCTCACGGAAGCGGCCCTGCGCGACGATCCGAAATGTGCCCGCGCTCTGCTGCAGCGAGCCCGGTTGCTGGCCGGACGCAGGGAATGGTCCGAACTCACCGCCATCCTGACGATGCTGGAACGCCATGCTCCAGTCTTCCTGCCGGAAATCCTCGATCTTGGGATACTGCTGCATGCTGCGCGGAAGGATGAGGAAGGCCTTATTGCTTGGCTGACACATCTCCACAAGGATTGCGGATGCAGCGAGGCTGCTGTCCTGCTGAGTGAACGGTTGGCCGCGGAGAAGAGCGTCGCCGCCGCTACCGATTACGTGCTCTCGGCGATAAGTAGCTCTCCATCCGTGCCCCTAACGCGAAGACTCCTCGCCCTGATGAAGCAAAGCAGCACGGAAGAACAGTTGGCCGCGTTGCCAAGTGTCATGCTCGCACTGCATTCGCTTCTGCCTCCCCGAACACGGCGTTATAACTGTTCGCAATGCGGTTTCACTGCCAGTGAGATCTACTGGCGATGTCCCTCCTGCCAATATTGGGAAACGATAAAGCCCGTGACAGAGTGAACGCTGTCACATATTCGGCAATAAGGTTTGCCGATACCGGTCGTTAGCTTGAAGACCGGGCGCTGACGTCTACGCTTAGCCCCTGTCGGCCTCATGCCGGCGCGACTCCACGGTGTTCCTCGACTTGGCTGTGATTATCCTAGGCATGGCTTAGCTCCATCGTCCGGCGGCACGAGGCCGCAGGCCATGAAGAGGGAAGGGTGATGGCCGGGCAACATTGCTGCGGAGCCAAGGGCGCATTGGCGGTATCGAGAACACCAGGACCTTTGCTTCACCCCTTTTACGGGAGAGATCCAATGAACGCATTGTTCAAGTTTGTATTCATCGCTGTTGCAGCCTTTACCTGGTCCTTCGCACTGGCTGAAGCCGTCGATATCAACTCGGCCAACTCCGATCAGTTGGCACAAGCCATGGTGGGAGTGGGCAAGGCGAAAGCCGATGCCATCGTGCAGGAACGCGAGAAGAACGGGAAGTTCACTTCAATCGAGGATTTGTCTCGGGTCAAGGGTATCAAGCAAGCCCTGATCGAGAAGAACCGCAATAATCTCACCGTCGGCGCGAAGCCGGTCGAGGTTGCCGGAGCGCCCCCCGCCAAATAGATTTTTTCCGACTCCTCGGAGCAGGTGCATACCGGCACCTGCTCCGTCCCTTTTTCAGCTTGCATCCGGCCGCAAAGCCTCACAGTTTCACTCGAAGCCCCCCGTTTTCGTTCTCTGGCCCTTTGCCTCGCCAGGCCCTTGCCCCCCCAACCTGGGCAAAGTGCCAGCGGCGGCACCTTGTGACACCCACGCTTGCCGCCCGCGCGCAACAGTCTCCTCTGCACTGCCGGCGTCGTCCCTCAACAGTCCTGAGGGACGCCTGGGCATGGCAGCGAGGACCGGTCACACTGCCGAAACACTTGATGCACGCCACAGACTTGCGTATAAAAACGGGGCGATGCCGCCAGGATAACGACATAACGAGGATCAAGGCACGTGCGGAGATTTCTGATCTGGGCTTTGGCAGGGCCCCTCATCGCGACGCTAAGCGTCGATGCTGTCGCTGATGTCTATAAATTCGTCGACAGCACGGGGCATGTTTTCTACACCGACAATCCTCGTCACGCCGGATATCGGCGAATCATCAAGTCGTCCGTTCCGCCTCCACCGAAACCAACACGGAGCGGACCCCTTTATGGCCAAGGCTTGGCTCCGTTTCGAACGGGACGGACGCTGCGCTCGCAGGATTTAATCAACCATCGAGTACAGTACGCACCCCTGATCGACGCCGCTGCCAATAAGTATCGCCTCGATCCGGCTCTACTGCATGCGGTGATTCGTGCCGAATCGTCCTATAACCCCGGAGCCGTGTCGAATAAAGGCGCCGTCGGCCTGATGCAGCTGATGCCGGGCACAGCGGCGCGTTACGGAGTCCGCGATCGTCAGGATCCGGCCGAGAATATCGAAGGCGGGGCGCGTTACCTCAGCGACCTGATCGACATGTTTCCTTACGATCTGAGTCTCGCAATCGCTGCTTACAACGCAGGAGAGAACTCCGTCAAGCGACATGGCAACAAGGTTCCCCCGATTCAGGAAACACGGGATTATGTTTCCCGAGTGCTCGACTATTACCGGCGGATGAATTAGCGCAACACGGGTCGTAAGTAATATTCCCGTCTTACGCCACGCGCCCTACCACAGACCAAAACCGCCTGACTTTCCGGCTGTTCCTATCGCGCAGCCCGTACGTGGACCTGGGGTTTAGGGTAAACTGCGGCGCTTTGGCTTCCTTGCCGCTCCAGTGAACCTTCTCGACATCATCAAGACCGGCGGCTGGCTGATGGGCCCGCTTTTGCTGTGCTCCGTGGTTGCCGTCGGCATCATCCTGGAGCGGCTCTGGACGCTCCGCACTTCGCGGGTCATGCCGACGGACCTGATCCCGCAGGTACGCGCGCTGTGCCGCAGCGAACACATCGATCCTGTGAGTCTGCGCGTCATCCGCGGCAGTTCTCCGCTCGGCGCAGTCCTGGCAGAGGGCTTGGCTCAGCGCGAGCGCGGGCGCGAAGCGGTAAGGGAGAGCGTCGAGCAGGCCGGGCGACAAGTCGTGCACGGACTGGAACGCTATCTCAACACACTCGGCACGATCGCGGCGATTTCGCCCTATCTCGGTCTGCTGGGCAGTGTTCTGGGCATGATCAAGGTGTTCTCCGTCTTTTCGGCAGCGCAAGGAGTGAACGATCCGGCGCTTCTCGCGCGCGGGATCTCCGAGATTCTTTTCGCGACCGCGGCCGGTCTCGCTGTCGCCATCCCCAGTTTGATGTTCCATCGTTACCTGCACGGCCGCGTCAACGAGTTGGCACTGCGTATGGAAGACGAAGTGCTGCATGTGCTGGCCGCGCTCGAGTGCGGCAATGCCGACAGTACGAACTGAGGTACTGAACATGAACTTTCGAGCGCGGACGCCCGACCACCCCGAATTGAATCTGATCCCCATGATCGACGTACTCATCGTGCTGTTGATCTTCCTGGTGCTGACGACGACGTTCCGACGGGAAACGGGTCTGAAGGTTCGGCTCCCGCAATCTGCGACACCGGCGACGACACAGAACACCGGAATCGGCGTGACGATCGATCGCGATGGGCGGGTGGAGGTCGACGGGGTTGCGGCAAAGGATCCGGAAATGAGTACGCTAAAAGCGCTGCTGGCGAGCGCGGCTTCCGGGGACCGAACCGCGGTGGTCGTTCGCGCGGACCGCCAGACGCCACACGAGTCGGTCATGCGGGTACTCGATGCCGCCAGCCAAGTCGGTCTCGGGCAAATCAGCTTTGTGCTGGAGTCTAACGGGACGTCTCCAGGACCCGCGCCGAGGGGTCCCGATGCACGCTGATGCCGGGGTCGTGGGCGCTCGATGACCCGGCAGGAAAGACTTGGGCGGTGGCTCGAACATCAATGGTATCGCCGCAGTTCGGTCAACCCCCTTCTGGTTGCCCCGAGCCTGCTCTTTTGCGCTGCTGCGCGCCTACGCCGCTGGGCATATGGACGGGGCTTGGGATCCGTTGGGCGGTTACCGGTGCCGGTCATCGTCGTCGGCAATCTAACGGTAGGGGGTACCGGAAAGACCCCGCTGACGATATGGCTGGTGGAATTCCTGCTGAACGCCGGCTATTCGCCGGGTATCGTCAGTCGGGGTTACGGCGGACAACCAGGGCGGACAGAACCCCTGCGCGTGCAACCGGATACCGACGCCGCGGCATGCGGTGACGAGCCGGTGTTGATCGCCCAGAGAACCGGCGCCCCGGTGATGGTCGCACGGGATCGCTTGCTTGCGGCCCAAGCGCTGCTGACCGAAACCGCTTGCGACATCCTGGTAGCCGACGACGGACTGCAACATTATCGTCTGGGGCGAGATGTGGAGATACTGCTGGTCGACGGCGAACGGCGCTTCGGCAACGGGTGGTGTCTGCCCGGCGGACCACTGCGCGAACCCGTCGCCCGGGCCCGTTCGGTCGATTTCGTCGTGCGCCGGGATGGTGAGGTCCTCACCGGCGAATACGGGATGACCGTGCAAGGTGGCACGGCGATAAACCTGTCGACCGGCCGCACCGTTCCGTTGACGCATTTTGTCGGAACGCCGGTGCGAGCGATGGCCGGAATCGGCTATCCACAGCGGTTTTTCCGGCATCTGGCCGGATTGGGCATCTCGGTGGAGCCCGTCGATTTTCCCGACCATCACGCCTACCGGTCCGAGGATGTCACATTCCCTGACGATAAACCGGTGCTGATGACCGAGAAGGATGCCGTGAAATGCCGGAGCTTCTCAGATGAGAAATTGTGGTACGTTCCGGTCCAAGCTGATGTCGAGCCCGCGTTCGGTCGCGACTTACTACAACGATTGAGAAACACACCCCATGGATAAGCGATTGCTGGAAATATTGGTTTGCCCCCTGTGCAAGGGCGAACTGGTTTACCAACGCGAGGAGCAGGAACTGATCTGCAAATTCGACCGCCTGGCGTTCCCGATCCGCGATGACATCCCGGTGATGCTCGAAAACGAGGCCCGACGGATAAGCCTTGAGGAGTACGACGCCTTGCACCCGAAGGCGCATGGCGGGCCCATCGTGCCGTGAACTCACCCGCACCGTTCAAGATTGTGATCCCCGCCCGGCTGGGATCGTCCCGCCTGCCCGGAAAGGTGCTCATCCCTATCGCCGGGAAGCCGATGATCGTCCACGTCTGCGAACGCGCAATCGCTGCAGGCGCTGCGGAAGTCATCGTTGCAGCGGACGATCGTTCGATCGGGGAGGCGATCGCGCCACTGCGCGTCACGACCGTGCTGACCAGCCCTCGGCATTCTAGTGGCACCGAGCGTCTGGCCGAAGTCGCCGAGCGCCTGGCATGGGATGCCGAGGAACGGATCGTGAACCTGCAGGGCGATGAGCCGCTGGTGGATCCCGCCCTGATCCGCATTTTGGCCGAGGCCTTGTTGCCCCCGACACCGACTGCTGTCGCCACACTCGCCACCGCAATCGATGATCCGTCCGAGATATTCAATCCCAATGCGGTCAAGGTCGTCGTCGATTGCGCGGACCACGCCCTTTACTTCAGCCGGGCACCGGTCCCCTGGGATCGCGAGGGATTCACCAAACAACCCCGGCAGGTCAACAGCGGCTTCAAGCATCTCCGACACATCGGCATGTATGCCTACACTGCCGGCTTCCTACGACGTTACGCCGCGTGGGCACGCTCGCCGCTGGAGGATGTCGAGTGCCTGGAGCAGCTGCGCATCTTGTGGCACGGTGAGCGGATTCGCGTGCTGAGGGTGGATCAAGCCCCGGTGGCAGGCGTCGATACTGAAGAAGACCTGAAGCGCGTCGAAGCCGTTTTGGCGGATAGAGCTGCGAGCTCCGAGCGCGGCGAAAACCATGACCCAGTGGGCTGAAACGTTCGGCTTGACCGGCCTTTTCATCAGCGCATTCGTATCATCGACGCTCGCGCCGGGCGGGTCCGAAGCCGTCCTCGCTTATCTGGCGGGGCTGAGCCAGTTCAGCGACGGGCAATTGCTCGGTACCGCCACGCTCGGCAATACCCTCGGCGCACTGACCACATGGTTCCTCGGGCGCTTCGTGGCGCGCCGGTACGGTCCAGATGCCGTACTGTCCACTGGGCGCGCCAGCGCCGTGACGCATCTGCGACGCTGGGGGTGGCCACTGCTGCTGTTTTCCTGGCTGCCGATCATCGGCGACGGATTCTGCTTTGCTGCCGGTTGGATGCGCCTTCCGTTCTGGCAATCCCTGCTGGCGATCGCTCTGGGCAAGGCCTTTCGCTATGCCGCCATTCTCTGGGCTTCGCACACCGTCGCGAGCGCACTGTAACGTTCAGTCCAGCCCGAGCAGGCGCGACAGTCGACCGCGCGCCAGGAAGTGCGGAGCGACATAGCGCAGGTGGATCTTGGCCCATGCGTAACCCACGGTTGCCATCGCGAGCTTGGTCAGAAAGCTCCGTGTTTCTGCCGTGGGGTTGAACCAGCGCAGCAGCGGAACATAGGCTGCGGCCAGACCGCCCGCGAGCAGCATTGCCAGCCCGCCCCAGGTCAACAGCGTGACATCCCAATTCACGACCAGGAACACGATCAACAACAGCGCGACAGCGCCCAGTCCGTACGTCAGGGCGCGATGGAATTCTGGGATGCTCTTCCAGACCTTCAGAAACAGAGAAGAACCGATGTCGAGCTGCAATTCCAGATCCGTCCTCGCAGCCGACGCACCTTCGGGCAATCCCAGTACCGGGATCAGCGGTGAGAAGGGCCAGTCCGTCAGGCTGGCGGCCTCGAGATCATAATCCCCCCAACTGCCAGGGCGGCCATCCCGGAGGTGGCGCTGTTGCAGGACGTCCAACTCCCGCCGCGCCATCAGGTAGCCGCTGGCCATCAACGCATAGGCTTCGACATCGGAGAACGCATCCAGATCGGTCCGCAGTTCCGACAACTTCCGCTGCAGAGTCTTGTCGACTCCGTAGGACGTACAGGGCTGCGGCGGGTCTGGCCGCATTTCCCACGGCTCATCGCAGCCAATCCAGTCCAGCGGATGAGTTTCCAGTTCCTTCTTGGCATGGATGAAGAATACCCCGCTCAACGCGCGCCCCTCGAGCCGGCCGCGCAGATCCTGGTATTGCGCCTCGCGCACCCGATCCTGCAGCACACCCGTTACCCTCAGCAGCACCTGGGCGGGATCACTGGCTGGGCGCGCCACGTCGGCCATTTGCCCTGAGGCGTCACTGCAGAGAATGAGCGTACAGCCCTCATCCAATAACCCAGCTACCCCCTGGTTGTCATGGACTCCGCCATCGACGAGCCTGACCGCTCGGTCTGGGTAGAGGTCCTGCAGCACGAGCGGCTCGAACATTCCGGGCACGCATGAAGAGGCGGCAACGGCGTAGCCAACCCGGAAGTTGCGCAGTTCTTTGGTCGGCGCCTGGTGATAGTAGAGGCGGCGGTAGCGTTCGTTGACGTCCGCTTCGCCGCCGATCAGCCCGGGCGGCTCACCCATCCAGCTGCCGGTAAAGAACCAGTTGTGGCCCGAGTTAAGTGAGGTCGTGTTGATGAGCAGCATCGGCACCTTGCTGCGCCGGCGCCAGTTGTGGAAACGGGGATTGAAGTCGGCGACTTGCGTCCCGTCCGGCGCTCGCGGCCGTACCAGGATTTGGGGCATGGAACGCGGCGCATCTCCCTTTGCATCCCGCACTTGTGAATACAGCTCAGATTCGTAGAGCTCTCCAAGCCGCATACTGCGGGTGTAGGCCGTCGACAAGAGCAGCCGGATGTTGGCCTTAAGGTCATCAAAAACCCTGACCCGGAGATTTCGCTGCACCCCCTTCAGGAAGTTTTCCTGAAGACGTCTGATCAGGTCGATGTAGTCCTGACGTGTCAGGTCGCTGTCGGCCCGGTCCTCGAGCAAGCGCTGAAGTTCCAGATAGTAGTGCGTTCCGACGATGCTGCCTCCGGATACCGTCGACAGAACTTCCACGCCGCGCAGCGCATCCACCTCCGCGAGACGGGCGAGAACTCCCAGATGAAACAGCGATGCACGGAATCCGCCACCCGACAAGGCGAGCCCGACCTTGCCACGGTAACAGGTGAGTGCGGCTGCCGTATCGGCGCCGAGCAGGGCATGTAGCGCCTGCCACGCCGGGTGCCAGCTGTTGAAAGTACTGCCCTCGCGCGGGAACGCGATACCCTGATAGCGCGCCAACATGACCAACTGGCGAAAGGTCGTCTGGAGTTTCCATTCGCTGGCACGACTGCCTTCGGCTTCGAAGCACTCCCGTAAACGACGCAGCCAGGCTCCCGCCTCCGGGTATTCCCCGAGACCGAAACAGACTTCTGCCAACGTCGCCAGGAACCAGTACTGTTCTGCCAGGCCGGGACTTTCCTCCAATGCCGCCACGAGATCCGAGAGGATAGGAACGCGCAATGACTGGGCATCGTCTCGCAGCCGCAGGGCCTCGGCGCTTTCGCTCGAACCACTTCGCTGCGCGATGGTTTCCGCCTGGGCAGCGAGGAGATCCAACAGGAAAGCCGCATTGGTGCCGCCATAGCCCATGTCCTGTCGGGGATTCCGCTCATAGGCGGCACGGTAGAAGGCGATGGCTTCCTGGAGGTGCTCGACTTGCCCGCCAAACTCCCACAGACGCTTCAGCACGGCGCCGCCCATCGCAAGCGTCTCCGAGTCGCGGGTTTCCGGATCGCGCAGACCGATTTCCTGCAACAATTCCAGCGCGCGGTCGAACCGGACCCGCGGCACCAGAGACTCATCCTTATAGGTGGCGAGTGCCAATTGCTGCGTCAACCAGCGGTCAGAGGTGTCGCGCTCGCGGGCACGCGCGAGCAATTCCCGGGCGATCCCAAAATGGAGCCCGCGCAACAAGTCTGCGATGAGTTCCTGAAGCGACTCGCGTTCGGGCCATGGCACGGTTCCCGCGATCAGCCGCCGCGCGGTTTCGACAAGGTCGTTCATGGTGCCCCCTATTGCGTAGTTATCTCACTGTCCGGGACAGGGCGGGCGGAGCCCGCGCCTGGCGATTGCGGCTTCCGGCCGCGCGCCCACAATAGGTCACTTGAGCGGGTGCGTCCAGCCCGCGGAATGCGGGTGCAAGTCATTCTCCGGGAATGAAATTGGCTTGCCATAAGGCTTAACCTACGGCAGACTTAGCGCGGCGACCTGATCGGAGGCTCATCCCCGAATGCGTAGAAGAATCAAAAAGACGGCTCGCATGTTCCAACGGACCTGGGTTGCGGCCACGGAATCTCGGACGAACGTCAAGAGCCTTATCACTTCACTGACCCTTCCCGCCCTCCTGGGCGCATGTGCCCACCAGGCACCCACCGGTCCAGCACAACCCAGCGTTGCCAGCACGCCCCGCAAGTTGATCTTTTACTCGCGTGCCGGCGAGGCCGCGACCGTCAACGCGGATGTCGGTGCTTTCGACGGCGGCAGTGGCTCCGTCGGGGCAGGCGATCTCCCGCCATCCGATTACCTGATCATCGAAGAAATCATTTCGCGACGGGCCAAGCTGGCCGAGCAGGAGAAGGCCGAGCGCGAGAAGGTGCAAACGGCCATGGAAGCGGCCGAACTGGCCCGCGCCCAGGGCCTCGAGGATGGCAAGGGAAAGCGTCGAAGGGTCGACAAGAATCGCATCCTTGCCAAGGGCAAGTTGATCGAACGTCTTCGAATGCAGAAGGGCAGGGGCCACACGGAACCTTTGGAACTCGCCGATTCCGGCCCCATCGCCGGCCCGAAACCCTGGACTGGCAAACCGCTTCGAACCATAGGCAAGGTAAACCGGGAGGGGCTCTGGTCGCACATCCGGAGCAACCTGATCCTGACCTCGGTCGAGCATGATCGCGTTCAGTCTCAGATCGAGGAGTTCCGGAAACACCCCGGACGCGTAACCTACCTGACCCGTAAAGCGGAGCCATTCCTGAACCATATCGTGGGCGAAATCGGTCGCAAAGGCCTGCCGCTCGATCTGGTCATCGTGCCAATGGTAGAAAGTGGCTTTGAACCCACCGCCGTCTCGCCGAAGGCGGCGGCGGGACTCTGGCAGATCATTCCCAGTACCGGCGTCCAACATGGTCTGACCGTGTCCGAGGAATACGATGGGCGCTACGATGTCCACGCCTCGACAAGAGCCGCGCTCAGTTACTTCAAGCATCTGATCGGCTTGTTCAAGGGCGACTGGCTCATGGCTCTGGCAGCCTACAACTGCGGGGAGGGCGCTGTTCAGCGCGCGATCCTCGCCAATGCCAAAGCCGGCAAGGGCACGAGCTTCTGGGATTTGCACCTGCCCGCCGAAACTCAGGCCTACGTACCGAAGATCGTTGCGCTGGCCCGGCTGATCGGGGATCCGGCCACCATCAGCACACCGGCCCGCAAGCAGGCAAACACCACCGAACTGGCTTCCGTTGAGCTCGGCGCGCAGGTGCGTCTGGCCGATGCCGTAGCTGCCTCAGGATTGCCGCCCGAAGCGTTTTTCCGCATGAACCCGGCTTTCAAACCCGACGTCGAGCCGCCCAAGCAGGCCTACACCATATTACTGCCGAGCGACAACGCTCAGCTGGTGGCGGCCCACGTGCCCGGTGCGAAATTTGTGGGCACGAAGACCATCGTCGTGAAGAAAGGCGATACGCTGGCTCGTCTCGCAAAGAAGCACGGAGTGCCCCCGATCAAGCTGGCGGAGTGGAATGGCTTGACGACCGACACCGCGCTGACTCCTGGTCAGGAATTGCTGGTGTTTCCCGTGTAGTTTTCGACAGGCCCGGCTTCTGGCTCCTCAATCCCTTATTGCTGAACCGGGCTGACCACTCGGCACGAAAGGCGCCGACGAGCCGGGCCTCCCTGCTTAATGTTCATGCCGGCTCCCAGCGAGCCCAAATCCGAAACAAGAAGCCCCGGAAAACTCGCCCGATCGCGACGAGGGGCAAGTTGCAATGGCCGATCAGTCCTGCGGAGCCGAGGGGGAAAGGAACATGTCGATCACTGTGATCGTCGCCGACGATCATGCCATCTTCAGGCAGGGTCTGGTGCCTTTGCTCGAGGGCGAGAGCAGTATCGCGCTTGTCGCCCAGGCGGCCAATGGCGCAGATGCCTGGAATCTGATCGAATCGCTGAAGCCAGACGTCGCCATACTCGACGTCAGCATGCCGGATATCACTGGACTCGATGTCGCACGCCGAGTCGAGGCAGCCAAGCTTGATACCCGCATCGTTCTCCTGACGATGCACGACGACCCCTCTGCCGCTCTCGAAGCCGAAGAGGCAGGCGTGGCAGGGTACGTGCTCAAGGAGAACTCTTTCGAAGATCTGTTGCTGGCGGTCAAGACCGTGGCCGCCGGAGGCACTTTCCTGACAAGTTCTCTCCGCGCCAAACTGCGAGCAATGGAGCGTACCGGTCATCCGGCAATGGCTCTCTCGCCGCGGGAGCGCGACGTGATCGGCATGATCGCGCAAGGCCACAGCAGCAAGGAAATTGCGCGGCGGATGGGGCTGAGCCCGAGGACTGTCGATACCTACCGCAATCGCCTGATGCGCAAGCTGGACCTGCACTGCCTGGCGGATGTCGTGCGCTACGCTGTAATGTTCCGCATTCTCCCCGGAGATCAAGTCCGCTAAACGTGGGGCTGTCGGCCAGTTGGGCCGGGCGTGCGGTCTTTACCACAACCGACCAGTCTTTCTCCGGGGCGGTGGTGCGTGTTGCGCTTGGCTAGCAGATCGAGAGCAAAGCGCCCGGAACAATGCCCCCCCACGCTCGCGGTTTCTGTGAATGAAGCGTCAACGGCCGAGTGAGTGCGGCACTGTCAGGCCGACGTTCCCGTATCCACGGGAACGATGATCCTAAAGCGACTTCCATTCCCCGGCGAACTCATTACGACAAATTCCCCCCCAATCGACAAGACGCGTTCTCGAATACCAGGCAAGCCGAGACTCACTTGTAGGCCTCCCTCTCTCAGCACGACTGCTGGATCGAAGCCCGAGCCACGGTCGCTTACTTCAACCTTCAGTTTACGTCCCTTCGTCTGACTCATGGCCACGCGGGCCGAGTCAACGCCCGCATGTTTCACGGTGTTGAACAACAGTTCGCGCACCGCGTCGAAAACGACGATCGCGTGTGAGTCAGGTATGGCGGACACTAGCTCCTGCATTTTCAAGTTAACCCGCAGGCGGTGCGTGTCGCGCATCCAGCAAGCCAACCACTCCAATCCGCCCTTGAGCCCGCTGACCATCAGCGCCGGAGGATAGAGTTCTGTACTGAGGGAACTAGAGATCTCCAAAGACCGCGTCAGGAGCGCGGCGACCTCCATCAACGATGTCTGCATGGAAAGAGGCGCCACTGCCGCTGCGCGGGCTATACGGACTTTGGCGGCGGCGAGAACTTGTTGCAGATGATCGTGCAGCAGTCGAGAGATGCGCTTGCGTTCACGCTCCTCCGCCAGCGCCAAGTCTTGGGCCAAGCGACAGCAGGCGGCAGCGACCACTGTCAACTGCTCGTTTGCCTTCAAGAGTTCCGATTCGGCCGTCATGCGATGGGCGGTCTCGGCCGACAGTGCTGTCGTGTGAGCGCGCAAGATCTCCGTCAATTGCGAATTGGCCGACCAAAGAACCCTCTCCCGTTCAAGCAACGCCTGTTCGGTTTGCTTTCGGGCCGTGACATCGGTCAATGTTCCGACCATGATGGATGCACGCCCGGCAGCATCATGCTCAATAACCCTACCGCGCGCGACAATCCAGATCCAGTAACCGGATTTGTGCCTCATACGAAACTGAATCTCGAATCCGGTTCCCGCTGCCACGCTATGGCGCAGGCTGGCTTCCGCACACCGAATATCGTCTGGATGCACACGCTCTCGCCAGGCAGCATAAGACGCCGGGAATTCATTGTATTCATACCCGATGAGGGCATAGTAGCGTTCGTCAAAGTACGCCCGGTCGGTGGCGATCTGCCATTCCCAAATCCCGTCGCCAATTGCCCGCATCGCGGCCGCATAGCGCGCTGTTTCAGATAGCGCTTCCGCCTTTTCACGGAGATTCCCCGACCGCGCCGCGACTCCGCTGGAACCGTCATGCTCTCCCCAAGCCAAATGGACGCTTACCGAGCATTGTCCGCACTCGCCCGTGGGCGGCAGACGCGGCCTGCGCCCGTCTTGTGGGTGATACGAAGGCTGAGAAAACCGGGGAGGAGCCTCCTCGACACACGCATTCGTTTGTAGCGACATATTTTTTCCAACTGGCGTGCCGCGCGAGGATCTCGGCTGAGGAGTGCGATGCCGCGGATCCGCGCTCAACGGTGACAACAAAGCCTCATAGAAAACCCGATCCCCCAATAGGGTTCTCATGCAGATTATGCAAACAGATGTAGACCGAGCCGACAATACGTAAAAACACGTAACGACGTATCGCTGATCCGCTGACTGCCATCTGGCGACAGGCCGGTAGCTGCGCTGCTGAGCTCCTGCGAACCGACCGACACCCGCTTCCTTGACGACAGAAGAAACCGCGAGACCGCGCGTCCCTGGGGTTCCTCGTTCTTCTGGTGTGACGGTAGCCAGCCGCCCCACCGTGTAGGCGAATTTGCGGACAACTCCGTGCGTCGACACCCCGACAACCCTCCTTTGGTCAGGTCCGTATCCTTTGCTCAGGAGAACGAGCCTTTCAGGTGTATGGACCGGACGGGGAGGAGGGCAAAGCAATGGCGTCGAGATCCCATGGCAGCCGGGATGGCGCGGCAGGTGACACACCGAGCCAGCCTTGCCGAGATCCATGCCCTCGGTTGCAGCATGTTCGAAAACTTCGGGATGACGCAGAACGCGAATCCGGAAGGCGCTGTGCCAGCATCCTCCATGAGGTTGCGGCGCAATCAATGCAGGCTGTGCAACTTGAACTGAAGCGTCTCAGGGCAGAGCAGGATGGCGCATGGTCCCCAGAGACGCTCATCGATGACATGCTCACCGAGGTTAACCGTGCGATAAGGGCACTGCGCGACGTAAGTGATGATCTGAACCCGCCGTTCCTGGAG
The DNA here is from genome assembly GCF_006175985.1 of Methylotetracoccus oryzae. GTDB lineage: Bacteria > Pseudomonadota > Gammaproteobacteria > Methylococcales > Methylococcaceae > Methylotetracoccus > Methylotetracoccus oryzae. The sequence goes on along the minus strand of NZ_SRSH01000005.1, from coordinate 107,726 downwards.
CGCCTGATGATTGTCGATGCCATTCGGGTCCACTGCGGGCTCATTGCTGCCCGCGGCGCTATCTGTCCGCGGGTGTCGGCAGAGCAACACCCGATCCGACTGGCGGAGGACGTGAAGGTGCACTGCTTCCTTGCCGTGCGCCTGGCCCTCGATAACGCCCTAAGGCATGCGAAGGCCACACAGATCTACGTCGTCGTGGACACCCGCCTGTGCGACTACCTGAGCTTGCGTGTCCTCGACGATGGCGTCGGGTTTGATATGGAGCATCGAGTCCAGGGGGAACAAAGCCTCGGCTTGCGGATGATCACGGAACACGCCGAGTCCGTAATGGGTCACGCGCAGGTTCATAGTCGCCCTGGTCTGGGTACGGTCGTCGAGATCGTCGTGCCCTTGGCCCAATCTCAAACCCCAGCCGAGTTGCCTTCCTGTGACAGCCAGGTAGCTTTGCAGCTGCTCCGGGACAAGAGTAACCAGGCGTTACCGAATCAGCAGTAGGCGTAATCTCAGATAAGTCAAAAAAACGGCATCCGTGGTCTGCACTACGGAGCTTATGGGTCTCGGAACGGAGGGAATGCACAATGAAGAATGAGCAAGTGATCGACCCTGAGGTGGATGCTGGCCGTCGCGCCCTACTGAAATTGGCGGGTAGCGCGCCAGCCATCGGCCTGATTGCGGCACCCCGGACCAGCGGCGCGGTGGTACCTGAGATGCCCCCTAGTCCACCGACCACGCCCTGGCTCGAGGAACTGCCCCAGGTCGTCGCGCTAGCGCTGAGCAGGGGCGAACTGACACCCGCGCCAAGGGGAGTACCAAACGGCGAAAGCGGTGAATGCGGCCGCGACAAACATCAGCGCTGGGACGAGTTCTTCGAACAACCCGAGTTGCCTCCCGGCAAAGCCGATCTCTATGAGTTACGCGCGAAAGAGGTCGCTGATTGGGTCTTCCACCCGGCTTACCCGCCTCAGCGGGTATGGGGATACGAAGGCAACACCACCCAAGGTTACCAACTCAACCCAACGATCATCGCGCGTTATGGTCAACCGATCATATGCCGGCTGTTCAACGATCTGCCGCAGGATCACGTCGGTTTCGGCACGCCCGAGATCAGCATGCACCTGCATAACCTGCACGCACCGTCGGAGAGTGACGGGTTTCCGGGCGACTATTTCAGTGCCTCGAAGGCCGGTCCCACCTTGTCCGCTCCTGGCCAGTTCTCCGATTACTTCTATCCCAACGTTTATGCCGGTCTCGATCAGTATGGCGGAATCGGCGATCCGCGCGAAGCGCTTGGTACGCTCTGGTACCACGACCATACGCTGGATTTCACCGCAAGTAACGCATCACGCGGGCTGGCGGGATTCTACCTGCTACATGATGAACTCGACTCGGGCGACGAGCAGGATCCCAATCCGGCGGCGCTGAAATTGCCCAGTCACCCCTATGACTATCCTCTTCTCTTTCAGGACAAGCGTTTCGATCTCTCTGGCACACACTATTTTGACGCGATGGACCCGGAGGGTACCTTCGGCGACAAGATCACGGTCAACGGCAAAATCGAACCCGTCCTTCGCGTCGCGCGCCGACGCTATCGCCTGCGCTTATTGAATGCCGGCCCGACACGGTTCTATGAGTTCTACCTAGTGACTGCAAGTGATGCCGTTCAGTCCTTTAGTCATATCGCCAATGACGGAAACCTGTTGCCGGCGCCACTGACGCGGGATCGGGTGCGGATCGCGCCAGCGGAACGCGCTGATCTGGTTGTCAATTTCGCGAATTATCCCCGGGGCACCGTACTCTACCTCGTCAATCGACTGCGGCAGGAATCGACTCGCGGACCCAAGGACGTTCGCAAGCCTGGAACGCGCGTGCTGAAGATAGTCGTGGATCGCGATCCGCCTTCCCCGGATCTGAGCCGTGTGCCGCCCGCACTCCGCCCGCTGCCGGTACTGGATCCCGAGGACATCGCCGCGGCACCGATACGGCGCTGGGAGTTTGCGCGCAAGGGAGGGCTATGGACCGTCAACGACGGGCTCGTCAACGTCAAGTCGGCGCGCGCCACAGTGCGCAGGGGCACTGCCGAGATCTGGGAACTCGTGAATCCCTCCGGAGGCTGGTCCCATCCGATTCACGTTCATTTCGAGGAGGGGCGCATCCTGAGCAAGACCGTGAGGGGCGTTCCGGCAACGGTGCCGCTGCACGAGCAGGGCCGCAAAGACGTCTTTGTGTTGGGTCCTTATACCACCCTGCGGGTTTTCCTGCGTTTCCGTGACTTTGTCGGCAAGTACGTGATGCATTGCCACAACCTGCCACACGAGGATCACGCAATGATGGTCCGCTGGGACATCAAAGACTGACCGAGCGCCCGTTTACACGAGATGGGAAAACTGCCATGAAGACACGCAGAGACTTGTTGGTCGGAATCGCCGGCGTCGCATTGGCGGGCTATGCCTTGAGCGCCAGGCGGTCGCTCCGCGCGCCGGCACTCGCTCAGGGTCTCCCGAACACCCTGGTGCAGACTCACGATGGCCGAAGTGTTCGCTTTTACGACGACCTCATTCGCGGCAAGATCGCGGTTATCAACATGATGTACACCCGGTGCGAGAACACGTGTCCGCTCGGCACGCGGAACCTATTGCGGCTACAACAACTGTTGGGCGAACGGGTAGGGCGCGACGTCTTCATGTACTCGATCACCTTGAAGCCTGACGAGGACGACCAACACGTACTCATGAAATACGCTGAAAGGCATCGTGTCCAGCACGGCTGGACCTTTCTTACCGCCGGCGTGGAAGCTATCCGAGATCTGCGTTACCACCTCGGCTTCGTTGACCCAGACCCCTTGCTCGATGATGACAGCAACACCCATACCGCAGTCCTTCGGATCGGGAATGATGCGTATCGGCGTTGGACTATGGCACCCGTAATGGCCGAGCCCGATCAGATCCTCGCGACCGTCAACCACGTGGATCGCACAATTATTTATACCGGCTGATACCGCGAGACACGCCCTTTTTCACAGGCATATCAGCCTCATCGTTCTGGCCTGCGCCGAACGGAGCAACCGTCACCATTGGGTTTTCAGCTTCCACACAGCACAAATCTTGGACAAGCTGGCCGCAGACCATGGCTTCCCTTATGTGAATGACCCGCGTTCCGCTATCGGATCGAGACAGTAGGAGATAAAACAGCGCGCGTGGGCTCCGTCAATTACCGACCCAAAAACCCTACTAATCGAATGTAGGTGAATTAGCGGACACGGTTGTCGGTGGACGCTCCGACAATCACGCGCCCTGTAAGGGCTTACCCTTGGCTACCCGCTCGCTACGAGCGCATCAATCCTATCCCATCGCCAACAGGGGGCTGCCGCCATGAATTTTGTTCCAAACCATGTCTCGCGCATGAAGCGCACCGCAATGGCGGTATACCGGGTGTTATCTTCCTCGGCGTTGATGGGCACCGGCCTCTTGTCGCTGCCCGCTCCCCAAGTGCAAGCCGCGCCGGCGCTTGGTTTTACCCTCAACGCATCCGATCTGCGCTTCATCCTGACCCAGATTCAGATTGCCGAAGGTCATGTGGCCGTATCGGGGTATCCTTGTTCCGCCCTGCGCGACCAGATCCCGTCACCGCTATTGCCTTATGGCCTGCGAACGGTGGACGGGCGCTGCAACAACCTGATCGAAGGTCAGGAGGAATTCGGTGCCGCAGACCGCGTCTTTCCCCGATTGGCTCCTCCGTCCTTTCGTCCAGCCGAGGAGGACACCAGCTACTCGCAGAAATTCGGCCTGGTCAAGGACTCCGTTCCGCGCCTCGTGAGTAATCTGATCGTTGACCAGACGGACACTAATCCAGCCGCCGTGGCTGCCGCGGGGGAAGGCGCGGTAGAGGATCTATTCGGAACCCTTTTCATCCCGAACCGAGCACCCGACGAAGGCCTGTCAGCGCCCTACAATTCGACCTTTACCCTTTTCGGGCAGTTTTTCGACCATGGCCTGGACCTCGTCACCAAGGGCGGCGGTACCGTTTTCATGCCACTGCGTCCGGATGATCCGCTGTACATCCCCGGCAGTCCGACCAACTTCATGGTTCTTACGCGGGCCACGAATCTCCCTGGCCCAGACAATACCCTGGGAACCGCCGATGACATTCAGGAGGCAACGAATACCACCACCCCGTTCGTCGACCAGAATCAAACCTATACTTCGCACCCGTCGCACCAGGTTTTTCTGCGCGCGTATCTGCTCGACGAGAGCAACCGGCCGATTCCCTCGGGCAAACTGCTCGACGGCCAGATTGCCGGCAATATCGCGAATTGGAGCGACGTCAAGGCGCAGGCGGCCGAACTGCTCGGCATTCAGCTGACAGACGCTGACATTTCGAATGTCCCGCTGCTGGCGACCGACCCGTACGGCCACTTCGTCCCGGGGCCCAACGGGTTTCCCCAAGTAGTGTTCCCCGGGAATGCATTGCGAGAGGGCGACCCGGCCGCACCGATTTCCGTCCTGGGTGCGGTCCGAACCGGACATGCCTTCCTCGACGACATTGCGCATAACGCCGTCCCCCGCTCGGGCTTGACGCCTGACTCGGACGAGGAGGTCAACCCTCCCGGCCCCCTGGCCGATGCCGGCACTTACGACGATGAGTTGCTGAACGCCCATTTCCTGACCGGGGACGGTCGGGGCAACGAGAACATCGGCCTGACGGCCATTCATACCGTGTTCCATGCGGAACATAACCGTTTGGCTGTCTACCTGAACGACTTGATCAACGCCCTCCCGGCAGCCCAGAAGGACCAATGGAAAGCCTCTAACGCGGCCTCAGGATGGGAGTATGGCGAACGTCTTTTTCAAGCAGCGCGCTTCGTCACCGAGATGCAATACCAGCATCTGGTGTTCGAGGAGTTTGCCCGCAAGGTTCAGCCACAGGTCAATGTGTTTGCCAGCTACCACACCGAAATCGATCCGGCGATTTCAGCTGAGTTTGCGCACACCGTGTACCGTTTCGGTCACTCCATGCTCACCGAGGTCGTGGCCCGCAACGCGGCGAGCGGCGCGGCCTTTGATATCCCGCTGCTGGACGCCTTCCTGAACCCCCTGGCCTTCAACCAGGGCCCATCAGGAACCCTGGATGCCCGACTGGCAGCCGGGAGCATCTTCCGCGGAATGACCGACCAGGTGGGCAACGAACTGGACGAGTTCGTCACCGAAGCCCTGCGCAACCGCTTGTTGGGTCTCCCGCTGGATCTGGCCACCATCAATCTGGCGCGGGGGCGCAGCGAGGGGATTCCACGTCTGCAGGCGGCGCGCGCGGCGTTCTTCAACGAGACCGGCAATGCGGCGCTGGCCCCCTACCAGAACTGGGCCGACTTCGGACTTGGGCTGCGTCACCCCGAGTCCCTGGTCAATTTCATCGCAGCCTATGGGACGCATCCGACCATCGCCGGTACCCAGGCCCAGCGCCGCGCCGCCGCGGCAGTTCTGCTCGATCCCGCGTCCTCGTTGACCCCGCCTGAGGACAGCCTGGCGTTCATCACGGGCACCGGCGACTATTGGGGAGAACACCCCACCGGATTAGGGGACGTGGACTTCTGGATCGGTGGTCTGGCAGAAGCACAGTCGCCGTTTGGCGGCCTACTGGGCTCGACTTTCAACTACGTCTTCGAGACACAACTGGAAAAACTTCAGGACGGGGATCGCTTTTACTACCTGTCCCGCACCGCCGGGCTGAACCTTCTGGTCCAACTGGAGGGCAATTCCTTCGCCGAGATTGTCATGCGCAACACGGACGCGAACGCACTGCCCGCCGACGCATTCTCGCGGGCTGACTTCCGCTTCAATGTGGAGGTTCTCGGAAGCAGTGGGGCGATAGTCGATGACCCGAACACTTCGATCAACGAGTCCACGCTGTTGACTCGAATGTCCGACGGGACCATCCGCTTCGCGGGTGCCGAGCATGTGGTCTGGAATGGTACCACTGCCACTGACTGGCTCCGGTCCGGGCTGGGTGATGACACCTTGCGGGGCAACGAAGGTGACGACCGTCTGGAAGGTGGGGCGGGTAACGACCAACTGATCGGCGGCGATGGCGACGACATTCTGACCGACAGCTTTGGCGACGACGTGCTGAAGGGGGGCGACGGGAACGACGCGCTCTTCTCAGGACCGGGTTTCGACCTCAATCAAGGCGGGCTGGGGAACGACTACATCGTCGGCGGCTCCGATCCGACCGAAACCTTTGGCGGTCCGGGAAACGACGTCATCTTTGCCGGCGACTCCAGCGATACGGTATTCGGCGACGACGGTGACGACTGGATCGAAGGCGGCGGCCAGTCGGATCTGCTACAGGGCGACAACGGGGCACCGTTCCAGGACGATCCTAACGAACCCGGGAATGACGTGATCATCGGGAACGGGGGCGATGACGACTACGATGCCGAGGGCGGCGACGACATCATGGTCACCGGCCCGGGCATCGAACGCAACGAGGGCATGCTCGGTTTCGACTGGGTCACCCACAAGAACGACCCGGCAGCAGCGAACGCGGACATGGAAATTTCGGCGCTGCTACCGCCGAATGTCGACGCCCTGCGTGATCGGTATGATCTGGTCGAAGCCGTGTCCGGCTGGCGCTTCAACGACAACCTCAGGGGCGACAGCCGCGACGCCGCAGCGATGGTCGGGAATGAACTCACCGAAGAGGGGATTGCGCGGATCGCCGGCCTGGCTGAGCTTTTGCCGGCAGGGGCGACGTCCTTTACCGGCGGGAACATCATGCTCGGCGGCGCCGGCAGTGATCGTATCGAAGGGCGCGGCGGAAACGACCTGATCGACGGCGATGCGTGGCTCAACGTCCAGCTCGCCGCAGCCTACGCACCGGACGATGTCAGAGTGTTCGATAGCATGAACCCGTTGCGTACCGATGTGCAGACCGGCGTGCTGAATCCAGGGTTTATCGAGATCCGGCGTGAGATCGTGCCCGGCACTCCCGGAACAGACATCGATACAGCCGTTTTCTCAGGTCCGCAGGAAGACTATGACATGAGCGTCTCGGCGGGGGTGGTGACCGTGATTCACGCCCGGGGGACCGGGCTGGACGGTACCGACACGTTGCGCCACATCGAACGTCTCGCCTTCTGCAACGCAATCGACGCGAACGGCGATTGCCCCCCAGGTCAGGAGGCATTCCTGGAGGTAGGATCAGTCGGCTCGAACACGCCGGCGAGCGGAACAATCAATATCAGCGACACGTCGCCCGCAGAGAATCAGGCACTGACAGCGACCCCCGCCTTCACGGATGGCCAAGGCGTCAACACCGCCTCCATCGTCCTGACTTGGGAGGCCTTTAATGGTTCGACCTGGACTGCCGTCGGAACTGGCACCAGCTTCACGCCGGGAGATGCCTTGGTGGGACAGGCAATTCGGGTCGTTGCCAACTTCACCGACAATGCCGGGCACGCGGAAACCATAACGTCCGCCCCGACCGACGCGGTCGCCAACGTGAATAGCCTGCCAGTTGGCATTCCGACGCTGGATGCAGCCGGAACCGAGCCGCAAACGCAGACTCCGGTCACCGCGAACATCGATGCAATTACCGATGAAGACGGTCTGACTGGAGCGAGCTTCGCTTTCCGCTGGCAACAGAGTTCCGGCGGGCTTTTCACCGACATCCCAGGTGCAACCGGCCTGACGTTCATTCCGGGACCAGCGGAGGTGGGCAAGCGCGTCCGGATCGCCGTTTCGTTCATTGACGACCGCGGCACACTGGAAACCGTTTTCTCGGCACTCTCGGGTATCGTCGGGAATGTGATGACCGGCACTGCCGCAGCGGATTTCCTCAGCGGCACGGGAGGTAGGGATAAAATCTCACCACTCGCCGGCAATGACACGGTCAACGCCAATGGCGGCGATGATCTGATTCTGATCGGTCTCAACAGCGGGTACGATGCTGTTAACGGCGGGCCTGGTACGGATCGGATTGAAGCACTCGCATCGAATACTTTCATTGGGTTGAGCTCGCTCACCGGGGTCGAACAGATCAGCGGGAACGGCTTCTCTAATGTCATCATTCGCGGCACCGGCGACGCCAATATCCTGAACTTCTCTAACGTGACCCTGACCAGCATCGCCCGCATCAACGGCGGCGCTGGCGATGACACACTCACGGGATCCGCTCAGGCGGACGTCATTGACGGAGGTGCCGGCGCCGATAACCTGACCGGAGGTGTGGGTGATGACATACTCGTTGGTGGCGCGGGCCCAGATACCATGAATGGCGGCGATGGACTCGACACGTTCCGCTTTGCCTCTGGTTTCGGTTCCGACGTGATCAACGGCTTCGACGCAAACCCCGCAGGTGGACAGGACCTGTTGGACATCAGACAACTCGGCGTCTCTGCGGGGACTTTCGCCAGCCGAGTCGTCATCACTGGGGTGGGGGCTGACACCGTGGTCACGATCAGCAGCGGTGGAACGATCAGGTTGGTCGCAAGACCCGCTGCCAATATCGGTGCCAGTGACTTCATCGTGAATCCCTGATCCGACTCTCGGGAACAGGACAGAATCGAGAGTCGTGGGTCGGGCGATGCCTTGCAGCATCGCCCGACCATTTCGGCTTCTGCGGCCTGGGCCGCTACCCGGCGGGATGTCGATGGGGTCAGGAATTCCGCATCAGCGCCTGAAACAGGGTGTGTCCCGCCGCCGACGACGTATCCTGTTCCGGTGGCAGTGCCGGAGACCGACTTGCGGCCTCATAGTCCGCGAGCAGATCGTCAAAGGTCGTGGGCTGGTTTACGTTAAGCTCGATAGCATAATCGAGGAACTTGACGATGCCGGTACCGAGCAGCCGCATGACCTTTCCCATCAACTGCGGGTGCTGCTGCGCCTGGTGCATGTAGAGCCTGTCAGGATTCATGCGTTTGAACACCTTCACGTCCTGTATAAAGTGCAACACAAAGACCATTTCCGCCAGGATCGCGTCTGAATCGTTGGCGATAGCCCACTCCATGAACCCGTAAAACACCGGGTAGGCAGCCACATACTCCATGATGACCGTCTCCATTTCCTCGGGAGACCGGTAGCGCGGGCTTGCCGCCGCTTCCCTCATGGCCCGCAACTGCTCCAGGTTGGCGCGTCGTATCATCGACATCGTAATGGCCGGCTGCGCCAGCGCTGCAAAGTTCGCCAGATACAGATTCCGCAACTCCGATCGAAAGATGAAGCTTTTGATGAACATCAATTGTCTGGCACGCTTTTCCTGTTCCTTGCGGGCGACATAACCCTCAACCAGGATGGCCCCTACGATTAGTTCCAAGGGGATCATCGCGAGATTGGACAGGAGGTCCCACTGCGTGCGGTGATAGAAATAGAGAAGTACCCCGCTGAGGGCCAGCAGGGAAACAATCAATGCGGCGCGGCGCGAAAGCAGGACTGTTCCTGCTTTGCTTCTTCTTCGACTGCTCATGTTATCGAATCGGTGCGAGAGATCGGCTAGCAGTCGCGAGTCGATGCCAGAAGCCTGACGCGCGGGTCATGGGCCATTAATCTTACCTGGAAACCGGCGTCATCCGAGCCGCGCGGAGTCCCTGGTGGGATATTGTTTCTCTGTCAGACAAGGCATTCGCGCACTAACCGGAGGCAAAATGCTAAGGCGCATGCTTTCGATCAGGTGGAAGTAGGTGTTAGAGCCAGGTGGCGCGCCGGACGGCCCGCCACTCAGCGAACGGCGGCGTTTCAACGCGCCCTAAAACAGGTCCGTGTACCGCCGATGGTGGTGCAGGCAGTCGTGCCGTCATTGATATATTCAAAGCCACTCGGAATAGCCTTCAGGCCTCCCGTTCCCTCGACACAGGGGGGTAGCGTCCACGTCTTTTTCGAAGACGAATCCGCTGCTGGGTTAGCGCTTTCAGGATTGGTGTCCGGATTATTCCGATAAGGGTTGCACTTCACCCAGTCCGCATTGCAACCGCAAAGTTTAGGGTCACCCTTGGGATCATTGGGGTCAATCAGATACGCCAGTTGGGGCGGCCCACCCGAATTGCAAGAAATCGTTAATCCTCTGCCGTTCGTCTGTTTCTGCGTCGCGAAGAGATCTTCACAGTTGGGTAGTTCCGTGCTGAGGGCGGTCCGCGTAAGCCCTAAGGTAAGGAACATGACCAACAAAGCGATTCCGACGCCATGAAATTTCATATTGCTACTCTCTGGTGTTGTGAAACGAAAGACTGGAGGCCCAGCACGAACCGGTTTCCGGCAGGGCAATGAGGCCATCTTCGTAGCAAGGATCTGCCACCTCTCCATGGGCCAAGCGAAATGGGCGTGCAACCATCAAAAGTTGATTACCAGGCGTCCCAGGAACGTCCGCTCCGGGAAGTACGGACCCGTCACCGGTTCGGTACGGAATTCCCGAAAGCTGTCGTCCTGATACTGGAACTTCGTGTCCATCAGATTCTGGACGGCAAAACTGATGAGCCCATAGCGCTTCGGAAAACGATAACCGATGCTGGCGTCGACGAGGAAAAAATTGTCGTTGCCACTGGCATCCACCGAGCTAGCTGAACGCTGTACGGTCTGGTCGACAAAGCTGCCGGTTGCGCCGACGAACATGCCTTGCGGACTGTAGTAGGTGAGGCCGATCGGCGCGCTCATGGTGCTGACATGCGTCGGAAGGTTGTCAAACTCGGTGGCGATGCCCTGTGCCGCATTGTAATCGTCGTAGACAAACTCCAACTTCGCGATCAGCTGATCGGTGATGGTCCAGAAGAGATAGAGATCGTGGAACTGCTCCCGACGGCCTTCAGAGAGGACAGACTGTGAGTTGTTCTGATCCAGAAAGATCTGGGGTTCCTGAATCCTGCGCCATGTCGCTTCTCCGCCCAGATAGAAATCGGGCGTGATGCGCCAGTTGAAACCCGTGCCATAGCGCCAGGATTGCGTGCCGTTGATGTCGTCAAACAACTGATTGAAACCGGCGATCTGCGTTGGCTCGATGGTCCTATTGTTGACCAGTACCGGCTTCATGGTCTTGAAGGCCGCAGCTCGGAGCAGCAGGTCAGGGGTGGTCTGCCACTGTACGCCCAGCTTCGGGTTGATGCTGGTTTCCTTGATCGGCCCCTGTTCGAAGTCGTCATAACTGAAGCCGGTGGTCCAAGTCACCTTTTGCGGTGTCTTCGCGTTGAGGTAGACGTACCCGTGCGGAAACTGAACCGGATATCGTTGCGAGAAACTGTCGCTGAAGAGTGGCGTCCCGCTGGGATCCGTAAAAGTGGCATCGACGTCGGTGTTGTAGGACGCGCTCGCGTAGGACGCTCCCGCCACCAGATTGAGCCAATCGAATTCATGGATGTACTGGGCTTCGTATTGATTGCCGGGCTGCCTGTTTACCGCCTTGAGGTTCAACGACAAGAAGGGATCTAGCGGTTGATTTGGTTGCCGGTCCGTAAAATCGAGTGTGCTGTAGATCCACGACAGCAGAAAGTGCGAGTGCGTCGTCGGAGAGTAGCGCAGGCCGAGACGCGCCATGTCCTGATCGCGCGTGATGCGTTGGTTTGCCAGATAATTGCCGGGGTTGAAGTTGAAGGCCAGGTCACCCTCGGTGGAGTTCCGCCGCCGCAACTCCCCCTGGACGTTGAGTTCGTTCGTTATCGCCGCCTGCGCGAAAAAATCGTAGATCGTCTGGTTGATGCCGTTGTTGGGTCGGAAACCGTCGCTGTTATAGGTGTAAGCGCCGGCACTGAGTGACAGTCGATCATAGACCGCCGCGACGACCCCTTCGCCGCCATAGGTATTGTTGTTGCCCGCGACGCCGCTGGCATACAGCTTGGCCTGATTCCGTTCGAACAGTGGCGTGAACTCATTGAAGCCGGGATTCGAGGGGCCGGTGATCGTCAGGATGTTGAGGTTGGTCTCCGCGATGCTCGGCTGGATCGGATAGATGTTGATGTCCTGCAGCAACTGGGCCTGCAGCAGCTCGCTGACACGCGCAATCTCGCGGCGACGGATCCCGAGGTAGGAGTCGGACAGAAACCGATGCGCTGAGGCGTCCGCCGGGCTCAGCATCAGTGACTTGGTCGCTTCCCGGATGCCCCACTGCAACACACCCAGGTCCTTGTAGACCCTGGACAGCGTTGTTCCGCGTGCCGCGCGGTCCTGATCGAGCAGCTGCCGACTCCGGTACACAGCGCGACTGTCGTTCTTGTCGATCGAGGCCTGAATGTCCTTCAGGGCCTCGATGGGACGGTTCACGGTCTGCTTCTGAATACCGTCATACAGATAGGCGGTGGGATCGGATGGATCGAGTTCCTTGGCGATTCTGAATTGCTGCTCATCGAGCGGATGGCGCTTTTCCTCGAAATAGGCTTTACCCAGATAGGCGCGGAGGAGGGCATTGGAGGAGCCAAGCGCCACGGCCGCCTCGAGCTCGCTGCGGCCTTCGGGCACGTCGCCGCGATAAATGCGTGTCAAACCGAGTCCGAAATGGCCCATTGGGTCGGCGGAATCGAGGCGAACCGCACGCTCGAACGCCTGAAGGGCCTCCCGGTCGCGGAACTCGGCCAACGCAGCGAAGCCGAGCACCATCTGTGTCCGTGAGAGATTCGGCGCCAGTGCCTCCGCCTTGCGCGCGGCTTCCGTGGCCTCGCTGCGGTTCTCCAGCATCAGCTGCAGTTCGGCCAAACGCGCCCAGGCATTGGCGTCGTTAGGATGTTCCCTTACGGCAGCGAGCAGAGTGTCGCGGGCCGCCGGAATCTCGAACGCCGACTGCTGCACATACGAGAGCGCAATCTTGGCAGCGGCGCTTCGACTCAAGGCGACGGCCTTGCGCGCGTCCTGCAGCGCCGATTCGCGTTGGTTCTGCACGACGGCGATCACGGAGCGCAGCGCATACGCCAGGCCGGACTTCGGGTCGCGCCGCAATGCCGCATCGATGGCACCGCGTGCTTCGTCGACGCGCCCAATTTGCAATAGCAGAGCCGCGTGAGTCGCGTCGAACCGGGGAGTCCGTTCGGACGGTGCGACGGATGCTGCCAGTTGCAAAGCGCCGACGGTGTCGCCGCGTGCCGCACTTGCGATGATCCGTTTCAGGGCATCGGATTCCGCGGGGGGATGCGCTTCACCCGACCCCTCGGCGAACGAAAAGATCGGGGGGTAGTAGAGCGTCCACTGCACGGCATCCTGCGGCTTGACCAAAGTGTACGCACGCGGCGCCGCGCCCCGCGCCGCCACCGCCGACTGGCCTGGCGTGAGCGCCAGCTTGCCATGACTGTTGACCGCCGAAACCTTTCCCTCGAAGACCGTGACCTCGGTTTGTTCGCCGTCGACCCGCATCGCGAACTCGGTACCCTCGATCATACCGTTCACATACGGGGTGTTGACCGCCATGTGCCGTGGCGAGCGACTGAACGATTTCAGTGCCCCGGCGACCAGTTGCAGCAGGGACCGCTCCTCCTTTTTTGCAGTGATGTCCAGTAGGCGTATGGTAGTGGACTGATCGAGGCGCAACACCGCGTCATTGATGAGCTGCACGGCCGCCCGGCTCGACTCCCCAACCCGGACCGAATCGCCTTCGCATAGGCGCTCGTCGAGTCTACCGACCTGCCATGAACTCTCGTCGGCATGAGCGATTTCGACGCTACCCTCAACGGACGCCAGACGACCAACGGGTGCACACGTTTCGTCAGCCCGGCTTTCGAGGCTTGTCAACAAGACCGCGGCCAGAGACGGCCACAAGAACGTTCGCATCGTCGCTACACCTCTTTGTTCCTGATCCCGAGGTTCCCTATCAGGCCAAGCAAGGCTCCTCGGCCGTGGGCCTTCCATCACCGGCGGCGACGGCCAACGCAGGGTGCTTATCACGTTGCGTTTTGTAAGCAGGTTCCATTCCAGTCGACACAGACACGCCGCTTCGGGAGATACCCTAAGTCGTTGCGGGAGAACGAGTAACCCAGGGCGGTCACGGACGCGCGATTATGAGGCGCCATCAGTCGATGCCGCACAGTTTCAGGGCACGGGCAAACGGTCATGGCAGCGCCTTGCGCCCCCCCAGATGGCTTAAGCCTTGCTAGTCAATAACGAATGGACCGGCTTCCTGGCGTGTCCGCGCAGCCCCAATGGAGCTACAGACCTCGCATGACCAGCCATATGAGCATCGATTTGCGGAAACGCTTCCGGGAATTGTGGGGCCGCAGCTTGCTGGCCGGGGCTACCAACCAGGGTGACTCGCGTTTCGATACGCTGCTTCGCCACTATGGTGCACGAGAACGGCGCTACCATGGCTGGGGGCACCTGACTCACTGTCTTTCCGAATTCGATGGATGCTCCGGCTTGATGGACTGCCCGGACGCCGTCGAGATGGCGTTATGGTTGCACGATGCAATCTATGTCCCCGGCGCAGCAACCAACGAACAGGACAGTGCCGCGCTGTTTCAGACCATGGCGCACAACCAGCATGACCCGGACCACATTCGAACCGTGTGTCATTACATCCTGCTGACGCGCCATCGGGATGAGCCGAATGATGCGGACGGATGTTACGTGGTTGACATCGACCTATCGCAGTTGGCCTCGGAATGGAGCGAGTATGTGCAGGACAGCGACAACATCAGGCGAGAAGCGGCACATATTCCGGACGATACGTTTTTTCCGGCCCAACTCGGCTTCCTCCGAGGACTGCTGGGGCGCGAGCGGATCTTTCGAACGGAATGGTTCCACGCCCGCTACGAGCATGCAGCACGCGAGAATGTCAGCAACTTCATTGCGCGCTTGCAGGCTGCCGGTTACGAGTGAAAGCGCGGTCTCGGTCGACGAGAAACCCTTATCGGGTTGTGCAGGCGGTTGTTTCATTCAGCAAGCGCGACGAACCCGCTGCACCGGACTGACTGCCTGGCTTTTCCGGCCGCTGCAATGCGGCCGGAAAAGCAGATGGCGCCGAGGGCAGCAGAGCATTCATCGCGCAGGCCCTCGATAGAGCGCTACTGACAGCCAGCGACAGCCTTGTTACTGTCGACGCATTTGCAGGTCCGACTGCCGCCGATGGTAGAGCAAAGGAAGGGATCCTCGACCGCCTCCACCTGGACCGGAACCCGAGGCAGCTTGACGGCGCCGGACGGGCAGGCGTCCGGATCGTCGGGGTAAGACGCGTTTGGGTTACAGGCCGTCAGCGTTGCGTTGCACGTACACGCCGTGACGTTCCAGTTCGGAGCATCCGGATCAAAGCTGTAGATCACACGCTTGCTGCCGTCTGTCGGACAGGCTATGCCGGTTTCGTCCAATTGGTCGCTGATTTCCGAACACTCGGGCAGGGCTTGCGTGCCCCCCGGGTTTGCCGGCATCGCCAAGCCGTAGCAGAAGCTGACTTGCGCGACCAAGCCCGGCGCCTCTTCCAGAGTGTCCTGCACCGTACCCGCGGGCGAAAAGTGAAACACCCTCGCTCCAGCGCTCGCAGTCGTCTGCGATTGCGAGGATTTGTAACCCGAGGGCTTTACAGCTTTGGCCTTGAGAATCACAAAGTTCACGGGCGTCTGCGGGCTCCCGACCACGTTCCATTGGCTGATTCCTGTCCCGGCCGCATCGATCGTGTAGGTGATGGTCGGGCCGCCCACGGCGGAAATGGTTTTCGTCCCTCCAGCGGCTGGTGGCACGTTATCGGAAAGTTGCAAAACGGAATTCAGCGCGAGCGCGTTGCAGCTTGGATTCCCTTCGAGGTCCAGCACCGTCACAGCTTCCGTTGCGCCTAACCGGAATGAAGCAAGGAACAGAGCTGATCCAAATAGGATCATTGATTTAACAGTTCGATACATGTTTGTTCTCCAACATGAATAACGAGTAGGCCCTCACTCACGACGCCGTAGATTCCCATCCTGTCCGAGAGCCACGTGTCGCCAATAGCCGCATCCTTTCTCCCCCGTGGCCTGCCTCCGTTCAGGCCAAAAATAGTGTCGGTAGCATCGAGACGGTGCGCGTCACTGGCCGAGGGCGCAATCACGCATACCTGGCGTGTCAGGGCGCGCGAGAAACCTGCCCCGGCTTGTCACGGTGGAAACAAACGCTACCGTGGATTGCCGAGGGCGATCTCCGGACAGGCCGCGAGCTGTCAGTTCAAGGCGTGCGAACGGAAGGCGCTGGTGGAGTCGCTGCGTGCCGATCGACGGCCGCTTCTGACAGCGGCGGTGCGAAGGCTCCGAGTTGCTTCAGCGGGAATGATGGAAAAAGGCGGTGTCGCACTGGCAAGAAGCGCGGGCGCCGGTGCGTGTTTTTGACTCTGGCGGGGTGAACTCATGATGGATGGCTCTTTAAAGTTGTTGCTGAGCGTCCCCCCCCGGTACTCTCGAACAGACCCTGCAAGCGCGACCTGCCCGTAGCGTTGGGTCTCCGGTCGGCGTTACACATCTGCGGTCTTCCTCAATGAGGCTCTCCCTGTGCCAACAGGGTGTACCGCTACACGTGTACCATACCACGCATGACGGAAAACCCGGCCAATTACGTCTCTGTTGCGCCGTTCGCTCGACAAGCGGACCGTGACAGCCCTCTTTTTGCACGCAAACGGTGCTTGACACGACACGCGCGCCCAAAAAAGGCGCGTCGTACGCTGATCGCACATGTTATCTACGGGTGCAGCATTGGGGTCATTACGCGCCAATCGCGGAAATCCGTTTGAGTGTCGTAAACTCCGGGCAGGGAAAAATCCTGATGATTCCGACTTGGCCACGGGGCGCAACGTATTACCGGCACTGGATTTGCTGACTACTCCAACGCCGCGTCGACAGGCGAGAAATCGCCATTAGCCGTTCCCCGGCGCAACGATAGGTTCTTGACTTCCCGATAAAGAATGCATTTCAACAAGCGCTCACCAACCAACATCCCACTGGCTAGGGCATGCGCCGCTGGGTAAAGGGCCTGCTCGCTGGCTTAGCCACCGCGTCGGTCGGCACCGTATTGGGTATCAGCCCCTTGGGACACGGCGTCGAGCAGGATTTTGGCTTGGCATGGCTCTTCAAGCTTCGCGGAGCCATCGACCCACCCCCGGAAGTCGCCGTCATCGCGATTGACGATCAGACCGGGGTTCACCTCGGACTCTCGCGGCTACCGCGCGAGTGGCCCCGGTCCGTGCATGCCCGTTTGGTCGACCGTCTGACGGCGCTGGGCGCCTCATCCATCGTCTTCGACTTCGACTTTCAGACGGAGAAAACCGCCGAGGAGGATTCGGCCTTTGCTCAAGCAATCGAACGATCGAACCGGGTCGTCCTGGCGGCGAAGCTCGTCGGCAAGCGCCAGATGATCCTGGACGCGAGCGGCAAACCCTCCGGCTCGGTGTGGCTGGAGCAACTCGTGCCGCCGGTCGCGCCGCTGGCCAACGCCGCGAAGGGCCTGGGGCCGTTTCCCCTGCCAAAGGTGCAAGTAGCGGTTTACGATTTCTGGGCCTTCAAGCCCAGTGTGGGCGACGCGGCGACGATGCCGGCAGTTGCCTTGCAAGTCCACGCCCTCAGGACACAGCCGAATTTCTGGGCATTTCTGCAGGCATCAGGGCTTGGCGGCGAGGGCACCGTCACGGTGCCCCGCGGAGGAGACCTGCGCGGAGTCGAGCTCCGCAAGCTGATGGCGCACACCCGGCACCTGTTCCAGAAGGCCCCTCATCTGGCACCTGCGCTGAGACAGTTTCTGGAGCAGGATCCCGCCCGCATCCCGGATCCGGGCCAGCGGCAGACCGCCAAGTCGCTGATCAGCCTCTATGCCGGTGATGATCATCGCTACCTGAACTTCTACGGTCCGCCAGGCACCATCGCAACCATACCCTACCATGTCGTCATGAACAGCGAAGACCTCGGAAGCGGACACCCGCCCCCCGATGTCAATGGGAAGGTCGTCTTCGTCGGTTACTCGGATCTCTACGACCCCGGACAGCCGGATCGGTTCTACACGGTGTTTACCAACGACGACGGCGTTGACCTGAGCGGTGTCGAGATCGCCGCGACCGCTTTCGGCAATCTGCTGCATGAACAGGGGCTGCAACCCTCCAGTCCGTTCACCATTGCCGCGGTACTGGCTATCGTGGGCGGTCTGCTCGGCAGCATGGTCTATCTGCTTCCAGCGATAGCCGGCGTTCCTCTCGCACTCCTGCTCGGCGGCGGTTACGCATTCGGCGTCTATCAGGCCTTCGTTCAGACTCATGGCTGGCTGCCGCTGGCCATCCCGATGTTGGTGCAGTTACCGCTGGCCCTTTTCATTGGTTTGGTGAGCCAATACCTGCTGGAGCGGCACAAAAAGAACAAGGCCACGGAGGCCATCAGCTTTTATCTTCCGGAAGGGGTAGCGAGGGACTTCACGGACAAGGTCCTGGATCCCTCCGCGATCAACCGTGTGGCCTACAGCTGCTGCTTCGCGTCGGACATGGCGGGATTCACGACGATTTCCGAACAGTTGCGGCCGAAGGAGCTCGCCGTCTTCCTGAACGACTATTTCGACACCCTGTCGCAACCGCTCCGCGAGAACGGCGTGGATGTCGTCGAGTTCCGTGCAGACGGAATCATGTGTGCCTGGACGTCGGATGAAGAAACGGTCGCGGTCCGGCACCAAGCCATTCTCGGCGCACTGGACGCGGTAAAGGCGATGGCGACCTTCAAGGAGCGTTACTCACTGTTGACGCAGTCTTTGCGCATCGGCCTCGAAGTCGGCATGGCCTACGTGGGGCATGCCGGTGGGGGAGGCCATTTCGTCTACAGCATCGTCGGCGATTGTGCCAACACGGCCGCCCGCGTGGAGGGCTTGAACAAGCAGATGGGCACGCAGATCCTCGCCACGCAGGCGGCGGTGGAAGGGGTGAACGATCTGCTATTGCGGCATGTCGGCGACTTCTGCTTCGTGGGCAAGACCACGCCGCTTCCGGTCGTCGAGGTCATCGCCTTACGTTCGACGGCTGAAGAGAGGCAGCTGACCCTCTGCGCGGATTTCGAGCAGGCGATGCAGACCTTGGCCTCGGGAGACTGGCGGGAAGCCGAGCACGCCTTTTCGGCCCTGCAGGACAGGTTTCCGGATGACGGGCCGACCAAGTTCCATCTGGCGCGGTGTCGGCGCTTCCTCATGGCTGCCGAATTACCCGCAAAGCCGCTGGTCGTCGCACTGGACGCAAAATAGCCCGGATTTCTCCCTGCACGCGAGCGATGGCGCGCCACCTTTTTTCACCGCCGCAACAAGCGCACTTCCCCGGTCAATTGCCGCAGTTTCCGGCTCAGTCCTCGGGCGATATTACGCACCAGTTGGTAGCGGATCCGTGCGTGCAGTGGCGATGAGTCGGCCTCCAGGCGCGCGAAGTCCAGTTCGAGGCAGGTAACCGGGCCGTCGGCAATGATGTCG
Organism: Methylotetracoccus oryzae; assembly: GCF_006175985.1. GTDB lineage: Bacteria > Pseudomonadota > Gammaproteobacteria > Methylococcales > Methylococcaceae > Methylotetracoccus > Methylotetracoccus oryzae. The sequence continues at coordinate 88,392 of NZ_SRSH01000005.1, read as the reverse complement.
GCAGTGCGCACGCCTTGATCGAATAGTGCCATTTCGCCGAAGGCCGAGCCGGCGGACAACATCGAGATTCGTCCCGCTCGCCGGTGTTCCAACGGAATGTTGACACTGACCTGGCCACGCAGGATGAAAAAAATCGATTCGGCGACTTCTCCCTCCCTGCAGACCGCGGCCCCGGGGGCGTAATCCCGACGCTCCATGATGACTTCCAGTCCCGCCAGTTCCTCAGGCGAGAAACCCTCGCAAAATGCCTGATGCGCCAGGGGGACCTCGGTCGAGATTGTGGCCGCGTGATCGGCCAGCAAGCGATCTTCGCACCACTCCAGTGCGTGATCCACGTCTTCGCAGCCCAGTAGAGGCTCCAGTTCGACAGCCGTCACGCGCCGTCGAATCTCGCGCGCCACGTCGAACTTATCCGCTATGCCTGTCAGCAATACCGTCTTGCCGCCCTGACCGAGGCTTTGAATCAAGGCCACCAACAGGCAGACGGCACCCTGAGCGATGCGCGGTGCTCGGCGAAAGTCGAGAATCAGGAAGTCTGCCGTGTCCATCGCGCCCATGGCTTCGCTGACGATAATCTCAGCCGAGGAAAAAACCAGGTCGCCCGCGAGTTCGAAAACGACGACCCGTTCTCCCAACGTGCTCAGCGCGCGTGTCTGTATGGCTGCCCGCGAGCGCTTCGAGGGAATCTGGGCCGCGTTATAGCGCACGTGGATGACGGAGGTGGTCGTCATGCGCCCGGTCTGCAGGACGTGCAGCCCGAAGTCGCTGGATATCTTCTTGCAGGCGGCGATACCGCGCACGCTGTTGCCGCGAACATCCAGCTTCGGCGAGAACACCGCCAGACCGAATTGTCCGGGCAACACGGCCATGACACCGCCGCCGACACCGCTCTTGGCCGGCATGCCAACCTCGTACACCCACGCGCCGGAATAATCGTACATGCCGCAGGAGTTCATGACACTTAGCACCTTCGGCACCAGCGGACTGGTCAGGGCCCGCACGCTCGTGATCGGATTCACACCATCGTTGGCCAGCGTGGCACCCATCAGGGCCAGATCGCGGCAATCCACGAGAATCGAGCATTGCTTGAAGTACACGTCCAGAATCTCATCGGTGTCCTTCTCGATGATGTTGGAATTGCGCAGCAGATAGGCGATGGCTCGGTTGCGGTGACCGGTGGACTTTTCGGAACGGTAAACCTCCTCATCTATCGTCACCTGACGGCCGAGATAGCGTTCGTAGGTCTTGAGCATCCGAGCGAGCTTCTCATCCGCCGTATCACCAGCGATCAGCGCCACGGTGGCAATCGCTCCGGCATTGATCATGGGGTTCCGCGGACGGCCGGTACCCGGCTCCAGGCTGATCTCGTTGAAAGCCTCGCCGGAGGGCTCGACGTCGACCTTGCCCAGCACGCTGGGAATGCCGCTATCGTCCAATGCCAGCCCATAGGTGATCGCCTTCGATATCGACTGGATGGTGAAGGCCTGTCGCGTATCGCCGCTCTGATACACATGCCCGTCCACCGTAACCAACGCGATCCCGAACCAGGCAGGGTCGGCTTTCGTCAGTTCGGGTATGTAGCTGGCGACTTCGCCCTCGTCGAGCGCCGCGTAGTCGCGGTAAAGGGTATTCAGGTACTGCTGTAGTGCGTTCCCTTCGGGTATCACGTTATCCCCTCGCTCTGGATGGTTCTGCTGGTAGTGAAAGCATTATTGATGCCGCCCCAGCAGGGAAGGGCAGAAGCCGGTCGGAAGCATTTCTTTACCCATCGCCCGCCACAAACTTGGCGTCGGAGGTGCCATAACGCAGGGGCAGCGGCTTTGTCCGGTTCTGGTGTTGGCACGGGCCGTGCCAGTCCGCTACTATGGGCCGCAAGGAGGATTGCATGGATTGTCGCGTGTTCGCGTCCCTGGTCGGGATTGTGTGCTTGGCCGCGCTCGGCGCGGGTTGCAGCCTGATCGGGCCTGACTTCGAAACACCCAACGCCGACCTTGCCAACCAGTGGCTGGAAAAGGGCGACCAGCGAGTCCGCAGCAGCAGCGCTGAAACCCGGGCCTGGTGGCGAGTCTTCAAGGATCCCGTTCTCAATCAACTGGTCGAACAGGCCTACTCCCAGAACCTTCCGCTGCGGGTGGCGGGCCTCCGCATCCTAGAGGCCAGGGCGCAACTCGGCATTGCGATCGGTGACTTCTATCCGCAACAACAACACCTGACCGGATTGGTCGAGAAGTTTCACCTGCCGCTCCGCGGGCTCAGCGAGCGGCTGCCGACGAGCGACGGTCTGGTACATACGCTGTGGATCGATCGAATCGGAATGACGGCGAGTTGGGAACTCGATGTCTGGGGCAAGTTTCGTCGTGCCATTGAAGCAGCCGATGCCGAGCTACTCAGTGCCGTGGCCGACTATGACAGCACGCTGGTCACGCTGACGGCCGACGTTGCGAATTTCTATATTCGTATCCGAACGCTCGAGAAAAAACTCGCCATCGCGCGCGACAATGTCGCCGCGCAACAGGGAAGCCTGAAGATCGCCGAGGCCAAGTTCCGCGGCGGCAGTTCGTCGCAACGCGACGTGGAACAGGCGAAGACCGTGCTCGGCAGCACCCAGGCCTCCATCCCTTCGCTGGAAAGCCAACTCCGCCAGACCAAGAATGCGCTATGCCTGCTGCTAGGGCAGTCACCGCGCACACTGGACAAACCCCTCGGTGCCGGCGCGCGCATGGCGCAGATCCCTTCGCCGCCGCTCCACGTCGCCGTCGGCATTCCGGCCGATCTGTTACGCCGCCGCCCCGACATCCGCAAGGCGGAAATGGCAGCGGCCGCCCAGTCGGCTCGTGTCGGTGTGGTCGAGGCCAATCTGTATCCCGCGTTTTCCCTGAGCGGCAGTTTTGGCTTCGTGTCGTCCAACGCCTCCGGGAACAGTCTGAGCGACATGTTCCAGTGGAGCAGCCATTTCTACCGCTTCGGACCGGCCGTACAGTGGAATCTGTTCAACTACGGGCAGATCACGAACCAGGTGCGAACCCAGGACGCCTTGCTGCAGGAAGCGTTGACCCTTTACCAGAATGCCGTCCTGAGCGCGCAACGGGAAGTCGAGGACGGTCTGATCGCGTTCATCAAGACGCAGGATGCGGCGGAGTATCTCGCACAGAGCACCGCGGCAGCTCAGCGCTCGTTGCAGTTGGCGACGCTGCAGTATCGCGAGGGTATCGCCGATTTCACGACCGTTTTGACCGCCGAACAATCCTTGCTGCAGCAACAGGACAGCTTTGCGACGACCCTTGGCGATATCGCCTCCAGCCTGGTCAACGTCTACCGGGCGCTCGGTGGCGGCTGGCAACTCCGTGAAGGCAAGGACTTCGTACCGGCTCCCATCAAGGATGCGATGGCGCGGCGCACCAACTGGGGGGAACTGCTCGAACCCATGCCCGTGCCTACGGAGCGCCCAACGAACCTGATCCGGGCGCCCGCGTGGTGAACCCTCCGGTTGCCATCCCATCCATTGCAAGCCGCCAACGCCTGAGGCCCGAGGTGACGAAACCATTTCCCATTTGCTGCGTCGGTCGCTTCGCGTCGGCGGTATTGCTCGCCCTGTCGGTATTGTCGGCGGGCTGTGAGAACCCCAACACCTATGTCCCACCACCGCCGCCACCGGTCACGGTAAGTCATCCCATTCGGGGAGAAATCAAACCGTACCTCGAGTTCACCGGCAACACCCAGGCCTTGCACACGGTGCAATTGCGGGCACGCGTCGAGGGCTATCTCGAAAAGATACTGTTCAAGGAGGGCGATGTCGTCAACGAGGGCCAGGTGCTGTTCGTGATTCAACAGAACACCTATCAGGCGAAGTTGAAAGAGGCCCAGGCCCAGCTTCTGGCGGCAAAGGCGCGGCTGTTCCATGCCGAGACCGAGTTCAAGCGCTTTATCGGATTGCTGCAGGAGAACGCCGCCGCGCAGACCGATGTGGATCGCTGGCGCTACGAACGCGATGGGTCGAAGGCCGACGTCATGGCGGCCGAGGCGCAGGTCGAACTGGCGCAACTGAATCTCGGCTATACGACCGTCAAAGCCCCGTTCCGTGGCCGCGTGAGCCGCCGGTACAAGGACCCGGGCAATGTCGTCGGGGCAGGGGAGGAGACCGTGCTCGCCGAAATCAACCAGATCGATCCGATCTACGCCTATTTCACGATCAGCGAGCAGGATCTGCTGCGGGTCCGCCGCGCCCGCCAGAACGAGGGAACGGACACGGCCAGCAAGGTCCCCTACATTCCGCTGGCGCTCGGCATGGCCAATGAAGAAGGCTATCCGCACAAGGGCCAACTGGATTATCGCGGAATCGAGGTCGACACGACGACCGGTACCCTGCAACTCCGCGCCTTGCTGCCGAATCCCGACTACCGCATCCTGCCTGGCCTGTTCGTTCGGATCCGCGCCGAGACCGGGAAGCCGGAACAACAATGGCTGCTGCCGGAGGACGCCGTAGGCTTCGACCAGGGCGGTGCGTTCACGCTGGTCGTGGACGACAAGAACATGGTCGCGCGTCGCCCCGTCACGCTGGGCGCCAAGACCGGCGGTCGCGTCGCCATCACCTCCGGTGTTGACGATCGGGACTGGGTCATCGTCAACGGTCTGCTGCGAGCCATGCCAGGGCGCCCGGTCACACCCACCCGCGCGCCGCTCCCTGACGACGCCCCCCATGCAGCCCCGGCGAAGACCGCGCAATGATCTCCCGTTTCTTCATCGAACGGCCGATTTTCGCGAATGTCATCGCGATCATCACGATCATCCTCGGTGCGGTCAGCCTGCTGAACCTGCCCGTCGCGCAATACCCGAATATCGTGCCGCCGACGATACAGGTCGTGGCACGTTACCCGGGCGCCAGCGCCGAAGTCATCGCAAAAACCGTCGGCATCCCGATCGAGCAGGGCGTCAACGGAATCGAGAACTCCATGTACATGTCCTCGACGAGCGGTTCGGACGGGACCTACATGCTGACGATCACGTTTCGCGTCGGGACCGACTTGAATGCGTCGATGAGCCTCGTGCAGAACATGGTCAACGGGCAGCTGGCTCAGTTGCCGGACGCCGTGCAAAAGCAGGGGGTCACGATCAAGAAGGTATCGACCAACATTTTGCAGGTGGTCAGCCTGTATGCGGAGGACGACCGCTTCGACGACACCTTTTTGTCGAACTACGCGATGATCAACATGCAGTACCCATTGGGCCGGATCCCGGGGGTAGGGCAGATCAAGGTGTTGGGGGCAGGCGCATACAGCATGCGCATCTGGCTGAACCCGGAGCGCCTGAAGTACTACGGCCTGACGACCATGGATGTCGCCGATGCGGTGCGCGAACAGAATAATCAGGTGGTCGCCGGACAACTGGGTGGGGCGCCCGTGCCTGCGGAGCAATCCTACCAGCTCACGGTCAATGCCCTGGGGCGATTGTCGGACGTGTCGGAGTTCGAGGACATCATCGTCAAGACGGTCCGCACGCAGAGCGACGAAACCGCCCAACTGGTGCGCGTCAAGGATCTCGCGCGGGTCGAACTGTCCCAGCAGATGTACAGCAACTTCGCTGGGGTCAGCGGGCACAAGGCGGCGCAGATTCTCGTTTATGCATTGCCCGGCGCCAATGCCATCGATCTCGGGAAGAACATTCGCACGGCCGTCGAACAGATGAGCCATGAATTCCCGGAAGGGCTCAAGTACGCGATCCATTACGACACTACGGACTTCATTCAACAATCGATCGATGCCGTTTACGAAACGCTGAAGGAAGCCGGCGTTCTGGTCCTCGTGGTCATCATGATCTTCCTGCAAAACTGGCGAGCAACGCTGGTGCCGGCCACGACCGTTCCGGTCACCATCATCGGCGCTTTCGCCGCGATGGCCATGCTCGGCTTTTCCGTCAATCTGATGACCCTGTTCGCCCTGATTCTGGCCATCGGGATCGTCGTGGATGACGCGATCGTTATCGTCGAGAACGCCTCGCACTACATCGAGAAGGGCTTGTCGCCGAAGGACGCCGCGATCAAGGCGATGCAGGAAATGACCGGTCCGGTCATCGGCATCACGGCCGTCTTGATTGCGGTCTTCCTGCCGGCCGCCTTTTTGCCGGGCATCAGCGGCCAGCTGTTCCGGCAGTTCGCGCTGGTGATCGCCTCGACCGCGGTGATCAGCGCCATCAACGCCCTGACCCTCAAGCCTGCCCAGTGTGCCCAGTATCTGCGCTCACGGCCGGCCGACTACCGGCCGAACGCGTTCTACCGGGGTTTCAACCGCATCTACGACGGCATAGAAGGCGGGTATGCGCGCCTCGTGCGCGCCATGGTCGATCGAAGCGGCTGGATGGCCGTCGTGTTCTTCGTCATCGTCGGCGTCGGCGCGTGGTTCTTTGCCCGGCATCCCACCGGGTTTTTGCCAATCGAAGATCAGGGTTATGCGATCGTCGTCGCGAAGCTCCCTGAGGGCAGCGCCCAACCGCGGGTGAGGACGGTGTCGGCGCAGGTCGACGGCGTGCTCGCCAAGACCCCCGGTATTGCTGCATGGGTCACCATCGGCGGCTTTTCCATGCTCGACGCCGCCAATGTCTCGAACGCGTTCAGCACCTTCGCCATCTACGAGAAGTGGGACCAACGCGGAGAGAAGGGGCTCGATCAAAAGCAAATCCTGACCAGCCTGAAACAGCAGTTCGACGCCGTGCAGGAAGCCCGGATCGCCGTCGTGATTCCGCCACCGATTGCCGGCCTCGGTCAGGCCGGCGGATTCCAGATGATGATCGAAGATCGCCACAGCCTGGGATTGGCCGAATTGCAGAGAACCGTTCTGGAAACCATGCGGGCTGCCGGCGGGCAATCCGCGCTGGGATTCGTGGGTAGTACGTTCAGCGCACAGAGCCCGCAGCTCTTTCTCGACATCGACCGAGTCAAGGCGCAGTCGCTTGACGTACCCCTGAACAATGTGTTCGGAACGCTGCAAGCCTTCCTGGGATCGTCCTATGTCAACCTGTTCAACAAGTTCGACCAGTCGTACCAGGTCTACGTGCAGGCGGACGCACCCTATCGTCTGGAGCCAACGGATATCGAAAACCTCTATGTTCGAAACAGCCGGCAGGAAATGGTGCCGCTTGGCACGCTGCTGAGTGTCAACCGGCGCGTCGGCTCGGAACTGGTGACCCGCTACAACCTCTACCCCGCGGCACCACTGTTCGGCGCGCAGGCACCTGGACACAGCTCGGGTGATGCCATCAAGCTGATGGAGCAGGTCGCCAGCGCCAACTTGCCAAGCGGCATGGCCTTCGATTGGACCGCCACCGCGTTTCAGGAGAAACAGGTTGGCAATCAGGCTTATTTTGTCTATGCGTTGTCGATCTTGCTGGTTTTCCTGGTACTGGCGGCACAGTACGAAAACTGGTCCAGCCCGTTCGGCGTGATCCTGGTCGTCCCAATGGCCCTGGTTGGCGTGATCGCGGCACTGATCTCGCGTCGTTACGAAAACAGCTTGTACACGCAAGTCGGGCTCGTGTTGATGATCGCCCTGGCCAGCAAAAACGCCATTCTCGTCGTCGAGTTTGCCCGGGAATTGCGCGCGGAAGGGATGACGATCGCCGAGGCCGCCGTCGAAGCGACCCGGCGCCGTTTCCGGCCGATTCTGATGACTTCGTTCGCCTTCATCCTCGGTGTCGTGCCGCTGCTGACGGCCGATGGGGCCGGAGCAGCCAGCCAGCGGGCCATCGGCACGGTCGTGTTCGGCGGCATGCTGGCTTCGACCATCCTTGCGATCCCCTTCGTTCCGGTGTTCTACGTCCTGACGCAGCGGTGGAGCGAGCGCAAGTCCTCGTCACCCAAAACGGCAGTCTGATCCAGGTCAGCACGGAACCCTCAGCATGTAACCCCAGGTTTGAGCGCATGAAATCCCGCGGGCTCCCAGGGTGGTGACGACTCAGGAGATATCGCGGTAGTGCGCGCCACCGGGGCCCATCACGGAATAGGTCCGCGATCCGGACAACATCCGGAGCGCGATGACCACTGCAGCGAGCCCGACCAATGCCCATGCTTTGGGACGCGGGGTGGCCTCGGCGGACTTGATCGACAGGCGGTAAGGGCTATTTGCGCCTCCTCCGGTAGGGCGCACGCGCACTTGGTAGTCCCCGGCGCCAAGATAGCCTGCCAGGCGCAGCGGCTGACCCTCGAGGGTGCCCATCAGCTTTCCGTCCTTACTCCAGACCGATGCCTGCATGTTCACCGCAACACCGGGTGAACGACCGTCCGGCATCGGGTCGAGACTCAGCACGAGATGCTGGCCGCGAGCCAGTTTGAAAAGCACGCGTTCCTCTGGTTGCTCAAGCCCGCCGACGATCGACCCGTCGTCGCTCCAGGTCACTGGAATGGCAGACGTGATATCTCCGAGCGAATGGACGGACGCCCCCGCTGTTTTTACCGGGTCCGCTGACGCGAATAACAGGACGATTGCGGCCAGCCGGGTCCAGCAGATCCTGCGCGGGCCCGGCAGTGTCATCCGCAATGAAGACGCTGGTTGACGACCTGTGTGCTGACTACGATTCCCCATCATCGACGGTCATCCTCTGTGTTTCTTGTTTGTCGGCGCCGCTAGGCTAGCGCCGATGACATGAGGAATGCGCTGGGTAATTCATTAAGATTACATGAGGACGGACTCGACGTATGTGGGACGCCGCAGACGGCCAGCAGGGGCGACTGCGGCGATTTCAGTGCGGTTCCCCACCGGTCTGCTGCCGCGCCAGGCGGCAGCAGACCCTTCACAGCACGGCGAGGCGATAACCGAACCCGCGGATCGTGTGCAGCAGCTTCGGCTCGCGACCGGCATCAATCTTTCGGCGGAGTTGCCGGATGTATACGTCGACGACATTGGTCATCGGATCGCTGCTGTAACCCCAGATTTGCTCCAGTATGCGGGTGCGGCTCAGGACCTTGCCATGAGACCGCATGAAATACGCCAGCAAGGCAAACTCTTTTGGGGTCAAAGCGATGGGCCTCCCGCCCCTCTGAACCTCATGCGTCTCGGGGTTCAACGTCAAGTCAGCGACTTGCAGCAGTGCTGTCGGGGTGGGGACGGGTAGGGCAGTGCGACGCAGCAGGACCTCGATCCGAGCCAGCAGTTCCTCGAACGCGAATGGCTTGGTCATGTAGTCATCGGCGCCACCGCGCAGACCACTGAGCTTGTCCGCCATGGCATCCATGGCCGTCAGGATCAGAATCGGCGTGTCGACACCGGCTTCTCGCAAGCTGCGGCAGACCTCGAACCCGTTGCAGTCCGGCAGGCCAATATCGAGGATGATTAGCGCAAACGCCTGCTCGCGTCCGATTGCGATGGCCGCGGCCCCAGACTCGGCGACCTCGACGGCATAGCCCTCAGCCTCAAGCCCTCGGCGCAAAAAGCCGACGATGCGAGTATCGTCCTCGACCAGCAACAATCTCATCCGCAGCGTCATGGCAATAGATCAGGAATCCGCGCCATCATCCTCGCCCATCCCGACTGCGGGATCGCACATGGGCAGGACGATGCAGAACAGGGTGCCGCCGCCAGGGCGGTCCGTGATAGTGATTCGTCCGCCATGGGCGGTGATAATCGCTTGAGCGACCGGCAAACCGAGGCCCGTGCCGTCGGGGCGGCAGCGCCGCGCATTCTCGCTGCGATAGTAACGGCCAAAGATCTTCACCTTGTCCTGAGGGGGAACGCCGATCCCGCGGTCAGCGACCGTGAAGATCGCTTCGCCGTCCGCCGATTCAATGGACAGCCTAACGCGACTGTTGGTAGGAGAATAACGGCAGGCATTGTCCCCGATGGCGAGCATCGACTGGCGGAGTCGGGACCTATCGCCGCGTACCCAGGTGGGACCGGACGGCGGGGTCCAGCACACCTCGATCGATCTCGCCTGCGCCAGCAGGCGCAGGTCATCGACCACGCTGGCCGCAAGTTCCCCCCAATCTAGCTGCTGGGCATCGAATTCGAGGTGCCCACTTTCGATCTGCGCCAAGAACAGCATCTCACTGACGAGTCGATCGAGTTGAACCGCAGAAACCTGGATGCGCTGCAGACAAGCGCGATATTCGCTCGGAGAAGTCGCGCGACCCCGCAGCGTAACCTCCGCCTCGCCGCGCATCACGGTCAGCGGAGTCCGAAGCTCGTGGCTGATATCGGCGAAGAACTGCCGCCGAAACTTGTCGAGTTTACGGAGTTCCTCGTTGCGCTGGCTCAGCTCGCTCGTTCGTTCGGCGACTCGGGACTCGAGAACCCTTTGCTGCTCGAGCAAGGCGTGATGCTGGTGCTCCAGTTCCTGAGCCATCCGGTTGAAGTGGCTCGCGAGTTCTCCAACCTCCCCGCCTTGCCGCCAGGTGAACCGCCACGCAAGATTCCCGGCGGTAATGGCTTCGGTCCCCGTCGCCAGGTCGCGTAGTGGTGCCTTGAGCCCGCGCGCCACCCACCCGACCATTATCACGGAGACGCAGGTCAGGCCGAAAAGCGAAGCATCTAGCGCGGTCAGCCAGCGCTGCGTCTTGTCCGTGAACCCAGCGGACACCGCTGCATAGCGTTGTTGGCGTGCGTCCCATAAAGCATCGAAGGCGCGATCCAACTGGCCTTCGACATCGTGGCGCAGGATGCGAAACATCAGGACTGCGGCCTCTGCTGCTTGCCCCTGTGCGAGGAGGCGTTCAGCCTGATCACAGTGGGACAGCAATGCGTCGAGAATCCTGGCGGTCCTTGATTCCTGCATGGTCACAGCATCCCCCTGCAAACGGGACTCTAGATCGTCATCGACAGCCGGGGAAGGGGACGCAGTCACTTCACTCAGTGCCGCGACGGCTTCCTTCAGGCGCACGCGCAGGCGAGCCGCATCCTCGGCGCTGTACCCTTGTTCGAGCACTTGCCTCAGCCTCAGCTGCACATAACGATCGGAAATCCGCTCCAGTTCACCTATGCCGCGCAAATCCTGGACCGCCTCGTCGGCCAGTGTCCGATAAAGCCGAACCTGAACCTGCGCGCGCAGGCTGACGGTCCAGGCCAGCAGCGAAAACAACACCAGGATCGTGAGCGCGACAGCCAACCGACGGCCCAGCGTCATGTGCGCCCAGCCTCAAGCACTGGGAACAACGGCCCATTGGGGTAGGGCAGTGCAGTGCACCCAGAGCGACAAGTATCCGTTATAGTGCGCGGGTCAAAGCCTCTAAAGCGATACATTCCGCCTGCCGTGGGCTGCCGGCCCTTATCGTACCCACCGTCCCATGCGAATCTTGACGCGGCTGCCGTCCGGGACATGGATGGCTCTTTTGGTTCTGACGAGCGCTCTTTGCTTCAGCGCCTTCGTGCTACGAGCCGATTCTATCGGCGACACGATGTGCGGGCAGGGCACACGTGCAATTCGGGGCTCGGCTGATCAGGTCGCGTTGGCGCGGCGGGTGCAGCAGCGCTTGCACGACGTCGAGCGGCGGGCGCGCTGGCTCGCGGCTTTCTCGGAACCCGAACTGCAAAGTGCCAACGAACGTGTGGCATATGATAAGGCACGAACACTGCTGGCGGAGGCGTTGGATGATTTCCGCGCATCGGCGGCAAATCTCGAGCGAAACGAAATGCTGCTGATTGCCGACCAGATCGTCGAGCAGGAGCAGCAGTTCCATGAGCAACTCCCGTCCATGCTCTCCAAGACGAGCCGTCGGTCGCTCGATACGGCCCTGACCACTCTGCAGAGCCTCGCCCAGCGCCTTTCCAGTGCGGCATCTTCAGGCCTCGAACAGGATATTGCGCAGTTGGAACGGTCCGCGGTGGGGCAGCGCGAGCGGCGGGGCATTCTGGTCGTCCTTTGGGGGCTTATTCCGGCCGCAATGATCGCCGTTTTTTGGCGGCTGCAGCGCAACGCCTTGGGAAAGCTCACCCGGGATTTCCAGGCCTATGAGCGGGCTCCCCTGAACGAGGCTGCCGAACTGGCGGTACCGCCAGGCCTGAAGAGTCTGGCCGCCGCGATGATGCAGTGCCATCAACGCCGCATCGAACAGCACCGTGCCGACACAATGCTGGTGGCGAACCTGTTGAATGCCTTGAAACGGCCCGCCAACGCGATCAGTGACACTCTGGGGCAACTGGCCACGGAGACGTCGGGCGAGTTGAACGAAGCTCAGGAGGTCCTGGTGCGAGATGCGGTCGCAGCCGCGGCCGCACTGCGGAAAATGACGGCAGCGTGTGAGCGATATGTCGTTGCGATAGACGACAGCTCCGCGGCGGCGGCGCCGCCGGTGATCACACATGTCGACATGCGCAGCGTGGTCGAGGACATCGCTGCGACCTACCGAACGACAATGGAATCCCGAGACCTCCGCCTTAATCTATCTCTCGAACCCGTTACGGTAGTCGGGGAAGCGCAGCGGTTACGCGAGATGGTCGATGGTCTCGTCTCGAACGCGGTCAGCTTCTCGCCTGATGGCTCCGAAATCAATGTCATCCTGAGATGTGTCGGCGACCGCATGAAGCTGGAAGTTGAGGATGATGGACCGGGCATCGACGATGAGGAGCGTGAACACGCCTTCGAGCCGTTTTTCGTTGGCAAGGCGGCAGCCTCCAGCCGATGCTACACCGACGGGTTGGGCCTTGCGAACGTCCGGGAATGCGTCCGTTTCCACAACGGAGAGATCGAGATCGCAGACCCAAGACATCCAAAACGAGGGGCACGGTTTCGTATCCAACTACCGCTGGAAAGTTATGGACCCACGCACGCTTAGCCTGATCGGTTTGCTCGCACTGTTGGGTTCAGCCTGTTCAACCCGACCAGTGCAGCCCGAACCATTGGCGGCTCCGGCACGGCCGGTGGCAAAGCAGGCGCCCGCGACACCGCATGAGCGGATCGATAGCGACGAACTGCTGCGGTTCGGTGCGCATCTCGCGCAGGCGACTCCACCCGAGCGAAAAACGCTTTGCCGCGATTTGCTGAAACGCGAGCGCGAGCACGCCGACCCTGTTTTGCAACTGAAACTGATGGTGGGTCGAACCTTGTCCAGGTCCTGCGGTGATATCGCAGCCGTGCTGAAATGGGTGTCTGGCATCCCCAGCGACCACATCGCCGAAGATCGCCTGCGTTGGCTCATAGCCAGGGATAGCGCCGTTCTCAGGGAAATGCGGCGCCTGGAACGTGCGGCTTCGCAGGCTCCCCGTACACGAAGGAGTGCGCGCGTCCAGGGCCGTCCAACGCAAGCCCAGCAGGACGAGACGGCCAGACTGCGGCAGAAGCTGGAAGAGATCCGGGCTATCGAACGTCAACTCGATGGCGACGAAGTTCGCGACTGAGCACACCGCGCGATAGCGGAATGCGCTCTGACCGACTGGGGCGGCTCCGGTAACTGGCCAGTTCGAACGTCGTCAGTGCAACGCAACTCGCCCAAGATGGTCAAAGAAGGCGTTGGCTCAGGACGAAGGCTGACAAAGCGGATCGGCGGTGCAATTGCAATCGTCGCCGCGAATCGCCGAGTTGCCAACCGCGGCAACTCCGACAAGAACGAGCGTTTTCGAGGAGAGCATGGCAATGAATATCAAACTGACCAGTAAAGTTGCGGGCGCGTTGCTTACACTGGCATGCCTCGGCGCGTCTGCCGAGGAAAGTCACATCGGCGCCGCGTTGACGCATGCGGATGCCGCTGCCAAAGCGACTGACGCCAAGGAAATCGCAGAACATGCCGGAATGTCGAAAGAACACGCTGGGGTGGCGGATCAGCACCTTGATGCCGGCATAAAGAGCCTGGACAGCGCGATCGAACATGGCAAGCTCGGGCACGCGGACCTTGCTAAAAAGGCCGCCGAAGAAGCCGTGGTCCATCTGAAGGCCGCGCAGTAGACGACAGAACGCCTCCAACGCAGCGGCGGGCCACGAGCCCGCCGCTTTCGTTCATGCCCCCGGTCGCATACGGTTCGCTCTTCCGCCTTCCGCTCATTGCTGCGCATAATATATATTATGTCAAACATAAAGCTTGGGGCAGTACAGCGCAAACGCGGAGTCCGCTCCCATCGTTTCGTCACCGCGTGCCGTTCGACCCCGCGCAATCCCGGCACTGGTACCCGATCGAGCCTGAATCCTTACCGTCCATGCTGCCCAAGCCTCAGCTCACTCAGCGCCGCGACCGTGCCGTGGGCTGGCGCGGTCTGCCACGACGCGGGGTAGTTTCCGAGCGCTCCTCCCGAACACGACGCGGCTTGTCGGCGTGTTGTTCCGCGACGGAGAGCCCGACTGACACCATCAGCCCCTCGATCTGTTCCGGCTCGAGTTCCATGGATCCGCCGGCTCGCAGCCGCGGCGGCAACAGGACGTCACCGAAGCGGACCCGGATCAGGCGGCTGACCGTGACGCCCTGAGACTCCCACAAGCGTCGAACCAGCCGGTTGCGGCCCTCACGGACCACGACATGAAACCACTGGTTGGCCGCGTCGCCTCCCGCGGAACGTATCGACTCGAATTGTGCCGGGCCGTCTTCCAGCCCCACACCGTCCTGCAATCGCTGCAGCATCGCCTCGCCGACGTGCCCGAACACGCGCACCGCGTACTCGCGCTCCATCTCCCGTGCGGGATGCATCAACCGGTTCGCCAGCTCACCGTTGTTCGTAAGCAGCAGCAATCCCTGGGTATTGATGTCGAGCCGGCCGACGGCAATCCAGCGCCCATTTTCCAACCGGGGCAATTGGGTGAACACAACCGGCCGGCCTTCAGGGTCGCGTCGACTGACGATCTCACCCATCGGCTTGTGGTACAGCAGCACGCGGGTGGGTCCGGCGCAGCGTTTGAGCAGATTTATCTGATGCCCGTTGACGACGACACGGTCGCTGAGCGCACAACGGTCACCGAGCTTGGCAAGGCGCCCGTTCACGAACACCTTTCCCTCCTGGATGGCCTGTTCGATCTGGCGCCGCGAACCCAACCCGGCACGGGCAAGAATCTTCTGGATGCGCCCTTCCGCTGCACCCTCGCCTTCGGGACTCTCGTTCAAATCGACGGAGGAATCAGTCATTGTGGCTCATCAATGTGGGTCATGAGGGCGTCAGGCGACTCGGACGCGGCGGGCAGAAGAGGGGCCGCTTCGGCCTCGTCGCCCTCCGCGGCCGGTTCCGAAAACACCGCGAGGGCCGGCAGTTCGGAAAGGGTGCGCAGTCCGAAATAGTCCAGAAACTCCCGAGTCGTGGCATACAGGGCTGGTCGCCCGGGCACCTCCTTGTGGCCCACGACCTGGACCCACTCCCGCTCCTGCAGGGTGCGCACGATGTTAGAACTGACGGCGACACCGCGGATGTCCTCGATTTCGCCGCGTGTCACCGGCTGACGATAGGCGATGATGGCCAGCGTTTCCAGCAAGGCGCGCGAGTAACGCACGGGGCGTTCTTCGAACAAACGCGACAACCACGGCGAATAGCCGTCCCGCACCTGGAACCGAAAGCCACTGGCAATCTGCTGCAGTTGAACGGGCCGAACCGCATAATCCTGCGTGAGTTGGTCGATCGCCTCCCTGACGGTGGCGACGTCAGGGCGCTCCGCTTCTTCGAACAGATTCCGCAAAGCCTCGACGCTGAGCGGCTGCGGCGAGGCGAACAACGCCGCCTCAACGATATCCTTCAAGTTCACGCCGCCACCAGCCCGCTATCGCCGCGTGAACGGACCCAGATAGCGGCAAGAGGTTCGTCCTGAATGATCTCGATCAAATTCTCCTTGGCGAGTTCCAGGATCGCCAGCAAGGAAACCACGGCGCCCTGCCGACCCTCGTGCGTCTCGAACAACTGCAGAAAGTCCAGGCCGCTGGAATCCAGCAGGCGAGCCAGGATCGAGGACATCCGTTCACGCACCGACAAGGCCTCGCGCCGGATCTGATGATGCACGGTTCGATCGGCCCGCTGCAGGACCGATTGAAAGGCGAGCAGCACCTCCTTCAGATCCACCTCGGGGTAAACCTTGCGGATTTGAATGGTGCTGTTATCGACCTCGACCGGAAAGATATCGCGCTCCCAGCGCGGCAAGGTATCGATTTGCTCGGCCGCCTTCTTGAAGCGCTCGTACTCCTGGAGACGCCGTATCAGGTCCGCTCGCGGATCGGCTTCCTCTTCGTCTGCCGACTGCGGCTTGGGCAATAACAGGCGCGACTTGATCTCGGCCAGAATCGCGGCCATCAGGAGATACTCGGCCGCCAGTTCCATCTTGAGCTCCTGCATCATGTCGATGTAGTCGATGTACTGGCGCGTGATCTCCACGATCGGGATATTCAGGATGTCCAGATTCTGGCGACGAATCAGGTAAAGCAGCAGATCGAGCGGGCCTTCGAAAGTCTCGAGCACGACCTCGAGGGCCTCCGGTGGGATGTAGAGATCCTCCGGCAGTTGTGTCAGAGGGCTGCCATTGACGATGGCATAGGCGGGAGCCCCACCCTCCCCCTCTGCAGCTGCAGTGTCGGCCCCGGCCTCGATGGCTTCAGAGTCCGGCGACATCGGCGAACAGACGGATCAGCAGCGCTGCCGGGTAACCGAGAATGCTGTCGAGCAGCTTCGTCGCCAGCAGGATCAGCAGAATCACGAAGCCATAGGGTTCAATCCGCGCCAGCCCGAAGGCCAGCTTGTCGGGCAGCAGCCCCACCGCGATGCGTCCACCGTCGAGCGGCGGAATCGGCAACAGGTTCAACACGGCCAGCACCACGTTAATCTTGATGCCGGCAATGCCCATCAGTCGCATCGGTTCCGAAAAGTAGTCCGGGAGGACGACGGCAAGTCGGATTGTCAGGGCCCAGAACACGGCCATCAGCAGATTCGCGGCAGGACCGGCCACGGCCACCAGCGCCATGTCCCGCTTCGGATGATTGAGACGACGGTAGTCAACCGGGACCGGCTTGGCCCAGCCGAAGATCATCCCGCTGGTCGCGACCAGCAGCCCCGGAATCAGTACCGTTCCGAACAGGTCGATATGGTGGATGGGGTTCAGGGACAGGCGGCCCAGGCTCGCTGCCGTCGTATCGCCCAACAGCTTTGCAACGTAACCGTGCGCGACTTCGTGCAGCGTGATCGCGAACAGAACCGGAATGGCCCATACGCTGAGGGCCTGGATGAACGTGTCTAAATCGGGCATGGAAAGTTTGCGGGATTGATCAGGAGAGAAAGTCGACCGGGCCCGCACCCTGGCGCAGCACGCGGGGCTCATCTTCCGTGAAGTCGATGATGGTCGTCGGAGCGTAGGCGACGATACCGCCGTCCAGCACTAGGTCGACCGCCTTTTCGAGGCGATCGCGGATCTCGACCGGATCCGACAGGGACTCTTCGGCATCCGGTGCGATCAAGGTCGAGTTGAATAGCGGTTCACCCAATTCGGACAGCAACGCCAAGGTGACGGGATTGTCCGGTAACCGGATGCCGATCGTCTTGGCCTTCGGATGTTGCAGCCGCCGGGGAACCTCCCGGGTCGCGCGAAGGATGAACGTATACGGTCCCGGGGACAACTGCCGTATCAGCCGATAGGCTTCGTTGCCGAACTTCGCGAACGCCGAGATGTGCGACAGATCGCGGCAGATCAGGGTGAAATGGTGCGCCTCCTCCAGCATCCTGATCCGCCGTATGCGTTCCAGCCCTTCCTTGTTGTCCAACCGGCACCCGAGCGCATAGGATGAATCGGTCGGATAAACCACCAAACCGCCATCCATGACGATCTCGACCGCACGCCGGATCAGGCGGATTTGCGGGTTGTCCGGGTGGATCTGGAAGTATTGGGCCATCCGCTTAGTCTACTACAGGCGGCCCGCCGACTCATTCCCGGGCCTGCGTCCTGGGTTTCCGCGCCACCTGATCCCGGAGATAAACCGGTATGGCTTCGCCGGCCGACACACAGCGCCCGGCCGCGAAATCCCGGGCCCCCAGTCGCCCGATATAGGCTGCGCGAGGAAAATGGTCTTCAAGCACCTCGACGACCGTCTTCAACCGCTCGGACAATACCCCCCGATACGTGACCCAGCCGCTCCCGACGCCCAATCGCACCATTATGCCAGCGGCTTCGACCCTTTCCGGCGCGAGGACTGCTTCGTCCCCGATGAGGTCCGGGACACCCGCCTGCCCCCGACGGAAAAGCGCACCATAAATTTCACCCATCCGCGCGTCCAGGCAGGCATAGACGCCCTCCCCGGCCGCTTCCTCGAAACTCTGGAAAGCCAGCGCCGCGAGCGTCGACACGGGCAACACCGGACAATCGAGCCCATAGGCGATCCCTTGCGTCACACCCGCTGCGATCCGGAGACCTGTAAACGAACCGGGACCGCGACCGAATGCAACGGCGTCGATCTGCGTCCGCACTACCCCGGCTTCGGCCAGGACCTCTTCGATCATCGGCAGGATCAAGCGATTGTGCTCGCGGGGCGCGACGACATATCGCTCAATGACGTCACCATCCTGCACCAGGGCGGCGGAACAGGCCTCGGTCGCCGTTTCGATAGCCAAAATCTTCATGTGGACTCCTCGGCCTCCACTGTCTCTGCCGCGAAAAACGCCTCGATGTCACTGATGCGGCGCGTGCGCGGCATCGGCGGCAGGCTGCCGATGAAGCGCGCTCCATAGCTTTTCGTCACAACCCGGGGATCACACAGCACGAACACACCGCGATCATGAACATCACGAATCAGCCGGCCGAATCCCTGTCGCAACGCCATTACAGCCGCGGGCAACTGCAACGAACGGAACGGATCGCCACCCGTCGCCTTGACAGCTTCGATACGCGCAGCGAGGACCGGGTCGCCGGGCGAGGCAAACGGTAACTTGTCGATGATCACGCACGACAGTAGTGCCCCGCGCACATCCACGCCCTCCCAGAAGCTTGCCGTGCCCAACAGAACGCCGTTGCCCGCGCGCTGAAACTGATCCAGCAACAGGGCCTTCGGCTGGGTACCCTGGACGAATAGCGGGAACGGCAGATCCGCCAGGCGGAGCAACTCGGCGCCGCGATTCATGGCCTGGTGGCTCGTGAACAGCAGGAATGCGCGCCCGCGGCTGGCCGAGAGTACCGGCAGCACCGTCTCGATCATTCGGCTCGTAAAATCGGGGTGAGAAGGTTCCGGGAGACCCGGCGGCAGATAGATCAGACATTGCTGACGGTAATTGAAGGGGCTGTCGCAATGGAAGGCGACACAATCATCGACTCCCAACTCCCGGGCTGTCTCGTCGAAACTCCCGCCGCTGGCAAGTGTTGCCGACGTAAAGATCCAACTGGCGCCACTGGCTTCGTGGAAACGGGCGAACTCTTCCGCGGTGTCGATGGGTGTCCGGTACAGTTGGAACCCGCGTCGGCGTACGTCGACCCATAGCACGTCCTTGTCATCCGTCTCGGTCTCCCCGACGAACCCCCCGAGGCGCTCAACCAGGGTCTCGACACGATGATGGCAGGACTCCAGTCCCGGGCTGCGTTCGATGACCCGCGAAAGCCCATCACGCAGCGTACTCAAGCTTTCCGCCAGAGCCGCGAAGGCTTCCGCAACCTCGGGCAGCATGGCCGCGTGCGTCCAGGCCGCGCGTTCCGCGGCACCGCCCAGGGCAAGCGTGGCATCCTGCAGCGTCTCTTCGACCCGGGACGCTCCAGCCACCAATTCCCGGAACTCGCCCGGAAATTTCCCCAGTTCGAGCCGGAGATCTTCGGCGCACGCCTCGACTTGCCTCGAGCCCAGACTGACCCCAAGAAACTGCGACGCCGCCTCGGAGAACTGATGGGCTTCGTCAACGATGACCACCTCCGCCTCGGGCAGCAGTTCACCCAGACCGTCCGCCTTGAGCACCCAGTCCGCCCAAAGCAAATGATGATTGATGATCAGAATCTGCGCCTCTTGAGCGCGCCGCCGCGCTGCCGCGACACAACAGCTGCCATAGCTGGGACACTCCTGCCCCAGACAGTTGTCTGCCGTCGAGGTGACCGCATGCCACAGCGGGGACTCGTCGGGTATGTCAGCGACCTCGGCCTTGTCCCCGACTGTCGTAAAGCGCGCCCAGCGGCGTAGACTCTCGATCTGGGCAGCATCCTGCACGCGCTGCCCGAGGTGGAAGCCGAGCACGTGCTCCAGCCGGTACCGGCATAGATAATTGCCGCGGCCCTTGAGCAAGTCAGCGCTGAACGGGACCCCCAAAGCGCGGCGCAGCACCGGCAAGTCCTTGCCGAACAGCTGGTCCTGCAGCGTGCGCGTCCCCGTCGATACGATGATTCGCCGACCCGACAGGATCGCCGGCACCAGGTAGGCATAGGTCTTGCCGATTCCGGTGCCGGCCTCGGCAAGCAGTGTCTGCCGGTCGGCTATCGCCGCAGCGACCGCCCGGGCCATGTCAAGCTGGCCTGCCCGCGGCAGATAATGGGGCAACTCGCGCGCTAGAGGGCCGTCCGCAGCGAAAACGGCTTCCAGCGAAATCACCCTACTCCGCCGCTGCCGGCGCCGCTGCCCCGGGCGTCTGACGCTGGCGAGCTTCTTCCATCAGCTGCTGATTCGCCGCGATCAGGCCCTCGTTGTCCTCCGCCAGAGCAGACGATTTCCGCGCCAACTCCTCCGCGAGGGCAGGTTCGCCCTGTTCCAGCCGTACCTGCGCCAGCTCGTGCCACAGGCGAGGATTGCGCGGTTGAATCCGCAGCGCCCTTTCCAGCGAGGCCACTGCATTGTCGAGATCCCCGGATGAGCGGCTCGCCGCCGACTCCTCCAGCAACGCGACGATCACTGCCGGTTCGACGGGCCCCTTTTCCTCGGCAGGAGAGGAAGCCGCGTTGGAGGGTTGCGTTTCAGATTTCGTGGACGGCGCAGCGGGCTTCGACGACGGGGACACCGCTTCTGGCCGCGAAGCCGGGGGCCGGTCCGCGCCGGGTGCAGGCCCGGCAACCCGTCGCGGCGCGCAGCCCGGCAACGCTGCGGCGATGCCAATCAGCATGGGCAGCACTATGAGACGGGCAATCAGCAAGGGCTGGCGGGCGATCATTGCAGGAGTTTGTTATGGAATTGCAGAACGATGTGTCAAGAAGCGCGACTGCCCTGCGGCGCAGCCACCTCCCGCTGCCGCGACGAAGGATTCCCGGACGACCCGTCAACGCGCAGGCACACCCGCAGGTGTCGGAAGCTGTCGCGATCACCGGCACCGGCGACCAGCGCCCACGCATACTCGCCGCAGTCGCCACGTGCCTGCACCACCACGATCCACGGCGTCACGACACTGCTGCCCCTGATCTCCAGCCGCTCCGGTGGGCAATCGTTGCGTTCAAACCACCAGCCCCGCTCTTCCCCGTAACACAGGAATCCGCCCAGCCGCGATAGCCGGCGCATCTGATACCCGTGACTGGCAGCGATCAGGCAGACCCCAACTAGACGCGCCAGCAGCGGGAGTGCACAGACCCAGATCGCGAGCCCTGCCAGCAGATGCAGCAGCACCACGTAGCGCACGAGTGCCGCACCCGGCTCAAGCGGAAACCGAAGCGAGCGCAAGAATCCGGGCCGGCAGATCGCCTAAGGACTCATCCCGGTTCGCGCCACCGAAAAACAGGGCCTGCAGTTCGCTGTCGCGGCGCTCCAGCAACGCGACGAATCGCGCTTGCTCGTCGGAAGGCGCGGCGGCATAGGCCTGTTCCAGGTAACGGGACAGCAAGAGATCGAGTTCGCGGGTGCCGCGGCGGCAGCGCCACACCAACTCGGGCGGCACACCCGTCACGTCTGCCGGGCTACCAACAGCTTTTTGATCTCCCCGATGGCCTTGGCCGGATTGAGCCCCTTAGGGCACGCATCCACACAGTTCATGATCGTGTGGCAGCGATACAGTTTGAATGGATCCTCCAACGCGTCCAACCGCTCCCCAGTCGCCTCGTCGCGACTGTCCGCGATCCAGCGATAGGCCTGCAGCAAGGTGGCCGGCCCCAGATAACGGTCGCCATTCCACCAGTAACTGGGGCACGAGGTCGAGCAACAGGCGCACAGAATGCATTCGATCAGTCCGTCCAGCTTGGCGCGTTCCTCGTGGCTCTGCAGTCGCTCGTGGTCGGCCGGCGCCGGTGACGGGGACTGCATCCAGGGCTTGACGGACGCGTACTGGGCATAGAAATGCGTCATGTCCGGCACGAGGTCCTTCACGACCGGCAGGTGCGGCAGCGGCGTGATCCTGACGACATCGTCCACGGCATCCAGCGCTTTCGTGCACGCCAGTCCGTTCCGACCGTTGATCGTCATCGCACACGAGCCGCACACCCCCTCGCGGCAAGAGCGCCGGAACGTCAGTGTGCTGTCGATCTCGTTCTTGATCGCGATCAGTGCGTCCAGCACCATCGGGCCACAGCGCTCGGCATCGACATGAAAGACATCCATCCGCGGATTCTCATCGCGATCGGGATCCCATCGATAGACCTCGATCCGCCGAAGGCTTCCGCCGCCCGTCGGTTTGGGATGAATCCGGCCAGGCTGTACCTGCGAGCCCGGCGGCAATCGAAACTCAGCCATACGGCACCTTAACGTTATTGATACGAAATCGAAGGTCGTTGTTGACAGGAATCCGCCGTCCCACCCTGGTTTCAGTCCGAGATTCCACCTCGGGTCAGCTGGGCAGGATCAAGCACGGCCAACAACTGCGCGCGCGCTAACCCCGTCATTTCCTCGGCCACATCGACGATGGGTCGGCCGCTCCGATAGGCGGCCTTGGCCACCTCCGCTGCCTTGAGGTAGCCGATCATCGGATTGAGCGCAGTCACGAGAATCGGATTCAGCGACAAAGCCCGCTTCAGATTGTCTTCCCGGACCCGGAAGTCGGCGATCGCCTTGTCCGCCAGCAGCCGAGCCACATTGGCCAGCAACTCGATGCTGGCCAGCAGGTTATGGGCGATCACGGGCAGCATCACATTGAGCTGAAAAGAACCGGCCTGTCCGGCGACGGTAATCGTCGCGTCATTGCCGATTACCTGCGCAGCGACCATGCAGGCTGCTTCCGGAATCACCGGATTGACCTTGCCGGGCATGATGGAACTGCCAGGCTGAAGCGCTGGCAGTTCGATCTCACCGAGACCAGCCAAGGGTCCGGAGTTCATCCAGCGAAGATCGTTCGCAATCTTCATGATGCCGACCGCAATCGTCTTCAGTTGGCCCGATACCTCGACAGCGGCATCCTGACTGCTCAAGCCCTCGAAGAACGATGGGTTCGGCACGAACGGCAGGCCCGTCGCATCCGCCAGCGCCTCGGCGACCCGCCCTGCGAACTCAGGATGCGCGTTGATGCCGGTGCCGACCGCGGTTCCGCCCTGGGCAATTCGATACAGACGCGGCAGGCTGGCGCGCAGGCGCTCGACACCGCTGTCGATTTGCGCAGCCCAGCCCTGGAGTTCCTGTTCCAACCGGATCGGCATCGCATCCATCAGATGGGTGCGGCCGGTCTTGACGACATGGCTCTCGGCCTGGCCTTTCGCGCGGACCGTCGCCGACAGATGTTCCAGGGCGGGGATCAGGATTTCGTTGATCGCCAGTGCCGCGCTGACGTGGATCGCCGTCGGGATCACGTCGTTGCTGCTCTGACTCATGTTGACGTGGTCGTTCGCACTGACGGCCTGTCCGGCGTTGCGGGATGCAATCGCCGCAAGCACCTCGTTGACGTTCATGTTCGTGCTGGTTCCGGACCCCGTCTGGTAGACATCGACCGGGAACTGATCGGCGTACTCGCCATCGAGCACGGCCTGCGCCGCCGCTTCGATCGCAGCGCCGATCGATCCGTCCAGCAGGCCGAGACGCACGTTGACGGCTGCCGCCGTCTGTTTGATCAGTGCAACCGCACGAATGAAACGATCCGGCAGGCGCAGGCCGCTGATCGGGAAATTTTGTACAGCTCGTTGCGTCTGGGCGCCGTACAAGGCATCGGCGGGGACCTGCATCTCGCCCATGCTGTCGCGTTCGATTCGGGTATTCACGGTCATCCTCTGTGATCAATCCGATGGTGAGTCCCGGTGCAAGGCCTCAGTCTGCCCCGCTGGCCATCAACTCCTGCAACGCCGCAGCATCGAATGGCCAGCCGACTTCGCGCCCGCTCCCCTCGTTGCGCACGACCGGGATGCGCGTGCCGTACCGCGCCAGGAGGGCCGCATCGTCGGCAATGTCGACCGTCTGCCATTCGGGGACCGCGGCCTGCTGCAGGACCGCAACGGCCTCGTCGCATAAATGGCAACCCATCGTTCCCAAGAGCGTCAGCATTGGCGTGTCGAGGGTCACCGCACACCTCCACGTCTGACGCACGCGGCCTGCCCTTTCGATCGCGCTTCTGCCCTGATGTTCATTATGCGCGGACCACCTACCGGCTCGACGGCTCGTAGGCCAGGTTCGGCGCCAGCCAGCGCTCCATCACGGCCAGCGGCATACCCTTGCGCTGCGCATAGTCCCGGACCTGATCTTCGCCAAGCTTCCCGACATTGAAATAGCGGGATGCCGGGTGGGCCAGATACCAGCCGCTGACGGATGAGGCGGGCATCATCGCGAAAGATTCCGTCAGCGCAATCCCGGTGACACGCTCGGCGTCGAGCAACTCGAACAGGGTTGCCTTTTCGGTGTGGTCCGGACAGGCCGGATAGCCGGGAGCCGGACGGATACCCCGGTACACTTCCTCGATCAGTTCTTCGTTGCTGAAATGCTCATCGGCCATATAGCCCCAGAGCACCTTGCGCACACGCTCGTGCAGACACTCGGCAAAGGCCTCGGCGAGACGGTCGGCCAGAGCCTTCAACATGATGCTGCTGTAATCGTCATGCTCCGCCGCGAAGCGTTCGAGATGCTGTTCGATCCCGTGCCCTGTGGTCAAGGCAAACGCGCCGAGATAATCCGCGACACCCGTGCTGATGGGCGCCACAAAGTCGCCGAGGCAGTAATTCGGCTGGCCCGGCGGCTTGACCGCCTGCTGCCGCAGGCCATGGATGACGGCCAGCCGTTCGGTACGCGACTCGTCCGTGAACAACACGATATCGTCGCCTTCGGTATTGGCGCAGAAGAAGCCGACGGCCGCGCTGGCCTCGAGCCAGTCGTTCGCAACCAGGATCTCGAGCATCGCCTGGGCATCCTTCCAGAGGGCGCGCGCCTGCTCGCCGACCACCTCGTCATCGAGTATCTTCGGGTAGCTGCCGGCCAGTTCCCAGGTGTGGAAGAACGGCGACCAATCGATGTACGGTACCAGGGTTGCCAGCGGGAAGCGCTTGAACTGCTGCACGCCCAGGAAACTTGGCCGGGCCGGCGCGTAGTGCGCCCAATCCGTGCGAAAGGCATTCGCCCTGGCCTCGGCCAACGTCAGCTGTGGCTTATGGGACTGCCGCCCGCCGTGCCGCTCCCTGACGTCTTCGTATTCCTTGCGGATCCCGGCCATATAGTCGTCGCGCTGATCCTCGCTCAACAGGCTGGATGCAACACCCACCGCGCGGGACGCGTCGGTCACGTAAACCGTGGCACCACGCGTATAGTGCGGTGCGATCTTGACGGCCGTGTGCACTCGGGAAGTCGTTGCGCCGCCGATGAGCAGGGGTATGTCGAAGGACTGGCGCTCCATCTCCCTGGCGACATGTACCATTTCGTCCAGCGAAGGCGTGATCAGGCCACTCAGGCCGATCACGTCGACCTGATGCTCGCGGGCCTCCTGCAGGATGCGTTCACAGGCGACCATGACGCCAAGATCGACCACGTCGTAACCGTTGCATTGCAGCACGACGCCGACGATGTTCTTGCCGATGTCGTGCACATCGCCCTTGACCGTCGCTAACAGGATCTTGCCGTTCGAGCGGTGGTCGCCCAACGCCTCCTTCTCGGCCTCCATGAAGGGCATCAGGTACGCCACGGACTTCTTCATGACCCGGGCCGACTTGACGACCTGCGGCAGGAACATCTGACCGGCGCCGAACAGGTCGCCGACGACGTTCATGCCGTCCATCAGCGGACCTTCGATTACATGCAGCGGCCGTTCGGCCGCCTGACGGGCTGCTTCGGTGTCTTCCTCGATGAACTCATCGATACCCTTGACGAGTGCGTGCTCCAGTCGCTTCGCGACCGACCATGATCGCCACTCGAGATCTTCCTTGCGTTCCGCGACACTGCCGTCGCCGCGATACTTCTCCGCGATGGCCAGCAGCCGCTCGGTCGCATCGTCGCGGCGGGCCAGCACGACATCCTCGACGCGCTCGCGCAGTTCCTCGGGCAGTTCGGCGTAGATCGCAAGTTGCCCGGCATTGACGATGCCCATGTCCAGGCCGGCCCGGATCGCGTGATACAGGAAGACCGCGTGGATCGCCTCGCGGACCGGATTGTTGCCGCGGAACGAAAACGACACGTTCGACACGCCGCCCGATATCAGTGCATGCGGGAGCGTGGCCTTGATTGCGGCAACGGCCTCGATGTAGTCCAGGCCGTAGCGATTGTGCTCTTCGATACCGGTGGCCACCGCGAAGATGTTCGGGTCGAAGATGATGTCTTCTGCCGGGAACCCGATCCGCTCGGTCAGCAATCGATAGGCCCGGGCGCAGATCTCGACCTTCCGCGCCAGCGTATCGGCCTGCCCTTGCTCGTCGAAGGCCATCACGACGACGGCGGCCCCGTAGCGCCGCACCAATCGGGCGTGGTGCAGGAAAGGCGCCTCGCCTTCCTTCAGTGAAATCGAGTTGACGATCCCCTTACCCTGTATGCACTTCAATCCAGCCTCGATCACGTCCCATTTGGACGAGTCGATCATGATCGGAACCCGAGAAATGTCGGGTTCGCTGGCGACGAGATTCAGGAAGCGCACCATCGCCGCCTGGGAATCGAGCATGCCCTCGTCCATGTTGACGTCGATGACCTGAGCACCACTCTCGACTTGCTGGCGAGCCGTGTCCAGCGCCGCGTCGAAACGACCTTCCACCACCAGGCGCCGAAAGACAGCCGAGCCGGTCACGTTGGTCCGCTCGCCGACATTGACGAACAGGGTATCGGGTCCGATGTTCAGCGGCTCCAGCCCGGACAGGCGGCAGCGCGGTTCGATCTCCGCAACGCTCCGCGGCGGAAAATGCTGCACGGCATCGTGAATGGCCTTGATGTGCCGCGGCGTGGTACCGCAGCATCCGCCGATGATGTTCAGGAAGCCCTGCTCGGCCCAGTCGGCGAGTTCCTTGGCCATGCTCTCGGGCGACTCGTCGTATTCGCCGAATTCGTTGGGCAGACCGGCATTCGGGTGCGCGGAAACATGTGTGTCCGAGATGCGCGCCAGTTCTTCGATGAACGGCCGGAGTTGCTTTGCGCCCAGCGCGCAGTTCAGACCGATCGACACCGGTTGCGCGTGGCGCAGTGAATTCCAGAACGCCTCTGCCGTCTGACCGGACAGTGTGCGTCCGGAAGCATCGGTGATCGTGCCCGAGATCATCACCGGCAAGTCGACGCCGCGTTCGTCGAAATAGCGTTTCACCGCGAAGACGGCGGCTTTGGCATTCAAGGTGTCGAACACCGTCTCGATCAACAGGATGTCGGCACCGCCAGCGACCAGCGCATCGGCCGCCTCGAAGTATGCGTCGACGAGTTCGTCGAAGGTGACGTTGCGGTGACCCGGATCGTTGACATCGGGGGAGATCGACGCGGTCCGGTTGGTCGGCCCGAGTACGCCGGCGACGAAGCGCGGACGGTCGGGGGTCCTCGCCGTGACTTCGTCCGCCACCTGGCGCGCGAGGCGCGCGCTCTCGTAACCGATCTCGTAGGCCAGATCCTCCATGCCATAGTCGGCCATGCTGATCCGGTTGGCGTTGAAGGTGTTGGTCTCGAGTATGTCGGCGCCCGCATCCAGGTAGGCGCGGTGGATTGCACCGATGATCTGCGGCTGGGTCAAGGACAGCAGGTCATTGTTGCCCTTCAGATCTGAGGCCCAGCTAACGAATCGCTCCCCACGATAATCGGCCTCGGACAAATGGTAAGTCTGAATCATCGTGCCCATGGCGCCATCCAGAAAAAGAATGCGCTCGGACAGGAGGCGATGGAGAAGTTCGGCACGCATGGTGGGGAGGCGAGACATCGGCAGGAAACAGGAGCATACGGAGGATCGTTCGCATTCTAAGGTGACACCCCGCCACGATAAAGCCCTTTTTCGCCGTAGCCTCTCGAACCCGCAACGGGGTTTCCTTGCCAGCTTTCGCGTGAAGGTGTCACAATCCGGCCTTCTCGCCGCACGGCGGCCGCGGCCATTAGCCTGTGTTGGCGGAATGGTGGGCTGACAGACCGAAGGTGATCGACGCGGTACATGGAGACGATGTCATGCCGAAACAGATGCGAATCCGACTGATGGGAATCCTGGCGCTCCTCGCGGCGGCCAGTAATGGCTGGGCCGAGGTCGCGCTGACCGACGGAGCCGAGTTGACCGGAAAATGGAAGCTGGAATCGGTCGCGCCCGGCATCAACAAGGCGCGAATCAGCGAGAACCGGGTCTGGGAGTTCCGGGCCGATGGCACGATCGTGACATCCGGACATAACCGTATCCTCGGTGGCGAGGACCGCTACGAGTGGAAGTACAAGATCGTTGACGGCAGGATCGTGGCCGATGACCCCGGCCGTCCTGGCCGAACCATCGATTATGTCGTCTACGAGAAGACGCCGGACTCAATGATCCTTAAGGGCGGCCTCGAAGGATTTTATTTCTTCAGAAAGCAGTAAATCGCCGATGGTGGCCACGCCACGGATCTCCCCGCGGCACCGCACCGTAGTCGTACCGAGACCAACGCGCCTCCGCACAAACCCCAGCCGATTGCCCTTCACGTGAGCTACCAACCGCCCGGATCGGACAAACCATCCCTGTTCTCCATGATCGGCAGCGCCTTGTCGGCCGCGTTCGGGGTTCAGAGCGAACAGAAGCGGCGCCGCGACTTCCAACACGGGTCTCCGACCCTGTTCGTGCTCGTCGGGATCGCGATGACAGTGGCCTTGGTGCTGGCGATCTATCTCGTCGTCCGACTGGTACTGTCGGCCTCTGCCGGTTGAGGTACTTGCGTCCTGCGGTGCCCGCGGGCCGAGAAGCACCGGCCGCGGAGCGCCGCTGACCCGCGCCGCCACCGCGTGTCGATTGTTTCCGCGCAGGAAGCAGACGCGGCACTCGATGCAGCGCAATGCGCCTTCCTGCTACCAATTGCCCTTGTTTGGGGTCCTGACACGCGGTATAAATCGCGACATCGCCCAAGCGGTTGCAGGTGCGGGCATCTGAGGACAGGCTCAATGACGACCCGCGGAAGGAACGCCCATCCGACGCGGCTGGACCAGCGCGGCATTCGCGGCGAGGATGGGAATTCCCTCCCCCGATCCGGCGACGGTGTCGGATGGACCGAACCTGCTCTACCCCGCACGACAGCGACCATTCGAGCGCCACTAACGAGACCCCAATTGCCCCTGATGAGACAACGTCCGCTATCGCCACATCTTCAGGCCTACCGCCTGCCCGGCACCGCGCTGCTGTCGATCTCCCACCGTATCTCGGGTGTCGTCCTGACTGTCGGCACCGTGCTCGGGAGCGTGCTGCTGCTGGCTCTCGCCTTTGACCAGAACGCGTTCGAGCAGCTGCGCGACGCCATCGCAACCCCCATCGGAAGGGGGGCGCTGTGGCTGTGGCTATACGCCTTCCTGTTTCATCTATGCCACGGCGTCAGGCACCTGCTGTGGGATATCGGCTGGGGCTTCGAGCGCGAGCGGATGCAGCGATACGTAATCCTTGAGTTGGTGGGTTCGGTACTCTTGCTGTTTGTTGTGTTCGTGACTTCCCAGATTCTGACTTAGGCAGCCGTTATGGAATTCCAGTCCCCGCTCGCCCGCGCCCGTGGCTTGGGCTCCGCCCACCACGGCGCGACACACTGGTGGCGCGAACGCATCAGCGCATTGTTGTTGCTGCCCACGGGACTTTGGTTTGCCGTCTCCCTCGCACGTCTTCCGGACGTTACGACTGAAGCCGCCAGCGACTGGGTCGCCTCCCCTGTCAATGCCTTGCTACTGATCGTTTACGTGGTGGCCGCCTGCTACCACGCCGCGCTGGGCATTCGGGTCATCATGGAAGACTACATCACGCGCCGCCCACTGCGTATGACCGCGATCCTGTTCGCCAACGGCACCCTGCTGACCGCTGCGCTATTTTCGGTGTACGCCGTCCTGCACATCGCCCTCGGAACCTGAATTCATGGCCGCCACACCCTACACGTTAATTCCGCACCACTATGACGTGATCGTCGTCGGCGCTGGCGGCGCCGGGCTGCGGGCCACTCTGGGCCTGGCCGAGCGGGGTCTCAAGACCGCATGCCTGTCGAAGGTCTTCCCCACCCGCAGCCACACGGTTGCAGCGCAGGGCGGCATCAGCGCCGCACTCGGCAACATGGGTGAGGACGACTGGCGCTGGCACATGTACGACACCGTCAAGGGCTCCGACTGGCTCGGAGACCAGGACGCGATCGAATACATGTGCCGCGAAGCAATTCCCGCCATCATTGAACTCGAGCATTACGGCGTTCCGTTCTCCCGCACCCAGGATGGCCGTATCTATCAGAGACCCTTCGGGGGCATGACCACCCATTTCGGGGAAGGGAAGGCTCAGCGCACCTGCGCGGCGGCGGACCAGACCGGCCATGCCATCCTGCACACGCTCTACCAACAGTCGCTCAAGCACGCGGCCGAATTCTTCGTCGAATACATCGTGGTCGACCTGATCATGGAAGACGGCGCCTGTCGAGGCGTCGTCGCCTGGCGGCTCGAGGACGGTTCCATGCACCTGTTTTCGGCGCCGATGACGATCCTGGCCACCGGCGGATACGGACGCTGCTATTTTTCCTGCACCTCCGCTCATACCTGCACGGGTGACGGCAACGGGATGGTTGTCCGGGCCGGCTTGCCGCTGCAGGACATGGAGTTCGTACAGTTTCATCCGACCGGCATTTACGGCGCTGGGTGTTTGATCACCGAGGGCGCTCGCGGCGAAGGCGGCTATCTGACCAACAGCGAGGGCGAGGCCTTCATGCCTCGCTACGCACCGCACGCCAAGGATCTCGCCTCACGCGACGTCGTAAGTCGCGCCATCACGGTCGAAATCCAGGAAGGGCGTGGTGTCGGTCCCGAACGCGATCATGTGCTGCTCCACCTCGAACATCTCGATCCCTCCATCATCGAGGAACGCCTGCCGGGGATTTCCGAAACAGCCCGAATATTCTCCGGTGTCGACGTCACGAAAGAGCCGATCCCGGTGCAGCCCACCGTGCACTACAACATGGGCGGTATCCCGACCAATCTGCATGGCGAGGTGGTGACGCTGAGGGACGGCAATCCCGAGACGCCGGTGCCTGGCTTGATGGCCGTGGGCGAGGCGGCCTGTGTCTCGGTGCACGGGGCGAATCGGCTGGGGTCCAACTCGCTGCTTGACCTGGTGGTATTCGGCCGCGCCGCAGCCATTCGCTGCGCCGAGCTCATCACGCCGGGCGGACGCCGGGCTGCTCCGAGTCGCGCTAGCTACGAGCCCATCCTGGCGCGCTTCGACCGCTTGCGTCATGCCGACGGATCTACACCCACCGCGGCGATCCGCCTCGCCATGCAGAAAACGATGCAGAGCCACGCCAGCGTCTTCCGGCGTGCCGACACGCTGGCCAGCGGGGTCGAAAAGCTGCGGTCCGTTATCGACTCGATGAGCGATGTCCGCGTCAGCGATCGCTCGCTGATCTGGAACACCGATCTGGTGGAAACGCTCGAGTTGGAAAACCTGCTGCCGCAGGCCCTGGCGACCCTGGCCGCAGCGGAAGCCCGCGAGGAGAGCCGCGGGGCCCATGCGCGTGACGATTTTCCGGAACGGGACGATGTGAACTGGTTGAAGCACTCGCTGGTCTGGATCGCCGATCGAACCCGCGTCACGATCGATCACCGTCCGGTACATCTCCGAACGCTGACCGACGAGGTCGAAGTCGTACCGCTAAAGAAGCGGGTCTACTGAGGGCCTCACCTCAAATCCATCCGGGTCATCGGCCCGGGCGGAGATCATCGCTTCGAGCAGGTCCAACTGCTCGACCGTACCCAAGGCCAAGAGTTGATCGCCGACGCGCAGCACGATCTCCGGATCCGGGTTCGGCAGCACGCGGCTGTCACGCAGCACGACTAGAATGCTAGCTCCGGTCGATTCACGCAGCCGTAGTTCGCCCAGCGTCCGGCCCGCGATCGCCGCACCCTCCTCGATATTGATCCCTTCCAGGTTGAGGCTTTCCTCTCCGCGCTTGATGACGGTATCAAAGAAGTCCACCACGGTCGGACTGAGGATCAGGTGGGCCAGCCGCCGGCCGCCGATCGCGTAAGGACTGATCGCCCGGTTGGCGCCGGCGCGCACCAACTTCGGTATGCTGGCGTCGTCGACCGCGCGCGACACGATGAACAGGTCCGACCGCATCACGCGCGCGGAAAGCACGATATAAAGATTGCTCGCGTCATCCCCGGTCGTCACGATGAGCCCGGAAGCGCTCATCAGTCCCGCCGCCAGCAAGACCTCGTCATCGGTGGCATCGCCCGCCACCAACAGATAACCGTGCTGCAGCGTGTAGGCCAGTGATTCGGGACGCGGGTCGATAATCACGAATGGCACACCGGACTCGAACAGTTCCAGGGCCGCCTGCCGCCCGACTCGGCCGAGTCCGGCGATGATCACGTGGTTCTCCAGCTTCTCAATCGTGCGCTGCATCTTTCGATTTCCCGAAGGGTCCATCAAACGACTCATGACAAGATGATCCATCAGGACCGTCAGGCCATAGAACAGGCTCCCGATACCGGTCAGCGCGATCATCATCGTGAACAACCGGCCCCAGTCGTCCAGCTTGATGACTTCGGCGTAGCCAATGGTCGTGATCGTGATCACGGTCATGAACAGGGCGTCCAGCCAGGTTGCCCCCTGATCGCGCCCTAGCCATTCATAGCCCACTGTCCCAATCACTGTGATCAGGAACACCAGCGTGAAGGGAATCACGATGCGGCGCGGGAGCGACTTCTCCAAAGCCATTTTCCGAGTGCCTCAGCTGCGCTCCATGGCCGTCCGACTGGGCCTTCTGCAACAGGCAGCGCTCACCGGTACCCCTGACGTATCGTGAAGCCCTCCGTTGCCACACCGGAGGGGAGTTCCTCGATCGCGACCGACTCCACCCGGGCCCAGCGCGGTCCTCGGTGACACCAGGTGATGAACTGAGCCAGCTGTTGCGGTTCGCCCTGTGCCTCGATTTCCACGCTGCCGTCACTGCGGTTGGCGACCCAACCGGCAATCGCGCGGTCCGCTGCCGCCCGGGCCGTCGCAGCACGAAAACCGACGCCCTGAACCCGCCCCGAGACGATGAGCCTGACTCGCCGCGTCACGCCTGAACCCGTCGCGTGATCTTCCAGCAGCGGTGGATTCTCGGGTTACGCTCGAAATCCTTGGGCAGGGTGGCGTGGCTGATGTCCTCAGCCGACAGGTTGCCAATTGCGTCCGCATCGAGTTTGAAGCGGGTCGCATTCGTAGAGAAGATCAGGATGCCTGCCGGCGTCAGCAACGCAGCGGCGGCCTGCAGCAACGCCACGTGATCGCGTTGCACATCCAGGGTCGCGCTCATCGCTTTCGAGTGAGAGAACGTCGGGGGATCGAGGAATATCAGGTCATACCGACGGTGCTTCGAACGCGCTTCACCCAGCCACTCAAGCACGTCGGCACGGATCAGTTCGTGCCTGCGCTCATCCATCCCGTTCATCTGGAAATTGCGCCCTGCCCAATCCAGGTAGGTGTTGGACAGATCGACACTGGTCGTGCTCAAGGCACCACCGGCTGCCGCGTAGACCGAAGCAGTAGCGGTATAACAGAACAGGTTGAGCATCGTGCGTCCCCGTGCCAGTTCCCTCAGCAACGAACGGGTGGGTCGGTGATCAAGAAACAGGCCGGTGTCGAGATAGTCATCAAGATTGACCAGGAAGCGCAGCCCCCCCTCTCCGACCTCGAAGTAACGGCGTGAATCAGCCTGCCGATCGTATTGGGCCAGGCCTTTCTGCCGTTTGCGCACCTTCAGGGAGAACTGTTCGCGTGGAATATCCAGTACCTGCATCACGGCGGTACAGGCCTCCGCGAGGCGCAACTCGGCCTTCGCAGGATCAATACTGGAAGGTGCCTGA
This sequence comes from Methylotetracoccus oryzae, assembly GCF_006175985.1. Taxonomy (GTDB): domain Bacteria; phylum Pseudomonadota; class Gammaproteobacteria; order Methylococcales; family Methylococcaceae; genus Methylotetracoccus; species Methylotetracoccus oryzae. The sequence continues at coordinate 54,260 of NZ_SRSH01000005.1, read as the reverse complement.
TACTCCTGTACATGAGCCCAGACCCGCTCGTTCTGGTACAGATCCACGGCGACCGCATACTCGGGCAGATCGGCGTCGTACAGGCGATAGCAGTGGATACCATTCTGCCGCGCCCAGCGCCCCAGATGCCGAAGATTCTTGCGCAACCGGTTGGCGAACATCTGTCCCGACTCACTCAGTTCAGCGGCTGGCTCCGGCTGGTGGACTGGCGCCGAATGTCCTGGAGTCTGAACCGGCCGTGGCGTGAAGAAGCGCTCGGGAACGATCTCGAAATTGAACAAACGACACGGAATTCGGCCGTTGTACAGCGCGTAATGACGCTGAGCACGAATACCGAGTTGAAAGGCAAGCTCCGGGTTGCCGGTCAGCATCGTCAGCCGCCACCCCTGAAAGTGATCGCGGAATACCTCGCCGGCTTGCCGATACAAGCCCGTCAACTCGGCGACTTCCCCCAATCTTTCCCCATACGGCGGATTCACGACGACAAGACCAGCGCGCTCCCCGTGCGGACGAGCGTGCCCTAGCGCCTGGCGCTCGATGTGCACCCGGCCCTGCAACTGAGCGCGCTCGACGTTTTCCCAGGCGGCGGCTACCGCATCGCGACCGATGTCGTGCCCGACGATGCGGGGCATCCGCTCGAGCCCCTTCGATCGCCGGGCGACAGCCTCGGCCACCAGTTCGGCCCAAACCTCCGGCTGATGCTGCTCCCAGCCCAGAAAGCCGAAATACCGGCGCAGCAAACCCGGCGCGATATCGGCGGCGATCAGTGCCGCTTCAATCGGCAAGGTGCCGGACCCGCACATGGGATCCAGCAGTGCGCTCCCTGCTTCGGCCAGCATCGGCCAGCCGCCGCGAATCAACACGGCGGCCGCCAGATTCTCCTTCAGCGGTGCGGAGCCCCCGGACAAGCGGTAGCCACGGCGGTGCAGGCTTTCGCCGGAAAGATCCAGGCTCAACGTGGCGATGTCACGGTCGAGATGGAGGTTCACGCGAATGTCCGGCTGGGACAGGCTGACATCCGGACGCCGGCCTTGGCGGTCCAAGAACTGATCAACGATCGCATCCTTGACCTTCTGAGCACCGAAGAGCTCGTGCGTTATCCGCGACCGTGACGACACGAAGTCAACGGCCAGCGTGCCACTGAGCCGAAGGTGTTCGCTCCAGTTGACCGTGCGTACGCCGTCGTAGAGCCCATCCGGCGAAGCGGCGGGGAATTGCGCCAAAGGCAATAGAATGCGGTTGGCGAGGCGCGACCACAAACAGCCCCGGTAAGCACAGGCCAGGTCGCCCTCGAAATGCACGCCCGCGCGTGTCTCTCTGACGTGCTCGGCCCCGAGGGCGGCCAGTTCGTCTGCGAGCAATCCTTCCAGCCCCAGCGGGGCCGTGGCGAAGAACTGCCTGTCGTCTTCCATCATGTTTGAATCAGGGATTTGGCTTTCGTCCAAGCAGAGGCTAGGTACGAAGTCATGGGTAGCTAGTATGCCTATCCGTCAGGACGGCAACAATGCGGATCAAGCAACCTGGTCGGATGTGCGGCCGTGGCACACCGGCTTCGAGACTGCGGAGCCCGAGGCGGAACGCCCGCGCCAAATGAAAAAGCCCCGACGCCAGACGCCGGGGCTTTTCGGAGACAGGGGTATTCGGGCGACGGCCTTACATCATGTCACCCATACCGCCCATGCCACCCATACCGCCCATGCCGCCCATACCACCCGGCATCGGCGACTCATCCTTCGGCTCCTCGGCGATCATCGCCTCCGTGGTCAGCATCAGACCGGCGATCGAGGCAGCATTCTGCAGAGCAGTGCGGGTCACCTTGGCCGGATCGAGAATTCCGAGCGCGACCATGTCACCGAACTGTCCGGTGGAAGCGTCGTAACCGAAGTTGCCGCTCCCTTCACGGACCTTGTTCAACACGACCGAAGGCTCATCCCCGCTGTTGGCGACGATCTGCCGCAATGGCTCCTCGAGCGCCCGACGCAGGATGGCGATACCCACATCCTGATCGTGGTTAGCGCCCTTCAAGTCCTTGACCTGGGAGAGTGCACGGACGAGCGCGACACCACCGCCGGGAACGACACCTTCCTCGACTGCAGCACGAGTCGCGTGCAACGCGTCTTCGACACGGGCCTTCTTTTCCTTCATCTCGACTTCGGTCGCAGCGCCTACCTTGATCACCGCGACGCCGCCTGCCAGTTTCGCCAGTCGTTCCTGCAGCTTCTCGCGGTCATAATCCGACGTGGTTTCGTCGATCTGCTTGCGGATCTGCGTGACTCTGCCCTGAATCTGTTCCTTCGTGCCGGCGCCGTCGATCAGCGTCGTGTCGTCCTTCGTGATCTGAACACGCTTCGCCGTGCCGAGATCATTGATCGTCGCCTTCTCCAGGCTGAGGCCGACGTCTTCCGAGATCACGGTGCCGCCCGAGAGGACCGCGATATCCTCGAGCATCGCCTTGCGACGGTCGCCGAAGCCCGGCGCCTTTACCGCTGCGACTTTCAGGATACCGCGCATGTTGTTGACGACCAGGGTAGCCAGCGCTTCGCCTTCCACATCCTCGGCGATGATCAGCAAGGGGCGGCTGGCCCGTGCGACCGCCTCGAGAACAGGCAGCAACTCGCGGATATTGGCAATCTTTTTCTCGTGGATGAGGATGAACGGGTTTTCCAGTTCCGTGTTCATGCTCTGCTGGTTGTTGACGAAGTACGGCGACAGGTAGCCACGATCGAACTGCATGCCCTCGACGATATCGAGCTGGTTCTCCAGGCCCGAGCCATCTTCGACGGTGATCACGCCCTCCTTGCCCACCTTGTCCATCGCTTCCGCAATGATCTTGCCGATGGAGTCGTCGGAGTTCGCCGAGATCGTCCCGACCTGCGCAATCGCGTTGGTGTCCGTGCACGGCACGGAGATCTGGTGGACCGCTTCGACCACGGTCGCCACGGCGCGGTCGATGCCGCGCTTCAAATCCATCGGATTCATGCCGGCCGCAACGGCCTTCAGTCCTTCCGTCAGGATCGACTGCGCCAGCACCGTGGCGGTCGTGGTACCGTCGCCGGCCACATCGGAGGTCTTGGACGCCACTTCGCGCACCATCTGGGCGCCCATGTTCTCGAACTTGTCGGCGAGTTCGATTTCCTTGGCAACCGATACGCCGTCCTTCGTGACGGTGGGAGCGCCGTACGACTTCTCGAGCACGACATTGCGTCCCTTGGGACCCAGCGTTACCTTCACCGCCTGAGCCAGCACATTGACACCACGCATCATGCGCACGCGGGCATCGTCACTGAACTTCACTTCTTTCGCTGCCATTATCGCTACCTCGAAATTGTTGCCAAAACTGGGATTACTGATATCGAATCAATGACCTAAATCGGCCGCTATACCTTCTTCGTGCAGAACGATCGCTTCCTCGCCGTTCAGTGTGCTGCTGTACTCGCATGTCTGCCAAGCAAGAGGCGCTCGCCGCGGCTGACCGCCACGGCACGAGCGCTGCCGCCAGTTGGAACCCGCCCTCGTTCACCGCGGTCGCCCCCTGCCCGGCTTCCCGGACACGCTGTCGGGAATGGGCGGCCATGTTAATCCACTCGCTCTCCCATCAGCCGACCGTTCAGGAGTCGCACATCGCGCGACCCAATTGGGTCGCCGGAGTCGGCGCACGCCGTCAGGCGAACGAACGAACACCAGGGGACCAAACTTTCGCTCGAAACGGATACCGTGTGGCCTCCGCGGCTACCAAGCGCCTATTCGCTCGCTGTTAGCACTCACCCTAGAGGAGTGCTAATCATAACTGCGGATCAAACGGTGTCAAGAATTAATGGGCTACGGAGGGCTTGCTTCCGACACCGGCCTGTCGCGCGCAGCAGACCAGCACGTTTAAGCAGATACGGGTGCCTGATAACGTGGGGCCGTGTTTATGACCCGTACAACCCGCTATCGGCAATGAATGCGCGCACGGCTTCGGGCATCAGGTATTGAGTGCTCTTCCGGTGTCTCACCAGATCCCGAATGCGCGAGGCCGAGATGGCAAGTTGAGACACGTCCTGGAAGTAAATGCAGCCGGCGGGCTGTTTGGCGAGAGCTGCTCGGTCAGCGACCTGGCGTTGGGACAGGATTCTTTCCAAGGCATCGGCATAGGACGGTTCGAAAGGCCGCTCCATGACGACCACATGCGCCAGCTTGAAAATGTCGCGCCATCGGTGCCAGGCGGGCATGCCCTGAAAAGCGTCGATACCGACGACTAAACAGAGAGCGCACTCGGAGAATTCGCTTCGAATCGAGGCCAGCGTGTCCACCATGTACGAGGGGCCGACCCGTTGCAACTCTCGATCGTCAATCCGAAAGCGGGAGTCTGCGCCGTCAAGAGCGAGCTGCAGCATTGTCAGGCGCTGCGCGGCGGACGCTCCCGGCTGAGACCTGTGCGCCGGGGACCCGCAGGGTACGAAGCGCACCTCATCCAGTTCGAGTGCCTCGCAGACCTCCAGCGCGGTGCGGAGGTGCCCGTAGTGGATGGGGTCGAACGTTCCCCCGAAAATGCCGATCATGAACCGCAGCGATCAGCCACGAATATGGCCGTCGCCCAGGACGATGAACTTTTCCGTGGTCAGGCCCTCCAGGCCCACCGGACCGCGCGCATGGAGTTTGTCCGTACTGATTCCGATCTCTGCGCCCAGGCCATACTCGAAGCCGTCCGCAAAGCGGGTCGACGCATTCACCATGACAGAACTGGAATCCACCTCCCGGAGGAATCGCCGGGCCCTTCCGAGGTTGCGAGTGACAATGGCATCCGTGTGACCGGAACCGTGCTGCGCGATGTGCTGCATCGCCTCGTCCAGTCCACCGACGACCCGGATGGCCAGAATGGGCGCGAGATATTCGGTATCCCAGTCAGCCTCCGTCGCGATACCGCAATCGGCAATCCAGTCGCGCGTCTTCGGACATCCCCGCAACTCGACGCCGTGTTCGCGGTAGAGCGCAGCGAGCCGCGGCAACAGTTCGGACGCGACCGCTTCGTCGACCAATAGCGTCTCCATCGCGTTGCAGACGCCGTACCGATGGGTTTTCGCATTGACGGCGATGCGGAGCGCTTGCTCCAGATCGGCGTCTGCGTCGACATAGACGTGGCAGATACCGTCCAGATGCTTGATCACGGGGATCCGGGACTCGGTCGCGATGCGCTCGATCAAACTCCGGCCGCCCCTGGGTACGATGACGTCGATGCAGTCGCTGAGCTGTAACATCGCACCCACCGCGGCGCGATCTGCGGTGTCGATCAACTGTACCGTATCCGCGGGAAGGCCGGCCTGCTCCAACCCGAAGCGGATGCACTCGGCAATGGCCCGGTTCGAATTCAGGGCCTCGCTACCCCCGCGCAGGATACAGGCGTTGCCCGATTTTATGCACAGAGCGGCCGCGTCCGCCGTCACGTTCGGACGCGATTCGTAGATGATTCCGATCACGCCAAGCGGTACCCGCATGCGCCCCACCTGAATGCCGGACGGGCGATACGTCAAATCGCGAATGCCACCGACAGGATCCGGCAACGCCGCCACCTGACGGAGGCTCTCTGCCATCACCTGAATACGCGGCAGCGTAATGTCGAGACGCTCGAGCATGGCCGGCTCGAGGCCGCTCTGAGCCCCCGCCTCCAGGTCCTTGCGGTTCTGGACCATCAACTGCGCCGAACGACATTCCAGCTCCGCGGCAATAGCCAACAACGCAGCGTTTTTCGCCGCCGTTTCGGCTCGCCCGATCAACGGCGACGCGAGGCGAGCCCGACGCCCTACGGCGTGGATCGCCGCCTGAATGCCCGAGCTTTCTGGAGTTTCAACGACAGGAGAAATAGGCATGCCGGGTGAGTCTTCGTAAGGGGGAGCGTGCTCCAGGGCGCAGCGCGGTGCCTTCGAGCGTTACCGCGCTCACATGTCGACCGATTATATCGCATGGATTCCGGACTTCAGGCGGCGCGGTCATGAGGCCGGGCCGCTACTCGCCTCGCTCGTCGATGGCCTGTCCCATGCACGACATGATGTGGTCGGTGATGGCGAGCGCGGCTTCATTCGCCGCCTTCTCCGAGCCGAAGAAATCCTTGTATTCCTTGATGATCGCATCCGCCTCGCCCGGCGTGTTGGCGTTGAAGAATTTCGTATAGGCGGCGAAATAAGTGTCCCGACGCGGATCGCCCGGGATGCTTGGGGCGCCATCGGAAACGGCTTGCACGACGCAGTCGGCGATGGGCTCCGGATCCAGCTTGTAGTCCTTCAAATCGGGGTCGGCCTGCAGCTTCGCAAGCACGGCGGCACGCAGTCCCAGCGCCTGTTGCTTGGCTTCACAGCCATTCAGCAGGAACGCCAGCGCGATCAGTGGCAAAATTTTCGACATGGGTTGGCGACTCTCAAATGCTAAGAAGGAACACCGTTCCTCGGTGCTCGCGAGCGCGCATTATCGCCGGACGCAAGGGATTCTGACCAGCCATGCAGGTCCCGCGGCCGCTTCGCACTGCCGGGCTTCGGCGGTTGAGCCCGCACCGCGTAAGCCAAGCGGGCGGACCGGCGCACGCGCAAGTCGCCGCGCGATGGCATGAGCGGCCAGCTTGAGACGGATCCCGCGCTATGGCATCCTTTCCGGCAATTTTTCGGTCTCGGGTGTGCTGTGACGCATCGCGGAAGTCACCGTCGCGCGACCTGGGCCGCAGCGGTCCCATGTTCTCGACCATGACTCCGGCCGGGCGGCGCGTAACATGTCCGGCCTGATCCCGGTCCCGGTATGGCTCGAATCCGCTGAGCACGACGAAGCCCGGCCTGATCTTGAATACGCCGTTGGCTCGACGCTGGACAGTCGGTTGCGCGACCTAGGGATTCCGCCGGACTGCGGTAACGACCTGCGTGCACTGACTCTGCGCCTGGCTGCCTGGATCAAGGTACAAATGGGCCACGGGGCGCTGGTCATCGGCGTGAACGGGGCTCAGGGTTCGGGCAAATCGACCCTGGCCGAGTTGCTGACGATGACCCTGTCGCACGGGTATGGTTTACGACCTGCCCGATTGTCGATCGACGATTTTTACATGACGCGGGACGAGCGCTCGGAGTTGGCGCGGTCGGTGCATCCGCTGCTGGTCACGCGAGGCGTGCCGGGAACCCACGATGTTGGGCTCGCGCTGTCGACCATCCATGGTCTACTGGGTGCGGATCCGGGGCAGACCACATTGATTCCGTCATTCGACAAGGCATCGGACGACCGTCGGCCACGTTCTGGATGGACACGTTTCCAGGGACCGGCCGATGTCGTGATTCTCGAAGGTTGGTGCATCGGCGCCCGGCCGCAGGACGAAGCCGCGCTTGGATCACCGATAAATGTTCTTGAATCCGAGGAAGATCCCGATGGAAGCTGGCGGCGATATGTGAATGCCCAATTGATCGGAGCATACGCCCCGCTGTTTCAACTGCCTGACCGGCTCATCATGCTCAAGGTTCCCGGCATGGCCTGTGTGCTGCGTTGGCGGGGCATGCAAGAACGGAAGCTGGCGGCGAACCTGGGCGCTGACGCCGCGCGCCTGGTCATGGGCCGGCGGGCCCTGCGCCGTTTCGTGATGCACTATGAGCGCCTGACCCGTGCGATGCTCGCCGACTTGCCGGGCCGCGCCGACCTGACGCTTGTTCTCGATACTCGACATCATTTCACCCACATACAAGGGCTGCACTGACAGATGGACTTCAAATCGTTTCACCCCCCCGCTCGCACACTGATGGGCCCGGGCCCTTCCGACGTCAATCCACGCATACTCGAAGCCATGTCCCGGCCCACCATCGGCCATCTGGACCCGGCTTTCGTCGGGATGATGGATGAGATGAAGGGCTTGCTGCAGTACGCGTTCCAGACCGCGAACGAACTGACGCTCTCGGTCTCGGCGCCCGGCTCGGCCGGAATGGAAACGTGCTTCGTGAACCTGCTCGAACCCGGCGATACTGCCATCGTCTGCCAAAACGGCGTGTTCGGTGGGCGGATGAAGGAAAACGTGGAACGATGCGGCGCCAAGGCGGTCATGGTGGAGGATGCCTGGGGGCAGCCCGTGGATCCGGAGAAGGTGGAGCAAGCGCTGAAGGCCAACCCGGAAGCCAAAATTCTCGCCTTCGTTCACGCCGAGACCTCGACCGGCGCCGCCTCCGACGTAGCGACACTGACCCGGCTGGGACACGAGCACGGTTGTCTGGTCATCGTCGACGCGGTCACCTCGCTCGGTGGTATTCCGCTGCGGGTTGATGACTGGTCCGTGGACGCCATCTATTCCGGCTCCCAGAAATGTCTGTCATGTACCCCGGGTCTTTCCCCGGTCAGTTTCAGTGCCCGCGCGGTCGAGACCATCCGCAACCGGAAGACCAAGGTCCGGAGCTGGTTCCTGGACCTCAACCTCGTCATGAGCTACTGGGGTGGGGGCACGAAGCGCGCCTACCACCACACGGCGCCGATCAATGCGCTCTACGGCCTGCACGAAGCATTGGTGCTGCTGCACGAGGAGGGACTGGAGGGGGCCTGGGCTCGGCACAACGCGATGCATCTGGCGCTGCGCGCCGGTCTTGAGAGCATGGGACTGCGCTTCCTGGTACCGGAAGCCTCGCGCTTGCCACAGTTGAACTCGGTGTTCGTGCCCGAGGGCATCGATGAGGCAGCGGTGCGCGAAACCCTGCTGCGCCGCTACTCGCTGGAAATCGGAGCCGGCCTCGGCGCACTGGCCGGTAAGGTCTGGCGCATCGGCCTGATGGGGTATGGCGCCTCGCCGCGCAACGTACTGTTCTGCCTCAGCGCCATCGAAGGCGTGCTGGCGGAGATGGGCGTCAAGGCTGCGCACGGCGGCGCCATTCCCGCTGCACAGTCCGTTCTCCGGGACCAGGGCTACGCGTGAATCCACGCCCCCACGAGCGCCACCCTTCGCACCCCTGATCATTCTCCGGTCTGATATCGCGTGATGAAGCGACTGTTTGTCTTACTGCAATACCTGTTGCCGCAACATGCGCTGTCTGCTGCCATGTACCGCTTGGCACGCTGGGAAAATCCACTTTGGACTCGGACATTGATCCGAGTTTTCAGCCAGGCCTTTCGCGTGAACTTGAATGAAGCGGAAGTCGCCTCCCCCGGCGACTTTCGGAGCTTCAATGCCTTCTTCACGCGCGCGTTGAAATACGGAGCGCGTCCCCTGGACGCCACTCCCGACGGCCTTACCTCCCCCGCCGATGGGATGATCAGCCAGAGCGGACGCATCGAGGACGGCCTGATACTGCAGGCGAAGGGACACCGTTACGATGTGGCGACGCTGCTGGGCGGAGACGAGGATGGCTTGGCGGAGTTGTTTCGCGACGGCTCCTTCGTCACCATTTATTTGTCGCCTCGGGACTACCACCGGCTGCACATGCCAGCGACCGGCCGCCTCCGCCAGATGATCTATGTGCCCGGGCAGTTGTTCAGCGTCAACGCAGCGACGACGGAACTCGTCCCCGGCCTGTTCGCTCGCAATGAGCGTGTCGTGGCCGTGTTCGATACCGACAACGGGCCGATGGCGCTGGTGCTGGTGGGCGCAATTTTCGTCGGCAGCATCGAAACCGTGTGGCAGGGTGAGATCACCCCCCGCCGGAGCCCGCGCGAGATCCAACGATGGCGTTACGCGGAGGCCATGACACTCGAGAAGGGCGCGGAAATGGGGCGCTTCAACATGGGCTCGACGATCGTGGCGCTGTTCGGCGGAAAAAACGTGGCGTGGGATTCGGACACCCGGTCTGGTAAATCCGTACGTTGCGGGGGCCGCCTCGGCCTGTGGCGCTGAAATCGGCTCCCGCGGGTCGACGTACGTTCCCGGAGCCAGCCGTAGACATTATGGTGTGCTAATCGCGTGCATAAGAAAGTCTGATCATCAGGGAGGCAGGTTGCCTATATCATTTATACAACCTCGGCAGAACTGTTGAGCCGCAGTACGGAACTCGGGTTAGAGCCTCCGTATTACAGCTCGGTTCTCCTCCTCCTTGGCGACCGCAAAACGGTCGCTTTTTTTTGCCTGTTGGCCAGGCATCGATGCGGCGCGACAGCGAACACTTCGTGCACCGCAACATGCGCCGGCACCTCTGCGGCCCTGCCCTACGGCCCGCTTTGGCTGGCTCACGACAGCCAGGTAAAACCCCCGTTTCAAGCAGGTATCGCATCACGAAGCGGTTAGAATAGCGGGCGCCGGGCGAACCCGCGGCGTGACACGGTAGGCTACCCGGACGATCGCGGCACACGCAGAGATGCGTTCCGATCACCCTGGCCGCGAACGTTTCGGATGACAGGCTCGCATTGGAACGCGAAAACGAAAATCTCCTGGTGTGGTGGTATGCGACCAGCAATTATTGAAAACCTGCGTGAAACGGCAACCATTATGGCGCTGATGGCCGGTGACAACGACTTGCTCGACCGTATCGAGCACGTCGTCGACATCTGTCTGAACGCGTTACGCTCCGGTGGCAAGATCCTGATGGCCGGCAATGGTGGGAGCGCAGCCGACGCGCAACATCTCGCCTGCGAGTTTGTCAGCCGCTTCGCCCTCGATCGGCGTGGCTTGGCGGCCATCGCACTGAGCACCGATACCTCGGTGCTCACCGCGGTCGGCAACGACTACGGCTTCGAACGTTTATTCGCGCGACAAATCGAGGCACTGGGCAACCCCGGCGACGTGTTCTGGGGCATCTCGACTTCCGGCAAGTCGCCCAATGTGCTGCAGGCCTTGCGACAAGCCCGCTCCCAGGCCTTGATCTGCGTCGGCCTGACCGGTTCGGGAAATGGACCCATGCACGAGTTGTGTGACCACCTCCTCTCGGTACCCTCGCCGAGCACACCGAAGATACAGGAAGGGCACATTACCCTCGGCCACATCATCTGCGGACTCATTGAGCAGCAGATGTTCCGTGATGGATCCTGATGGGGGCCGGCCTCTGCCCGCCACACTCGGACGACACTCGAGCCGAAGCATCGGCCGAGGGAAGCAGGTAACCCCGGTCGGGATGAATGGCCGTCGGTAAAGCCGGGCATGCAATGCCCGACAGCGATTGCCGGGAGCTCCGGCGGGCTCTGTTTCTGGACCGCGACGGCGTGATCAATCACGATACCGGCTACCTGTGGCGCATCGCGGATTTCGTATTCAAGGACGGAATTTTCGACTTGTGTCGACTTGCCGTCGCTCGCCGTTATCGCCTGATCGTCGTCACCAATCAGGCGGGGATCGGGCGCGGTCTCTACAGCGAGAGCGATTTCCATCGGCTGACCGCCTGGATGCGGCGCAAGTTCGAGCAGGAAGGCGCGCCGCTCACGGACGTCTACCACTGCCCATTCCATGGACAGCAGGGGTTGGGCATCTACCGCAAAGACTCGTTCGATCGCAAACCCAACCCGGGCATGCTCCTCAAGGCTGCTCGAGACCACAACGTCGCTCTGGCGTGCTCGGCGATCGTTGGCGACAAGGAATCCGACATGGAGGCGGGGTATCGTGCCGGCGTGCCGCACCGCTACCTGTTGCACGAACAAGAGCCCCTCGTCGCCTCCGTCCTTGCAACCCACACCGTCAACTCCTTGACCGCGCTGAGCCGGCTGCTATTCGAACACGACCCGGTATCGTGACGCAGCAGTAATGCGGCAACCTCGACTCGGGCTGCAGCGTTTATCTGCGCCGAGCTTCGCTTCCTGCTCCTCTGGGCACTGCTGGTTACAGCAAGCCAACCCACCGATCGTACTTCCTAAGGCCGTAGCAAACGACCCTTTCGAACGCATGCGCTGGCGTATCGCAGGGATGGTAGCCCTCGGGGAAGCTGGCGAAGTAGGTGTCAAGGTCGAGCGGCGCCAGGAGTTGTTCCAGATAGTCGTAGGACACCGTGTACATGCTTCCGCTGAGATAGTGCGACGCAGCGGGGACACCGAAGAGGTCGCAGGCCTCCGCGATCACACGGCTCTCCGCTTGCCAGTTCGCATCCTGCATGCCTTCCGCGAGCCACCACTGCTCGCAACAGACCATCCCGAGCCGCGGATTCTTGCGAAAGGCATCAACCACACCCCGATGCTCCGCCAGCAAGCGCTCAGAGAGGTCGAGGCGCCACCGCCGGGCAGTCGTCTCGGGAACATGCGCGCTCCTTTTCGTATGGAGCTTGGTCAAGGTCCGCGGGCGCAAGCCGTTCTCCTGCAGGAATCGGAACTGCTGCAGAAAAGGGAGCACATCGAGCCCGCGGTTTTCCACGATGAAACACCGGCACGCCTGCGGGCCGAACTCCCGGACGAGGTATTCTCCGAACTCCGCATTCCACGCGGGCAGTGAAACGTAAAGGGGCGTTTCGGGTCCGACGATCCGGAGCAGTGCACTGCGAAACTCATCCCAAAGATCGACATGGAAGAGATGCAGACAGATCGGGTTCAACTCGCCTGGCTCGCCTGCACCGACCGCTACCGGTTCGTTCTGCGAAAAATCGAGCCGGATCGCAAAATCTCCGGTGGTCGACGCACTCCCGCCAAGAGAGCGTTCCGAACCGAGCGACGCTGCGGTCAGCTTCGCCCGCAACCAGCGCAGACCTGACCGCAAGAGACGCACGGCCGTCCGCAGAAGGCCGGTGAGTTCCCATGACTTCGAGCGCATCACAGTCAACAGCGTAACTGCCATGGCTTCACACGAGGCCTCAGCGACCAGCTCGGGCTCCCATCCTCTGCGCAACCAGCGGGTGTAGCGCCACGAACTCGAGGCGCGCGCCTCGGACACGGCCTCGCGCAGAACCTCGCCCGCCCGATCCAGTTCGTAAGTCTTCCCGGAAAGCGCCTCACTCAGCACATCGATACGCGCCTGTTGCTCGATGAACAGGCCGATTGGACCGGCTGCCGCATCCGGATGCAGGGTGACCGGCACGGCGAGCACGCCCGCAGACGGCCTGAACACCCCCGGGCACGCGGGCGCGGCCAGCGCGGCGAGACAGCACCCAAACAAGGCTTCATACTGTCCGGCCTGAGCATCCAGGGTGTATCGCTCCGTAACAGAGCGACGGGCAGCCTCCCCCAGGGCCGCGGCTGTGGCAGAGTCTTCAAGCAAGTTCGCGATGGCTGAAGCCATGCCTCCCGTGTCCAGAGGAGGCACCGAAAGGCCATTCCGGCCATTTTCAATCACGTCGGCGATACCACCCACGGCGAAGGCCACCGCGGGCGTCCCGCAGGCCATGGCTTCGAGCAGGATGTTGGGGAGATTGTCCTCTCGCGACGGCAGCGCTACGAGATCGGCCGCGCTGTATATCAGCGCCAGATGCGCGTCGTGGCGCACCATGCCGAGATCCTGCACCGGAAGGCCGATCTCCTGAAGTTGCGCGCTCGCCTGCCCGAAGGCGAGGATGCGCAACTGCCCCGCTTGCAGCAGGGCTGCAATACCAGGGTCCGCGCGCATCCGGCGTACGGCGTCGAGCAGCAGGTCGAAACCTTTGCGCCGCTCCTGTCCGTTTTCCGCGCCGAACAGCAGCGTTCGGACCTCCGGCGCAATACCCAGACCCCGTTTGGCGACGGCTTTGGGTGTAGGACGAAAAAGGTCAGTCTCGAGACCATTGGGTATCACCCGAACGACACCCGGCGAAAAGACCCGGCTCGCCTCCGCACATTCGGCGAGCCAGCGACTGGGCGACACCGCGGCGACATTCGGAACCCGCAGCACACCGCGCTTTTCGGCCAAGGTCCAGGCGGCGATCCGCAGTACGTCAGGATCGATCTGAGGACACGGCGCACAAGTCTCCCGGTAGCCTCCGCAGCCGGCGGAGTAATGGCACCCACCCGTGAAGGCCGCCATGTCATGCAGAGTGAACACCACGGGCTTGCCCATGGCGATGATCTCACCCAAGTTGTGGGGCACAAGGAAGCCAGGCACCCAGTGGATGTTGATGACATCGACGTCGTCGAAGAGACCGGTACCCGCGAGGTCATAGCCGGCGACTTCGCTCGAGAACAACGTGTTTGAAACGCTACTGCGGCGCGGGTGTATGTAGCCGGTGTGCAGATGCTCGTTGGCGCGAACGACCCGCCGGTCTGCACCATCGCCGGGGTGAAGTGCTTCGACGCCGATACCGGCAGGATCGTGTCCGGGTGCCAGGGACACCATCACGACCGTGTGCCCGCGGGCGCGCAATCCATCGATCAATCGGCGAGCGGCGCGAGTCGCACCGCCGCTCCCAGTCCCCTGCCGGTTCAGAACAGCAATTTTCATCCAGTTTGACGAACAAGTTGGTTGCGAGCTAACTCGCCTGACAGCGACTTTCCGACGGTCCTTTCGCAAAAAATTGGGCGCTTCCGTCGTCGGGTTCGGGCTGGCGCGGCGTCATGTTAACCGCCATGCGCGGGGGATGGAATCAGCCGGCGATAGCCGATCGATCAGGGACGGCACTCACGTATGTACCTGGACCGAGTGCGACCTCGGAGCCTCCACCGCTTCATGTTTTTGAAGCAAATTTTCGGCTCCGTTCGCGTACAATCGAGTATGTCTCTCGCGTGACTGGCCGCGAGTGCCGTACGCCTCTCAAGGTCGGATCAGGAAGGTTCTTGCCAGCCGAATAGCCGCAACTCGGACGCGGACGCACGGTTAACCACATCACCCCATACCAACGCGCATCACTCCGAGCATGACCTATTCCAAGCATCCCGCGATCGCCGGCGACGAGCAGTTGCGGAAACTCCGAACTGCCCTGGCCATCGCTCAGGGCACCCATCTGCTGCCTGCCTTGCAGCAGGAGGCTGAGGCCACGGTCTCTCATGACCAGACCAAACGGGTGACTTACCTGACCGCGCTCTTTTCGCGCATACACCGTGAACTATTCCATCACTGGAAGGAACAGGCCACCGCAAGCCATCGTCCAGGGACCATGACCGAATCGGCCAAGCGGAAGCTGTTTCGCAAAACCATTGCACGCCTGGTTTACGATGACGAACAGCATGCCGAGACCGCCCTGTTCGACAACAACGGCTTCGTGATCGAGACCCGCAATATCGCCGAGCGGCTGGCCGACTTCTACGAGAACATGCGACAGGTGCGCCCCTTCACCTACGGCAACCGGATTACGCTGGACTTTTTTATCACCGCCCTCGGCCGCCTGCCGGCCTTTCGCGCCGTGTACGAACAGGGGATCGACTTCCGTCGAATCGAGGCCCGCGATGCCGTGGCGCTCCACGATCACAGGAGCCGCCGCGAGGATTTGATCGCCGCCTTCGAGCACGCGCTTGATCCCAGCCGGAACCGCCGCCTGCCGAATCAGCCCAATGGTTACGGCAAATGGCCCGAGCACAAGCGCTTTGTCACCGGTATTCCGTTCCTGTTCCACCGCACGGCGGAAGGCCTGGACTGCCTGGTACTGGTCAATGGTGGCCTGGTTCCGGTGGACTGTGTGAATGACGAGCTGTTCTCGTCCGAAACCCACTTCGCCGACTATCCGTGCTGCGACCCGGCGCGTATCGTCGGCTATCTGCCCGGCACCGAAAACCTGCGTGCTGCAGGCAAGACGGAAATCGACGGCATTACCCTGCCCGGCAATGGCTCAGCCCCCCTCTTCTGCCTCGACGTCAACATGATGACCGGGCTGCGCGCCCAGAGTCATACCGAGGTCCTGGAGTTGCTCAAACAGTGCGGTGGCGAACAGGCCACCATCTTCGACATCGCAACCAATTCCGCCTTGAAGCGCAAGCTGCTCAGTTCGGCCGCCGACGACCCCCGGCTGCAGCGGGGCGTCGAAATCGCCCATGAGCGGCTGTTGCGGACGATGCGCATCCTCCACAAGGAAAAGGAAGCGATCTTCGCCGGCAAGACGCCAACGGCAAACCCGACGCTGTTCATGTGCATGGGCGGAGCAGGGTCAGGAAAAACCGCCGTCGAGCAGATCGCGCAGGCCCAGTGCGGCGAGAATTTCGTGATCGCTTCACTCGACGAGTTTCGGAAGAAGAGCGACCTCTATCAGGTGTTGACGGCCGCCAATCACCACAGTGACGACTATGTCTACATCGAGCCGTTCGCCAACCGGCTGCGCGACCTGGTCGCCAATCAGGCGCGCATCGATGGCATCAACCTGTTGTATGACGGCACCGGCATCCCTTATCGCCCCCGCTACGCGCGGATCATCGAGAAGTTCCACGACGCGGGATTTCATACCCACATGATTGCCGTGGACGCCTTCATCGTGAAGCCGGAAGGGCGCGAGGGGGAACTGGTGCGATCGACGGTGATCGACAGCGTCAAGGAGCGCTATGAGCGAACCGGCCGCGCCCTGCCCTGGGTCGTCACGGTCTACAAGCACATCCGAGCGCCGGAGTCATTCCTCAGCGCGGTGGAGGACGAAGCCTTGTCGAAAATCTCGCTGTTCGCCAACGACGGCGAACGGAATCGGCACTATCTGGTGGCCGAGAGTTTTGCCTGTTCGGAGGAGCAGGTGACGAAGCTTCAAGACTCCCAACTGCACGACAGCTTGGCACCGCTGTTGCGGATGCTGAGCGCAACGCATGCCGACTCGATCTGGCGCGCCTACGCCGATGGTGACGCCACCACGATCGATGACCTGATCGCCCGGAATCCCGGACTACGCGAAAACAACGTGGGTTATCTCGTTTACCCCATGCAGCACCAGGACCGCGTGCTGGCGATCTACAACGTCGCGCGCATGATCGATTTCGTGGAAAAGCGACAGTTGAATCCGAATGCATCCGGTGGCGAGGGCCTGCTGCACAAGCCGGAGACACTCGCTTTCGACGTGGACCCGCTGGCACCGGAACCTTGCACCATTCGCTTGCAGGGCTCCTTGGCATCCTGACTGTCACGCCGATGCGAGCCGAGAACAGAGAGCGACGACAGAAGCTGTCAGCGGATGGGCGCCCTGGGATGAGACCGGCTGACACGCCGTCCCCGGTGAGCGGGAGCTGCCACCGGGGGCTGCGCATAGTTAGCAAGGCCTAGGGCTGAACGCGAAAGACGGAGATAGGCGTTCCTTCGTTCCTTCGCGCCCCGACTCGGTACCCATATGGTCGCCGAGATCACTTGCGCCTCCCCGGAAAACCAACATCGGGGGGACGGAATGAAGTCTAGTAGAGTGATGCCCGTCAGCCCCGCGTGACGATTCCCGCAGAACCCGTTTCCTGGAACGCGGCCTAGACCTCGCCCAGATTTAAACGGACTTTGTCGCGACGTTAACCCCCGACGCAGGGTTGCACGAGGTTAACCCGCTGCCCGGTTCGCAAGGGACCGGGCTCAGTGCGGCGTGGCGATCAGGTGCCGCCACCGAACTTGGGCGGACCGGATTTCTTCATGTCGGTCATGGCTTCTTCTACGGCCTGGACGCCTTCGGTCAATTTTCCGTCCTTGCCTTCCGCGACGGCGATCTTGAGTTTGCCGACAATTCTCTGCTGGGCGGCAGAAGCAGGCATTTCCTTGGCCTTGGCCAGGAGATCCTTGGCTTCGGTCAGAAAGGCTTCCGCTTCACCGCGCTTCCCGGCCTCAACGACCTTCTGCGCGGGCGCCGCCAAGGGGGTCAGGTCCTCGTTCATCGGACCGCCGGCCGCGTGGCCCACACCGTTCAGCAGTGCCGACAACACTGCCATCCAAACTACTTTTTGAAATTTCATCGATATTCCGCGTCAGGCCCACTCTTGCGACGTCGAGTGTGATTGAAATGTCTCGGCGGGTGCGAAAACGCTGAATCCGCCTGAGTCGCTGAATGCAGCATAGCACGAATTCCTGACCGTATTTCTGGGATTTTCGTTGGCGGGCAGCGGGTGAACCGGACCGCGCACCGCGCGCTAAACCATCAATCATCCGCCCAGAGTATCGGAAATGCCTTGCGCGCACGCTCGATGTGCTCCGCGTCGACACGCCGCCCTTGCAATGTCACCAGCAACGCATGGATGTCCTGAGTGGTCACTCTGAAGGTCTTTTTGGGCTCCGTCTCGAGCAAACCCGACACCCGCTTCAAGGTACTGCCCAGCGGCAAGGGCTTGGCAACCGCTCGCAAGGGACTCGCCAGTTCGGAGTCGATGATGGCTTTCTCGTTTCCGGCAGGCGCCTTGAGCGCCTTCTGCAGAATTTCGCGGGCCCGGTTCCACGACAGGTCACCGCTCGCGAGCTTCTCCCGCATCGGCGGAGTCACCAGCGGCGCATAGCGGATGATGTCCTCGATCCAGCTCACGCTCTTGTCGAAGAACTCCGCCATCCTCGCCTTGGACCAATTGGCATTGTTCAAGTAGATCACCGTCTGGAAATAGTCCGTGATACGCGTGTCGACCCGGTCCGAGTTCAGCTTCAGATTCAGCGCCTTGATCTCGTCCGGATCACCGCTGACCACACGGACGTCGATGCGGTCAAAGTACCCGGGATGTTCTCGCCGGATCCCCTGGATCGCCTCCATCCGGTGAAATCCGCCCACCAGATAGTATTCGCCGCTGTTTCGTTCCCAGACCACGAGCGGCTCCAAGAGTCCATTGGCGACGATATCCTTTTCGAGGTGCGCCACCTTGGCACGATCGAGCTCGCGGTGATTCGTCAGGGTATGGTGAAACTCGATGCTTCCGATCGGAAGGTATTCGTACCGCTTTGTTGCCAGCATTGCTCGCTCTCTGAGGAAGATGGGGATGTCTGGAAGAATCGGAGCGCGTCGTCGCGCGCTTCTGTGTCGGCTCACCTTACCCGAAGGGCGGGAAATCGGTCAAAGCGCCCGCTTCAACCCCATCGCCAGGAAATCCCTGCCGTTGCGAGGATCCCAGCGGCTTTGGCCGGTACCCCCCCCCGATACTACGAAATGGTCAGTTTCGACAGATGGCGCGCAAACCGCGCGTCAACCGGCGCATGCCTTCCGTGGCGGTCGTCTCATCCAGCGCCCCATAGGCGACGCGCAACGCGCAAGCATCCGTGCAGCCGAATGCGAGGCCCGGGATCACAGCAACGCCATACTCCCGGATCAGGCGCTCGGCGACCGTCAGGGAATCCAGCCGTGTCGTGACCCGCAAGAGGACATAAAAGGCGCCCCGGGTGCGCGGGAATACACAGAGGTCGCCGATCTGCCCCAACGCTGCGAAGACCCCTTCACGCACGCGCCGAGTGACCGCCAGCTTATTCTGGCAATAGCGTGCACCGGCCGCCAAGGCACCGACCGCCGCATGCTGAGAAACCAGCGGGGGGCAGATCAGGTTGGTGTCCTGGATTTTCGCGATTGCCTGGTGCAGATGGGCGGGAATGACCATGTACCCGATACGCCAACTCGCAAAGCCATAGGCCTTGGATAACGAATAGAGTGCAATCGTGTGTTCCTCCGCGTCCGGGATGGCGAGGGGCGAGAAGTGCCGAGCATCGTCGAACAGAAAGTATTCATAGGCCTCGTCGCTGATGTGGTAGAGACCGTACTCCGCGCACAAGGCGTTCACCGCACGCAGCACCGCTTCCGGATAGATGGCGCCGGTGGGATTGTTCGGCGAGACCGTCACGATCGCCCGGGTCCGCTCGCCGATCGCCGCTCTCAGCAGGTCGAGACGCAGTCCATAGTCGTCATCGGTCGGGACCAACACCGGCCGGCAGCCGGCGATGCGGACTGCCATCTCCTGGTTGAAGTAATACGGTGATGGCAGGATGATCTCGTCGCCCGGATCGGCGATCGCCAGCACGGCATTCAGGAAACCCATGTTGGCGCCGGCGGTCACGATGATGCGGCCGGCAGACTCACCATGGCAGCCGTTCTCCGTCGACAGTTTTTGTGCAATCACCGCTTTGAGGTCTGGAATGCCATCGACCGGGCCGTAACGATGATGAGCGGGCTCGGCAAAGAACCCATGCAACGCGGCCTGCGCCTCGGGAGGCGGGCCATACCAGGCCACCCCCTGCCCCAGCGAGATGCAATGAGGGTGCTCGCGGATAAGTGCCGCGATCTGCGGAATCACAGGGGTCTGAACGGCCGCGATGCGATTGCTGAGTTTGCGGAAAGAGTCCATGACGAGTCGCGGCAGGGTTGGAAACAAAATCAAGGCCACAGTGTAACGCGGTTAGCCGGGACGGATTCCGCTGCGGCTGGCGCCCGTGCAAGGGCCCGCCAGACATGGTATTGTCTAGCGTAAAGCTCGGTTTATAGATCATGCAGGTCGACTGGTTAATCGAAGCACGTTGGATCATCCCCGTGGAGCCCGAGGGCGCGGTCTACGAGGATCATGCCCTGATAGTGGACGGCGGGCGGATCCTGGATCTGCTGCCGGCCGAGGAAGCCCACCGCCGCTATGACGCTTCACAACGCAAGACGCTGGCTCAGCACGCGCTGATACCCGGCCTCGTCAATGCCCATACCCATGCCGCGATGACACTGATGCGCGGCATCGCCGACGACCGGCCATTGCGGGAGTGGCTGCAGGACCACATCTGGCCCCTGGAACAACGTTGGGTGAGCGAGAGCTTCGTGCGCGACGGCGTGGATCTGGCCATCGCCGAGATGCTCCGAGGCGGCGTCACGTGCTTCAACGACATGTATTTCTATCCCGAGGTGGCTGCCCGGCAATGTATCCGTATCGGCATGCGTGCCGCGATCGGCATGATCCTGGTCGATTTTCCGAGCAACTGGGCACAGACAGCGGACGAGTATTTCGCCAAGGGTCTTGCGCTACATGACGAGATGCGTCACCAGCCTCTGGTGACGACCGGCTTCGCACCGCATGCGCCCTACTCGGTTTCGGATCCGGTGTTCCGGCGCATGCAGACCCTGGCCGCCGAACTGGACTGTCCCGTGACCGTCCATCTGCACGAAACGGCCGACGAAGTCAGCGAGGGGCGACGCGCCTACGGCATGCGGCCGTTCAAGCGACTGCAGCAACTGGATGTCCTGGGTCCCCAGCTTGTGGCGGTGCATATGACCCAACTGACCGACGAGGAGATCGCCGCACTGGCCGAAAGCGGCGCCAGCGTCGTGCATTGTCCCGAATCGAACCTCAAACTGGCCAGCGGCTTCTGCCCCGTTCATCGCTTGCTACAGGCGGGGGTCAATGTCGCCATCGGCACGGATGGGGCCGCCAGCAACAACGACCTGGACGTGCTCGGCGAGACCCGTACCGCTGCCTTGCTGGCCAAGGCCGTCGCGGGCGACGCTGCCGCGTTACCGGCCCACACCGCACTGCGCATGGCCACACTGAATGGCGCCCAAGCACTGGGCCTGGGTGATCAGATCGGCTCGCTGAGCGTCGGCAAATATGCTGACTGCGCTGCGGTCAAACTCGGTGAAATCGAAACGCTGCCCCTGTTCGACCCGGTGTCGGATCTGATCTACGCGGCCAGCCGGCACCACATCAGCGACGTCTGGGTTGCCGGCCGGCACTTATTGAACGACCGGGAGTTGACGACACTCGACACCGCGGAGATTTGTGACAGAAGCGAAGGTTGGCGCCACAAGCTTCGGGCCGCAGACAAGGAGATCGAAACATGATGACGGCAGGAATCAATGTGCACGAAGCCGAGATCGCCAAGTTCGGCGGCAAGGCGCATGACTGGTGGAATCCGCGCGGTGAACTGAAAACACTGCATGCGGTCAATCCGCTCCGTGTGAACTTCATACGGGAGCACGCCAAGCTGGCGGGCAGCGTTGCGGTGGACGTCGGTTGCGGCGGCGGCATCCTGACCGAGGGACTCGCCGATGCCGGCGCCGCAGCGCTCGGTATCGACCTCAGCGAACAAGTGCTGGACGCCGCTCGTCAGCACGCGCAGGCCAGAGCGCTTGCCGTGAATTACCGCTGCATCAGCGTCGAAGCACTGGCACGCGAGCAACCCGGAGCCTTCGATGTCGTCACCTGCATGGAGATGCTGGAGCATGTGCCCGACCCTGACTCGATCGTGCGCAGCTGTACGCAACTCGTGCGGCCCGGCGGCAAGGTCTTTTTTTCGACGCTGAACAAGAAGCTCAAGTCCTATCTGCTGGCAATCGTCGCGGCCGAGTACTTACTGCGGATGATTCCTCGCGGTACGCATCAGTTCGACACCTTTATACGTCCGTCGGAACTCTGCGGCTACGCCCGTGCGGCCGGCCTGTCGCTGCTCGACCTGCGCGGCATCAGTTATCACCCGCTGTGGGACAGGTTCGAATTGAGCGACGACCTGGATGTGAACTATCTCGCAGCGTTCGAGAGGCCTCTGGACTGAATGGCGAGCCGCCCGACCTCGCCGGTGCAAGGCGTGTTGTTCGACCTCGACGGCACGTTGCTCGACACCGCGCCCGACCTGATCGTTGCAGTCAACCAGGCACTGGCCGGAGTCGGACTGCCGGAACAGCCAAGCAAGCGCCTGCAACCCCTGATTTCGCATGGCGTCGCAGCGATGCTGCGGACGGTGATTCCCATCGAAGAATCAGCAATCCTTGATGCGGCGCTCGCCTCGGCCCTCGCCTTCTATGGAAACAATCTCGCCCGGCAGACGCATCCGTTCGAGGGTATTCCTGCAGTGCTCGATGAACTCGATCGTCGCGGCATCCCCTGGGGTATCGTGACGAACAAACTCACGAGGTTTACAGATCCCCTGGTCGCTGCCTTCGGACTCAACGAACGGGCTCGCGCCGTGATCAGCGGCGACACCACGGCACGGCGCAAACCCGACCCGCTGCCGTTGAACGAAGCCTGCCGGCGTATCGGTCAGCCGGCTGCGGCCTGTGTCTACGTCGGTGACGCCCGCTCCGACATCGAGGCCGGACAACGCGCCGAGATGATGACCCTCGCCGCTACCTACGGCTATTTGACCGCGGATGACCGCCCCGACGCATGGGGTGCCGATGGAACCCTATCCACCCCAACTGAGCTTCTCGGCTGGCTGCGGCCGCGGCTCATCGCCCAACTTTCATGAACCGCTTGCTGGAAGAACGCACTCTCCTGATTTCCGGTGCCGCCGGCACCCTGGGGCGCGCGGCCGCATCTGCCTGTGTCGCCGCGGGGGCCACCGTCGTTCTGGTCGACAAGAATCTCCGGGGTCTGGAACGTTTGTACGACGAGATCATGGCCGCCGATGCCAGTGCCACCGTCCTACTCTACCCGCTGGATCTGGAGGGCGCGAGCGAAGCCGACTTTGCCGAACTCGCCGAGCGCGTCGAAGCTGAACTCGGGGGACTGCACGGGATTCTGCACGCGGCGAACGATGCCGGGGTGCTGGGCCCCATCGTCGATCTCGGTGCGCGCGAAGTCGAGCGTGCCCTCAAGGTGAACTGTTCCGCTCCGCTGCAACTGACCCGCGCCGTGCTGCCGCTGTTGAACCGTACCGGCGATGCCTCGATCGTCTTCGTGTCGGACACCGCAGCGCGGGCCGGCAAGGCCTACTGGGGTGCCTACGGCATCAGCAAGATGGCGATGGAAGGTCTCGCGACCATTCTTGCGGAGGAAACCGCCGCCGCGGGAAAGGTTCGCATCCACACCTTTCTGCCTGGCCCGTACCGGTCGCCGGTGTACCTGCGGGCTTTCCCCGGTAGCGGCCGTACGGACCTGCCGGAGGCCGGCCAGCTCTGCCCAAAACTGATCGAATTGTTGGCGGCTGCGGGAACCAGTCTCGCGTCCGGCCGACCGATTCCAAACGTTGATACCACAGGTCAAGTGCATGTACGGTAACGAAAGCATCGTTCTGCAGCGGGACGTCAATATGGTTCAGATACCCGACGGGACGCCCGGCGTCCTGCCGAAAGGGCATATCGTGACGCTGTATCAGCAGCTCGGGGGCAATTTCACGGTGACGACCGAGCGCGGTTATATGGTGCGTATCGCTGCGGTCGATGCCGATGCGCTGGGCAAGGAACCCGCCATCGCCGGTCAGATCGCACACGGGCTCGATGCCGAGACGGTCGAGCAGAATGTCTGGGAAGTGCTCAAGACGATCTACGACCCCGAGATCCCGGTCAATGTGGCCGACCTGGGACTGATCTACAGCTGCCGGGTAATCCCGATTGCTGAGGGGCAACACCGCGTCGAGATCATCATGACATTGACCGCACCGGGCTGCGGGATGGGTCCCATCCTGCAACAGGACATCGAGGCCGGCGTCAAGAGCCTCCCGGGCGTGGCCGAGGTGGGCGTCGAAGTGGTGTTCGACCCACCCTGGTCGCGTGAGATGATGTCCGAAGTCGCCAAACTCCAGCTTGGCATGTTCTGAGACCGCGCCAGCCTCAAAACGCCGCGTTACCCGCCGGCCGCCGCCAGGGAAACGGATCTGTAGGATGTTCGAAAACCTGCTGTGGTCGCTGAGCTTTCGGCCCTATGTGACCGTCTTCATGCTGGCTTTCCTGGCGCTTTCCTACCTCGAACAGGGCTGGAAGCGCACGTTCCTCTGGATGGTCTCGGGTTATCTCGTGGCTTTCCTCGCCGAATGGAGCAGTATCAACCATGGGATACCCTTCGGCTGGTACAGCTATCACGCCCCCGCACTCACGCGGGATCTCCTCATCTGCGGCGTACCGTTCTTCGACAGTTTGTCCTTTTCCTTTCTGAGTTACGTGAGCTTCTCGTTCGCCCAGTTCTTGCTGTCGCCGCTCTGGAAGCAGGGCTGGGACGTGCAGCGCATCACTTCGCGGGAGACTCGGAACGGGCCGGCAACCCTGGTGCTGGGCGCGGTGCTGATGGTCGTCACGGATTTGGTCATCGATCCGATCGCCTTGCAGGGACGCTTCTGGGCTCTCGGCGAGATCTACCATTATCCTGAACCAGGTATTCATTTCGGCGTGCCTCTGGTCAACTATGCGGGCTGGTTTGCCGTTGCCCTCGTGACACTCTGGGTCAACCAGCGTGTCGATGCCTATCTGTTTCGCCAGGGCACGCCGCCGCATCGTTCGGAACGCAAGACACGAAATCTGCCCGGCCAGGGACTCTTCGCGCCGCTGTTCTGGACCGGAATCGTTGTGTTTCAGCTCAAGGTGACCGTGGACGTGGCGCTCAGCGGCAATCCCGAGGTAGACCGCGACCGGTTGCTATTGCAGGCATTCACCGGCAGCTTCATCGTGTTGCCAATCCTGACGCTCGCTTGCACGCAGATTTTCTCGCCCTCGCGTCGCGCCTCCGCGGCAGAGATTGCGCAGTGGCAGCAAGAGGCACGGCGCGACGCCGCAGCACTCGCCGACGCCGTCCCTGAAGCGGAGACATAGCGACTGCATCCCGGCACCGTGACCTGGGGCGCCCTGCCGTCGCGTGGTGCAAGGCACACGGCGGCGCGTCCGTTAGATACCAATTTCGGATAAGATGTGGTCCGGTAGCCAGTGGCGTGGCCGCTTCCGGCCGACCATCCATCATTCAACGGGAGGCAAATGGACAAGAACATCGTCTGGCATAACGCGGTCGTCAAACGGGAGGATCGCGAGAAACTCAACGGGCACAAGAGCTTCATTCTTTGGTTTACCGGTCTCTCGGGCGCGGGAAAGTCGACCCTGGCGCACCGCGTCGAGGAAATGCTCTTCGAACTCGGCTGCCGCACCTTCGTGTTCGACGGCGACAATATCCGCCACGGACTTTGCTCCGACCTCGGCTTCGGTTCCGAACACCGGCAGGAGAATATCCGCCGCGTCGGCGAGCTGAGCAAATTGTTCGTCGAAGCCGGCATGATCGCCTTGACCGCCTTCATTTCGCCGTTCCGCAGCGACCGCGCGCTGGTGCGCTCGCTGGTCGCGCCCGGTGATTTCATCGAGATCTACTGCAACGCGCCGATCACGGTCTGCGAAGATCGCGACGTCAAGGGCTTGTACAAGAAGGCTCGCGACGGACAGATCGCCGATTTCACCGGGATCACCTCACCTTACGAAGCCCCCGAGAATCCTGAGATCAGCGTCAATACCGGAACCGATAGCCTCGAAAACTGCGCGGCGGCGGTCATCCAGTACCTGCGCGACCAGGGCAAGCTGCCATCCTAAATCAACCGTTCCGGAGCTGAACAATGAAAAAGGCGATTAGAAAAGCGGTCTTTCCGGTTGCGGGCATGGGCACACGCTTCCTGCCGGCAACCAAGGCCAGCCCCAAGGAGATGCTTCCGATCGTCGACAAGCCGCTGATCCAGTATGCGGTCGAGGAGGCCGTGGCGGCCGGTATCGACGTCATGATCTTCGTGACCGGCCGCAGCAAGGGCTCGATCACGGATCATTTCGACAAAGCCTACGAACTCGAGACGGAACTGGCGGCGCGCGGCAAGACCGAAACGCTGAAGATCGTGCAGGAGATCGTGCCGCCGCACGTGACCTGCGTGTACATTCGGCAGGCAGAGGCCCTGGGCCTGGGTCATGCGGTCAACTGCGCCAAGGCGGTGGTCGGTGACGAACCGTTTGCGGTCATCCTGGCCGACGACATGATCGACGACAACCACAATGGCTGCCTGTCCCAGATGGTTCATGTCTTCGACGAGTGGCAGTGCTCGATCCTGGGCGTCGAACAGGTCGATCCGTCCGAGACCGGAAGCTACGGCATCGTCAAGGCCCACTCCGTCGAGACGAATCTCGGCAAAGTCGATCAGATCGTCGAAAAGCCCAAGCCGGCCGAAGCGCCGTCGAATCTGGCGGTCGTCGGGCGTTACATCCTGACCCCGGCCATCTTCGACAAGCTGGCCTATGTGCCACGGGGCGCCGGCGGCGAGATCCAGCTGACCGATGCCATCGCGATGCTGCTGCACGACGAGCCGGTGCTGGCCCACGAATTTCATGGTCGACGCTATGATTGCGGCTCGAAGCTCGGCTACCTGATCGCTTCCGTCGAGCAGGGTCTGAAGCACCACGAAGTATCTGAACAGTTTCGCGACTACCTGAAAGGTCTGTCGCTGGACTGAGTCATCCTCGACAGAGAATCGGGCGACGCTGCGCCGCGAGCGGGACCGACGACGGTTCCACCGCGGCGCGGCGGCCCTAATCCGCAGCGACCCTCTGACTACCCTGCAATTTACGGTAGTCGATACGCAGCTTGAGCCCGACGAATCGACCCTGCATCTGGGCCAGGCTCTCGTCCGCACCCTGAAACAACAGGTGGACCTCGGCCAGTCGCCTTGCTTCCGCCTTGGGGGTCAGCGGCCGCACATCGGCCAGGAAGCGGTAGACGACCCGCGTACCCTCCCCATCCTTTGTCTTCGAGTAAGGTTTCCCGAAGATGCCCTGGATGACGCTCCGCGTTGGGAGACGGGCATGAATCGTCGGCAGATCGCGCGGGTCCACGCGGAGTTGCCGATGGCCGGTATCCACGCTGCCCTTCCCCAACGAACGGATCGACGCTTCGAGAAACTCCGGCGGAGCCATGGCCAGAAAGAGCGGCGAAAACGCAAAACCGGAAAGCTTCTGTTCGGCGTTGAAGTCCATCCAGAAGCTCAAGGTCTTCCTGGGCAGTTCGACCTTCCCGTGCGTATCCAGCTTGTGGAAATCGACGGTCCAGCGCATCCCCGGCGGGTTCGGCTCGATGCGGGTCGGCTCCAGTTCCGTCAGATAGCGGAAATCCTCCGCATACATCACCGGGTGACGGAACCGGAGCGCGAGCCGGTCAGTGATCTCGACCCGGAAATTCTGGTCGAAATCGCTGACCTGCCCTTTCACCTCGAGCAGACGCAGCCACACGCACCCGCTCAGACAGAGCAACAGGACGCCCAACGGTAGTGCCCTCGCGTAAAGGGTCCGAGGCAGCCGGAACAATGCTCCCCGAAGATCGCCCTTTGCGAGTATCCCGGGCTTGGTGAATCGCGTCATGAAAAAGCCGAATAAAGACCCTATTGCTGCTGAGTTCGGGATTGGGAACGCGCATCGGAATGGCCGGTCCCGCTGGCCCGAAACTTGATTCGACAACGCTGCAACGCTACCATAGCGTGCTTTGGGGCCGTTAGCTCAGTCGGTAGAGCATTGCACTTTTAATGCAGTGGTCGCTGGTTCGAATCCAGCACGGCCCACCATCATCAACGTAACACTCGCGTTCGCTCGCCGCCGGCGAATGGCGACGGTGCAAAGCCCGATCACACCCTGGCCGGGTCCCTTTGCTCCCAACGCGCGGCAGTCCACACTCCGCACCACACCGGTAACCTCGACGATGCCAACCTGGCATCCCGAGCGCTCGCCTAGCGGACCGCTCTCGTAATTATCGTGAGCATACCGGAGCCGCGAGCCTACGTGTATCGCAACGGCGTGTGTATCGGCGCCTCCACGGTCAGCACCGGCAAACCGGTCCATGAGACGCCGACGGGCGTCTTCAGCGTGCTTGGAAAGGACACGCACCCTGTGTCGAGCACTGCTGCGGCCGCGCCTATGCCTTACCTCGCAGGCCGCATCCGAGTACCGGCCCAGTTCGCGCAACGCGTCTACGATCTGCTCGAACCCGGCGCATCACTGGTCATCACGGATCGTCATCACGGATCGGCCGGCAGCGCTCGAGACCCGAACCCAACCGGGCTTTCGGATCCTCGCAGATGCCCGCGACGCGACCTGATCTCATCACGGCCGTGCCGGCGACTGTCAGCACCCGCAAAACCCGCCCAATCCGCCTCGTGCGGACACTGCTGTTGACCGTCTCGGTGCCGGGTTTCGCCGATCGCTGCAGACGGGCCGGATTGCTTAGGGGCGACCGGCATACCAAACGGGGCTGTGCTCAATATCCGCTCAGCGCCCGGAACGGGAGCAAGCAAGCTCGGAGCGATTCCAGCCGGCGGCCGTTGCAGCCGTAACCTCGGTCATCGGGGCGGACCGGGTTTTCAGGAATCCCAGTCCTTGAGTCCCGAACAGCAAGCTCGGCGCCTGAAACAGACCCCGCGCTGGTGCCGTATCGAATACCGCGGTATAAACGGGCGGGTTGCCGGGCGCTATCTCGCCGAGGGGGGTTGCCCCTGAATGAAACGCTGAAAAAAACCGTCCTGGCTTCGTTCACCGCTATCCAACCGTGCAGCGCGGGAAGCCTTGCCTACCTGGAGCTTCGCTGATTTGGCCATTCCTTGCCCATTCCCAGTCGAGAACCCGCCATGAACTACACCCACCTGTTCATCTTCCTCGCCATCGGCGCCGTGGCCGGCTGGCTCGCCGGCCAGATCGTCAAGGGACACGGCTACGGCCTGTTGAGCAACATTGTGATCGGGATCGCCGGATCCGTCATCGGCGGCCAGCTCTTGGGCTTTTTCGGCATCGCGGCGGGGAGCGGGCTGGCCGGATCGATCACGACGGCCACGCTCGGAGCGATCGCGCTGCTGTTCTTGATCGGGTTGATCAAGCGCGTTTGAGCATACGGCCGGGTGCAGCCAGCTGCCTGACTCGGCGGCCGCAGCGGCTGGACAGGCGAACAGTCGGTGTCGTATCTTTCCGCACTCGATTGCAGCGTATCCGAGTCGACCCCAGACGGGGCCAGACCGCCCGGCACCGCCGGGCTTCTTTATTTCCGACGCCCAATTTTCTGGCCGTGCGCGGCCCGAACGATCGTCGCGATGGCGATACGCGCAGAACCTGCCGCGAAAACCCGATGTCCCAACTACCCTCAGAAACCGCCCGACGCCGCACCTTCGCGATCATCTCGCATCCCGACGCCGGTAAAACCACGCTGACCGAAAAACTGCTGCTGTTCGGCGGTGCGATCCAGTTGGCCGGCACCGTAAAGGGCCGCAAGGCGTCGCGCCATGCTACGTCCGACTGGATGGAGATGGAAAAGCAGCGCGGCATCTCGGTGACCACCTCGGTCATGCAGTTCGAGCACCGCGACAAAATTTTCAACCTGCTCGACACACCGGGACACGAGGATTTCTCCGAGGACACGTACCGCACGCTGACCGCCGTCGACTCGGCGCTGATGGTCATCGACAGCGCGAAGGGCGTCGAGGACCGCACGATCAAGCTGATGGAGGTTTGCCGGCTCCGCGATACGCCGATTCTGACCTTCATCAACAAGCTCGACCGCGAAGGGCGCGAACCGATCGAGTTGCTGGACGAAGTTGAGCAGGTGTTGAAAATCCAGTGCGCGCCGATGACCTGGCCCATCGGCATGGGCAAGCGGTTCAAGGGGGTGTTCCATCTGTACCGCGACACGATTCACCTTTTCAGCCCGTCGCATGGCGACCGCATCGTCGAGGGCGAGGTCATCCAGGGACTCGACAACCCGCGCCTGGACGAAGTGCTGGGCGACCAGATCGACGAGGTCCGCGAGGAAATCGAACTCCTGCAGGGAGCTAGCCACCGGTTCGACCTCGACGCCTATCTGGCCGGTCGGCAGACACCCGTCTTTTTCGGCTCGGCGATCAACAACTTCGGCATCCTCGAATTGCTCGATACCTTTGCCGACTATGCGCCGGAACCGCAGGGCCGTCAGGCGCGCGAGCGTAAGGTGGAGGCCTCGGAAGAGCCCTTCTCGGGCTTCGTGTTCAAGATTCAGGCGAACATGGACCCGGCGCACCGGGATAGGATCGCCTTTCTGCGCATCTGCTCGGGTCGTTACCAGAAAGGCATGAAGATGCATCATGTCCGGTTGAAGCGCTCGATCCAGGTGGCCAATGCCATCACCTTCCAGGCCGATTCGAGAAAGAACGTCGAGGAAGCCTACGCCGGCGACATCATCGGCCTGCACAACCACGGGACAGTGCAGGTGGGCGACACCTTCACCCAGGGCGAGGAGTTGAAGTTCGAAGGCGTCCCCTACTTCGCGCCAGAGCTGTTCCGGCGCGTCGTACTCAAGGATCCGTTGAAGTCCAAAGCGCTGCAGAAAGGCCTGCAGCAATTGTCGGAAGAAGGCGCGACGCAGCTCTTCAAGCCGCTGCGCAACAACGACCTGATCCTGGGCGCCGTCGGCGTGCTGCAGTTCGATGTGACCGCCTACCGGCTCAAGAGCGAATACGGCGTCGACTGCATCTACGACAACGTGCAGGTCACGACCGCACGGTGGATCGAATGCGCCGATGCGAAAAAGCTCGAGGACTTCAAACGCAAGGCACACGATAATCTCGCTGAAGACGGCAGCGGCCACCTCGTCTATCTGGCGACCAGCCGGGTCAACCTCGAACTGACGAAGGAACGCTGGCCGGAGGTCGAGTTCCGCGCCACCCGTGAGCTCTGAAGCCGGATGCGGGGACTCCCGCGTCGCAACGTGCCCATGACCACCAAAACCCGGCCCGAGGCCTCAGGGCGGCGACACTCGACAGGAGCGGACACGTGAACATCGTCATCATCGGCTCGGGCATCGCTGGCGTCACACTGGCGGAGGAGGTGCGCAAGACCTGCCCGAGCGCGACCGTCACGGTTCTAACCCACGAAACCCATGGCTACTATTCCCGCCCGTTGCTGTCGCACGGATTTTCCCGGGCAGACATCGAGGAGAAGATCGTGCTGCGCAGCTTCGACGCGCTCGTCGACTCCGGAATCGCGGTTATCGCGGGCGCCGAGGCCGTCGCGATCGAGCGCACACTGCGGCAGGTCCGATATCAGCTGGACGGCACCGAATCGGCGCAGGCTTACGACCGGCTGGTACTGGCCGTGGGCTCTGATCCGCTGGTTCCGGGTCCATTCCGCCCGCATCGCCCGCTGTTTCGGGTCCTGAACAGCCTGGATGACTTGTTGGCCCTACGGCGACTCCGCACGACCGTACTCGATGACGCACGAACCCCGAACTGGGCCATCATCGGCGGTGGCCTGATCGGCTGCGAGTTATCTTCAGATCTCGCCAAGGCAGGCGACCGGGTGACCTTGTTCCATGCCCTGCCCCGTCTGATGGAGCGCCAGTTGGAGGACGAGGACTCGGTCCGGTTGGCGGCCGTGTTGCAGGCATCCGGTGTCGAGCTGCGTCTCCACACCGCAGTCCAGGGCTTCGTGGTCGACCGTGGCCGCGCACGCGTGCTGGGGGCAACCGGGCCGGATCCTGCCGACTACGACGGCATCATCGTCGCCTGCGGCTTCAGTCCCAGGACAAATCTGGCGCGCGACGCGGGACTGCGGGTGAACCGGGGAATTTGCGTCGGCAGCGATCTGGCCACCGAAGACCCGGCGATCTACGCGTTGGGCGACGTGGCCGAGTTCGACGACGGCCGGATCTACGCGTATGTCATGCCGATCCGCAGCCAGGCGCTGTGGCTGGCGAAGCATCTGGCGGAACTGGGCGATGGCCACTGGACACCACCCACCTTCCATCCAAAAGCCAAGGTGCACGGCTTCACCTCCATACACCCTTACCGATGGTAAACCCCGCCGTCCTGCGGCGGCCCCGAATTCACGAGTCGTTCCGCGACAGCGCCGACAACACGGGGACTTCGGGAGGATCGGGCGGTAACGCGACGAGGTCTTGTCCGGTTTCTCCCAAGCGCGGCCACGCGGTCAGCACGGCCTTGACCAGCGTCGCCAGCGGAATCGCAAAGAACACGCCCCAGAAGCCCCACAGCCCGCCAAAGAACAAGATAGCGACGATGATCGCCACCGGATGCAGGTTCACGACCTCGGAAAACAGCAGCGGCACCAGCACGACCCCGTCGACGGCCTGGATGATTGCGTAGGCGAGCAGCAGATACCAGAACTCATCGGTGACCCCCCACTCGAAGAAGGCCACCATGACCACCGGAATCGTCACCAGCGTCGCGCCCACATAGGGGATGATCACCGAGATCCCCATCAGCACGGCCAACAGCAGCGCGTAATTCAGATCCATCAGCGTGAACGTGACGTAACTGGCCGAGAGCAGGATCAGGATCTCGATGAACTTGCCCCGGACGTAATTGCCGATCTGCATATCGACTTCGCGCCATACCCGCATCGACAGATTGCGTTCGCGCGGCAGATACTGATTGAACCAGCCGATGATCCGGTCTTTGTCCTTCATGAAGAAGAACACCAGCATCGGCACGAGAATCGCGTACACCAGCACGGTCAGTGCGCTGACGAGGGACGAGTACGAGTAGGTCAGCATCGACTGGCCGTAGGCGAGCAACTCGCGCCGGATCGTATTCATGAACTCGTAGGTTTGCTCGGTCGTGATGAACTCCGGATACAGTTCCGGCAGCTGCAACACGAGCACCTGTCCACGACCGACCCACGCCGGCAGCTGTTCGATCAACTGTGCCGTCTGCTGGTATAGGAGCGGCAACAGCGCGAAGAAGGTGAAGAAGACAAAAGCAAGAAAGAAGATATAGACGACGATGACGGCAATCAGCCGCGGCAGCCGTTCGCGCACGCCGATCGCGACGATCCCTTCCAGCAGATAGGCAATCACACCGGCCGCAAAGACCGGCATCAACATGTCGGCCAGACCGACGACCACGACGAAGCCCAGGGTGAGCAACAGCGCGAACGAAACCGCCTGCGAATTGGGCAGTACGCGCCGCACCCAGTCACTCAGCCATTCGCGGACGGATTGCATGTTCTCCCGGGCCCTCCTTAATCAGGCGGCTGAGTCTACAACAAAGCCCTGCCCAGGATAAGGCGAACGCGACGACGCGGATCTGCAGCACCGCGCCCCAAGCCCCGAAGAACCCTGTCCCGCCCGGCCTGCGATAGCGCCGACGCGCGCGCAGGTACTGCTTCAGAACACAGCTTATCCACAGCATCTGCACAGAAAAAACACAGTATCTTGTGCTTGACGCTAGCGAAAACCACATCGTATAGTGTCAGCCGTTCGATCCGATCACCATCCCGATACCGCACAGGAGCGCTGCATGGAATCCGAATCCGCTCTCGCCACCCAAAACGCCCGCCCCCTTCCGCCCACCCCGCCGACAACCGTTCCGGTGGAACTGCGCAGCGTCGCGCCGGGGGAATTGAAGGTCATCCGGCGCAACGGCAAGGTCACGTCCTTCGACGCCAGCAAGATCACGGTGGCGATCACGAAGGCTTTCCTGGCGGTCGAAGGCGGCAGCGCAGCGGCCAGTCGGCGCATTCACGACGCAGTGGACGAATTGACCGATCAGGTCGTCAAGGCGCTGCTGCGCCGTCTGCCATCCGGCGGGACGCTGCACATCGAGGATGTGCAGGATCAGGTGGAACTCGGCTTGATGCGCAGCGGCCACCACAAGGTCGCGCGCGCCTATGTCCTCTACCGCGAAGAGCGCGCGCGGCTGCGGGCCGAAGCGGCGAAGGAGGAGACCCGCCCGGACGAGGACACCGCGCTGAGCGTCACCTTCCCGGACGGCACGACCCGCCCGCTCGACCGCGCGCGGATGGAGCGACTGGTGCGCGAAGCCTGCCGCGGCCTGAGCGGGGTCGACGCCGACTGGATCCTCACCGACGCGCACCGTAACCTGTTCGATGGCGTGCCGGAAAGCGACGTCGTTCCCACGCTGGTCATGAGCGCCCGCGCCCGCATCGAACAGGAACCCGATTACTCCTATGTCGCGGCGCGCCTCCTGCTCGATATCGCTCGTCGTGAGGCGCTCAGCTTCATCGAAGGTCGACATCTCGAAGCCACCCAGCAGGAAATCACCGAACTTTATCCCGACTATTTCGCCCGCTACATCAAGCACGGCGCCGAACTCGAACTGCTGTCGTCCGAACTGACCCGGTACGACCTGCCGCGTCTGGCACAGGCCCTGAAGCCGGAACGGGATTTGCAGTTCAGCTATCTGGGTCTGCAGACCCTTTACGACCGCTACTTCATCCACAGCAATGGCGTGCGAATTGAGCTCCCGCAAGCCTTCTTCATGCGGGTCGCGATGGGGCTGGCGATCAACGAGGTTGACCGCGAAACCCGCGCGATCGAGTTCTACGACCTCCTCTCCTCGTTCGACTTCATGTCGAGCACCCCAACCCTGTTCAATTCGGGCACCCTGCGCCCGCAGTTGTCCTCGTGTTATCTGACGACCGTCCCCGACGACTTGGATGGCATCTACGGTGCCATCAAGGACAACGCGATGCTGTCCAAGTTCGCCGGCGGCCTCGGCAACGACTGGACGCAGGTCCGCGCGATGGGCGCCCACATCAAGGGTACGAACGGCAAATCCCAGGGCGTGGTGCCCTTTCTGAAGGTCGCCAATGACACGGCCGTGGCCGTGAACCAGGGCGGCAAACGCAAGGGCGCAGTCTGCGCCTATCTCGAAACCTGGCACCTCGACATCGAGGAGTTCCTGGAACTGCGCAAAAACACCGGCGACGACCGCCGCCGGACCCACGATATGAACACCGCGAACTGGGTTCCCGACCTGTTCATGAAGCGGGTCGCCGAGGAAGGCGACTGGACCCTGTTTTCGCCGAATGACACGCCCGATCTGCATGACCTGACCGGCACCGCCTTCGAAGAGCGCTATCGCGCCTATGAAGAAAAGGCCGATCGCGGCGAATTGCAGGTCTTCAAGCGCCTGCCTGCGCTACAGCTATGGCGCAAGATGCTCTCGATGCTGTTCGAGACCGGCCACCCGTGGATCGCCTTCAAGGATCCCTGCAATATCCGTTACACGAACCAGCATGTGGGTGCAGTGCACTCTTCGAACCTGTGCACCGAGATCACGCTGCATACGAACGACTCCGAGATCGCCGTCTGCAACCTGGGTTCGCTGAACCTGTCGGCACACATCGGCGCCGATGGGCAACTCGACGTGCCCAAGCTCAAGCGCACCGTCGGCACAGCATTGCGGATGCTCGACAACGTCATCGACATCAACTACTACAGCGTACCGCAGGCGCGCCGCTCCAACCTGCGGCACCGTCCGGTAGGACTGGGCGTGATGGGCTTCCAGGACGCGCTGTACCAGTTGCGGATACCGTACATGTCCGAGGCAGCCATCGCCTTCGCCGATCGCAGCATGGAACTGGTCAGCTACTACGCGATCAAGGCTTCCACCGATCTGGCCGAGGAACGCGGTCGCTACTCCACGTTCCAGGGCTCGCTGTGGAGCCGCGGAATTCTCCCGCATGACGCGATCGCCCTGCTGGAGCAGGCGCGCGGCGGCTATCTCCAACTCGACCGCTCGTTCACGCTGGATTGGGACGACCTGCGCGAACGCGTAATGACCGTCGGCATGCGCAACTCGAACGTCATGGCCATCGCACCGACCGCGACGATCTCGAACATCTGCGGCGTATCCCAGTCGATCGAACCCACCTACCAGAACCTGTTCGTCAAATCGAACCTGTCAGGCGAGTTCACCGTCGTCAATCCCTACCTCGTCCAGGATCTCAAGCGACTCGATCTGTGGGATTCGGTCATGATCAATGACCTCAAGTACTTCGACGGCAGCGTCCAGAATGTCGAACGCATCCCGGAGGACCTGAAGCAGTTGTACGCCACCGCCTTCGAGATCGATGCCCGGTGGCTGGTCGAGGCCGGCGCCCGCCGCCAGAAATGGATCGATCAGGCGCAGTCGCTGAACCTCTACATGTCGGAGCCTTCCGGCAAGAAACTCGACACGCTGTACAAGCTCGCGTGGGTCCGCGGTCTCAAGACGACCTATTACCTGCGCTCCCTGGGCGCCACGCACGTCGAAAAGAGCACCGCCTTCGACGGGAAGCTCAACGCCGTCAAGACTGACCCGATCGACGATGCCCTGCCCCGCCAGGCGGCGACCGAGGGCAAGGCCTGTCTGATCGACGACCCGACCTGCGAGGCATGCCAGTAAGCCGAATGTCGGTCGGGCCGCAAGGCCGGGCTTCAGCCCGACAAACAGGCCAGACGGTCATCAGAACGGGTGGGACGCACAGCCGCCAGCGCTTCTCCGGTCGCTGTCGGAAATCCTGTGCGTCTTGACCCCTCCATCCTAGCCTGTTCAGAGGGAAGCAACTGAATGTTGCTCGAAACTAGCCGTCGAAAATACTTGAAAAGGTTGGTAGGTCGGTGTCTCAAAAATGGGTATATAGGGCAGTCGTCAATTCTGCGGTACCGATTTTGTGTCCTAGAAATAGCGCTCGATTTCCCTCCGTTGATGGCGAAATCCGTCCGAAGGCAAATATTGTATTCGATCAGCTTAAGGAGGAAGGGCTTATCAGAACGGATGGTGCTGACAGTCCATTCTTCAACCTTACCGAGAAGGGCCTACTAGAAGGAAATACTACTTGGCTCAAACGGCAATTCGAACGGTTAAATGACAAACAAGGGATCTGGGCATTCCTTAGTTTTCTTGTATCTCTGATTGCTTTGTTCTCGAAGCGCTGACCCAAAGCGATGCCGAATAGCCCAGATGACTTCTCCCGTTCGACGCAGCCGAGCATCGCAGGCACGGACGGAAACAGCCCGAAGGGTGACCGCAGGGATGCGGTCATGCGGCAGCCGGGCTAGGACAGCCCGTCTGCCGCGCCCGGCCGCGACGAGACGCGCAGGGAACCGCGTAGCGGCAAGTCGCCGGGCGGCCTTTCTTTTGGTGACTTTTCTTTGGCCGCGCAAAGAAAAGTCACTCGCCCGCGGGGGCGAGACCCCGCACCAAAAAAGGTATTTCTCCAGCAAAATGACGGCCGCCGACAGCCAATTCGCCCATTAGGGACGGTCATGTCGCTGGAAGCGCGAAGCACCACAAGAAAAAAGAGCACGAAGGAGGACATGCCATGATCGACCTACCCTACTCCCTGATCATCGAAACCACCGAAAACCCCGAACGCTATGGATTCCATTCCCCCGACCTCGACGGCTTCGCCGGTGTCGGCTTCTCGATCGACGACTGCATCTACCGCGCGCGCTGGGGTATGCGGGAACATATCGAACAAGTCCTCCAACAGGGCCTGACCGCACCGCCAGCCAATCACGACCCGATAATCACCATACGTAATCCCAAGCGCGCCGAGGCAGCCTGACGAGCCCCCTACTCATGCTCGGCGCCGACTATAGACCACAATCACCACACCCTTTTTTCACCGCTGTTTCAAGGTAGCAAGACGATGGAACTCAACTGGGACAATCCGCTGGCCAACCTGCCGGGACTCCAGACAAGACCCGAGAAGCCACTGAGCCTGGACTTCGAGACGGCGGTCGAACCGCCGGCGCAGATCAAGGAGATCCCGGCGCCAGCCGCTGTCGCGCCCGTTCCTCATCCCGCTGCTGAGATCCGCCCGCCAATGGTCTCACGGGCAACCGGCGCTACCGGGCTCGAAGCGATCGAGATGGGGGCCAAGCGGATACAGGTCGACGACAAGCAAATCATCAACTGTCGCGCCGATCTGAACCAACTCGTCCCGTTCAAATACAAGTGGGCCTGGCAGAAGTATCTCGATGCTTGCGCCAACCATTGGATGCCGCAGGAGATCAACATGAATGCGGACATCGCGCTATGGAAGAGCGCGGACGGCCTGACCGAGGACGAACGTACGATCATCAAGCGCAATATGGGCTTTTTCTCGACGGCCGACTCGCTGGTCGCGAACAATCTCGTACTTGCCCTGTATCGCCATATCACGAATCCGGAATGCCGGCAGTACTTGCTGCGGCAGGCTTTCGAGGAAGCGCTGCACACCCACGCCTACCAGTACGTCGTCGAATCGCTGGGCATGGACGAGGGCGAAGTCTTCAACATGTACCGCGAGTTGCCGGCGGTCGCGCGCAAGGCCGAGTGGGCCCTGCCCTTCACCCAATCCCTGGGCGACCCTACGTTCTCGACGGGCGCCCCGGAAGCCGACCAACGTCTGCTGCGGGATTTGATCGCGTTCTACGTGATCTTCGAGGGCATTTTCTTTTACGTGGGCTTCGTGCAGGTGCTGTCGATGGGCCGGCGGAACAAGATGACCGGCACGGCCGAACAGTTTCAGTACATTCTGCGCGACGAGTCCATGCACATGAACTTCGGCATCGACGTGATCAACCAGATCAAGATCGAGAATCCGCACCTGTGGACCGACTCGTTCAAGCAGCAGATCATCGACATGATCCGCGAGGCGGTCGACATCGAGGTGCAATATGCCCATGACACGATGCCGCGCGGCGTGCTCGGGCTGAATGCCCCGATGTTCAAGGATTACCTGGAATTCATCGCCAACCGGCGCTGCAGCCAGATCGGTTTGCCGGAGCAATATCCGGGTGCCTCCAACCCGTTCCCCTGGATGAGCGAGATGCTCGATCTGAAGAAGGAGAAGAACTTCTTTGAAACTCGGGTCACGGAGTACCAGACCGGAGGTGCGCTGTCCTGGGAGTAATGCCTCGCTGCGGCCACGACCGCGGGCCGCTTCCGGGGCACCCGGGTACCTGACGGAAGGTGAAGCGGGGCCCCGCGTTCAGGGCTGCGGCCCTTTCTTGCGGGCCTGAACAAAAGCGTGGTAAGCGCCGCGACATTCGAATAGTATTACCGCAGCTTGACGACCGCGAAGAGGATCATCCGATCCCGGTCGGTCGCGACGGCACATGGGCTAGGCGTTCGTCATCATTGCATCATTGAATGACGGACACCGCCAGGGTCGGCGCGGGGTGCTTTGGTGCCTCAAGATAAAACCACAGGCAATGTGGTGCTAACAACCAGTAAGTTGAGGAGATCTTAGATCCATGAAGAACGAAATCACCAAGAAGTTGGGTATCGCCCTTGTGACCGGCTTTTTCGGTCTCACCGTTGGTGTAGCGTCGGCTGCCGAGAACGCCGAAGGCGTCAAGGAGCACATGGCGCTGACCGTCAAGACGACCCAGGAAGCGCTCGCGGCTGCCAGCGCCGGTAATGGCGAGGGTTGCGTGACCAGCATCAAGCAGGCCATCCAGCATTACAAAGAAATCACAGGCGATGCAGCCGGCAAGCCGCTGCAAGACACCATCAAGAAGATTAAGGCCGCCAAGGATGCATGCGCTGCTGGCGATCCTGCGGAAGGTGCCGCCGTATTGAAGGATGCCGTCGCCGACCTCGAAAAGATCCAGGCTGCCGCGAAGTAATCGGCCACCGGATACGCTCCGCCCACGCCGCAAGGGCGTGGGCGGGGATGCTCAGCCCCACTTTCGACCCACCCGCAGACGACGTCCACTTCCCCTCCTTCACCCGCTTCGGGAACCCAACCGTTCGCTCAGCCCGACGCCTTCCGAGACCCGCACCGACCGGGTCAAAACTCCTGACCGCTTGATGACTCGCCGGCGACCCCGCCGAGACCACTCTGGCGTACTACCGCCGCGAGTTTACCCGTCCCGCCCAACTACCCCTCGTTGCACGCGTCATCGCGTAACGGCTTTTCGAACATAAAGTCCTCAATCACGAGTACATCCAGGCCGGTCGTCATGAACACCGACACGGCGTCCTCGACCGAATGGACGATCGGCTTACCCATCACGTTGAAACTGGTGTTGAGCAGCAACGGGATGCCGGTCAAAGCTCGAAAAGCCTCGATCAGGGCACGAAACCGTGGATTCGAGTCCTGAGTGACGCTCTGCAACCGACCCGTTCCGTCCACGTGAACGACAGCCGGGACGCGTTCCCGCGCCTCCGGCCGAAATCGCAAGGTACGTTCCATATAGGGAGACGACTGGTAGTCGAGAAAATACTCGGGCCCGTGTTCATCGAGAATCGAAGGGGCGAAGGGCCGGTATTCCTCGCGGAACTTCACGCGACCATTGATCCAGTCTTTCATGCCGGCCTCGCGAGGGTCGGCAAGAATCGACCGGTTGCCCAGCGCACGCGGCCCGAACTCTGCCCGGCCCTGCACCCATCCGACCAAACGACCATCCGCGATACGCCGCGCTGTCTCGAACGCGATCGTGTCCGGAAAGCGTTGTACTCGCAGCCCTGCCGCATGTCGCGCCAGGCGCTCGAGGGCTTCACGAGAAATGCGCGCGCCCAGATACGGTGACAGCGCCATTCCACGCTGTGTGCCGACCAGCCCATCCGTAGCGCGGGCCAGGTAGGCCGCACCTAAGGCCGTACCATCGTCGGCGGGCGCGGGCGGGACGTACAGCCGGCGAAATGGCGTGCGTTCGAGGATCTGGCCGTTGAAGGACGAGTTCAGGGCACAACCGCCAGCCAGCGCCAGACTGTCGCTCGGGAACCGCCGATGCAGGTTCGTCAGCAGTTCCGACATTCGCTCGGCGAACACCTGCTGCCCCGTGTGGGCCAAATCCGCGGCTTTGCTCCGCAGCTCCGACATGGACCGTCCGTTCAACCGCGCCAGCGCTGCACCCAAAGCCGCCGAGTCATGCCGCACATTCAGCCCTTCGATGCGGATGCTGTCGCCCAGCAGCCGATGGAATTCCGGATCGAGTTGCCCATAGGCTGCCAGACCCATGACCTTCCACTCTTCTCCGTGCAGCCAGTCGAAGCCGCACCACTCGGTCAGCTTCATGTAGAACAAACCCAGACTGCCCAGCCCGCGCGCTTCGTGGATGCGCTCCAACTGCCCGCCGCAATAACGGAAGAAGGCCAGTGCGCCGCGCTCGCCATAGGAATCGACCACCGCACAAGCAGCCTCCTCGAAGGGGCTCGCGAAACAGGCACTGGCGGCGTGCGTGTGGTGATGGTCGAAATCGACGATCCGAACGGGCAACTTCGGCCAGCGCTCCCGCAACAGGCGGACCGCATTCAATCCGGCCTTCGCGATCGCATTGCGCTGGCAGGCCATCATGTGATGCAGCTTGTAATTCGGCAGCGGGGACCGAAGGGGCTTGATGCCGGTGCGCAGCAGGCCGTCGGCGCGGAGTATTCCCAGCGCAGCGACGGCCTGCTCGTACAGCGGCCGGCGGCGGCGCCAATTCAGTGCCAGGCAGATGCGCTCCGGTTCGATCGCAAGACCACTCAGGACTTCCGGCAAGTAGGAAAGATTGTCCGGCTCGGCATTCAGCGCTCGCTTGTACTGCAGGCAGCGCTCGGTCGCCTCGGCGTACAGTACGTCGCCATCAGGCCCCAACAAGGCCAGCGCCGGGTCGTGGTACGTGACCGAAAGACCTATATACAGCGTACCGCCGCTCATCGCTGCGCGGCACCGGGACGCGAGACGGGCGGGGCGATTATTTCGGCCATGAAGCGGCCTCGATAAGACGTTACAATGGCGGCGACCACCGCCTTTTGCACTATGACCAAGATCGCATCGACCGCCGGACCTTCATCTGCTGTCTCACTCCGGCTTTTCGGATCGGTCGCCGAGCATGGCCTGGCAGTGGTACTACCCGTGTGCACCCTGTGGTTCCTCTTGACCGGCCCCCATACGGTGGGTAACGCCCTATTGTGGACGCTGCCGGTGTGGCTGTTCATCGCAGTCGATTTCCTGAGCCCGCCGGACCGGCGGGCTCCGGCGCGTGACCTGCCCGCCTGGCCCTTCGACGGTCTGTTGTATCTGCTGGCGATCCTGCAGATCGCCAATATCGTCCTCATGGTCGTAGCGGCATCGCAGCTGACTTGGACGGGCACCGAGAACGTCATCCTCGGCGTGGCCAACCTGCTCGCAATACGTATTCTGGTCGGCACGAATTCGTGCTGCTCATGCATCGCTGTCGCTCATGAACTGATCCACCGGCGCGGAACCTTCCCGCGGCTGCTCGGCCGGTGCCTGCTGCTGACGGTGTGCTACGAGCACTTCGCCGTGGAACATCTACGCCGCCACCATCGACATGTGGGTACCGCCGCGGACCCGGCGACAGCGCGATTTGGAGAGACCTATGCCGCCTATTGGCGCCGCACCAAGCTTGAACAGTTCCGCAGCGCATGGGCCCTGGAAAACGCCCGCCTTGGTTTGCAGCCGGGTCTGCGTGTCTCGGGAAAACTGTTGCGCCACGAGGTTTTCCTCGGCGCCACCGCGGAAATCGCCCTGACCGTCCTGATCCTGGCTCATGCTGGACCGGCCGCAGCCATCATTTTCCTGCTGCAGGCCCTGGCCGCCGTGCGCCTGCTCGAGGCAGTGAACTATTTTCAGCATTGGGGCCTGGAACGCCGCGCCGGTCTGCCTGAACCCTTCGACGCCTGGGTAACCGAGTCGTGGTTTTCCCGGCATGTCTTCGTTGGCCTGGCCCGCCATTCGGACCATCATCGACATGGCGCGAAAGCCTATCACCGGCTGGACTTCTGCGGCCGCGGACCGCGCCTACCCTATGGCTACTTCGGCATGGCGCTGTTGGCGAAGTCGTTCAACGCCCGATTCCAGCGCATGGCCCGGGCCGAACTGCTCCGCTATTCGCAGCCCAACCTGGACACCGCGATGAGGGAAGCGGTCTCGTCGTCGCCGGTGACATGAGGGTCAGAAGGGCGGACGGTGGCCGCCCATCTGTCCCTTGAGGCCGCGCAACAGATTAGCGATATTGCCCTTTTTGAACTTCTTCATGACCTTCTGCATCTGGTCGTGCTGCTTCAGCAGCCGATTCAGGTCGGCCACGTCGGTACCGGAGCCCATCGAGATGCGGCGCTTCCGCGATGGGTTGATGATATCCGGGGACTGCCTTTCCTGGGGCGTCATCGAATTGATGATGGCGAGTTGCTGCACCATCTCCTTGTCGTTGACCTTGTCCTTGGCTTCCTTTGGCATGCCAGCCACTCCCGGGAGCTTGTCCAGCATCGCGGCGACGCCGCCCATGCTTTTGATCTGCAACAACTGGTCACGATAGTCGTTCAGATCGAAACCCTTGCCTTTATGGATCTTCTTGGCGAGCTTCTCGGCCTTCTCGCGATCCATTTTGCGCTCGACCTCTTCGATCAGGGTCAGCACGTCACCCATGCCAAGGATGCGCGAGGCCAGCCGATCGGGGTGAAACACTTCCAGAGCTGCGGTCTTTTCCCCGATACCGAGGAACTTGATCGGCTTGCCGGTGATGTGGCGAATCGACAACGCCGCACCGCCGCGTGCATCGCCATCCGTTTTGGTCAGGATCACACCGGTGAGTGGCAGTGCGTCGTTGAAGGCCTTGGCCGTGTTCGCCGCGTCCTGGCCGGTCATGCTGTCGACGACGAAGAGGGTTTCGATCGGCTTGATGGCCGCATGCAGCCG
The DNA here is from genome assembly GCF_006175985.1 of Methylotetracoccus oryzae. Lineage (GTDB taxonomy): Bacteria > Pseudomonadota > Gammaproteobacteria > Methylococcales > Methylococcaceae > Methylotetracoccus > Methylotetracoccus oryzae. The sequence continues at coordinate 10,533 of NZ_SRSH01000005.1, read as the reverse complement.
CTTGATCTCGTCCATCATGTCTTCGTCGATATGCAGCCGGCCGGCCGTATCGACGATGACGACATCGAAGTATTTCTTGCGGCCGTGCGCCAGCGCCGCATTGACGATATCGACCGGATCCTGGCTCGGGTCGCTGGGAAAGAACTCGGCCCCGACCTCTGCGGCCAGCGTCTGCAACTGCTCGATGGCAGCCGGCCGGTAGATGTCGGCGCTGGTCACCAGCACCGATTTCCGCTCGTTTTCCTTGATCCAGCGCGCCAGTTTCGCGACCGTGGTCGTCTTGCCCGCGCCCTGCAGGCCGGCCATCAGGATAGTTGCCGGTGGCTGAGTTGCCAGGCTCAGCTTCTGATTGGCCTTGCCCATCACCGCCACGAGTTCGTCGTTGACGATCTTGATCATCACCTGTCCGGGCGAAAGCGCCTTCTGCACTTCCTGGCCGAGCGCCCGCGTCTTGACCTGCTCAATGAACTCCCGCACGACCGGCAGCGCCACGTCGGCCTCGAGCAGTGCAGTCCGCACCTCGCGCAAGGTTGCCTCGACGTTGGCCTCGGTCAGGCGCCCCTGACCCTTGATTTTTCGGAGTGACTCGCTGAGCCGTTCGGTTAAAGTGTCAAACACGGGTGTATTCCTCGATGATCCGTTCCGCGGCCTGTCGCTGCAGGCTTCAACTCGATCGGGCATTATGCCAGACTAGCCGAAAGGAGGGGCATGAACTCGATGACTTCAAACGCGTTCAGCGTCGCGGCGATACTGGCATATGTCGGGGCCTGCGCCCTGATCTTCCGGTCCATGCGACAGGATTACTCGGCGCTGGGCGGCAGCGATCAAGGGCGCCTCATAACGCTCGCACTGGGTTGGGTTGCCGCCGTCTTGCACAGCCTTGCCGCAGCCCGCGACCTCAGCGCGGGCGGCCCCTTGAATCTCGGCTTCCTGAATGCCCTGTCGCTGGTCACGCTGCTGATCGTGCTGATACTGCTGATGGCGTCCCTGGCCAAACCGGTGGACAAACTCGGCATCGTGGTGTTTCCGTTGGCAGCGGCCGTGCTGGTCCTGCAACTGAGCTTTCCCGAGGAGGGCCCCCCGCCGAAGGACTATGCCTGGCCAATGCGCATCCACATCGTCGTATCGATCTTTGCCTACAGCTTCCTGAATATCGCCGCGATACAGGCCATCCTGCTGTCCCTTCAGGACTGGGGGCTGCGTCGGCGCCACTTGAGCCGTTTGCATCGGTCGCTCCCTCCTCTGCAGACCATGGAGGCGATGTTGTTCCAACTGATTGGCGCTGGATTGCTGCTGCTGACGCTGTCGCTGCTGTCAGGGTTTCTGTACCTCGACGACCTGTTCGCCCAGCATCTGGCTCACAAGACCGTGCTCTCGATCGCGGCGTGGATCGTCTTCGCAATACTGATGTGGGGACGCCTGATCCACGGCTGGCGCGGACGCACCGCGATTCGCTGGACATTAGGCGGCTTTGCGTCGCTGATGTTGGGTTACTTTGGGAGCAAGATGGTCCTGGAACTGATCCTGCATCGTGTCTGATTGCGCCTGAAAAAAACGGGAAGACCTCCCGTTTAGTTGAGGCGGAGGGATCGGGTACAATCATGGGGTGTGCCGAAGGCACAGAGATCGATTGGGGGGAATTGATCTCTGTCGCGGGAAGAGATTCCAGCACCTCCGGCACACACCTTTTGCAAAGCCTCATCGCATTCCGACGGGTACCGCCGACGCGGCGGGGCCACGCTACGGTTCGGAGGTGCGCCCACGCGGACGGCCCACTGGCAACTGGTCTGCTCGGCGCACCTCGGAACGCACCGCGCAAGGTGGTCAATCCAGCTCACGTTTGGACAGGTTACAGCCTGTCTTCGCAAGACCATCACCGCGGTACTGCGCGATACGCAGAGCATTTGGCCCGGCGCTCCGGCCCAGCGGCCGCGAGCCTTCCCTGGCTCTACGCGTCTCGTTTTCGCTGCTAGGACTCGCGGTCAATCTGTTCGGCTGGGACTCCCGCCGTCCCCATGCATGGTGTTACCGCCAGCTCACGCCATCGCCGGAGATGCCGCCATGAAGTCCGCCAGCTTATCGGCCATTTTCCTGCGAATCACCCTTCGCAAGAACGGCGTATAGGCCAGTAGCGCCTTCGGCAACCCGACTAGGCGCTTGGCAAACTCGAACTCGGACAATTCGTAGAACCAGTCCTTCTGCTCGACGATCCGGCCCCCGGTCAACGTGAAGGTACTGCCGATCAGGTAATCCATCGTCCTCGGTTCGGCCTTGTCTTCAAGCTGAAAGAGATAACGGATCCGGTACCGCGCAATAACCTGGTCCCCATCTTCGCGGAGCACCTTATAGCCCAGCATCGTGATCGGCGGCGTACGCGTGCAGAACCATTGCCACATCGCACGGACCTGCGCCCCATGAATGTCGTCAAAGGCGTAGTCGCTGAAATGTACATCATCATCCAGACAGGACTGCATGCCTACGAAGTCACGCTTCAAGTAACTGCGAAAGAACTTCTCCACGGTTGCTAGGTTCGACATAACCTCCTCCTCTTATTCTCTTATTTATTATTGACTTATATCAGCGCCGGCAGGCGCTGGGAGAATGGGCACAGATGTCCTCGACATTTCTGTGCATCGCTGAGACTACGGAATACCGGCGATTCGCGCAATCGCGCGATCCGCGTTGGCCCCACATCGAGAATGAGCGGCGAATGCGGATGGAGGGGCACGTCGCCGCGCGCGAGCGAGTACTGGAGCGGGTCGCTGGCCTCGGCAAAGGCCTGCTGAGCGACCCGTACTTTGCCAAGCAGGGGTCAGGCCGAATCAGGTCAGGTGCATCGCCTGTTCAAGCCCGTGACGGAGCGCCGGCCAAAGCGATTGCCAGAACCTCTTCAACCAGTCGCGCCGGCAGCTTCAATCCGTGGTCGACCCGGAAGCGCTCCACCGCCTCGTCAGCCGTCCGGGGTGCCGGGGTCATCGCTGCAAGAAAACCGCCCAGATCTTCCATGACGGCCCAGGGGTAAATCAGCCAACGCCAGGTTTTGACTTCTTCGGCGCAGAAATCAGGAATAAAGGGCGACTGGCGCTTGTGCTGCAAAACCGCGACCCTGACTGACCGCACGCCCAAGTCCTGCAGGTAGGCCACGGCCAGACGAAGCGTGTCGCCGGTGTCGGCGACATCATCGACCAGCAACACATCGAGGTCGCTGATGTCCGCGACCAAGGGGGTTACCAGACGGACCTTGGGCAATCTACTCGCTCCGGCCCGATAGTGTGCGATGCGGATGCTGTCCAGTTCATAAAGGTTCAACCGATCGCACAATAGACGTGCCGGCACATAGCCCCCGCGCGCGATGGCCACGATCCGATCGGGTTGAAAGCCGGAAGCCCGAATGCGGCTTGCCAGGCTTCCCGCCAAACGGGCAACCCGCGCCCACGAAATCAACTCACAGCGCATGACCGAGGGTAGCTGGAAAGCAGGTTTTGCCCGGTTGCCATGAGATCCCGCTTCCGCAGGCGGCCGAGCAACGGATTCAACGGCCGGAGTGCTCATCACCCCAGTACGCGGCTGCACCGCCATGCGAGGTCCTGAGTTCCGCAGCCGTGCGACAGAAGGTCTCGCGGCTCAACAGTGCTTCGGCCGTCAGCAAGCCGACGAAATTACCGTAATGAACCAGCAGGTGCTGTTCGTATTGCTTGCGCTGCGGCTCCGGCAGCGTGCGGTAAGCGTCGTCCTCAAACACCTCGAATGCCTGCTCGAAGGCGCTGCGTTTCAGGGCGATACCACAGACATTCGCTCCCACGGAGGCATAGGCCAGATCGATCATGCGATGTTGCCGCTCTTCACCGACCAGCTTGACGACCTTCTGGGCCACGACGTCCCAAGCCGGTTCCAGCTCTCGCCACAGAGTCGCCGCCTGGGGGTCGGCAGCGTCCGTTGCCGAAACCACCCGGAAACAGCACACCAGCATGCAGCTCCACAGCCGCCGATCGTTCATCGTCATTCCCCTGCCATCCAACGCTAACGGCGCCAACCGCCGTGGTACCACCCGCCACCGCCCCGATACCAGCCGCCACCTCGCCAGGGCCGGTACGCCCCGCCGTAGTAGTACTTCCGGTAGCCGTAGACCCCGTAATACGAGGCACCGTAGACACCTGGCCCCATGCCATAGTACGGGTGACCATAGGTCGTCGTTGCGCAGCCCTCCAGCAAGCACAGGCCCGCACCGACCAGGGCCGCCACCCGCAGGTGCTGCCAGCACCGCACCCACCGCCCCGGCTTCACCTTACTTCTCCCCGCAACGATAGGCTGCACCGACGTAAGTGACATTGGTCTGCTCCGAGCTACCGCCACCAGAGCCTTGCGAAACGGCCAGGGTTCCCGTCTGTCCCGATCGGGTTGTCAACAGTTGAATCGTGTTCGCACCCATCTGCAACGCCTGGTTTTTCATATCGTTGCGCGCTCCTGTTTCCAGATTCGCGTTGCTTGTGAACCCCCCGGTGAAGGAATTGCCCTGATTCCCGGTCACTTCTCCCAGGTACTCGCATCCGGCCGGATCGGCGGTGACGATTCGAATGCGCTGCGCGCGCGGGTCCAGAGGAACGGCTGCGCAGGCGACCAGATCCAGCGCGAGCAGCAAATTCAGACCAAGGACAAGGCGGTTCCTCATACTTCCACTCCAGACAAGCTGATGAGACACCAAGATTCACTCGCGCGAAACCGCGCTTCCGCTTCCACCGAACATCACGCGATCGTGACTGCCGGCGACAGGTAGACGTCCTGAATCGCATTCAGCAGTTCCACCCCCTCTCGCATGGGTTTCTGGAAGGCCTTCCGTCCGGAGATCAGGCCCATGCCACCGGCACGTTTGTTGATCACCGCCGTGCGCACCGCCGCCGCGAGATCGCCCGCTCCTTTCGACTCTCCACCCGAGTTGATCATACCGATACGCCCCATGTAGCAGTTCGCAATCTGGTAGCGCACGCGGTCGATCGGATGCTCGCTTGTCAGGTCGCTGTAAACCTTGGGGTGCGTCTTGGAGAACTTCAGGGCGGTGAAGCCACCATTATTTTCCGCCATTTTCTGTTTGATGATGTCGGCCTCGATCGTGACGCCCAGATGATTACCCTGGCCCGTCAGATCTGCGGCCACGTGATAGTCGACTCCGTCTTGCTTGAACGCACTGTTGCGCAGGTAGGCCCAGAGGATGGTCACCATCCCGAGCGCATGAGCCCGCTGAAAGGCTTGGGATACCTCCCAGATCTGCCGACGGGACTCCGGCGAACCGAAGTACACGGTGGCGCCCACGGCCACGGCGCCCATATCGAAGGCCTGTTCGACACTGGCGAAGAGGGTCTGATCATAGCTGTTCGGATACGATAGGAACTCGTTGTGATTGAGCTTGAGGATCATCGGGATCTTGTGGGCATAACGGCGCGCGATGCTGCCCAGCACACCGAGCGTCGAAGCGACGGCGTTGCAACCGCCCTCGAGCGCCAACTCCACGATTTTCCCGGGATCGAAATAGTCGGGGTTGGGTGCAAAAGAGGCGCCACCGGAGTGTTCCACGCCCTGGTCGACGGGCAGGATGGACAGGTAGCCGGTTCCGGCGAGGCGGCCCTGGCCGTATAAGGCCGCGAGATTGCGCAGGACTCCCGGCTTCCGGTCGGAAGCTGCGACGACGCGGTCGATGAAATCCGGCCCCGGCAGGTGCAGGCGGTCCTTGGGGATGCCGGTACAGACATGGTCAAGCAGCGTGGGCCCTTCTTCGCCCAACAGAGAGTCGATGTCGTTCATGGGAGATCCTCCGGTCGGTCGCTGCCGCTGTCATACGGTGGGATCACTCCCGCCGACCTTCCAGTCAGCCACCCGACATGGCAACGCAGCTGACACTCAATGCCGACAGCGGATGTGCCATCATAGCGCTATTTACTAGAGGAGTGCCCATGCGCATCGATGCCGTCTCCATCGGCCGGAACCCGCCCAAGGAAGTGAACGTCGTGATCGAGGTGCCCATCGGAGGACAACCGATCAAATACGAGTTGGACAAGGCCGCCGGAACACTGTTTGTCGACCGTTTTCTATACACATCCATGCGGTATCCGGGCAATTACGGCTTCATTCCCCACACGCTGTCCGACGACGGCGATCCCTGCGATGTACTCGTCGCCAATCAGCGCGAGATCTTGCCCGGCGCCATCATTGCCGTGAAGCCGGTTGGGGTGCTGAAGATGCAGGACGAGGCCGGCGGAGACGAAAAGATCATTGCCGTGCCTGTGCCGCGGCTGACAAGGCGCTATGAATACGTCCACAATTACACGGATCTGCCCGACAACCTGGTCCGTCAGATCCAGCATTTCTTCGAGCACTACAAGGATCTCGAGCCGGGCAAGTGGGTCAGCGTGGTAGGCTGGGGCGATGCCGACGAAGCTGAAGCCATCATCACCCGTTCGATGGAGCGGGATCGCGAGGCCGCACTCCAGGAGCCGCGGAGCCTGCGTCGCCGGGGTTCCGACTGAGCGCTTACCATAGCGAGGCTCGGCCGGACGGACGCGGCGTCATTCCGGCCCGCACCCAGTCGGCGGACAAGCCGAACCCGTTCTCGCCTGTTCATTTGGCGCCTGCGGACTTCCGCCGGCGCGGGCGCAGTGGTACGCTCCTGATCACCTCCGGATACCCTACCCTCTGCGCCGATCGTGCGGCACGTCCGTGACCCTGAAAATGAATAGGATCCGCGCCCTTGCCCGCCTCGGCTCACGTCCCTGACCGGCGCGCCGCCCTCACAGGCCACTGCCTATCGGATCACGGGTAGGACGATGATACTCCCGCGATGAGCAGAATCAGGCGGCGCAGCCGCCCCATCCACATCCCCCGCGCTCCCGGCCCGCTCGGCGATGGGCGGGCGGGCAGCACCGCCGACACGCTGCCCCCCGTCAGCAAGCCCGGGTTTGGACCCTGGGCCAGCCTTTTGGCGCTGGGCCTCTTGTTGCTGATTGCCGCGCTGGCATTCCACTGGTTCGGGCTGGAGCGCGGCACGCAGACGGCGACCGAACCCGCTGCGCTGAGCGTCGCAGGCTATGTGGGTGCGGATTCCTGTGCCGCGTGCCATCGCCCGGAGTACGATCGCTGGCAGCAATCGCACCACGCCGCTGCGATGCTGCCACCCGACCCGCAAAACGTGTTGGGCGACTTCCGCGACGCTGAGTACGCGCAGTACGGGCGCCGCACCAACTTTCTCCGGCACAACGGCCAGTATCTGATCCGGACCGATGGCCCGGATGGCCGCACAGCCGAATTCCCGGTCAGGTACGTGTTTGGTCGTGCGCCGCTGCAGCAGTATCTGTTGCAACTCCCGGGTGAGCGACTGCAGGCGTTCTCGATCGCCTGGGACAGCCGCGACGCGCCCGAGGGTGGCCAGCGCTGGTTTCACCTGTATCCAGGCGAAAACATCGACTCCCGTGACCCTTTGCACTGGACGGGGCCTTACCAGAACTGGAATTTCATGTGTGCGGACTGCCATTCGACGAATGTCCGGCACAACTATGATGCGCAACACGACCGCTTCGACACCCGGTGGTCCGAAGTCAACGTGGCCTGTGAGGCCTGTCACGGACCCGGATCGGCCCATCTGGCCTGGGCAGAGAAGCGGCAACGTTTCTGGAAACGGTGGCGTTCGGAGGATCCCGGCCGCGGTCTGGTCGTCCGCTTTGAACACACAGCCGACCCCGGTCGCCGTGCTTCGATCATCAACGGTCGCACGTTACGTTTCTCGGAGGACGCGCAGATCAGGGCCTGCGCAGTATGCCACTCTCGCCGCACCGCGCTGACGAACGAGTTCCTGCCGGAGGAGGGTTACGATCAGCACTACCTCGCCGCGCTCCTGTCGGATGACTTGTACTTCGTCGATGGCCAGATCAAGGACGAGGTGTACGAGTACAACTCTTTCCGGCAGAGCAAGATGTTTGCTCGGGGTGTGGTATGCAGCGATTGTCACGACCCGCACTCCACCAGCCTTCGCGGTGATCGCAATACGGTCTGCCTGCAGTGCCATCAGGCCGCCCGCTACGAAGCCTCGACGCACCATCACCATAATGGCAAAGTTCCGTCCGCCGTTGGCTGCGTCGATTGTCACATGCCGCAGCGCACCTACATGGTGGTGGACCCGCGGCGGGACCACAGCTTTCGCGTCCCGCGACCGGACCTGACAGAGCACTTGGGCGTTCCCAATACCTGCCAGCAGTGCCATCGCGACAAGCCGGCGCTCTGGGCCGCAGATCAGGTCAAGCGCTGGCTGGGACGGGATGCCGCAGGCTTTCAGCACTTCGGGACAGCCCTGCAGGCAGTCCGCACCACCGCGCCCGGGGCCGAGGCACTGCTCCGCGCGGCGCTGAACGACCCGACCACGCCGCCCATCGCCAAGGGCAGTCTCTTGGAGGACGCCGGCGCCGTGCTGTCAGCCATTCCGGACGCCCTGCGCCGGAGCCTGCACTCGGAGTTCGTTCCTGAGCGCCTCGGTGCCTTGCGCGCGACGCAAGTGATGCCCCTCTCGCAGCGTTGGAATCTGGCGGATCATCTGCTGGCCGACAGCCAAAGGGCGCTGCGCATCGAAGCGGCACGCCTTCTGGCTGGAACGGGCTTGACCTCGGAACAGAGCCGCCAACTCGAGCCGGCCCTGCAGGAACTCCGAACGGCAGCCGGGATCTATGCCAGCCGACCGGAGTGGCGCATGATCGCAGGCGGTGTCGAGGCGGCCTTGGGTCACAGCACACAGGCGGTTGAGCAGTATCAAGCGGCGCTGGCCATACAGCCGGGTTTTGCGCCGGCCTATGCCAATCTGGCCGATCTCTACCGGGCACTCGGTCAGGAAGACAAGGTGAGAGAAATGCTGTCGCAAGGCCTCAGTGCAGCTCCTAATGACGCCGGTCTTCACTACGCCCATGGACTGCACCTGGTCCGTGTCGGGCGCACACCCGCTGGGCTCGCCGAAATCAAGCGCGCAGCGGAGTTGGCCCCCGATGATGACCGGTATACCTATGGCTACGCGGTCGGACTTTACTCCTCACGCAACAAAAAGCCCGCCTTCGACTTTCTGGCAGCCCACCTGCGCGCTCATCCGAACGACCGTGAGGCGCTCTACCTGCTGGCACAGATGGCGATCGAGAGCGGGCGTCAGGCGACGCTGGCGCCCTATCGGTCGAGACTTGAACAGTTCGCGGAAGAGGACGCACGAGCACGCCAACTGATCGAAGCACTGCCCCACTAGCGTCTGGCAGGCGGAGCGCCCGAGCGCCGGTGGGCTACTGAGCGGCAACTGCGCAACACCCGCATCGTCACGACTCGGATTACGGGGTAGCGACCTGCAGCGGAACCGTCGTCGGGCGGGGCCGGGGCCGCGCATCAGCGTGTACACTGGGGGGCATATTGGGGCGTCGGAGGTGCTGGCACCCTTCTGGGTGCATAATGAGCGTTGACCCGGGCCCCTGGCAACGGCGTGCAGGCCTGAGCGTACACTGCGCGGCACGCGGCGACCCGACGTTTTCAGGTTTTCTGGCAAGGATTTATGGATAACTTTTTCGGCGGACTGGGGGCTCCGATGATGCTGCTCGCCGGCGCGTTCTTCGGCATCACGGCCCTATTGTGGTTTCTTCTCCCCTTCTCGGTCTTCGGCATCAAGGCCCGCTTGGATCAGGAGATCGAACTGCTGGCGCGGATCGAAGAGCAGCTTAAGTCCCTGAATCGGAGAATCGGCACCACGGAGTCGCATGCGTCCATTTCCCCGGAACCTGGCGAGACCGAACCGGCAACGCCAGACAGTGCGATCACCGAGGCGTCCGCAGCCCCACGCGGAGATCAATGCGATACGGTGTCCGCCCCGCCACGCGAGAACCGCTGGCAGCGCCCCGGTTGACCATACCCGCTCGCCGATCGACACCGTGGAACAGACCGCAGCATGAAAAGACCGTCCATTGTTCCGACACTGCTCGCCGCGCTGTTAATTTCCGCCTGCGCCTCCATACCGGAAGGTCCGACCGTGCTGGTGCTGAAGGGCGGAACAAAAACCTTTCAGCAGTTTGCTCTGGATGACACGGTATGTCGCCGTTTCGCTGCGCTCGAAGCCAGGGGTACAGCCCCCGACCAGGCCTTCATCGCCGCTACCGCGGCCGCGCCACCAGCGAGCCCGCCGGCGCTCGCCGAAACGCCCTTGGCTGCCGGTGTGCGACCGCAACAGCAGCTTTACGACATCGCCTACGCGCAGTGCATGGATGACAAGGGACACCGGGTTCCGGGATCCATGCCAGAGGAACTGCCGGCTCCGCCGTTACTCCCGGAAGCGCCGCTGCCCGCCCCGGAAGCCAATACCGACTGATCTCGAATCCCGCAACCGACCCCTTCGACCGATTGCGCCGACGTCGGAAGTTTTCAAGGTAGTTGTCGCCTCGGTGCTTAAGCTTCATGCGGCTTTTTGGGACGGTTGGGTCAGCTCCTTGTCAGGGTGGTCAGGCGTGTTGGTCTGGTCCGGGTTCAAGTGAACGA
>NZ_SRSH01000041.1 GCF_006175985.1 Methylotetracoccus oryzae | reverse complement strand
CGGAAGTTTTCAAGGTAGTTGTCGCCTCGGTGCTTAAGCTTCATGCGGCTTTTTGGGACGGTTGGGTCAGCTCCTTGTCAGGGTGGTCAGGCGTGTTGGTCTGGTCCGGGTTCAAGTGAACGACGGCGATGCGTTGCCAGTTGCGGGTGGCCCCGCGCCAGCGCTGCGGGTGCCGTTGGCGGGCGGCTTCGTAAACGGCCTTGCGCTGTGCCAGGAGTGGCGCATCGAGGCCGGCATGCCGTTGGGCGGGGGTCACGAAGCGGAGCGCGCTGTGACGGTGCTCGTGGTTGTACCAGTGCGCCAAGTGTTCGACCCAACGCCGGGCGTCGGCGAGTTCGGCAAAGGGCCTGACCGGGTAGTCCGGGCGGTATTTCAGGGTCTTGAACAGCGACTCGGAATAGGGATTGTCATTGCTGACGGCCGGTCGGCTAAAGGAGGGCATGACGCCGAGGGCCTGCAACGTCGCCAGCATGGTAGCGCCTTTCATGGGGCCGCCATTGTCGGCGTGGAGGAGCAACTGGTGGGGTTGGATCGCTTCCCGCTGGCAGATGTCGGTGAGCAAGGCCCCGGCCAGGGCGCTGCACTCGGTGTCATACACCTGCCAGCCGACGATCTTGCGGCTGAAGAGATCGAGGAACAGGTAAAGGTAAAAGAACCGTCCCCGGATGGCCGTTGGTAGATAGGTGATGTCCCAACTGTACACCTGATTCGGTGCCGTGGCGCAGACGGCCCGGGGTTTGCGGCGGGCCTGTGGCGGGCGCTCGCGGCGACGGTGTGCCAACTGGTTGGCCGCCTTGAGTACCCGGTAGAAGGTCGCTTCCGAGGCGAGATAACGCCCTTGATCGGCCAACCGCGGCACGATCTGGCTGGGTGGCAGATGGCCGAATTCCGCGGAATTGGCCACCGCTAGCAGGGCCGCCCGCTCGGCCGCGGTGAGTTTGTGCGGTGGCGCATATGTCCGCAACGGACGTTGGTCGCGACCGAGCGTCTCGCCATCCTGCCAGCGTTGCAGCGTGCGGGCACTCAACCCCAGGGTCGCGCAGGCGGGCACCAGCCGTGCCCCTGCGGCCGTCGCTTCCTGCACCAGGGCCACCACCTGTTGGCGCTCTTCGAAGGCGGTCATTCGACCTCGCCCCCCAAGAGCGCCTGGAACTTTTTTTGCAGCACCAACAGCGCGGCCGCCTCCGCTAGGGCTTTCTCCTTGCGCGCCAACGCGCGCGCTAAGCGCTGATTCTCTGCCTGCAAAGCCCGCAAGCTGGCGCGCTGCTCGCCGGCACCGGCGCAAAAGGCCTCCTGCCAGGCTACCAGTTGGTGCGCAAACACACCGCGCTCCCGGCACCAGGCCTGCAGGGCTTCACCCGCCAAACCATGACTCTCCTGCAAAGCCGTCAAGCGTTCCGACAGCGTCCAGTCGTCCGGTCGCTTCTCCTGCTGCGGCCTCCGGCGCTCGGCTTTCGCCAGCGGCTCTTTCATCCAACCCTTTAGCGTGTGGTAGTTGACCTGCAATTCCTCGGCGACGTCACGGATCGACCGTTGGCCTCGCTGGAAGACCTTCTTCAGCGCCTGCTCTTTGAAGCCCTCGGAATACGTTGCTTTCATCATGCTCATGATCCTCTAATCTCCTTTCACTCGGAACATTAGAGGCGACAACTATTCTGACGCCGGGGG
>NZ_SRSH01000037.1 GCF_006175985.1 Methylotetracoccus oryzae | reverse complement strand
CAACACACCATGACAGAGCACAGCGTCGGGATGGACCCATTACCCGGACTGACTGCAGACTGAAGAACTCATCTGAGCCGGAGTTCGCCCCCGAAAATTACACCACCTTGACGGACGCTACCGTCACCCCAAGTTGCTCAGATGCGCCAACAGGTCCTCCTGCCGGGGTTGTCCAAACACCAAACGGTAGAGGGCGAGGCCGCGTTTCAGCTTCGCCAGCCTTGCCGAATCACGGGACAGAGGCAACAGCGGGACCCGTCGCTCTACGCACGCGCCGTTCTCGGTTTCGAATAACCAGAAGGCCTGAAGGTCATTGCCTGTCACGTCGCGCGCTCTGGTAAACATGATCTGCCAGGGATCCGCCCATTCCTGCCAGGAGTCCCGCAGGACCCTGCGGCCCATGGCAGCGGCCACGTTTTTCCGGACCGCATGTCCTTTGTAGCGGTGAACCCGTCCCTCGCGTTGTTCGAGGTCCACTGGATTGGATGGGAGGTTCCAATGCATCACGGCATGGCACCAGAGATGGAAATCCAGACCCTCCTGACCCACGGATGTGGAAGCCAATACGAATGGCCGAAATGGGGAATTGAAGGCCGCCCGCACGACCTCCGTCCGGGCTTCCCCCTGTTCATCCTTCATGTCGCCAAAGCGGAGAGCAAATCGGCAACGCAGCTTGAAGGATTCCGAATGGACTTTGCCCAGTTTCGGCCTAGGCCTCAATTCGTCAAAAGTTAGTTGGGAGGTCCTAATCGACAAGCTGTCCCGAAGCTCGGCGCCAATGCTTTCGACCCGCTGTGAAGCCGGAGCAGCGGCGACACCGAGTGACTCCTTTAGGACGTGCACCTGCTCGTCCAAGAGGGCACCGAGATTACCTTGTAACCCGTGTTCAAGCGCCAACAGCCAATACCGCTCAGAGTGCCCTTCTCCTCGAAGGACGGCGATCGACTCCCGCAAATTGAATAAAGTTCGGAAGCCAGACCCCACGGCCGCGGCTGCCTTTAGCAGGGCAAGGTCGTCCCACGCCAGGTCCGGTGAAGATCGCCGGAGGGAACGGCTCGCACAAATCGCGGGCCCCGCCAGAACAAGTCGAGCCAGAACGGTTGCGAGGTCATCCGGAGGACGCCCCAGTTCAAACGATGCCGGATCATTGAAGGCACGCAGGAATTGCTCCACATGTTCACGGAAGGCCGAGCCCTCCTCGTCGGCGTTCGTCAACCGGTCGTCGCCCCAGTCTGAAAGCCAGGTTTGCACCTGGGGAAACCCGCCTCGGTCCAGCAGAGCGGGAGCGATCCAGTACCAGCGTTCATCGATCCGCCCCACGTCGTCAATGCCCGAGATGTGTGGCGCCAGCCATTCGCGCACCGTTGCGGTGACCTGGGCTTCCACCTCTTCCAGACTGGGCAGCGACTCGGCAGCAAGCGACAACGAAACCGGGTCCACCAGAGATGCCAGCGTCGGTGACGGATAAAGGAGCAGCAACGCCGGCATACCGGTCAACCGGCCATCCCGCTCTCGCGAAAAACGCAGCAGCGGTTTGACCCTGTCATACAGAGTGGAATGCGCGATTGAGGTATCGAATTCGGTCACCGCGCGCCGCTCGGCCTCATACGAGCAGAGGGAAGCGATGGCATCCGGTACGACATTCCAGGCCGAGAACACCAGAGATTTAGTGACATCGCCCACACGCTCGAACGGGCCCTCGGGGCGCCAGTTGGGCAACGAGGGCGGCATCCAAAGGATCTTCCAGAGTCCCTGCTCCAGCGTGTCATTGAACAGGACCCGGAGCCGCGCGTTGGCGGGATCGATGGCTTGGTATCGCTCGAAATAATCCCGGCGCAGGAGACATCCGCGATGCTCGTGCAGGAACGATGCGAAATCGGCCAACTGCTCTGCGGCCAACCCCTCGATCCGCCTCCGCAGGTCGTAGCCCTTCATGGTGTTGATGGCGTAGGGTACTGATTTCCAGTATTCCACCGCATCGTGGGCACCCACCTTGATGGATGCTCCGTCCAGCAGCCGAGCATGCATCAGGTCGTGGGGCAGCAACCGGGCGGCTCGCGCCGGCTCGGATAGCATCGCGTCTTGACGAACTGTCCGTCCCACGCGCTCGGTTCGACACATGACGGTTTGGAGCCGATGGCGCAAGGTGTCACGGGCTTGCTGGATGTGGTCCGCTTGGTTCGGAGAATTCAGGTTGAGCAATCCGCGTCTGAACGCTTCGATCTCGCGCTTGAGGGACTCCACCGCCGCGTCACTGCCCAGGAGGAAGCGCAGAGTCTTGATGAAATCCGGGTAGTGGTCGTCATCCTGCTCATGGTCTAGGGACAACATCTTGTAGGGCGTCGCCGAGAGCAGCATGACCCGAACCTTCGGATAGTTGAATAGCTCCTGAGCCAGATCGGCCGTTGGGTCATCGTCCCGCAGCAAATTGCGAAATCGCTGAAACTCATCGAGGATGACAAGATCAGGCTCGAGAGCATGTAGGCAAACCCTGGCGAGCCGTTGGCGGAGGTGACCGATGAGGTCGTAACGGCTAACGTTGTCGTCTTGGGGAACATTGGCGCGGTACCGGTGGAAGCGCGCACAGACATCATCGATACGCGCTGTCAGTTCAAGGTCGCCTCCAACTTCCTTGACGAAGTTGGCCTGGAGGTCGGCATCCACAGCATCCCCATTGAACCACTGGTGGGCCGCGCTTTCCCACCCGTCACGCCCGGCAGGGCCCTGCAGCATGTGCAAGAGGCCTTTCTTGTCGAAGCCGCTTTTCTGCAACATTCGGAATAGTAGAACCCGCTCCGACATCAACCCGGAACGCGACTTGAGGTCGAAGGTTGTGCCCGGTGTAAAGCTCACGAAATTCACGGAGCTCTTGCGGAGACTCTTCACCTGGGTCGGCAGCAGGGTAAGCCGACTCGCCAGGGCAAAGCCTCCCTCGCCTCGTACATTAAGTCGGGCGACGTTCTGGTGGGCGATGGCTGCATTCGAACACACATAGATGAAATCGACTCGATCGACCCGGTCCTGCAGGTGCTCCAGGGTTTTGGCGATCACGCCGGCCGCGACCAGCGTTTTGCCGAGCCCGACCTCATCGGCGACCAGGAATCGCTTCGTGGCTGGCTCATCCAGAAAGAGCCGCCGGAAAACGTAGTCCACGGTCCGGCGCTGAAAATCCTTGAGGCCGTGGAGGGTGGATTCGGCTGAAAAGCGTCCCGTCATCCTTAATTCGCCATGGCCTGTTCAAAAGTAATCCAGAGCGCGTCGAAATCAGATGGGATGATCGACCCGTTCTCGTCATTTTCATTGCGAAGCCTTTCGACGACCCGCTGTACATCTTTGAGGCGAGCCGGTTCGCGTGACCAGGCCCGAACTAGATCTTCCAATAGCGATTCAGTGCCGGGCGCACCTGGCTGCCAACTGCCGGTGCCGTTTCGGATTCCCTCATTGCCCGGAGCCAGATTTAAGCCCAGGCCTCCAAGCAAGAGCTGTAGATAGCGAAAAAAGCCCTCGCGGTTACGCACGATTCGCCGCAGGATGGCGGCGTCGCGGTCATCGGGCAGGCCAACAACCTCGAGGTTCAGCGCAAACCGCCGCGCCTGCTCGCCGCAGCACAGTTCAAAACCAATCAATCCCGTAATATCCGCCGCATCGACAACGCCTAGGACAACTTCCGCGCCCGTCGCAAGCGCGACGACATCAATACCTCTCTCGGGTTGTAATGAGAGTGGCCAGGCACGGGCAGTGACATTGCCCAATGCCACCCCAGCCGCTGGCACCAATTGCAGGTTCCAGTTCCCCGCTCCATCGGGGGCGCAATGAACAGAAAGGCTCGCACTGGCAAGGGTACGTTGACAGGTTTCCAACGCCAACTCAGCGTCAGCCCTGGCCGCGTCCTCCGGTGTGGGCGGTGTTTGGGGAGAGAAATCTGCAAGCAATCCGCCAAATCCGTCGGTACTCAGGAGATCATCGATATGGCCCACTTGGCTTCGACGGCCCGAGAGCTCGGCCATGATCTCGACGTTCAAGCCCTGGACCATGGCCGCACTCGTCGCGTTGGCAGACCCCAGGAACAAGTGGGTGTACCAACCCCGCCGAAGCACGATCGCCTTGGCGTGAAGACCGATAGCGTGCGGGGTCTCGGGTTCTTCTCCATCTTCGGTTTCGGCGGCATCGTCGAGGACGAGACAACGTTCAAAAGCCCCGCGTGCGTCTGCGGGGAGTGCGGCAAGAGTTTCCGGGCGAGACACCAAAGCCACGGAACGCTTTTTTCCCTGTCGGAGTTGAGCAAGCGCCTCCGGAGTCAAAAACGGAGAGATAACCGCTATCTCATCAGCAGGGCCCGGGTCCAAGCGACTGCGCCGCAAGCCAAGCACATGGAACTGCAAGTCTTCCCAGGCTCCGGGCAATTCCCACGCTACCCGGCGCACCTCATCTGCCAGTTGCTCAACCTGTTCGCGGCGTGCAGTAGATAGTTCCCGAACTGCCCAGGACGGGAGCGCTTTGATCAGTTCTCCAAAAGGACGGTATTTCTTTGTGTAACTCCCACGAAGAGTGCCTTCAAGCACCAGCGACAGATCCCACGAGCGGTCGAAGGTCAGGTTACGGGACAGAATGCCGAGCCGCAGCATTACGGGCTCGGTACCTTCGGGGTGAGAAAATCTCAGCAACCAGATCTTGGGATGGAAAGCGCCGCCTTGAGGTGCGCGAACCTCAACAATGGTGTTCTCCAGTAGGGCAAATAGCGCGTTGGCTTGCCCAGGCACATGCATCCGTCCTCGATCAGCGAATACCGTGAATCGCTCCGTCACGCGCCGCAGAGCTTCAAGGAGGCGAATCGGATCGGTGAGTACATCTCCGCTGCCATAGCTAGCAAGCCAGGCCAGATGCACGGGTACTCCAAGTAAGGTGAGCGGGTCCAGGCTGTAGGTTGTTGCAAGACCGGTGTCGAATAGCATCCCTGGCGGAGGGGTGACTAAGGAACTGAGCAGACTACGCTGATTTGGGTCGAGCATGTTTAGCCCCCTCCCAGTGCTGGCAGGAGGTCGCCGAGGAAGCGGCGAGCCGTCGGCCATCGATAAACCAGACGCCCAACACCGGAACTCCCACCCCATTGGGCGAGCGCGCCGCGGTTCATGAAACGGGAGCGGGGGCCCTTGAGGTTTTGTTCCCGCTCCCGGATCAGGCGCCGCCCTTCGGCGTCATCGGCGACGTTACTGTTCATCACCCGCACCCGTTCAATCCACGCCTCCACGAACCGGCGTGTCTGGTGGGTGATCGCATGGCCATGGCCCACCGTCTTCTCCCACAACTCCGGCAGTGACCAATTACGGACATCATTGATATCGCGACGTCGCTGCCATTCGATTAAATCATTCCGATGCCCAGCGGCGAGGCCCTCATCATCGCGAAGCTCCGCCAACATTAGGTTGTAGAGCCGCGCAGCGCCTTCGACCACGTCCGTCAACAAACTCGCATGCTTCAGCAGTTCGCGAGCCGATGCGGGAAAATCCTCAACTTGATGATGCAGCCACGGCTCTGGTGTCGTGTCCTCCCGTCCGTTCAAGGCAAGCCAGGCCAGAAGTGAGCCCTCGCAGCGTTGGACGATACAGTCGCGGAGGAAACTGGCTTCCTCTTGGGTGAGGTTAAGGGTTAGCGTCGCCGGAAAGTCAGCCGGTGGGGAAGGCAGGCGGGGATGCCATGACTGGGGTGACGGGCCCGCCTCGGTGTCATCATCGTCGCGCTGACGGGATCTCACCCGACATTCATACAGTAGGTCGATGGCACGGTAATAGTCACTCTGGGAGCCTGGGTAGCGGCGGATGCCCCATTCGCCAAGACCAGCCCAATAAACCGAACTGGGGAGGCGCTTTAGGTCGCTTCCGGCCTGGGCGCCGAATACGCCCATCTCCTGGT
This sequence comes from Methylotetracoccus oryzae, assembly GCF_006175985.1. GTDB lineage: Bacteria > Pseudomonadota > Gammaproteobacteria > Methylococcales > Methylococcaceae > Methylotetracoccus > Methylotetracoccus oryzae. The sequence goes on along the minus strand of NZ_SRSH01000037.1, from coordinate 660 downwards.
TCTCAAGAAGCGGTTTAACGATGGCTAATTCGGCTTTCCTGGCCTGAGCCTCGAAGGTATTGGCCGGGACGCGTCGCTGTTCCAGGTCTTGGTATATCCAGGGGACAACCAGCATGTACCGGAGCCGAGTTTGAATCGTGGATGTACCCGGAAAGAGTTGATCGGCAATCGCATCGCGCAGGCCACCGATGCCGAGTTCGTCGCGGCTTTCCTTTTCGCGGAACAGCGCCAGAATCCGGAGGCTGCGGTCGCGTGCCGCTGAATCGTGATCGAGCCAAGTTAGCGAAGACGACACGTTTACACCCCCAATGCAACGCTGTACTGATCAGAAAAAATCAGAGAGAAATTGACATCGACACGTGGCAAGGCTTCTTTGAGCTTCTCAGTTAACCGCGGTTCTGGTTAGGCGCATGTCGGCTGCTTTTAGCTTGGCATCCATGGCTTTATAGAAAGCGAGCGGTGATCAAGCGACTCAAGTTGTCGACTGATTCAGCTCCCCCGGAAATGGCCGCATCGCGACATCCTGCTCATCAACCGCCCCCCGGCGTCAGAATAGTTGTCGCCTCTAATGTTCCGAGTGAAAGGAGATTAGAGGATCATGAGCATGATGAAAGCAACGTATTCCGAGGGCTTCAAAGAGCAGGCGCTGAAGAAGGTCTT